>CAVUPE010000033.1:0-159525 GCA_963743265.1 uncultured Alphaproteobacteria bacterium | reverse complement strand
ACAGTCCGTGGAAGTCCTACATACGTGAAGAACGCTGCGCGAAATCAGCGCGCTATCGTGCAGAGCTAACCCGCTATCCGGCTTGAACTGATCGACTTTCGGTCGAGCCCGGCGCCATGCGCCCGGCGGCGCACCAGCGACGCGCTTGAAGACTCGGCTGAAAGTCGCTTCGGATTCGTAGCCGACGCTGTCGGCGGTCTCGGTGATCCTCGCGCCCTGGTCTAGGAGCCGGGCCGCCAGCTGCACCCGCCATCGCACGAGATACTCAATCGGCGGACACGCCGACGAGATCGTTGAACCGCTTGGCGAAGAGCGACCTCGAGAGCCCCTATCTCGTGAGCGAGGGCGTCGAGCGTCCAGTCCTGGGACGGCTTGGCGTGGATCAGTCGGAGCGCAGCGCCGACGTGCCGATCCCGCAATCCGGAGAACCATCCGGGCCGGTCGTCTGCCAATTCGCCGACATGCTTGCGAAGGACGTCAACGAACAAAAGCTCGGCCAATTTCGCCAGCATCGTCTCGCGGCCGGCCCTATCATCCTCGGTCTCGTCGACCGCCGTGCGAAGCAGGTTCGTTAGCCACCCTTGGCTCGCGGCGGACGCACGGGCGTGTAACAGGCGCGGCAACGCGTCGAGCAGCGGATTGAAGGGGCGCAAATCGCACCCGAGATAGCCGCAAACGAAGTGGCACGTCTCGAGCCCGCCGGTGGTCTCGCTGAGAATGTGAGGTATTGGTAGCCGGCGGTCTGTCGGGCGCTCGTAGACGGCAAGATCGGCCTCGCCACGCATTCCCGGCGTCGAGCAGAGAAAGTGCGAGTTGCCCTTGCCGACGACGACCACGTCTCCAGCCGAGAGCGCCACCGGGGGGAGCGAACGGTCCGCCAGTTCGACCCAGCACGTTCCGGCGGTGAGGACATGGAAGCAGATGACATGCTCCGCCTCCGGCATGACGAGACCGGGAGATGACCTCGGACCTCGGGGTTGTCCCGACCCATGGCGAATGGGCTTCCATGTCGAAAAAGACGGCGCCAGTCAGTCGCACGGAACGCAGCACATCCGACAGCACGTCCATGAGGGGCCTCCTCCGAGGGCTGACTGTACACGTCTTTTGACGCCGGCAAAGGACGCAGGGATCAAGAGATTCGGACGCGCCGCCCTACTGTTTTCGGCGAATTGAGCGGATTGTGGGCCGCACGAAGTGGGTGCGGGGCGCAGATTTCAGACCTCCGCAAACCTTCCGATAAGGAGGATCGCCATGGGGATGATATTCAAATCAATTGAAGGCGAACCGAAAGACATCGCGACTGGAACGCTCGAGGACTTCCGGCGCGGGATAAGGGGAAAAGTCGTCGATCCAAAAGCGTCTACCTATGATGACGCAAGGGTGATCTGGAACGCGACGATCGACCGTAGGCCGGCGCTTATCGTGAAATGCGAGGAGGCGGGCGATGTCCTCCGATGCGTCCAGTTCGCGCCGCGATAATGGTCTCCTGGTCGCGGTGAAGGGTGGCGGCCACCATATCGCTGGCAACGCAATATGCGATGAAGGCATGGTGATCGACCTGTCCCCGATGCGGTCGGTGAACGTTGACCCGCAAACATCGCAGGCGCGGGTCGGACCCGGCGCAACGCTCGCAGACGTCGACGCTGCGACAACGCCCTATGGACTCGCGGTCCCGACTGGCATCAACTCGACCACCGGGATCGCCGGCCTTACGCTCGGCGGCGGTTTCGGTTGGATCACGCGCAAATATGGCTTGACGATCGACAGCCTTGTCGCCGCGGACGTCGTGACGGCCGAAGGTAAAATGCTCCGCGCGAGCTCAACCGAGAACGCGGACCTCTTCTGGGCGCTGCGAGGCGGCGGCGGCAACTTCGGGATCGTCACATCATTCGAATTCAAGTTGCGCGCGGTGGGGCAGCAAGTCCTCTCAGGGCTGGTCGTTCACTCGCTCGACGGCGCCGATGCTCTTCTGAAACAATATAGCGCATTGCTGGAACGCTCGCCGGACGAACTGACCTGCTGGGCGGTGCTGCGCGACGCCCCGCCCTTGCCGTTCCTGCCGACCGAGTGGCACGGCCGCAAGGTGCTTGTTCTCGCGATGTGCTATGTCGGCGACCTCGCCGAAGGCGAGCGCGCGACAGCTGCGATAAGAGGGCTCGGCGGGCCGATTGCCGATGTCGTCGGACCCAATCCGTTCGCCGGCTGGCAGACCGCCTTCGACCCGTTGCTCACTCCCGGAGCCAGGAACTATTGGAAGACGCGTGATTTTGCCGAGCTTTCCGATGGCGCGATCAGCGCTGTCGTCGAGGCGGCCCGAGCCGCGCCCGGACCCGAATGCGAAATCTTCATCTTCCACATCGGCGGCGCCGCAACGCGCGTGCCGGTTTCCTCGACCGCCTTCCCGCAACGCAACGCGCACTTCGGTATGAATGTGCACTCCCGCTGGCGGGACCGGTCAGCGGACGAGCAGCATATTGAATGGGCAAGGAGGGGCCTTCGAGGCAACGGCCCCATTCGCCTCTGGCACGGCCTATGTGAACTTCATGCCCGGCGATGAAGAGGAGCGGGTGCAGAGCGCCTACGGCGAAAATTATGCCCGGCTCATGGAAATCAAACGTCGCTACGACCCGAAGAACCTGTTCCGCCTCAACCACAACATCGTTCCGTAACTCGCGCAGGATTCAAGACGAGGCAGTCTAAAATTCTCTCCGAGGGAAGTCTCCCGATTGCGATCGATGCAGACGACGCGAGGAGCGACGAGGCGTCACGAAGACGGATTTTAGCGCCCTCTCGAAGGTACATCGTCGGCCGTCCGAGGCATCCACGCCGGATGTCGCACTGCCGCAACCCGGCGGCCGACAATGTCCGCTTCACGTCGACTCGGGACTGTCGCTGGTCGATTGAGCCTTGTCCGCTTCCGCCTACTAAGCCCGTGCGACTTCTCGCCGCACCTCCTCTGCCGGCTTGTCCTCGCGCAGCCCGACGTAAACCGTGTGCCGCAAGAGATTGTCAGCCGTCCAGGTCAAATACGTGATCTCCGCGACAAGCTTCGGCTCGACCCAGTGCACACGTGAGAGCACGAGCGGCGACCCGAAGCGCGTCTGAGCGGGGCGGCGGAACGCTCAGAGGCGACGTCTTGCGGGCCAGCGGATCGAGGCGGCGCCGCAGATCGGCGAGGACCTTGACGGGCATCCCTGTGCCCACGCGGCCGGCATAGATGAGCTTGCCGTCGTCGGTGTAGTAGCCGAGCAGCAGCGCGCCGAGATGCGGCCGCGACCCTTCCGGATCGGACCAGCCGACGATGACGAACTCCTGGCGGTTGAGCGCTTTGGCTTTGCGCCATAGGCCGCGGTTTCCCGGCGCGTAGGGCGCGTCGATCGTCTTGGAGACGACGCCTTCAAAGCCGAGCTTGCCGGCGTGCTTCAGGATGAGTTCGCCGTCGCCTGTCTCGTGGCCATTGAACTGAAGGCCGGGCTTGTTTGCGACCAACGGCTCGAGCAGCGCCTTGCGCTCGATGAGCGGCAAGCCCGAGACGTCGCGGCCGTCGAGATGCAAGAGATCGAAGGCGTAATAGACGAGCTGCACGTCGCGCTCGCCGTCGGTCGCCGCCTGCGTCTGCGCGAAGCTCGGCAATCCGGCGTCGTCAACGCCGCAGAGTTCGCCGTCGATGTAGGCGGTCTTCACGTTCAGGTTCGCGAGCGCCGCGACGGCGCTTGGATATTTGGCGGTCCAGTCGAGCCCGGTGCGGGTCAGGAGTTGCACGCGGCCATTGTCGATGCGCGCGGCCATACGATAGCCGTCGAGCTTGATCTCGTGCAGCCACTGCGGCCCCGACGGAGGCTTCTCGACCGGCTGCGAAAGCTGCGGAGGGACGAAGCGCGGAAGGGGAGAATCGCGTCGACTTCGGCCTGATGGGTCGAACTTGACGGCCTGCGAGGTCGAACGCTTTACAATGCGGGACATGCTGCAAACCCAACTCGGAGGATCTCGCTCCTCAACGCGAGCATGCCACAATAGGCTCCTCAACGAAGTTGGAAGGCTTGGAGCCATGATCAAGACCCTCGTCGTCGCGGCTGCGCTTACCATAGGCCTCGCTGGTTACGCAGTCGCACAGCAAGCGCCGCCTGCGCCGCCCGCGCATCATCTGCCTCCCCATCATCCGCTGCGCCGATTGCCTCCTCGTCATCCGCACCGTCACCATCCGCTGCGCCACCTTTCGGCACCGACCGTTCCGGCACAGACGCCCTAGCAATAGGCCTACGCGGTCCAGGCGAGAGCTACAGCGACGTGATCATCCGCGTTGCGAGGGGTGAGGGGAGGTCCGTTACCCTAATGCATACCCAGCTAAAATTGCCGCGGGCTTTCTAGGTTGATATTATCGCATAAAGACTTGATTTATTTGGCGCGCCCGGACGGGTTCGAACCGCCAACCCTCGGTTTCGAAGACCGATACTCTATCCAGTTGAGCTACGGGCGCTTGGAAAACGCGCCGGCCATAGCACGAAGAACCGGCGCGTTGGAAGCATCAGGCCGGAGCCTTCTTGCCCGGCGCCCTGAAGTGGACCTTTGTCTTGCCCGCTTTGTCCATTTCCTCGGGCGTCAACAGCACGATCGCCTTGCTGGTGATCAGACCGCTCTCGTTCACGGCGAGAGAAAGGGCCGCCGCGCTCACATTGTCGGGCAGGTCGACGATGACGAAACAATCAACATCGCCGAACGCGAAATACATCGATTCCAACTTGCCGCCGACATCCTCGAGGTGCTTCTTGACGGCGTCCCGGCGGCCCGTTCCGCCTTCCTTCGCGAGACCAATGGCGCCTTCCGGACTGTAGCGGGCCTCGAACAAATATTTGGGCATGGCGTCCTCCCTCACGGCGCTTCACGCTATCTTCGCCGAAGGCAAGGCGCAAACGCTTGGTTCAACGCGTGGCTACGACGAACAGCCGGGGAAACGGGAGAAGAACGGTCCCGTCCGCCTCCGCCGGATAGGCTTTGGCGACCGCCTCCTCATAGCGAGCCAAAAAAGCCTCCCGCTCGCTGTTCTCGAGCGGATCGAGGAAAGGGCGAAGGCCGGTTCCCTTCAGCCATTCGACGATGGCCCGCGCGCCGGCGAGCGGATGAAAGTAAGTTGTGCGCCAGACGTCGACATGGGGCGCATGGGCGCGCAGCAGGCGGAAATACCAGTCGGGGGGATGCCTTTCGGTGCGAGCGCCTGCGGCGTCCTTAAGCTTCGCCGCCCATGGCCCGTCGCTCGCGGTCTCGCGCATGAGGAGATGCGACGGCTCATCGAGATTGTCTGGCATTTGCACCGCGAGCGTTCCGCCGGGACCGAGTTTGGCGATCAGCGCCGGCAAGAGCGTCTCGTGATCCGGAATCCATTGCAAGACGGCGTTGGCGAGGATCACGTCGGGCGGCGCCTTCGGAAGCCATTCGCGAATGTCCGCCACCTCGAAGGCGATGTCGGGGAGACGCCTCCGCGCCGCTTCGATCATATCGGTCGAGGAATCGAGGCCGATGATGCGCGCGCCCGGATAGCGCTCACGCAGGACTTCGGTCGAATTGCCGGGACCGCAGCCAATGTCAGCGGCGCTGAGAACTTCGGCGTTCGGAATTCGCGCCACGAGATCGCGCACGGGCCGGGTTCGCTCATGTTCGAATTTGACATACTGGGCGGAAGACCAGGTCATCGCGGGCGTCCTTGTGGATCGCCGTCTCCATGCGACGCGGTCGGGGGATGGCGCAAGGGCGCGCTGGTCTTGCCTTCGTCGTGTTTGGACGCCTAACGTTCCCAGCTAACGAACGACTTCGGCCTCAAAGCGAAACTGCCCATGGCGATTCTGGTCCTCGGCCTCGTCATCTTTCTCGGCCTTCACTCGACCCGCATTGTCTCCGAGAGCGGTCGCGAGCGAGCAATCGCGCGGATCGGCGAGGGCCCGTGGAAAGGCATTTATTCGCTCGTGTCGGTGATTGGCTTCGTGCTGATCGTCTGGGGGTTCGCGCGAGCGCGCTATGATGCGCCGCAGCTTTGGACGCCCCCGGCGGGCGCCCGTCACATCACGATGCTTCTGATGCTGGTCGCGCTGATTCTGCTTGCGGGCTTTCTCTTCAAGCGAAGCCATATTGCGGTCCTGACCCATCATCCGATGCTATGGTCCGTGCTCTTGTGGAGCGCAGGCCACCTCTTCGCCAATGGATCTGCGGCGGATCTGCTGCTGTTCGGCGCCTTCTTCGTCTGGTCGGCTGCGGATCTCGTAAGCTCGTACGCCCGCGACCGGCGGAACGGCGTCGTCTATCCCGAGCCGCTACTCCCCGCGACGGCCGGCGCGGTTGTCGTAGGCTTGGTCGTTTATGCGCTGCTGATTGGCGGCCTGCATCTCTGGCTGTTCGGCGTCTCGCCGCTCGCGATGTGAGGCGCTATTCGGGTGGCCGTACCGGCAGCCTGGAGCCGGCTTCCGCAAGCGAAACATTGAATTCGCACCGTGACCTGGTTCATACTGGCATGACAGCGCCGGCGCGACGAACATGCGCCAGGGAGGCAAACGAGAGCGATGGCCGACAAATCCAAGACCAAATCAAACGGCGGCGGCAAGCGGCAGTTGCGATCCAAACAATGGTTCGACAATCCGGACAACCCCGGAATGACCGCCCTCTATCTCGAGCGCTACCTCAATTTCGGCTTGACGCCCGGCGAACTGCGCTCCGGCAAGCCGATCATCGGCATTGCGCAGACCGGCTCTGATCTTTCGCCCTGCAATCGCCATCACCTTGAACTCGCCAAGCGCGTGCGCGACGGCATCACCGCGGCCGGGGGGCTCGCGTTCGAATTTCCGGTGCACCCGATTCAGGAGACGGGAAAACGGCCGACCGCGGCGCTCGACCGCAATCTCGCCTATCTCGGCCTCGTCGAAATCCTGATGGGCTATTTCATCGACGGCGTGGTGCTGACGACCGGCTGCGACAAGACGACGCCGGCCTGCATCATGGCGGCGGCGACGGTCAACATTCCCGCGATCGTCCTCTCCGGCGGACCGATGCTCAACGGCTGGCACCACGGTCAGCGCAGCGGCTCGGGCACCGTCGTCTGGCAGGCGCGCGCCGACCTTGCCGAAGGCAAGATCGACTATGAAGAGTTCATGGAGATCGTCACCTCCTCGGCGCCCTCGGTCGGCCATTGCAACACGATGGGCACGGCCTCGACCATGAACTCGCTCGCCGAGGCGCTCGGCATGAGTCTGCCCGGCTGCGCAGCCATCCCTGCGCCCCATCGCGAGCGTGGCCAGATCGCCTATCGGACCGGCCAGCGAATCGTCGAAATGGTGTGGGAGGACCTGAAGCCGTCGGACATCCTGACGCGCGAGGCGTTCGAGAACACGATCGTCGTCAACAGCGCCATCGGCGGCTCGACCAACGCGCCGATCCACATCAACGCCATCGCCCGCCACATCGGCGTGCCGCTGTCGATTCAGGATTGGGAGACGATCGGGCACAAGGTGCCGCTGCTCGTCAACATGCAGCCTGCCGGCAAATATCTTGGCGAGGAATATCACCGCGCCGGCGGCGTTCCGGCGGTCGTCAACGAACTGATGAAGCGCAAGCTCATCCACGAAAAGGCGCTGACCGTCAACGGCAAGACGATGGGGGAAAACTGCGCCAAGATCCATTCGGACGATCACGACGTCATCATGCCGATCGACAAGCCGTTGAAGGAGGACGCTGGATTCGTCGTCCTTAGCGGCAATCTGTTCAATGACGCGATCATGAAGACGAGCGTCATCGACGCGGAGTTCCGCGCCCGCTTCCTCTCCAACCCGAAGGACCCGGACGCGTTTGAAGGCCGGGCGATCGTGTTCGAAGGGCCCGAGGACTATCACCACCGCATCGACGATCCGAAGCTCAAGATCGACGAGCACAGCATTCTGTTCATTCGCGGCACGGGCCCGATCGGCTATCCGGGCGGCGCGGAAGTGGTCAACATGCAGCCGCCTGCGGCGCTTCTCAAAAAGGGCGTGCACGCGCTCCCTTGCGTCGGCGACGGCCGGCAGTCGGGCACCTCCGGCTCGCCCTCGATCCTCAACGCTTCGCCTGAGGCGGCGGCGGGAGGGGGATTGTCGCTGATCAAGACCGGCGACCGGGTGCGCATCGATCTCAAGAAGGGCACCGCCAACATCCTGATATCGGACGACGAGCTGAACGAGCGTCGCGCGACGCTCGCCCAAAACGGCGGGTTCCCCTATCCGAAGAGCCAGACGCCATGGCAGCAGATCCAGCGCGAGATGGTGGCGCAGTTCGACGAGGGCATGGTGCTGAAGCCGGCGGTTCAGTACCAGCGCCTGGCGCAGACCATGGGCGTGCCGCGCGACAACCATTGATGCGGATCACTCCAGTGAGCTACAGCCACTTAGCTCGCTGAGTGTGACCCAAGCGCATCGATGATCGCCGTCGACGAGCCGCTGACGCCCTGGCCGGACGCGGTGATCTGTCTGAACGGCGATTTGGCGCGGGTCGACGCCGTTATCGGCAGGATCATTGCGCGGGCCTCATCGACGCGACGAGACGACGGCGATCTCTGGCGCTCTATGATGGTATCGAACGGTGACGCTCGCGCGAAGCCGTGTGGGCCTAGCTGTCGATGGGCCATACGGCGGCTGAAGTTCCGCGCGAACGTCGAGGCGAAGCTCGCTCCGCCGATCCGCTGTTCTTCGCCGTGATCGACAACGCCTCGGGGCGCGCGGTAGGCTACCAGACCTTCCTGAGCATCGATGCTGTCAATCGCGGTCGTCGAAATCGGCAACATCTGTATCGCAAGTCGATTCAGCGCACGGCGGATCAACGACCGAGGCGCAAGCTATCTGTTGCTGCGCAATATGTCTTCGACGAGCTTGGCTGCATCGCCGCTACGAATTCGGAAGTGCAACGTCCTCAACCGCCGTCCGCCGCGCCGCGAGCGGCTTCGGCTTCACGTTCGAGGGGATTTTCCGCCAGCACATGATGCGTCAAGGGACGCAACCGCGACACACCTGCGCTTTTCGATGCTCGACAGCGAATGGCCAGCCCGCAAGGCGGCCTATGAGCGCTGGCTTGCGCCGGACAATTTCGATGGTGAGGGCCGTCAGAGCGCGAAGCTCTCAGGCCTTGATGCCGAAGGGGATACGAATGATGCCGACGATCGCAGAAAAGCGCGCCCGTTTCGCCGAGCTGCATGCGGCTCCGGGCTGTTTTGTCATTCCCAATCCGTTCGACATTGGCTCGGCCAAATATCTCGCGTCGCTCGGCTTTCCCGGCGCTCGCCAGCACCAGCGCCGGCATGGCCTTCACCGCGGGCAAGGGCGATGGCGCGGTCGACCGGGCCTTCGTGCTGAGCCACCTCCGCGACCTCGCCGAAGCGACGGATCTGCCGCTCAACGCCGATTTCGAGGCCGGCTTCGCCGGCGACGCTGACGGCGTCCACGAGAGCGCGCGGCTTTGCGTCGGCGCTGGCGTCTCGGGCTTTTCGATCGAAGACTACACCGGCAACCCCGGCGCTCCCCTCTACAGTGTCAGCGAAGCGGTCGACCGACTGCGCGCGGCGCGCGCAGCGATCAGCGCCACCGGCGAGAAGGTCCTGCTCACCGCGCGCAGCGAGGCGATCCTGCGCCAGGCCGGCGGGTTGGCCGAGGCGCTGCGGCGCCTTCCCCTCTACGCGGAAGCCGGCGCCGACGTGCTTTACGTGCCGCTGCGTCAGGACGCCGGAGGAAGTGGCCGAGGTCGTGCGGGTTGCGGGCAAGCTGCCGGTCAATGTGCTCGCCGGCTGGCCGGGCTTCACCAAGCGCCAGCTCGAAGATCTCGGCGTCAAGCGGATCAGCGTCGGCGGATCCCTTGCTCGCGCCGCCTGGGGCGGCTTCATGCGGGCCGCGAAGGACATTGCCGAGAACGGCCGGTTTGACGCCTTCGCCGATCTGCCGACGATGAAGGACATCACGGAGGCGTTCGGGTAAGGGGCGGGAAGGTGTCTCGCAGAGACGCCAGCGGCGCCTGCCATTTCCGAGTCGGTTTCGAGCGATTCCAACAGCTTGCGGCGCCATTTCCGATCGCTTGCTCGCTCGGAGCAATCGGTCAGGACTAGCGCCTGCGCGCCTACTCAGTGGTTATCACATATAATAATTGTTTATATGACCGATCTCCTTCGATCCGACCGGCGCCTGCGGCGTGGAACGCCCGGCATGGTCAAGAAGGCGGCGGCTTTGATGCAAGTGTCGGAGCCGACTTTTCGATGCGGAACACGATATCGCGCTCGCCGCGCTCGATGATCTCCAAACGGTCGCCTGTCACCCCGACCAAATGCGGAATGTCGATCACCGCAAGCGGATCGGTGCAACGCACTTCCAGCCGATCGCCCGGCGTCAAGGATTTTAGGGCTTTGCGCGACTTTAAGCGCCGGAAGAGGACACTTCAGTCCCGACAGATCCAACTTGGTGATGGTCATGGCTCGACATGTGCGGATCGTTCGCGGCCCGTCAATCGCGGCTTCTCTCGTTTTGTCGCGAGGAGCAGCCTTATATTCCGCCAGTCGGCAGGCGATCCAGGCGGCGCCATCGTTCGATCGCGGGATCCCACATTGACCGTGGCGTTCGAGAAAAGGGACATGTTTGACCAGGGCCTCGCAGGGTCCGCTTGCCGCACGCCAAAACGCCACTGCGATGACTGAAGCTTCCGGCGTGCCGGGGGTGATCCTCGCCGGCGGTCTGGCGCGGCGAATGGGCGGCGGCGACAAGCCGCTGCGCGAAATTGGCGGCCGCACGATTCTGGCCCGCGTCATTGCGCGGCTTGCGCCGCAATGCGAATGCCTGGCTCTCAGCGCCAATGGCGATCCCTTGCGCTTTGCGTCGTTTGGACTCCCCGTCGTCGCCGATGGGATAGAGCATTATCCAGGTCCGCTCGCCGGAATCCTGGCCGGGCTCGACTGGGCCGCCGCCCACCGGCCCAACGCGCAATGGATCCTCAGCGCTCCGGGAGACTGTCCTTTTCTGCCCCGAGATCTGGTCGCGCGATTGCGCCAAGCCGTGTCCGCAGAGAGCGCTGAGCTTGCGGTCGCGGCCTCCCGAGGGCGAACTCATCCTGTAATCGGGCTATGGAGCGTCGCGTTGCGCGACGCGTTGCGCCAGGCCCTCGTCGTCGAAGGCCTGCGCAAGGTTGCGCGAGTGGACAGGGCGCTACCGCGTCGCGACGGTCGCCTGGCCGGCCGAACCGCTCGATCCGTTCTTCAACGCCAACACCGTTGAGGATCTCGCCGAGGCCGAGCGGCTGGCGGCGATTGAAGATCCGCCTTGACTCTCGGCAAAGCCGCCGGACGTTCGACGAACCTGGTCATCCCCGCAGCAAGGTTTCTCTCAGCTCGAGCAGTTTTGCGAGCTCCTGCTCCTGTTCGGCGATCCGCGCCGCATTCAAATCGTCGTTGCCGGCGCTAGAATCAGCGGTCGACTGTTCGACCAACTCCTCGAGATTTTCCCGGATAGCGGCGATGCGCTCGTCCACTTCGGTAAGCGTCAAACCAGTCTTCATCGCCACATTCCATTCTTGTCCACAATCCAGCCCGGCTCGGATTGGGCGCTGAGCTCATTGAAGGCCTCGGAGAGAGCAGGGTCAAGGTCCCGATCTCCGGCCGCCTGCCGTCGTTCCGTCCCTCGCGGTCATCCAATGCGGTCTGCGCCCAAATTCGATGTGTCTTCTTCGCAACAATTTAACGCAATTGACCAATTCGCTGATTTCCGGATCGCCCCAATGCATTGCACGGGGCCTACTCTTGCGCCATAATTACGCCATCAGCGAGTCGCGCCGAAGCCTGGGCTGGTCGCCGCGCGTTCATTGAGGTTGTCGATTGTCTCTACGGGGGAAATCATGCGCCGCAATCTGATCCGCGCCGCCGCTTGGGCCGGCCTTTTTCTGAGCGCCGGAGCGGCGCCGGTGTTCGCCAATGCGCTCGATTCGCAGTTGCAGCCGGTCGCAACGCCGATCCCGCGCGAGACTGTCTCGTTTGACGGAAGGGAAGCGCCGGGCACCATCGTCGTTCGCACCGGAGAACGCCGACTTTACCTGGTCCTGCCTGATCACCAGGCGCTCAGGTATGGGGTTGGGGTCGGACGGCCCGGATTTACGTGGGCCGGCGTCACCCATATCGGGTACAAGCGAGAGTGGCCGGACTGGACGCCGCCGGCCCAGATGCTGAGGCGCCGGCCGGACCTTCCTCGTCATATGGAGGGGGGACTGGACAATCCGCTTGGCGCGCGCGCCATGTATCTTGCGGGCACACTCTATCGAATCCATGGCTCCAATGAACCCGATACGATCGGGCAGGCGGTTTCGTCAGGCTGCATCCGCATGACCAACGACGATGTCATCGACCTTTATGGGCGCGCGAGGGTTGGCGCGCGGGTCGTTGTGACGCGCTAGCTACGGCCTGGCGTTTTGCGCAGGCGGAAAGCGGGGCCGCCGAGATCGGGCGCGCCCGCGCGTTCCAATGATTTCATTGGCTTAACACCTCCTTTGCGCGACCTTTCAGGCGGCGAAGCTTTTCTGGCCGCCATCTGAGGCCGCCCGAGGTCGAGTTGGCAGGCCCTGGCGTCACCGTCGCGCGTGGCGGATTCGGCTTAAGAGGCCCTCACGGCAAGTCTCGACAACGATGAAGCAGGCGAGCGCGAGGTAGCCCCAGGCGGTCAGTTCGATGAATTGCAGAAGGCCTCCGTCGAACGCGGCCATCGCGCCATAGGTGAAGATCAACTGGGAGTTGGCCTGAAACAGAAACAGCAGATTGAAGGAGCACAGCGCGAGGCCGCCCAGCGCCATACCCATGATCAGGAACGTCAGCCACGCCGGTCCATGAAATAATCGATTGAGTAGCGCGAACACGCCCATCGCTCACCCCAAGTCCAGCCTTCGCACCTCGTTGCTTCGCTCGTGATGGCGGCTCCGTTACTGGACCCGTTGGAATCGATAGCGTCAGGCGTCGTGGCTCAATCCCGCCGAAATCCCAGCTTCTTGCTCGCCGCACGCATCGCTGGCGACGCTCTGGCGCCCATCAATTGCGACTGGGCTCGCGGACAGCGCTGTTCCCTGGCGCATATAACGTGTTGAAAAGTTTGCCCGTCAGCGCGCGAGCAGCGCCTTTCTTTCAAGCGAATGCGCCTCTATATGTTTGAGGAGATGAATGCTCACGCGCCTCCAGCGGTCCAGCCGCTTGTCGATCCGTTCGGTCGCGCGATCGCCTATGTGCGAATCTCGGTCACCGACCGGTGCGACTATCGGTGCGTCTATTGCATGTCCGAGGACATGAATTTCCTGCCCAAGCGGGACATCTTGTCGCTCGAAGAGCTCGACCGATTGTGCTCGACATTCGTCAGCCTGGGCGCGCGAAGACTTCGCATTACCGGCGGCGAACCGCTGGTCAGGCGCAATGTGATGTCGCTGTTCCATGGCCTCTCTCGGCACCTGACCGCGGGAACGCTGGATGAAGTGACGGTCACGACCAACGGCTCCCAGCTGGCGCGCTTTGCTTCTGAACTCGCCGATTGCGGCGTGAGGCGCGTCAACGTCTCGCTCGACACGCTCGACCCGGATAAGTTCCGCCAGGTGACGCGGTGGGGCGACCTGAGCGTCGTTCTGGCCGGCATCGACGCCGCTGCCGCCGCCGGGCTCAAAATCAAGATCAACACAGTCGCCTTGAAGGGCTTTAACGACGAGGAAGCCCTCGATCTGGTCAAGTGGGCGAATGGGCGTGGTTTCGACCTGACCTTCATCGAAGTGATGCCGCTTGGGGACATGGAGCGCGACCGAGCGGATCAGTTCCTGCCCTTGACGGAATTGCGCGCCCGCCTCGCAAGAATCGCTGACCCTGATCCCATCGACCTACGCCACCGGCGGTCCTGCGCGCTATTACGACGTCAAGGAAACCGGGGGACGCCTCGGGTTTATCACGCCGCTTACGCATAATTTCTGCGAAAGCTGCAATCGGGTGCGCGTCACTTGCACGGGCACGCTCTATATGTGTCTCGGCCAGGAGGATGCGGTCGATTTGCGCGAGCCGCTCCGACGATCCATGTCCAACGGTCCGCTCATATCGGCTATCCGCGCCGGCATAGCGCGCAAGCCCAAGGGCCATGACTTCGTCATCGCCCGGTCCGCGGCGCCCGCCGTTCACCGCCATATGAACGCGACCGGCGGCTGACAACGCTTCTTTTTGTGAGCGATCCGCTGGCAGGGACCGCTTCCCCGCGCTATATCAATCGAGTGAAGGCGCGGGACCTTGACTCTCCGCTCCCATGAGGACCAGCGCCATGGCGAATGCTCGCGAACGTATCGAGAAGCTCATCTCGGAAAATCCGGTTGTCCTGTTCATGAAGGGAACCCCCGAATTTCCACAATGCGGGTTTTCCGGCCAGGTCATCCAGATCCTGGAATACGTCGGGGCGCCGGTCGTCGGCGTGAACGTGCTCGAGGACGCGGAGATTCGTCAGGGCGTCAAGGAATACGCCAACTGGCCGACCATTCCCCAGCTTTACGTCAAGGGCGAGTTCGTTGGCGGATGCGACATCGTGCGCGAAATGTTCCAGTCAGGCGAACTGTCGTCGGTTTTGACGGACGCGGGCGTCCCGGTGAAGACCACCGCCGGAGCCTGAGAAGGTCCGATCCACCTTCTTTTCCTGAAGCCCGGTTGGGCGGCCAGTGCGCCCGACGAACGGTCGCGCGCGACCTCCTGAAGGAACCGCGGGTCGGCTCGTGGACGTCGGCGCTGCGCCGCTCAGCTGAGCTCCACACGGGACTTCGGTCGTTGAAGCCGATAAAGTTCATGGAGTCGTCGTGTCACGCGAGCCTGTGGTCGCCCATCGGACGGTGTTGACTTTTGCGACCATCCTCGCCCTTGCGCTCGGAGTTTATGCGCCCATCCTCCGCTGCTGATCTGACGCTCGACTCCGCGGTCGGCAATCCCGCGCGGAGCGAGAAATTTGTCGCGCGGGACAAAGCGCGTCATCCGCTTGAGGAGCTGACCTTCTTCGGGGTCACGCCCAAATCAACCGTGGTCGAGATCTGGCCTGGCGGCGGCTACTGGACGGAAATCCTTGCGCCCTTCCTGCACGATCATGGCGGCTACTATGTCGCTTTGCAGGGGAAAGGTGGGAGCGAGGCTGCGGACGCTGAAGCGGACAAGCTCAATGCTCTCCTCCGCAGCAAGATCGAGGCCGACATGGCGACCTACGGCAAGGTTACGCCCACTGTCTTTGGCGATGCTCAGGGCGAAATTGCCCCGCCTGGCTCAGCCGATTTCGTCCTTTCCTTTCGCAACCTTCATAACTGGATGAAGGACGGTTTCGCTCCGGAAGCCTTCGCAGCTTTTTATCAAGCGCTGAAACCGGGCGGGGTGCTCGGTCTTGAGGAACATCGCGGACAGCGCGACACGGCCCAAGATCCGAAGGCCGAGGACGGCTATGTCCGGCAAGACTACGCCATTGCGCTTGCCGAGAAGGCCGGTTTCGAGTTTGCGGGCTCCTCCGAGATCAACGCCAACCTCAAGGATACGGCAAACTGGCCGAAGGGCGTGTGGACGCTTCCTCCAACTCTTAGGCTCGGCGACCAAGACAGGGCCAAGTATGAGGCGATCGGCGAGGCCGACAATTTTGTGCTGAAATTTCGTAAGCCAACGCAGTGATCGTCGCCAGCCGGATCGCGCCAGGCGGCGCCCAGAGGCGCCACGAAGCCTTCGGCGAGGGCCTGTCGCTGACCAGTGTGCTTGCGGATTAGTACTTAAGGCTTAATTGCTATGCTGCGGTGCGAGCGTTAGGGTCACAGCCGCCTGCTAACGCGCCAGATTGGTCCATGCTTCTATGTCCCCAACCTATCCCTACCAATTGTACGAGATGGCGCACGCCGCTCTGGCGCCGGCGCGCGCCGTCTCCGATGCGACGCATTTGATATTCAGCAATCCTTGGAACCCGCTCTCCAACACTCTCCTGGGCAAGAATATCTCGGCCGGCGCGGAGCTGTTCGAGCGCCTGACGCGCCGCTACGGTAAGCCGGCCTTCGGGCTTGACGACTTTCAAGTCGACGGCGTCCTCTATCCGGTCCTCGAGGAGGTCGTCTGGACGAGGCCGTTCTGCAATCTCCTCCATTTCGCCCGGCCTGATTTCGCCGCAGGCGCGAGTCAGCCGAAGCTCCTGATCGTCGCGCCGATGTCGGGCCATTACGCGACCCTGCTTCGCGGCACGGTCGAGGCGTTCCTGCCCCATTGCGATGTCTACATCACCGACTGGGCCGATGCGCGGATGGTTCCCATGGCGCTCGGGCCCTTCGATCTCGACGACTATATCGACTACTTACGTGAGATGTTGGCTCATCTCGGCCCGGGCGTGCATACCATCGGGGTTTGCCAGCCGTCCGTGCCGCTGCTGGCGGCGGCGGCGCTGATGGAGGCCGATGGCGACCCCGCAGCTCCCGCCAGCATGACCTTGATGGGCGGCCCGGTCGACACACGCCGCAGCCCGACCGAGGTCAACAAGCTGGCGGAGAAGCGCGGCGTCGAATGGTTCCGTCGCAACTGCCTGCATACGGCGCCGTTTCCCTATCCTGGCTTCGGCCGGGAGGTCTATCCGGGCTTTCTTCAGCTCAGCGGCTTCATGGCGATGAACATCGATCGCCATGTCACCGCTCACCTCGACATGTTCAAGCATCTCGTCACGGGCGATGACGATCCGGCCGAGAAGCATCGCGAGTTCTATGACGAGTATCTGGCGGTGATGGACCTTACCGCCGAATATTACATGCAGACGATTGAGACCGTGTTCGTGCGCCACGCCTTGCCGAAAGGCGAGATAACTCATCGTGGACGACGTGTCGACCTGAAGGCGATCCACAAGGGCGGGCTTTTGAGCGTGGAGGGGGAAAAGGACGACATCTCCGGCGTCGGCCAGACCTGCGCCGCCAACGACTTGTGCGTCAATATTCCCGAGTCACGAAAGCATTATCATCTGGCCAAGGGGGTCGGCCATTACGGCGTCTTCAACGGCTCCCGCTTCCGAAACGAGATCGCCCCGCGCATCCGTGAGTTCATCGCGGGGATCGAGGCCGACGGCAAACCGGCCAAGCCGCCCAAGCCCAACGGAGCGGGGCGCCACAAGAGCGCTTGAGGCGTTTCTCCGCCTGGCTAAGGAAGCCCCGCCGGCCGCCTCAGATCGAGCGTCAGCGGAAACTCGGGATGCGGCGTCTCGGGCGCCGGTTCGTAAGCCCCGGGCGTATGGCCGCGCGCCTCGAAGCGCGCAAGGCGGCGCGCTTCCGCCTCATTGCTGTTGACCGGGAACGTGTCGTAGCTGCGCCCGCCCGGATGGGCCACGTGATAGACGCAGCCGCCGAGCGGCCGCCCGCTCCAGGTATCGAAAATGTCGAAGACCAACGGCGCGTGCACCGGGAATCGTCGGATGCATCGCCGTCGCCGGCTTCCAGGCTTTGTAGCGCACCGCGCCGACCGCGACGCCATTCGTTGCGGTCTTCTGCCAAGGGAACGCGGCGGCTGGTTGCAGGCGACGACGTAGCGCTCCGGATCGGCGCCCGTGAGCTTCACCTGCAGCCGCTCGGTCGAAGAGTCGGTGTAGCGCGCGGTTCCGCCGATCGCGCCCGTTTCCCCCAGCACGTGCCACGGCTCCAGCGCCTGGCGCAGTTCGAGCTGAACGCCCTCGTACTCGACCTCGCCGCAGAACGGAAAGCGGAACTCGGCCTGCGCTTCGTACCAGTCGGAGCGGAACGGATAGCCGTGCGCCTTGAGATCGGCGAGGACGCCGAGAAAATCCTCCCACACGAAATGCGGCAGCATGAACCGGTCGTGCAGCGACGCGCCCCAGCGCGGCAGCGGCCCGTCCAGCGGATCGCGCCATAGCCGGGAGAGAATCGCCCGGATCAAGAGCTGCTGAGCGAGGCTCATGCGCGGCGTCCGGCGGCATCTCGAAGCTGCGGAACTCGACAAGGCCAAGCCGGCCCGTCGGCCCATCGGGCGAATAAAGCTTGTCGATGCAGATTTCGGCGCGATGGGTGTTGCCGGTGACGTCGGTGAGCAGATTGCGCATGAGCCGGTCGAGCAGCCACGGCCGCGGCGCGGCGCCGTCTCCGGGCTTCGGGATCTGGGCGAGCGCGATCTCCAGCTCGTAAAGACTGTCGTGCCGCGCCTCGTCGATACGTGGCGCCTGGCTGGTCGGTCCGATGAATAGGCCCGAGAAGAAGTAGCTCAGGCTCGGGCGGCGCAACCAGTAGATGATGAGGCTCTTGAGCAGGTCGGGACGCCGGAGGAACGGACTGTCGAGCGGCGCCTGGCCGCCGACGACGACATGATTGCCCCCGCCGGTTCCCGCATGCTTGCCGTCGATCATGAACTTGTCGGCGCCGAGGCGGGAAAGCCGCGCTTCTTCGTAGACAATTTCGGTGGTGGCGACGCATTCGCGCCAGCTCGCCGCGGGATGGATGTTGACCTCGATCACGCCGGGATCCGGCGCGACGCGAATGACGTTCATGCGCGGATCGACCGGAGGCGGGTAGCCCTCGATCTGCACCGGCAGCCCGACTTTTTCGGCTGCGGCCTCAGCGGCCGCGACCAGTTCGAGATAATCCTCGAGCCGCTCGACCGGAGGCAGAAACACGCATAGACGCCCGTCGCGCGGCTCGACCGTCACCGCAGTGCGGACGGCGCCGTCGATATCGCCGAGGCGCTGCTCGACACGCTCCTGAGCCGACCCTTCCGCCGCGGCGAACGAGGCGACCCGCTGGGCGTGCTCCCGCGCATCGTGGAAATCCGGCAAGGGCCCGCGCGGCTCGGTCGGATCGGCTTCGACGACATAGGGAAACGCGGACGGCGGAACATGAGGAAGGGCGCCCAGCGGCAGGCGGTAGCCGACCGGGCTGTCGCCCGGAACCAGATGCAGCGCGCCGCGACGGGTCTTCCATTTCTCGCTGCGCCAGCGGATCCCACCGGCCTGCGCCTGCCAGCGCTGGACGGGCAGGACATAGCCCGAAGGCTCAGTCAGCCCGCGCGAGAAAACGCGAGCGATGCGGTGGCGCTCCTCGGGGTCCTTGAGCTGAGAATTCTCCGGCGAGACGTTCGCCGGCAGATTGGCCTCTTTGACGAGCCACTCGGCAGGATCCTCGTAAGCCGGCGCGACATGGTCGGATGCAATCCCGAGCTCGGATGCGATCGCGCCAAGCAACGCCTCCGCCGATCTCCTTGCTTGCGCCGGTTTGCTGTCCCTCCGCGGCGATGCGCTCGGGGTTTTGCCAGATCGGCTTGCCAGTCGCGCCGCCAGTAGAGCGAGAACGTCCAGCGCGGCAGGGATTCGCCCGGATACCATTTGCCCTGCCCGTAATGAAGGAATCCGCCAGGAGCGAACCGGTCGCGCAATCGTCGAATCAGCCGGTCGGCGAGGGCGCGCTTGGTCGGGCCGACTGCGTCCGCGTTCCACTCGCCCGATTCAAAGTCGTCGATCGAAACGAACGTCGGCTCGCCGCCCATGGTCAGCCGGACGTCGTCGGCGACGAGCTTCTTGTCGACCTCCTCGCCGAGAGCGTCGAGCGCTTTCCATGCGTCCTCGGAGAACGGCTTGGTGATGCGCGGATGTTCGGAGACCCGATCGACCCGCATGTCGAAATTGAAATCGACATTGGCGAAGCTCGCCACGCCCGGAAATCGGCGCGGCGTTGCGATAATGCGGCGTCGCGGCCAGCGGAATGTGGCTTTCCGCCGCCAACAGTCCCGAGGTCGGATCGAGGCCGATCCAGCCCGCGCCGGGCAGGTAGACCTCGCGCCCAGGCGTGGAGATCGGTGAAGTCGTGGTCCGTGCCGGGCGGCCCGTCGAGCGCGACGAGATCGGGCTTCAGCTGAATGAGATAGCCGGACACGAACCGGGCGGCTAAGCCGAGGTGGCGGAAAATCTGCACCAGAAGCCAGCTCGAATCGCGGCACGAGCCCGAACCGCGCTCGAATGTCTCCTCCGGGGTCTGCACCCCCGATTCCATGCGGATGAGATATTGAATTTCGCCCGCAAGGCGCCGGTTGAGATTGACCACGAAATCGACGGTGCGCTTGGGCGTCCGGTCGATCCCGCTCAAGAAGGCCTGAAGCCGAGGTCCGGCGGGCTCGGGCGTGCGGTAGATGACGAGATCGGGCCGCAGGTCCTCGGGATATTCGAACGGCCACGTCTCCGCGCTCTCCTCGACGAAGAAATCGAACGGATTGTAGACCGTCATGTCGGCGACGACGTCGACCTCGATCTTCAGTTCGTTGACGAGGTCCGGGAAGACGTAGCGCGCGAGCCAGTTGCCGTACGGATCCTGCTGATGGTTCACGAAATGGTTGGCGGGTGAAACCTTCAGCGAGTGCGATATGACCCGGGTGCGGCTGTGGGGCGCGGGCCTGAGCCGGATGATCTGCGGGCCGAGGGATACCGGGCGGTCGTATTTATAGTGCGTGAGGTGATGGATTGCGGCTCGGATCGACATGAGGCTCGCGGAACAGTGAGGGATTAAAGACCCTTTCACAATCTGCTGCGCCGCACAATCGCACGCAGCCAGCCTTACTCCCTGAGGGCGCCCACCTCGCCGGCCGGAATAGCGGGCGTCAGCGCCTCTCCGACGAAGCCGCAAGCCGCAAGCGCCTCCAGCATGTGGGCCGGCGCGGGCGCTTCGACCTCGATCGGCGGGTTCGATTTCGAAAGCGGCACGACGACCTTGCGCGCCAGCAATTGCAGCGGAAGATCCGCCCGCGCGCCGTAGATCGCGTCGCCGAAAATTGGCCAGCCCTGCGAGGCGCAATGGACGCGCAACTGATGCGTGCGTCCGGTCTTGGGCTCAAGTTCGAGCCAGGCGATCGGCGCGCCGCGCCATGTCCCGCGCCCCTTGACGCGCCAAAGCGTCAGCGACTTCTGGCCGTTCGGGATCGACCTTCATCCACCAGCCGATCTTGTCATCAAGCCGGCCGAGCGGCAGGTCGATCGTTCCCTCTTCGCCCTCGGGCGCGCCCGCGACAATCGCCCAATAGGTCTTGGCGATCTTGCCCTGCTTGAACAGAAGCCCCAATTTCTCCAGGGCCTTGTGATGCCGCCCGAGCACCAGGCAGCCCGCGGTGTCGCGGTCGAGCCTATGCGCAAGCCCGGGCCTTCGTGGCAGGCCGAAGCGCAGGGCGTCAAAGTCATCCTCGAGGCTCGCGCCGCCTTTCGGCCCGGCGTGAACGGCGACGCCGGCCGGCTTATCGAGAACGAGCATCAGCCCGTCGCGATAGAGGAGCCGCTCTCTTGTTTCTTCCGGCGTCATGGGAAGAAGTGGTATGGCAGCATCGGCCGCCCACGCATAGGGCGGCCTTAAGGAGGGTTTGTGGCGTCGGTCGAAGACGAGAAAAAGGGGAAATCGGGCTTGCTTAGCCGATGGTTCCGCGGCGGCGATGCGGCGACTGCGCCCGTCGAGGCGCCCCAGCCGGCCGTGAGCGAAGCCGAGCTGCCAGCCTTCGCCAGCGAACCCGAGCCGCTCGCTGAGGCCCCAGCCCCTCCGAGCGTGGCCGCGTCGCCCCCAGCGCCGAAGCAAAGCTGGCTTCAGCGCCTGCGCTTCGGGCTCTCGCGCTCGTCGACCACCATCGCGCGCGGCGTGACCGACATCTTCACCAAGCGCAAGCTCGACGCCGCCTCGCTCGACGATCTCGAGGACGTTCTCATTCAGGCCGACCTCGGCCTCGCCGCGGCGTCTCGCATTCGCGAGGCGGTCGGCCACGGGCGCTACGAGCGCGGGATCAACCCCGACGAGGTGAAGCAGATCCTGGCGAACGAGGTCGAGCGCGCGCTTGCGCCGGTCGCGCGCCCGCTGGTGATCGACCCCACGAAGCGCCCGTTCGTGATCCTCGTCATCGGCGTCAACGGCTCCGGCAAGACCACGACCATCGGCAAGCTCGCCGCCAAGTTCAGGGCCGAAGGCAAGGCGGTTCTGCTCGCGGCGGGCGACACCTTCCGCGCCGCCGCGATCGAGCAATTGCGCATCTGGGCGCGGCGCACGTTGTCCGCGCTCGTCGAGCGCGACCAGGGCGCCGACGCGGCCGGGCTCGCCTTCGACGCGCTGACCCGCGCCCGCGAGCTCAACGTCGACGTCGTGCTCATGGATACGGCCGGGCGCTTGCAGAATCGCGCGGAACTCATGAGCGAACTTGAGAAGATCATCCGGGTGATGCGCAAAGTCGACGCTGACGCGCCCCATGCCGTGCTGCTCGTGCTCGACGCGACCGTCGGGCAGAACGCGCTGAGCCAGGTCGAGATTTTCGGCCGCATTGCGGGCGTCACCGGCCTTGTCATGACCAAGCTCGACGGCACCGCGCGCGGCGGCATTCTGGTGGCGATCGCCGACAAATTCGCGCTGCCTGTCCATTTCATTGGCGTCGGCGAGGGCGTCGACGACCTTGAGCCCTTCACCGCGCGCGACTTCGCCGATGCGATCGCGGGAATCGACAGAGAGGCGGCATGACGGCGCCCAATGTAGAACGCCCGATGAGTGAAACGCCTGTGACTCAAGCCGTCACGCCACCGCGCAAAGCGCTCAATCCGATGCTCAAGTTCGCGCTGGAACTCGGGCCGCTGGCGCTCTTCTTCATCGTCTATGGAAGGCTCGGCATCTTCGCCGCGACCGGCATCTTGATGGCGAGCGTTCTGGTCACGCTCGGCGTCTCCTATGCGATGCTCAAGCGCTTTCCGATCATGCCGCTCATCACCGCGGTGATCGTCGTCATCTTCGGTTCGCTGACCCTCATCCTTCATGACGAGACGCTGATCAAGATCAAGCCGACCGCGCTCTACATCCTGTTTGGCGCGGCTTTGTTCGTGGGGCTCTGGCTCAACAAGCCGCTGCTCAAAATCCTGTTCGACGGCGCGATCCACGTCACCGATGAGGGATGGCGCAAGCTCACCTGGCGCTGGGCGTTCTTCTTTCTCGCCCTCGCGGTCCTGAACGAGATCGTCTGGCGCACCCAGACGACCGACCTCTGGGTCAAGTTCAAGACCTTCGGCTTCCTGCCGCTCACGCTTCTGTTCGCGCTCTCCCAGGCGCCGCTGATCATGAAGTATGAGGCGAAGGACGAAGGGGTGGGCGACGAGCTGTGAGGCGCGGGGCTCCGGGGGGAGGATGCAACCTCGACGCGAAATCTGTCCAAATAAATCCTAGCCAAACCAACCAAAACCAAGCAATTTTGCTTGGATTCGTTTGGTTTTATTTGGTTTTATTCGTCCGAATCGTGACTTATCAATGCGTTACGGCAATCCAAATAGAAAAATGCTTCCCCGCTTACCAACTCGCGTCCTGGGTTGTGCGCCGACTGGACAAAATCCTCCTTTTCCTCGCCGGGCAGGACTGCGGAGGTAAAACACCCGTCCGATCCGGCTCATAAGAAAACCGTAGCACGTACTTTCTGTTTTAGCAAACAAATACTGCGCTCCCGATTCCGATCCTGGCTCGGACGATCCCCACCCAACGCGCCAAGGCGCTCGGGGCCCGGGAGGCCAGCCTGTCAGCTCGGAGCTTTGGTTGAATACGGCTAAGGCTTCTCTTCCTCGCCGGTCTCCATGGCGGCCAATCGCTTGGCCGCAAGCTCGATGAACGCCTTGACCAACGGCGAAACGTGTCGGCTGCTCGGATAGACGGCATAGAGCCCGCCAACCGGCGTCGTGTAGGCGTCGAGAACGCGGCGCAACCGCCCGTCCCTGACGTAACCCCCGGCGACCTGGTAGGGCACTTGCGCAATGCCGTAGCCTGCAATCGCCGCGGCAATCACCACCTGCATTTCATTGGCGGCGAAGCGTCCTGTGACCGCGACCGTTTCCTGCCCGCTGCGGTCCGTCCAGCACCCAGTGAGCATTCTCGGTCGATGGGCCCGCAATGACGCAGTGATGGCGATGGCGGGCGAGGTCCGCCGACACGACCGGGACGCCTCGGCGGGCGAGGTAGTCGGGGCTGCGCGCATAGGACTCGATGCGTGGAGCCGAGCTTGCGGGCGATCAGCGTCGAGTCCGGCAGAATCCCGGTGCGGAACGCGAGGTCGATGCGGTTTTCGACCAGATTGAGCGTGTCATCCGTGAGGCGCAACTCGACCTTGGTTTTCGGATAAGCTGCGAGAAGATCGAACGCCGCGCTCCCCAGGAAATGGCCGCCAAAGCCAACCGGAGCCGAAATGCGGATCGTGCCCGACGGCTCCGCCCTCGCTTCCGCCAGCTGCAAATTCGCATCTTCGATGGTCCGCAGCGCCTGACTGCTCCGCTCGTAATAGAGACGTCCCGCGTCCGTCATGGTGAGGCTGCGGGTCGTGCGCTGGACCAATTGCACTCCAACCTCACGCTCCAGCGCCGCAATGCGGCGGCTGACTGTCGTCTTGGGCATGCCTAGGAGGCGTGCGGCGCCCGTGAAACTGCCGGCTTCGACGACACGAGCGAACACCACGATATCATTGAGATCGAGCATTTGTAGCCACAGATGGGACAATCTTTTCCAATTATAGGCCGTTATGGATCAAAGTTGCATCCCTAACTTGCTCCCAGTGAACCAAAAGAGGAGCAGTCAGATGAGCACCAAACGAACGGTTCTGGTCGCCGGCGCGACCGGCCAGCAGGGAGGCGCGGTTGCGCGCGCACTGCTGTCGAGGGGACATCGCGTCAAGGCGCTGACCCGCAAGCCGGATAGCGACGCCGCGCGGCGGCTGGTGTCGGCAGGCGCCGATCTCGTGACCGGCGATCTCGGTGACAGAGCGTCGGTTCTGAAGGCGGCGAGCGGCGTCGACGCCATGTTTCTGATGGGGAACAGCACAGAGACTGGGACCGAGGAAGAGACCCGTCAGGGAATCCTTGCCGCCGAAGCGGCGAAGGCTGCCGGCGTCGGGCATTTGATCTATTCGTCCGTCGCCGACGCCAACACAAAGACGGGCATCCCGCATTTCGACAGCAAGGCTCTCGTCGAGCAGCATATCGCCGGTCTCGGCATTCCCTACACCATCAGCGCGCCGGCCTCCTTCATGGAGAACATCGTTGCGCCATGGTCGATCGGCGCGCTTGCGCCAGGGACGTACGCCTTCCCGATGCCTCCCAAACGCGTCATCCAGCTTATCGCCGTGGCGGACATCGGGGCCTTCGTCGCGGCTTTGATTGAGCGGCGCGAGCAGGTGTTCGGCAAGCGTTTCGACTTGGCCGGGGACGAGTTATCCGGCGAGGAGCAGGCGAGAATCCTGTCGCGCGCCATCGGCCGCACGATCAACTATCAGGCAATCCCACTCGCCGCGGCTCGCCAGCAAAGCGAGGATGTGGCGATCATGTTCGAATGGTTCGACCGCGTCGGCGCCGACGCCGATATCGCCACATTGCGTCAGAGATTTCCCGGAGGTCCGCTGGCACAGTTTTGCAGACTGGGCGCGCGCGTTTGACTGGAGCGTTGTCGAGCCGACGTCTTCTGTCGCCTGAGACACGCATTCCGGCGCAGGGCGAGAAACTGCAGCGATAGGTTTTGGCGGCGATTGCTTGTACGCAGACGCGGACGTCACCCCGCCTCTCTGGTCGCGGCTGCGCCCGGCGCCAGGAGGACTTAAGGGAGAAGGCTTAGGGAGCAGCGATGTTCGACACGAAAATCTCGATCGTCGTGCGCGAGGATCTCGCGACATGGCAGAAGCTCAACGTCGTGGCCTTTCTGGTCAGCGGCGTGGTCGGCGCGAGCCCCGGCCTTATCGGCGAGCCTTACGAGGACGCCGTCGGCAACATCTACAATCCGCTGATGATTCAGCCGATGATCGTTCTCAGCGCCGATCGGGAGACGCTGAAGGCGATTTATCATCGCGCCATGGAGCGGCGCGTCCGCCTCTCGCTCTATATCGAGGACATGTTTTCAACCGGCCACGACGCCGCCAACCGCGCGACCGTCAAGCAATATGCGCCGGACGCGATGAACGTCGTCGGCCTTGCGCTGCGCGAGGACAAGAAGATCGTCGACAAGATCACCAAAGGCGCGCGGATGCACGCATGAGCAACCTGGTGTCATTCCCGCGACCGCGGGAATCCAGAATTCCCGGAGCGCCTTGCTGGATGCCCGCTTTCGCGGGCATGACAAGCGAGAGTGTCGGCGTTGCAAGGCGCTAACGTGCGCAGATCTTGACCGCGCCCGGCGCGCCCCACATCGCGCAGGGCGAGAAACTGAAGCGATAGGTTCCGGTCGCGGGGGCGACGAAGGTCATGACCCCCGGCGCATCCGGAACGGCGAAGAAGTAGCCGCCGGGACCCTCGACATTCGGATCGCGTGGCCGCGAAACCGTCGCGACGCTCCCGTCGCGAGGGTCGTAGTCGCTCGCCTCGCCCGTCATCTGAGCCGAGACGGTCTGCCCGCTCGCAAACTTGCCGACAAAAAGGGTCGCCGAGCCGCGATAGGTCCAGCAGGCCTGACGCGCAGGAAATCGGATTTGCGCCACCACTTCACGGCTGCACGACGACGCCAGGGCCGAAGTCGATTGCGCCGGAGCGAGGGCCAAGGCCGCGGCTAGCGCCGCGCGCCTATGCCGGCCGGCGCGCCGCCGGAGCTCACCCATTGCTTGCATCGCCGTTGGTCAGCGCGGCGAGCCGCGCTTCCTCCTCGGCGCTCAGAGAGGGAGTCGAGCGGGGCGCGCCGCGGCGGGCGTATAAAGCTGCGGCGACGCCAAGGCCAAGAACAAGGACCGGGCTCAGCCACAACAGCAACGTCTCAGGCTTGAACGGGGGCTTCAAGAGAATGAAATCGCCGTAGCGTGACACGAGATAGGCGCGCACGGCGTCGTTGCTCTCGCCCTTGCCGATGCGCTCACGAATGAGGACGCGGATGTCGCGCGCCAGCGGCGCCTCGGAATCGTCGATCGATTCGTTCTGGCAGACGAGGCAGCGCAATTCGCTCGAAAGGGCGCGAGCGCGCGCCTCCAGCGCCGCGTCCTTCATCACCTCGTTCGGCTGCACCGCGAGCGCGGGGCCGGCGAGGGAGGCGAGCAGGGCGAGAAGGAGGAGAAGACCCTTTCCTCTCGACGCTGGAGCAACACGCGCCTGGGTGGTGAGTGTGCGACGTCCCCTCTCCTACGGGAGAGGGGTAGGGGTGAGGGTTCGCGCGCGAAGCGCGCTTCGCGCTTATCGGGAGCCCTCATCCGTCGCGCTGCGCGCGCCACCTTCTCCCCGAGGGAGAAGGGGAGCGCGCCCTTCAATCTGACAGCCAACGAAGCATGGGTTCACTGCGCCGGCTGCGCCAGCGAGCGCGCGCCGGCTTTCGCCCTTGCGGCCACGCCGAAGCGAAGGCGGCGGTCGGCGAGCGACAGCCCGCCGCCGAGCGCCATGGCGGCGCCGCCGAGCCAGATCAGCGTCACCAGCGGCTTCCAGTAGAGGCGGGCGGGCACGGAGCCGTCGGGCGCGGGGTCGGCGATCGAGACATAGACCTGGCCGAAATTGAGCGTCTTGAGGCCCGCCTGGGTCGTGCTCATCTCGCGCGCTGCGAATTGGCGCCGCGCCGGCTCGATCTGAGCGACGACGGCGTCGCCCGAGCGCACGGTCACCGACGCGATCGACTCCTTGTAGTTCGGCCCGACGCGCTCGCCGACCGAATCGAGGGTGACCGAATAGGGGCCGACCTGTGCGGGGACGCCCTTGTGCAGGGTGGCGATCGTCTCGGCGCCAAAGCCGAGGCCGGAGAGCCCCAGGAGCGTCACGCCCAAGCCGAGATGCGCGAGCGCCGCGCCGAAGAACGACAAAGGCAGGCCGAACGTGCGCTTCAGCGCCACGCCCGCACTAAGCCCCGGGCGCCACGCGCGCATGACGACTTCGATCAGCGTGCCGATGATGACGAACACGCCCAGGCCCATGGCGAGCGGCGCAAAGATCGGCCCGCCGCTGAGCCAGGCCGCGGCGACCACCGCGGTCACGGCGCCGACGATGATGGCGAAGGTGAGCCGCTGCACGACGCCCAGGAGATCGCCGCGCTTCCACGCGAGCGAGAAGCCGAACGGCGCGGCAAAGCAGGCGGTGAGCATCAGCGCGCCGCAGGTCAGATTGAAGAAGGGCGCGCCGACGGTGATCTTTTCGCCGGTCAATTGCTCGAGCGCGAGCGGGTAGAGCGTGCCGAACAGCACGGTCGCGCATGCCGTCGTCAGGAGCAGATTGTTGACGACGAGCGCGCCCTCGCGCGAGACGGGCGCGAACAATCCGCCCTGCTTGAGCATCGGCGCGCGCCAGGCGAAGAGGGCGAACGAACCGCAAATGAACATCGCCAGAATCGCGAGGATGAAAACGCCGCGACGCGGATCGTTGGCGAAGGCGTGCACCGAGGTGAGCACGCCCGAGCGCACGAGAAAAGTGCCGAGCAGCGAAAAGGAGAAGGCGAGAATGGCGAGAAAGATCGTCCAGACTTTGAGCGCGTCGCGCTTCTCCATCACCGCGACCGAATGGACGAAGGCCGTGCCCGCGAGCCACGGCATGAGCGAGGCGTTCTCCACCGGATCCCAGAACCAGAAGCCGCCCCAGCCGAGCGTGTAATAGGCCCAGAACGATCCCGCGGCGATGCCGAGCGTGAGGAAGCTCCAGGCGACGAGCGTGAAGGGCCGCACGAAGCGCGCCCAGGCCGCGTCGATGCGGCCCTCGATCAGCGCCGCGGCGGCGAACGAATAGACGATCGAGAAGCCGACATAGCCGAGATAGAGCAGGGGCGGATGGATCGCGAGGCCGGGGTCCTGCAGAATCGGATTGAGGTCGCGTCCCTCGAACGGCGCGGGCGAGAGCCGCTCGAACGGGTTCGAGGTCAAAAGAATGAAGGCGAGGAAGGCGACGCTGATCAGGCCCTGAACGGCGAGCGCGTCGGCGCGCAACCGGCTGCGGCAGCGCGCGGCCAAACAGGGCGACGAGCGCGCCGAAGATCGCCAGAATGAAAACCCACAGCAGCATCGAGCCTTCGTGGTTTCCCCACACGCCGGAGATCTTGTAGATCGCGGGCATCGCCACGTTCGAATTCTCAGCGACATTGAGAACCGAGAAATCCGATGTCAGATGCGCGTTGACGAGCGCGGCGAAAGCGATCGCGATCAGCGTGAGCTGGATCAGCGCCGCGTTGCGCCCGACAGTCATGAGCCCGATGTCGCCCACTCGCGCGCCCCAGAACGGCACGACCGTCTGGGCGAGCGCGGCGGCGAGCGCGAGCACAAGAGCGAAATGGCCGATCTCGACAATCATTGTGTGGCCGTTGTTCCTTCCTGCCAGCGCCCCTGTTTCTTGAGCGCGTCGACCACTTCGCGCGGCATGTAGCGCTCATCGTGCTTGGCGAGGATCGTCTCGGCCTGCATCTGGCCGGGCCCTGCGAGCACGCCTTCGGCGACCACGCCCTGACCCTCGCGGAACAGGTCCGGCAGCAGCCCCTGATAGGCCACTTTAAGATCATGCGCGCCGTCGGTGAGAACGAACGCGACGTTCTGGTCGGCCGACTTGACGACCGAGCCGGTCTTCACGAGGCCGCCGATGCGCAGCCGCGCCCCCGGAGCCACCGCTTTCTGGGCGACTTCGGACGGGCTGTAGAAGAAGACGATGCTGTCGCTCAGCGCGTAAAGCGAGAGGCCAGCCGCTGCGCCGACGACGGCGAGAGCTGCGGCGATGAGCGCGAGGCGGCGGCCGCGGCGGGTCAATTGGCGTCTCCAAGGCCCAGATCGTGCGCCAGCGCGTCGAGGCTCGCGACCGCATTGGCGTCGGTCGCGAGCGCCTTATGCGCGTCGACCAGCGCCGCCTTGGCCTTGTCGGCCTCATGCAGCACCGTATAGGCGCGAATAAGGCGCGACCATTCGTCGATGCTGCCGCCATTGCTGGCGAGTCGCGTGGCGAGTTTCGACACCATGCCCTCGATCATCGGCCGCTGCGCCTCGGGAATGGCGGCGGCGCCCTCCGCCGGCGCCGGCGCGCCGTTGAGCGCGGCCAGGCGCGCGTTCACCACGCTCCGCCAGGGCGCATCAGGGGGCGAGTCGGCGAGCAACGATTGGTAGTCCCGAATGGCGTCGGCCTTCTTGCCGTCCTGCTCGGCGGCGAGCGCGACATAATAGCGCGCCTGCGGCTGGCCCGGCTGATCCTTGAGCGCCCGATCGAACGCCTCGCGCGCCTCGTCAGTGACCACGCCCCCGGCGGCGGCGACCAGGGCCTCGCCGTAAGCGGCGCGGCGCAACGGATCCTCGCCGAGAAGGCGCAGCGCCTCGGCATAGGCGTGCACCGCGTCGGCATAGCGCTCGAGGCGCATGTAAACCGGCGCGATCACCGCCCAGCCTTTGCCATCATCGGGCTTGGCGGTGAGCCGCGCCTCGACCGCCGCCACCGCTGCCTCGATGCCGCCATCCGTTTGCGGCGCGACTTTGCGGCTGGCCAACGGCTCGTCGGGCATCCGGGGCTGGCCGAGCCGCGCATAGAGAGGAAAGGCGATCGCCGGCAGTCCGACGGCGATCAGCGCGGCCGCCGCCAGGCGAGTGCGGCGCGCTGGCGGCGGCGCTTGCACGGGGCTTGACGCTGCGGCGATCAGGCGGCGCGCAGCTTCGGCGCGGGCGCTCTCCGCCTCCCCTTGCGGCAAGAGGCCGCGCTCGACGTCGCGCCTGATCTCCTCGAGCTGCGCCTTATAGAACGCGGTTTCGTTCACCGCCGGGTCCGCTTTCATGGGCGGCGACGAGCGAAGCAGCGGCCATAGCGCGGCGAGAACCGCGCAAGCCGCCATTCCCGCCAGGACGAACCACACCATGAACGAGCCTCAGCGCGGCCTACGGCGGCCGCGGGGAAAAGTCCGGGCTCTGTTATCGCATAGCGAAGTTTAGGTCTCGTCAAAATGGAAGAAGCGCAGAGAAATCTGTGACTTAGCCCTTGCCAGGGGTGTCGCCTGCGGAGCGCGAAGCCTCGGGATTCCCCTCGCGAGGAACCCCCGGGGCGGCAGGGATTGGATCATCGCTGGAGCGCTGCCGCCGTCCACGGACCGACGGCCCTGGCGGCGATACGGCCCAACAACAAAGTTTCGCCGCCGCAGGGAAATTATTCTCGCAATCGCGGCCACAAGCGGGCAAACCTCGCGCCGCAATCACCAAAGGCGCGTTAAGTGCGATTTTCCTTTGTCAATGTCGCGTTGCAGGCGCTCAAGCACAATTCCGGCTGGCCGGAGCAATGGCGCAACCCTGAGCCGAAGGCGGCCTATGACGCCGTCATCATCGGCGCCGGCGGGCATGGGCTCGCGACCGCCTATTACCTCGCCAAGGAGCATGGCCTCAGCAACGTCGCCGTATTGGAGAAGGGCTGGCTCGGCGGCGGCAATACCGGCCGCAACACCACGATCATCCGCTCCAATTATCTCTGGGAGGAATCGGCAGCGCTCTATGAGCACGCGGTGAAGCTGTGGGAGGGCCTGTCTCAGGAGCTCAACTACAATGTGATGTATTCGCCGCGCGGCGTCCTGATGCTGGCGCACAATACGCATGACGTTCAGGTGGGCAAACGTCACGTGCACGCCAATCGTCTGGCCGGCGTCGACAACGAATGGCTGACGCCCGAAGAGGCCAAGGCCTTCTGCCCGATCCTCAACATCGCGCGCGACGTCCGCTATCCGGTGGTCGGCGCGGCGCTGCAGCGGCGCGGCGGCACAGCGCGGCATGACGCCGTCGCCTGGGGCTATGCGCGCGCAGCGTCGGCGCGGGGCGTCGACATCATCCAGAATTGCGAGGCGACCGGGATACGCCGAGACGCTTCCGGCGCCGTCTCGGGCGTCGAGACGACGCAGAGGGCCGATCGCGACGAAGAAAGTTGGAGTCGTCGCCGCAGGCCATACATCGGTGGTGATGGCGATGGCCGGCGTCCGCATGCCGCTCGAGAGCTACCCGCTGCAAGCCCTGGTGTCCGAGCCGGTCAAGCCGATGATGCCGTGCGTGGTGATGTCGAACACGATCCACGCCTATATGTCGCAATCGGACAAGGGCGAGCTCGTCATCGGCGCCGGCACCGACGCCTACATGTCCTATTCGCAAACCGGCGGGCTGCACATCGCCAACCACACGCTCGAGGCGATCTGCGAGCTCTTCCCGACGGTGCGCCGCATGCGCATGTTGCGCAACTGGGGCGGCATCGTCGACGTCACCCCAGACCGTTCGCCGATCATCGCGAAGACGCCGGTTCCGGGGCTGTTCGTCAATTGCGGTTGGGGCACCGGCGGTTTCAAGGCGACGCCCGGCTCGGGCCATGTCTTCGCGCATACGATCGCTCGAGGCGAACCGCATCCGCTCGCCGCGCCCTTCACGCTTCAACGCTTTCGCTCCGGCCGGCTCATCGACGAAGCCGCCGCAGCGGCTGTCGCGCATTGAGCGGCAAGATGATCTTGACCTGCCTGGCGCGCGTACCCTCATCCGGCCGGCTCACGCCGGCCACCTTCTCCCCGGGGGAGAAGGGGTTGTCTGCGCCGACGCTCCCCCTCTCCCCCGGGGAGAGGGCCGGGGTGAGGGCTGCCGTGGGTCGGTCGAAATTCGCGCGCGGGTCGTCCTCATGCTGCTGATCGATTGCCCCTATTGCGGCATGGCGCGCCCGGAGATCGAGTTCGCTTACGGCGGCGAAGCGCATATTGCGCGGGCCGCCGATCCGAGCACGCTGAGCGATGAGGATTGGGCGAACTTCCTTTATTTCCGCTCCAATCCGAAGGGCGTGCTCGCCGAACGCTGGCGTCACGCGTTCGGTTGCGGGCGCTTCTTCAATTGCCTGCGCGACACATTGAGCGACAAGATCCTTGCGGTCTACAAAGCGGGCGAGCCGCGTCCGGACACCGCAGGCGAACGCGCCGAGCGGCGCGAATGAGCCAGCCATTTCGTCTCGCAGGCGTCGGTTCGATTGACCGTTCGCGGCCTCTCGTCTTCACTTTCGACGGTCTCGATTATCAGGGCTACGCCGGCGACACGCTTGCCTCCGCGCTGATCGCCAACGGGATTCACCTGGTCGGGCGCTCGTTCAAGTATCACCGGCCGCGGGGGATCCTCAGCGCAGGCGCCGAGGAGCCGAACGCCCTGGTGACCCTTGTGCGCGAGGCGGGCCGCGTGACGCCGAACCTGCGCGCGACCCAGATCGAGCTTTATGACGGACTGCGCGCTTCGAGCCAGAATCGCTGGCCGTCGCTCAAATTCGACCTCGGCGCCGTCAACGATCTCTTCTCGCCTCTGTTCGGCGCCGGCTTCTACTACAAGACCTTCATGGGCCCGAATCTGCTCGGCAAGAACTGGGCCTGGACCCGCGTCTATGAGCCGATGATCCGCCGCGCCGCGGGCCTTGGCATGCCCCCGCGCGATGCCGACCCGGACCGCTATCAGCGCACCTTCGACCATTGCGACGTGCTGATTGTTGGCGCGGGTCCAGCGGGCCTCGCCGCCGCGCTCGCCGCGAGCCAAAGCGGCGCGCGGGTCGTCGTCTGCGACGAAAATCCTGCGCTTGGCGGCTCGCTCCTCGCCGAGGCTGAGGCCGAGATCGAGGGAAAAAGCGCGCTGAAATGGCTCGAGGACACGGTCGCCGCGTTGCGATCCGCGCCCAATGTGCGGTTGATGACGCGCACTCAGGCCTTCGGCTATTACGCGCAGAATTTCCTCGGGCTCAACGAGCGCATCGCCGAAGCCGACCTCCTCGCCGATCCCGACTTGCCGCGTGAGCGCCTCTGGCAGATGCGCGCGCGTGAGGTCGTGCTCGCCACCGGCGCGATCGAGCGTCCGCTCGTCTTTCCGAACAATGACCGCCCGGCGGTGATGCTCGCCGATTCCGCGCGACGCTATTGCCTTCAATATGGCGCCAAGGTCGGCGACCGCGTCGTTGTCGCGACCGCGCACGACAGCGCCTACCGCGCCGCGCTCGACCTCAAGAAAGCGGGCGTCGGCGTCGCGCTGATCGCCGATCTGCGCTCCGAAGCCAAGGGACCGCTGGCGGAGGCCGCGCGAGCCGCGGGCATCGAGGTCATCGCCGGCGCCGAGATCCTCGGCGCTGACGGCCGCTTGCGGGTCAGCGCGGTTCGCATCAAGCATCGTGGCGGAGAGCGAAAAGTCGCCTGCGACGCGCTCATCATGTCGGGCGGATGGACGCCCTCGGTCCATCTCTTCTCGCAGTCGCGCGGCAAGCTCGTCTTCGACGAAGCGTTGCAGCTTTTCAAGCCAGGAGCCTCGGCGCAGCGCGAGCGGTCGGCCGGCGCCTGCAACGCGACCTTCGATCTTGCGGGCGCGCTCGCCGAAGGCGATGCGGCTGGGCGCGCGGCGGCGACGGCGGCCGGGTTCGCCGCGCCGGAGGCGCGGACCTACGCTGTCAGCGACGATCTTCCCGCCTTCGGCGCCGCGCATGTCAGCCCGCCGGCCGTTCACACCGATCGTCGCGCGAAGGCGTTCGTCGATTTCCAGAACGACGTTTGCGCCAAGGATGTGAGCTTGGCGGTCCAGGAGGGCATGCGCTCGATCGAGCACATCAAGCGCTACACCACCACCGGCATGGCGACCGACCAGGGCAAGCTTTCGAACATGAACGCGCTCGGCATCGCCGCCGCCGAGCTCAAGAAGCCGATCCCCGAGGTGGGCCTCACCACCTTCCGCCCGCCCTATACGCCGGTGACCTTCGGCGCATTCGCCGGCCCTGCGCGCGGCGACCTGTTCGATCCCATCCGCCGCACGCCCATTCACGACTGGGCTGCCGAAAACGGCGCCGCGTTCGAAGATGTGGGCCTATGGAAACGCGCCTGGTATTTTCCACGCGCCGGCGAATCGATGCACGACGCCGTCGCGCGCGAATGCCGCACGACCCGCGCCAGCGTCGGGCTGTTCGACGCCACCACGCTCGGCAAGATCGAAGTCGTCGGCCCCGACGCGGCGACGTTTCTCGAACGCATGTACGCCAACGCCTTCCAGAAGCTCGAGGTCGGCCGCTGCCGCTACGGCCTCATGCTGAGCGAGGCCGGTTTCCTCATGGACGACGGCGTGATCGCGCGCTTGAAACCTGACCGCTTCCACGTGACGACGACGACCGGCGGCGCGCCGCGCGTGCTCGCGCATATGGAAGATTATCTTCAGACCGAGTTTACCGATCTCAGGGTCTGGCTCACGTCGACCACCGAACAATGGGCGACGATCGCCGTGCAGGGACCACGCGCGCGGGAGACAATCGCGCCCCTTATCGAGGGCGTCGATCTCGCCGGCGACGCCTTTCCGCATATGAGCCTGCGCGAGGCGCGCGTCTGCGGCGTTCCGGCGCGGCTCATGCGGGTGAGCTTCACCGGCGAACTCGGCTACGAGATCAACGTGCCCTCGCATTTCGGCCGCGCCGTCTGGGAGGCCGCGTGGCGCGAGGTTCAAAAGCACGGCGGCTGCGCCTACGGAACCGAGGCGATGCATGTGATGCGGGCCGAGAAGGGCTATGTCATCGTCGGTCAGGAGACCGACGGCACGGTGACGCTCGCCGACCTTGGCCTCGACGGGATGATCGGAAAGACGAAGAAGGATTTCGTCGGCAAGCGGTCGCTCACGCGCCCCGATATGCTGGCGGCCAACCGCAAGCAGCTCGTCGGGCTTCTGACCGACAACCCGGCGATCGCGCTCGAAGAGGGCGCGCAGGTGACGGAAAGCGCGAGCCCGCCGATCGGCTCCTCCGCGCTCGGCCATGTCACGTCGTCCTACCGTAGCGAGGCCGTGGGCCGTCCAATTGCGCTCGCGCTTGTCGCCGCGGGGCGGTCGCGAATGGGCTCGAAGCTCCATGTCCCGATGCCCGGCGGCGCCGTCAGCGTGACGGTCGTGGGCCCGGTTTTCTATGACAAAGCGGGAGCGCGGCTCAATGGCTGACGCTGCGCTTGAGCCCCGCTCGCCGCTTGAGGGTCTTGCTCTTCCTGCAGGGCCGCGATTCGCGCTGGCGGAGGCGCCGCCGACCGGGCGCTTCATTCTGCGCGGGGGCGAGGCGGTGCGCGTCGCCTGCGGGATGGCGTTCGGCGCCGAGTTGCCTACGCGGCTCGGTCCGGCGGGCGAGGGCGCAGGGCGCGCGGCGCTGTGGCTCGGCCCGGACGAATGGCTGTTGATCGCGGACAGCGCCGACGCCGCGGCCATAGGCGACGTGCTGGAGTCCGTTCTCGACGGAACCGCGCATAGCCTTGTCGACGTCTCGCATCGCCAGATCGGCCTCATCGCCAGCGGTCCGGCCGCGGCGCGCGTCCTCAACGCCGGCTGCCCGCTTGATCTTGACCTTAAGGCCTTCCCGGTCGGCTTCGCGACCCGGACCCTGTTCGACAAAGTGGAGATCGTGCTCTGGCGCCGCGCAGAGGGCGCCTTCCATGTCGAAGTCTGGCGATCGTTCGCGCCCTATCTCGCGGCCTCGCTCGCCGAGGCCGCGCGCGGCGCGCCGCAATGGTGAATCCCCGGAGAAAAGACGTCATGAGCCTTGAGGCTGCTGACGAGGCGGGCGCCGAAGAAGCGGGCCTTTTCGAGCCGCGACGGCTCGCCTTCATCGAGAGCATCGCAAGCTTTCGTCCGCGCATGCACCGCTATTGCACGCGCATGACCGGCTCGGCTTTAGACGGCGAAGACGTGATGCAGGAGGCGATTTTCGAGGCCTACCTCAAGCTCGGCTCCTTTGATGCGGCCCGTCCGCTCGGCCCGTGGCTCCTGAGGATTGCGCATAATCGCTGTATCGATTTCCTACGCCGGCGACAGGCGCGACGGGAGGCCGAGGCGGCGGCGGAGCCCCTCGCGTGGGTTGACCCGCCGGAGGCCACGGGCAAGGCGATCGACCGCGCGATCGAACGGCTGGTCATCGCGCTTCCGCCGAAAGAAAGAGCGTGCGTTCTCCTCAAGGACGTCTTCGACTATTCGCTCGAAGAGATCGCCGACCTCGTGGAATCGACGACCGGCGGCGTCAAAGCGGCCTTGAACCGCGGCCGCGGCAAGCTGGCGACGCTAACCGATGCGCGCTCCGCTAAGCGGAAGGCGAGCGAAGCGGAATTGGCGCTTCTTCGCCTCTATGTCGACCGCTTCAACCGGCGCGATTGGCAAGGCGTGCGCGACCTCGCGAGCGCCGACGCACGGTTGACGGTCGCCGATTGCTTCGCCGGACGCTTGGCTGACTCGCCGTACTTTGTTGAATACGAGCGCCCCATTGTCTCCTGGCGCATGGCGCTCGGAGAGGTCGACGGAGAAGCCGTCGTCGTCATTCTGCGCGACGACTCAGAGGGTCCGGTTCCGTTTTCGGCGATTCGTATCGGAATTGCCGGGGGCCAGGTTGTCAGCATTACCGATTACATCAAGTGTTCGTGGATCTTGGAGACGGCTTCCCTCACGCTCATGCCGGCTTAGGCGGCTCGCAGCGAAGCTGCGGAGGGAGCGTGCGCAAAAAAGTTTGATTCGGACGTATCTCGGCGCGCGCCTCATTCGTAATTGGGAGTCTTAACCACTCTGAGGGCTCATCCCGTGTCGATGAAGACTTACTCCGGAAGCTGCCATTGCGGCGCCGTTCGCTTTCAAGCCGAACTCGATTTCGCCGAGGGAACGTTCAAGTGCAACTGCACGAGCTGCACCAAAGCGCGCTCCTGGCTCATTCCAACGCCGGCTGCTCGCTTTCGCCTCACCCAAGGCGAGGACTGTCAGGCTGAATATCAGTGGACGCCGCCGGGACGCGCAAAGCCGACCGTCCAATTTCACTTTTGCAAGACATGCGGAATCCGAATGCCGGGTCGGGGCGAGCTTGAGGCAATGGGCGGCGCCTTTTACGCCGTCCAGGTTTCGTTGCTCGACGACCTTGATCCCGAGGAGCTTGCCGCCGCGCCGATCAGCTATGTCGACGGTCGCCACGATCGCTTCGATCGAGCGCCGGACGACGTGCGCTTCCTCTAACGGAGGGTCAAATCCAGCGCCGAACCCTTCGGCAATAATCGACGTAGTCCTGGCCGAAGGTTTCGCGCAGGCGAGCCTCCTCGAACGGAATGACCGCCCAGTTCATCGAAGCCCACGGGAGAACCGCCAGGACCAACGGCCAGGCTCTCCCGAGCGCAAGCGCCAAGGCGACGTAGACGATTGTCAAGGACAGATACATCGGATTGCGCGACCATGCGTGCGCGCCGCTGACGACGAGGCGCGCCGGCTGTCCCGTCGGATGAAGCGTCGTGCCCCGGAGCACGAACCGCCCGGCCGCGGCCACGGCGAGCGAACAGCCTGCGACGGTCAGCGCCAAGCCCGCCCAACGCACGCCGCTGATCGCCATCCAAGCCGGCCGCCAGGGCATGAGCCGATCGAGTCCGACCCCGACCAGAAACGTCAACGCGAATTGAACCGGCGGCGGGATGATCGCCAGGATCGGAGCGCTGCGCGATGCCACGCCGGCGTTCACGCCGTCAGGACCACGCGGCCGCGCACGCGACCGGCGCGCAGGTCGTCCAGCGATTGTTGCGCCGTCTCGAGCGGTCTCGTCTCAATCGGCGCCGGCTTGACCTTGCCTTCGCGCGCCAGCGCCATGAGTTCCCGAAACTCAGGCAGTGTCCCCGTGAACACGCCAATGATGCTGATGGCTCGACTCGGCAAGGTGGGCAGCGAAATGGCGAGCGACCCGCCAAACAGGCCGACCACGAACATCCGTCCGCCCTTGCGCAGCACGGATAGACCAAAGCCGGCGCTTTTCTCCGACCCGACAAAATCGATCGCCGAGAACATTCCGCCAGTGTCGGCAAGCAAGCTCTTGCGCGCTCCGGGATCGGCCGGATCCATGACGGCCGAGGCGCCGGCCTCGAGCGCCGCCTGCCGCTTTGTCGCGTCGACGTCGGCGACGATCGGACCTGCTCCATAGAGCGCATGACATAAGCTGACTGCAGCAAGGCCAAGACCACCCGCGCCAATAATCAAGAGTGGATTCTCCGCGTTGACGGGCGCAGCCTTTTTCAAGGCGCTAAACGCTGTGAGACCGGAACACCCGAGGGTCGCCGCGAACGGCGCCGCCAAGGGTTCATATTCGACCAGGTACCTTGGATGATCGACCAGGACGTAGTTGCTGAAGCCGCCGTCGGCATGGACGCTGAGGCTGCGCGGCTTGGCGCATAGATTCTCATGCCCCGCCTGGCATTGCGCGCAGCGCCCGCATCCGCCCCAGGCATAGATGGCCCGACGGTCGCCGACCTTCACGCCCGAGGCGTCCGGCCCGAGGTCTTCGACGACGCCTGCGATCTCGTGGCCGAGGATGCGCGGCAGCTTCACGGCTGGCGTAAGGTCGAGCTTCTGGCCCTGCCCGAGATCCAAATAGCCGTCGGCGATATGCAGATCGCTGTGGCAGACGCCGCAGGCGCTGACCCGCAAAAGCACCTGCGCGCCCTTCGGCGCTGGCGGCGATTCGATGACCTCGCTCAGCGGCGCCCCGAACTGGGTGAGCTTGTAACTCCGCATTTTGCTCGCGCCCGTCATGATCCCGCCTCCTCAGCCGCGCGCCGCCTTGTCGCGGGCGTTCAACGCCTGGATCGCATCGCGCGCCGCTTTCCATTCCGTGTCGCCCCAGCGGCGCAATTCATAGAAATTGCCTCCGGTCGCCATGGCCTCCGCGCCGTCCATCACGATCGTCTCGCCGCTCAGCCACTCGCAGCCATCCGACATCAGGAACGTCGCGAGGTTCTGCAATTCCTCCATCCGGCCGACGCGACCCATCGGATTGCGCGCGGCGGAGGCGCCCGGCTCGGCGCCGGGCATGAGCCGCTTGCTCATGCCCTCGGTCGGGATTTCGCCTGGCGCGATGGCGTTGAGGCGAATGCCATGGCGGCCCCATTCCTGCGCGAGCGACATGGTCATCGCCTGGATCGCCGCCTTGCTCATCGCCGAGGGCACGACGAACGGGCCGCCGTTGCGCACCCATGTCACGGCGATCGAGACCACGCTGCCTTTCTGCTTGGCTGAGATCCAGCGCTTGCCGACCGCCTGCGTCACATAGAAGGTGCCATGCATGACGATATTGGCGATGGCGTCGAACCCGCGCGATGACAGGTCCTCGGTGCGGGAGATGAAATTGCCGGCCGCGTTGTTGACGAGGCCGGTGAGCGGGCCGTCGCGGAAAATCTCCTCGACCATCGCCTCGACTGCGGCGGCGTCGCGAATGTCGACGCCGTAGCTCGAGACGCGCCCGCCATGCGCTTTCATGAGCTCCTCGGCGGTCACGTCGCAGACGCCCTTGCGGCGGCCGCAGATGGCGATTTCGGCGCCGAGGCCGAGGAACCGCTCTGCCATCGCCCTGCCGAGCCCAGTGCCGCCGCCGGTGACGAGGATTTTTTTGCCCGCAAAGAGGTTGTCGACGAACATTGAGGTTTCCTCTCCCGCTTGGCGTTCTATGACCGCGCTCGCAAAACGCGCGTTCATCGGTACGCGGTTCGGGCGCACGAGGAAAGTGTGGCGTGAATGGCGAGGCGTTCGAGCCCCGGGCGTGGTGCGCCAAGTCCACGACATTATTGCGCCTAGTCGCGACGCTTAGGCGCGCTTAGATTGCCCGGCAGCGAGCGTGCCCGGCCGGCTCGTCGACAACGGAGAACAGTGCGTGGACATCAAGCGAAAAGTTTCGAGCGAGACCGGACCGGCCACGAATTTCACCGGCGCCGTGCACATCGATCGGCCGATTGCGCCAACTCCGGCCACGGGGGCGGATTGGAGAGTCGTCACTTTCGAGCCCCGCGCTCGGACTGCGTGGCATACCCATCCAAAGGGCCAGATTCTTATCGTCACCGCCGGCTCGGGTCGCGTTCAGAGAGAGGGGGGACCGATCGAGGAGATTCGTCCTGGCGACGTCGTCTTGATCTCGGCGGGCGAGAAACACTGGCACGGCGCCTCGTCGACCGCCGCCATGACCCATGTCGCCATAAACGAAGCGCCGACCAATTGGATGGACAAGGTCGCCGACGAACAATATGAGGCCTGAACCCCAGCGCGCTTGTCTATCCAGCGTCGGCGAACCGTCCCGGTCTTCCCTCCATCCCCGCCCGCACCGCCTCGATCTGATTCGGCGAGCCGATCAGCGCCGCTTGTTCCTTCGATTCGGCGAGAAGGATCGCCGCCGAGTCGGCGTCGCTGGCTGAGTTCAAGAGCCGCTTCATCGCGCGCACCGCCTCCGGGTTGCGGGCGGCGATCTCCTTGGCGGTCGAGCGGGCGGCGGCGAGCGGGTCGGCGTGCAGGCTGGTGGCGAAGCCGTAAGTCAAGGCCTCCGCGCCGGAGAAAACGCGCCCGGTCATGGCGAGCTCGCGGATCACATCGGAGCGGGCGAGTTCGCGCATGAGCGCAATCCCGCCCATGTCGGGAACGATGCCCCATTTGATTTCCAGGATCGCGAGGCGCGCGTCCGGCGCGACATAGCGGATGTCGGCGCCGAGCGCGATCTGGAAGCCGCCGCCGAGCGCGACCCCATGGATCGCCGCAATGACCGGAACGGGAAGCGTGCGCCAGACATAAGCCGCCTGCTGGAAGGCGTTGGCGATCCCATGCGTACGTTTCGTGAGATCGCCGAGCGCCGGCGCGCCCTTCGCCACAAGTGAAGCGAATGTCTCCTTGTCGAGGCCGGCGCAAAAGCCTTTGCCGGCGCCGGCAAGCACGACGGCGCGCAAGCCCGCCGTCCGGCTGACTCGTTCGCCGGCGGCGATGATCGCCTCGAACATCGCGGGATCGAGCGCGTTGAGCTTGTCGGGGCGATTGAGCGTGACCTCGGCGATTCCGTCGGCGATCTCGATTGTGACGCGGTCGCTTGGTGACGAAGATTTGTCCATGGGTCGCTCCCGAGTTTCCTAGGCGCGTTGCTTCTCCAGGAGTCGTCAGCGCCTACGTTCCCCTAGGTTGCTTCGCTCCGCTCGCAATGACGGCTCGCTTTCCTTCCAATCCAATTATGCGACCAGCATAAGCATCCGACTACCTGCTTATCTCGGCGGCGGAAAGGCCAGCACTTCGCCGGTATAGGTTTCGACGACCTCGCTGAACGGCTCGCCGTCCGGCGTCGACAGCACCGCGCGATGCTCGAGCACGTGGTCGGGAATCGCAAGCGCGCCGGCTTCTTGCGGAGCGGGCGTCGCGCCCATCTCCCAGCCCTTCGGCAGCGGCCGCCACAACAAGTCCGCCGATAGCGTATGGCGGCGGAAGTGGAGCGCGGCCACGGCCTTGCCGAACGGCGTGTCGGTGGTCTCGAGCACATGGTTCATCTCGGGCGTGAGACGCGCCAGGACGTACCAATTGTCGGCCTCGGAGAGCACATGATCGCCGCACTTGAGCCGAACGCGCCGATAGCCGAGCGGCTCGTCCGGCTTGACGTCGAGCGCCTCCCGCACCTCCTCGCTCGCCGGTTTGTCTGCTCCACTCACCCGCTCAGCGACGATGCGCGGCGGATCGGCCAGCCGGTGATCGGCGCACCAGCGCTCGATGGTCAGCGTCGCGCTGTCGTGGGCGAGAAGATCGGCGTTGAGACTTTCGATAAGAGCAAGCGCTTCGAGTCGGCCGACGAAGCTGTCCGGCCAGGGCGCCGGGCTCGGCGGCGGACGCGAGGCCTGTCGTGAGCAGCAATAAGAGCGCGGCCGCCAGCCCTCGTAGCGCCGCCGCCGTCATAACTGTTCGGCCTCCGCCGTCAGTTCGAACCACGCCTGTTCGGTTGCGACTATCGCGCGCTCGAGCTCGGCTCGCTTCGCCGCGAGATCAGCCATCTTGACCGCATCGCCGCCGCGCGCGCTCGCTTGCGTCAGCGCTTCGTCGACACGGCGCAGGAGGTCTTGGAAACGGTTCATCTTCTCTTCGAGCGCGGCGATCTCGCGCTTGACGGGCTGAGGCTCGCGCCTGGGTTTTGTTGAGGACGGCAGCGCCTCGAACTCACGCTTGCGTCTTTGTTGCGGTTCGGCGCCGCTCAGCACAAAACGGCTGTAGTCGGCAAGGTCGCCCTCGAACGGCTTGACCGTTCCGTTCGCCGCCAGCCACAGCCGGTCGACGCAAGCCTCGAGCAGGCGCCGGTCGTGCGAGACCAGAATGCAGGCGCCTTCATAGTCGTTGATGGCCTCGATCAATTCGCCGCGACTGTCGATGTCGAGATGGTTGGTCGGCTCGTCGAGGATGAGAAGCTGCGGTCCGTCGAACGCGGCGAGACCCATCATGAGGCGCGCCTTCTCGCCACCGGACAGGGAATCGACTTTGGTGTCGGCCCGTGCGCCGGAGAAGCCGATCATCGCCGCGCGGCCGCGGATTTTCGATACGGCCTCTCCGCGCATGCGCTCGGCGACATGGTCGTAGACGCTGCCGCCAGGCTCGAGCTCGTCGATCTGATGCTGGGCGAAATAGCCGACCTGAAGTCGGTTCGCGCGCGTCATCTTACCCGCCAACGGCTCAAGCCGTCCGGCGATGAGCTTCGCGAAGGTCGACTTGCCGTTGCCGTTCTGGCCAAGGAGGCCGATGCGGTCGTCGTCGGCAAGCGAGAGGTCGATGCGCGCGATGACAGCGCGGCCGTCGTAGCCGGCGCTGACCTTGTCCATGGTCACGATCGGCGGGCTCAGGCGCTTGGTGATCGGCGGCCACTTGAACGGCTGCACGCTCTCATCGACCACCGCCGATACCGGCTCCATCTTGGCCAGCATTTTCAGTCGCGACTGGGCCTGCACCGCCTTCGACGCCTTGGCGCGAAAGCGATCGACGAAAGCCTGCAGATGGGCGCGCTTCTCCTCCTGCTTTTTGGCCGCCTTGCCTGCAAGGATCTGCTGCTCGCGGCGCTGGCGTTCGAAGCTCGAGTAGCCGCCGGTCCATAAGGTGAGCTTGCCGCGGTCGAGGTGGAGAATCTGTTGCGCGACGTCGTCGAGCAGATCGCGGTCGTGGCTGATGACGAGAATCGTCGCCGGGCAGGTCTTCAGATAGTCGGTGAGCCACAAGCACGCCTTCGAGGTCGAGATAGTTGGTCGGCTCGTCGAGCAGCAGGAGGTCGGGCTCGGAGAACAGCACTGCGGCTAGCGCCACGCGCATCCGCCAGCCGCCGGAAAATTCTCCGAGCGAGCGGGCTTGCGCGGCTTCGTCGAAGCCGAGCCCTTTGAGGATCCGCGCTGCCCGCGCCGGGGCGTTATGCGCTTCTATGTCGACGAGACGCGTGTGGATCTCCGCGATGCGCTCGGGCTCGCTCGCGGTTTCTGCTTCGGCCATCAGCGCCTCGCGCTCGACGTCGGCGGAGAGCACGAAGCCGACGAGGCTTTCAGCGCCGGCCGGAGCCTCCTGCTCGACGCTGCCGACCCGGGCGCCCTTGGGGACGATGACCGCGCCGCTCTCGGGCGCAAGCTCGCCGCGGATAATCCGGAACAGCGTGGTCTTGCCGGCGCCGTTGCGCCCCACGAGCCCGACATGCGCGCCCGAAGGCAGCGCAGCGCTAGCGTTGTCGATCAGCAGGCGCTCGCCGAGCCGATATGTGAGGGCGCTGAGATGCAGCATGGGCGCGCTTTTCGCGCGGCGCGCGCGCTCTGGCAAGGTCGAGTGGCGCGCGGCCGCTTAATTGCGGGGGCGAGCGCCCGCTTCATTCAGGCCGGCAATCCTTTTTCAATTTGCCTGACGTTGTCCATGAACGCCTTGGCGGCCGGCGAGTGCGTTCGGCCGCGTTTGGAGATGAAGCCGTAGTTCAGGCTCAGCCAGGGCAATTCGATCGGCAGCAGCACACAATCGCCATCGTCAATCTCACGCTTGAGCTGGAACGGCAGCGCGGCTCCAATCCCCTGACCGGCGAGAACGATATGTTTGGCGGCGGTGAAGTTTCCGATCAAGATTCGCGGCAAGAATCGATTCTTTACCGCATCAAACACGCCGCAGGGCAAATCGCCCTCGGGAAGAAATCGTCGCATCCGGTCCGTGATGGTCGGACCCACCCATGGAAACTCGCAGAGGTTCTCGAGCGTCAAGCTGTTGCGCCCAGCCAATGGGTGCGTGGCGGCGCAAAAGAAATTCAACTGGGAGCTTCGGACCGGCTCTGTTTCCAATTCCGGGTTTTCGGCCGCCTCGGAGAGGTCGGCGAAGCCGAGGTCGATGCGCTCCTTCAACACCTGATTGACGATTTTCGTCCAGTTGAAGAGCTTCAGCTCGACAAACAGCCGGGGATGCTGCGCGGAAAGCATGCCGATCGCGCGCTGTCCCGAAATTTCGGCGGGATAGGGCCCGGCGGAGACGCTGAACTCGCCGATCTCCAGGCCTTTGGCCAAATCGATCTCGCGCAGGAGATCGGCGAAGCCTTTGATCACCGGCTCGCCGTGATTCAGCATGAGCTCGCCAAAGACGGTCGGCGTTACGCCCTGTCGGTCAAACAGCGGGACGCCGAGAACATCTTCCAAATGTTTCAAGCTGCGGGTCAGAGCCGGCTGCGACACCCCGAGCGCCGCTGCGGCGCGGCCGAAGTGCCGGTAAGTGGCGAGAGCCTTTACCAATTCGAACTGACGGACGGAGTGCATGATACCTTTCAGTTATCGGGACGTTACCATAAATGGTATTGGACAGTGTTAACTCGATAACATATCAGCCGCGCCGAAAAACGCACCCTGCAAATGTTGTCGGGGTGAACAAGCGGGGGCTGGGATGGGTTGGAAAACGACTGCGTTGATGACGCTCGGGTTGAGCGTTTTGCCCTTTGAGCTGCCGGCGCAGGCTCAAACTGCCGAAAAACCCAACATCCTCGTCATCATGGGCGACGACGTCGGCTACTGGAACATCAGCGCCTATAACCGTGGCATGATGGGCTATCGCACGCCCAACATCGACCGCATCGCCAAGGAAGGCGCGCTTTTCACCGATTATTACGCCCAGCAATCCTGCACCGCGGGACGCGCGGCCTTCATCACCGGCCAGAGCCCGATCCGGACCGGCCTCCTGAAGGTCGGCCTCCCCTCAGCCAAGGAAGGCCTCTCCGACAAGGATCCGACGCTCGCCGAACTTCTGAAGCCGGAAGGCTACATGACCGGCCAGTTCGGCAAGAACCACCTCGGCGACCGCAACGAATTCCTGCCGACCGTGCACGGCTTCGACGAGTTCTTCGGCAATCTCTATCACCTGAACGCGGAAGAAGAGCCGGAGAACCCGGACTATCCGAAGAACCCGGAATTCAAGGCGCGCTTCGGCCCGCGCGGCGTGATGAAATGCATCGCGACCGACACGGAGACCCCCGGCGACGACCCGCGCTTCGGGCCGTGGGGCAAGCAGAAATGCGAGGACACGGGCCCGCTGACGAAGAAGCGCATGGAGACGGCGGACGAGGAATTCCTCGGCGCTTCGCTCAATTTCATGGACCGGGCGCATGACGCCAAGAAGCCGTTCTTCGTCTGGTTCAATTCGACGCGGATGCATATTTTCACGCATCTCAAGCCCGAATCGCAGGGCGTGACGGGGCTCGGCACCTATCCCGACGGCATGGTCGAGCATGACGGCCAGGTCGGGCAGCTTCTGAAGAAGCTCGACGACCTCGGCATCGCGAAGAACACCATCGTCATCTACACGACCGACAATGGCGCGGAGGCGTTCTCCTGGCCGGATGGCGGCACGACGCCGTTCCGCAGCGAGAAGAACTAGCAACTGGGAGGGCGGCTACCGCGTGCCCGCGGTCATCCGCTGGCCCGATGTCGTGAAGCCGCAGACCGAAGTGAACGGCATCTTCTCGTCCGAGGACTGGGTTCCGACCCTGATGGCTGCGGCCGGACAACCGGACATCACCGCGAAGCTCTTGAACGGCTACGACGCCAACGGAAAGACCTTCAAGGTCCATCTCGACGGCTACGACCAGCATGATCTGCTCTGCGGCGGCGACGACAAGCGCCGGGAGTTCTTCTACTGGACCGACGACGGCGATCTTGGCGGGCCTGCGCTACGATCAGTGGAAGGTCGTCTTCCTCGAGCAGGAACACGAGGGCCTAAAGGTGTGGCAATATCCTCTCACGCCGCTCCGCGCGCCGCTCCTCTTCAACCTCCGCTCCGATCCGTTCGAGAAGGCGAACATCGAATCGGGTGAGTGGGAGAAATGGTACGTCGAGCGCATGTTCGTGATGGCGCCGGCGCAGGCGATCGTGGCGAAGGAAATCCAGACCCTGAAGGAATTTCCCCCGCGTCAGAAGCCTGGAAGCTTTTCGGTCGGCGACGCGCTCGAGAAGCTCCAGAACGCCGGGCAGAACAGCGACAACTGAGATGGACATGAGTCCTGCGGGCGCGTCCGCACGTCTTGCAGGACACCCCCCGCCACAGCCGATCGCGGACCTCGTCGTGGCTGCGCAGCTCATCCGGTCTGCACCCAAGATCGTCAAGCCGAGCCTGACGCCACGTCGTCGCGATGCGCCCCAGACGGCTGAACTGCTTTGCCATCGGCATGGCGAAGCGAAGGCCCGCAAGCTTGCGGGCCTTGAACAGAAACGCGCCCGACAAGCGCGGTCCCGGAAGCAATTCGCGTTCTGGGCCGCAGTTGCGGTGGAACTTGAGTTGCGAAGAGGGATCGCGCCCGATGATCGGGAAGCGGAACAGATGGGACTCGCCGGCCAAACGTCCGGCGAAGTGGTTGTGACTGAGATTTTGGAGGGAAAAGCAAGTGAATAAGCAAGTAGCGGAATTTGTGGGTACGTTCGCGCTGGTGTTCTTTGGCTGCGGCGCGGCGGCGATTGGAGGGTTGGCGCCGGCAGGTCCGACGGCGATCAATCTGCTCGGGATCGCGAGCGCGTTCGGCTTCGCCATCGTCGCGATGGCCTACGGCATCGGGCCGATCTCGGGTTGTCACGTCAATCCGGCGGTGAGTTTCGGCGCCTTCGTCGCCGGTCGGATGAGCGCAAGCCAGATGATCAGCTACTGGATCGCCCAGGTTCTCGGCGCCATCGTCGGGGCGGTGGTGCTCTACCTCATCCTGTCCGGCAAGGCGCAAGGCTGGACTGGCGGACTTGGCCAGAACGGCTGGGGCACGGGTTACCTCGGCGAATACAATACGGTCTCCGCGTTCGTGTTCGAAGTGGTGGGGACGTTCCTGTTCCTGGTGACGATCCTGGGCGTGACCCATCCGCTGGCGCCAAAGGGCTTCGGCGGCCTGGCGATCGGCCTGACGCTGGTCGTCATCCATCTGGTCGGCATCAACATCACCGGCACCTCGGTCAATCCGGCGCGCTCGATCGGGCCGGCGCTGATCGGAATGGGCTCGAACCCGGGCGCGGTCGCGCAGCTCTGGCTCTTCATCATCGCGCCCTTGATCGGCGCGGGGCTGGCTGGCTTCCTCTACCGCGAAGGCGCGCTCTTGGACGCGCCGACGGAGGGCTGAAAAATCTGGCGGACGCGTCGCCTAAGGCTGGGTGACGCGTCTTGACGGCGGAGCGCTCAAGCGGCGGAGCGCTGAGCAGAATAGCTAGTGTTCGCCGGCCCGGGGGCTGGGGCGGGCCGACGACGACCGCGCCCTGAGAATTGGATCAGGTCGCGGCCGAATGGGGCGGAAACGCGCGGGCCTCCTGGCGCGGTTCCGCCCCATGTTATTCCGAGGGCTGCGATCCCCGCAGCCAAGGAGCCGCTTCGCTCAGGCCGTCTTCGGATCGTCCAGAGGAGCCCCGGTGCGGAACAGCCGGCAACGCCGGCGCAGCTGAGCGGCGCGATAGCGGACAGCCACCGCTGAGCGACTGCTCCCGGATTTGACCCATTTCCGACCGCGCGGGGCCGATCTCTTCCGCTCCAATCCCGCGTCCAAACCGCAGGTCGCTTTGTGGGTGTGGCTCGGGCGTGAGAAGGCGGCAAGGGAGCTCGCCCGCCGCCAAAGCTGCTTCGTCCTCGCACGGGCCGTTGCTTTCACAGGGCCCCCGGCTATATAAGCGACGCCTTTTCCATGACCCCTCGATGAGCGACGCGGCTTTCGCGTCGCCGGAGCTGCCGTCCCCGTGCTGATCACAGCCGCCTACGCGCAAGCCAGCAGCGCTGCGTCCTTCGGGACGAGCGAGATGCTGGGTAATCTCGTGCCGATCGTCGCCATGATCGCGATCGTCTACTTCATTCTGTGGCGGCCGCAGCAACGGCGCGCGAAAGAGCAGCGCGAGATGGTGCAGGCGGCGCGGCGCGGCGACGTCGTGGTGACCACCGGGGGTCTCATCGGCAAGGTCACCAAGTCGGTCGACGACAACGAAGTCGAGTTCGAGCTCGCTCCCAATGTGCGCGTGCGCCTCGCCCGCTCAGGCATCGCCGAAGTGCGCGCGAAGGGCGAACCGGTCAAGGACACGACGCCCCCCGCCAAGTCGCCGCCCGCCAAGTCATTGCCCGCCAAAAAGGACGCGCCCAATCCCTGAGGGTGGACGCGCCCGACTTTGGGCGCGCGTTGGGGCTCTTCATAGATAGAAGGTCTGATGCTTCGTTTCGCGAATTGGAGATTAGCCTCGGTCCTGGCGCTCGTAGCGGCCGCGGTTCTGGTGATCCTGCCCAGTTTTATGCCCTCTCAGGCGGTCGACGCGCTCGCTGCTCGATTCCCGAGCTTCATTCCTATGCGCCAGATCGTGCTTGGCCTCGACCTGCAAGGCGGCGCCTATCTGTTGATGGAGGTCGACACCCCCTCGGTGATCAAGAGCCAGGTTGAAGCGCTGCGCGACGACGTGCGGCAGAAGCTGCGTGAGGGCAAGATCGGGATATCCGGCGGCATCGGCGTTGAGCCGCGCGCGGTCGTGGTCCGCATCGCCGATCCGGCCGAGCGCGCCAAGGCGCTCGAGCTTCTTGGGTCTCTGAGCCAGCCGATCGGAGGCGCGCTCGCGGGAGGAAACGGCCGCACGCTCGATGTGACGCAAAGCGCCGACGGCGTACGGCTGGCGCTGACCGACGCCGCAATCGCTGACAAGGTGCGTCACGCGGTCGGGCAATCAATCGAAGTGCTCAACCGGCGCATCAATGCGATGGGCACCAAGGAGACCCTCATCCAGCAACAGGGCCCGAACCGCGTGCTGATCGAGGCGCCGGGCAGCCAGGACACGACGACGCTCAAGAACATGATCGGCCAGACGGCCAAGCTCGAGTTCCGCCTGGTCGCCGATCCCGGCGATCCGCCGAACGAGTCCGAGACGCTGCCGATGCAGAAGGGCGGCGGGACGATCCAGGTGCAGAAGCGGGTCATGGTGGACGGCGAGGACCTGGTCGACGCGCAGCAGAGCTTCGACCAGCAGACCGGCGAGCCGGACGTCAGCTTCCGCTTCAACCTGCGCGGCGGCCAGCGGTTTGGTCAGGTCACCTCGGCAAACGTCGGCCGTCCCTTCGCCATCGTGCTCGACGGCAAGGTGATCTCGGCGCCGGTCATCCGTTCGCCGATCACCGGCGGCACCGGCCAGATCACCGGCAATTTCAGCCTTGAAGAGGCCTCGAGCCTGGCCATTCTGCTGCGCGCCGGCGCCCTGCCGGCCAAGCTCACGGTGATCGAGGAGCGCACGGTCGGACCGGGGCTCGGCCAGGACTCGATCGACGCCGGGAAACGCGCGGCCTATGTCGGAGCGGCGCTGGTCGTCATCTACATGATCGCGACCTATGGCATCTTCGGCGTGTTCGCCGATCTCGCGCTCGCGGTGCACATTCTCTTCATCTTCGCCTCGATGGTGCTGCTCGGGGCGACGCTGACTCTGCCCGGCATCGCCGGCATCGTCTTCACCATCGGGATGGCGGTCGATTCGAACGTCCTCATCTACGAGCGCATCCGCGAGGAGGCGCACCTTGGCCGCTCGGTTATTTCCGCGCTCGACGCCGGCTTCCGCCGCGCCTTCGCGACCATCATCAATTCCAACGTCACGATGTTCGTGGCGGCGCTCATTCTCTATCTGTTCGGCTCGGGCGCGGTGCGCGGCTTCGCCGTCTCGCTGGGCTTGGGCATTCTGACGTCTGTCATCACCGCGGTCACGATGACGCGCATGATGATCGCGCTCTGGTATCACCGCGCGCGGCCGAAGACGCTGCCGATATGATCAAGGCGACGCGCATATGAAACTTCTTCGGCTCGCGCCCGAGAACACCAAATTCGGCTTCATGCGGTTCCGCCGCGTGAGCTATCCGCTGTCGGCGCTGCTGTCGATCATCTCGGTCCTCATGTTCCTGTTCGTGGGCATGAATTTCGGCATCGACTTTGCGGGCGGCACTCAAGTCGACATGCGCGCCAAGAGCGGCAACGCCAATGTCGCCGACATCCGCTCCAAGGGCGAGGGACTGGGCGTGGGGCCCGTTGAAGTGCAGCGGGTCGGCGCCGAATCGGACGTGCTGCTGCGCCTCGGCGTTCAACCGGGCGGCGACGCCGGTCAGCAGACTGCGATCGCGAAGCTCAAGGACGCCTTTGGCGCCGATTACGAGTTCCGCAGCGTCGATTCAGTCGGGCCGACCGTCTCGTCCGAGCTTGTCCAGCGTGGAACGCTCGGCGTGGTCGTCTCCATCCTCGCGGTCCTCACCTATTTGTGGTTCCGCTTCGAGTGGCAATTCGCGGTCGGCGCCATCATCGGCACGATGCACGACCTGCTTCTGACGGTCGGCTTCTTCTGCGTCACCCAGCTCGAGTTCAACCAGACTTCGATCGCCGCGATTCTCACCATCGTCGGCTACTCGCTGAACGAGACGGTGGTCGTGCTCGACCGCATCCGCGAGGTGATGCGCAAGTACAAGCGCCTGTCGACCTCCGAAATCATCGACATGTCGATCAACGCCGTCCTGCCGCGCACCATCATGACGGCGACGACCGTCTTTCTCGCGCTTCTCGCGCTGTTCTTCCTCGGCGGCCATGTCATCCGCTCGTTCTCGGCGGCGATGATCTGGGGCATTTTCGTCGCCACCTATTCGTCGATCTTCATCTGCTCGCCGATGCTCATTTACATGGGCGTGCGCGCCGACACCTTCGACAAGATGCGGGAAAAGGAAAACGCCGGCGCGGATGTGAAAGACGTGAAGGCGAAGGAGAAGGCGTGAGCGAGGCTGCGCCGCGGCCCGCATTCGCGCCCGGCAGCCATTCGATCGCCGCGTACGGGCAAGGCGTCTTTGCCTTCGCCGGCATGTTGCATGCGGGCGCAATCCTGGCGACGCCGAACGGCGTGCGGCCGATCGAGGCGACGAGCGTCGATGATCTCGACCCGGCCGTGCTCGCGCCACTGCTCGCTGAAAGTGTGGAGAGCCCCGGCTCGATCGAGTTTGTCATCGTCGGCACGGGCGAGCGATTGGCGCCGATCCCGAAAGCGTCGCGCGCCGCTCTTGGTCAAGCCGGCCTGCGCTTCGAAGCGATGGCGACCGGCGCGGCGCTTCGGGTCTACAATGTCATGCAATCGGAAGGGCGGCGTGTCGCAGCGGCGCTGATCGCAGCGCCGTGAGCGCGCCCGGTCCGCCGGGCGCCGACCCGCTGGCGGACGCCTACGAACATTGCGCGGCGCTCGCCCGCGCTCATGCTCGTGATCAGTGGCTGGGCGCGCTCTACGCGAACGCAACCGTCCGCGGCGCGCTTTTCGCCTTGGCGAGCTTCGACTACGAGATCCGTCAGGCGTTCAAGCGCGCGCGCGATCCAAGTCTCGCGGCGATCCGCCTTGCCTGGTGGCGCGAAGTTGTCACTGGGGGACGGCGCGACGAAGCGGCCGGCAACCCGGTCGCGCTTGCGCTTCGCGCGGCGATCGACACTTACGCGCTGCCCCCGGCGTGGCTCGAGGCGATGCTGGACGCGCGGCTGCAGGAGATCGCGCCGCAGGATGACTTCAACCTCGTGGCTTTTCGCGCTTTCGCCGACGAGAGCGAGGGCGCGCGGCTGCGCTTGGCGTCACGGATCGCTGCAGGGGGACAGGGATCTCGATCTCGCGGACGCGCATGCGCCCGCCGGCATGGCGTTGGCGCTGACGCGTCTGCTCAACGAATTGCCATTCAAGGCCGGATCGGCGCCGACGCTCATTCCAGTTGATGTCGCCGCCCGCCACGGAACCAGCGCGGCTGAGTACGCCGCCGGCCGATCCAACTCGGGCGTCCTTGCAGCCTGCGCCGAACTGCGGAAGTTGGCGCGCGATGAACTCGCCGAGGCCGAGCGTCGGCTGAAGAATTCAGCCCCGGCGATCCTGCCTGCCTTCATTCCACTTGCGCCCTTGCGGCTCGACCTCGATCGAACTCGACCGCAACGCCGCGCAGCCGTTCGAACCGGCCGGCGAGGTGTCGCCCTTGCGCCGCCAATGGACGATTTGGCGATGGGCCCGACGGTTCTGAGCGGCTTTGGTTTAGCGCCTCGACGCAAACCGATTACTGTGTTCATCGCTTGATGTATGTTATGAAGTGCGGCAACCTGAGACCCGTGAGCCCCTCGTTGGGTATTAGCTGAAGCTATTGCGTCAGTTGCGAGTTGCGGCGATGGCACGAATTGGCGGGCGTTCAAGAGTTTCGATCGGCGTGGTCGCCTTTTTTTGGGCGGCTTCGGCGGCGCAATCTGGACAACAGATTCCTGAGATTCCCGGCCTCTTCGGCTTATTCGGCGGCCTGATTAATACAGCGATCGTCGATACGGCGCGTCGCGACTGGCAAACTCGACCATTCAGCGATTACAATTGTCTGGCCAGACACGGCGTCTCAGCCAACCAATTGGCGAACCTCGGGATTGGACCAGAAGATCCGAGGGCTCGCCAAATTCTTTCCGAATGCGCTTTCGCTGCTCCCGCCGCGCCAGTTCCTGTTGCGCCTCAGCCCACTGAGGGCGCTACCGCAGTCCCGCCCAGCCCAAACTACGCAACGGCGCCCAACCCAAACTACGCGGCGCCGCCCAGCCCAAGCTACGCAGCCCGCCCAGCCCAAGCTACGCCGCCGCCCAACCCAAACTACGTCGTCAATGGTCTTGCGCTCGGCGCGCCGCTCGGCCCCCCGGCGGATGCCGCGGCCGGCTACGTCTGCCGCGCGAGCGACGACTACCCCGGCTTTGCTTGGTGCCAGTCGCACCACGCGGAATCTCGCAAGTTCGGCCCCGAGACGACATGGATGTCGGTGTTCCGATCGCAGACCAACGCCGCGGTCGAGATCACTCAAGCCGTGGACCCGGCGTTCTTTCGGCAAGGGGACGTCGACCGCGAAATTCAACGTCTGTCGCGCGATTTCGGCCAGCAGGCGCGCGTCATCCCGGCCGATCTTCCCTCGGGAGGCCGCGCCGTCATCGCCGCCTGGGGCGCTGTCACCCTAACTCCTCTCGATTCGGCCGACTATGGATGCGCTGCGCAGCGGGGCGCCCGTTCACAGCGGCCTGCTCGTGGGCGCCCTCGGCGATCTGCGCGCCTCCGCGCGCCTGGGGCTACCGGTCTACAGACTCGGCGGCGGAGCCGGTTTCATCTGGGGCGCCAACTACAACAGTTCCGGCAAGGGCGTGCTGCGCATCACCGCCGTCGATCCCAGCGCGCTGAGCTCCCATGCCCCGCCGCAACCCGCCGCACCGGCGCCGTCGCCCCTCACGTTGGCGCTAGCCGCTCCTAAACCACCCAGCACGCCCACGCCGAATCTGGACGACCCGGCGCGCCGCGAAGGCGCCAACCCGGTCGAAAAGGTTGTCATCGCCGCGCCAGCGGCATCAGCCGGCTCTGCAAACGCGCCCGCATCAAGCAGCACGTCTGCTGGTCAGACCGGGGAAGCGAAGGTCGAGCAGCCGCCATCCGCGCCTCTGGCGTCGCCCGCTTCTCCCTTGTCGCCGGTCGGCCGCCGTGTCGCGTTGATCGTCGCCAACGCGGCTTATAGTGCAGCCCCGCTAACCAATCCGCCCATCGACGCCGGCATCGTTGCGGGCAGTCTTGAGAAGATCGGCTTCTCGGTCACGGTGAAGAAGGACCTCGACCTCGACGGCTTCGAGCAAGCGATCTCGGACTTCGCGGAAACGACGAGGGGAGCCGAGATCGCGCTGTTCTATTTTGCTGGGCACGGCTTCTCTGTTGCTGACGGCGCGCGTCAAGAGAACGTGTTGATGGCGACCTCGGCGAATTTTTCCGCCAAGACGGCGCTGGCTTTGGAGGGAGGCGGGGAACCGCTTGACCATGTCGAGAACACAATTATCGGCCGCGCGCGGGCGACGCTGATATTTATCGACGCTTGCCGCAACATTCCCGCGCTCGCCAGCCGCGGCTTTGGATCACGCGGCTTTACGCCTCTCAATGCGTCGAATCTCGAGGGAGCGTATGTTGTGCTTTCGACCCGTGTGGGACAGACCGCCGAAGACGGCGCGGGGGGGCAAGGCAGTCCATTTGCGCGGGCGTTTGCTTCTGTGTTGCCAACGCCGGGATTACGCATCGAGGATGCTTACTCTCGAATCAGGGAACAGGTGAGGAAGGAGACCTCGGGGGGGCAGGTCCCGGACAGCGTCCGCAGCGACCTGCCCGAGGGCGGCGTCGTCCTGGTGGGAAGCAATGTCAAATAGGCGGTCGCGGCTACGCGGGTAGGGCCGCCTCGCGTGGCGGGGGATAAGCTCGCTCGATACGAAGAGCGGCCGCTTGCACGGTTGTTCCCGGCAAAGAGCGCGGCCTAGACTGCCGTCCTCATGCGCAGAACCTCCAATCTCGGCGGCGTCGCCGCGATGCTCGCCGGGACCGGGTCTTTCGTCGTTTGCGACAGCTTCATGAAGCTGGTCACGGCCGATCTCCCGCCATTCGAGGTGCTCTTCCTGCGCGGCGTCGCCGCCAGTATCGCCTGTGGCCTGCTGCTTGTCGTTCTTGGGGACTGGCGCGTTATTTCTTCAGCCTCGCATCCACGCGCACTGCTGCGGGCCGCTGGAGAAACGCTCAGCGTGCTTTGCTACATCGTCGCCCTTGCTCGCCTGCCGATCGCGGACGTGATCGCCATCCTTCAGACCGCGCCGCTGATTCTTATCCTGGCGGTCGCTTTTGTTCTTCGTGAGCGTGTCGGGGCGGCGCGTGTCGCTCTTGCGCTGGTCGGCTTCGCCGGCGCCCTCCTGGTTGCGCAACCGGGATCCGCCGGGATCTCGCCTGCCGCTCTGCTCGCCTTCGCGTCGGCTTTGTTGATCGCGGCGCGCGATCTGATCGGGCGTGACGTGCCGGCGCGCATTCCGGTGATGGTTGTGACGTTCGCGACCAATGTCATGGTCATGGTGGTTTCGGCGGGCATGTCGCTCGGTTTCGAGACCTGGCAAGCGCCAAGGGACTGGCACCTCGCCTTTCTCGGTTTCGCCGGCTTGTTCGTCACGCTCGGGCATGTTGGGCTTTTGCTTGCCTATCGGCTTGGCCGGACAGCCGCGGTCGCGCCCTTCTTCTACAGCTTCGCGCTCTGGGCCTTGCTGTCGGGCTTTTTCGTCTTCGGCGCCCTGCCGAACGCCCTTGCGCTTGCCGGGATTGCTCTGATCGTAGGCAGCGGCGTCGCCATCGTCCTCCTTGACCAGCGGCGCGGTGAGGAGATCGCTCTCACGGAGGCGCTGTGACGGGCTACAAGTATTGCGCGCCCGCTTCGCCGGCGAAGCGGCCAGGCTCGCCCTCCCAGGCGATCCGGCCATGTTCGAGCACGTAAACCCGGTCCGCGTGGGGCAAGGCGAAGGTGACGTTCTGCTCGCCGAGCAGCACGGTGATGTCCGTTGTCTGCCGGAGCCGCTCGAGCGCCTTTGAAATCTGTTCCATGATGACCGGGGCGAGGCCCAGCGTCGGCTCGTCGAGGATCAGAAGGTCGGGCTTCATCATCAGCGCGCGGGCGATGGTCAGCATTTGCTGCTCGCCGCCCGACAGGGTCGCCGCGGTCTGGCTCTGCCGCTCTTTCAGGATCGGGAACAGGTTGAACAGCCACGCACGGCGCTCGCCGCGCTCCTTGTCTCCGAGCCGCTGCCCGCCCATGTCCAGATTCTCGCTGACCGTCATCGCGCCGAACAGTTCGCGACCTTCCGGTGACTGCACGATCCCTTCGCGCGCGATCATCGCGGCCGTCCTGCCCCGCAGCGATCGACCTTGTCGGCGAATCTCGCCGGCATAGGGGACGAGCCCCGAGACAGCGTTGAACAGCGTCGTCTTGCCGGCGCCGTTCAGTCCGACGATCGCGACGAATTCGCCGTGATGAACATGCAGCGAGACAGCCTCTAGCGCCTGCGCCTTGTCATAGACGACGCTGAGATTGTCGATTGCGAGAAACGGCGTTTGGGCGTCGTCGAAAGCGGATTCCGGGCGCGCCGCCGTCTCGATCGCGCCGCCGAGATAGACCTTGCGCACGGTCTCGTTCGCCATCACTTCGGCAACCGTGCCCTCAGCGATCTTTTCTCCGACATGCATGGCGTAAACGCGGTCGACGAGCGCCGACATGCTTTTCACGTTGTGATCGACGATGAGCACCGCCCGCCCGTCGTCGCGCATCTCGGTGATGAGCTTGGCGAAGGATGCAGTCTCGCGCGCGGTCAGGCCAGCGAACGGCTCGTCGATCAGCACCACCTGCGGATCGCGGGCGATCGCCTTGGCGATCTCGATTTTGCGCAAGTCCGCGAACGGCAGCGTCGCGGGGCGCCGATTCAGCACCCCGGTCAGCCCGACCCGCTCGGCGATCGCGCGCGCCCGCGCGTCCGCGGCGGCGCGGGGCAGGAGATCGAGCAATCGATCAGGCAAGAGTCCGAGGAGGATATTCTCAAGCACCGTCTGCCGATGCAGCGGACGCGAATGCTGGAACACCATGCCGACGCCAAGTTGGGCGATCCGATGCGGCGGCCAGCCCGCGACCTCTTGGGCGTCGACCCGGACCGATCCCGCATCGGGCCGCTCGACGCCGAGGATCGACTTCATCACCGTCGACTTGCCCGATCCATTCGGTCCGATGAGGCCGAGAATTTCTCCGGCGCGAACCGAGAAACTGACGTCCCTCACCGCCGTGAGGCCCCCGAACCGCTTCTGGAGGCCGTTGACCTCGAGCCTTGGCGCGCCGGCGGTCATGTCGCCTCCCGCGCGCCTTTGACCATGCCGAGCAACCCGGCCGGGAAGAAGAGAACGACGACGAGCGCGACCGCCGAGACGATGAAGGTGGCGAGATCGCCGAGCGGCCTTAAGCTCTCGCCGAGCGCCACCAGAAACACCGCGCCCAGCACCGCGCCGAGGATGGTGCGCCGTCCGCCCAGCACGGCGCCGATGATCACCTGCACCCCGACGGTGACGTCGATGAACGTGCCCGACCGACGCCGTGCCGAGATAGAACGCCATCAAGGCGCCCGCGAGGCCGGAGAAAAACGCGCTGACCAGGAACGCCGCGAGCTTGTGCTTGGTGACGTTGAAGCCGAGCGCGCCGGCCTGCACGGGATCCTGGCCGCTCGCCTGCAATATGAGCCCGACCGGCGAGCGCGTGAGGCCATAGAGAATTGCGCCGCTCACCGCCATGAAGCCGAGCGCGATCCAGTAATTGACCTTGTCGTCGATCGAAATGACGTCGGGGATCGTGAGGCCGATTTCGCCGCCGGTCAGGCCCGCCGCGACGACAACGAAATTCTGCAGCATCAGCACGGCGACAAGCGTGGTGAGGCCGAAATAAGGGCCGCGCACGCGCAGCGCCGGCAGGGCCAGCACCAGCCCGCCGATCATCGACGCAAGCACGCCTGCCGCGATGCAGAGCGCGATCGGCGGCTGATAGAGATTGTCGAGGATGCCGGCGGTATAGGCGCCGAGCCCGATCAGGAACGAGGGGCCGAAGTTCACTTCGTTGGCGAAGCCGAACAACAGGTCCCAGGCCATCGAGAACACGCCGAAATAATAGGCGATGGTGAGCAGACCCAGCACGTAGCCCGAGACGTAGAGCGGCAGCGTCGCGGCGAGGAGGACAACGATCAGGCTGATCAGGACCGGCGGCGAGACGAGCGCGCGGCGCAGCATGTCTAACGTCGGCCCAGCAAGCCGCGCGGGCGCACATACATCACGGCAACCAGGAGCAGGAGCGCCGGGATCGCGCGGTAGGCGGGCGAAATAAGGTAGGCGGTCAGCGTCTCGAGATAGCCGACGACATATGCCGCGATCAGCGAGCCGGAGACGCTGCCAAGTCCGCCCAGGACGACGATCGAGAACGCGCTCGCGGTGAGCGGGCCGGCGCTGTAGGACGAAACGCCGAGGAACATGCCGAGCAGCACACCGGCGACGCCGGCGAGCGCGCCATAGATCGCCCACACTCCGACATAGACAGTTGAGAGTTCAATGCCGAGCAGAGTGACGCCGCGCGGGTTCATCGATGCGGCGAGCACCGCCTTGCCGGCCAGCGTGCGGTTGACGAACAACCATAGCGCCCCGATCGTCGCCCAGCAGACGAGCGCGGTGAAAATCTCGTTCGCGGGCGTGCGCACCCCGAAGATCGTGACCACGCCGTCGACAATCGGCAGCACGGTCTTGGCGTTGTTGGTGAAGAGGTAGGCGATCGCCTCCTGGATCATGATGCCCCAGAGCAGCGTCGCGGTGAGGATGAAGATTTCCTTCTCCTCCTCGCGCACCGCGCGCGACAACTGCAGCCGCCGCACGATGAGATAGTAGGTCGCCAGCGCCAGCAAGAGCGCGACGACGACGCCGCACACGGCGCCGAGATAGGCGCCCGCCCCGAAATTTCCCGAGGCGGCCCAGGCGGCGACCGCAGCCGCGACCATGATGGCGCCATGCGAAAGGTTGAGCACCCCGGTGACGCCGAAAATCAGGGTGAAGCCGGTCGCGCCCAAGGCGTAAAGCGAGGAGATCGCGAAGCCGTCGATCAGGATCTGCCAGAACAGCATCGACCGGTCCCGCCGCCTCCAGCGCTTAGGTTGGAGGGCGGCGAGGTCGCCCGCCGATCAATTGCCGCCCGACGCGATCTTGACGAAGGACGGGAACTCCAGCTTGCCGTTGGCGAGATTCGCCGGCCACATATTGACCTGCTTGCCGTCCTGCCATTGCAGCATCAGGCCGGTGATGAAACCCGGGCCGGTTTTCAGCCCGTGCACATGCGGATCATCCTTCGGCAGGAACTGAACCCGGCCGATCGTGCCGACGTAATCGGTCTTCTCCATCGCGTCGACAAGCTTGTCGCTGTCGTTGCTTCCCGCGCGCTTGACCGCGTCGGCGATGATGTAGACATCATCGTAGGCGGTGTAGCCGGCATAAGAAGGCATATTGCCGTACTTCTTGTTAAACGCATCGACGAACGGCAGCGTCTTGGGCGTGACCGCGACGCCTGGACCCGAGACGCCCTGGTAGATCACACCTTCGGTCGCGCCGTTGGTGTCCTTCCAGAAGGTGGAGTTGGTCGCTTGCGAGGCGATGCCGAACATCGGGATCGGCACCTGCTGGCTCTTCCATTGCACGGTCGGCTGTGTGCCCACATGCGACACGCCTGTGATGATTACGTCGGGCTTTGAGGCCTCAATCTTATTGAAGATCGGGGTGAAATCGGTGGTGTCGGGCGAGAACCGGATGTGGTCCAGGACTTTGAGCCCGATCTTTGGCAGGCACGCCTCGTAGCCTGCGTCGAGCGGCCCGGTCCAGGCGGCGTCCTCGCTCATGATCACGGCCGTCTTCATCTTGAGGCCGTCGACCAGCATGTCCTTGGCGGCGTCACACACCAGGCTCGAGAGCGCGCCCGACGTCAGGTAGCCGTGGAACGTGTATTTGTTGTGCTCGTAGTCCTTGGCGATGTTTTGCGTGATGACGTCGGACGCCGCGCCAGGCGTGATGAAGACGGTCTTGAGGCGTCCCGCCCACGGTTCGAGCGCCAGCACGACCTCGCTGATGTAACTGCCGATCACCGCATTGACGTGATCCTCGTTGACCGCGCGCTGGAACGCGCGAACGGACTCTGCCGAGGACGAATGGTTGTCGTAGGAGACGATCTCGATCTTGCGCCCGTCGACGCCGCCCGCGGCGTTGATCTCGTCGGCGGCGATCTGGGCTGCTTGTGGGATCGAGGAGCCCGCGACCGCCTGGGCCTCCGCAATCACACCGATCTTGATCGGCGCCGCGTCCTCGGCCCAAGCCGGTTGGACGACGGTGAGCGCGAGAGCGGCCGAAGCCGCGCCGAGCGCACAGCGCAGGACGGCTGAGCGCACCGCTGCGATTTGGTATGGCGCCATTTTATCCTCCCTGGACCGGTTTGGCGTCGACCCGCCTGGGGCCTGAGTCACGGCGCCCAAGCGCAGCACCTTAACGCCAACGCTGCCGCGTTCGTGCTCGCGATGCAAGCAGATTTCTCGGCGCGTGATCGGAGCGCCGGACGTCGGCGCCGAGCGCGCCCGATTAGGATGAGTACCGTCCCGTCGACGCGCGGTCGTCGGAAAACCAACGCTATTGAAAGAGCTTCAGCGCGTTGACGATGGTCCCGTAAATGCCCCACAGCAGCGGGATGCCGACGAAGCCCCAGGCCAGAACCAAATGGAGGGGGGTTGTGGCGCTGCCGCCATTGTTGTCAAAGCTCATATCCATCCCCTCAAGCCACCCCAACGAGGTCGTCGACCGTCTCGAGGTCCATATGATGGCGATCGTCGACCGCCTTGATCAGAAGATTAGCGACGAAGCCCACGACCAGCAGCCCGGCCATGATGTACATCGTGACATTATAGGCCTGCGCTTTCGGGACCCCGCTGTCGATCTGGTATTGCCGGATGTAATTGACCAGAACCGGACCCAGCACGCCCGCCACTGACCATGCCGTGATCAGGAGTCCGTGGATCGCGCCGACGTAGCGTGTGCCAAACATGTCGCGAAGATAGGCCGGCACGGTGGCGAAGCCGCCGCCGTACATGCTCAGAATGATGCCGAAACAGAGGACGAACAGCGCCAGATTGCCGGCGCCGCCAAAGTACGGCACCAGCGCATAAAGCAAGAAACCCAAAGCGAAGAAGATGAAATAGGTGTTCTTGCGGCCGATGTAGTCGGACGTTGACGCCCAAAAGAAGCGTCCGGCCATGTTGAAGATGCTGAGCAGTCCGACGAACCCGCCGGCGGCCGCGGCGGTGACCCGGCCCGGAAACATTTCCTGGCTCATCGCCGAAGCCTGGCCGAGCACGCCGATACCCGCCGTCACGTTCATGCACAGCACGATCCAGATCAGCCAGAACTGCGGCGTCTTCAACGCCTGGTAGACGTAAACGTCGTTTCTGGTGACGAGTTTCTTGGCCTGGGTCGAGGGCACGAACCCTTCAGGTTTCCATCCCGGCGCCGGCAGCCGCACGATAGCTGCGCCGACCAGCATGAAGCAGGCGTAAACAAGCCCCAAGACGACAAAGGCTCTCGGCGACCCCGACATGCGTCGGCGTCGAGAAGACGCTCATGAGCCAAACCGAAAGCGGCGCCGCGATCATGGCTGCGCCGCCGAAGCCCATGATCGCCATGCCGGTCGCCATCCCTGGCCGGTCGGGAAACCACTTGATCAGCGTCGACACCGGCGAAATGTAACCCAGCCCAAGGCCGATGCCGCCGAGCACGCCGTAGCCGAGATAGACGATCCAAAGCTGATGGACCGACACCCCGAAGGCGCTGACGAGAAAGCCGCCGCCGAAGCACAGCGCCGCGGCGAACATGGCGCGGCGAGGCCCGCCCTCCTCGACCCAGCGGCCGAGCACAGCCGCCGACGCCCCGAGGAAGAAAATGGCGATCGAGAATATCCAGCCGAGGTCGGTCAGCTTCCAGTCGTCCGGGGCCGCCTTTGTAATGCCGATCAGCTTGCTCATGGGCAGATTGAAGACGCTGAAAGCATAAGCTTGGCCGATGCACAGATGAATGCACAGCGCCGCGGGTGGAACCATCCACCGGCTGAACCCCGGTTTGGCGATCGTGTGGCTTCGGTCGAGAATAGATAAAAGTCCCATTTGGCGCCCCGCCCTCGTTTTTTAGCGAGAATTGCCTATCCACGCCAGTTTGGCAATGGCCGCCGGCTTGTCTTCACTAGGTATAATTCCCTATTGACTCGACTTTTGCACCCTTCCTCGCGATCGGTATGCCAGCCTTGCGCGCAGCATTCACATTCCTGTCATAGCCGCTCGCGATAGAAGAGGCTCGCACGCCCAAGGAGCCCTCATGTCCGCCGCATTCGACGCTCGACTCGGCCCGCACGCCGAAGCGCCGGTCAAGCCGCACCTCAATAAGCCGATGGACCCTCGTTTTGCGCTCGGCATCCTCGCTGTCCTGGCGCTCGGCCTGTTCTACATGGCCTATTCGATCCGCTCCGACATTCAAGTCGCCGGCGGCGGACCGACCACGATTCTGCCGTTCATTCTGCTCGGTGTCGCCTTATTGATCGCGCTCGGCTTCGAATTCGTCAACGGCTTTCACGACACGGCGAACGCCGTCGCCACCGTCATCTACACCCACGCCTTGCCGGCGCAGATCGCCGTGGTTTGGTCGGGATGCTGGAATCTCCTCGGCGTGCTCGCTTCAACCGGCGCGGTGGCGTTCGGCGTCGTCTCGCTGCTGCCGGTCGAGCTTATCCTTCAGGTCGGCTCCGCCGCAGGCTACGCAATGGTGTTTGCCCTGCTCATTTCCGCAATCATCTGGAACTTGGGCACTTGGTGGATGGGCATTCCCGCATCGAGTTCGCACACCCTGATCGGGTCGATTGTCGGCGTCGGCGTCGCCAACGCGATCATACGCGGCCAGAACGGCACGGCTGGCGTGGATTGGGATCAGGTCACCAAGGTCGGCGAGGCGCTCTTGTTCTCGCCGCTGTTTGGATTTGCCCTCTCGGCCTTGCTGCTGCTCGCAATGAAGGCTGTCATTCGCGTGCCCGAGCTCTACACCGCCCCGACCACCAACAAGCCGCCATCGCCTTGGATCCGCGGGTTGCTGATTCTCACCTGCACGCTAGTCTCGTTCTTCCACGGCTCCAACGACGGTCAGAAGGGCATGGGCCTGATCATGCTGATCCTGATCGGCGTCGCGCCGACCGCCTATGCGCTGAACCGCGCGCCGGGCGAAGGGCACGCCGCCCAGTTCGTCACGTCGGCGCACGCCGCTTCGAAGATTGTCGAAGCTCATGGCGCCGGATACGCCATCACCGGCGATCCTCGTCCGGCAGTGACGGAATACATTCATTCGCACACGATCACCGAGGGAACTTATCCGTCGCTCGCGGTGCTAACCAAGCAGATCAGCGACTCGGTCGAGCAATACGGCTCCGTCGCCAGGACGCCGCTCGACAAGGTCCAGAACCTTCGCAACGACATGTATCTCGCCTCGGAGGGCTTCCGCGTGCTGGCCAAGGACAAGGCGAGCGAGCTGTCGGCCGAGGACAAAGCGCAGATCGGCGCCTTCAAGAAGGATCTCGACGGAGCGACCAAGTTCATTCCGATATGGGTCAAGATCTGCGTGGCGATCGCGCTCGGTCTCGGCACGATGGTGGGCTGGAAGCGGATCGTCGTCACGGTCGGCGAAAAGATCGGCAAGACCCATCTGACCTACGGCCAGGGCGCGGCGGCGGAAATCGTCGCGGCGGCGACGATCGGCGCCGCGGACGGCTTCGGGTTGCCAGTCTCGACGACGCACGTTCTGTCCTCGGGCGTCGCCGGGACGATGGTCGCCAACGGCTCGGGGATGCAGTGGTCAACGGTCCGTAGCATTGCGCTCGCCTGGGTGCTGACGCTGCCGGCGGCGATGATCATGTCCGGCCTGCTGTACGTGATCTTCCGCCAGATTTTCTGACGGCTTTCGACGCTCGCGGTTTCAACGCTCAACGCCGCCGATTTCGGCGGCGTTGACGTTTGCGGCGTCCCTCCGTTCTCCCCCATGCTCAATCGCGCTTGGCTGCTGCGTCCTTGGCGCCGCGCGGAGATGGGACGACGAAATTCGGCCGTTGTGGTAGGAAACGCGATCCGATAACAGCGGCGAAATAGCCGCACCGGGAGCGCAGATGGCCACGATTGACGACATTCTTTCCGCCATCGACTCTGGTCAAAAGGCCGCGCTCGACCGGCTGTTCGCTTTTCTGTCGATCCCCTCGATTTCCGCTGTGCCCGCGCATTTTCCCGATTGCGAGCGCGCCGCCGACTGGCTGGTCACCGAGCTAGGCGATCTCGGATTCGAAGCGACAAAGCGCCCGAGCGCAGGCCGACCGATGGTCGTGGGCCACCTCAAGGCCGCGCGCCGCGAGGCGCCGAATGTTCTGTTCTACGGCCATTATGACGTGCAGCCGGTCGACCCGTTGAATCTCTGGCGCAACCCGCCGTTCGAGCCAAAATTGGAGTCCGGGCCACAAGGCGAGGAGATCGTGGCCCGTGGCGCCTCCGACGACAAAGGCCAACTCATGACCTTTCTCGAGGCCTGCCGCGCCTTTAAGCAAGTCGGCGGGCCGCCCTGCCACGTGACCGTGTTGTTCGAAGGCGAGGAAGAGACGGGATCGCCTTCGTTGCCCGCGTTTCTCGCCGAGAACGCGAAAGAGCTGAAGGCCGATATCGCGCTGGTCTGCGACACCGGAATGTGGGACCGGTCGACGCCGGCCATTACCATTGCACTGCGCGGGATCGGCAGCGAGGAGGTCGTGCTGACGGGCGCCAATCGGGATCTGCACTCAGGCCTGTACGGCGGGTTGGCGATCAATCCGATCCATGTGCTGTCGCGGATTGTCGGCGAGTTGCATGACGACACTGGCGCGGTCGCGATCCCCGGCTTCTATGATGGGGTCGAAGAGATTCCGCAGGAAATCGCGGACCAGTGGCACGAACTCAATTTCGACGCCGCGGCGTTTTTGCGCGAGGTCGGGCTGACGACGCCGGCCGGCGAGCGCGACCGCGCACCGCTCGAGATCTTATGGTCGCGGCCGACTTGCGAGGTCAACGGAATTGTCGGCGGCTATACCGGCGAAGGGACGAAGACTGTGCTCCCAGCCAAGGCCAGCGCGAAGATCACATTCAGGCTGGTGGGCAAGCAGAACCCCGAGCGGGTCGCGCAAGCCTTCCGCGCCTTCGTGACGTCTCGCCTGCCGCCGGACGTGAAGGCTGAATTCATCGGCCATGGCGGCAGCCCGGCCATCTCGCTGCCGATCAAGAATCAGGCGTTGCGGCTCGCTCGCCGGGCGCTGGAGACCGAATGGGGCAAGCCCGCGGCGCTCATCGGCGGCGGCGGATCGATCCCGATCGTCGGCTCCTTCAAGCGCGAACTCAACATGGACAGCCTGCTGGTCGGCTTCGCGCTCGATGACGACCGCGTCCACTCGCCCAACGAGAAGTACGACCGAACGTCGTTCCACAAGGGGGCGCGCTCCTGGGCGCGCATCCTGGCGGCCATTGGCGCTTGACGATCGCAGGCGGAGCTTAGTGGAAAACGGCTCTGCTGGATCGAAAGCCGGAGTGGGCGACGCGCGCTTAGTTCCGTTTTACTTCCGCGCCCTAATGTTTTCAGTGAGTTGAGACCCCGTTTAGTTCCGTGCTTACGATTACGCGTTTGCCCGACCGTGCTGCAATAATAACAATTGTATTGTGTTATATAGCCCGTTACATCCAACCCCATGGCCTGAGCGCAAGGGTTCGGGAGGCGGTTGCAGAAGCCGTTAAGAGGCGGTAGCGACGCTCATGGGGTCCGACCGCCGCGCACGTCATCGCGACACATTCCTAAGCGCGCTGAAGGCTTCGCCCCAGCTCATGGGCATCCTCAACGTTACGCCGGATTCCTTCTCCGACGGCGGGCGCCATTCCGACCTTGCCGCAGCCGTCGCGCGCGCCAAGGCGATGGTCGCCGATGGCGCGGCGATCGTCGACGTCGGCGGCGAATCGACAAGGCCTGGGCACGTCCCGGTTCCCGAGGACGAGGAGCTGAGGCGCGTGCTTCCGGCGCTCGAGGCTTTGGCCGACCTTGACGCGCCGATCTCCATCGACACCAGCAAGGCGGCCGTCGCGCGCGAGGCGGCGCGGCTCGGCGCTTGCGTGATCAACGACGTTTGGGGACTGCAGCGCGATCCTGGGATGGCGGACGCCGTCGCAGAGACTAGCTCGGCTGTCGTCGTCATGCACAACCGGGATGCGGCCGATCCGGCGATCGACATCCTTGATGACGTCGAGCGCTTCTTTGAGCGCTCGCTCAACCTCGCAGCGGGCGCTGGCGTGCCCTTTAGCCGGATCCTGCTCGATCCCGGCGTCGGCTTCGGCAAGACCCGGCAGCAGAACCACGCCTGCATCTGGAATCTCGATCGCTTCCGGCGCTTTGGCGCGCCGATCCTGGTTGGACTGTCGCGCAAGTCGTTCATCGGCGGCATCATCGACGCCGAGGTCGATCGGCGTCTCCCCGGCACGCTCGCCGCTGACACGATCGCGCTCATGCGAGGAGCATCGGTGTTGCGCGTGCATGACGTCGTCGAAAACCGCGCGGCGCTCGCGGTCTTCATGGCGCTTAAGAGCGCCGCCGCGCTCTCGTCCCCGACGGAACCCAAAGGCGATGGACAAGCCCGCGTCGTCCTCGCGCTCGGCGGCAATGTCGGCGACAAGGTCGCAAGCCTGCGCCGGGCGCTGCGCGCGATTGCGAGCGAGCCGGAGATCGAACTGACCGCCGTCTCCCGCTTCTACCGCACGCCGCCCTGGGGCAAGACCGATCAGGATTGGTTCGTCAACGCCTGCGCTCTCGGCCGGACGAGCCTCGAGCCGAGGGCGCTGCTCGAACGCGTCAAGGCGCTGGAGGTCGAGCTCGGCCGCGCGCCGACGGAGCGATGGGGGCCGCGGGTTATCGACATCGATCTCATCGCCTATGACGAGGTTACGCTCAAGAGCGAACGGCTGACGCTGCCCCATCCCGAACTGTTCAATCGGGCCTTTGTCCTCGTGCCCCTGGCTGAAATCGCGCCCGATCTCGTCATCGCGGGCGTTCGGGTCGGCGAAGCGGCCGCACGGCTAAGCGCAGAGACTGCGGAGGTCTTGCCGCTCGATTGACGGGCATGGGCTGGATTCACGCTGGCTCCGAACGCCCAAACCCCATTAGACTGGCGCCCGAACGCTTCGCCGAGAGCCTGTTTCCGGCCCACAAGCCCCGCCTATTGGATCAAGACGCCCATGCCCGCCTGGTCGCAAACCTTCACCTTCCTCGATGGCGAGTGGCTAGAGGGCAACCACCCGATCGTCGGGGCGCGCACGCACGCCTTCTGGCTGGGTACGAGCGTGTTCGACGGCGCGCGCGCCTTCGAAGGGGTGACGCCCGATCTCGACAAGCATTGCGCGCGGCTCAATCGCTCGGCCAAAGCCATGTGCCTCAAGCCGACGATGAGCGTCGAGGCGATGCTCGATCTCACGCGCGAGGGGATGAAGAAATTCAAGCCGGACGCTGAACTCTATATCCGCCCGATGTACTGGGCCGAGCACAACTCGCCGACGTCCGCGGTCTCGCCCGACGCGGATTCGACCCGCTTTTGCCTCTGCCTCTACGAGGCGCCTCTGCCGCAGCCGACCGGCGTTTCGATCACCCGCTCGCCCTACGCCAAGCCGCTCGCCGTCACCATGCCGATCGACGCCAAGGCGGGCTGCCTCTATCCCAACAACGCACGGGCGCTGGTCGAGGCTCGCGCGCGCGGTTTCGACAATTGTCTCATGTGCGATATGCTGGGCAATGTCGCGGAGCTGGCGACGGCGAACGTGTTCATGGCCAAGGATGGCCAGGTCATGACGCCAATGGCCAATGGAACGTTCCTCAATGGCGTCACCCGGCAGCGGGTGCTGGCCCTTTTGCGGCAAGACGGCGCGGACGCGCGGGAGGCGACCCTCGGCTTCGCCGATTTCGATCAAGCGGACGAGATCTTCGTCGTCGGCAACTACGGCAAGGTGACGCCGGTCAAGCGCATCGACGGGCGCGATCTGCAGCCGGGCCCGTTCTTCCGCCGCGCGCGCAAGCTCTATTGGGAATTCGCCCACGCGGGCTAGGAAGCGGTGTTTGTAGCCGCGCTCGATGAGCGCGGCAGCGCGGTCAACGACCGCGCCTACAAAAAGGCGCCACTGTCGCAAAAAGGGAGGATGAATGGCCACGCGTTTGACGATCCGGCTTGATTTCGAGCTTGGCCGCCGCTTGGGCGCGGGCAAGATCGCGCTCCTCGAATCGATCGAGAAGACCGGATCGATCTCGGCCGCGGGCCGCGCGCACCAGATGTCGTACCGACGCGCCTGGCTCCTGGTCGACGAACTGAACCAGCTGTTCACCGAGCCCGTGGTCTCGGCGCACCACGGCGGCGCGAAAGGCGGCGGCGCGGCGCTTACCGACCAGGGGCGGCGAGTCGTTGCTCTTTACCGCGAAGCGGAAGCCAAGATGCGGGCGGCGGCGCAAGGCGAAATCGAGGCGATCGAGCGTGACCTCGGTACGGTCAAGCCTGAACACAATGAGCCGCCGGCCCAATGAGCAGCCTCGCCGCCTCCCTTTGACAGCGCCAGCGCTTTGACCGAAAGAAGCGCGCGATGACGCCGGTGGTCAAAATCTGCGGTCTCTCCACGGCCGCTACCCTGGACGCCGCGCTCGAAGCCGGCGCGGACATGGTCGGGTTCGTGTTTTTTTCCAAGAGCCCGCGCCATATCGACTGGGCGACCGCGCGCACTCCTGGGACGGCAGGCGCAGGGACGGGCGAAGATCGTCGCGCTCAGCGTCGACGCCGACGACGACACGCTTAATCGCATTGTCGACGCCTTGTCGCCCGACCTCCTGCAATTGCATGGGAGCGAAACTCCGGCGCGCGTGAAAGAGATCGGCGAGCTATTCGGCCGTCCGACCATGAAGGCGATCGGCGTGGCGACGCGCGCCGATCTCGCCGCCGCGGAAGCCTACCAGGGCGTCGCCGACACTCTGCTGATCGACGCCAAGCCGCCGAAGGATGCGGTGCTGCCGGGCGGCAACGGCCGTCCGTTCGACTGGAGCCTTACGCGGGATTTTCACGCCCCCGTTCCTTGGCTGCTGTCCGGCGGTCTCGAACCCGACAACGTCGCGGCGGCGATCGCGCTGAGCGGCGCGCGCGGCGTCGATGTCTCCTCCGGCGTCGAGAGCGCGCCTGGCGTCAAGGACCCGGCCAGGATCAGGGCGTTTGTCGCGGCGGCGCGGCGCGCGTTCGCGCGCGACGCCGTCGGAGTGGGTTGACATGAGCAAGCTCGAAAAGCCCAATTCCTATCGCGAGGGCCCGAACGAGCGCGGCCGCTTCGGCATCTACGGCGGACGCTTCGTCCCCGAGACGCTGATGCCGCTCATTCTGTCGCTCGAGAAGGCCTATGAGGAGGCGAAGGCCGATCCTGCTTTCAAGGCCGAGCTCAATCACCTGCTCAAGCACTATGTCGGGCGCCCGAGCCCGCTCTATTTCGCCGAGCGGCTGACCGAACACCTCGGCGGCGCCAAGATCTACTTCAAGCGCGAGGAGCTGAACCACACCGGCGCCCACAAGATCAACAACGTGATCGGGCAGATCCTGCTCGCGCGCCGCATGGGCAAGAAGCGCATCATCGCCGAAACCGGCGCAGGCCAGCACGGCGTCGCGACCGCGACGGCCTGCGCGCGCTTCGGCCTCGAATGCATCGTCTTTATGGGCGCGCTCGATGTCGAGCGGCAGAAGCCGAACGTCTTCCGCATGAAGATGCTGGGCGCCGAAGTCAGGGCCGTGGAGCAGGGCGCAAAGACCCTCAAGGACGCGATGAACGAGGCGCTCCGCGATTGGGTGACCAACGTCCACAACACCTATTATTGCATCGGCACGGTCGCCGGCCCGCATCCCTATCCGGCCATGGTGCGCGACTTCCAGTGCGTGATCGGCGAGGAGACACGGGCGCAGATGCTCGAACTCGAAGGCCGCCTGCCCGACAGTTTGGTCGCCTGCATCGGCGGCGGCTCAAACGCGATCGGCCTTGTTTCACCCGTTCCTCGACGAGCCGCAGATCGAGATCTTCGGGGTCGAAGCGGCCGGGCATGGGCTCGACGTTCCCGATGGCCACGCGGCCTCGATCAACGGCGGGCGCCCGGGCGTGCTGCACGGCAACCGCACTTATCTTCTGCAAACCGACGACGGTCAGATCCTCGAAGGCCATTCGATCTCCGCCGGCCTCGACTATCCCGGCGTCGGGCCCGAGCACTCCTGGCTGCATGATGTGGGCCGCGTGACCTATCTCGCGGCGACCGACAAGGAGGCGCTTGACGCCTTCCAGCTCTGCTCGAAGCTCGAAGGCATCATCCCGGCGCTGGAGCCGGCGCACGCCTTGGCCAAGATCATCGAGCTCGCGCCGAAACGCCCGAAGGACCACCTGATGGTGCTGAACCTGTCGGGCCGCGGCGACAAGGACATCTACTCCGTCGCCGAGCATCTCGGGGGGATGTGAAGTCTCTTATTGCGGCACGGGCACGAGCCCGTGGCGCGATGTGAGGGTCTTCATTTTTGCCGGGTCGGGCGCGCCGCCTGCGGGCAGCGCCGCAATCTCACGGAAATAGCCAGCTCCCAACGCCCGGCGTCTCCGAGCCTTGGACGGCCGCGCAGCGACCACGCTCTTTTTCGTCCCGACCATGAAGAGCGTCGCTGACGGAGTGTTGCCCCGACGCTGGCCCGCCAAAGGCAAATGCAACTTTATGGAAGATGTGACGCGGTGTGACGCACGTCACAGCGCAGGGCGTCGATATAGGTAGAAATACCTATGCCATAGTGGCGAAATTGGTCTGTTAAATTGTCTGGTTAGTACCTGCCTTATTGCAAATCGAGGGAACGACAATGAGCGGTCTTGTCATTCGTCACGGCAGCCCAAACTGGTGGCTGAGCCCGGACATCTGGGTCGCGACCCCGCCGAGCACCAGCACCTCGCCGCACGTCGCCAATCCCATTGCCGGGCAGAAGTACGACGTCTGGGTGCGCGTCACGAACCCCACGAGCCAGACCATCGGCTCCCAATTGCTCCCGTGGAACATGCAAGCGGTTTGGGCGATTCCGACCGCCGGGCCGATCCCGCTTCCCACATCCGGCGCAAACAACATCGCTCTTCCGACAATTTATGGCATTGCCGGCGGCCAATCGGTCGACTTCAAATCCCTGGCGCCATGGACGCCGGTCTTCGAGAATGGCGGGCACGAGTGCCTCATCGCATGGACCAACGCCAGCAACATTCCGTATCCAAACGAGCCCTATCTCGACGGCGACGCAGGCCCAGGCGACAACTGGAGCATCGCCCAGCACAATCTCGGGGTGTTGGCCGCGCGGCCGGGTCGAGTAAGCGGCATCTGATCAAGTACGCCTTCCAGGTCTGCAACGGCGCCGACGAAGAGCGGAGCTTCGTCGTCGCGGCGCGACAGGCGCCGCTCGAAGAGATCGAAGCCTTTCTCCCCAGCCTGCCTGGCGGGCGCGCCGTCCTCGACCGTCCCGGCAAGATCGAGCGTCTCGGGATCGTCGCCTCCGCCGACCCGAGCGCCGCCGAACTCGAGCAAGCGCGGGCCGAGCTCACCGTGAAGATCGGGCGTCAGAGCTGCCGCCGATTCACGCTGAGCGGGGTCCTGTCCGAGGGCAACGCGCTGATCAACGTCACCCAAAGCCGGGAGCACCGCGTGGTCGGCGGTCTAAGCGTGCTGGCGATGGCCGAGGAGAAGAGATGAGCGGCGCTCGCGTTTTCTACCGCGGTCGCGTTTGAGCGGTGTCCGACGCGTCAGCGGGCGCACTTCGCGCGGCGCTCCGCCTTCACCTGCCGCACCGACGCGAGCTGCCCCTTGAGAATCTCCAGCGCGTCCTGTTCTTCGGGTTTCAGATCCCCGAGCTTCACATGCTTGAGAATGACTTCCAGCGCGTCGCCGATGCGGCCGAGCTGCCGCCCGTAGCTTCCGACCCGGTCGAGAAGCTTCCGCTCGAGATCGGATTCCCCCGCGTGCGCCGAGATCGATGTTGATGAAGCCGAATTGAGCGCCCTGCTGATTGAAGGTCCAGGGATTGATCGCCTGCCAGAGTTGTTCCGGCGCGAGCGAAATCTGGAAGGGTGTCGACATGGCTGTCTCCCGTCTGGTCTGGCGCAAGCAGCGCGCCGCCCGTAGTTTCGCCGCGTCGGCCGACATCCGTCCATGCGGCGTTTACGGCGCGCTGATTTCGGCGAGCGCTCTCTGCATCGGCTGGGCGAGACGACGACGAATCCGCGAAAGGGCGAATCCATGTCGTCGATCGACGCGACCGCGCTCGCGATCGAGAGCGCGGTAACCTGCGCCGCCGCGTCATTTCTCCGGCAGGCCGGCCTTGGCGAGATCGGCGACTTCGGCTTCGACGATCGAAGGGTCGCTGTAGAAATACCCTTCGCGCCACTTCGCCTGGGTGAATTTCGGATCGTTCTTCTCCAGCATGAGCTTCACCTGCGCCTTGGCCTCGTCGATCCGGCCCATGCGGACAAGATCGATCGCGATGTTGAAGCGGAGTGTCGCCGCTCCCCATGTCCGCCTGTTTGAACGCAGCGAGCGAATCCTCAGGTTTTCCAAGAATGCGAAGCGCCCACCCTCGGTTGTAGTTCATGTTCTTCGCGCTGCTTGGATCGTGTTTGGCGGCAAACTCGATCCACTCCAGGGCCTTGTCCGGGCGGCCTGACATGAGTGGCACCGACGGACAGGTTGCCGATGAGTGAAGGCGTCGTACGGCGCCAAAGAAATCGCGGTCTCGGCCTCGCTCAACGCGCGGCCAAAGTCACGTTCGGTCGACCAGCACGATGGGCGAAGAGCCAATGCGCGAGCCGCTTCACCTGCGGCGACAGGTTATCCTTGGCGAGCACCGCCCTGACCAGTTCCCCGGCCTTGCGGAAATCGGCCGGAATGTCGTCGCTCCAAAAACTAAAGCCAGCATTGAAGTGATAAAAGCCGAGCTTGACCTTGAGCAGGTTCGAATCCGGATATTTCGCCAGACCCTCTTCCCAAATCCGTCCGGCGCGGTCGTTTTCCTCTCTTCGTGCTCGCGTTCATGAATACGTCGTGACCGCGAAGATAATAGTCGTATTCGCCGAGGTCGGCGGCGTCCCTGCCCCAAGCTTCGCGATACTGCCCCTGCTTGACCTGGCCCTTCTCTCCGGTCATCGCGCCGACGATCTTGCTGGTCACCTCGTCCTGCAGCGCCAGCGGGTCCTTTCCAGTCTTGTCGTAGCGCTCGGCCCAGACGTGCTGCGCCCGTCTGCGTGTCGATGAGCTGGGCGGTGATGCGGATTTGGTCTGCGTCCTTGCGGACGCTGCCTTCGAGCGCATAGTCGACGTTGAGATCGCGGCCGACCTGGCGGATGTCGACCGGCTTGCCCTTGTAGACGAAGGACGAGTTGCGCGCGATCACCGAGAGATCGGGAAAGCGCGACAGCATGGTGATGATGTCCTCGCTCACCCCGTCGCCGAGATAGCCGAGGCTCTTGTCGGGGCTCAGGTCGTCGAACGGCAGAACGGCGATCGACGGGACATGGGCGCCGGCCACGTGGGAGCGGCGAACGCATGAGACCGTACCAGCCGGCGGCCGCGAGGCCGGCGAGGAGAACCATCGCCGCGGCGACGCGGCCTCGCCCAATCCGCCAGGCGCGACTTTGGCCGGCTTGCGCCTTCGTCGGAGCGCGCGACGCCATCGAGCTTCACCCGATAGACCGGGATCGGCTCGCTGATGTTCTTGACCTTCTGCGCCCCCATCGGCTCGAAGCCGAACGCGAGCTTCTTCTCGACCTCGTTCGCCACCTTGCCGGAAACACAGATTCCGCCCGGATCGGCGAGCTGCTCAAGCCGCGCCGCGATGTTGACGCCCTCGCCGTGCCGGTCCGTCCCCTCGACGATCACCTCGCCGAGATTGACGCCGATGCGCACGTCGATACGGTGATCCTCGGGGAGGCCGGCGTTCCGCTCCGCCATTCCGCGCTGGATGTCGACGGCGCATTCGACCGCGTCGACGACGCTCGGAAACTCGGCGAGAAGACCGTCGCCCATCAGCTTGAAGATTGAGCCGCGATGCGCCGCGATCGCCGGCTCGACCAGCTCGAGTCCGATGCGTCTTGAGCCGCTCGAAGGTTCCCGCTTCGTCCAGCTCCATCAGCCGGCTGTAGCCGGCGACGTCCGCGGCGAGGATGGCGGCGAGCTTGCGTTCCACGAACGTGCCGTCTTTAGCCAACATTATACGCCAATCCGCGTCGAAGCACGGCTGTCGAAACTTCTAGTGGATCAAATCAGACACTTCGCACCGTTGGAATGCACCCGAGTGTTACGCCACACTGGTAATGATGAAGCCGCCGAACTAAGTCGGCAATGGGCAGAACTACCTATCGTTGACTCCCGATCGCCGGTTTCCGCCGACCAAACTCATCTGGGTCATCGGCGAAGCCGCAATCCAGGGCTGACGCAGACGTCGGATTTAATTTACTTGCTCACCCGTCCGGCGCGGAACGCCTCGACCGTCTGCATCACGCCGCGCAATTCGGCGAGACCCTTCAGGCGCCCGATGAACGAATAGCCGGGGTTGACGCGCTTCTTGCCGTCATCGCCGAGCAGGTGCCCATGGTCGGGGCGCATCGGGATTTCATCGTCGGCGCGCCCTTCCGCGCGGCGGCGGTCCTCCTCCGCCATCAGCGCCGCAACGAGGCGAACCATGTCGGTTTCGCCGGCGAGGTGGTCGGCCTCGAAGAACGATCCGTCGGGCTCTCGCTTCACGTTGCGCAAATGGGCGAAATGGACACGCGGACCGAACTCCTTCGCCATCGCGACCACATCGTTCTGAGCATTCGAGCCGAGCGAGCCGGCGCAGAGCGTCATCCCATTGGCCTGAGACGGAACGGCCGCAAACAGCTTGCGAAAGTCATCGGCGGTCGACATGACCCGCGGCAAGCCAAAGAGCGGGAAGGCCGGATCGTCGGGATGGATGGCGAGGCGCACGCCCTCTTCCTCGGCGACGGCGGCGATCTCGCGCACGAATTCGATCAGATTGGCGCGCAGGCCGTCGACTTTCACGTCTTCATAGGTCGCCAGCACGCGCCTGAAGCTTTCGCGGTCGTAGGTGAAATCGCGCGCCGGCAGCCAGTCGATCAGCGTCCGTTCAAGCTCCTCCTTTTCGCTCGAACGTCATCGCCTCGCAGCGTTCGCGCGCCGCAGCGACGCGATCCGGAGAATAGTCGCCCTCCGCGTTTTCGCGCCTGAGGATGAAAAGGTCATAAGCGGCGAAATCGACGGCGTCGAAGCGCAGCGCCGTTCCGCCATTTGGCAGCGGCCAGTTGAGCTGAGTGCGGGTCCAGTCGGTGATGGCCATGAAATTGTAGCAGAAAGTCTTCACGCCAACGCGCGCGGCGTTGCGGATCGACTGCTTGTAGTTATCGATCTTGGCGCGATAGGCGCCGCTGCGCGTCTTGATCTCCTCGCCGACGCCGATGCTCTCGACGACCGACCAGACGAGGCCGCCGGCTTCGATCTCGGCCCGGCGCTTCGCGACTTCGTCTTCGCTCCAGACCTGGCCCTGGTTCATGTGATGCAGCGCGCTGACGACGCCGACCGCCCCGGCCTGACGCACATTGTCGAGGCTGACCGGATCGTCCGGCCCGAACCAGCGCCACGTCTGCAGCATGCCTAGTCCTCCTGCGCGTTTCTGGAGCAGCTGCAACCAGCCGACGCCACGCCTGTCATGCCCGCGAAAGCGGGCGTCCAGCAAGGCTTCGCAGAGACTTTAGATTCCCGCTTGCGCGGGAATGACAAGACGGCCGGCTGCGGGCCCATCTGAAGCGCATCTCTAAATCTTCCGCCCCATCGCCAAAAACTTCTCGGCCCGCGCGTTGCGGAGTTCGTCCGGGCCGAGGTTGTGAAGCGACTTGAGCGCATCGCTGATCGCATGGCCGGCTGAGGCAATCGCCGCAGGCGGATCGCGGTGCGCGCCGCCGAGCGGCTCGGGAACGATTCCGTCGACGAGGCCGAATTTGATCAGGTCCTGCGCGGTGATCTTCATGCCCGTCGCCGCTTCCTGCGCGCGCGAGGAATTGCGCCAGAGAATCGACGCGGCCGCTTCGGGCGAAGCCACCGTATAGATCGCATGTTCGAGCATGAGCACCGTGTTGCAGGCGGCGATGGCGAGCGCGCCGCCCGAGCCGCCCTCGCCGATCACCACCCCGATGTTCGGCACGCCGATCGAGAGACACGTATCGATCGAGCGGGCGATCGCCTCAGCCTGGCCGCGCTCCTCGGCTTCGATGCCCGGGAAAGCGCCCGCCGTGTCGATGAGCGAAATCACCGGCAGGCCGAAGCGGTCGGCAAGCTGCATGAGCCGCGTCGCCTTGCGATAGCCCTCCGGCCGCGCCATGCCGAAATTGTGCCGCACCCGGCTCGCCGTGTCGTCGCCCTTCTCCTGGCCGATGACACAGACCGATTCGCCCTCAAATCTTCCCAAGCCCCCGACGATCGCTTCGTCTTCGCCGAAATAGCGGTCGCCGGCGAGCGGCGTGAACTCGGCAATGAGCCCCTTGACGAAATCGCCGAACCGCGGGCGCCCCTGGGCGCGCGCGACCAGCGTCTTCTGCCATGGCGTCAGATTGGCGTAGAGATCGACCAGCGCCTTTTCGGCTCGGGCCTCGAGCTTGCTGATTTCCTCAGCGAGCGCCGGCGAATTGCCTTTCTCCGCCACGGCGCGCATTTCATCGAGACGGGCCTCGATATCGGCGACCGGCGTTTCGAAGCTGAGATAGGTGCGCATCCCGTCCTTACGGCGAACCGCACGGGGGGTGGCGCGGCGCGCGGAAACTGGCGACGAGGGGCGGCGAAGTCAAGCTGGCGCCTGAACGGCGTCCACCCTTGCGTCCGCGCGCGGGTTGCGGCATGAACGGCGATTAGTAGGAGTGTAGCTCAATTGGTAGAGCACCGGTCTCCAAAACCGGGGGTTGGGGGTTCGAGTCCCTCCTCTCCTGCCATCGGCGGCTTTGGCCGAAGGAGACCTTAAGCGGGCGTAGTTCAATGGTAGAACGGAAGCTTCCCAAGCTTCATACGAGGGTTCGATTCCCTTCGCCCGCTCCAATCTAATCCCTTGTAATCTGTCGATAATGCCGTTCCGCGTCGCGACCGGCTGCGCGTCTTCCGCGGAGGCCGGCGCGCTGGCGGACGGTCAGCTCTTCGTGACGGCGATGCAGTCGATCTCGATGTCGAAGGGCCCCGTCCACTCCGGGACGCAGAAGAAGATGCGCGCCGGCGGGTTTCTCGGGAAATAACGCTTGTAGATTTCGTTGAAGACTTTGAAGCGCTCGGCCGAGATGCAGAGCACGTTGCATTTGAGCACGTGGTCGAGGTCCGAGCCGGCGGCTTCGAGCGCCGTCTTCATCTGCTCAAGGACAAGCTCGGCCTGCCGTTCGAACGGCGCATGGGCCGCGATCTCGCCGGTCTCAGGATCGAACGGCGGCATGCCCGAGACGAAGACCATCTGGCCTGCGCGGGTGCAGGCCGACACCGGCGCGCCCCACTTCTCGAAATTGCTGTCGAACGGTTCGACACGGATGATCTCTCGTTCCATGGCTCTCTTTCGGTCGGGAGGGTGATTTACGGATATACACGCAGAGCGACCTCGGAGGGACCCCGATGGGCCATCATAGCGACGCGTCCCGCCTCCGTGACGAGGCCGTCGCTCGGGCGCTGGCGGACACGAACCGGCCCGCCCGGGACCGCGCGCGCGACAAACGCGACCGCATCGGCGAGGTGCTGGCGTTTGCCTCGATCGCCCCGGGAGAGATCGTCGCTGACTTCCTGCCGTTCCGCGGCTACTACACGCGCCTGTTCGCGGCCCTGGTCGGCGTGGCGGGGCGCGCCTATGCGGTCGTTCCCGCAGACTTGACCCGCATCGAACGCATCGCGAAAGGCCGCGCCGAGATCGCCCTCTTCGCCGCGAGCGAGCCCACAATAGAACTGGCGAGCGGACCCGTGGCGCAGGCCGGGGCGCTTCCCGAGCCCGTCGATCTCTTCTGGATATCCGAGAACTACCATGACTTGCATAATGCGTTCATGGGACCCGTTGATATCGGCGCCTTCAATGCAGCCGTATTCGCGGCGCTCAAGCCTGGCGGACGCCTGATCATCATCGACCACGTGGCGGCCAAGGGAGCCCGCCGGGATGTCACAGCGAAGCTGCACCGCATCGAGCCCGCCTTCGCGCGGCGCGAAATCGAGGCGGCTGGGTTCAAATGGGACGGTGCAAGCGATGCGCTTGCGAACCCAGCCGACCGCCATGCGAGCAGCATTTTCGCGCGCGGCGTCCGCTACCATACCGATCGATTCATCCATCGCTTTCGCAAGCCGGCGTGAGTCCGAACGCGGCGTCGCCGATAATCTCTGTGGCCGCTCGCTTCCAGACGATGGGCTGTCTTTAACGACGATCCGGAGCCCGCATAGCTCGATGCATCGTCGAGCGGCCGATAGCCGATCAGCTTGCGACCGGCCGACAAGTCCCAGGGCGAGGGCCGATTCGCGGACATCGCGTTCACGACGATGGCCGGAGACGGCCATGCAGAGGCGTCAGCGCGCAGGGCGGCGAAAACGGCCCGGACGAGATCGCCGTTCGAGAGCCACATGGCTTTGAACCAGCGCAGATCGTGCTCGCGCTCCGGATCTGTTTCGATCAGGCTCGACTTCGGGGTGCCGGCGGCGCTGATCGTTTCCGGGCTATTTTCGCCTGGCTGGCACCAGCCGATGCGGAGCAAAACCGCAGTGAAGGCTCCCGTCTCCGCTTTGACCGCCAGGACGCGCTCGCCCATCAATTTCGCCGCCGCGTAGGCGGTGGAATCGATCAGCCCCTCTGAAGTCTTGACCAGCGTTCCAACGAGCGGAGGCAGGTCGGTGGTAAGGCCCCCATCCGAGAGCGCGACCGGCGTATCCTTGTAACCGCCCATCACATGATTGGACGATGCGAACACCAGCCGCGACACGCTTGCTTTTGCACAGGCCTCGCTGAGTTTTGCGGTCATATCGAAGGAAGCGCTCGCATCTTCCCATGAGGCGTCCGGATAGGGATTCTGCGCGGCCAGATGAATGACCGCGTCAATGCCCGCGAGCGCGTCCGGGAGCGCCGGCCCTCGAAGATCAGCCTGAATCGGGAGCAAGCGCCCGTCATGCGGGATGAGGCCGGCCACGTCCCGGTCGATCGCATGAATCGCGGCGATTTCGGGCGCCGCCAGAAAGGCCGCGATCAGCTTGCGCCCTAGATTGCCATTCGCGCCGGTGATCGCGACGCGAAGTGCAGAATTACCCGACATCATTCCCCCTTGCCTGGCGCCAGGCCGTTCCCATGCGCCGCCTACGCTCGATTCGGGCCAAGCTGCAGCCGGCGCCCGGCGCCTGAGGCGTCGCGGGGCGCCCCTTGATACGGCCGCTCACCCCTTCCCATCGCCAACCTGCACCAGATCGAGGGCGTCGATCGCCGCCATTCGCTCGGCCTCGGCCTGCTTCATGGCGCGCTCCAGTTCCTCGGTGCTGGAGCGGCTGGACCCCATCAGCACCATTCCGCCGATGGCGAGGGCGAAGGCGACAAGCACCCGCGCCGGCGTGTAATCCACGAGGCCGAGAATGAAACCGACGATCAGCGCCGGCCCGATCACGGCTGACGCGAGGCCGACGAGCCTCAGCCTTCGGCTGCGCTCGATCGCCTCCCGCAGTTCTTCGATCCGAAGCTCGAGCCGCTCGATCTCATCCATCAGACCGCGCCCATTTTGAACCAATGAAGCCAGAACAGGCGTTCGCGCGCCAACCAGGCCGCATTGATCGCGGCCTGACGCATTGATAGAGGTAGGTCCCGCGGCGGGGAAGTTCCACCGAGATGGACCTCCCGCTTTTAAGACATCGCCGGGGTGAGTGGACGCGCCCGAGGCCGCCTGTCCAAGCCGGAGAAAGTGGACAGGATGATGTGGAGTCCCGTACTCGCGATTTCGATTGGCGCGGCCGGCGGCGCTCTTCTGCGCTGGCAACTCGGCGTGCGGATGAACAGCGTCCTGCCGCTCCTGCCGCTCGGCACGCTCGCCGCTAATCTCATCGGCGGATATATCATCGGCCTCGCGGTCGCCTATCTTGCCGAGGCGCCGAACCTTGCGCCGGAATGGCGGCTGTTCATCATCACCGGCTTCTGCGGCGGCCTCACCACCTTTTCGACTTTTTCCGCCGAAGTGGTCGCGCGAATCCAACAAGGCCAGTTGAGCTGGGCGTTTGCCACGATCACGACCCACCTCATCGGCTCCTTGATCATGACGTTCGCCGGGATCGCCACGGTGCGGTGGTTGAAAACGTAGGCGAGAGGGTCAGGCCATGAACGGCTATCAGATCACCTTTTTTACGCGTCAGGATCGCCGGCACAAAGGCAAACAGATCGGCGAGTGGCTGCTCGAGCTTGTCCGCGAATTGGGTTTGCGCGGCGCGAGCCTGCACTCGGGCGGCGAGAGCTTTGCGCGCGGCCGGCCCATGCATTCGGCGCATTTCTTCGAGCTCACCGACCAGCCGGTCGAGGTGCTGGTCGCCGTCACGACGGAAGAGGCGACGCGCCTGTTCGACCGGCTCAAGGCCGAGAAGGTGCATCTCTTCTACGTAAAAACCGCCGTCGAGTTCGGCGTGCTCGGACGCGAGTCCTGACGGCATAGCTCGCCTAGCTCGCGGCCGTCTCTTTCTGTTCAACCTTGCCGAGAACCTCAATCATCCGGTCGAGGCTGGCCGGCGACAAGCGGATGAGGCCTGTATAAGGCGTGCTCAGTTCGAGGATGAGAAAAATCGCGCTGGCGATGGCGATCGCGCCCGCGAGATGTGCGAGGATCGTGATCGCATTCGGCGGCGCGGCCAAGCCGTTGCCGAGAAACAGGGCGGCAGCCCAACAGACGACCACGCCCATCACATAAGGCGGGAACGGATTGGCGAGCTGGCGCGCCATCAGCATATTCGTTTCGGCGAACTTCTTGGCGAGGTCGCGCGCCGAGATGAGCAATTGCCGGTGGCGCTCGCTCGGAGGCTGAAGTTTATCGAAATAGGTGTTCATCCAGTGCATGGTCGCCCGAGTCTCCTCGAGAGTGTGCGCCTGGACCCCATGTTTGACGTCGCCGAAGAAGCGCCTGCGAGCCCTTCCCAAGGAGTCCCTTAAGCCTCTGCGCACGCTCACGATATCGGGGCCATATTCTTCCAGGAGGACGTCGAGCTCGATGATCACCGGGCCCAGCGATTGCGCTTCGGTCTGCTGCGTCGCGTAGACCGAAAAAGCGGTGAACACGAGGAAGCCCAGCACGAGCGCGAGCAAGAGCGTGATGAGCCCGACCATTGCGCCGACCGAGCCTTTCGATGCGGTGAGAACATCGGCCGGAACTTCCCACTGAAGCGCCATGCCGACGAGGCTCGCGCCAAACGTGATCGCCGCGACGAGGATCGCCCGATAGAGAGGTGTCATGTGATCCGCCGCTCCCAGCATCCCTCGCGCCCGCCCCAAACAGCGCCTTTTCTTCGAAGCCGCGCAGGGTAAGACAGGAGAGGATCGCAGGCTTCCTCATAGGCCATCACCACGACGGCCGTAAACCTCAGAAGAGGGAGCCGGAGATGACGGGACCGGATTGGCGAAGACAGTGATTTCTGCGAACACTCGCTGCTGGTCGAGCAGTCTTTTTGGCTAAGCTTGAAGCAAGGGCACTGGGCATGACCGAACTTTCTTCGCATCCCGCCGCGCAATGGGCCTATCGCAGCGCCGGCGAACTGGCGCAATCCCTGTTGAAGAAGGAGATCTCGGCGCTTGAACTGACCGACCAGTTCATCGCCCGGATCGAGGCTCTCGATGGGGATCTCAACGCCGTGCCGGTGCGCGACTTCGCGCGCGCCCGGGAAGCCGCCAAGGCGGCGGACGCGGCCTTGGCGCGCGGCGAGCGGGCGCCGCTCCTCGGCGTGCCCGTGACGATCAAGGAATCCTATAACATCGCCGGATTGCCGACGACCTGGGGCGCATCCGCGTTCAAGGATTTCGTCGCTGAGGAAGACGCGCTCGCCGTGACGCGCCTCAAGAGCGCCGGCGCCGTCATTCTCGGCAAGACCAACGTGCCCCTCAGCCTCGGCGACTGGCAAAGCTACAACGACATTCACGGCGCAACCCACAATCCTTGGGACAAGACTCGGACGCCGGGCGGCTCCTCGGGCGGATCGGCGGCGGCGCTCGCCGCTGGTTTCGGTCCTTTGTCGCTCGGCTCCGACATCGGCGGCTCGTTGCGCGTTCCGGCGCATTTCTGCGGGGTCTGCGCGCACAAGCCGACCCACGGGCTTGTCGCCTCCCGAGGTCATACGCCGCCTGGCCTGCCCGCCTGGCCCGGAACGGTCGATCTCGCCGTCATCGGGCCGATGGCGCGCTCAGTCGACGACCTGGTCTTGTCGCTCGATCTGATCGCCGGACCGGACGAGGCGGCGGAGGGACGCGGCTACCTTTTGAGCCTGCCGCCGGCGCGGCGTGACAAACTCTCGGAGTTCCGTGTTCTCTTCATTGCTGAACATCCGCTCCTGCCGACGTCGGCCGGCGTCGGCGCTCCGCTCGAGCGCTTGTCAAAGCAGCTCGTCGCCGCCGGCGTTGATGTCAAACGCGAGACGCGCCTGCTGCCGGATCTGGCGGCCTCCGCTCGGCTTTATGTCAAGCTGCTGAACGCCGTCATGTCGGCGCGTCTGCCGGACGACCGGCATGAGGAAATGCGGGCCTTGGTCGCGAAAATTCCTGCGGACGATCAAAGCTTGACCGCCGAGCTTGCCCGCGGCGGGGTGATGAGCCATCGCGAATGGCTACGGGCCGATTTCGCGCGACAGGGCCTCAAACAGCAATGGCGCGGCCCTGTTCCGCGACTTCGACATTGTCATCTGTCCGCCGGCCGCGACGCAAGCCTTTCAGCACGATCATTCGACGCCTCAGGAAGCGCGGAAGCTCGCTGTCGACGGGAAAGAAGTTCCCTATTTCCACCAACTGGCCTGGGCCGAACTCGCAACGACCTGCGGCCTGCCGGCGACGGTCATTCCCCTGGGGGTCGCCGACAGGTCTGCCGAGTGGCGTGCAAATCATCGGCCCTCACCTTGAGGACCGGACGCCGCTCGCTTTCGCCCGCGCGGTCGAGCGCGAGTTCGGCGGCTTCACAGCCCCCGCCCGGCTACGTATAGGGGCGTGACGGCGGTCAGTTACGCCGGGCGCGGCGGAACTAGTCTTTCCGCTTCGACTGCTGTGTCGTGGAAACCGAGAGCGCGGCGAAGGCGTGCCCGAAGGGCTCGCGATGCGATCCCACTCCTGTCCCACAGAGTGGGCAGCTGCCCACTCTGCTTGCCCACTCGGATTGTGGTTGACACGCAGTTAGGGCCTATCGCTTGATTGGGCCGGGGGACGGAAACGCGGAATTGGGCAATGAACTTCGAAGCTCGCCAGCGCCATCCAGCGAGCGCGACGAACGAGCAGATCCTCAGCGAGATCCGAGATTTTTGCCGCGAAACGCGGACAGCGGAATCGACATTCGGGCGCCGCGTCGTCAACGACGGAAAACTGGTTTCTAGGCTTCGCGACGGCGCGAGGATCACCACCGAAACGCTCGACAAAGTCAGATCCTACCTGTCGGTGACCAGGTCGACGCCGTCGACGCGACAGGATCCGACTGCGGCCCCGGGCCCCGTCGGCGCAGCGATCCGCGAGCCGCAATCGGATGTGGCCCCGCCGGGGTTCCGGTTCTTCGACAACAGGCAGAAGTATCTCCTGTTCGTCTCGACTTGCAGCGAGAAGACGGAGATCGCCAATCGCGTCTCGCTCGAACTCGCCAACATCCATCCCGCCCCGCCGGCCATCCGCATGTTCGACGCCGGTGTCGGCGACGGCACGGTCCTGTCGCGGGTCATGCGCGCGATGCACGCCCGCTTTCCAACGATGCCGCTTTACGTCGTCGCCAAGGAGATCTCTTACGAGGACGTGCGTCTCACGCTCGAGAAAATGGCGGATCGCCTGTTCGAGCATCCGGCGACCGTCCTCGTCCTGACCAATCTCTATTACGCGGAGGCGCCATGGCTGACGCCGCGCTCCGCCTCAGCGGCGCAAAGCCTGATTTGGAAGGACGTCGCGCTCTCCGGCAACACGTCGCACGGCTTTGCCGAGCAGATCGCCAATCTCGAGGGGTTCCTGGCGGAAAACTGGCGAGCGGGGATTAAGACCTCAGGCAACCCCGTTTATCTCCGGCCGATCATCCTGACGCTCAGGCGCGAGGATCATAGCTTTCTCCTCGATCCGATTTTGCCGCGGCCCGGGCGAGTCACGGCGGACTATGATCTGGTCATCGCCTCCCAACCGTATCGCGCCAGGGCGAGCCTCGAATTCAAAGCCTCGAAGGTTGTTGCGCCTCTCGTCCAATCGTTGCGGCCGGGCGGCCGGTTGATCGGCGTCCATTCGCACGGAGACGACCCGGGCCTTGAGATCATCCAAGACGTATGGCCGGGAGAGAACCCCTTCACATCCGATCGGCACGCCATCCTGCGCCAGGTCAAACACGAACTCGGCGCGGCCGCGCGCCATTACAATTTCAACGCGTCTTCCGACGCTCGAGCGATTTTCAAATATCACATGCACACGCTGCCGGACGAGGTCAGCGGCCCGATCGGCACGTCGACGCTGTTCGCAGCCTGGAACGCCGCCATCTATGTCGCGCAAGTCGAGGACCAGCGGCTTGGCGCCGCGGTGCGCGACGGGCGCTATCTCGAAGCCACCGACCGGGCGCTGAAGAAGCACGGAGGCTTGTGGTTCAACGACGAAACCTTCGTGATTTCACGCCGCCGCTACTAGCGCGCCGCAGAGCCTGGAGGCCTGCATGATCGAAACGAAATACGCTTCGCCCGGCAATCTTGCGGCGCTGCTGTCGACCGCTTCGGTCGAGGTCTCGTCGCGCGGCCATCAGCTGGCGGAACTGCGCGATCATTTCAGCCCGGGCATCGACGTGACGATCACGTTCCTGCCAGGCGATGACTATCGCCATAATGTCGAGACGGCGGCCGCGTTGCGCCGATTGGGGTTCAATCCGGTCCCGCATGTCGCGGCGCGGGAGATGCGGTCCCGTGACGCGCTCGATGACTTTTTGGGGCGCGCGCGCGCCGAAGCCGACGTGAACCGCGTGCTTGTGATCGCGGGCGACACCCTGCGCACACTGGGTCCGTTCAAATCCAGTGCGGACATCTGCGCGAGCGGCGCAATTGAGGCGCACGGCATCCACGCCGTCAGCTTCGCCGGACATCCGGAGGGCCATCCGCACCTCAGCGCCGAGAAGGCGATGGCGGCGCTATCGGCAAGGCGCGACTGGGGACGAAGGTCGGGAGTTCGCGTCGAACTCATTTCCCAATTCTGCTTCGAGAGCGCCCCCATTCGCGCCTGGCTGAAGGAACTCGAGGCGCACGATCTCGACATTCCCGTTCATATCGGTCTCGCCGGGCCGGCCTCGCCGGCGACGCTCGCCAAGTTTGCTCTGCGCTGCGGCGTCGGCGCCTCTCTGAAGTCGCTGCGCCACCATATCGGCCGCTTCGGTCGCCTCCTGATGGACGACGGGCCCGACGACGTCCTGCGCGGTCTGTGGGCCTCGCCTCCGACTGCAAAACCCCTGATCGCTGGGCTTCACTTCTTTCCGTTCGGCGGCATTCGCAAGATGAGCCAATGGCTGCATGACTTCGACGGCCGGGAATGGTCTCGGCCGGTCGGCCACAGCGTGTCATCGGCTTGAGCGGGTGTTCTCACCTATCCGTCGCTGCGCACTGGGTCTATAGATTGGCGGCTGCTGGCGCGACTTTCCGGGAGCCGCCGGAAAAACTATCCAACCTCGATTGAGGGGTGGGAAAACAGGGAGAAACGCTATGCCAATGCCGACTGAGCCGGTTGGATCGCTGCCCCGGCCAACGAAGTTGCAGAAGGCGTTCGCCGATTATGACGCCGGCAAGATCAAGCACGAGGAACTGGAGCGGGAACAGGACGCCGCCTGTCTTGACTCGATCAAGCGCTCGGAGGCGACAGGCGAGCCCATCGTATCCGACGGCGAACAGCGCATGTCGAGCTTCGCGACCTATCCGCTCACTGACACGCTAGCGGGGACGGGCCTCGCCGACCATCTCGCGGCGGACGGGCAGTATTTTGCCATCTTCACTGACGGGCATCATCGGCAATTGCCGCGCCTGACCGGCGGCCCGTTCAAATACAAGACCTTCGCCTCTCAGTATGTCGAGAAGGCAATGAAGATGGCGACGAAGCCGCTGAAGCAGGCGGTCATCGCGCCCTCGATGCTCGCCCTGCTTTACCCGCTCGACGGCGAGGTCAAGGGCTATACGCGCGAGCAGTTCCTCTCGGACCTGGTTGACCAGTGCGAGAAGGATATCCGCGGCGCGTTCAAGGCCGGCGCCAAGCGCGTGTCGATCGACTTCACCGAAGGGCGCCTCGCCTGCAGGAACGATCCGAACAATCCGTGGACCGGTCGCAAGATGCTCGCGCACTTCATCGACCTCAACAACCGCGTGCTCGATCGCTTCAGCGCCGAGGAGCGCAAGGACATCGGCATCCATACATGCCCCGGCGGCGACTGCGACGCGACCCATAGCGCCGACGTCGATTATGCGGAGCTTTTGCCCAGCATGTTCAAGATGAACGCCGGCTATTTCCTGATGCAATTGTCGAGCGAAAAGGACAAGGAACACGTCTACAAGCTGTGCGGGCAACATAGCCGCGCCGACGCCAAGGGCGTGGCGCAGGTGTGCTTCATTGGTGTGATCAACCCGCAAAATCCGCGCGTCGAGTCACCCGAAGAGGTGCGCGACGCCTTGATGGAGGCCTCGAAGCACATTCCCAAAGAACGGCTTGGCTCCACCGATGATTGCGGCTTCTCGCCGTTCAGCATCGACGTCAAGCCGAAGCACGGCTCTCCGGACGTCGCGCGCGACATCGCCTTTGAGAAGATCACGTCGCGGGTCAAGGGGACGGCGATGGCGTCCCAGAAGCTGGGTCTGGCTTAACAGCGCTGGCTCGGCCGGGGAGGGGCGGCGGTGGCCCCCTCCCCCCAGCCGCCGCCTCATGACGGAGTCCACATTGAAGGAACTGCCAGCGGCGGGGACGCCGCGCTTCACGACGCTCGCGGCCCACCGGCTGTGGCTCATCGACAACGCCCGCGCCCTCTTCGAGTTCTTCCAGCTTCCTTCCATCAATCCGGCGGGCGGCTTCTTCTCGCTGGATGAGAACGCGCGGCCTCTCCCGCCGAAACCCGGACACAAAGGCGCGAACCGGCACGTGCACGAAACAACGCGATTGGTGCACGCATTCGCGATCGCGCATTTGCTCGGGCTGCCGGGCGCCGACCGCATCGTCGACCACGGCATGGCGTTCTTGTGGGAGCGGATGCGAGACCGGGAGCACGGCGGCTATTTCTGGGCCGTGGATGACGAGAAGCCCACCGACCCGACGAAGCAGGCCTATGGCCACGCCTTCGTCCTGCTCGCCGCCTCGTCCGCGATGTGCGTTGGGCATCCCGACGCGCCGCGTCTGCTTGCAGACGTGACCCAGGTGCTCGAGGAAAGATTCTGGGACAAACGCGCTGGCGCGACCACGGAAGAATACAATCCCGATTGGTCGCCGATAGGGACCTACCGCGGCCAGAACTCCAACATGCATCTCACTGAAGCGCTGATGGCGGCCTTCGAGGCGACGGGCGAGCGCTTCTATCTCGACAAGGCGGAAAGCATCGCGTCATTGATCATCGACCGCCACGCCCGCGACGAGAATTGGCGGGTGGCCGAGCATTTTACGGAAGACTGGGAGGTCGACCGCGCCTATCGGGGCGATCCGATGTTCCGCCCGAGCGGCACGACGCCCGGCCATGCGCTCGAATGGAGCCGCCTGCTTGTCCAGCTCTGGGAGCTTGGAGGCCGCAGTCAGGCTTGGATGGGCGAAGCCGCCGCAAGCCTCTTCCGCAAGACGGTGTCGATCGGCTGGGACAGGAAGCTTGGCGGCTTCTACTACACGCTCGACTGGAGCGACCGACCGGATCAGGCGGACCGCTTCTGGTGGCCCTGCGCCGAGGGAATCGGCGCCGCCGCGGTGCTCGGCTCCGTCGACTCCGACCCATTCTATGAGGAATGGTACCGGCGCATCTGGAGCTTCGTCGCAAGCCATGTGATCGACAAGACGCGGACTTGGCGCCCCGAGCTCGACAGCGCGCTCAATCCAGTCTCGCGCGTCTTCGAAGGACGCCCCGACATCTACCACGCCGTCCAGGCCTGCCTCATCCCCTTGTTCCCCGCAGACGGCAGCGTGACCCGGCAGCTGAAGCGCAACGGCCTCAAACTCTAGACGCTCTTCACCCACGCGTCTTCCGGGATCCAGCCGCACGACGCCGGGTGATACGAAAAAGGCCCTTCAACGAGTGATGGGTCACAATCGGTGCTCGTCCGCGCGGCTGCAGACCTCGCTGGGGGGACGGGTCCCCGCACAAATGGAACTTTTTTTGAGGTCGCATGCAACTTTTTGGTTGCAAGGCCGTACCCCTTTGTCGGGAGCAGCGATCTCCAACCACGCGGAGCCAATGTTGTCCGGTGTCGCAGCGCGCCCCGTGCGGAAGCCGGTCAGGGGCAAACCCTTCTATACGACCCGGCCAGCTGAAAAGCTGGAGCACTGATATGCGCATACCCGCAGCTTGGCCCTTGCGTACTGGCGGCGCTCCGCCGCCACCCGAGAAGGCGCCGCCGCCCGAGACAAGTCCTGAAGCTCCGCGGCCTCTTGGGCCTGCTCAATCCCATAAAACGGCGGAACCGCTCTTGGGGCGCCCGGTCGCGGCGTCCTCACCCAGCCCGCCCTCCCTCGAAACGATCCTTTCGGCTGCATCATTCGACAAGCCGACCCATCGCCGGGGACGTGGATTTTTAATCGCGGGACTGGCGTCGTTGGCGGTGCTTGTCCCCTGCCTGGTCGGGGCGGCCATTATGATGATGTCCCCGGACATATCGCCCCTCGCGCTGTGGCCTTCGGGACAGACGGATCAGCCGGCCCCCTCAGCTGCTCCCGCGATTTCCGCCGATGGCGGGAATATTGTCGCGTGGCGAGAGTCGCGAGCCTCGCCGCAGGAGCTTCGTGAAAACGCGCCTCCGCCCGAGCCCGTCGCCACTCTCCCGCCGCCCGCCGCTGCTTCTCCGCCGCCGATCCCCTTCACTGCGCCTGCCTCGGGAGCGGCCGCTCATAACCGCGCCTCGGCCGGCGAGCCGGAAAATGCTCCGGCCGCAGAAGTGGGGCGACTCAGGCCTCATCAGGACGCGCCTTCACCCGCGCCGCCGCTCTCAGCGCCGTCGGCTATGGAAGCGGCGTCCGCGACGCCGGATGACGCCTGCAAGCGCGACGAGGAACAGCTCGCAAAACTTCAGGCCAAGCCTTCGCTCCAGGAAGCCTTGAGTTTCGCGGACGAGCTGAAATGTTCCAAGTTGCGGCCGCAACTGTTGTCTGTTTTGGACAGCCTTAGTCAGACGCTGCAGTCTGAAAGAGCGTCCGGCCCGAACGGAGCCCTGCCCACCACACAATCCGCGGGCGAAACCGCGCTGCCGCCTTCGGCTGCGGAAGCGGCGACCGCGACGTCGGATGACGCTTGCAAGCGCGACGAGGACCGTCTGGATCGATTGCGCCATAACCCTTCGAACGACGACGCCGCGCACTTCGCCAAAGAGCTGAGCTGCGAGAGGTTGCGGCCGCAACTCTTGGCATTGGCCAGCGACTTGGCCAAACTGCCACCTGGCTCCGAGGGCGTTTCGAAGGACGCCGCCGCCGAGGCAAAAACGGCGAACGAAACTGTCTCCGCCGCGGCTCCCACGCGCTCGGCCGAGGACGCCGATCGCCGCATTGCGACGCTCGAGCGCGAAAGGGATGCGCTCGCCGCAGAAGTGGATCGGCTTGAGCATCATCGGGATTCAGCCGCCCCTGCGCAAGCTGAACCTCCGGCGTCGCGGGAGCCGCCTGGTCTCGCCGCAACGTCCATTCCTGAACCCAGCGCCGCCCTGGCGTCTCTACCCGAGGGCATGCCGGCGCGCGTGCTGATCCGCTACCCGCGGAACAATGCGGACGCGCGCCGACAGGCCGAAAGTCTGGCGGAGGCGCTGAAGAGACATGGCGTGGATGTGGCCGACCTTCGCGAGAGCGACGGCGCCGTCCGAACCGGGATCAGTTTTTTCTACGCGCATGACGCAGCGATTGCGCAAGAGATCGGAGCTCTCGTCGGCGCCGCGCCCACGCTGCGCCGGCAAATGAAGGACGGCCTTATGGCGCGTCCGGGCGCGATCGAGCTCAGTATTTCAGGCGATAGCCACTTAGCGGTGATCACCACGTCCAGAAAGGAGCCAACCCATGAATAAACTTGCCGTGCCCTTCGTCCTGCTCGCCGCCTCGTGCATCGTCGCCTCAGCGGCGGCGCAGACCACCGGAGCATCCCCCACGCCGAAGCCGGCCGAAGTCGCCAAGACCGATGCGCAAGCCGCGCCGGCTGCGCCCGCGCCGCTCGTCGTCCTTTTCGACGTGGGAAGCACCACGATTCGAAACGAGGACAAGGCGGTGCTCGATCATGCCTCGCGAGCCTATAGCGAAGGCAAGCCCATTGTGATGATCCTGACGGGCACAGCCGACCGCACCGGCAGCGCCGAAATCAATCTTGAGATTTCCCAACGCCGCGCGGAGGCGGTGCTGAAAGGTCTTCTCGCTCGCGGCATTCCGGCGGACCGTTTCCAGGTCCTGGCCAAGGGCGAGACGGAGCTCCCGGTCCCCACCAATGCGGGCGTCGCCGAGCTTCAAAACCGGCGTGTCGAGATCACCTGGAGGTAAGGGAGCAATGAAGATCATGATGAGGGTTTGGGTCGTTGCGGCAATCCTCGCAGTGGCCGCCTCGTCAGCAAACGCCTCGGAGCTTTCGGCCCCTCTCCCGGCAGCGCCTGCGGAAGGGGAGGGGCCGGCGCAGGTTTGGTTTGAGCGCGCGCTGTCTCTGGACATCGGCGAGGCAGGCTCGCCTGACGCCGTCCAGGCCTTTGCCGCGATGCGGCGCGCGGCGGATCTTGGTCATACTCAGGCGGCGTTCAACGTCGCGGTCATGCTCGACAGCGGGCGGGGCGCGCCCCGAGACGTGGCGCAAGCGGCCGTCTGGTATGCGCGGGCGGCGGCCGGCGGCAACCATCGCGCGGCCTTCAATCTCGGGCAGCTCTATGAAAGCGGCGAGGGCGTGCCCGCCAATATCGATTTGGCCCGCGCCTGGTACGCCGCCGCCGATCTGCCAGCGGCGCGCGAACGGATCACGGCAATCAGGTCAGCGCCGGACCGACCCTCTCTTGTCCGGGCGCCGGAGCCTCTCTTTCCCGCTAAGAGCGGCTCGCTCGAGCCGGGCTTGCAGCAAGTCGATATCGTCTGGAAGTCGCCGCTCGAACCCGAGGCCGTCCGTTTCTTCGTCGAACTCCGTGTCCTTGATGCCGGCGCTTCGCGCGAGGCCTGGAGCGGGTTCGTCGACGTGAGCAGCGTGCGCTTGCCCCTGCCCCAGGGGGCTCAGACTCTGGCATGGCGGGTCAGCGCGGTGGCGAGGGGCTCGGCGAACTATGCCGTGGCCGGCTGGTCGGTCTTCAAGGTCCCGCCATCCTAGACGTCTTGAACGCCTTCGGGCGGCATCTTCCCGGCGCCCTGCGAAGTCCACCAATCTTTTGCTGTGACTGCCTCGCGCCCGTCGCTGCGGCATGCCGTATGTCCGCTGGAGGTCACCGAGCATTCGCTGCCGGGGGCTTCGCGCCGGTGAGGATGAAGCAAGCGCTGTTTTTTCCGCTCAATAGCCGGCCTGCGTTGTTAGGGCCGGCTCGCCGCCGGGGCGACTGCGCGCAACATAGGTAGTTTCTCGCATTGACAGGGCGAGAAAGCATCCGGCAACTTTTGGTGACGATCGAGCTTTCTCCCCGAAATCCACACCCCAAAGGGGAAGGGATAGGGGCGCGCGGCAACGCTATTCCTCGCGGTTTGAACAACCCTCGAAAGGAGCAAGATCGTGCCCAAGACCATCCTCATCACAGGCGCCGGCTCGGGATTTCGGTGAGAGCGCCGCGATTGGCATGGCCAAGAACGGTCATACCGTTATCGCCACGGTGCAGGTGTCGCCGCAAGTCACGCCGCTGCGTGAAAAGGCAAAGGCGATGGGGCTCAGCAACCTGCGCGTGGAACGCCTCGATCTGACCGATCCCTATGACATGGCGCAGGCGCAAACTTTCGACGTCGACGTGTTGTGGAACAACGCAGGCATGGGCGAGGCGGGACCCGTATTTGAAATCCCGGTCGAACTCGTGCGCCACAATTACGAAGTGAATGTCTTCCTGCCTCTCCAGCTCACACAGCGCTTTGTGCGGAAATGGATCGACGCCAAGAAGAAGGCCAAGATTGTCTTCACCTCCTCGATGGGCGGCCTTTTCACGCCAGCCAACTGGGGCGTCTACGTCTCCACCAAGCACGCGCTCGAATCCGTCGCCGAGGCGCTCAAGCAAGAACTCGAACCCTATGGGATCAAGGTGCAGACGATCAATCCGGGCGCCTTCTATACGGGATACAACGAGACCATGGCGGACGCGCCGTTCCGCTGGCTCGACGACAGCAAGCACGTCACCAAGCGCGCGGCGCTTCGCCAGGAGTTCGACTCCTTCCTGAAGGCGCCGGACGGGCATCTCGATGCGCGCGAAATGATCGACCGCATGATCGAGATCGTTCCGGCCGACACGGGCAAGTTCCGCAATGTGGTGCCGAAGGCCACGGAGGACATGCTGAAGGCGCATCAGCTTGCGGCATGGGAGAACGAGATCTGATCTCACGCCCACGCTGGTCGGCGAGCGCGTGACGTCTGTGTTGGGCCGTGAGCGGTCGAACATGCCGGGCCCAAAAGGCGCAACTTGATCAAGCGATCGGAATCGCCCGGGACTAAAGGTAATTCCAGAATTTTCGACATTTTATTGCACTAAGCAGAAATCGGCGCTATGATCCTCGGCAATGAGGACGGCGGTGACGAAGCGAGCGGCGGCACCAAGAGGAGCGAAGGGCGGTTTTTGGCAACGGCCCACAACCCGGAACGCGAACTGGACGCGAGACCGCAATTTCTTATTTGGATTCGCCGTAACCCATTGAAAAGTCCCGATTCGGACGAATAAAACCAAACAAAACCAAGCAATTTTGCTTGGTCTTGTTTGGTGTGGGCTTGGATTGACTTGGTTTTGTTTGGCCGAAATTCGCGCGCTGGTTGTGTTAGCGGCCCGCGAAGGCCCTAGGCTGGCCCTACTTCACCGCCTCGACGGCCGGCTCTTCGACATGAGCCCGGGCGTGCTTGTGCTCCTCGATGCGCTTCGCCTTTGCGCCCGCCTGCCGGGCCGCTTCGGTCAGCTGGTACATCTCCTGATGGTCGTAGTCGTCCGAGGTCCGCAGCGCCTCGTCGGTGTAGTTCTTGGCGTTGGGATCGCGTTCGAGCCTGCGGGTCCATAGGTGAATCTTGGCGAACATCGCCAGGATCCGGGCGTAGGTGACGACCTGCCCGCCCCAGTGGCGGGTGTAAAAGACGAGCGGGTTCTCGAGCGGCATCCCGGGCCTGCGGTCGCGGCGGTAGCGGCGCCGGATCATGCCGGTCTCGAGCGGATAGATGTTGTAGAAGTGGAAGCTCGCCCAGAACCAGGTGAGCAAATAGGCGACCGTGTCCGGGCGCGGGCCGCCGGCGACGGCGCGGCGGATCACCGTCTTGATGTGCTCCGGGGTGTAGTAGGTGCGCCAGGCGAGGCGGTAGGCCTCCTGCCATTCCTCGCGCGACATGCGCGGGTGGTCGGTCGTGACATGCTCGAGGTCGAACTTGTTCAGGTCCGGGTCGATGTCGACGCCCTTCGCGACCGCCTTGGCGTGATCCTCGCTGCCGGGCAGCGGGGTCAGGATCGAGAATTCGAGAATGTCGAGCGGCAGTTCGCGCTGGATGATCTGGATGCGCTGGACGAGCGATTCCTGCGTGTCGTTCGGGAAGCCGATGATATAGCCGCAATAGGTGATGCAGCGGTGCTTGCGCCATTCGAGCAGAAGCTCGCGATAGTCGGAGATGTGGTTCTGCTTCTTCTTCGCCGCGGCCAGATTGTCGGGATCGATGTTCTCAAGCCCGATGAACACGCGCTTGACGCCAGCCGCCACCGCCTTCTCGATGAAGCGGGGAATCTTGTGGCAGGCCGTGTCGACCTGGATGATGAAGCGCGAGTAGATGCCCTGCTGGCGCAACTCGATCAGCCGGTCGAAGATCGATTCCCAGTTGCGATTGCGGGCGAGATTGTCGTCGGTGATGAAGAAGTAGCGCACGCCATTGGCGACATTGACGCGCACCAGCGCTTCGATGTCGTCGGCCGAGCGATAGCGCGACTTGCGGCCCTGCACGTTGATGATGGTGCAGAACGAGCACAGGAAGGGACAACCGCGTCCGGCGTCGAAGCTCGAGATCATGCCAAGCGTGCGCCCGACGCGCTCGGGCGGCATGTAGGGGCCGGTCGCGCCCTCGAGCCCCGGGAGATCATGGAGGTAGTTGTAGATCGGCTTGAGCGTGCCCGCCGCGGCGTCGCGCAGCACTTCGTCGAACCGCCCTTCCGCTTCGCCCGCGTAGAGCGAAATGCCGAGGTCGAGCGCTGCCTTCAGCGAATCAGGCGTCTCCGGCAACATGGAGAGGCAGCCGGAGACATGGAAACCGCCGATAACCACCGGCACGCCAGCCGCCCTTAAGGGTCGGGCGCAGTCCATCACGCGCGGGAAACTGGTTCGACTGGACGCCGACGAAGCCGACCATGCCGAAACCGCCATTGTCCTGGATCTGGCGGGCGATTTGGTCCGGCCTAACGCGGGTGTTGGTCTCGTCGACGGGGAAGATCTCGATGTCCACGTCCTCGCCAAGGACCTGATCTTCCATGCATTTCTGAGCGATGCCGAACAGGCAGGCGAGCGAATTTGAGGGAAGGGCCGACTTCCACCACTGGATGACGTAGCCCTCGTCGTCGTAATGCGACGGCTTGACAAGAAACAGCAGAAACCGTCGGCGTGTGGCGATATCCGGCATTCTGGCTCCCCGCGAGATTACGGCCGCCCGAATCTGGCCCTGCAGTAGCCGCTTTCGCAACCGCGACCGTTACCAGTCCTCGCCCGAATGCGCAATCGCCGCCTGAGCTTAAGGCCGTGACGCTTCACTCAGCGCGAGACGGTCACCCGCAAATAGGTCGCGGGAATTACCGTCGCGCCGGCGGCGGTGCTCTTGTTCTGGCTATTGAACAGGTCGTCCAGTTCCTTCTTCAGGTCTTCGCTGCGTCCGTTCTTTTCCGCCGCCTCGAACGCATTCATCGTCGGCCCGTAGTATTTTCTGAAGGCGTCAACCAGTTGCGCCGGCGGCGAGGCAAAGCGGAAGGTGTAAGTGTCTCGGACAAACGAGATCCTGTCCTTCGGGACGCCGGCGGCGCCGAACCGCTCGATCACGTTGCTCTCGATTCCCCAGGTCATGGGGCTCACGAAGCCCTCGGGAGGAGGAGGCGAGTAGGTCGCGCTGATCTTCAGGATTTGCGCCACCAGCGTCGGATCATTCGGGATCCAGTTCCCCATGACGATCCGGCCGCCGGGCCGGGTCACGCGGGTCATTTCCTTGGCGACGTCGAACGGCTTCGGCGCGAACATGGCTCCGAAGATGCTGACGACGAGATCGAAGGCGCCGTCCTTGAGATCGCGAAGGTCTGTGGCGTCGCCTTCCTGAAACTTGCAGTTCGCAAGTCCTGCTTCTTTCGCGCGGCCGTTGCCGGCCTCGACGAGGTTCGCGGCGATATCGACCCCAAGCACGTCCGCGCCGAGTTCTGGCTTCCGGCAATGCGGTCGTTCCATCGCCGCAGCCGAGATCGAGGACCTTCATGCCCTTCGTGACGCCGAGTTTCTGGACGAGTTCCTCCCCGCTTTCTCTCATGCTGTCCGCAATGCGGGTGAAGTCACCCTTCTCCCAAAGCGCTTTATTCGGATTCATGAGATGGCCTCCCAGCCGTCTTTGCGCGGCGATCGGTGCGCCTCGCGGGGGGCTTATAGCAGAGCCGCCAGCCCGGCGCTCTGGGTAGAAGTATCGGCTTAAGGCGTCTCGCCGTCGGCCCCGACGCGCCGCGCCCGTCTCACGCGCCGATCCGCTTGATGAACCAGTTGAGGATTCGCGACCAGATCTCGTCCTTGCCGATCAGGTCCTCGACCCCGTGTTCGAGGTTGGGATTGTCGTTGACCTCGATGACGACGATCGCGCCGTCGGTTTCCTTGATGTCGACGCCATAAAGACCAGGGCCGATCGCGCGCACCGCCTTGAGCGCCGCGTCGATGACGGGCGGAGGGGCGTCGCAGATGGCGATCGTCTTCGACCCGCCTTCACGCGCTCCGTTCGGCCCGTGCTTGATGATCTGCCAGTGCCCTCGCGCCATCTGGTACTGGCAGACAAAGAGAGGGTCTCCGTCGAGCACGCCGACCCGCCAGTCGAATTTGGTCGGCATGAATTTCTGCGCCAACAAGAGGTCAGTGTCCTCGAACAGTTTGTCGGACAGCTTTTTCAGCTCTTCGCCGTTCTCGACCTTGTGCACGCCGCGCGAAAACGAACCATCCGGAATTTTGACCACCATCGGCCAGCCGAGCAGGCGTTCGGCCTTGAGGAGGTCGTCATCATCGGCGAGCATCACGGTCGGGGGCACGGGCACGCCATGCGCCTCCAGAAGCTCGTGCAGGTAGACCTTGTTGGTGCAGCGGATCATCGACTGTGGGTCGTCGATGACCGGCATGCCCTCGGTTCGGGCGCGCTGGGCGAAGCGATAGGTGAAATTGTCGATCGAGGTGGTCGCGCGGATGAACAGGCCATCGAATTCGGCCAGTTCCGCGAGCTGACGGCGGGTGATGAGTTCGACCGCCACCGACTGCTTTTCAGCGATGCGCTGGAAATGCCGGAGCGTCTCGACGGAGGACGGAGGCAGCGCCTCCTGCGGATCGTGCAGCACCGCCAGCGAATAGCGGGCGATCGCGCGACCGCGCGGATTGCGCCAGTCGCGCTGAGTGTGCCGGTGCAGGCTCGTGCGGAAGAATTCCGTCTCTTCCGCTCCGAGCCTTGCCAGCGGGCGAGCGCGCAGCCGGTCGATCTTCCATCGTTTCCCGGGCGTGATGGTGACTTCGATCGCCGGGCAGCGGTACCAGTCGAACAGGAGCCGGCCGAAGGCTTCGAAACGCGGATCCTGAGCGAAGCCGAAGCAGAACAGAAGGTCGAAGGTCGTATTCTCCGTCGCTTGCGCCTTGATCGCCGCCGCGGTCAGCGCCTCCTGCAATTCCGGCAGCGACTGCTCGTAGAGTTTCAATTCGCGAAGATCGAGCATCGTCTCGACGGTCGGGATCACCCGATGACCGCGCGCTTCGGCAAGCAGAGACGCGTAATAACCTTTGGATTGGTAGTTGTACGAGCGGGACAGATTGACAATCTTTGCCCGCCCGAGGCCCGCAAACAGTTTCGGCCGCGCCAGATAGTCGCCAGTCGTGATGACCTTGTGCGGCGTATCGGCGTTGGGGAAGTCGCGCGCCTGATCGACCAGGATCACCCAACCGTTCATGACCCACGCCCTTCGGGCCGTGCGGACTGTCGCGACAGCGTTTGCATGATGACGGCGGAAGCGTCCCTGAAGTTCGGCGAGAGTTCGGCAATACGGGCGCGACTCAGTTCCGCGCTTTTGTGGCTCCCCTAGCGCGGGCGCGATGCGCCGCGCAACGGTCTAACCTGCTCAGGCGGGAAATTGTTCCCCGTTTCGTGCTGGTGGACGGGGAGCAAGGACTTCTCGTAACGTAACGCGGTCGCCCCGTCCGCATAGTAACGGGCGTGCTCGCCGAATTGGCGAAAGCCGCAGCTCTCGTAGAGCGCGATCGCCCCGGCGTTGTCGTAGCGCACCTCCAGGGTGAGAGCCGCCCGGCGGTGACGGCGCGCGTAAGCCTCGCAAGCCTGCAATATCGCCCGGCCGACGCCGCGGCGGGCGTACCGCTTATCGACCGCGAGCGAATAGATGCGCACAGCCCGCGCGCCCTTGCGCAGCGAGACCAGCGCGTAGCCCGCCAGTTCATCGTCGATGGTCGCAGCGATCACGGGGCGATGGGGCGCGCGCAGGAATTCGCGCAACGAGCGGCGCGAAACCCGGTCGGTCTCGAACGACTCGTTCTCAAGCCGTGCAATCGCCTCGAGATCGCGAGGACGAGCCTCGCGAACCATGACGCTCTGACGCCAGTTGCTCATGCTGAAAAGATCAGCTCCCCACTTGCGCCGCCCCGGACGACATAAGGCTACCGCCCGACTCGGCGCGCGTGCATGCAGGTTAGCGCGAGGGCGCGCAAGTGAGCGTGGCTCAACGGCATGAAGTAGCCATGACCATCAATCGCGGCCCAGTCGCGCCTGCGATGACGCAATTCCGCTCTGCCTCGAGGAGACGGAGTTGGTGATGGGGCGCCTACCCGGACCCCGACCGCTTGATCCACTCCTCCTCGTCGACCGTCTCGACGCCCAATTCCCGCGCCTTGGCGAGCTTCGAGCCGGCGCCGGGTCCGGCGACGACAAGATTGGTCTTGGCCGAGATCGAGCCCGAGACCTTGGCCCCAAGCCGCTCGGCGATCGCCTTGGCTTCGTCGCGGGTCATCTTTTCCATGGAGCCGGTGAAGACGATCGTCTGGCCGGCGAGCGGATGGCCGGCGGCGATCGCCTCCATCGGCTCGATCGTCACCTCTTTGACGAGGGCGTCGAGCGCCGCCTCGTTGCGCGGCTCGGCGAAGAAGTCCGCGATCGCCTCGGCGACCACCGGCCCGATTCCGCCGACCCCGGACAGTTCCTCGGCGGCGTTCTCGGCTCGCGCGGCGGCGCGCAAGCGATTCCCAGTCGCCGAAATGGCGTGCGAGGCGCCGCGCATTCGTCTCGCCGACATGGCGGATTCCGAGCGCATAGAGGAAGCGGTTGAGCGAAATCGTCCGCCGCGCGTCGATGGCGTTGAACAGATTGCGCGCCGAGGTCTCACCGAACCCCTCCCATTCGCTCAAAGGCGGGCGGCCCTGCCCATCGCGTGTCTTCAGCGTGAAAATGTCAGCCGGCGTGCGGATCAAGCCTTCGGTAAAAAAGAGCTCGATCAGCTTTTCGCCCAGTCCCTCGATGTCGAAGGCGTTGCGCGACACGAAGTGCTTCAGGCCCTCGACCGCCTGCGCCGGGCAGATGAGCGTGCCGGTGCAGCGGCGCACGACGTCCTTTTCGCCTGTCTTCTCGTCGATCTCGCGCAAAGCCGCCGAGCCGCAGATCGGGCAGGTCTCGGGGAAGACATAGGGCTTCGAATCCGCCGGCCTTTTGTCGAGCACGACCGCAAGCACCTGCGGGATGACGTCGCCGGCGCGCTGCACCACCACCGTGTCGCCGACGCGCACGTCCTTGCGCTCAATCTCGTCCTCGTTGTGCAGCGTGGCGTTGGAGACGACGACGCCGCCGACGGTCACGGGCTTGAGCTTGGCGATCGGCGTGAGCGCGCCGGTGCGGCCGACGTTGATCTCGATCGCCTCGACGATTGTCATCGCTTGCTCGGCCGGAAACTTGTGCGCGACCGCCCAGCGCGGCGAGCGCGAGACGAAGCCAAGCCGCTGCTGCAGCGCGAGATCATTGACCTTGTAGACGACGCCGTCGATGTCGTAGCCGAGCGTCGCCCGCTTCTCTTCGATCGAGCGGTACTGCGCCAGCATCTCCGCGGCCGAGTGACAGAGCTTGGTCATGGGATTGGTCGGCAGGCCGAAGCGGCGCATCGCCTCGATCGCGCCGAACTGGGTCGATGCGAAGGATTCGCTGACTTCGCCCCAGGCGTAAGCGAAGAACGCGAGCGGCCGCTCGGCGGTCATGCGCGGATCGAGCTGGCGCAGCGAGCCTGCGGCGAAGTTGCGCGGATTGGCGTAGATCGGCTTGCCGGCCGCCGCCTGGCGCGCATTGAGCGCGGCAAAGTCGGCGTGGCGCATGTAGACCTCGCCGCGCGCCTCGAAGATCTTGGGCGCGCCCTTGAGGCGCTTCGGGATCGCTTCGACCACGCGCACGTTGGCGGTCACGTCCTCGCCTTCGTAGCCGTCGCCGCGCGTCGCCGCCTGGACGAGTTCGCCATTCTCGTAGCGCAGGCTGCAGGAGAGTCCGTCGATCTTCGCTTCCGCAACGACATCGAGCGGCGCGCTCTCGCTCAGGCCCAGAAAACGCCGCACGCGGGCGCAGAATTCCTCCACCTCCTCGTCGGCGAAAATGTTGCCGAGCGACAGCATCGGCACGCGATGGCGGACCTTGGCGAATTTCTCCGACGGCGCCGCGCCGACCTTGCGATTGGCGGAATCCGCGTCGGCAAGCTCAGGAAACGCCTCTTCGAGCGCGGTATAGCGGCGGCGCAGCGCGTCATACTCGGCGTCGGAAATGGTCGGCGCGTCCTCGCCGTGGTAGCGCCGGTCATGCTCGGCGATCTCGGCCTGAAGGCGCGCGTGCTCTTCCCGCGCCTTGGCGAGAGTGAGCTTGGGCGCTTTCGGCTCTTTCGTCATGAGCCTCAAGTTAGCGCAGGGCGGATTGCGGTGGAAGGCGACGCGCTTAACCGGCGGCTAACCCGTTTGCATCCATTGATTGGCGTTGGCGAGACGCCGGTCCGGGGCGACCGTACGTCATGAGATCTCGATCCGCCTGCCCACAACCCGAGATCTTCGATGCGCGCCCTGATCGCCATGGTCCTTGCCGCCTTGCTCGCCGGATGCTGCGTCGGCGGCTATCCTCCCATGTGGAGCGCTGATCAGCCTCCGTTCAGCGCCTTCCAGGCGGGGATGAGGCTCGCAGTCGGCATGCCGACGGACGTCGCCATCCTTATCATCGGCTCAAGGCCGGTCTCCTCCAAGGCGACGAGCTGTGGGATCGCGGCCGGATACGAGTGGCCATGCGACGTCCTCAAATTCGGCTGCTGCGAGGGCAACCAGCTCCTTGTCTATATCGCGCCGACGCCCGACGGCCGCGGCGCGGTCAACAGCTGGGCCTTGGGCAAAGGTTGATCGCAGCGGCGCTTAACCGGCGCCAGCCGTGTCCGCCTCCACCTTCGAGACGAAATCGCCGATGTGCTTGAGGTAAACCGGCACGAGCGTCGCGCCGAAATCGTGGCCCATGCCGGGGACGATGACCAATTCGGCGCCGGGGATGCTCTCGGCGGTGTCCTTGCCCGCGGCCGCGGGGATGACCGGGTCATCGGCGCCGTGCAGGACGAGCGTGGGACAGCGCAGCTCTCTCAAGAGCGCGTTGCGAGGCGGGGCGACGATCAAGGCCGCCGACTGACGCGCGATGCCGGCCATGTCGAAAGGCGCGTAGTCCGTCCGGCGCTCGGCCCTCGCGCGCAGCTCCGCTTCGGTCAATGGAAAGCCCGAACCGGACAAAGCCTTTTGCACGAGAATGCTCGCCTCAATGAGATCGTCGCGGCTCGTGCCGTTCGGCGGGCGGAACAGCACCGACAGCGTTTCGGGGTTCCCCGACGGCAGATCTCGACGTCCTGTGGTGGACATGATCGAGATGAGACTCTTCGTTCTCGTCGGGTGATTGATCGCAACGAGTTGGGCGATCATGCCGCCCATCGAGGCGCCGACGATATGGGCGCGCTTAACGCCGAGCGCGTCCATGAGACCCACAGCGTCGTTAGCCATGTCATCGAGAGAATAGGGAACATGTGGGCGTCTTCCCGGCCATGACTTCCGCAAACAGCGCGCGAGGGTCCGGAGCTGTTTGGCCGGCGAGATGGGTCGACTTGCCGACGTCGCGGTTGTCGAACCTGACGACCCGAAAGCCCTTATCCGCCAAGCCTTGGCATAGAGGCTCAGGCCAGAAGATGAGGTGGGCGCCGAAGCCCATGATGAGCAGAATGAGCGGGTCGCCGTCGCGTCCGAAGCTCTCATATTCGATGTCGATTCCGTTGGCTCGGACCTGCGGCATGACGACGCTCCAGCAACCTTTGTGCGGCCAGTCAAGGCGAGTGCCTGTCATGCCCGCGGAAGCGGGCATCGAGCAAGCTTTTCCGACATTCTAGTTTCTCGCTTACGGAAAAATGACAAGAGGGCGCGCTGCGATTCCATCTGAGAGCGTGCTGCCCCCGCGGAAACCCCGTCACCCCTCGTGTTCGAGGGAATGCGGCCTCGCTTGGCGCCAGAGGGCGCCCGTCATTCGAACGCCTTCGCGCCCTCATCGGCCGCCTCCTCGGGCGCGACCCATCTGAAGCCCGAGAGCTGATGGCGCGCCCAGGTGAACTGCCGCTTGGCGTAGTGGCGGGTGTCGAGCTTCGAGCGCGCCGCGGCCTCGTCGAGGGTGAGCCGGCCTTCGAGATGGGCGATGAGATGCGGAACGCCGTGCGCGCGCATGACCGGCAGCGCCGGATCGAGCCGCCGTTCCGCCAACGCCGCGACCTCGTCGAGCGCGCCTTGGGCGAGCATGGCGTCGAACCGCGCGTCGATGCGCTGGCCGAGTTCCGCCCGATCGGGCGCGAGATAGAGGCCCGTCCATTGTCCCGGCCCCAACACCGGCGCCGCTCGCGCGCCGAGGAACGAGACGAGCGGACGGCCGGTCGAAGCCATGACTTCGAGCGCGCGCAAGATGCGCTGCCGGTCGCTGGGGTTGAGGCGCGCGGCGGTCTCGGGGTCGCACGCTGCGAGCTCGTTGTGGAGCTCTGGCGTGGCGCGACCCTCCGCCTTGCTTCGGACCTCCGCCCGCACGGCCTCGGGCACGGTCGGTATGTCCGATAGGCCCTCGGTCAGCGCGCGGAAATAGAGCCCGGTTCCGCCGACGAAAATAGCCGGCCGCTCGCCAATCTCCGCCAGAACCTCGCCCGCGGCAAGCGCCCACCGACCGGCCGAAAAATTCACCGCGCCGTCGACCGCGCCGAACAGGCGATGGGGCGCGAGCCGCTCCTCGTCCGGCGTCGGCCGCGCGGTCAGGATTCTGAGATCCCGGTAGACCTGCATCGAGTTGGCGTTGACGATCGTCGCGCCGAACCGCTCCGCAAGCGCAAGCGCCGCCGCCGACTTGCCGCTCGCGGTCGGGCCTGCGATGAGGAGCGCTCGCCTCACGTATTTGGCTCCCTGTCCGGAAGCGTCATGTCGTTCGTCCTCGTCGCCACGCTCATCGCCGATCCAGCGAAGGCGCCGCTCAGCGAAGCAACAGTCGACCGCGCCGCGCAAGCCCTCCGCGGCGTCGAGCGCCGGCATTGGCTCGACGAGGGCGTCGCGGCCGATCTTGTTTTCACCGGAGACCTGAACGCCAAGCGCGCCGCACTCGCGGAGCGGCTATCAGGCGAGGCGATCGACGTCATCGTCCAGCCGCTCGCGGGTCGGCGGAAGCGCCTCCTGGTCGCGGATATGGACTCGACCCTGATCGGCCAGGAATGCGTCGACGAACTTGCGGCCGTCGCCGGGCGTCGGCGACCGCGTCGCCGCCATCACCGAGCGGGCGATGCGGGGCGAGGTTGCGTTCGCGCCGGCTCTGCGCGAGCGCGTCGCCCTGCTTGCTGGCATGTCGGAGACTGTGATCCAGGATGTGCTGAGAGACCGCATCACGCTGAACCGCGGCGCGCGCACGCTGGTTCAGACGATGCGAGCGAATGGCGCTTATGTCGCCGTTGTCTCGGGCGGCTTTCGCCAGTTCACGCGCGCCGTTCGCGAGCGGATCGGCGCTGACGAGGACCGGGCCAACACGCTCATGATCGAAGGCGGCAAGCTGACCGGCAAAGTCAGTGAGCCGATCCTCGGTGAGGGCGCGAAGCTCGGCGCGCTCAAGGAGATCGCCGCCGCCATGGGCGCGGCGCTTGATGACACGCTGGCGGTCGGCGACGGCGCCAACGATCTTCCAATGCTGCAAGCCGCCGGGCTGGGCGTCGCCTACCGCGCCAAGCCCAAGGTCGCGGCGAACGCCGACGCGCGCGTCGAGCATGCTGATCTTACCGCGCTGCTCTACGCGCAGGGCTTCGCGCGCGAGGATTTCGTCGAGGGGTAGCGCCGCTCCCCGCCGGGTGAGGCTCGCTCCCTCATTCACGCTTCAGGACCTCGACCAGCCTGAAGCGCTCGCAATAAAGCTCCATATCCGGCGAAAATTCGCCCCGTCCGGGTGAAATACGCCGTGTGCGCCTCGCGCCAATCGGCGAGCGTGCGGCCGCCTTCACCCTCGTCGTAAGCGAAGGCGGCGTCGACCTCCCCGAACCGCCGCCGACTGACCTCTACGGTCTCCAGGATCGCGCTCGGCCGGCCTTGGCCGTCCTTAACGATCCAGCGCTTGCCGACCACGACGCCTTTGTCGCCTTCGCTCGCCGCCCAGCAGGTCGCGGACTTCTTACCGATGAGCACGAGTTCCAGCAGTTCATTGGCGAGCTCGGCGCTGTCGCCGAACGAGAAGCTTTCCAGCTCGACCATGACTCAACCCCGTATCATCCTAACCTCTGTGGTCGCTCGGCTTCCACCCACTCGGCTCGCCATCGGTCCGGCCCTCATTCGGCCCGCCTTTTGTTAGACGATCCGCTCTCGTTCGTGTTAACCGTCGACCTCGTGTTCAATGCGCCTGGCGAAGGCCGCGCGAACGGGCCCCGGCTGGTCGCACGGGGCGCGCAACGAAGGGGAGGTCGGCAATGACCATCGCATCGGTCATAGACGCATCCGAAGCCGTCGATCACGCGGCGCTCGCCGAGACCATGCCGCTCGATGAAATCGACGTCAGCAATCCCAAACTCTATCAAGAGGACGTGTGGCAGCCCTATTTCCGTCGGCTGAGGCGCGAGGCGCCGGTCCACTATTGCCCGGACAAGCCCGCTCGGACCGTATTGGTCGGTGACCAAGCACAAGGACATCATCGCGCTCGAAGTGGACCATAGGCGGTTCTCGTCGAGTTCGGCGCTCGGCGGCATAACCCTGCGGGACCGGCCGGCCGAGCTTGAACTGCCGATGTTCATCGCCATGGACCCGCCCAAGCATGACGTGCAGCGCAAGGTGGTGCAGCCGATCGTCTCGCCGGACAATCTCGCCAATTTCGAAGCCCTGATCCGCACGCGCGTCCGCGACCTGCTCGACGGGCTGCCGCGCGGCGAAACCTTCAACTGGGTGGACAAGGTCTCGATCGAACTCACCTGCCAGATGCTGGCGACGCTGTTCGACTTCCCGTTCGAGGACCGGCGCAAGCTGGGCTACTGGTCGGACGTCTCGACCGCCGTGCCTTATGAGGGCGCGCTGGTCGAAAGCGAAGAGCAGCGCGAAGCCGTGTTCCGCGAATGCCTTGGCTATTTCATGAATTTGTGGAACGAGCGCGTCAACGCCGAGCCGCGCCCCGACCTCATCTCGATGCTGGCGCATGGCGAGGCGACCCGCGACATGAGCGCGCGCGAATATCTCGGCAACGTCATCCTGCTCATTGTCGGGGGCAACGACACGACGCGCAATTCGATGAGCGGCGGTCTCCTGTTCCTCAGCCAGAATCCGGACGAATTCGCCAAGCTGCGCGCCAAGCCCGAACTCGTCGACTCCATGGCGCCGGAAATCATTCGCTACCAGACGCCGCTCGCCTACATGCGCCGCACTGCGCTTGCCGACGTCGAATTCGGCGGCCAGCTCATCCGCAAGGGCGACAAGGTCGCCATGTGGTACATCTCGGGCAACCGCGACGAGGAGGCGATCGAAGAGCCCGACCGCTTCATCATCGACCGTCGCCCGTCCGCGCCAGCATCTGTCGTTCGGCTTCGGCATTCACCGCTGCGTCGGCAAGAGCCTGGCCGAAATGCAATTGAAGATCCTGTGGGAGGAAATCCTCGACCGCCTGCCGAGGATCGAGGTCGTCGGCGAGCCGAAGCGGGTGTTCTCGGCCTTCGTCCACGGGATCAGCGAATTGCCGGTGAGCATCCCGGCCTGAGCGGCGGGACGCGATTGGATTGAAGCGGCGCTTTGGACAGAAAGCGGGGTTTTGCACCCGATTTCTGCCCGATTAAGCTCTTGATTTCATTATCGTCCATTGGAGTAAAAAACTTTAATATCTGCACGCAATCGGCTGGTCCTGACCCATCCGGGATCCTCAGCGTCAGTTTGTGTGTGCCCGAAAGGCGTCGTAGCCGCTTGCTGAAGGGTCTATAATTTATTGAGGCCGACTATGCAGAACCCGTGGCCAAAGGGATCACTGCAAAAAGCGACCGGAGGATAACCGGATACGCGATGCACCTGCTCAGACTTCGCGCCAGCTTCCAGCGCTCTTGTAAGACTCGCCTCGAAGTCTTCGACGCGAAAATCAATATGCACAGGTGTCCAGTGACGCTCGTACCTGCGAACATCACTGCTCCCTTCCGCAGGTGACGATCCAGCCGGCTTTGCGAGAAGGCCAATAATTGCCTCGCCAGCTCTGAGCATCGCATAGCCTGGATGCGGGCGGGAGAACTCGACAAAACCAAAGGCTTCACGAAAAAATTTCAGTCCGTCATCAATGGAGGGAACGTCAACGGAGACACTAACTTTCATGATCAAACTTTCGCAAAGCTTCGAGGCAGCGCAAAAAGTTGCGCATACGAGAGCTAGCGCGTCAATGTTTCGCAAGGGGTCCGAGGCCTAACCGATCCGCCCTGTAATCTCTTGATTTATGCACGCCGAAAGATTGCAAAAAATCAGAATCTAAGCTAAGCTTTCCCGATGAAAAAATTCTGCTCTTTCGCAGTCGCGACGGCCCGTATTTCGGCGAGCCCGGGGGTCAAAGGCAGGAGAAAAAATTTTCGTCGATTTTTCCGTGTAACCCATTGAAAAGGCTCGATTCGGACGAGAGAATCCAAGGAAATCCAAATAAATCCAACCCTCGTTAGCGGGAGCTTTCTGCAGCAAAGGGCAGCCCGCCAAGAAAATCCAAACGGATCGACCGGACCGATGCCGCGAGGTCAGCGGCCAACACATATACACATCACTGATTTAGTATAAACGCCGTGTCCTAGCGCCTCGCCAGAACCTCGCGCACCCGCTCGACCAGCTCCGCCTCGGGCGCGGGGAACTGGGCGCGCTGGCGCAGCTCGAGATAGTCGGCGCGGTCCTTGGTCGATTTCGCAAGCTCGGCGCCGAGCTTGAGGTCGCGGATCGTGACCTGCGGGCCGCCCGTCGCGTTGCGCTCGTTCGAGCCCTGGATGACGGCGACGCGGCTCCTGCGCCGGTCCGCATATTTGAGCTGCGCGTTCATGCCGCCCGAGCCCAGATAGAGTTCGGCCGCGATCCCCGCTTGGCGCAAGCTCGCGACGAGCCGCTGATAGTTCGCCATCGAATCCGCGTCGCGGTCGAGCGCGAGCACGACGACGGGGCCGGGCGTCTCGGCCGCCGCGACGATCGGGCTCTTGATCGCGCGCAACGCCGCGAGCAGCCGCGAGACGCCGATCGAAAAGCCGGTCGCCGGCACCGGCTCCGCGCGGAAGCGCGCGACAAGTCCGTCATAGCGCCCGCCGCCGCCGACCGAGCCGAAGCGGACGGGACGGCCGTCGTCGTCCTTGACCTCGAAGGTCAGCTCCGCCTCGAAGACGGGACCGGTGTAATATTCGAGCCCGCGCACGACGGAGGGATCGATGCGGATGCGATCGCGTACCATAGCCTGCGCCTCGCACAAAGCTGTCGATCTGCGCAAGCTCTTCGAGGCCTTCAGCTTCCGCAGCGGACTTGACTGCGAAGGCTCTTTCGCCAGAGATCGAGCGTCGTCGTCGGAGAGTAGCTGAATGCGCCGACCGATGCATGTCCGATGTGCCCAGCGTCGATGGCCCTATCGACCCCAAATGGCCCCGCTCGCCGACTGTACCGGTTCGCTCTCGCCCGGAAGTCTGGACATCCTGCGTCAGCAGCGCGAAGCACCTGGTCGATGCTGGTCGTCGTCAAGTCCGGCGCCCTCTGGTGAAATCGCCGCTCTCGTCCTTGCGCCCGGCCCCAAGCAACAAGCGCACGCCATCGACGCCGAGCCGGTCGAGCTTGTCGATCGCGCGCAAGACCGTCAGCCGCCGCCCGGCGTTTTCCGCGCCGCCAAGCCCGATCGACTCCATCACGCCATCGAGCACCTTGCGGTTGTTGACCTTGATGACGTAGTCGCCGCGCTTGATGCCGAGCGCCTCCAGGCAATCGGCGGCCATCATGCAGATTTCAGCGTCGGCGGCCGGTGACGCCGAGCCGACCGTATCGGCGTCGAACTGCATGAACTGGCGGAAGCGCCCCGGCCCCGGCTTCTCGTTGCGGAACACCCAGCCCGCGCGATAGGAGCGGTAGGGTTTCGGCAGCCGGTCGTAATTCTCGGCGACATAGCGGGCGAGCGGCGCGGTCAAGTCATAGCGCAGCGACAGCCATTGCTCGTCGTCGTCCTTGAACGAGAACACGCCCTCGTTCGGCCGGTCCTGGTCGGGCAGAAACTTGCCGAGCGCATCGGTGTATTCGACGAACGGCGTCTCGACCGCCTCGAAGCCGTAGAGCGCGTAGACCTCCCCAATCTTGGCCATCATCCTTTCGGCGGCGGCGAGATCGCTGGCGTCACGGTCTGCGAATCCGCGCGGCAGCGTTGCGCGGGCGCGGGGCGAAACGTCGGCGGTGTCGGTCATCGCCGCTCTATATCCGGCAAAAGCGGCGGCTAGAAGAGGTTCGCGGCGACGTTGATGGTCAGCGCAAGGATGATCGCGTTGAAGAAGAAGCAGGCGACGCCCTGAATCACCACGATCCGTCGCATCCGCATCGAGGTGACATTGACGTCCGAAGAGGCGAACGTGCAGCCGATGACGAAGGCCTGATAGAAGAATTCCATCCACCCCGGCTGGGCGCAGCTAGGAAATTCGAGGCCGCCCGCATACCCGCCCTTCCGGCGGCCGAAATAGACGCCCGCATAGTGCAGGGCGAACATCACTTGCAGGAACGCCCAGGCGCTGATCACCGTCGCGGCGACCAGCGTCAGATGGCCGGCCTTCTCCCAGCCGGCCATATTCTTGACCGGCCCGAGCTCCCACACGATCGCCGCGACGGCCGCGAGAGACGCAACAATCCCGAGGACCACCAGCACCCATTGGTTCTCGTCCTCCGGCCTCGAGAAAACGCTGGCCTCGCGCCTCGGGTCGATCACCATGCGCAGAATCAGGAGGAGGAACGCCCAAGCTCCGACATTCCAGGCGATCAAGAGGCGCGTCGCTTCGCGGATCTCCACCCCGAGGCGCAAAGCGACATAGGCCGCGACGCATCAGGATCCGCTCCCGCCAGGAGACGCGGCCGATGCGCAAATGTGCCTAGAAAGCCGGCAGAGGACTTGCCGGCTGGCTGTCCAGAACCAGGCGGAGGCGATTTTGACGTTCCAACCGCCTTGTCGGTTCTCGCCGGAGGCGGCGCCTTGGGCGTTCCGGGCCCCTTGTCGGCTCTTGGCGGGGGCGGCGACTTGGGCATGCGAAGGCCATTTCGGGTCCAGAGGAGGCCTGCCTTGCCCGAGGCGACGGCGAGGGTCAAGCGGCGCTAACGGCGCATTCCTTTTCGATGTTAGTGAGGGCCATGCAAGAGCCGACTGACCGACGAGCGACTGTTTCCGCCCGCGCTGAGGGGCGCGTGACGGTGGTTACGATCGAACGTCCCGACCGGCGCAACGCCGTCGACCTTCCGACCGCGCGCGCTCTGTTTGACGCTTTCAGGCGCTTCGACGCCGACCCGAGCGCCGACGTTGCGGTGCTGACGGGCGCGGGCGGCGCGTTCTGCGCCGGGGCCGATCTCAAGGCGATTGCAGACGGCGAAACGCGGCCGATCGATCCGAACGGCGAGTTCGGTCCAATGGGCCCGACGCGTCTCGCGCTTGGAAAGCCGGTGATCGCCGCGATCGAAGGTCCCGCGGTCGCGGGCGGCATGGAGCTTGCGCTTTGGTGCGATCTCAGAATCGCCGCGCGCTCCGCTGTCTTTGGCGTCTTCAATCGGCGCTTCGGCGTGCCGCTCGTCGATCTCGGCACGATCCGTCTGCCGCGAATCGTCGGTCATGGCCGCGCGCTCGAATTGATCCTGACCGGCCGGGCCGTCGACGCCGATGAGGCGCTCCGCATCGGCCTCGTGAACGAGGTCACTGAGGACGGCCAGGCGCTCGCCCGCGCCTTGGCGCTGGCTCGGACGCTTAGCGGCTTTCCGCAGACCGCAATGCGCAACGACCGCATCTCAGCGATCGAGCAGTGGGACTTGAGCGGGCCCGCGGCGGTCGCCAACGAGATCGCGTGGGGGTTGAAGACCCTCGCCAGCGGCGAACCCTCTGCCGGTTCGGCGCGCTTCAAGGGCGGCGCCGGCCGAAAGGGCCGTCCGATTGGCTGACCGGCGCGGCGCGCGTTTGGCGGCGCGGGCGAGAGGGCCATTTGACAGAGCGTGCGAAACCTTCGACCTGTTTGGCGCCTGGGAGGGCTTTGCCCATGAGTTCGGACCGCGGAGACCCCGACGATGAGGCGGCGGCCCTGCGTGCGCGGCTCGATCGGCTGTCGAGTGAACTCAAAGGACGGGCCGAGCCGCCGCCTCCTGGTCCTCAACCAAAGTCTGACGCCAAATCGGACGGGTCGAGTTCGGCGATGTCGCTTGGCTTGCGCGCCGGCAGCGAGTTCGTCTCGGCGGTGATTATCGGCTTGGGGATCGGTTGGGTTCTCGACCGCGCGCTTCACACAAATCCTGCGTTTCTGATCGTATTTTTCTTGATCGGCGTGGCGGCGGGCATTTGGAACGTAATCCGGCTGACCTCGCCAAAACGGCCTCCTTGAGGCGCAATTCGCCCTTGTCTCGCGCAAACTCGCCGGATAAAGACGTGCGGCGTTCGGCTTCCGAAGCCGAACGGCACGCCTCGTTGGGGGGCGCGGAGCCGCTGGCGAGGCGCTTTGAGCCTCGCAAAGAAGCGAACGACGACGAGGACTAGAGGACGTGGCGACAGAGTCGGGACCGGCGATCGATCCGATCCACCAATTTGCCTTGCACCCCGTCGTGTCGATTCTGGTCGGGGGCCATGACGTTTCCCTGACCAATTCTGGTCTCTACATGCTGCTTGCGGTGGCGCTGACCTGCCTTTTGGTCGCGATCGGGGCACGTGGCGGCTCAGGCGTTCCCGGTCGCCTGCAGGCCATGGCGGAAATGGCCTACGAGTTCATCGCCGGCATGGTGCGCTCCGCCGCCGGCGAGACCGGCATGCGGTTTTTCCCGTTGGTCTTCGCGATCTTTTTCTTCGTTCTGCTGTCGAACCTGATCGGATTCATTCCCTACTCATTCACGGTGACCAGCCAGATCATCATCACCGCCGCCTTGGCGCTGATGGTTTTCCTGACGGTTATCGTCATTGGCATCAAAGAGCACGGGCTCCACTTCTTTAAGCTCTTCGTCCCTCCCGGCGTGCCGATCTACATATTGCCGCTGGTCGTGGCGATCGAGATCATCTCCTTCTTGTCGCGCCCTGTCAGTCATTCGGTGCGTTTGTTCGCCAACATGCTGGCCGGCCACATAACGCTCAACGTGTTCGGCGGCTTCGTTGTCATGCTGCTCGGCGCCGGCGCGGCGGTCAAAGCGCTCGCTGTGCTGCCGTTCATCATGACAATCGGCCTCGACGCTCTCGAACTTCTTGTCGCGTTCCTGCAAGCCTATGTGTTCGCGATGCTAACTTGCATGTATCTCAACGACGCGCTTCACCCCGGTCACTGATCTTATCGAGCCACAACGCAAATTTTCGCCAGCGAAATAGGAGCACCGCATGGAACCTCATGAGCTTGCCATCGCCGCCAAATATGTCGGCGCCGGCCTCGCCGCAATCGGGACGGGGGCGGCCGGCATCGGCGTCGGCACGCTGTTCGGCCAGTTCCTGAATGGCGCGCTCCGCAACCCGTCGGCGGTTGAAGGCCAATTCGGCCGCCTGATTTTCGGCTTCGCGGTGACCGAGGCGCTGGGCATCTTCGCGCTTCTGATCGCGTTCCTGTTGCTGTTCGCGGTGTGACGAGCAAGAGTTCGGCTCGTTTGATGAGAGGGCGCTTGGCGTGGCCACCAAGGATTTGACTGGGGGATCGGCGACGGACCCCGCCGCGACGCAGACGCAGGTCGGTCAGGAAGGCGGCGCGCATTCGAACTTTCCGCCCTTCGACGCCGGTACGTTTCCTTCGCAACTCGTGTGGTTCGCGATCGCCTTTGGCTTCCTCTATTGGTACTTGGCCAAGCGGGGCTTGCCACAGCTCGGAGCCGTGATCGAGGGCCGCAAAGCCCGGATCGCGGGTGACCTCGACGAAGCGACGGCGATGCAGCAGAAAGCTGACGCAGCGGCGGCCGCGCATGAAAAGACATTGGCCGAGGCGCGCGCGAAGGCGCAGAGCCTCGCGCAGTCCGCTCGCGACGCGGCCGCGGCCGATGCACAGGCCAAGCGGCAGGCGCTCGAGGATGAGCTTGGAGCCAAGCTAACCGACGCCGAGCGCGAGATCGCCAAGACGCGCGCCGACGCTATGGCGAATGTCGCGGAGGTGGCGCGCGAGGCTGCGGGAGCGATCGTTGAGCGTCTCGGAGGTCGCCCGGCTGATCCATCGTCGATCGCGGCCGCAGTCCGTTCCGTTGGGTCGCTAAGCGGAGCCGCATGATGGACTATGATGCGGAGTTCTTCGTCCTTCTCGGCTTCCTCGTCTTCGTTGGCGTTCTCATTTATTTTGGCGTCCCTCGGATGGTGCTGAAGGCGCTCGACGCGCGCGGCGAAGCAATTGCGGCAGAACTCGCTCAGGCCGCCAAGCTCCGCCAGGAGGCGACCTCGCTGCTGGCGAGCTTCGAGAAGAAATCCGCCGAAGCGGAGGCGAATGCCGCCGCCATCATTGCCGAAGCCCGAGTTCAAGCCGAGCAATTGGGCGTTGAGGCCGCCGAGCGGTTGAAGGAATTCATCGCCCGTCGAACCAAGCAAGCCGAAGCCAAGATCGCGCTCGCCGAGGCCCAGGCGTCGGCCGAGGTTCGAGCCGCCGCGGCCGACCACGCGACCAGGGCGGCGGAAATCGTGCTTGCCGACCAGATGAAGGGTTCCGCCGGCGCTGATCTGGTGGCGCACGAAATTGGCGAGATCAAGACTCGCCTCTCTTGAGACGCCGGGAGCGCTGCGTCGGCTCTGCGCAATCTAGTTGACGCGGGCCCGGTCGGCGGCCGAGGACCTCGCCCGAGCTTGATTTGCCGGGGGCCGAGCGCCATTGTGGCGAAGCGCAAGCGTGGTGCGCCGGGCGAGTTTGGTTCGCAGAGGGGAGCAACGGCGTTGAACAGAGCGATCTTCGGTCTCATGGCCTTTTTCCTGCTCGTTCCGCTCGCGCGCGCCGGGGGCGGTCCGGCCCAGCTCAACCTTTACGATACGCCGGCTGAGGCGCGCTGGGCGCCATTTTTCGATAACATGCCCGCCTGCGACGACAGCGGCGTCCTGTCAACGATCAGCGGCCGGTTCGCCGGGACCCAACGTGAATTTTGGAATTCAAATCTGGCGATCGGCGGCTTTGATCGCGTGCGCGAGATCGGCTTCCGGTCTAATGGCCTGTCCTACATTCCGCGCCGCTATTGCGTCGCCCGCGCCGCAATGTCCGACCAGAAGGAGCGAACCGTCGTCTACGCCGTAGGGACGCAACTTGGCATCATCGGAAACACCTGGGGCGTCGAGTGGTGCGTCGTCGGCGTTGATCCGACCTTCGCCTACGCGCCCGACTGCGCGGTCATCCGACCGATCCTCGAGCGCGAAATCGGCAAGGCCAAGTGGCTCGCCGAATACGGGATCAGAGCGCACTATTGATCGACGCCTAGGCTCAAACCGGGGACGTCGGAATGCCGCGTTTGACTCTCAGACTTGTTTTGAGTTTGGCGCTGGCGGGGGCTGGTGCGCAGAGTGAGGTCCTTGCGGAGACCGCACCGCCCGTCGCGACCACGCAGTTTGACTATTACGTGATGACACTGTCCTGGGCGCCTGGCTTCTGCGATCTCGGGGGTAAGGAAACGTCGTCGCCAGAATGTGCGGAAGGCTCCGGCGACGGCTTTGTCGTCCACGGCCTCTGGCCGAATAACGAATATCGTCCGAATCCCGAGTCTTGCTTGGGCCGCGACGCCGCGCCTGCCGATCTCGACGATGAGCATGGGGTCTATCCAAACGACCGCCTTGCGGCCTACGAATACCGCAAACACGGAACTTGTACGGGTCTAAGCCCCATGACTATTTCGCCACCGTGCGCAACGTGCGAGCGCGGCTCAAAATTCCCGATATGTTCCGGGCGCCAAGCGAGCAATTGCAAATGGCTCCCGAGGAGATCGAGCAGGCGTTCATGACGGCGAACGCCAATCTGCATCCCGAGAACATGGCGATCAGCTGCAGCAACGGCGAACTCGTCGACGTGCGCTTCTGCCTGGCGAAGGATCTCTCGTCTTATGCCATTTGCCGGAAGGTGGCGCGCCACACCTGCCAGCGCACATCGATCGTGGTTGCTCCAGTGCGTTGAACATTGGAACGCGTCGCGCAGCTGCGGCGCGGCGCCGGTCGCTGCGCCCGACCCGCAACGGAGCTCGCTGCCGATCATTGCAGAGACCAACCGCGTCATCGAATGGTGTGGCGTGGCCGGCGACATCAGGGCCTCAGGGCGGCGGGACCGCTCACCTCCGACATTGGTTAAAGAATCCTTGCGAAGTCTGGTCGGAATAGTGTCCAGCGTGTTATAAGGGCGCGTGTTTGCGTTGAGTAGGAGTTCCCATGGCCCCGCCGCGCCCCTACTGGAAGGGTTATCTCAAGCTTTCCCTCGTCTCGTGCCCCATCGCGCTTTACACGGCGACATCATCGGGCGAGCGCGTCACCTTCCGGCAGATCAACAAAAAGACAGGCAATCGCCTTCGCCAGCAGTTGGTCGACGAGGGGACCGGCGATCCAATCGAGCCTGACGACAAAGGTCGCGGCTACGAAGTCGATAAAGGCGTCTACCTGCAGGTTGAGGACGAAGAACTCGACGCCATCGCAATCGAGAGCAGCCACACAATCGACATCGATAGCTTTGTGCCGAAATCCGAGGTCGACGAACGCTATATCGATAGCCCCTATTATCTGGTTCCGGAGAATAAGGTTGCGCTGGAGGCGTTTGCGGTCATCCGCGACGCCATGCTCGGCAAGGGCATGGTCGCATTGGGGCGGGTAGTGCTATCCAAGCGCGAGCGCGTGATCATGCTCCAACCGCGAGGCAAGGGCTTGTTCGGCGCAACGCTGAGGTATCCTTACGAGGTTCGAGACGAAACGATCTATTTCGGCGACATTGGCGACATCCAAATTCCGAAGGATATGCTCGCTCTCGCCGAGCATATCCTTGAAAGCAAGGCGGCGACGTTCGACCCCACGCTCTTTCACGATCGCTATGAAGAGGCGATCGTCGCCATGCTGAACGAGAAGCGGGCGGGGATGCCAATCCCCAAACAGCGCCCGATGCCGAGGATTGTCGCTGGCACCGATCTGATGGCGGCGCTGAAGCAGAGCATCGAGAAGGCCAAGGAGGAAACGCCAAAGACGGTCGTCAGACAAGCGGCGCCCGCGGCGGCCGCACCAGCCGCAGCGAAGCCTGCTGCAGCGGCCAAGAGCAAGCGGACAGCGAAGGGCGGCTCGGATCAGCGCGAAATGCTGTTGCCGATTGCGGGCGGCGCGCCCGCGAAGGAAGCTGGCGCGGCCGCAAAGGAAGCGCCGGAGAAACAGACGGCGCAAAAGCCCGGCGCGCGGAAGAAGGCTGGCTAGCCTTCGCCTTCAGCGCGCCAAAAATCCGATCGCCGCGGCGTTCGCAATGTCGATGAAAAAGGCGGAAACCAGCGGCAGGATGATGAAGGCCTGCGCGCAGGCGCCGTGCAATTTCGTCACCGCTGTCATATTGGCGATCGCGGTCGGCGTCGCGCCCAGGCTGACGCCGGTAAATCCGGCTGAGATCACCGCGGCCTGATAGTTTCGACCCATCGCAGGGAAGACGACAAAGACGATGTAAGCGACCGCCGCAATCGTCTGGACCGCCAGCACCACAACCAGCGCCGGCCCAAGTCCGCCAAGTGTCCAGAGCTGCATGCTCATCAACGACATGGCCAGGAAAACGTTGAGCGATAAGTCAGAGATCAGCGCCAACCCGCGCGTTCGCGTCGGCCATTCGATTCCGGGAAAGAACCGCGGAACTACATTGGTCGCGATGATGCCGACCAAAAGGCAAATGACAAATAGCGGCAGCTTTATCCCTGTTTCCGCGACCGTCTCCTCTAATGCATAGCCGATCAGGATCACCACATTCAGGATCAACAGCGTGCGCAGAAGGGTGACATGACTCAGATCGTCGACAGATTTGTTATCGGGATCGTCGGGAAGGCCGACGACCGGGTCGGACGTCGGTGGTCCGCTGAGATGGTGACGCGCGATGAGGAAGCCGGCGATCGGACCGCCGACCAGACTTGCGACGACTAAGCCGAGCGTCGCGGTCGCGATGCCGACTTCGAGGGCATTCGCGATGCCGAAGCGCTGGGTGATGATCGGCGCCCAAGCGATCGTAGTGCCGTGGCCGCCAATGAGCGAGGCGGAACCTACGAACGGAGTGATTCCCTTGGGCAGGCCGAGCGCGGCGACGCTCCCGGCTGCGATCAGATTCTGGATCACGAGATAGACCAGGGTCAGGCCCAGAAGGACGACTAGCGGGCGGCCGCCAGAAATGAGATCGCCGAGTCTGGCGTTGAGACCGATGCCGGTGAAGAAATAAAGCAGCAACATGTCGCGCGCATCGAGCGTGAAGCTGATCTCTACGCCTAGCACCACATAAGCCAGCAGCGTCGCCATGGCCGCGAGCAGCCCGCCCGTCACCGGCTCCGGAATGTTCCAGCGCCGCAACGGCTCGATCAGGCGATTAAGTCCGGCCCCGGCGAAGAATACCAGAATGGCGATCGTGAACGTGAGCAGGCCGGCTACGTGAATTGCCGTCATCGCAAGCTCGCACTAGCGCATATTGGCGCAAGGACGTTGGCGACGTTCATGGCTCCGCCTCCGAGGCGAACAGGCTGAGGCCGAGACGCTCCGAAAGATAACGGGCGGCAAGCTGCCCCTTGACGCTGTTGCCCGCGTCGTCGAGCCGCGGAGCGAAGGCGCCGAACCCTCCCTTGCCCGGCGAGACTGTCACGATTCCCCCGCTAATCCCGCTTTTGCCAGGCAATCCGACGTCGTAAAGCCAGTCTCCGGAGCTTTCGTACAGGCCTGCCGTCGCCATGACCGCCAAGCGTGAACTTGCAGGTCTCCGCATCGACGACGCGCTTTCGGGTTAACGGATTGACTCCGCCGTCCGCGAGCGTCGCGCCCATGACCGCAAGATCCTTCGCGGTCACGTTGAGCGAACATTGCCTTGTATAGAGCCCGATCGCGTCGGCTGGCTCGATGGCGATCTGCTCGCAGGCGCGAAGCAATTGGCCAATCGCTTGATTACGGGAATTGCTTTGGCTCGCCGATGCGAAGACCGCCTCATTCATGGCGAGGGCGCGGCCGGCAAATCGCGACAGGCCATCAAGAATGAATCGCCATTGTTCCTCGGGCGTCGAACCGGGAGCAAGGCTCGACGCCGCGATGGCGCCGGAATTGACCATGGGATTGGTGCGGCCGCCCTCGCTGCGTTCTACTGCCGCCAGAGAGTTGAACGGTAGGCCAGTCGCATTGACGCCCAAGCGACGGCGCGCGGCGTCCGCGCCCAGAACCTGTAAGACCAATGCGAACACGAATGGCTTCGACACGCTCATCATCGAGAACGGGGCATCCCAGTCGCCGCTCGCGTAAGTCGCACCGCTGACGCCGGTCACGCAGAGACCGAAGAGATCCTGCGGAACGTCCGCAAGCGCTGGATAAACATCGGAGACCTTGCCGTCCCTGTTCGTCCTGAAGCGCTCGTGGGCCTCGGACACCAGCGCACCAACCACGTCCGGAGACGGCAGGCGCCCGGTCGAGACATAGGGCGTTTCGACAGAAGCGTCAGCGGACCGGTCGGAACTCAACGCTCGCTCCCAGCCCTGAAACGCGCGTCCGCTCGATCCGCCGAGTCAGATCGGCGCGGCGCGAACCGCGACGTCCACCCTGAGCCCGATCGAATTATCTTGAGCGCCGACATAGCCCCCCGAGATCGGCAGCGCCTGCGCGGCTGACCTTGCCACGCCAACACGGACGAGGTTGGCGCCGGCGACCAATCCGTTCGTCGGATCATATTCCATCCATCCCGCTCCCGGTAAATAGGCGTTGCACCAGGCATGTGTGCTGCCGCCGCCTCGCGTCGTTCCCGACGTATCATCGTAGAGGTATCCGGTGACGAAGCGGGTGGCGACGCCGAAGCTGCGTAACGCCTCCATCATCAGGACGGCGAAATCGCGACATGTGCCGGATCCGAGCGCAATCGTCTCCGCTGCCCTCTGCGTGCCTTCCTCGTGTCGGGCCTCGTAGCGGAATTCAGCTTTGATTGCATGGGTCATCGCCTCGAGAACCGCCAGCGTGCGAGCCTTGGCCCTATTGCCGACAAAACGCCGCGCCCATGCGTCGACGCTTCCGTCCGGATCCGACTCTTGTCGTTTCGCGAGATTCGCGAGATCGGGAATCTCTTCGGGGACATAGGTGAACGGAAAGGCCTCGGCGCCGGGGTCTAGGCTATAGGCCGGCGCCGGGGGTCCGTCGGGGTGATGGGTCAGATCGAGGGTCGAAACGATGCTGAGACGATCCGTTCTGAGATCTTTCGGCCATTCGAGAAAGCAGATCGAATTGTCAAAGGCGTCATGAGTTCAGTGCACGAGAGAGGGCTTGGGATCGACTTCGAGTTCGGCATGGTGAAGCCGTAAATCGTGGCTGTCGTCAGGTCGCAGCATCACGCGGTGGCGAGTGAGGCCGACCGCATTGCGATAGGCATATTCGGTCGAGTGGACGATGCTGATTCTGGCCACGCTACGCTACCCTTAGCAGAGATTTGATCCGTCGGAGGCATCCAACGATCAGCGGCGGCGCATAGACCGAGTCTCTCGCGCCGCAGCAGAATCTCTGGTAGCGCAGCGCGTTCACTCCGGTGGGACGACGCCCTTCTTGAAGATGAAGCAGCCGTAAAAGCGCCGTTCGCCGGTCGGGACGATGGCGAAAGCGCTCTTTGCGCGCTCGTAGAAGGCGAAGCGCTCGATCCCCTGCAGCGGCACGTGCTTGCTCGCTGCGCGATCGACAGCCTGCTGCACCTCGCGCTGTACCGGCGGCACAGCGTCCGGATCGCCGACTATTTCCATGCGGCACGCAGGATCGGGGACAAATGTGTCGAGCGGCATCACCGAGAGGATTGCCTCCACTGCGCGCGCCGCGTTGACGCCGGCCAATGGGATTGGCTCGCCAATCACGGTGGACATTGCGGTTGAGGCGGCAGGGAAATTGGTGTCGACGATCACGATCTCGTCGCCGTGTCCCATCCGCCGCAAGGCGTAAAGCAAGTCCGCGGTGAGCAGCGGATCGATGCCCCAAAGCATGTGGTTTCCTCCCTCAGCCTCTACGCGTTCGAGGACGACGATAGCGAGATTTTTCGAGGTTGGCGAATGCCGAGGCCGGTCGCTGGCTCGCTCAATAACCGCGGCGCCGATCGACAACATGGGCAAGCGGCTCGCCACGTTCGAACGCCTCGATCTGCCGGGCCGCGAAGGTGGCAGTCGCTTCCGGCGTCGAGATCGCCGCATTGTGCGGGCTGACATAGACCGCAGGGTGCGCCCATAGGCGCGAGTCCTTGGGTAAGGGCTCGCGCTCGAACACATCGAGCGACGCGCCTTTGAGCGCGCCGGAATCGAGCGCGGCGAGAATGTCAGCTTCGACCTGCAAGCCGCCGCGTCCGGCGTTGATGAGGATCGGGCCGCCCAGCGGGCCGCCCTGTCTGAGCTGAACGAGAAGCGAAGCGTTGACGATCCCGCGCGTTGTTTCGGTGAGCGGCAGCAGCACGACGAGCATGTCGGTTTGCGCCAGCATGCGCTTCAAGCCTTCCGCGCCCGAGAAACAGGCGACATCTGGCAGGGCTTTCGGGCTTGTGCTCCAGCCGGCGACCTTGAACCCAAGCGCCTTCAGCTTGGTCGCGGCGTCCCTGCCCATGACGCCCAATCCAAGCACGCCGATCTGGACGTCGCTCGCCTTCGGCTGTCTGTCGTCGTCCTCCCAGACGCTCTCGCGCTGCTGGCGTTCGTAGCGGCGGAGCTGGCGCAGATGGATGAGCGCATGCATGACGACCCATTCGCTCATCCGGGTGGTGAGATCGGAATCGACCACGCGCACGATCGGCTTATCCGGGAGAGCAGGATCGGCAAACAGGTGATCGACGCCGGCGCCGAGCGATACGATTGCTCGAAGATTGGGAAGATTCTTGAGCGCGCCCGGGGGATGGCGCCAACTGAGCGCATAGCGGACGGAAGCGCGATCAAAGGTCTCGTCGAGCGTTACGACGGAAAAGGTCGGCAGCAGCGCTTCCATGCGTTGTCGCCAGGGCTTCGAGTCCCAGCCAGAAATAGCGATGAGCAGGTTCATGACGTCCCGACGATGCGTTCGATCACCGGGTCGCCGGCCGAAAGAGGCGCTTCGTCGAGGCGATAGGCGGCGCGGAGGCGCTGAACGGCGGCGTCGGCCTTGTCCGCGCTCCGCGCATGCACGCGGGCGAGCGGCGCAGCCGGGCCGACCTCGGCCCCGATTGAGGCAAGCTCGGTCAGGCCTACCGCGGGGTCGATTGCATCGGCGGCGCGCGACCGCCCGCCGCCGAGCTCGACCACTGCGAGCCCGACCGCGCGCACATCGATGCTGATGACGAAGCCGCGCGTCTCCGGCGTCGCGTCGACGAGGACGGGCGCCCAGGGCAGGACCGCATGTGCGCGCGTCACGAAATCTTTAGGTCCCCCGAGCTCGGCGACCATGCGCTCGAACCGCTCCACGGCCGCCCCGCTCTCGAGCGCGCGTCTCAACGCCGCGGCGCCCGCGTCTGGGTCGCTCGCCAGTCCCGAAAGCGCAGAGCAGTTCGGCGCCGAGCGCCATTGTCACCCGGTCAAGACGCTCGTCGCGCCGCGCGCCGGTCAGGTAGTCGACGGCGTTGCGTATTTCGACCGCGTTGCCTGCGGCGCTGGCCAGCGGCTCGTTCATGTCGGTGATAAGCGAAATTGTCGGCAGGCCGGCGTCGCTGGCGACCGTCGCTATGCTGCTCGCGAGCTCCCGCGCTCCGTCCAGGTTGGCCATGAAGGCGCCGGAGCCCGTCTTGACGTCCATGACCAGGCCTTGCAGTCCAGCCGCAAGTTTCTTCGACAGGATCGAGGCCGTGATGAGCGCGACCGATTCGACCGTCGCCGTAACGTCGCGGATCGCGTAGAGGCGCCGGTCAGCGGGCGCGAGGTCGGCCGTCTGGCCGATGATGGCGCAGCCCGCCTCCTTGACCACGCGCTTGAACAGAGCGAGGTCGGGCTGCGACGCATAGCCGGGAATCGAGTCGAGCTTGTCGAGCGTTCCACCGGTGTGGCCGAGACCGCGCCCGGAAATCATCGGCACATAGGCGCCGCATGCCGCGAGCATGGGCGCAAGCATCAGTGAGACGTTGTCGCCGACGCCACCGGTCGAGTGCTTATCGAGGATTGGGCCGGGCAAGTTCGCATCGCGCCAGTCGAGGCTCGCGCCCGAGCGGGTCATCGCGCGGGTTAGCGCCACGCGCTCGTCGAGCGACATGCCGCGAAAATAGATCGCCATGGCGAAGGCGGCCGCCTGTCCCTCGGTGACCGCGCCGCTCGTCAGCGCGGCGATGAAGTCGCCGATCTCGCCCGCGCTTAAAGTCTCCCCATCGCGTTTGGCGCGAATGATCTCCTGGGGCAGAATCACGCGGGTCGCGGCCGATAGGAGCGGATGAAGCCGCGCAGCAGCCGCTTGAAACGGTCGGCGGCTTCATGCGCGACCGCTTGCGTCTCCTCATGGCTGGGGTCGCCGCCGGCGAGACCAGCGGCATAATTGGTGACGACCGATACCGCGGCGCAGCGCAAGCCCGCGCGGCGAGCCAGTATCACTTCCGGCACCGTCGACATGCCGACGAGGTCGGCGCCCAGGATGCGCGCGGCGCGAATCTCGGCCGGCGTCTCGAAGCTCGGCCCGGAAAACCACATGTAGACGCCCTCGTTGAGTTTGACGTCCGCGCTCCTCGCCGCTTCTTGCAGCGTGGCGAGCAGAGCCTCGTCGTAGGCTTTGGTCAGCGGTACGAACCGATCCTGGCCGACATGACCGATCAGCGGATTCGTCCCTGAAAAGTTGATGTGATCGGTGATCGCGACCAGCGCCGGCGGCCGCCATTCTTGCTTGAGCCCACCCGCGGCGTTGGTCATGAGCAGGATTTCGCCACCGAGCTTGCGGAAAGTCTCGATCGCGGTCCGCATCGCATTCGCGTCGCCGCGCTCATAGTAATGGCCGCGGCCCTGAAACAGCGCCACACGCTCGCCCTCGATCGTTCCGACCACCAGACGCCCGGCGTGGCCCTCGACGCTCGGCATCGGGAAGCCGGGAATGTCGGTGTAGGGAACCGAGGTCGTGTCACGCGCCTCGTCGGCGAAAGCGCCCAGGCCCGAGCCGAGCACGATGGCGAGCGGCGGCAGCGAATCGACGCCGTGGCCCTTGAGCGCGCCGATCGCGGCGTCAGGGGTAGGGTCCATTCGTCGCGCCTCGCTGTAAAAATGACCGGCGGGACGTTTCGACCCGGCTCCGATTTTGCGACATAATAGAGATGTCGCCGGAACACTGAAAGACGGCGCAAAGGGAGGCGGCTTATGGAGCATCAGCAAGCCGGCGCGATCTGCTGCTCACCTCGCTCATGGCGGCCCTGCCGCTCGGCGTCGCGGGCGCTGCCGCCAGTCCGCTCAATCCGGAGCAGACGATCATCAAGCCGCCGGATGCGCTGCAATGAAAAACATTGCCCCCTTTCCTGCGGGCAGCGTCGATAATTGTGCGCTGATTGGGGAAATCACGGCGCCCGGCCTCTACCACACGCTGGTGCGCTGGCATCCGCTTGAGCGCGTCGAGCGGAGCGCTCAGCCGTCACACGGGGAGATGATCCGGACCAAAAGACTCCGGCAAAAGTTCGCCAAGCGTGAACCGCGCACGCAAGCCCTCCGGGCCGGCGATGTGGATCGCGGTCGAAAAATCGGCGAATTCGCGGATGCGCTGACGGCAGCCGCCGCACGGCGTGCATAGGGCGTCTCCGTCGCCGATCACGAGGATTTCCGCGATGCGTCGTTCCCCAGCGAGCGCCATCGCGGCGATTGCTCCGGCTTCGGCGCAGCTCCCTTGCGGATAGGCGGCGTTTTCGACGTTGCAGCCGGAAAATATCGCGCCACCCGGCGTGCTTAGCGCCGCGCCGACTTTGAAACGTGAGTAGGGTGCATAGGCGTTGACTTGCGCTGCCTTGGCCGCGGCGAACAATTCGGCAAGCGCCGCCTCAGCGCTCTTTGACATAAGGAATTCCGGACGCCTTGGGCGGAATCGCTTTGCCGATGAAACCCGCCAGCAGCACGACAGTGAGAATATAGGGCAGGGCTTCGATCGCCTGCACCGGGACGGGTCCGATGAGCGGCAGCTCCACCCCCTGCAAGCGGATCGCCAGCGCATCGAGGAAGCCAAACAGAAGGCAGGTGGCCAGCGCTGGCCACGGGCGCCATTTGGCGAACACGAGCGCCGCAAGCGCGATGAAGCCGCGCCCCGCGCTCATGTGCGGCTGGAAATAGGCCTCCTGCGACAGCACCAGATAAACACCGGCGAGTCCCACCAGGACGCCGCAAATGACCACCGCGCTGTAACGCAGGCCCCTGACCGATATGCCAGCGGTGTCGACAGCGGCCGGGTTCTCGCCGACCGCGCGCAGACGCAGCCCGAAACGCGTGCTGTAGAGCGCCCAATAGGTGAGCGGCACCAGCAGGAAGGCGAAATAGGTCACGATGTCGTGGCCTGAAATGAGGTGCTGATAAATCGGACCGATGATCGGCACGGCGCCGATTTCGTTGGCGAACGGCCAGTTGATGACGCCGAATTGCGCGTCCGCGGGGAGTTGCGGCGTTCGGCCGCCCTGCGACCAGATGGCGTTGCCGATAAGCGCTGTCAGTCCGTCGGCCACCATGTTGATCGCGGTCCCGGATACGATCTGGTTGGCGCGCTGGTCGATCGAGGCGTAGCCGTGAATGAGCGAGAACACGATGGCCGCAGTGACGCCGGCGAGCAGTCCGAGCCACACGCTGCCGGTAAACGTCGCTGCCGCGGCGGAGGCGAATGCGCCGACCAGAATCTTGCCCTCAAGCCCAATGTCGACGATGCCCGAGCGTTCCGACCAAAGACCCGCAAAGCAGGCGAGAATGAGCGGGACGGCGAGACGCATGCCGGAAGCGAAAACGACAATGAAGGCGTTGAACCATTCCATGCTCGCCGCCCGTCAGATGGGCGGCTGCGTCGTGCGCCGCGCGAGCAGAGTCGCGACGGGGCGCCGGAACATATGCTCAAGCGCGCCGGCGAACAGCACCACCAGGCCCTGGATCACGACGATCATGTCGCGGCTGATCTTGGGCATATCGATCGAGAGCGCCTGGCCGCCCTGATAGAGGACGCCGAACAGGATCGCAGCGAGGATGATGCCGACTGGATGCGCGCGCCCCATCAGCGCGACCGCAATGCCGACGAAGCCGAACCCGCCGACAAATTCGAGGATCAGCCGATGCTGGTCGCCCAGGATGATATTGGCCGCGACTCCGCCGGCGAGCGCGCCCGACAACAGCGTTGTGATCACTGTGACGCGAGCGGGAGAAATGCCGCCGTAAATCGCGGCGGTCGGGTTGGCGCCGACGGTGCGAATCTCATAGCCGAGGCGGGTCCGCCAGATGAGGAGCCAGACCGCGAGGCAGCAGAGGAGAGCGAGCAGGAAAGAGAGGTTGAAGGGCGTCACCGGCCATGTGATGCCGAAATGGGTGAGCACGTCGTGGAACTGCGGCACGAGGGCGGTGTCGCGGAAGGGCGTCGACTCGGCGTTCATCTGCCCAGGTTTGCGCAAAACGTTGACGAGCAGGTAGCCCATGATGGCGGAGGCGATGTAGTTGAACATGATCGTCGTGATGACGATGTGGCTGTCGCGATAGGCTTGCAGATAGCCGGGAATGGCGGCGAAAGCCGCGCCGAACAAGGCTGCGCCGATGATCGCCGCGATGGCGAGCGTGTAGCCCGGCAGGAAGCCGAAATGCAGCGCGACGAGCGCCGCGCCGAGCCCCCCGATATAGGCCTGCCCCTCAGTGCCGATGTTGAACAGGCCGGCATGGAAACAGACCGCGACCGAAAGCCCCGTAAAGATGAAGCTCGTCGCGTAGAACAGCGTGTAGCCGATCCCTTCGAGATCGCCGAGCGCCCCGAAGATCGAGGCTCTGCACGGCCTCCAGCGGATTCTCGCCGATCGCCAGCACGACGAGGCCGGAGATGACAAAAGCCGCGGAGACGTTGACGAGCGGGATGAGCGCGACGTCCGCCCACGCGGGCAGGGGCCTCAGTGGCGTGCTCATGCGGCGCGCTCGCTGACGCCCGCCATCAAGAGGCCGAGGTCCTGCGCGTTGGTCTCTTCGGGTCGGCGCTCGCCGGTGATGTGACCGCCGCACAGCACGATAATGCGGTCGGAGAGCGCGAAGATCTCGTCGAGTTCGACCGACACTAGCAGCACCGCCTTGCCGGCGTCGCGCTGGGCGACGATCCGCTTGTGGATGAATTCGATCGCGCCGATGTCGACGCCGCGGGTCGGCTGCCCGACGAGCAGGATCTTCGGATTGCGTTCGATCTCGCGCGCCAGCACGATCTTCTGCTGATTGCCGCCGGAGAAATTGGCGGTCTTGAGCAACGGCGCGCGCGGCCGACGTCGAAGGACTTCATCTTCTCGTCGGCGTCGGACGATGATCGCCTTGCGATCATAGAAGAAACCTTTGCCGTAAACCGGCTCGCGATGAAACCCGAGCATCGCGCTCTCGCAGGCTTCGAACGGCATGACGAGCCCGACGCGATGGCGATCTTCAGGCACGTGACCGACGCCGAGCAGCCGCTCCATGTGCGGATTGCGCTTCTGCGCCGGGAAGCGGGTGGCCTTCGATCAGACAATCTCTCCGCAGCTCAAGCGCGCGGATGCCCGCGAGCGCCTCGAGAAGTTCGGACTGTCCGTTGCCAGCGACGCCGGCCACGCCGAGAATCTCGCCTTCGCGCAATGTGAAGGAAACGCCGTCGACGCGAGCGACGCCACGGTCGTCGCGCACCACGAGATTCCGCGCTTCGAGCGCGATCGGGCCCGGGTGCGAAGGGCCTTTCTCGACCTTTAAGATAACCTTGCGCCCGACCATTGCGTCGGCAAGCTCGGGCGGCGACGTCTTGGCGGTTTCGAAGGTCGCGACCATCTCGCCGCGCCGCATCACGGACACGCGGTCCGTCAGATTCATGATCTCGCGCAGCTTGTGAGTGATGAAAACGATGGTTTTGTTCTCGCCTTTGAGTACCCGCAGCATCTCGAACAGCTGATCCGCTTCCGCCGGCGTCAGCACCGCCGTCGGCTCGTCCAGCACCAGGATCTCGGCGCCGCGGATCAGCGCCTTGAGAATCTCGACTCGCTGCTGCAGGCCGACCGACAATTCGCCGACGATGGCGTCGGGATCCACCACGAGGCCATATTCGCGCCCGAGTTCGGCGAGTCGCTTGCGGATCGCGCCGGCGCCTTCGGCGAGCAGCGGCCCGCCCTCGGCGCCGAGCATCACGTTTTCGAGCACCGAGAGCGGCGGAACCAGCATGAAGTGCTGATGCACCATGCCAATGCCGTGGCTGATCGCCTCGCGCGAGGAACGGATCCTGACCGGCTCGCCGTTGACGCGGATTTCACCGCTGTCGGCTTCATAAAAGCCGTACAGAATTGACATCAGCGTCGATTTGCCGGCTCCGTTCTCGCCGACAATGCCGTGAATGACGCCGCGCTCAACGACAAGATTGACGTTGTTATTGGCGTGAACCGGGCCGAAGCTCTTATCGATGCCGATGAGTTCGATCGCGGGAGGCGCTTGGGCGGCCATATTCGGCTACGCCACGCCCCGGCGCCGCTCGTCGTCGGCAGCTCCCAGCCGACGATTGAGCGGCAAAGCGGATGTCGACGGCCGGGTCAAGCCCGGCCACGACGCGTGAGCGAAGGCTCCAGTCGAAGAGCGCTCACTTACATCGGGCACTTGTTGTCGGACATGTAGTCGTGGACCTGAATCTTGCCCGAGATGATATCGGCCTTCGCCTGGTCCGCCTTGGCCCTCACCTCGGCGCTGAGAATGGCCTTGTTGTTGTCGTCGACCGCGTAATCGACGCCGCCCTCCTTCAGGCCGAGCACGAGGATTCCTGGCTTCCAGTCTCCGTTCTTGGCGTCCATGAATGACTTGTAGGTCGCGACGTCGACGTGCTTCAGCATCGACGTCAGGATATGGCCCGGAAACAGGCCGTTCTGGTTGGAATCAACGCCGATCCCAAACTTGCCGGCGTCCGCCGCTGCTTTCAATACGCCCTGACCGGTCGCGCCCGCCGCGGCGTACACAATGTCGGCGCCGCGATCCATCTGGGACTTGGCGAGCTCGCCGCCCTTGACCGGGTCGTTCCAGGCCGCGGGGGTCGTGCCAGTCATATTGGCGAAGACTTCCGCCTTGCCGTCGGAGCCGTATTTGACGCCCTGAGCGTAGCCGCAGCCAAACTTCGAGATCAACGGAATGTCCATTCCGCCAACGAAGCCGACTTTGCCGGTCTTTGACGTATCCGCCGCGATCACCCCGACGACGAACGAGCCCTCATGTTCCTTGAACACGATCGACTGGACGTTGGGCAGGTCGACGACGTCATCAATGATGCCGAACTTGGTCTTGGGATATTCCGGCGCGATCTTCTTCAGCGCGGTCTCCCAAGCGAAACCGACCGTCATGATCGGCGAGAAGCCGTCCTTGGCGAACTTGCGTAGGACCTGCTCGCGCTGCGACTCATTCTGGATCTCAAGATCGCGGAAATCGACGCCGGATTCCTTCTTGAACCGTGTCGCGCCGTTGAACACGCCCTCGTTGAACGATTTGTCGAACTTGCCGCCGAGATCATAGAGAACGGCAGGCTTTATTGTGTCGGCTGCATAGGCCGCGACGGAGGCGAGAAGACTTCCGGCAAAAACCGCCGACGTCATGAGCGTGATGCGACCGAACATATTCCGACCTCCGTTTGGCGCGAGCGGCTCCCGAGGCCACCCCGAGAAACTAACCGGCTGGTCGAGTAGGTCCGGCCGCGACTTGACTGTCAAGCGTGGTCGAGCCGTTCCAGCGCAGAACGCCGTCGAGACTATGCGGGCAAATTACCGAGAGCAAGCGGGAGCCAAGACGGAGGTGGACGGTATGGCCCTAGGTCTGTTCATAAGAAAAAAAGCCGCTCCATCAGGACGCGGCCTTTTCCCCACTGAATAACAACGCGACCACGGCCTCGGAGAATGGTCCGGTCAGCCCCCGCGCAGAACCTCCCTCTTGCGGCGGACGGTCACAAAGCCGAGCCCCAGAAAGCCCAAAATCATCATCGCCCAGGTGGAGGGCTCGGGAACGGAGGCGACGTCTTGGGGGACGAACTCGTCAACGCCAAACTTCGCCAGATCGGCGTCAGTGAAACCGAACACGAAAAACTGGTTCGGATTGTCGACCAGTGTACCATCCGCTAACGGGACTTGGGAAAGGAAGTCGTTGTCGTTGGAGACGTAAAGCGTGTGCTCGACCACACCGTCGACGGTGACATCCTGACCGAAGGCCAAGCCTTCAATCTTGGCCGGCACTTCCGACGGGGGAATGCCCGCCGCGCCCAGCGCCGCGACAATATCGAGGAACGGCCCGCTCTTGGGGATCGCCGCGTCCTTGAGGGCCTCGTCCGAGAGGCTCGTCACGTCCGTCGCCCCGTTGGTGTCAATGATGAACAGCTGCTTGGCGATCGCGTTGCTGCCGTCGGCCCGGCCGTGCCCGTCGCGCTCGTCAACGAGGAACTGGTGATCGTTGAGCGCCACGATGTCGCTCACGCCGGAGCCTGAAGTCAGGTCATAGGCGTATTCCTTGGTGTCGCCGGTCGCGATGTCGATCGTCACGATCCGAACGGTTTTGTTGGCCGGATTGGTCTTGCCGGAATCCTGAATGAGAGGCGCTTGCATGATGCCGACCAGCGTCTTGCCGTCCGGCGTGAGCGCAAGACCCTCCATGCCCTTATTGTCGGTGCGCCCCATCTTGTTGGTGCTCGTTTCGACGGCGCCCTGAGGGAACTGCTGTGCGACAGAAAGATTACTGGGCAGAGTGAACGTCTTGATCAATTGCCCGGTCGCGCGATCGAACTCGCGGACATAGGGGCCGTACTCGTCAGAGATGAAGACGCTCTTTCCATCATTCGAGACGCGAACCGACTCTGGATCGAAGCGCGCATTCGTGGTTACCGAAGAACCTCCGGGTCCGAAATTGTCAGACCGGCCCGTGAAATAAAATTTGTCCGGCGTGTTCTGGGCCGGCGCTCCTGGACCGACCCCGAGGCCGACGCCGCTTCCATACATGAGCGGGGTCGAGCTGTAGAGCAGGGTTGTCTTCGTCAGCGTTGGCGTCAGGGTGAAGGGCAGCGCTCCCCCGGGGCTCGCGGTAAGGTTGAGCTTCAGCGTCTGAAACCGGTTGATGTATGAGGCCGTATCGTCGATCGCACGAATTGAACTCGACGGCGTTAGGGCCACGGTCCGGAACCGCCAGAAAGGTGTCGCCCCCCGCATAGGCTAGGCCCGAGCCCAGGCCGCCAAGGATATTCGCGGGCACTCCGTTTTCCAGAGTGTTGGTCAGGCCCGACAGATCGGTGGTTCCGTTCAGAGTGCCGATGGCAAGCAGGCTCACGTCGGCCCGAGCCGGGGCGATCACGACCACAGACAACAGCAAAGCGGCTTTGAATGTCGTTGAACAACGCATGGTTCATCCCCTCCCGTGCGGAATCGCAGCGGCGAGGATTTGCGCTCATGTCATGACGGCGAAATGACCGTGCGCCGCACGATGAAATGGCCTTCAGGTTGACGAGTATGAGTCAGCCGGCGCAAAGCGCCGTTCCGTCGGTCAAGCCGCCAGATCAGTTGAACAGCGACGAGACGCTTTCCTCTTTGGCGATGCGGCCGATCGCCTCGCCGATCAGGGGGGCGATCGAGATCACCCGGATGTTGCGCGCGACCCGCACCGCTTCGGTCGGCTGGATCGTGTCGGTGAGCACCAGTTCGCTGAGCTTGGACGCGGCGACGCGCGCCACCGCGCCGCCCGAGAGCACGCCGTGGGTTATGTAGGCCGAGACGCTCGCCGCCCCGCCGTCGAGCAGGGCGTCGGCGGCGTTGCACAGCGTGCCGCCCGAAGTCGACGATGTCGTCGAGCAGCACGCAATTGCGGCCGGCGATGTCGCCGATCACATTCATCACTTCCGATTCGCCCGCTCGGTCACGCCGCTTGTCGACGATGGCAAGCGGCGCGTCGAGGCGCTTGGCGAGCGCGCGGGCGCGAACGACGCCGCCGACGTCGGGGGAAACGACCATCACGTTCTTGCTGCCGTTATGATGAGCCTGGATATCGCGCACCATCGTCGGGGCGCCGAACAGATTGTCGGTCGGGATGTCGAAAAATCCTTGGATCTGGCCGGCGTGCAGATCGACCGTAAGCACCCGGTCGGCGCCGGCGCGGGTGATGAGGTTGGCCACAAGCTTGGCCGATATGGGCGAGCGCGGCCCGGGCTTTCGGTCCTGGCGCGCGTAGCCGAAATAGGGGATGACCGCCGTGATGCGCTGCGCCGACGCGCGCCGCAAGGCGTCGATCATGATGAGCAACTCCATCAGGTTGTCGTTCGCCGGATAGGACGTCGACTGGATGATGAAGGCGTCGCGTCCGCGCACGTTCTCTAGGATTTCGACGAAGATCTCGAGGTCGGCGAAGCGGCGGACATGGCAGCCGGTCAGCGGTTCGCCCAGATAGGCGGCGATTGCCTCGGCGAGCGGTCGATTGGAATTGCCGGCCAAAATCTTCATCTTGCCGGGCACGGCCTCTTCTCCAACTGCGCGGAGCGCGCTTTAGCGCGGGCGCGGCGGGTCATAGCAGCGCCCGGACGCAAGAACAACATGACAGAGAGATCACAACGGCCGGAGCCGGCGTGGATGTCCACAAGAAAAAGCTATTGGGCGTAGCTGAGCGCAGCGCTTGCGGGCGCGGCTTCCGGGGTATTGGAGAGATACGCGGCAAGATCGTCGGCGCATTTGGCGGCGACGCTGTTCAGCGCCGCATCATCGATCATCGCCCAGGCGTCGTCGCCGGAGCCCTTGACCGCGATCGCGTCGCTGAGCCGCTGGGCGCGCTTCTTGTCCGGCGTGAACACGTCCCAGACGATATCGACCTCCGCTCCGCCCTCGATCAGCGAAGCGGTGACATAGCCGCGCACGAGGTAGCGCGCCTTGGTCTGGGCGTGCGCCACCGCGATCCGGCGCGCCTCGGCCGCCTCGTCGAGGCTCTGCCGGAAGCGCGTGGAAACGTCGGTCGGCGCGCCGTCGACCGACGCGATAGCGACCGTCGCGCCAGCCATATTGGCGTCATTGCGCAGCGCGAACTGCGCCTGCGCATCCGCGTTCGGCGGGTTGGCTGCGACATCGTTGCAGCCGCTGAGCGTCGAGCAGGCTAACAACAAAATGAAACCGGTCACCAACGCCCTGACCGGCTCCTCGATGGATGAACTCACGCTTGACGCACTCCCGCCCACGGCCCGTCCGCCGCCGCGAAGCAAGGTTAATAATCCGTTAAGCCGCCCACGCCAACAGCTAGCTGCAAATGCCCTTAACGTCGAGCGCGGGCGGCCAGCGACCCAGTCCGCGTCCGCTATTCCAACCGCCGCCGCATGCGCCTAGATAAGGCCCCCATGAGCGGCGCACCGAACACCTTTCCTCCTGGCGAGGCGCCCGCGGCCGAGGCGCGGGAAGAAGCCGCGCTCGCGCGTGAGCTTGCCCCCGATTCCGCTCCGCTGGAAATCGCGCTTGACGAACCGCCGGCCGAGCCGGGACGTCTCGTGCGCGGCGCGGAGACAATCCGCGCATTCTGGCGTCATGCCCCCTCGGGGCCGGGCGTGTACCGTATGATCGGGTCTGAGGGCGAGGTGCTCTATGTCGGCAAGGCCCGCTCGATCAAGAAGCGCATCGCCGCCTACATGGCGCCCGAGCGCCAGCAGAGCCGCATCGCGCGCATGGTGGCGCAGACCCATTCCATGGTGTTCGTCACCACCGAGTCGGACGCCGAGGCGCTGCTGCTTGAGGCCAATCTCATCAAGCAGCTCAAGCCCCGTTACAACGTCACGCTACGCGACGACAAAAGCTTCCCCTATATCCTGATCTGCACCGGGCATCCCGCAGCGAGGCTCCTCAAGCATCGCGGCGCGCGCAGCCTGACCGGCGACTATTTCGGCCCGTTCGCGAGCGCGGGCGCGGTGTTTCGCACCTTGAACGCGCTGCAGCGGGCGTTTCTCCTGCGCACCTGCTCGGACAGTTTTTACGCCAATCGCACCCGGCCATGCCTGCTCCACCAGATCAAGCGCTGCTCGGCGCCATGCACCGGGGAAATCGCGCTCGACGACTACGCAAACCTCGTGGCCGAAGCGCGCGATTTCCTTTCCGGCCGCAGTCGCGCGATCAAGAGCCGCCTTGGGCACGCAATGAACCAAGCCGCCGCGGCGCTCGATTTCGAAAGCGCGGCGCGGCTTCGGGACCGCATCAGCGCGCTCTCCGCGATTCAGGGCGAGCAAAGCGTCAACCCTCGCTCGATCGCCGAAGCCGACGTGTTTGCGGTCACCGAGGAGGCGGGGCAGTTCTGCGTGGAGGTGTTCTTCTTTCGCACCTATCAGAATTGGGGCAACCGCGCCTATTTTCCGCGCGCCGATCGCGCTCTGTCGCGCGAGGAGGTGCTCGACGCGTTCCTGGCGCAATTCTACCTCGATCGGCCGGCGCCGCGCCTCGTGCTCTTGAGCCATGACGTTCCGAGCGCGGACACCTTATGCCAGGTCTTAAGCGCGCGTGTAGGACATCGCATCGCCATCGGCGCGCCACGGCGCGGCGAAAAAAAGGATCTCGTCGACGCCGCCATGCGCAACGCGCAACAAGCTTTGTCGCGCAAGCTCGCGGAATCGGCGACTCAGGAGAAGCTCATCGTCGCGCTCAGCGAGGCCTTCGGCGTCGATCATCCAATTCGGCGGGTCGAGATCTACGACAATTCCCACATCATGGGGACCAATGCGATTGGCGCGATGGTGGTCGCCGGACCGGAAGGCTTCGTCAAAAATCAGTACCGCACCTTCAACATCAAGAGCGTGGATCTCACGCCCGGCGACGATTACGCAATGATGCGCGAGGTGTTGACGCGGCGTTTTTCCCGCCTGAAGCGACAGGGCGAGACGGCGGAGCCTGGCGCTTTTCCCGACACGCCCGACCTCGTCATCATCGACGGCGGGCGGGGGCAGTTCGAGGCGGCGCGCGAGGTGTTAGGCGGCGCTTGGCGTCGAAGGCGTGAGGCTGGTCGCGATAGCCAAAGGCCCCGATCGCAACGCGGGGCGCGAGACTTTCTTCGTCGAGGGGCGCGAATCGTTCAAGCTTTCGCCCCGCGATCCGGCTTTGTTCTTCACCCAGCGTCTTCGCGACGAGGCGCATCGCTTTGCGATCGGCACTCATCGCGCGCGTCGCAAGAAGGAGTTCGTCAAGAGCCCGCTCGACGAAATTCCCGGCATCGGCCCGGCTCGCAAGCGGGCGCTTCTGTTCGCCTTCGGCTCGGCCAAGGACGTCGCCAAAGCTGGCCTATCCGATCTCGAAAAGACGCCGGGCCTCAACGCCGCGACCGCGAAGCTGGTCTATGACTTCTTCCACGAGAGCCGCGCGCGGTGACAGGAGCCGTCGTCGCCCCAGCCGCGGAACGCGTCCTATCCGAGAGAGGGAGCGCGAAACAATCCGAGCACGCCTGCGGCGCGTTCGTCCGCTTCCTGAATGGGCGTGAGAAAGACCTCGAGAGCGACGCGCTCGCCACTCTTGTGTAAGCCTTCGACCGGGCCCCAGGCGGGACTTCCTCGCCATGCAGACCCGATCGCCCGTCGCAAACCCGGCCCAGTGCATCGCTCGATATTCCTCTGGCACGATCAGATCGACCCGTTTGCCCAAGGCTTCTTCTGGCGAATGGCCGAACAAAGCCTCCGCGCCGGCGTTCCAGAAACCGATGCCGCCATCCGAGCGAGCATAGACGATTGCAGAATGGCGGTTGGCCCCGAGAGCCGCGCCAAGAGCTTCGAAGTGGGTGAGCGTCGACATGGTGTTTATTCGTTTGACCCGCGGACTTCGCCTTCGCGGCCGTCCGCGGCAACCCTTACGCTTCAGTCGCGCGCCTTGTTACATTTGGGGCTGGCGCCAGCTAGTCGACTCGCGACAAGACCTGCTCGAGCTTTCCGAAGAAGTTGCCCCATCCCACCTTGGCGCCCTGATAGAACTGCTCCTGATCCGGCCGGAAGCCCGACTGCTCCATCCGCAGACTCGTGCCTTTGCTTGTCGGAGTGAGCGTCCACGTGACGACGCTCTCAAGCCCGTGGGCCGCCCAGCTGTAAGACAGCGTCTTGTGCGGCTGAATCTTGAGGACTTGGCAATCGACGGCGCCCCAGTCGCCGCGAAGATTGAACTTGTGATCGACGACGGGCGCGAAGTCGTTCTTCATCAGCCATTCCTCAATCAGGTGCGGTTGCGTCAAGGCGCGCCAGATTTTTTCCGGCGCATAAGGGACCTCGCGTTCGACGACAACGGTGCGCGTTTCGATGGCGGCGTCAGTCATGGCTTTATCCTCATTTCTTCGAGCGGGTGGGGCGAGCCGCGGCTCGCTTTGCGGTGTTCAGCGTCACTGCGGCGCGAATGAGCGCTTTCAGCGCCATTTCATCGATTGCGTCGCCTTCATGAATGTCGATGGCCCGCCTCGTGTTTCCATCGAGGCTCGAGTTGAACAGGCCTGACGGATCGTCGAGCGCCGCGCCTTTGGCGAAGGTCAGCTTGACCACGGCTTTGTAGGTCTCGCCGGTGCAGAGGATACCGCCGTGCGACCACACAGGGACGCCTCTCCACTTCCATTCCTCGACCGCTTCCGGGTCGGCCTCCTTGATGAGGCTTCGCACACGGGCCAGCGTCTCGCCGCGCCAGTCCTTGAGTTCCTTGATCCGCGCGTCGATCAGGCTAGAGGGCGACGTCTCCGCAGTTTCGTTCGAGCCGGTCGCCAGTTGCTTGTTCATTGATCCATCCTCCTGAGGAGGTCTTCGAGTCCTTCGAACCGGCCCTCCCAGAAGCCTTTCATCTCGCTCGTCCAATCGATCAGCGAACCTAAGGCGCGGATCTCGGCGCTGTAGTGGGTCTGACGGCCTTGATGGCGGTCCCGCGCCAGACCCGCCTGTTTCAGCACCCGCAGATGCTTTGAGACGGCCGGTTGCGAGATCCCCGCATGAGCCGTCAACGCTCCGACCGTCTGCTCGCCCTTGCGGCAAAGGCGTTCGAAGATCGCCCGCCTTGTCGGGTCGGCAAGCGTTCGGAACAGCAAGTCGTGAGCGTCGGGCATGTACGATCGATAACTCGAGGGCTATGGATTAACTCATAACCATAGAGCTATGCTTTAGTCAAGTGGAACCGCCAAAGCGGCGAGCGCAGAGAAGACCCAGCGGGCCTGCGATCGAGTCGGACGACAAGGCCCACGTAAAGCGGACATTGCCTGTAGAGTGTCGACGCCGCAGCGGGCGGAGCGCCAATTGCGTCGACGTGTTGTAGGACGGCTGCCTCGCCCAGCTCGTAGCCTCCGCCGGGGCCGAGCATGGCCGGAAAGTAGCAAGTTTTCAGAGTCGCGGGCCTTGGCTCATGGAGGCTATTGCGGTCGGGAGCCTGACGAGGCGGCAATCCGGGCGCTGAGCGCCTTCCTCGGACGAAGCGACGGCGCGCTCCGCGACCTTCCGCTTCTCGCCGAACCCAGCCGTCTATCGCTGGCCAGAACCAGCTTATCGCCCAAAGCAAAGCGAACGACTGCAGAGCGGTCGTGAAGGCGAGCGCTCAGGCGGATATCAATAGTCCCTAGGTGATGTTACCCATTGCAGAGCAATCTGTTTCGTGCGTGGGTTTGGTCCTTTCTCCCTACCAGAAGATGAGGGATCCCTTCATCGGAGCGAGAGCGCGATCATGAATGTCCGCGTGTGGCTCTCAAGTCTCAACCTCGGTCGACACGAGCAAAAGTTCCGAGAGAACAAAATCGATTTCGACGTGCTCGCCGATCTGACTGATGGCGACCTCCAAGAACTTGGCGTGCCTCTCGGCGACCGGAGACGACTGCTAAGGGCGATAGCGGAGCTCGGCGCACAGCAACCGCGGGCGGCTCAAGCCCAACCGGCGCCGGCTGCTCCCACCCCGGCGCAAACCCTCGCGCAGCTCGATTCCGCCGAACGACGTCCGATCACAGTCATGTTCTGCGATCTAGTCGGCTCGACCGAACTTGCCGTCGCTCTCGACGTTGAGGACTGGCGCAATCTGCTCAACAGCTATCTTGACGAGGCCTCAACGGCGGTGACCGCGCTTGGCGGACACGTGGTTAAGATGCTTGGCGATGGGTTGATGGCCGTCTTCGGGTATCCACGGGCGCAGGAGAACGACGCCGAGCGCGCCGTTCGAGCGGCGCTCGCGATCCAGCGGGCGCTTGCAGAACTCAACGCCAGGAACGCGGCTAGAGGCACGCCGGAGCTCAAGGCGCGCATCGGGATCGAGTCCGGCCCGGTCGTCGTGGAGGCGACCGGCGAGGTGTTCGGCGAAGCCCCTAACATTGCTGCGCGAGTTCAGGCGGCGGCCGAGCCGGGGACAGTGCTGGTCAGTTCGACGGTCCTGCGGCAGGTCGCTGGGCTATTCATCGTTGAGGATAAGGGCGCCCATGAGCTCATGGGAACTCCGGCGCCGGTAACGCTTTATCGCATCCTACGGATAAGCGGCGGAAGGCGGCGAAGGGGGGCCCGGGTTCTCACCTCTTTCGTTGGCCACGAAGAGGACCTCGCTATCCTCGCTCGCTGCTCTGAACGCGCTTTTGCTGGCGCCGGACAGTTCGTGATGATTGTCGGCGAGCCCGGCATCGGCAAATCCCGACTGGTCGAAGAGTTTCGCGGCCAGTTGGTCGAGAGGCCACATTCATGGATCGAATGGAGTTCGTCCCAGCTGTTGCAGAACACGCCGCTCCATCCTGTCCTCGGGTGGGCGCGCGCGAGGTTCGGCGGTCCTGAGGTTGCGCCCGAGCGGCGGCTGGCCGAGCTCGAATCGATCCTCGCCGCCGTCAAGCTTGATCCCGCGACACACGCTCCCCTGCTTGCGCCGTTGGTCGACATCCCGGTCCCGCATGAGCGCCTGCCAGGCCTTTCGCCGGAGGAGATTCGTCACAGGCAATTGGCTGCGATGGTCGAATGGGCGATCGCCGGCGCCCGCAACCAGCCGCTCGTTCTCGTCCTTGAGGACTTGCAGTGGTTCGACCCGACGTCGATCGATCTCGTGCAGGCGCTCAGCGATCGCTGCGCGGAAGCGCCCATTCTCCTTCTGGCGACGGCCCGGCCGGAATTCCGGCCGCCCTGGCGCTCGCTGCCGCACCATAAAGCCATTTCGCTGGCGCCGCTCGACGAAGCGCAGGTTCAACGCTTAATCGCCGACCTGGCGGTGCGCCACACGCTGTTAGCGGACGTGATGAGGCGCGTGAGCGAGCGCACCGGCGGTGTGCCGCTGTTCGTCGAGGAGGTTACGCGCCTTCTGCTCGAGCGCGGCGAGGCCGGCGGCCTGCAGACGATCCCGCCGACGCTTCAGCAGTCGCTCGCGGCGCGGCTCGACAGGCTCGGCGAAGCGCGCAAAGTCGCGCAGATCGGCGCGGTGTTGGGCCACGATTTCACTTACGCGCTGTTGCGCGCCGTGGGCGGGATCGACGACCCCGCCCTCCAGTCCGCGCTCGACAGGCTCGCCGATGCGGACGTCCTCCTCTCCGAGGGCGCCGGCTCGCAAGCGAACTACCGCTTCAAGCACGCACTGATCCAGGACGCGGCCTACGAGAGCCTGCTCAAGAGCAGCCGCCAGGCGCTGCACCGCCGCGCGGCGGAAATCCTGGTCGGACAGCGAGACCCCGCGGCGGCGGAGCCGGAAGTCATCGCCCATCATTTTACCGAAGCCCACCTCGACGAACTCGCGATCGAATGGTGGAGCAGGGCGGGCGACCAGGCGCTGCGCCGCTCCGCCTTCCAGGAGGCGATCGCGCATCTCGGCCGAGCGATCGCCATGGCGGACAAGGCGGAGCCGGCCGCGCCGGCCGCGATTTCAAATGGGGAGCGGAGCCAGCGGGTCAAGTTGCAGAACGACTACACTCAGGCCGTCCTCTGGTCGAAGGGTTACGCGGCGGACGAGACCAAGGCTGCCTTCGAACGCGCGAGCGTTCTCGTAGCGCGCCCTGAATTTTTCACTGAGCGGCTTTCCGCCCTTTATGGGCAGTTTATATGGACTTGGACGCGGGGCGAATTTCGCGCGGCGCGGGAGCTTGTCGAACGTTCTCTTCGGGAGGCGGAAGCCGAAGGACGAATTGCCGACGCCCGTGCGTGCCGCATTGGTGTTGGCCTGGCTCACATGCAAATGGGGGACTTGCGCGAGGCGCGAGCCCAACTCGAACTGGGGCTTGGTCATTTCGACGAGCCCGACAGCGAACTCATGGAAAAGTTCGGCGCCGACGCCGCAGCGAGCATCAGGGCTTTCCTCGCGCTCACGCTGTGGCTTTCTGGCGATCTTCCGCGCGCACGTGCACTGATCAAGGAGGCGATCCGTCTCGCAGGCGAGCTGGGCCACGCTCCGACCACTGCGACCGTGCTCATGTACAAAATCACGATTGACACGGTTCGCAATGACTTCGAGAGCGTTGTTGTTGACGCCGAGAATTTTCTGAAGATCAGTCAAGAGCATGGCATGGGGTACCATCTCGCGATGTCACGCTTGTATCTTAGCCTTGGCCGCACTGCGCTGGGCGGCGCGCAACGGGTGGATGACTTCCGCAAATCGCTGGCGGATTATCGGGATCAAGGCAATCGGGTCGGAGTTCCTGGCTTTCTTGGGGCTCTTGCGAGGCTTGAAGCTCGTGCGCAGAACTATGAGCGAGCCTCGGGGTTGATCGACGAAGCTTTGGCGATGAGCCAGGAAAGCGGGGATCGGCTTTACGATTCCAACCTGCATCGTCTGCGCGGCGGTATCCTTTTGAAGCGTGATCTCGCCAATCTTGCGCAGGCCGAAGAGGCTTTCAAAACCGCCCTCGCCGTCGCGAAACAACAAGGCGCCCGGACCTTGGCGCTGCTCGCGTCGTTTGCGCTCGCCAGGCTTTATCAGGCGATCGGGCGTCTCGTCGAAGCTCACGCTGTCCTGAAGCCCGCGCTCGAAGGCTTTTCGCCGACGCCGGAGATGCCGGCGATCGCCAAGGCGCAGGCGCTGCTCGCGGCGCTGGCCTAGGGCTTACGACGCGCCTGCAAAGCGCTCGCTGGCCTGTTTGCAAGGTCCGCTTTGCGCGGACGCGGCGAACTCGGGAAGGCGCGTTGGAACTTCCGCTTCGCGTGGATTTGACCCCTTTCGCGACACCGAAGGGAACGACCGGCCATTTGCGCAATTGAGCTATTGCAGCGACGTCTCGAGTCGACGTGAAGCGGCCATCTCGGGTAGCGACGATGGATGTCGTAGTTGAGTTCGACCACCAAACCACACCGTCTATGCTCTGGTTTCTGAGGAGCGCGGGGCGGGAGCCGCCAAACAAAGCCCAGGGCACTGAGTAGGTAGTTCTACCTATTGCCAAGATTGCCTGGTGGCTTGATGATCCCGCGCCGCCTGAGACGCCGCATCGTCAACGGCAATAGTTTTATCAGAACGTATCCATTTCGGACCTTTGTGGCGGGTCTAACGCCAACTTCGGTTCACGCTCAGTTTCTTACAACCCGCTGACCGCTTGGAACGAAAAAATCGGGGGTGACAATGGGGACCGGACTAATCCCGCTTGGCGAGAAGCAGGTCAACTTTAGCACAAACGGCGGTACCGGTGGGGTGGCCGGAACGCAAGCCGATCCCGCCGTTACTGCCCTTTCCAATGGCGACTTCGTCGTCGTCTACGAAAATCCGCATTCGGGCGACAGTCTGCTGGCGCATTTCTTCGACGCGTTCGGAAATCCGATCGGTCCGCCTGTGTCGAGCGGGCTCCTGAACGGAGTGGTCGGCATTGATCCAGCCGCCCACGTTTCGGTCCATCCCGCAGTCGCCGCGACGCCCGACGGCGGATTTCTCGTCGCCTACGTCGACACCTCGGTCACAGCCACAAACCCGGTGACGAAGGTCCCTTTCGAGGCCAACGGCATCGATGTTCGCCGCTACGACAACACCACGGGACTCAGTGCTGCCTTTGTCATCGACACCGGAGGGGGACCCGTCCATCCAGTGAACCCCGGTACGGTCGACGACGTGGCCGTCGCGGCATTTGCGGATGGGACAAGCCTGATTGCGTGGGATTTCGACTACAACGCTGACCCTACGGATGACAACGTCTATTTCGCGTTTCTCAACTCCAGCGCTAGCGGATTTACCACCGTCAACGGCACTGCTCTCGATCAGCGCCCGTTGACGATTGCGAACGGCTTCGAGGGAGAGCCGAGCGTTGCAACCTCGGGCAATCTCGGCGCAATCGTCTACGCTGCAGATCCCGGACACAAACAGGGCGACCAGGACATCATTCTCGAGGTGTTCAATTCTTCGGGTACGGCGCGGGTGCCCCCGACCACTCTTTTCGGCGCCTCGAGCTTGGACGTCTTCTCTCACCCGAACGTGGCTGCGTTGAGCGATGGGCGCTTCGTCATCGTGGCGCGAGACGATACGACTTCTGCGCTGGTCGCATGCATCTTCGATCCCATCACGCGTGCGGTGACCCCCGTCAACCTCGCGTTACTTCCGTTTGGGGGAGGCGGAACCGACCCTCATGTGGCCGGCGTTCCAGGCGGCGGGTTTGTCTTGTCGTTAGACAACTCGGCCGGAGGCGTCACCCAGGCCCGGTTCGGGCCGGGCGGATCCGTCCAGCTCTATGCCATCGCCGGTTCCTCTCCGACCCGCGCCCAAGATCAGAACGCGGCCGCCGCCAACGCGAGCGGAACAGCTTTCTTTGCCTGGCAGGATGCGAGCTCAGGCAATCCGAATTCGACCGATCCGGACACGCGCATCGAAGCTCAAGCATTCCAAGTGCCGCGGCTTCCCCAGCCGGACTTTAACGGCGACCTCCACTCCGACCTCCTATGGCAGAATTCAAACGGTCAGGCCTCGGTCTGGGAAATGAACGGGAACACCTTGATCGGCGGCGGGGCGGTCAGCCCCAATCCCGGTCCTGCTTGGAAGGCGATTGGAGCCGGCGATTTCAATGACGACGGTCTGGCGGACATCCTGTGGCAGAATACGAGCACGGGCCAAGCCTCGATCTGGGAGATGAACGGGAATGCCTTGCTTGGCGGCGGAGCCGTCAACCCCAATCCTGGGCCGAGTTGGCGCGCGGTTGGAACGGGCGATTTCAACGACGACGGCCGTTCCGACATCCTGTGGCAGAACACGAACACCGGCCAAGCCTCGATCTGGGAAATGAACGGGAACACGCTGAACGGTGGCGGCCCTGTCACCCCCAATCCTGGGCCGAGTTGGCGCGCGGTTGGAACAGGCGACTTCAATGACGACGGCCGTTCCGACATCCTGTGGCAGAACACGACCACCGGCCAGGTCTCGATCTGGGAAATGCAGGGGAACAATTTGATTGGCGGCGGACCGGTCAGCCCCAATCCCGGGCTGAGCTGGAAGGCGATCGGGACTGGCGACTTCAATGACGATGGCCATTCCGACATCCTGTGGCAGAACACGAATACGGGTCTGGTCTCGGTCTGGGAGATGAACGGGAACACTTTGATCGGCGGCGGGACCGTGAGCCCCAACCCTGGACTGACATGGAAGGCGATCGGAACGGGCGATTTCAATGGCGACGGCTTCTCCGACATCCGCTGGGAGAGTGCCAGCGGCCAAGCCTCGATCTGGGAGATGAACGGGACCACTCTAATCGGCGGCGTAGCGTTCGGCCCCAATCCTGGGGCGACCTGGCGAGCGGTCGCGTGAGCTGAGCCACCAACCAGACCCCAATGACCGCTGATTGCGCAGGCGCCATTCCGGTGGCATGTCCGGGAGGCCCGCCCAGAGCGGTCGTCACCTTAACGGGATTGGGTCCGTGATAATGCAAGAGTAATTTCTTGCGAGATTAGGAAATCTGTGTTATAGCTTTCTCTTGGTCGAATTGCGCCGCGAAAAAGCGTTGGCGCTTTCGAAAAGAGGTGAGAATGAGTGTGACATTTTAGATACAATGTGACATGGGAAAAGATTTTTTATTTGGATTCCCCGTAAACCATTGAAAAGTCCCGAATTGGACGAATAAAACCAAATAAAACAAACCAAAACCAAGCGAAACCAAGCAATTTTGCTTGGTTTTGGTTGGTTTTGCTTGGATTAATTTGGCATGCTCGAAGGCCTGCCGCCCAACAACGCCGCCCACGTGATGCGTCTCGTCAGCGACGAGCGCCGCGCCCGCTCCGTCGCCGACCTCATCGTCGAGAGCTTCGAGCCGGCCGAGGCCGCGTCGAGCGCGTTCGAGACCGACGATCGTTTACCCGGCGGCGGCAGGGCTTGGCTCGTGGAGGCCTATTTCGGCTGGGAGCCGGATGAGGGGGCGATCCGGGCGCTGATCGCCGTCGCCTCGGACGAAGCGACTGCGCGCTCCGCGACCTTCGGCCTGACGGAGAAGCGCGACTGGGTCGCCAATTCGCTCGCCGGCCTCAGGCCCGTTCGGGCCGGGCGCTTTCTCGTTCACGGAGCCCACGATCGTTCGCTCGTCAGGGCGAACGACGTGGCGATCGAGATCGAGGCGGGGCTCGCCTTCGGCACGGGCCATCACGGCACGACGCGGGGCTGCCTTTTGCATTTCGACCGCCTGCTCAAGCGCCGCCGTCCAAAGCGCGTGCTCGATGTCGGCTGCGGCGCGGGCGTGCTCGCCATCGCCGCCGCCAAGGTCCTCCGCCGCAAGGTCTGGCTCGGCGACATCGATCCCGTTGCTGTCGAAGTCGCCAACGCCAATGCTCGGCTGAACAGCGTCGGAGCCCTGAGCCGGGCGATCGTCTCGCGCGGGGTCGAGAACGCCGCGTCTGCGCGAGGCCGCGCCTTACGACCTCGTATTCGCCAACATCCTGGCGAAACCGTTGCGGCTGCTCGCGCCGTCGCTCGCGGCGGTCATCAGCGCGGACGGCGAGGCGATCGTCTCCGGCCTGCTTCTTGCTGATGTTGCCGGGCGTGCTTGCGTCCTGGCGGGCGCAGGGGTTTGATCTCGCCGAGCGGATCGAGCTCGAAGGCTGGGCGAGCCTCAGACTGCGGCGGTAAAATCGGGGCCGCCGTCGTCTCGGTCTGTCGTGTTTCTGTCGTCCGGACACGCGAGAGTGGCGCGCGATCTAGCGCGGAATCAAGGGCGAGGGTGGGGAAGACAATGGCGAAGATACCTGTCGGGGTCGGCCCCAAGCTGCCTCAGATTGTCGTCCTGTTTGGCGCGACCGGCGATCTCTCGCACAAGAAGCTGCTGCCCGGCCTCTTTCACCTGGTGTCGCGCCGGCTTCATTTCGAAATGCCGGATCATCGGCGTATCGCTGGACGCGATAGACGCGGATGGGTTTCCGCGCCCTCGCCCGTGACGCCGTCTTCGAGGAACACGCCCATCACCCCAAGAAGGAGTTTTGGCCGGCGTTCGAAGCCCTGCTCGACTACGTGCCGATCGCGGCTGGCCCAGGCGCCCTGAAGGAAGCGGTCGACAAGGCGGAAAAGTCCTTCGCCGAGGAGGCTCAGCGCGTGCACTATATGAGCGTGCCGCCGAACGCCGCGCTATCGGCGATCAAGATGCTGAGCGAGGCCGAGCTCGCCGGCGGGTCGCGCGTCATCATGGAAAAGCCGTTCGGCACCGACATGGAGAGCGCGATCGCGCTCAACGACGCGCTGCACAAGGTGTTCGCCGAGGACCAGATCTTCCGCATCGACCATTTCCTCGGCAAGGAGCCGGCGCAGAACATCCTCGCCTTCCGCTTCGGCAACGGCCTGTTCGAGCCGATCTGGAACCGCAATTTCATCGATCATGTGCAGATCGACGTGCCGGAAACGCTCGATATCGGCAACCGGATCGGTTTCTACGAGCAGACCGGCGCCTTTCGCGACATGGTGGTGACGCATCTCTTCCAGATCTTGGGCTTCATGGCGATGGAGCCGCCGACCTCGCTCGCGCCCGGGCCGATCAGTGAAGAGAAAAATAAGGTTTTTCGCTCGATGTTGCCAATCGACCCGTCCCATGTCGTGCGCGGCCAGTTCATAGGCTACCGCAAGGAGCCGGGCGTCGATCCCGAATCAGACACCGAAACCTTCATCGCGCTGAAATGTCTGATCGACAATTGGCGCTGGGCGGGCGTGCCGTTCTTCCTGCGGACTGGCAAGCGTATGGCCGAGGGCCAGCGGATCATTTCGATCGCGTTCCGCGAGCCGCCGAAGAGCATGTTCCCAGGCGATTCCGGCGTTGGATCGCAAGGGCCGGATCACCTGACGTTCGACCTCGCCGACCAGTCGAGGGTGTCGCTGTCGTTCTATGGCAAACGCCCAGGTCCAGGCATGCGGCTCGACAAGCAGAGCATGCAGTTCACCATTCGCGACACCAGTCGCGGCGGCGACGTGCTCGAAGCCTACGAGCGTCTCATCCTTGACGCCATGCGCGGCGATCATACGCTGTTCTGCACTGCGGACGGCATCGAGAGGTTGTGGGAAGTCTCTCAGCCGCTCCTCGATTCGCCGCCGCCAGTCCGGGTCTATGCGCCGGGCACCTGGGGGCCGCAGTCGATCTATCAGCTGATCGCGCCCCACGCGTGGCGGTTGCCGTTCGAGCGGGCCTGGCGCGAGGGCAGTACGGCCAACGCCTGAGGGTTCTCGCGGAGCTGCGCGATCGTGCTAAAGTTAGGCGATGCACGATCTTCCCCTCATCCTGGAGCGGGCGACGGACGGCGACGCCGAACCGATCGAACGGCTCAACGAGCGTGTGTTCGGACCCGGCCGATTCGCGCGAACGGCTTATCGTATCCGCGAGACGACGGACCCGGACCCGGCGCTGAGCTTTGTCGCACGCGTCGGAACGCTCTTGGTCGGCGCTTCGGCGATGACGCCGGTCGTGATTGGCGAAGCCTCTGCGCTGCTGCTCGGGCCGCTGATCGTCGAGCCGGTGTTTCGCAGCCAGGGGATCGGCGAAGCGCTGGTCACTCGATCGCTCGAAGCCGCGAAAGCCGCAGGCTGGAAGCTCGTCGTCCTGGTCGGCGATGAGCCCTATTACGCGCGGATGGGATTTCAGCGCGCGCCCAAGGGCCGCATATCGCTGCCGGGACCCGTCGATCCCGACCGGTTCCTGTATTGCGAGCTTGAGCCGGGTGCGCTGGCGACAGTGAAGGGCGCGGCGCGAGGCGCCTGAGCGCCTCGAGTGGCCATGGCAGCGGCGCTTGCGCTATCATCACTTCAGACTGGTGATTCGCCGCGTCAACTGGGGACGACGCTTGTGGAGATCGTAGAACTTCCGCTGCTCAAACGCGGCGTCGAGTGGCCGACCGTGGCGCTCGCTTTCGCCATATACGGACTGTGGCTCCTTGCGACTTTTTTCCACCGCGATCTCCCGTGGTGGGCGCTGACCGCCTTGGGCGCATGGATCGTCACTTGGCAATTGAACCTGCAGCACGAGACCATTCACGGCCATCCGACCCGGAACCGCCGCCTCAACGAGGCGATCGGCTGCTGGCCCCTGTCGCTGTGGCTTCCCTATTCGATCTACCGCGCGACCCATCTCGCGCATCATCGCGACGCGAATCTGACCGATCCCTTCGACGATCCAGAGAGCTATTACTGGACGGAGGCCGGTTGGGGCGGCCTCGGTCCGGTCTGGCGCGCGGTGGCGCACGCCCAGACGACCCTGCTTGGACGCGTCGCAATCGGTCCGGCTTTTCTGATCGGACGGTTCGTCCGCGATCTGGCGCGCGATGCATGGCGCGACGAGCGCGGCGCTCGCCGCGTCCTCGCGCGCCACCTTCTTCCTCTGTGCGCCAGTGCTGATCTGGGTGATCGCGATCTGCCGTATGCCGCTCTGGATTTACCTTGCCTGCTTCGTCTATCCCGGCGCGAGCCTTGCGATGGTGCGCTCGTTCGCCGAACATCGCGCCATGCCCGAGGCCGAGCGGCGCACGGCGATCGTCGAGAACGCCTTGATCTTGGGGCCGCTGTTCCTGTTCAATAATCTTCATGCGGTGCATCACCTGCGCCACCGGCTGCCGTGGTACCAGATTCCAAAATTCTATCGGCTCAATCGGGCGGCGCTGATCGAGCGCAACGGCGGCCTCGTCTATCACGGCTATTTCGACGTCGCGCGGCGTTATCTGTGGAGGCCGCACGACAGTCCCATTCATCCAGGCTGGGACCGATCAACGGCCTAAGCGTAACTCCCAAACTGGTCTTCAATATTCACGATCATCCTCCGCCTCATCCAGAGGCGCCCCTTGCGCAAAGGCAAGGGCTTTGAGGGGTGAATCCGGAAGGGACACGGAACGTAGCTTCGGCGCCTGCGGCCGCCCTTCGAGGCCGCTTCGCGACGCCTCGGGGCGAGTGATAGGATGTGGCTTGGGAGTTAATCATGGCGGCGCAACGCTGATCGCAATCCTGCCGATGTATGACTTCCCGTGGATGGCCGCCGCCAACGATGCGCTGTGGGCAGCGATCTCCGCCCGGCTTGCCGAGGCTGGCGTCCGAGCGCCGGTGCAGCTGACGCGAGACGGCGACCTCGCCGCGCTTTGGCGAGATCCTGCCCTCATCTTCGGTCAGACATGCGGCTATCCCTATGTGACCGGGCTCAAAGACACGGTCACGCTGCTCGCCACGCCGGAATATTCATTTCCCGGTTGCGAAGGCGCATCTCATCGAAGCTTCATCATTCGCCGAGCGAGCGACTCGCGCCGTGGGCTCGGCGAATTCCGCGGCGCGACAGTCGCGCTCAACGCTCATGACAGTAACACCGGCATGAATCTGTTCCGCGCCGCGATCGCTTCCGTCGCGGGCGGGGCACGCTTTTTTCGCACGATCCTCGTCACCGGCTCGCACGAGGCAAGCCTCGCCGCGGTCGCCGAGGGCCATGCCGATCTGGCGTCAATCGATTGCGTGAGCTTCGCGCTCATTAAACGCGGCCGGCCTGAACTGGTCGAAAGCGTCGCGGTCGTCGCCGAGAGCCCGCTGTCGCCGGGACTGCCGTTCGTTGCAAGCGCCAGCCTGGGAACGCCGACGATTGCTGCGGTTCGTGAGGCGTTATTTGCCGCCCTTGCCGACCCAAACCTCGCCGAGGCGCGGACGGCGCTCGGCCTCAAAGGCGCGCGAGCCACGAGCGCCAGCCGACTTACGATCGCGTGATCGAAATCGAGCGCGGCGCCGTGGCAGCCGGCTATCCTCGTTTGGCGTAGTCCAATAACGTTGGTCGCTTGCGGCGCGGGCGAACGGTCATACTCGCAACCCGCTCGTCCGCGCTGGGGAATCCAATGCTTTGGTGGATTGAATCACAATCGACTTTGATCATCGCCCTTATTGTATTCGGCGCCGCGTACGTACTGGCGGCGCTGATTTTCTGCGTCGCCGCATTGCTGTCTCGGCACCCAATCGGAAAGGCGCTGCAGCCTGTCACGCCGGGCATCTTGTCGCCGCTTGGAACGATTCTTGGCATCTTGATCGCCTTCCTGGCGGTGCGAGTCTGGACGAATTTGGATCACGCCCAGGAGCATATCGGCCGCGAAGTGAGCGCGTTGCGAGAGGTCGTCATGCTGGCGGATTCCCTCCCCGTGGACGTCAGGGCGCGGGTGCGAGAGGCGATCGGAAAACATCTCGAAGCCATTGTTTCGGAGGATTGGCCAGCTATGGCTGAGGCGCGCATAAGCTTGCGCTCGTTCCCGCCGCATCTCGAGGAAACGATGGAAGCGATCCTCTCCTTTGCGCCCGTCGGGGCCAACCAGCAACTCGTACAGAATCACGCTCTGACCGCGGTCGAAGACGCTGTCGAATTCAGACGCAACCGGGTGGGCGTCAGCCGGGCCGAAATCGCCCCGGTTCAGTGGACCGTGATCGTGGTTATCGCTGGAATGATTCTGATCACGATCGCAGCGATCCACATCAATGCGCAATTAGCGATGGCGGTCGCCATGTTTGTCTTTTCGACCGCCGTCGCGATGTGCCTTGTTCTACTGATGGTTTACGATCGTCCGTTCGGCTCCGGCGGATTCACGGTGCCACCCACGGCCTATCGAGAAGCGATGCCAAACTGACGGCGGCTCGTTGACATTGATCGTGGCCTCGCCTCTCTCTTCATTCTCGGCTGCTACGGCGCTCACGTCTCCGCAATGCCGCCGAGATCGCCAGCCTGCGCTCCGCTCTCCCGCCCATGCGGCAGCGCAAGGTATTCGGCCGAGCGCATCTCAAAGAGCCGCGACGCAGTCCGCGCGAATTCGAACGCCTCCGCGCCTTCGCCGGAATAGAGCGTCTCCGGTTCGCCCGCCGCCGAGGCGATCAGCTTGACGCGCATATCATAGAGAGCGTCGATGAGGATGATGAAGCGCTTGGCCTCATTGCGCTCGCTGGCGGCGATCACCGGGATGCGGTCGAGCACGAGGGTGTGAAAACGCTGAGCAAGCTTAAGATAGTCGGTCGCGCCGAGCGGACGACGACAAAGCGCGTCGAAGTCGAACCGGGCGACGCCGTCGATCGCCTGCGGCACGTCGAGATGGCGACCAAGAAGCTCGATTTGTATCGGCTCGCCGCGCTCGTGGCCGGTCAGCGTCAGGAATGTCGCGTCGAGCGCGGCGTCCGCCTTTGGCCCGAGCGGCGCGTAGTAGACGGGCGCGCGCTGGAGCTTCTCGAGCCTATAATCGGTCCGGGCGTCGAGCCTGATCACCTCGAGTTGCTCTTTGATAAGCGCGATGAACGGCAAGAACAGTGCGCGATTGAGCCCGTCGTTGTAGAGTTCGTCGGGCGCGACATTCGACGTCGCAACCACAACCACGCCCGCCGCGAAGAGAGCCGTGAACAGCCGGCTCAGGATCATCGCGTCCGCAATGTCGAGCACCGAAAACTCGTCGAAGCAAAGGAGCGAAGCTTCGCGCGCCAGATCCGCCGCGACCGGCGCAATCGGATCTTCGCCTGCGACCTCGCCGCGTTTACGCGCCTGACGCCATTCATTGAGGCGCGCGTGCACGTCGGCCATGAAAGCATGAAAATGCGCCCGGCGTTTGGGCGGTCCTTCGACGGCGTCGAAGAACATATCCATCAGCATCGTCTTGCCGCGGCCGACCGGCCCATGGATGTAAAGGCCGCGCGGCGGCTCAGCGGGCTTCACGCCGAACAGTCTCGAGAGACTGCTCGGCTTTCCTTCCGGCTTATAGTCTTTCAGTTTGTCGGCGAGCGCATCGAGCTTGCCGACGAGCTCCGCCTGCGCGGGGTCAGACTCGAACCTGCGGTCGGCGACGAGCGCGCGGTAACGCTCAGCGATGCGGCTCATGCGGGCGCACCTTCTCCCCTGGGGAGAAGGTGGTCGGCGAAGCCGACCGGATGAGGGGCACGCGCCGGAAGCGTCAGGGTACGACGCACACCCTCACCCTCGACCCCTCTCCCAGAGGAAGAGGGGAGACGCCGAGTGAAACTCGGAGGACTAATGCGCCTCTTCCCAGTTTTGCGCCGCGCGCGCGTCGACCCTGAGCGGCACATGCAACCGGACCGCAGGCTCCGGCGCGTCGACCATCACTTTGGCCACCACCGGCAAGGTCGCCTCGACTTCATCGTCCGGGGCCTCGAACACGAGTTCATCGTGGACGGTGAGCAGCATCCGCGCGCGCAGTCCCGCTTTTGCCAGAGCGTCGTCCATACGGACCATCGCGCGGCGGATGATGTCGGCGGCCGAGCCCTGCAGGGGCGCGTTGATTGCGGCGCGCTCGTTGAAGGCGCGCTCGGAAGGATTGGAGGCGTTGATGCGCGGATAGTGGCACTTGCGGCCAAACAGCGTGGTCACATAGCCGTTGGCGCGCGCGATCTTCTTCGTCGCTTCCATGTAATCGCGAATGCCGGGGAAGCGCTCGAAATATTTCTTGATGTAGTCGCCCGCCTCGTTGCGCGCGATGCTCAGTTGGTTCGCAAGGCCGAAGGCCGAAATGCCGTAGATGATGCCGAAATTGATCGCCTTTGCGCGCCGGCGGACTTCGCTCGGCATGCCCTCGATCGGCACGCCGAACATTTCAGAAGCGGTCATCGCGTGAATGTCGAGCTCGTCGGCGAAGGCGCGCTTGAGCGCCGGGATGTCGGCGAGATGGGCGAGGAGTCTCAGCTCGATCTGGCTGTAGTCGGCCGAGATGAGCTTGCGTCCTTCGGGCGCGACAAAGGCGCGTCGAATCTTGCGCCCCTCCTCGGTGCGGATCGGAATGTTCTGCAGGTTTGGCTCTGACGACGACAGGCGACCGGTCGTGGTCGAAGCGAGCGCGTAGGCGGTGTGGACGCGTCCGGTCGAGGGATTGACGAAGCCCGGCAGGGCGTCGGTGTAGGTCGACTTGAGCTTGGCGATCTGCCGCCATTCAAGCACGCGCGCCGGCAATTGGTGGCCTTCGGCTGCGAGGTCTTCGAGCACGCTCGCGGTGGTCGACCAGGCGCCGGTCGCCGTCTTCTTGCCGCCGGGCAGGCCCATCTGGCCGAACAGAATATCGCCAAGCTGTTTCGGCGAGCCGGGGTTGAAGGGCGCGCCCACGATCTTGTTGATCTCGTCCTCGAGCGCGCCCATGCGCTGGGAAAACTCGCCCGTCATGCGCGACAGAATGTTACGGTCGATCGCGATCCCGCGCCGCTCCATGCGCGCCAGAACCTCGATGAGTGGGCGCTCGAGCCGTTCGTAGACAGTCGTCATCCGCTCGGCGACGATGCGCGGCTGCAGACACGCGCCAGAGACGGAGCGCGATGTCCGCCTTCTCGGCGCCGTATTCGCACGCCTTGTCGATCGGCGCCCGCGCCAGCCCGACGAGATTGCGGCCGGAGCCTGCGACTTCGCTGAGCGGCATGGGCTTGTGGCCGAGAAAGCGCGTGGAGAGCGTATCGATGCTGTGGTCATCGCCCGTCGCGCCAGCGTCGAGCGTGTAGGAGAGGAGCATGGCGTCGTCGATCGGCGCGACGCGAATGTCGCGCATCGCCAGCACATGCATGTCGAACTTGATATCGTGTCCGATCTTGAGGACGCCCGGCGACTCAAGCATCGGCTTCAGAAGCGTGATCGCTTCGGCTTCCGCGATCTGGTCGGGCGCGAGGCCGGCGCCCTCGAACAGATCGGCGCCCGTCCGATGGCCGATCGGGATGTAGCAGGCCTCCCCCGGCCTGACCGCGAGCGAGAGGCCGATGAGCTCGCCTTGCAGCGGGTCGGGTGACGACGTCTCGGAGTCGATAGCGACGACGCCCTCATCCTCGGCGCGGGCGATCCAGGCGCTAAGCTCGGCAGCCGTGCGTACGATCTTATAGGCCGTGCGATCGATCGGAGCGCGCGCCTCCTTCGCCCGCGCGGCCGCAAAGTCAGCGGGAGTCGCGCCTTGTGCAGCGGTCTTCGGCTCCCGGGGCGCAGGAGCAGGCGCCGCCACAGCGGTGGGCGCCCCTTCCGCGGGCGCGTCTCCTTCTCTTTCCAAGAGGGCCACGCCTTGGCCGCCCGGCCACGCCGCGGGACCGACGAAGCGCGGGTCCGGTTCGACCGAGGCCACGTCCACCCCGCATATCTCGCTGAGTCGGCGCGTAAGCGTCGTCAGCTCCATCGCTTTGCAAAAGGAGATGAGCCGCTTGCCGTCGAGCTGCGGCGTCGCAAGGGCCTCGAGCGGCGTCTCGACCGGCACGTCCCGATCCAAGGTGACGAGCTGCTTCGACACCCGGATGAGCTTGACGATTTCGGGATCGGTAAGCGCTTCGCGCCGCTTCGGCTGCTTGATTTCGCTTGCGCGGGCGAGCAACGTCTCGAGATCGCCGTATTCCAGAATGAGCTGCGCCGCGGTCTTCAGCCCGATGCCGGGCGCGCCGGGGACGTTGTCGGTCGAATCGCCGGCGAGCGCCTGGACGTCGACGACCTTGTCGGGCCCGACTCCCTCGAAATATTTGACGACTTCCTCGACGCCGAAGCGGCGCTCCTCGCGGGAACCGGCGACCCCGGCTTGGCCCGAAGCCGGATCGTACATCGACACGCCCGGCTCGATGAGCTGCATGAGGTCCTTGTCGGCGGAGACGATGAGAACATCGGCGCCGGCTTGGCGCGCCTGGCGGGCGTAGGTGGCGATGATGTCGTCGGCCTCGTAGCGACCCTGCTCGATCGGGACCATGCCGAAGGCCGAGACGGTGGCGCGCATCAGTGGGAATTGCGGCACCAGTTCGTCCGGCGGATCCTTCCGGTGCGCCTTGTATTGCGGATAGATGTCGCGCCGGAACGAGTTCTCCGTCTTGTCGAAGATCATGGCGAGATGGGTCGGCTTGAAACCCCCCGCCCCGTCGCGAATGAACTGCAGCACTTTGGTGGCGAACAGCCGAATCGCGCCGGTCGGCAGACGGTCCGTCCGATAATTGTACTTCTGATCCTGCCGGATCGACTGATAATAGGCGCGAAAGACAAAGGACGAGCCGTCGATGAGAAAAACATGGTCGCCGGGGCCGACCGGGCGATGGGGCTGGGTCATGGCCCTCACATAAGCGATGCGGCCTAGAAGCGCCATCGTGGGCCGCCGGAGAGGCGGGCATGAATGGCGAAATCCACTGGATAGCAAACAAGAGGCGATGGCAATGGCGACGGATAATTCTGGAACCCTGGCGCTATTGATCGATGGCGACAACGCCTCACCTAAAATCGTTGTTGGCCTCCTGGCCGAGATCGCCAATTACGGCCTGGCGAGCGTCAAGCGGATCTATGGCGACTGGACCGGCCCGAACCTGAAGGGCTGGAAGGAATGCCTGCTCGAACATTCAATTCAGCCGGTCCAGCAGTTCGCCTACACGACCGGCAAGAACGCGACCGATGGCGCGATGATCATCGACGCCATGGACCTGCTTTATACCGGCCGCTTCTCTGGCTTCTGCATCGTCTCGAGCGACAGTGACTTTGCTCGCCTGGCCGCCCGCATCCGTGAGCAGGGCGTCACCGTCTATGGTTTTGGGGAACGCAAGACGCCCCGCCCCTTCATCACCGCTTGCGACAAGTTTGTTTATTTCGATGTGCTCAATGTGGCCGGCGAACGGAAGGAAGCGGGAGCTCCTGCCGCGCCAAAGGCGCCGGCGGTCAAACCCGCGCCGGCGAAAACACCTCTGGATCGCGCGGCGCTCGATATGCTCTCCAAGGCTGTGACCGCCTCGGCCGACGAAGACGGCCGCGCCAATCTCGGCCGCGTTGGCGCGCATCTGGCGAAACAGTCTCCGGACTTCGACCCACGCAACTACGGCTTTCCGCGCCTTTCCAATCTGGTCGAAGCCTCCGGCATTGCCGAGGTCGAGCGCATCGGTGAAAATCCGAAAATCATCATGGTTCGCCTCAAGGGCGAGAGGCCCGCTGGTCCCGCGAAATAGCCGCGTAGGCACGATCGTCTTCATCGCCGACCTCATAGGCGAGGGCGTCATGGGATCGGCGGCGATTCATTCGGGCACGTCGATTTCATCAAGACCCGCATCCGCGCCTTCGTTCATCGAACAGTCATTGTTGCAGTTGCAGTTTCGCTTCCCGGGTTGCGCCGAATCGCCGTTTGGCCTACGCGGCCGATGGAAAAAGGGCGGGGAATGGCTGTTCGCAACGGATTAGCCGCCGCCGCGGCGATCGCGATCGCGGTCGGCGCCGGCTTCGAACTGCGCAGCGCGCAGTCCTTCACCATTCCGAATGCGTGCGTCGAAGGCTCCGCTTGCGCGTATGTTTGCAGCAGCGTGCTCGAGCAAGGTCGGACGGCGGCCGACTTCATCGCCCTCGCCGCCTATCAGCTCGGTCCCGAGCGGCCGATTCTCCTGCCTCCAGCCAACCTATCGATGCCCGCGGCTGTCGATCCGCACAATGTCTACGCAGGCGTCGGGGTCGGCATGTTCAGTCCGGCTGTCGCGGGGCAGCCGTCGCGGGTCTATTCGCCCAACCTCGTGACCGGCAAGGTCGACGTCATCGATCCCGAGACGTTCAAGGTGATCGACAGCTTGTCCGCGATGCCGAGCCCCGAGCACATCGTTCCATCGTGGGACCTGCAGACCCTGTGGGTTTCGGCGGACGTGAGCGCGCGCGGCGGCCATGGCGGCGTTGCGCCGATCGATCCAAGGACAGGCAAGGTCGGCAAAGTGGTCGACGTGCCCGACTCCTACAACATCTATTTCACGCCTGACGGCAAATCGGCGATCGTCGTTGCCGAGGCGATGCGGCGACTCGAGTTCCGTGATCCCCACACGATGGCGCTGCAGGGCTACATCGCGACGCCGCAATGCGCCGGGATCAATCACGCCGACTTTGCGCCCGACGGCTCGTACGCAATCTTCACCTGCGAATTCAACGATTCCCTCGCCAAGATCGATCTCGTCCACCACACGCTCGTAGAGACGTTGCCGCTGACGCCCGGCCATATGCCGCAGGACATCCGGGTGGCGCCGGACGGCAAGATCTTCTTCATTGCCGACCTCATCGGCGACGGGGTCATGGTGATCGACGGCGATTCGTTCGGGCAGCTCGATTTCATCAAGACTGGAGTCGGCGCGCACGGCCTCTATCCGAGCCGCGACGGAACGAAGTTCTATGTGACAAATCGCGGCACCCACAGCCTCGGCGGCGCGCGCAAGGGCCCCGGCAGCGTCTCGGTCATCGACTTCGCCAGCCGCAAGGTCGTCGCCAATTGGACCGTCCCGGGCGGCGGCAGCCCGGACATGGGCAACCTATCCGCAGACGGCAAATGGCTGTGGCTGTCGGGCCGCTATGACGGCGTGATCTACGCCTTCAACACCGATGACGGCTCAGTGAAGTCGATCCCCGTGGGCGGCATGCCGCATGGGCTCACGGTCTGGCCGCAGCCCGGGCGCTATTCCCTCGGGCACACGGGGAACATGCGATAGATCGACCTGCAGCCATTCGTCTGTATCGGGTTCGATCTCCCGCAATTGACCCGCCAGGTCGGACAAAGCGTCCGATCCATATCAACCGACGAACAGCATGGGAAAGGCGGGCTCCTTAACCATTCATAAACCATTCCGACGCAAACGTGGTTAACGAAACGCCAACGGACTGGTGCGATGAACGCGCATGTAGGCCCTGCTCAGACCCTCAAGTTTCGAGCGCAATCCCTTCTGGCCTACGTCCTCGAGCCGGTTCAGCCGCTCGACGAATGGTTTACGGCGCTCGACGGTTGGCTCGCCCGCTCTCCGACCTTCTTCATCGCCAGGCCCGTCATTCTCGATATGGCGGCGCTCGACATCGCCCTCAAGGAATACCGCGACCTCTTAAACGGCCTGGCGCGGCGCCACATCAGGGTTATGGGCGCGGAGAATGTTGACCGCGGGTTGGTCGGGCCGCATCTGCCTCCGGTCGTTTCCGGCGGGCGGCCAATCGATCCGCCAACATTAAGAGAGGATGCGCCATCAACTCGAGAGGAAGATTCGTCGGCAGTCGCGCCAAGCGCGCCTGAAAGGACCGAGTCGCTGATCGTCGACGGCAACGTGCGCTCCGGCCAGACCATCATGCATCCTCAGGGCGACGTGACAATCATAGGCCGCGTCGCCTCGGGCGCGGAGATCGTCGCGGGCGGGTCCGTTCACATCTACGGAGCGCTGCAGGGCAGGGTGATCGCCGGGATCTCGGGCTCACGCTCCGCACGCATATTCTGCACCGAAGCACGGGCCGAACTGCTTTGCATAGGAGGCGCCTATGTCACGGCCGAAAACACCAATTCCGAGATGGAGGGCCGCAGTCTTGAGGCCCGTCTGGACGGTGACGAACTTAAACTCCGAACCCTGGGTTAAGGGCTCTTAAGGGGACTACGCGCATGAGCAAGGTGATTGTCGTTACATCAGGGAAGGGTGGTGTTGGCAAAACCACCTCGACCGCATCTCTTGGCGTCGCGCTCGCGCAAGGCGGGAAGCGCGTCTGCGTCGTCGACTTCGACGTCGGACTGCGCAATCTCGATCTGGTGATGGGCGCGGAGCGCCGTGTCGTCTTTGACTTCATCAATGTCGCGCAGGGCGACGCCAAGCTCTCGCAGGCGTTGATCCGTGACAAGCGCATCGACACTCTGCACCTGTTGGCGGCATCTCAGACGCGTGACAAGGACGCGCTGACCACCGACGGCGTCGAGCGGGTCATCGGCGAATTGCGCGACACTTTCGACTACGTGCTTTGCGACAGTCCGGCGGGCATCGAGAGAGGCGCCCTCTTGGCGATGCGGCACGCGGACCAGGCGATCGTAGTCGCCAACCCAGAAGTGTCGTCGGTGCGCGACTCCGACCGGATCATCGGCCTTCTCGATTCCAAGACGCTGCGGGCCGAGCGCGGAGAGCCGATGGAGAAACACTTGCTGCTCACGCGATTCGACCCCGCGCGGTCGAATTCCGGCGAGATGCTCAGCATCGACGACGTGCTCGAGATTCTCTCGATTCCGCTCCTCGGTGTCATCCCCGAGAGCAAAGACATCTTGCGCGCGTCGAACATTGGCGCTCCCGTGACCATCAACGCCTCCGGGGGGCCGGCTGGACAAGCCTACCTTGAAGCGGCTCGACGTCTCCGCGGCGAAACGACGGCCCCGGTCGCGATCCCGGATGAAAAGAAGACCTTCTTCACGCGCCTGTTCAGCCGGAGGGCAGCATGAATCTCTTCGGATTCCTTAAAGCACGCGGCAGCGCGCCGGTCGCGCGCGAGCGGCTTCAGATCCTGCTTGCCCATGAGCGCGTCGCGCTTGGGCCTCGCGATCTCGTCGCCATCCTGCGCGACGAATTGCTCGCCACCATCGCGCGTCACATCGAATTCGATCCGGAGAAGCTGTCGGTGAAGATGGAGCGCTCGGACTCGGTTTCGACGCTGGAGATCGATGTCGAGATTCCGTGCGACAAGTTTGGCGCTAGGCCACAGGCGTCTGCGGCCTAGGGCCGCGTAGCGGTGATCGCGTTCTGAACCCTAAAGCCGCGCGGCGAGTGCGGCGTAGACCGCGAGCGCGGCGCTAGCGATGACATTCCAGCCGGCAAGCGACAGTCCGGCGATGCGCAACTGGACTTCGTCGCAGCGCACGACCTTGACGGAGTTCAGCGTATTGACCAGGTCGTTGACGTCGAGGGACCCGGTCAGGCCGCCGGTGCAGGCGGTTGGCCCGGCCCACCAATGGTATTCGACCCCGGCGTGGTAGGCAGCGAGCGCGGCGCTGGCGATGAAGAGAATTGCTAAAAGGACGAAGCCAATGCGCGCCAGGCCATGCGCCGAGCGGCCGCCGAGAAGCGCGGTCAAAAGCGCCAGCGGAATGGCGGCGTAAAAGGCGTAACGCTGCGTTAGGCAGAGCTCACAGGGCGCGTAGCCCAGTCCCTGAAATATCCAGACCGCGGCGAGGATGGCGATTGACGCCGCGGCGATCAAAAGGGCCCTGGTCTCCTGCGAGGGCGGCAGCGCGGTCTCGGCAAGCGTCATCAGAAGACCTTGATAGCGATCACGAAGCCGACGACAACCATCGCGACGAATGCGCCAAGGACCGCGGCGAAATTGCGTTCCATCGCATTGCGCAACGGTTCGCCGAACCAGTGCAGCGCGCCGGCGACGAGAAAGAACCGCGCCCCGCGCGTCACGATCGACAAAGCGACGAACAGCGGAAAATTATAGCCGAGCAGGCCGCTGGTGATCGTCACCAGCTTATAGGGGATCGGCGTCACGCCCTTGATAAGGATCACCAGCCAGCCCCATTGGGCATAGGTCTGTTTCAGCGCATCCATCTTCGCGCCATAGCCATAGAGGTTGATGAGCCACTGCCCGAGCGTGTTGTAAAGCAGGGCGCCGATGGCGTAGCCGAGCATGCCGCCAATCACTGAGGCGACGGTCGCGATGAGAGCGTATCGCCATGCGCGCTGCGGATTGGCGAGCGCCATGGGAGCCAGAAGCACGTCGGGCGGGACGGGAAAGAACGAGCTCTCCGCGAAGGCGACCGCGGCCAGCGCGCGCTCCGCGTAGGGACCTTCGGCGAGCGCCCGGACTTTGGGGTAGAACGAATTGAACATGAAGGCCTTTCGCAGTGCAGCGGCGTTTTACGCGCTTGCGGCGCCGGCGTCCACGTACGAGTCCCGTCGCGAGGCGCGAGCGCATTGACCCTGCGCCATCCCGCGTTTTATATCGGCCCCGGCCGCCTTCTCGCGGGCCCCTATGGCGGAACTGGTAGACGCGTCCGAACTCAAAATCGGATTCCGCAAGGAGTGCTGGTTCGATTCCGGCTAGGGGCA
>CAVUPE010000032.1:0-235109 GCA_963743265.1 uncultured Alphaproteobacteria bacterium | reverse complement strand
GCGAAAGGCCGAGGTCCGGTACATCGAGGTCACACCCGAGAGCGCACCGAATACATGGTCCGAGAGATTTCGCGGATTGCGCAAGCGGAAAGATCTTCGGCCTATCTTCGCGAATGCGGAAATAGTGGGGTCCGCTCTTCCCCCGTCGCCGCAGGCCCTTCGCGGTAGTCTCTCACTTTGGATCGTAACAGATTGGTGGGCGGCTTGACGATCCATCGCCATCCCGTCTCCGCTCCCATATCATGTCTAGTGGAAAGCACGGGGAGCGAATGTCATGGCAAAGGGCTACCTGGGTGTTGTGCTCGTCAACGTTTCTGACCCTGACGGATACAAGGCTTACATTGCCGAGAATGCCAAGCCGCTCCGAAAATTCGGTGGCCGTTTTTTGGCGCGAGGCGGGAAGTCGGAGACGCCGGAGGGCCAGACCCGGTCGCGGGTGGTGGTGGTCGAATTCCCGAATTATGCCGCCGCCTTGGAGTGCTACCGCTCCCCTGAGTACGCAAAGGCGATGGCTCTGCGGGACGGAAAATCGGTCATGGACCTCACCATTGTAGAAGGCTACGACGGCCCTCAGCCATCGGACGGGGAGACCGAAGAACACCCGACCGACCCCACAAAAGGCGAGAAGCGCCGTGCCGAAGTGATCGGCAACGTCGCGAAGGTCATGCGCCGCGCCGACTGGTAGGCACGAAGCTTTTGTCACACCTGCCACCACGGCCGCCGCTGACCCGGAATAGAGATTGGGCGCAGCTGCCCTCTCTCCACTTGCCAACTTTCTGCTTTCTCAAGCCAATCGCGCGGCTAGCCAGTGGCAAGGTTGCGTGGGCCGGATGAGACGCCTGCGGCAGATTACGCGCGCGCCAAAGCGGGCCGGCGGCGGGGACGCAAGGTGGACGCAAAGCGGAATCCGTGACCGACGCGGCTTCGACGGCGTTCCTATAATCTAAACGATTTCAGTGGTTTAAATGGTCGGGGCAGCAGGATTCGAACCTGCGACCTGAAGTACCCAAAACTTCCGCGCTACCAGGCTGCGCTATACCCCGCTTTTTCGCCCGTGTGGCTAACAGAGGCGCGGGCGGCGGGCAAGGGCGACCGCGTGCTTACGCGCCCACGCGTCTCCCCCGAATCGCGTCCTAGTCATGCGCCAAGTCGCCTCTGCCCCTTGCTGGTCCGTGAACCGGTCCCCCGCCCGCACGCTCGCCTCCGGGCGGCATGGTCACCATAAATAACATTGTCGATTGGTTATACTGACTCAGTGCCGTCCCTGCCCCCGGGCGATCGGAAATGGCGCCGCAACCTCTTGGAATCGCTCAAAACCGACTCGGAAATGGCGCCTCGCCGGGAACCTCGGCCAGCCTCACTTCTCAGGCTGGACGACGCGGACGTGGAGCTCGCGCAATTGCTTTGGCGTCGCCGGCGACGGCGCGCCCATGAGCAAGTCCTCGGCCCGCTGGTTCATCGGAAAAAGCGCCACCTCGCGCAGGTTCTGCTCGCCCGCGAGCAGCATCACGATGCGGTCCACGCCCGCCGCCATCCCTCCATGCGGCGGGGCGCCGTACTGGAACGCGCGATACATGCCGCCGAACCGCTCGATCACCGTCTCTTCGCCATAGCCCGCGATCTCGAAGGCCTTCAGCATCGCCTCGGGACGATGGTTGCGAATCCCGCCCGAGGCGAGCTCGTAGCCGTTGCAGGCGACATCGTACTGGAACGCTTTGATCGCCAGCGGATCCTTGCTGACGAGCGCTTCAAGCCCGCCTTGCGGCATCGAGAAAGGGTTGTGCGAGAACTCGACCTTCTTTTCCTCTTCATCCCACTCGTACATCGGAAAATCGACAACCCAGGCGAATTCGAACCGATCCTCGTCGACGAGCTTGAGCTCCTGGCCGACCTTCGTGCGCGCCAGCCCAGCGAATTTGCCGAATTTGTCCGGATCGCCGGCGACGAAGAACGCCGCGTCGCCCGCCTTGAGGCCAAGCGCGAGGCGAATCGCCTCGACGCGCTCGGGGCCGATGTTGTTCGCAAGCGGCCCGCCGCCCGCCCACCCCGCTCGCCTTGGGGTCGGCTGCAAGTGACGTTTCGTCGCGAGAACGATCGAAAAACAGGATGTATCCGAGGCCAGGCTGACCCTCGCCCTGCGCCCATGCGTTCATCCGATCGGCGAACGTGCGCTGGCCTCCGCCGGGGGCGGGGATGGCCCAAACCTGGTTCTTCTCGATCTCGAGCAACCGGGCGAACACCTTGAAACCCGAGCCGCGGAAATGCTCCGAGACGTCCTGCATGACGAGCGGGTTGCGGAGATCCGGCTTGTCCGACCCGTATTTGCGCATCGCCTCCGAATAGGGAATGCGCGGCCAGGGCGACGGCGTGACCGGCTTGCCACGGGCGAATTCCTCGAAAGCGCCGCGCAACACCGGCTCCATCGCGTCGAAAACGTCCCCCTGCTCGACGAAGCTCATCTCGATATCGAGCTGATAGAATTCGCCGGGAAGACGGTCGGCGCGCGGGTCTTCGTCGCGAAAGCAGGGCGCAATCTGGAAATAGCGGTCGAAGCCCGCCATCATCAGGAGCTGCTTGTATTGCTGCGGCGCCTGCGGCAGCGCGTAGAATTTGCCCGGGTGCAGACGCGAGGGCACGAGGAAATCGCGCGCGCCTTCTGGGCTCGACGCGGTGAGGATGGGCGTCTGGAACTCGAAGAACCCCTGCCCTTTCATTCGTCTGCGAAGCGAGTCAATGACTTGACCGCGTAGCATGATATTCTGGTGAAGCTTGTCGCGCCTCAGATCCAGGAATCGGTATCTGAGCCGCGTATCCTCTGGATAGGGCTGGTCGCCGAACACCGGCAGCGGCAGGTCGCCGGCGGGCCCCAGCACTTCGATCTCGCTTATGTAAACCTCGACGAGCCCAGTCGGCATTTCGGAGTTTTCAGTGCCGGGCGGGCGCTTCCGCACCCTTCCGTCGACACGGATGACGAATTCCGAGCGCAGCTTCTCCGCTTCGCGGAAGGCAGGCGAATTCGGGATCGACCACGCATTGGGTCAGGCCGTAATGGTCGCGCAGATCGATAAACAGCAAGCCGCCGTGGTCGCGGATGCGATGACACCAGCCGGAAAGGCGGACCTCGGCCCCATCCTCAGCCAGGGTCAAGGCCCCGCAGGTGTGGGAGCGGTAGCGGTGCATGATTGTCGGTCTTTTTGCTTCAGGCGGCGGTGCGCGCGCTCCCTAGCGGAAAACGCGCAAACGGGGAAGCGCGAAGTCGGTGGGCCGGGCGCAGCGTCGGATCGGGCAAACTGCGGGCGCGATTGAATAACGGTCGTTCCCCGCCCCGGGTACTGGGTCGCAAAACGGCGCGCGACCTCTCGGAGCTACGGATCGCCCGTCACAAAAGTGACGCCCAGCATTAACATTAATTTTTCGCAATAATGCCGGAATTCCTCGAAATTTGTTTGACGGGCTGTGAAATAAAAAACTACAATGATTGCCTGTTAAGTGGGAGACTGCGAATTGCATAACAAGTTGCATAAGTTCTGCCTCAGCGTCGGCGCGGGTGCAGTGGCCCTCGGGCTTTCGGCCGTTGGGGCTAGCGCCAATCAGATTCAGAGTCGATTGGTATTCCGCCAGTCCGACTTTTGGCGATTTCAACCTGCCGCCGTGCGGAACGTACAATTGCGGGCAGGTATACGACAACTCGAACCCCGAAGTCGGGCCAACCCTCGTGGGCAACCGACCTGTCGTATCCACGAACAACCCCGCCGCTCTCGTCGAGGGCGCGGGCAATCAGCTCAATTGGTGGACTCCCTCCTCCGGAATCACGTTCGAGGGGCAAACCATTGCACAGCTTCCGATCAATCAGCCCATGTTCGTGCCTGAGGGCACGGGCACTAGCGGCGACGGGAATGCATTTCAGACCGCGATCTTTTCCGCCACTCTCCATGTCGGCGCTGGTGGCGGCTCGATCACCTTTGGCGGCGACGACGACATGTTTCTCGCGCTCAACGGAAACGTGGTCGACGAGGTCGGCGGAGTCCATCCGTCGGGTCCGACTTCGACATGGACCGTCGGACAAGGAACCTACGTAATGGACGTCTTCTACGCGGATCGTCACGTGACGGACGCCTTTGCAAACCTCCAATTGTCCGGCGACATCACGACGAGCGTTCCCGAACCGTCGACCTGGGCGATGATGCTGGTTGGCTTTGCCGGACTCGGTTACGCTTCGTTGAACAGAGGCCGAAAGAACCGGCTCGCGCCCGCGATCGCGTAAAGCCAGCCACGACCTCGAACTTTCAAGGGCCGCCATCGCGCGGCCCTTTTTCGCGCATGAAGCCGATTTTCGCCACGTCGGTCCAGCGCCTGCCCTTGGCCGAATGGACATCATGCGCCTGCAACCACAGGCTACAATTCATCCTCCGCTATCCACTTTGGCGCATGAGGACGAGGCGCGCGTCGGTCCAAGCGCCTGCCCATGGCCGAATAAACTATTGTGCGCTGCGCCGCGCATCAGATCGCCGGGCGACCGGTCTCCCATTTACTGCTGGCGTCATGGCAAGTAGGCTCGGCGCAGCGTTATCGCTACGGTTCTGCCTCAACGAGGATAGCTTATGACCGCTCCGTCCTCTGTCGCCGCGTCGCCGGAGCTCTTCAGACGCGCGGACGACAACGGCGTCGTCACTGTGACCTTGAGCACGCCGCATAACCTGAACGCGCTGAGCCTCGCCATGATCGAGGCCCTCATCGCGGAGCTCGACGTCATTGCCAGCGACGACAGCGCCCGTGTCGTGGTGTTTTCGGGCGAGGGATCGGCGCTCAGCGCCGGCCACGACCTCAGGGAAATGCAGGCGCACCGCAACGACTGCGATCGCGGCCGCGGCTATTACGTGGAGCTGTTCGCGCGCTGTTCGACTCTCATGCAAGCCATCGTCGCGCTGCCGAAGCCGGTCATTGCGGCGGTCGAGGGCGTCGCGACCGCGGCGGGCTGTCAGCTGGTCGCGGCCTGCGATCTTGCGATCGCGGGAGCGCGCGCTCGCTTCGGCTTGTCGGGGGTGAATTTTGGCCTGTTCTGCTCGACCCCGCTGGTAGCGGTCGGCCGCGCCATCTCGCGCAAGCGGGCGATGGAGATGGCGATGACGGGGCAACTCTATAGCGCTGCGGACGCCGAGCGCTTCGGTCTCGTGAACCGCGTGGTTCCCGAGGGTCGCGCGCTCGATGAGGCGCAGGCGCTGGCCAGAACCATTGCGCAGCAATCGGCCCCGACGCTGGCGATCGGCAAGCGCGCCTTCTACGCCCAGATTGAGCGGCCGCTTGACGAGGCCTACGCGGTCGCCTCCGTGGCGATGATCGACAATCTCGCCGAACGCGACTCGGTTGAGGGCATTGGCGCGTTTCTCGAGAAGCGGCGCCCGGTCTGGGGAAGAGACGCCGGCGATTGATGGCGGCGCGCAGCCGCGGTTCGGCTGGGCGGCCAAATAAATCCAAGCCAAACCAAGCAAAACCAAGCCCCACCAAATAAAACCAAGCAAAACAGCTTGGTTTTATTTGGTTTTATTCGTCCGAATCGGGACTTTTCAATGGGTTACGACGAATCCAAATAAAAAATCGCTTCTCCTGTCACGTCGCGGCTCAAATATCACAACCGCATCTCTCTATGCGAACGCGCCGCCGGGGCGGCGCAGGTCTGCAGCTCGATCTGGCCAACAGAAATATGAATAACACAGATTCACTTTTTCCGCAACAAAATGCGCAAATTTTTTACGCGGGGAATCGCCGTTCCCCCATCGGCTCAGTCAGCGCGATCGTAAACTGAAACAGGGCGCGCCGCGCGGCTCGCACCTGGTCGCCCACAACGCCCGCCATGGGCTTCGACAATCGAGCGGCAGCTCGCCATGCGCGTCGCGCTCAGCCAGGCTCGACGCAAAGGGCGCCTTCTCGCGCGCATCGAGCGGTGCTGACGCGCTAGCTGCCTGCCCTATCGTCGCGCGGCTACCCGCCGTTTGGCGAGCCGGTTCTCCGATCATCTCGCCGACTCAGTCACCGTAGACGCGCAGGGCCTGCCGGCCCGCGTCAGGCGTCGTGCCCGGTGGGGCGCCGACGATCTACAGTTGCCAAGCGTCACAAGGAACGACAGAATTAAGCCGCACTGATTCCCAAAGCATGAGTCGGACTATGAAAAAACCCGGATTAGACGGCCGCCATCGTGACCAGGATGGCGAGATTCAGCAAAAGCGCAGCGACACGCTGAACAAGAATCTCTCGAAACCCATCCCTCAATTTTCACCCAACACCACGCTTGGCGAAATGAGGAAGAAGACGGGCAAAATCAGTGAAACTGCCGTCAGAAGAGCCGCAGCTGCACTCGCGAAAAAGTAGGCCTGCCGCGCGTTAACGCGCAGCAAAGTCTCGCATTTGTAAGCGCGCGCCTCGTCGGCCTTTAGGCGCCGCTGGCGATCAACTTTGCTCGGGCCCGCGCGAGGGTCGCGAGCATCTCGCCACGGCCGGAGCCGGCAAGCCTTCGGTCTGTCTGTTCTCGAGATACCCCGCGAGTTTCCGCGGCAGCCGCGAATTGTCCGTGAAACGCTCGCCTGCCGTCGGCGCATACAAAAAAAGCCCTGCGCAGGGAGGGCCGGCGCAGGGCAGCAGCGCGCTTGGGCTGGGGGGCAAGAATCAGCGCGCTGAACACCTTCAACTCGGCCGCCGCGGAATTGTTCCCGGCCGCTCCGGCTCGAATGTGCATACTCCTATTCATTGCCAAGTTGACTTCGTTAACCTGCGCGGCCACCTGCCGATTGGCATTATGTGATCTACGAATCCGGTCGGAAGATCGTATGGGCCAATCGCCGAGCAAAGAGGAAGGGATAGAAGAATAGGCTCCGCGCCGTTGCAGCCCAACGCGGAGCAGGCGCGCTGGGGTTTGCGGTCCTCTGGCGCGCCGGAGCCTTGATGCCGCAGCGGCCGATTCGCGCCAACACACAAAAGCGTGAATGGTTGTCCGGCAAGCGGATTGACAATCCGCGAGGCCCGCGGCTTGGCGGGCGGCGAGCCCTTTCATGATGAGAGTAAGCGCCTTTTCGCGCCCTACCGTGTGCGGGCGAACTGTCGACGAACGTCGCGGTCTTCGCGAGAAGCACTCCGTGGACTTCGCCGGGGCTAGCCGAGTCCAGATTTCGACATCGGCAGAACGGCTGTCTTCTCGCTACCGTCAGCGGCCGAGTTGGCTGGCAGGCCCGTTCGTGGCTTCGCCGATAGCCAGGCTCGTTGCGCGACTGCGACGCGATAGACACGGATATGGACAAGCCCGCCGACCGCCTTGATGCGGTTTTTTGTGCCACTTAACCGATTTGAGGCAAGCACATTAATCGCGTGGGGCCCGACGGCAAACAGCGCCATCCAATGGCGTAGTAAGGTAGGGAGCGCACTCTTCTCGGTGCGCCACACATCCTCGAAGGACTCGAGGGTTAAGTCGCCGCCATTTGCGTTTGAGATCTGGCATTGTGCGACGCGCCGGATGGGCGACGAGCGACTGCGGCGCATAGCGAATGCGATATCCCATGCGCCCTGCTCGCAAACACCAGTCGCGGTCCTCAGGCACGCCGTTCTCAAATCCGCCAACCGAATCGAACACCGAGCGCCAGACGAACATCGAGGCGGTAACGGTGAAGCCGAGTTCTTTGACGTAGCGCTCGTTACGGAACGCGAAGACGCTCTCAAAGGCTTCCGCGGCGGTCATGCGCTGAGGATCCGTGACAGAGATGTCAACCCGACCGCCGACGAAATCTCCTCGCTCGAGTTCGGCTAGACCTTCCTCAAGCCAATGCGGGTCAGGCCGGCAGTCGCTGTCGAGAAAAGCCAGCGCCTGGCCCATCGAAGCCGATACCCCCGCGTTACGCGCCGGCCCCGCGCCGCGTGTGGCGACTTCGATGACACGACCGCGATTCCCAACGATCGAGCGTACGGCGTCGATCCCGCGCGAACTGCCATTGTCAGCGACAATGATTTCCGTGCGCATGCGCGGATAGCTCTGCGCCTCAAGAAGTGAGAGGCAAGTATTGAGGTTATCGTAGTCGTCCAGGTGCGGTACGATAACGGAGACCAAGTTGATAGTCCGGTGATCACGAGCTGCGATTGGACCATCCATCTCAACTTGCGTCATGGCGGACCCCAACGAGTCCGGCGCTGCGGAAGTGTGGCTCACATCGTGGTTGCATTGTTGGCGGCCTAGCTGCTCGTGAAGAATGTCGCCCTCCCGTGCTCTCTATGCGGCCTCGCTCGGCGCGCGGCCAAATAGTCAGCCGCCAAGGACGAGGGGTGGCGTTCCGGACGTCGATGGTTTGCACAAGGAGTAGAAAAAAGTTGATCCGCCGCGCTCCCGTGAGCTTGTTTTGAAGGTCTCGTTCGGGGTGGGGGCGATCAGGTCATCTCCGTATGCTGCAACTAAATTCTGGAACTTCAGATTTGTTCCTGGCTGCCAAGAATTCCGCCATGAAAGGAAAGTAATCCATCGAGCGGATATAGGTACTTCTACGCATTGTTGACCTCGTTAACCGAGGCTACCTCGCCTGAGATTCGGGCGCCACGCCGCGACGAGGATCTCAAAATGAGGAGGATTGCAGCGCCGTCTGCCTGCGCGGCCGCAACGAGGACGTGCGCGTCCGCATCGGCGACGATTGTGGATTTGAAATACACCGGCGTCGCTACGAGCGGCGGCCGTGATCTGGGTCTTTTCGGTCAGGTCGACGCAAACGTGCAAGAGAGCCACAAAGGGCGATCCGGCCCCGAAAGCCGCCCTCACAACTCGACGCTCCTGAGCCGCTAAGCGGTCTTGACCCGCGCTAAGGTCGGGACAATCCAAACCGGCCCACCGACAGATCGAGAAGGCCGCGGCAAGAGTCAATCAGCGCGAGAAAAACCCCGCGAACGGGAGCGCGCGCCTAGTGGCCGGGGGCGCGAAAAAAGGCTTTCTTCGCCACCGCGTCATCCAGTTCCTCCGGGGTCATCAGGACGATCGTCTTGCTCACTATCGCCCCGCTTTCGTTGCCTGCCAGCGAAAACGCCACCGCGCTCGCATTGTTGGGTAGGTCAGCGATGAGGAAGCAGTCCACTTCACCGAGCGCGAAATACATCGATTCCAACTTGCCGCCGAGATCCTCGAGATGCTTCCTGGCGGCGGCTCGGCGGCCGACGCCACCTTCCCTGGCGAGGCCCGCGGCGCCTTCCGAACTGTAGCGCGCTTCGAACAAATATTTCGGCATGGTGTTCTCCCAAACCGTCGCCCGCGCGGACGGTCGGCTCGGTGCAAGACGCGAGCTTGCGCAGGCGACCCGGGCGTCGGCGAGTCCAATCGCTAGCAACAAAAATTTGAAAATGTCTGTGAGCCAGGTCACAGGCTCTGAGCAATGTGAGCGCATTTTTGGTTGGCCGCCTGCGCTGGTCGCTTTAACCGGACGTCGGCTCGGCTCGGGGTGCAAAAAAAGCCCCGCGGAGGGAGGGCTCGACCGCGGGGCAGCACGCGCTCCTGGGCTGGGGGGCTTGAATCAGAGCGCGCGCGAACAACAAACGCCGCCGGGGCAGGATTGTTCCGTTGCACATCGTCAGTTTTTTGCGGCGGTCTGGAACATCGCCAGCGCCTCTATCTTGACGCCACAGTCCTGCTTTCGCCCGCTCGATTATCGTTCGCGAGTTGGGAAAACGTCCCGCGCTTGCCGGGCTGTTTTCACCGTGCGTAAGATGCGCCGTCCTGACGCCGCAGCGGGTCTGCGCGACGGGTTCATCGATAAAGCTGGGAGCGCAAAGTCATGAAACGCATGCTGATGATATCCGTCTTTTCGATGGTCGCGGCGGCCGGGGCCGCAAGCGCCGACCCGGTGACTTCCGACGATCTCCTCAAGGCGCAGGACAACTCCAAGGAATGGCTGACTTACGGCCGCGACTACCGCAACTGGCGCTTCAGCCCGCTGTCTGAAATCACTCCGGACAACGCCTCGAAGCTCTCGCCCGTGTGGGCGATGTCCACCGGCGGCCAGTTCGGCGGCCTCGAAGCCACGCCGCTCTTCCGCGACGGCGTCCTCTATTTCACCGCCGACTACGCCCGCACCTTCGCTGTCGACGCGAAGTCCGGCAATATCCTCTGGCACTACGAGCCCGAATATGGCGACGGCTTCAACGCCATGCTGTGCTGCGGGCCTGTCAGTCGCGGCGTGGCGCTCGCGGGCGATCTCGTCATTGTCGCCCGGCTCGACGCGAGGCTGGTCGCGCTGAACCGCGCCGACGGAAAGATCGTCTGGGACGTTCCGATCGACGATTGGAAGCATGGCGTGACGACGAATTCGGCGCCGCTCGTCGTGAAGGATCACGTCATCATCGGTGTCTCAGGCGGCGAATATGGCGTTCGCGGATATCTCAAGTCCTTCAACGCCAAGACCGGCGAACTGGAATGGACGAGCCTACACCGTTCCGGCGCCGGGAGAGCCCGGCAGCGAGACCTGGCCCAAGGACGACTGCTGGAAGACTGGCGGCGCCCCGACCTGGCTGACGGGAAGTTACGACGCCGACACCGATACGCTCTACTGGGGCGTCGGCAATCCAGGCTCGTGGCAGTCGGACCAGCATCCGGGCGACAATCTCTGGACCAACTCGATGCTGGCGCTCGACCCGAACACCGGCAAGATCAAATGGGGATATCAGTACACGCCGAACGACGACTGGGACTACGACGGCATGGCGACCCCGATCCTTGTCGACACGACGATCGACGGGAAGCCGACGAAGGCGGCTGTCGTCGCCAACCGGAACGGATTCTTCTACGCGATCGACCGCAGCGACGGCCACTTCCTCTATGCGATCCCGCTGGTCGAGAACATCAACTGGACAACCGGGCTCGATCCAAAAACCGGCAAGCCGACGATCAACGAAGCGATGAAGCCGCTCGCCAACGGCAAGACGGTGGAGAAGATCATTCCCGGTCTCGAGGGCGGCACCAACTGGTTCCCGCCGGCCTACGATCCGTCGTCCGGAATTCTCTTCGTCGCCGTCAATCAGTGGGGGATGGGCCTCACCTCATGGGAAAAGGGAAAGCTGCAATATAAGCCCGGCGACGTCTATCAGGGCGTCGACTACCAGATGTACCGGATGGGCGACACGATCGGCCATCTCAAGGCGATCGACATCGCGAACAAGAAGGTTCTCTGGGACGTGCCAAGCCCGCTGCCGTTCTTCTCGGGAATGCTCGCGACGAAGGGCGGCGTCGTCTTCACCGGCGACCAGCGCGGCCGTCTGCTGGCCTACGATTCGAAGACCGGCAAAGAGCTTTGGAAGTTCCAGACCGGATCGGCGATCAACGCTTCGCCGATGACCTACGAGCTTGACGGAAAGCAATATGTCGCGATCCTGTCCGGCCTCGGCGGCGATCCGAGCTTCTACTATTCGGCGCCGAAGGGCGGCATGCTCTGGGTGTTCGCGGTCGACGGCAAGGTGGATGAGGGCGGCATGTACAATGCGCAGGTGATCGACAAGATGCTGCCTGCCGCGAAACCCTGATTGTTGCATGCGCGTTTCTGCGGTCCGCGGCTCTCTTCTCTTCTTATCGTTGGCGGCGGCGATGGCGCTGCTGACGATGAGCCGCGGACTGGCGGATGACGAACTGACAGATCCGTTCCTTGGCCAGCCGGACGCCATCGCCGCCGGCCGGGTCACCTACGCCAGCAAGTGCTACGTCTGCCACCACAGCGCGGGCGCGCGGGGGCCGAACCTGTTCGCGACGAAGCTCAGCGACCAGCGCTTCCTCGAAACCGTGATCCAAGGCCGCAAGGGGACGCAGATGCCCGCCTTCGGCCTGCGCCTGTCGCTGGACGAAGTCTGGCAGATCCATGCGTTCGTGAAGTCGACCGACCATTATTGAGGCAGCCCCGACAGCGCCAGGAAGCAAACCGACCCCTGCCAATTGTGTGGAGGAAAGGAGCAGCCGGAAGTCTGGTTTCGAACATTGTCTGGAGTTAAACTCGCTCGACTCGCAGAGGAGCGTGGAGGTGACCAAGGGAGCGTTTCCCCGCCTGCCGACGGCCACCGGATTCGCCGCGGGCCACGCGGTCGCCAGGCTCCGGGCTCGCGACATCGACCCGGCGCCCCTGCTGGACCGCCTCGGTTTGTCCGAACAGGATTTCAACAAGGGCCAAATTCGCGTTTCCGCCGATGCGCAAGCCAGGCTTTTGGAAGCCGCGGCTGAGGCGCTGCACGATCCGGCCCTCGGCCTTCACCTTGCCGAAGGGGTCAATCCCCGAGAAATGGGGTTGCTATTCTACGTCACCTCAGCGGGCAAGAATCTTGGCGAGGCGCTGGCGCTCTTTGTGCGTTATTGCCGGATCGTAAACGAAGCCATTCGCCTCCAACTGAGGCGACGGGGGAGTGATCTGGTTGTGGAGGGCCAGGTGGTTGGAATCCCAAGGTTTCGGGCCACGCAGAGCGCCGAGTTTGGAGTCGCGGTCGTCGTGAAGATGCTCCGAGAGATCACAGGCCGGCATATTCATCCAACCAGCATCACAATGGTCCACGCGCGAAACACACATTCCTGGGAACTTGAGCGGTTCTGCGGCTGTCCGATCGAATTTGGCGAGTCTCCAGGTGAAATGGTTTTTTCCCCTCAGAGCCTCGCCGCGCCTCTCATTACCGAAGACGTGTACTTGCTGGACGCGCTTCGACCCATTTGCGATGAGGCGGCCAAGCAACGCGAAACGGCCGCGGGAAGTCTACGCGCTGCGGTCGAAAACGAAGCGCAAAAGTTGCTGCCGCACGGCCAGGCGCACCGGCACAATGTTGCAAAAAGATTAGCGATGAGCACGCGAACTCTGGCGCGGAAATTGGCTAGCGAAGGCACAACCTTCGAGGATGTTATTGACGAGCTGCGGCGGAGTCTCGCCCTGCAATACATCAAGACTCCGAGCATATCGCTTTCCGAAATGGCCTGGTTGCTAGGCTATGAGGGAAGCACGTCGTTCAATCATGCCTTCAGGCGCTGGACTGGCGCTCCGCCCTCGGCAGTGCGTGTGGAGAGGCTGCTTCCAGCCGCGGCGGGGTCCCTCGCGTCCATGAAATCACATGGCGCGAGAACTTGAGCGTGGCCCCAACAATCGGCAGTTAATCTCGACCCGGTTTGGCAAAGGGAGCGTGGAGGTGACCAGCGGAGGGATTCCCCGCCTGCCAACGGCCACCGGATTCGCCGGGAGACTAGCCCTCGCCGCGCTTCGGAATCACGGTATCGATCCGGCGCCTTTGCTGGAGCGTCTCGGCCTGTCCGAACAGGAGTTGAAAGAAGACCAAATTCGCATCTCCGCAGCTGCGCAGGCCGGACTCCTTGAACTTGCTGCTGAGGCTCTGCACGATCCGGTGCTCGGTCTTCGCCTTGCAAGAGAAGTGAGCCCCCGAGAGGTCGGGGTGTTGTTCTACGTCGCTTCCGCAGCGAAGGACCTTGGCGAGGCGATCGCGCTCTTCGCGCGTTATTTCCGGATCGTAAACGACGCCGTTCGCATAAAACTAACACGAGGCGACAATGACCTGGTGGTCGAGATTCACCTCGCCGGCGTTTCGAGGTCTCGGGCGGCGCAGAACGCGGAGTTTGGAATCGCGGTTATTGTGAAGAGTCTGCGGGAGATCACAGGACGGAATGTTCACCCGACAAAAATAACCTTTGTCCACATGCGTAACTCGGACTTCTTGGACTTTGAGCGGTTCTGCGGTTGTCCGGTCGAGTTTGGCGGGTCTTCTGATCAACTCGTCTTCTCCAATCAAAGCCTCGCTGTGCCCCTCATTACAGAAGACGTGCACTTGCTCGACGCTCTTCGACCCATTTGCGACGAGGCGGCCAAGCAGCGCGACACGGGGGTTGGGAGCTTACGCGCTGCGGTAGAAAACGAGGCGCAAAAGCTGCTGCCGCATGGCAGGGCTCGAAGGTACGACGTCGCCAAGATGCTCGCCATGAGCACGCGAACGCTGGCGCGGAGATTGGCTCTCGAGGGCACAACGTTCGAGGAAGTTGTCGACGAATTGCGGCATAGCCTCGCACTTCAATACATCAAGACTCCGAGCATTTCGTTTTCTGAGGTGGCCTGGTTGCTGGGCTACGAGGGAAGCGCGTCTTTCAATCACGCCTTCAGGCGCTGGACCGGCGCTCCGCCCTCGGCGGCCCGCGTCCAGAGACTGCTTCCGGCCGTAGCGGGGTCCGCCGCGTCCGTGAAAGCGCAGGGCGCCAGAACTTGAGCGTGGCCCGAACAGACAAAATATTGGCCCTTGTGAGCATTTGAGCCGTTCCCAAAGACTGTATCTACGGTGGCTCGATCATGGGGAACTCCCCCGGTCAAGCCGAGGCGGATCATCCGCCGCAGCAGAAGGAACACGGTCAAAATGGCCGCCGTCTATGAAGACAATTTCGGCTTCTGGGACATCGACGAGCAAGAGGAGCAAGCTTTCTTCGAGGACGTCCAGCGCCGGAGCGTGCAGAAAACCTGTGATCGTTGCGATCGCCCCGCCCGCCTCATTCCGTCCAAAGTGCTATGCGCATCATGCGTCACTGCGCTGGAGTGCGGCGCGCCCGCTTCAATGAGCAAGTACTGAGCTGAGAGCGCCGATCAAGGAACCCATGAATCGGGTTGTGGTGACAGTGCTGGTCGCGACGCTGGCGCTGTCCGCGCTCGGCGGCGCCCGCGCGGCGCCTGACGACCGGCCGATCGCCGTCACCCCCGACAATTTCGTCCGCGCCGAGTCGGATCTCTATTTCAGCGGCGTGGTGAAGGACGGGGGCTTTGGCAAATTCATGCATCGGCGTGAACCGACGTCGGTCGTGAAGCAAACCGTCATCAGGATGAACCGCGACACGCTCTACTCCGCGGCGGTGTTCGACCTCGACGCGGGTCCGGTCACCATCACCCTGCCCGACGCTGGCAAGCGTTTCCTGTCGATGCAGGTCATCGATGAAGATGAATATTCGCCGGAGGTCGTCTACGGCGCCGTCGTCCGTACGCTGACAAAAGAGGAGATCGGCACGCGCTACGTCATCGTCGCGATCCGCATCCTCGTCGATCCGAACGATGCGAAGGATATCGAGGCGGTCCATAAGCTGCAGGACGCGATCACGATCAGCCAACCCGGCGGACCCGGCGTCTTTAGGATTCCCAATTGGGATGCATCGACCCAGGTTAAAGTGCGGGACGGCTTGCTGAGCCTCGCTGCGACCGTCCCCGACACGAAGGGCATGTTTGGGCCTAAAGGGAAGGTCGACCCGGTTCGGCATCTGATCGGATCGGCCGCCGCCTGGGGCGGCAATCCCGAGGAAGACGCCCTTTACCTGAACGTCACGCCCGCGCACAACGACGGCAAGACGATCTACAAGCTCAACGTCAAGGACGTGCCGGTCGACGGCTTCTGGTCGATCAGCGTCTACGACGACAAGGGCTACTTCGTCGCCAATCCGCAGAACGCCTATTCGCTCAACAACCTCATCGCCAAGCCGGCCGATGACGGATCGTTCGCCATCCAGTTCGGCGGCTGCGACGGCAAGATTACGAATTGCCTGCCAACTCCGCCCGGGTGGAACTATCTGGTGCGCCTCTATCGTCCCAAGCCTGAGATCTTGAGCGGCGCGTGGACATTCCCCGAACCGCAGGCGGCGCCATAGTCGGCGAGCTGGCGGGGCGACTCAGTGTCCGCCATGCGTGGCGCAGAGCACGACCTCCCGCGCATACCGGCGCTGCCGCAAGAACGCGAGACCCAAGTTGATTGACTTTTCCGCAATATGATCTATGCCGAACCCGCCGAGAGCGAACTAAGGCTCCGGCTCGGCGCGAGGCTTGCGCGTCGGGACCAGCGAACGCATTGACGCGGTCCACCGAGGCCCCCATATCCCAACCGAGCGGATGCGAGGCATTCGCGCAAGCGAGAACAAATGAAATTTAGCGAACTCGGCCTGAGCGAGAAAGTGCTCAAAGCCGTTGAAGCGTCGGGCTACGACACGCCGACGCCGATCCAAGAACAAGCCATTCCCTACGCATTGCAAGGTCGCGACGTCCTGGGCATCGCTCAGACGGGCACCGGCAAGACGGCCGCCTTCACCCTGCCGATGCTGTCGCTGCTGGAGCGGGGGCGCGCTCGCGCCCGCATGCCGCGCACCCTCATTCTGGAACCGACGCGCGAGCTCGCCGCCCAGGTCGAAGAGGCGTTCGGCAAATACGGCGTCAACCACAGGCTGAACCTTGCGCTCCTGATCGGCGGCGTCTCGTTCGGCGATCAGGAGACGAAGATCGCGCGCGGCGCCGACGTCGTCATCGCCACGCCCGGCCGTCTGCTCGATTTCACCGAGCGCGGCGGCCTGCTTCTGAACGCGATCGAGATCCTGGTCATCGACGAAGCCGATCGCATGCTCGACATGGGCTTCATCCCGGACATCGAGCGCATCTGCAAGCTGGTGCCGTTCACGCGCCAGACTTTGTTCTTCTCGGCCACCATGCCGCCGGAGATCACCCGCCTCGCCGATGCGTTCCTTCACAATCCGGTGCGCGTCGAGGTCTCCAAGGCCGCCACGACCGCCGAGAATATCACCCAGACGCTCGTTCCGTCCGGCGGAACGCCGGAAGAGAAGCGCTCGACCTTGCGGCGTATCATTCGCGGCGCCGAGAATTTCAAGAACGCGCTCATCTTCTGCAACCGCAAACGCGATGTGCAGGTCGTCTACCGTTCGCTGCAGAAGCACGGCTTCTCAGTGCTGGCGCTGCATGGCGATCTCGACCAGCGCATGCGGACGACCGCGCTCGACGCATTTCGCGCCGGCGAGGTCCAGCTTCTGGTCTGCTCCGACGTCGCCGCCCGCGGCCTCGACATCCCCGACGTCAGTCATGTCATCAACTACGATGCGCCCCATCATTCCGAGGACTATGTCCATCGCATCGGCCGCACTGGCCGCGCGGGCAAGTCGGGCCAAGCGCTGACCATCGTCTCGCGCATCGATCAGAAGGCGGTGGCCGAGATCGAGAAGCTCATCGCGCGCAAGATCGACTGGCAGGATGGCGCTCAATTGCCCCCCGACGAGGAAGTCGAGGCGCCCAGTCGCGAGAGGACCCGCGGCCGTGGCGGCGCCCATCGGCGACCCGAGCGCCCGGCGCCGGTTGAAGGTCGGGAGCGTCCCGACCGCCACGCCGAACATCGCCCCGAGTCGCGCCGACACCGCGCTGCGCGTCCTCCGGAAGAGCGGCTCGCCGAGAATCAGGAACGAGCCCCGATCCCAGCAGCCGCCGAATTCGCCGACGCCTCTCCGCGCCGTGACCGCTCGCCGCGCGAGCGCACGGTCGCGCGCGTCGACCAATCGCGAGGCTCCTCGCGCTCCGCGTTTCGCCGACCGGGCGCCGCGCGAGGACCGTCCGCGCCGCGACGCGCCTGCAGCCGCGCCGGGACGACGACGCGCCAGTCGTCGGGCTTGGCGACCATGTGCCCGATTTCCTCCTCCGCCCGGTGAAGGCGCGCGCCAGAGCGACGCCCGAGCCGATCGAAGCGGAAGAGTAAGGACGTTCGCGCCGGGTCCGACTTCGGCGTTGGCTTAAGGGGCCGGAACGAGAACCGCTGATGGCCAGAATCGGTCTCTATCCGGCTCTGATCATCGTGATCTTTGGGATTGTCGCCCCGTTTTTCATTTTCAGATTCGGCCGGTTGATCGGATTCGCGCCTCTCCTTGCCGTCGCCTTCGTCCTCGGTCTTGGCTACGGCGCGGTCAAAGCCGAATATCCTTGGGTTGCGAACGGAGCGCTCGGAAATATCGCCTTCATGGCGGGCAGCGCCTTCATCCTCGCCGTCTACGCCGCTGTCAGCTACAGCGTCGGCGCTTTAATCGACAAGACAATTGAGGTCTCTCCGTCGAGAGTGAGCCACTCCTTTCAGCCTTGTCATTCCCGCGGCAAGCGGGAATGTGGAGGATCCTTGGGTCTCTGACTGGATGCCCGCATTCGCGGGCATGACAAGGGACGGCGTGGTGCTCGGATCACGCGCGATCGAGCTTGGCTACGCGCGCCGCGGCCGGAGTTGCAGCCCCGCTTCGATGGCGAAGCACAAGCCTTCGGCATCAACGCCGGCGACGCAGACCCTCAGCGTCGATGCGGCTTTGGTCAGGCCGGCGCGTGAAGCGCCTCGGGGCTCGCAGGCGTGATCGCGACGCTTTCGCCGCAGCCGCAGGCCGAGGTCTCGTTGGGATTGGAGAAGGCGAAGGTGGCCGACAGATGGTCGACCTTGAAATCCATCTGCGAGCCGAGCAGGAACAGCACCGCCTTCGGATCGATCAAGAGCTTGACGCCCTTGTCCTCGACCACTTCGTCGAGGGGCGAGGCCGTCTCGGCCAGCTCCATCGTATAGGACATGCCGGCGCAGCCGCCGTTTTTGATCCCGACCCGCAGGCCTGCAACGGGTTTGCCTGCCGCTTCGGTCAGCTCGCGCACCCGCGCCGCCGCCGCGTCGGTCAAAGTCATCACCTGTCGCCGTAGCAGTCGGGACGCCATCTCAAGTCTCCGTCGGCCGGGTTCAAGGCCCCGCCCGGTCCGCAATATATAGCATCAGGCAGGCCAGTTTGACAGGGCGGCGCGCGCTCACGGCAACTCGCGCAAGCGTCCCACCCAATGAGCATTATCTGGGAACTTCTTGCAGAAGCCAAAAGACGAGCAAGGCGACCACGCCGGCGACGACGAGTATCGAGCGGGGTCCGACGACGAAATAGACGTAACCGCTCCGGTTGGCGGCCATCACGAGCCCGAGCGCCATGAGGATGCAGCCGATGGCCATTAAGACGACGTTCATGGATTCGCCCTGTCAGCGCCTGCAATCACACCGCTGTTGGGCGCAAAAGGCAAGTTCAGGTGGGTAAAATCCCGCTCAATGTCTGCAGCCTTCGCATCGCGGCGTTTTGCGACGCGCGCCGTCCGTGCTAGGCGAATTCCATGGCCTCCCAGCGTCCCGCCAAGACCAACAAGCCCTTCCTGACCATGCACGACTGGGAGGCGAAGCATTACGTGCTGGTCGCCATCGATCGTCCTCGTCGTCATGGGGCTGTTCGCCTATAGCTGGTCCTGAAGCGCTTCATCGAGATATTAAGCCGCCCCCGCCGCTCGGTCACACCTCGGCTGGCTAAAAGGCGTCAGCCGAGCGGCAAGGGCCGGCGCTAGAGCTTGGGTCCTCCTTGTGGCAAAGGCTCAGGCTTCAATTGAACTGGATTTCCCTTGCCGCCGCTCGAAAGCCAAGCCGACCTCCTCCGCCGCATCGCCGAGGCGCTTGAGCGCCACGCGCCCCCTGCCCCCGCGAAGCCGGACTTCGAAGCGGCCGAGGCCTTCATCTGGCGCGCCGACAGCGGCGCGCTGGCGCCGGTCGTGCGCGTCAACCGCGTCGACCTTTCGCTCCTGCGCGGGATCGACCGGGTGCGCGACCTTCTGGTCGAGAACACCCGGCGCTTCGCCCATGGCCTGCCCGCCAACAATGCGCTCCTGTGGGGCGCGCGGGGCATGGGCAAGTCGTCGCTGGTCAAGGCGGCGCACGCCGCCATCAACCGCGAGAAGGACGTCGCCGGCCGGCTCAAGCTGGTCGAGATCCATCGCGAGGACATCGAGGGCCTGCCGGCGCTGATGGGGCTCATGCGCGACGCGCCCTATCGGTTCATCGTCTTCTGCGACGACCTTTCGTTCGACGCCGGCGACACATCCTACAAGTCGCTGAAAGCCGCGCTCGAGGGCGGCATCGAAGGCCGCCCGGCGAACGTGCTCTTCTATGCAACCTCGAACCGCCGTCACCTCATGCCGCGCGACATGATGGATAACGAGCGCTCGACCGCCATCAATCCGGGCGAAGCGGTCGAGGAGAAAGTCTCGCTATCCGATCGCTTCGGCCTCTGGCTCGGCTTCCATCATTGCAGCCAGGACGATTATCTCGCCATGGTCCACGGCTACGCCAAGCACTTTCGCCTCGACCCGCCGGTCGAGTTCGAAGCCGATGCGCTCGAATGGGCGACGACGCGCGGCTCACGCTCCGGCCGGACGGCGTGGCAATTCATTCAGGATCTCGCGGGACGGCTCGGCAAGCCGCTCGAGGTCGCGGGGCTGAGGCAGCCGCGCTGCAACGTCACCTGTCGCACGCGCCCCTAATATGAGCCTGCCTTTGTTCGCCGCTCGAAAAAATCAAAGGCGGCGGGCCTTTCTTTGGACCCGCCGCCCTCATAGGCCGCTCGAAGGGATCAAGTGTGCTCGGCGGATTCCTCGGAGGTCGGCCTCATGGAGGTCCGGTGGAGGGCCGGACCTCGCCACTCTTGCCAAGCCCTCAGAGGCCGGCGAGATAGCTCGTCGGATCGACCGGCGTCGATCCCTTGCGCAATTCGAAGTGAAGCTGCGGCGAATTGACGTTGCCTGTATCGCCGGACTTGGCGATCACCTGTCCGCGCTTGACCGTTTCGCCCCGCTTCACATCGAGTTCGCCATTGTTGCCATAGGCTGTGACGAAGCCGTTCGGATGCTTGATGAGAACGAGGTTTCCGTAACCTTTAAGTCCGTCGCCCGAGTAGACGACCGTGCCGCTCTCCGCCGCGCGAACCGAGGTTCCGGCCGGGACAGAGATGTTGATGCCATCGTTGCCGCCGGCCTTGAACCCCTGAATGATGCGGCCGCGCGCCGGCCAGCGGAATTCCGGCTCGGTTCCGGCGGCGTCAGCCTGCGCGCCGGTCAGCGGAGTCTTTGATTGCGACGCCCCCGATTCGAGATTGCCGGTCGGCGTCTTGTCGACCGCCGGCTTTTTGACTTCCGACGACTTGGACGGCTCGGCCTCAGCGACCACAGCGCCCTTGGACTCCTTAGCGTCCTTAGACGCAGACTTTTCCGCCTCCTTGGCGGCCTTGTCGGCTTTGGCGGCCTTCTCCTTGTCCTTCGCCTTTTTGGCGGACTTGGACAGGTCAGCGTCGGCGACGTCCTTGTCTCGCTTTTTCCCCGCCTTCTCGCTTTCCGTGCTGGCGACGGCGTGGCCATCGGCATGATAGACGGGCACCACAAGGTGTGTCCCGCTCTTCACCTCAGAGGCGTTGGAGAGCCCGTTGGCGGAGAGAAGCGCCGCGGCCGGCACGCCGTAGCGGCCTGAAATCGTATCCAGGGTCTCGCCGTTGGCGACGACAATCGGCGAGCCGCCGGCGGCGGTCCAACCCGCGGCCGATCCACCCACCGCCTGCGGCTTCGAGAGCGAAGCGGTGCGTGTCCCAGATGCGGCGGGCGCGCCTTGCGCCAGCGGCGACGTCGTCACGCCGGATGTCGGCGCGGCGGTGGTCGTCTTAGCCGCGAACGGATTTGAGAAAGGACTGTCGCTTTGGGAAAAGCGCGTGACGTCGGACGAACATCCCGACAGAAAAAGAAGGCCCAGCCCGGCCAGCGTAAGACGCGGAAACGCGCGTCCTTTTGTCCCCGCAACGCAATCACTCATCGGCTTCCACCCACGCCCACGCAACTGCACAATGAAGGCAGCTTGCGCCGATCGAGTTAAGGGAAGGTTTAAGATGAATCGCCGGTTGACAATTATGTCGAAATCCGCGCGTCGAACGCGCCTAAGCCGACTTTCTTTGGCCGGCCAACGGACCGGCGCGGAATCGATTCACCAACGACACTAAGGCCCTAAATCGCGCGAGCCAGCCCGTGTTCGAGCGGCCTCATCCCGCGCGCTGGACCCATGTCCTCGGCTTCGACGGCGCCGGCCACAGTGTCGGTCAGCCTGACGATACGCTGTTCGCCTCGGTCGGGACCGGCGACGACCGCAACCAGAATCCCGCCCGGACGAATCAGGCGACGAAACGTCTCGCCGGGCGGCTCGATGAGGGCGTGAACGAGGACCCGATCGAAGCGTTCCCCCTTGAGGTGATGCTCGAATCCGTCGGCCCAATCCACCGTAACATTGGCGAGTCCGAACGCCTTGATCCTTGCCGACGCTTCCACGGCCAACGTCTGGAACCGCTCGAGCGACAGGATCGTGTTCGCGAGCTGAGCCAGCAGCGCGGCGCAATAGCCTGTTCCGGTTCCTATTTCGCAGACGCGATGCGCCGGCTTAAGCTCGAGCGCGGCGATCATCGCGGCGACGATCGAAGGCGGCGGCGAGGTCTGTCCACAGCCGATCGGCAGCGCAATGTCGCGCCCGGCAATGTCGGCGAATCGCGGCGGCATGAAGAGTGCGCGCGGCGCGCGCTCGAGCGCCCGCAAGAGGCTGAGGTCATTGATGCCTCTCGCCCGCATGGCGAGCGTGAACTGGGCGCGTTCCTCTGATTCGGCTACGGTCATGACGGGTCCTTATCCCGCCAATGTCGTTTCGTTACCGTCAACGCTTCGCAAAAGCCTCTTCAAGGCGCAGACGCGAATCATGGTCGGTGAGATCGAGCCTGAGCGGCGTGATCGAAATTTTTTTGGCCGTCAGCGCCGCGAGGTCCGTCCCCTCCGCCTGCTCGTAGGGCCCCCGCTGGAACATCAGCCAGAAATACGGAAAGCCGCGGCCGTCGCGCCGCTCCTCGACCCGCATCAATTCGGCGTTGCGGCGGCCCTGACGGGTTAGCTCGATTCCCGCCACCTCGGACGCGGCGCAGGCGGGGAAATTGACATTGACGAGGCCGCCCGGAGCGATGCCGGCGGCGAGAATGGTGCGAATGACCGGCGCGGCATGGGTCTCGGCCGCGTCCCATTCGATCATGGGTCGCCCGACCGCGCCGCCATAGGCTTGCGACAAAGCGATCGAGGGAATGCCGAGCAGCGCGCCTTCCATCGCGCCGGCGATGGTGCCCGAATAGGTGACGTCCTCGGCCACGTTCTGTCCGCGATTGACGCCGGAAAGAACGAGATCGGGCGGACGATCGGCGAGGATTTTCCTCACCCCCATGATGACGCAGTCCGTCGGCGTGCCCTTCAAAGCGAAATGGCGCGGGCCGATTTCTCGCAAGCGAAGCGGGTCGCTGAGCGACAGCGAATGGGCCACGCCCGACTGGTCGTTTTCCGGCGCGACGACCGTCACGTCGTCCGACAGCTCGCCCGCGATTAACTCGAGGAGCTTGAGGCCGGCCGCATGGATGCCGTCGTCATTGGTGAGAAGGATTCGCATGGCCGAAGTTTTCGCATGGCCCGCGCGTCGAGGCGAGCGCGTTCTACCCAAAAAGGATTCCCGCGACCCTCCGGTGCTTGGCGCCTCCCTTCTTTCCACCGCGGCTTTCGCCGGCGTGACTTCTCTCGGAAATCTCGATCCGGAAAATGCCGCTGGATTCGGCGATTTCAACACGACTGGCGTGTTCTTCGACGCCGCCACGTTCAACCTGACCGTATCGGCAAACACCGCCGTTTCAGCGACCATCGCAGTTAACAACAAGGCCCAGTTCACTCCGGGGTTGCTACAGCTCTTCTCCGGCGCCCCGTTTTCGGGAACGCTCCTGGATTCGGCGCCCCTGACCTTCGGCGGTTCCGCCTATACCGCGAGCTTCACCGACTCGCTTGGCCCGGGCATCTACTACGCAGAAATAACGGGAAGGGTTAATTCCACGGTACTTGGCGTCGGCGGCAGCGTGACGACAATAGCGGTTCCTGAGCCATCGACCTGGGCAATGATGCTTATTGGCTTCGCGAGCCTCGGCTTTGCGGGCTATCGGGCATCGCGAAAGAGCATCAATTTCGCCGCCGCCTAAGTACGATGGCTATCGAAAAAGGCCGCCTTCGGGCGGCCTTTTTGCGTTTATGGGCGCGTCCCCTAGAAGCGAAGCGGCTTCGATCGCGCCGCCGTGGCGGCGGGCAAGCGATATCCGCGGCGTGTCCGCCCGGATGAGCTTGCCGGTTTCCGGGTTAAGTAGAGGAAGACCGTCTTTCCGCTCCGGCTAATCGAGAGCGCCCAAACGTGCTGCCGAGCGCTCAGCCCGGCCGCGGCCCTTGGCCTATCGGCGCCTCTCCGTCGAGCCCAGGCCGTCGCCGGTCGCCTCTGGCCTAATCGAGCGCCAGCCGATCGGTCGCAGTGGACGCGCTTTCAACCTTAGGGGCTGTCGCGCTAAAGTCCCCAAGCGCCGTCCGGCATTGCACCGGGGCGACAGAATATCGTCAACAGTGCAACGGAAGTCGTCGCGGGACATGAATGCTCACGACATCGCCAAAGAGGTGCTCGCGGTCCTCGGGACCGGCCGCCAGCTCTCTCCTTTCTCCAAGGTCTATCCCGATTTTGGACTGAAGCAGGCTTACCGCGTCACGGCGGCCGTTCGCACGCAAAGAGAAGCGCGCGGAGAGCGTCCGATCGGCCGCAAGATCGGGTTCACCAACCGGACCATCTGGGCGGAATATGGCGTCTATGCGCCGATCTGGGGTTACGTCTACGACCGCACCGTGCGCGACCTCACCAGCGAGCCGCTTGAAGTCTCTCTTCTGGGCCTGGCCGAACCCCGCATCGAGCCAGAGATTGTGTTTGGCCTCGCGGCCCCGCCCGCGCCCGACATGGACGAACAGGCGCTCATCCATTGCATCGACTGGATCGCCCACGGCTTTGAGATCGTGCAGTCGATCTTCCCCAACTGGTCGTTCCGAGCGCCGGACACCGTCGCCGCATACGGCTTGCACGGACTGCTCTTCATCGGACCGCGCCATCCGGCGGCATCGCGGCGCGATGAATGGGCGCGCGAGCTCTCGCGCTTCAAGATCGACCTTTTCCGCAACGGCGCCCATGTGGATCATGGGGCAGCCGCCAACGTCCTCGACGGGCCTCTGTTTGCGTTGCGCCATCTCGCCGAGGCGCTGGCGCGAAGACGAGCTCAGCCCGCCGCTTGGCGTCGGCGAAATTGTGACGACCGGAACGCTTACGCGCGCCTTCCCCGTCGCCGCAGGCGAAGAGTGGACCACGCAACTTGAGGGAATTCCGCTTGAGGGCGCCCGGATCCGATTTATCTGATCCGTTCTCGATTTGGGCCATCGCCCGAGGTCCCAGCCTATCGCATGCGATTCAATATGATTTCAATTTGATTGCAGCCCTCTAAGGGGGTTTTGACCAGCCTGTTCCGAATATCGGGGTCTACAAAAATGGACCTTGACTTGTACCACGGCCTCCCCGCAATCTTAGGTTGCAGGGTGATTCTCGCGTCAGATTTGACGGCCGACGATCACAGGCGGCGGAGGCTAAGGCTTTGGATATTCTCGCTGTTTATGGCGCCAGCTGCGCTTTTACGACGATTGCATTCCTCGCTTTCTGCTGGCGCGCGGTCGAGGCGCCTTACAATGATTGAGGTTCCGAGTGAATTGCTCAATGCTTTGTTCGCGCTGCTCATAGTGTTCGCGGGCGTTAACCGGTCGAGACAACGGTCTGCCAGCGAAGGTGCGTTCGCACCCTAATCCAAGAAACCCCATCGCGGACGTTCAGTCGCGGCCAGCCCGTTGTGCGGGTGTGATGGGTTTGGGACGGGGATCGAGCCTGAATCCCCACTTTTTCCGTAACCAGGGTCGCTTTCGGCTCTCACCGCGGCAGACCCCCTTCCCGGAGTGGGGAACTCTTTCCTATTGGAGGCGTTGACCCCTCGAGGCTTTGGCCATCGATGGAGGTCAATCATGAGAAACACCGTAACCAGGGCGACGATAGCGGGCCTGACCGCGTTGTCCCTTATGGGATCCCTTATCGCCACGACCGAACCGTCCGCGGCCGCCGGCGCCTTGCATAGAGGCGGCGGCTTCCATGGAGGTGGTTTCCACGGAGGCGGCTTCCACGGCGGTGGCTGGCACGGAGGGGGTTGGCACGGAGGGGGTTGGCATGGCGGAGGCTGGGCGGGGCCGGCCGTCGTCGGCGGCCTAGCGGCCGGAGCGCTGCTCGCGGCGCCCTACGCTTATGGCGGCTATGGCTATGGCGGCTGCCAGTCCTACCAGCCAATGTATGACGTTTATGGCAACTATCTCGGCCAGCAGCTGGTGAACGGCTGCTAGAGCGCGCGCTCGATTCGCGTGAGGCCGCCCATATAGGGGCGCAAAACGTCCGGGACGGCGACTGAGCCGTCCGGCTGCTGGTAGGTTTCCAGTACGGCGATCAACGCCCGGCCGACCGCGACTCCGGAGCCATTGAGCGTATGGACGAAGCGGGTTGACTTGGCGTCCGCGCCTTTCGTGCGGGCGTTCATGCGCCGGGCCTGAAAGTCGCCGCAGATCGAGCAGGAAGAGATTTCCCGAAACCGCCCCTGCCCCGGCAACCACACCTCGATGTCATAGGTCTTCTGCGCCGCGAAGCCCATGTCGCCTGCGCAGAGCGCCACGGTGCGGAAATGCAGTCCGAGCCGTTTCAGGACTTCTTCCGCGCAGCCGGTCATGCGCTCGTGTTCGTCGCGTGACTGCTCGGGCGTCGCGATTGAGACCAGCTCGACCTTCTTGAACTGGTGCTGACGTATCATGCCGCGCGTATCGCGTCCGGCAGCCCCCGCCTCCGCCCGAAAAGACAGCGTTCCGGCGGTGAAGCGCAGCGGCAGGGTTTTTTCGTCGACGATGCTCTCGCGCACGAGATTCGTCAGCGGAACTTCGGCGGTCGGGATCAGCCAGTAACGCTGCTCTCCGCTTACGAACTTGCGAGTCCCTTAGGCCGGCTTTCGTCAAGGTCGCGACTTGACGTCTCTTCGCAGTCTGTCGAAGATCGCTGACCGACATCGCAGCAATGTTCAACCCGCTCCGAAGAGCTCGCGATGCGACCGCGAAACTGATTCTCTCAGCAGGCCTCTAATCGCGATGCGACGGTCGACGCTCGAATTGATCGTCTTCAAACTTCGGCAATTGCGCGGTGCCGAACATCGCCGCGTCGCGCACCAAGACCGGCGGAGCAATCTCCGTATAGCCATGCTCGGACGTGTGCAGGTCGAGCATGAATTGCTCGAGCGCCCGCTCGAGCCGCGCCAGCGCGCCCTTCAGGACGACAAAGCGAGCGCCGGACATTTTGGCCGCGACGTCGAAATCCATGAGGCCGAGCGCCTCGCCGATCTCGAAGTGCTCTTTGGGCTTGAAGCCGTCTGGGAAGATTGGCAAGCTACCGTATTGGCGGATCTCGACATTGTCGCTCTCGTCCCTACCGTCCGGCGTATCGTCAAGCGGCAGGTTGGGGATTGCGGCGAGTTCCACGTCGAGCGCAGCGCCCGCCTCACGCTCTGCGGCCTCCAGTTCCGGCATCGTCTCCTTAAGCCCGGCGACCTCGGCCCGATAGTCATTGGCCGCGACCGTGTCCTTGCGCGCCATCGCGACGCCGATCTGCTTCGAAACGGCATTGCGCCGCTCCTGCGCGGTCTGCAGCGCCAGGATCGCCGCCCGGCGCTTTTCGTCGAGCGCGATCAGCGATTCCGCGCGGGGACTCAGTCCGCGCCGCCCTAAGCCCTTGTCAAAAGCTTCAGGATTCTCGCGGATCCATCTGATATCATGCATGATCTAGCCTCAATAAAGGCAACCGCCACAACGCCGAGTCGTCGACGAGTTGGGAAGGAAGACTTGGCCAGTACCAGATCGCCAAGGGCAAGCTCAACCGTTGGGCGCGGCGCGGCGACCCGATCGGATGGTCGGGACTGTGGCCGCGGGTCTCCCCGGTGCGAAAAAGTCCTCTCTCTCGTTCTCATCCTGATCAACGGGCTCGCTCTTCCAACGCCCGGCGCGGGGCGACGCCTTGCCGGTTGCGCATCTCGGCAAAGCGGCTGGCCTTTGATTTAATGTTGACACAATTCGGATAAGATTACTTTAGCTGCTGACGAAACCTCGCAACTTGACGAACGCCTGACCCCGAAACCATCATCAAGCCGGGTCAGTTCTCAATGGAAATCCCGGGTCACTTCTCAACGGAAATCGACATTCGACAAACCTTGTTCTACGTAGCCATCACGATCGTGACCTACATTGTCCTCCAGGCCACGACGATCATCGCGCATGAATTCGTCCATAGCACCGCAGCTTGGCTTCTCGGATACATGCCAAGCCCCCTCAGCATCGTCTGGGGCAATCCGGTAACGATGAGGGGATGGGACGAGGGGGTGCCCTACGACCAGTTCTTTCCAAATCCAGGCAATCCCGCACAAGCCATCATCGGCGCGAGTCCATTGGTCTTCCACACGATCGTTGTCGCCATCGGTCTGTTCGTGCTGCAACAGCCAGCGATGACAAAGAGGAAATGGCTGTTTCACACCCTCTACTGGCTCGTCGTCGTCAGCCTGATGGAGCTGATCTCCTATATCGTGATGCGCCCCTTTGCCTCGGGTGGAGACACCTTCCATTTCAACCACGGTCTGGCGCTCTCTCCCTGGCTTCTCTTCGTCGCCGGGACCTTGCTGATCATGGTCGCGTTGGCCGTTCTCTTCACGAGAGTTCCTGCCGCTCCTGTGCGATGTCATTGCGCCGGGAAACCGTCTAGCGGATTGGGCGATCTTGTTGATGACCGCCTTCATTCTGTTTCTGTGGGGAAGCGGAATAAGGGCGATCTCGACGTACCCGGATCCCCAATGGGTGTTTGGTCTCACCGGAGTGGCCGCATTCGTCGCTGTGTTGCTGACGGGAAGTCGGTATGTCACCCGCGACTTGTCACTGACACGCGGAGCGCCGCTCACGGTGCGATCGCAAAGTTGAACGGCCGCTATTTGCGCAATCGAGCCGTTCCGCCGAAAGGCCGCCCCGTTTGATGCCCGGGCGTTTCTTAAGCGCGGCTACGTTTCCGCAATAGCCCCTCAAGCGCAGCCGCGAGCGCAACCTGAACGGACAATTCGATGAGGGGTCGAACATTAATCCCGCCGGGTAGCCGGTCGATATAGGTCTCCAGCTTCTTGCCGATTTCATCCGAGAGCATTGTCGCTCCCGTCGTGACTTGCGATTGAGCGACGTCCACAAACTCTCGCCGTTTTGCCTCGGCCCGCTCCCGAAACACTTTTGTCGCGGACTGGACTATGGAGTCCGAAGAGTCTCTTAAGGGCGAAGTTACAACGGCGAGATGGTCGCCTCTGCCGCGATTTCGAACCGCCGACATCGTCCACAGTGCGACACCCAACCCAATGATCGCGGTGGGAACTGGATGCCGTTTGCTCGCATAGTCAAACGCGCCGCCCCACGACAGATCGGCGATACCCACGCGCGCCGCTGCTTCTGAGGCGAGGTTCGAAGGCGTGAGGCCAGACCGCAACGCGCCCACCGTGCCGCGGATCTGCGCTCTTAGCCGATTGGCTTCCGCCTCGTACTCACTCGATGTCGCTAGGTTCGCCGCCACGCTAGAAACCTCCAAGCAAGGACGAGATTTGCGAGATGCTCTTCGCCGGCACAAGTCGCGACGGCTTCAAGGCGGCGACGCCGGACCGCAGGAGGATCAAGCCAACCACGATCGCAACGACAGCGACAATGAGAAACGCGAGGTCGAGAGGCAGCCCGAAACGCACAAGGAACAGACCGGCCGCCACCAAAACCAACCCCAGGGCGACGCAAAGCAGAACGCCCCCGGCGACGACCGCCGCGAGGCTTGATGGAATTCCACTGGTGCGCTCGCCGATCTCCGCGCGGAAGAGCGACACCTCTACGCGCACCAGCTCCCGAACCTGATCGAGAAGGTCACGCAGCTCGAGAGCCGGCCGCACGGGTCAGCTCATCTTCCCGATCAGCAACCCGATAAGGCCCGCGACCGCGACTGCGCCCCACGGATTCTTCTTAATTCTCAACTCGACGTCGCCTTCAAGCGCTGAGAATTTGTCCTGCGCGTCTGAAGCAGACTGGGAGAGGGTCTGGCCGGCCGCTCCCATCGCGCCCACCACCTGGTCGCGCCCTGCCGCAACATGATTCTGGGTTAGATCAGCGACCTTCTGGGTCAGCTTGCTGATTTCATCCCGCAACCCGGAAAAATCGAGTGAGGAAATCGCGTCGACGCCGCCGCTGACCGCGTCCTTCGCGCTGCCGACGGCCGACCGCGCTTTCCCCGCCGCATCGTCGTAGTAACCTTGCGCCGTAGTCCCTCTATCGCCCGTCGCCTGGCCCAGGATCTTTTCGCCCTGGCCGACCGCCGAGCGAACCGTTCCTTCGAAATTATCTTTGTTCATGACGTCTCCTCGATCTGAGTTGTGATCGCATGAAACAACTGAACAGGAAGATGGTTCCTCTTTGTCAGGAAATGATTCCAGTTGCGTGTCTGAAACTCAATTTGAGCAATCAGCGCCAGAACACCTATTACTCATTCTGAGACGAAGGACAATTAAGAACATTCTTGAAATCGCTTGGAACAAACATAGCAAAACGACGCTCTTAATTCGAGCGAACGGAAGATTTAAACTAATCAAGACAAGGGAATGACTGTCTCCGCCCTTTCGCGACCCGCCGACCCGGGCGTGTGAGCGTCAGTCTTCGCCCGTTCCCTATCCGCCCTTCAGCGCCTCGACCAGCGCCTTCGCCTCGGCCGAATCCCATTTGGCGCCGCCCTCGACAGCGGCGACTTCGCAGCCGTCCTTGTCGATGACCAGGGTCACCGGCAGTCCGAGCGCCCTGCCCGCCTTGCGCATGGTCTCGAAGGCGTCGCCGCTCGGATCGGCGTAGCGGGCGAGCGTCTTGACGCCAACGCCGTCCAGGAAGGCGCCGCGCTTCTCGAACCGCGCGGTGTCGACATTCACCGCCACCACCTCGAACCCGGGCCCTCCCTTGGCGGCTTGTAGCCGGTCAAGCGTCGGCATCTCCATACGGCACGGCGCGCACCAGGTGGCCCACAGGTTGAGCAGGATCGGGCGGCCCTTGAAATCCGCAACCGTCAGCTTAGCCGCCGCCGTCGCGTTCGAAACCGAATTGCTCGGCGCGCCTGGGCTCGCTCGACACCTGAAGCGCCGCCAGTTCGCCCTTGGCGAGGGGCGCGAGCTTCGCAGCAAGCTTCGCCGAGTCGGCCGGGCAATCGCTCGCGGCCTTGCCGGCCGGCGCAACCGTCCCGTATAGGACGGCGCCAGCCGCAACCGCCACGAGCACGCCAAAAACAGGCAAAAGAACATTTCGCCGGCGCGGCGGGCTATCGATATTCGTCATGTCCAATCATCCGAGACGACACGCATGAGCAACACGATGTGGGGCGGCCGGTTCACCGGGCGCCCGGCCGAGGCGATGGAGGAGATCAACGCCTCGATCGACTTCGACCGCAAGCTCGCCGCCCAGGACATCGCCGGCTCCGAGGCCCATCTCGCCATGCTCGCTGCGCGCGGCATCGTCGAAGCCGCCGACGCCCAGGCTATCGCCGAGGGTCTGGCCCAAGTCAAAGGCGAAATCGAGGCGGGCACGTTTTCGTTCTCGCGCGCGCTCGAAGACATTCATATGAACGTGGAAGGCCGCCTTGCAGAGATCGTCGGACCCGTTGCCGGCCGGCTGCACACCGCGCGCTCGCGCAACGATCAGGTCGCCGTCGATTTCCGCCTCTGGGTGCGCGATGCGATCGACGGGGTCCTGGTCCAGATCGCCCAATTGCAACGCGCCCTCGCTGCCCGTGCGCTGGATGGCGCCGCGATGGTCATGCCGGGCTTCACCCATCTGCAATCGGCGCAGCCTGTCACCTTCGGCCATCATCTCATGGCTTACGTCGAGATGCTGGGCCGCGACTCGGGGCGGTTCAAGGACGCGCGCAAGCGCCTCAACGAATGCCCGCTCGGCGCGGCGGCGCTTGCCGGCACCTCGTTCCCGATCGACCGCGACATGACCGCCAAGGCGCTCGGCTTCGACCGGCCGACCGCCAATTCGCTCGACAGCGTCGCCGACCGCGACTTTGCGCTCGAGGCGCTGGCGGCCGATCGCGATCACGGCGACGCATCTTTCCCGCTTCGCCGAGGAGATCGTGCTGTGGACGACGCCGCAATTCGGCTTCGTCAAGCTCTCCGACGCCTTCTCGACGGGGTCGTCGATCATGCCGCAGAAGCGCAATCCCGACGCAGCCGAACTCGTGCGCGGCAAGACCGGCCGCATCGTCGGCGCGCTCGTCGGCCTGCTCACCGTGATGAAGGGCCTGCCGCTTGCCTATTCCAAGGACATGCAGGAGGACAAGGAGGGCGTGTTCGACGCGTTCCGCACGCTTGCGCTCTGCCTCGCCGCGATGACCGGCATGGTCGAGGACATGACGCCTGAGCCTAAGCGCATGAAGGCCGCGGCCGGCGCGGGCTACGCCATCGCCACCGATCTCGCCGACTGGCTCGTGCAGGCGCTCAAGATCCCGTTCCGCGAAGCCCACCACATCACGGGCCGCATCGTCGCGCTCGCCGCCAAGCGCGGCGTGGCGCTGGAGAGGCTGACGCTCGACGAAATGCAGAGCGTCGAGCCGCGCATCACCAAGGCAAGCCTTCGACGTGCTGGGCGTCGACCGCTCGGTCAAGAGCCGCACCTCCTACGGCGGAACCGCGCCGGCCAACGTGCGCCGAACCAAGCGCGCGCCTGGCTGAGGCGGCTTGGGAGCGGGCTGAGGCGCGCCTCTCGACTCGGGCGCGCCACGGGGGCCGCCGAAATGGCGACAATCGACGAATCGGCGCTGACCGCCGCCAAGATCCGGGACATGCCGATCAGCGCCGCGCTGAGACGCGTGCTGCTCACGGCCGCGCACGAAGCGGGCGTCGAAGTCGTCCGCATCACCTCCGGCGGCCAGCCGGGATCACGGGGCCAGAGAACCGGCTCGAACCGTCACGACGGCGGAAACGCCGCTGATCTTGAGCTTGTCGCGCGGGGGCGCACGCTTGATTTCACGCAAGCCGCCGACCTCGACACGATCTGCCGGTTTGTCGCCTCGGCTGCGGCCTGCGGCGCGACCGGCATCGGCGCGGGGGTCAATTACATGGGGCCACGGCGGCTGCATGTCGGCTTCGGCAATGGCCCCAACGACACGGCACAGGTCGTCTGGGGCGAAGGCGGCGCGGCGGCCAACGCGCCCGGCTGGCTGCGCGACGCGGCGCAGCTCGGCTGGTCTTACGCCGCCGGCGCTCCTGTCCCGGAGGCCGCCGCGCCGCGGCCGCCAGGGGAAGGCGAGGCCGCCGGCGCCGGTCCGCCAGAAAGCCCCGGCGGCTTCGCCAATGAGCTCGATGGGCTGATCGGCGCGCTCCTCGCGCCCTCCGCCCGCGCCGACCGCGCTGTTCGCCTGGATGGCGCGCGGCGCCGTCGCCGTCATTCAGCTCTGCCGCCGATCGCCGGTGACCGGCGTACCCGACGCGGAGACATGGGCGATCCTGACCCGGTTCGCAGGTCCTTGTTCCGCGTCGCGGGGTGGCTGATCGCCGCGCTTGGCGTCTGTCGGCCTCGCGAGGAGCGCCGGCGGTTCAGGCTCCGGACGCGGTTCTCGACGCTCTCGACAGGTTTCGCGCGGACGCTCGGCGCTTCCGCCGACCCTGCGCTCAATTCCGCGTTCGATTTCCTTCGCCAGGCTGTGGCGGGGCTAAGGCCTGTCGTCGCGGACTTCGCCAACGCCCCTCCATGGAGCGCGATCCTGCTTGCGGCTCACGGCCTCATTCCCGGCCCCCGTGGGATCGCTCGTCGCGCTGGGAACTGGGGCTTGTCTGTCTTCACCGGTTCGGCGCGAAAATCCTCAAACCCCAGGGATAGAGGACGCAGCGAGAAAGCAGGCCCGCGCCCTACCCCGCGCATCCCGGCACAGGCCCACCAGTTCACACCATTTGCCGATGCGGGGCAAAGCCGGCGCGGGCGGCCGCTTGCTGCAACAGGCGGTCGAGCTTGACGTCCTCGACTTCGTCGCTCCGTCCGCATTTCTCGCACAACAAGAGCGCGCCATGATGCGCGTGACCAAGGTGCTCGCACGGCGCATAGGCGTTGCGACTCTCGATCTTGTAGACGAAGCCGTGCTCGAGAAAAAAATCGAGGGTGCGGTAGACGGTCGGCGGAGCGATCGGCTTGTGCTCAAGCCGCGAGAGCTGATCGATGATCGCGTAGGCTCCGAGCGGGCTTGAGCTTTCCGCCAGGATAGCCAGAACCTGGCGGCGCAGCGGCGTGAGATGCAGGCCCTGCCGCGCGCAGGCGCTCTCCACCTCCCCTCGCCAGCCGGTCGCTGTCGGCTCGGAGCCCGGTTTCCTTCTTGGCGCTGTCTTTTTGCTCATTGCGCTTTCGTTCATATCACGGTTGGAGCCGCCGACAGATATGGGGTCGCGGGGCTTGCCTGTCGATAGGATATAACATAACATAGGGCGTCGCGCTCAATCCGGCGCTTCAGGAGGCCTGTTCCCATGATCAACAAGCTCCATCTCATGGCGGCGATCGCGATCTGCGGGCTCGCCGCGCCCGCTTTCGCCGATCCGGTGAAAGTCGTCGCGGCGGAAAATTTCTACGGCGACATGGCGAGCCAGATCGGCGGCGCGAATATCGCCGTCACCAGCATTCTTTCGAACCCGGACGACGACCCGCACCTGTTCGAAGCGAGCCCCGCGACGGCCAAAGCCCTCAGCGACGCGAAAATCGTCATCGTCAACGGCGTCGATTACGACCCGTGGGTTGAAAAGCTGCTCAGCGCCCACAAGGGGCTCGGCCGCAAAGAAATCGTGGTCGGCGCGCTGGTCGGCCGCAAGGCCGGCGACAATCCGCATTTGTGGTACGACCCGACATACATGAAGGCCGCCGCCAAGGCGCTCGTCGCCGATCTCGTCGCCGTCGATCCGGCGCATCAGGCGGACTACGAGCAGGGCGAAGCCAAGTTCCTCGCGTCCCTCAAGCCCCTCGACGACAAGATCGCCACCATGCACAAGTCCTACGCCGGCCAGCCGGTCACGGCTTCGGAGCCGGTGTTCGGCTATCAGGCGAAGCTCATTGGTCTCAACGTGCGCAACGAGAAATACGCGCTCGCGATCATGAACAACGCCGAGCCGACGCCCTCGGAAGTGGCGGCGTTCGAGAACGACCTCAAGGGCAAGAAGGTCAAGGCGATGCTCTACAACGCGCAAGCGAGCGAGCCCGCTGTCGGCAAGCTGGTGCAGATGGCCAAGGACAACGGCATTCCGGTTGTCGGCGTCTCCGAGACCGAGCCACCCAACTCGACCTATCAGGATTGGATGATGGGACAATTGAACGCGCTCGATAAGGCGCTCGCTGGCGGGGCAAGTTGAGCGCGCTTAAGTTCGACAATGTGACGATCAGGCTCGGCGGCCGCGACATTCTGAAGGCCGCGAGCTTCGAGATCGAGGAGGGCGAATTCGTCGGCATGCTTGGCGCGAACGGCGCCGGCAAGACGACGCTCATGCGCGCCGCGCTCGGCCTCATTCCCGTAGCCTCCGGCGGGGTCGCGGTGCTTGGCCGGCCGGCGACGCGCGGCAATTCTCAGATCGGCTACATGCCGCAAAACCGCGGCGCGATTGCAGGGCTCAGGCTCACGGGCTGGGACGTCGTCGCCTCGTCGGCGATCGGCGCCCGCTTTGGCTTCGTCACGCTCGACAAGGCCACGCGGCGCGAGATCGACTGGGCGCTCGACGAAGTGGGCGCCCGCGAGCTCGCTCGCCGCTCGATCGGCGAATTGTCGGGCGGCGAGCGCCAGCTCGTGCTGTTGAGCCAGGCTCTGATCGGCAAGCCGCGCCTGATCATGATGGACGAGCCGCTGATCTCGCTCGACCCCGCGCACCAGAAGAGCGTGGTGGATATCGCCCGACGCATTTGCGAGCGCCTGAAAGTCGCGATCCTGTTCAGCGCCCACGAGCTCAACCCTCTGGTCAACGCGATTGATCGCGTCCTCTATCTCGGCGGGGGCGAAGCCGTGATCGGGGCGGTCGACGAGGTCGTCACCGGACCGGTGCTCTCGCGCCTCTATGGCGCTCAGATCGAAGTCGTGCGCGTCAGGAATTGCTATTACGTCATGGCGGGCGACGTCGACGTCGAGCGTGACGCGCATCGCCACGATGATCACGCCCATAGCCATGCTTGAATATGATTTCATGCGCACCGCCTTCGTCGCCTCAGGCCTCGCGGCGGTGCTCGCCGGCACGGTCGGGTTCTTCCTTGTGCTGCGCGGGCAGACCTTCGCCGGCCACGCGCTGTCGCATGTCGGCTTCACCGGCGCGACGGGCGCGATCCTGTTCGGCCTCTCACCTCTAGCAGGCCTGGTCGGCTTCACCTTTGTCGCCGGGATTGGAATGGGGCTGTTCGGCGAGAAACTCGCCACGCGCGACGTGGCGGTCGGCATGATGCTGTCGCTGGCGCTCGGCTTAGGGCTCTTGTTCCTGCATTTCTACACGGCGGCGGCGACGCAGGCCGCCGCGCTCTTGTTCGGCAATGTGCTCGGCGTCGACTCGTCGGCGCTCCTGACGTTGGCCGTGCTCGCCATCGTGAGCTTGGTCGCGCTCGCGATGATCATCCGGCCGCTCATCTTCGCGTCGCTCGAAAGCGAGCTTGCCGAGGCGCGCGGCGTGCCGGTGCGCTTCGTCTCGGTGGCCTTTCTGGCCATCGTTGCGGTTGCGGTCGCCGAATGCGCGCAGATCGTTGGCGTGCTGCTCGTGTTCACGCTAATGGTCGGCCCTGCCGCGGCGGCGCAGAATTTTTCGCGGCGGCTGATCGGCGGGGTGATGCTGGCCGCGGCTCTCGCGCTCGCGGAGGCGTGGGGCGGGTTGACGCTCGCGTATTACACCGACTGGCCGACCTCGTTCTGGATCACGGCGCTTTCCGGTCTGGTCTATCTTGCAAGCCTCGCTGCCCGTTTGCGGGCCCGGTAAGGCGCCCCGAAACTGCAAACCGGGGCGAAGGGCGGCCTTGCGCGCGGCCTTTCCGCCTTCCATTATCGAGTTGGCTTCGGGGAATTAAACGGGAAATCGAACACGTCCCAGCCAAATTCAACCCGCGAGGCGTTCGGGGATGGCGTCGCCTCGCTACCGGTCTTGGCGTCGAGGTTATCGACTTTCCGAGCTGCCCCGGTCCCGCCGACCGAGTCCTCATCGGCGCGGAGATGGACGACGACAACCCTCTGCTTTCGAACGCTAGCCATGACATACTCCCGTGTTCAGTTGAATGCAGGATCATCTAGCTCGAGCACATGCTTTGCGCTGTGATCCATGTCACATGCCGAGCCCCGCAGGCCTTTTGCGAGATGCGCTTCGGCGGGTGGTCCATAACCGGCAGGTCGCCTGAGCCGCGCCCTCGCAGCGCCTCCAAGCGGTTATGCCACTGCTGCATTAACAAAAAGCATTATGGCCCATCACGTTCTGTACGTTCAACCGCGATCTTTTCACTTTTATCGCCATTTCCGTTATTGTGTTGAACAGCCTCTTGGAGCGAACTATCCTCGTCACAGAACACTGGTTACGCATGACTGACCTTGCTATTTGGGTGATCGTCGTTTTACTCGGCGCCATCGTCTATATCGTCTGGCATGGACTTCAGATCACCCGCGCTCAACACCAGAGCACCATGGCCGGACTGTCGAGTCTCGGCGATACCCACAAACTCGGTTACGAGGGACTGGCTATGGCGATGCAGCGCCTTGAGCAGCGGGTCAGGCAGTTAGAGGAGCGGCGCTGAGAGCGACGCGAGCGCAAGCGCTGCCTAGCGCCGTCGGCCCGCGCCAAGAGCACTGTCCGAGGCTCACCCTCCCGGGCCGCCCGGACAAAGGTCGGCGTCCGTCAGATCGGCGTCGGCCGGATAAAGCGCCATCAGCTTCAGCATCACGCCATTGGTCCAGCCAAAGCCGTCCTGGGTTGGATACTCGCCACCCCCGCCCGCTTGGTTGGTTGCGATCACGTCGTATTTTTCCACGAGTTTGCCGGTCTGGCGATAGACCCGCGAGACGTTGACCATCCAGCGGCAAGCGATGGTCTCCGCGAGCCGGTCTTGCCCGTAGCTGGTTAGCCCTGCGACCGCGATCCACTGCAATGGCGCCCAACCGTTCGGCCAATCCCACTGCTGTCCGGTTTCGAGCGTCGTCGTGACGATCCCGCCGGGCTTCATGAGTTCCGCCTCGACGGCCTTCGCCACCAAGGCCGCCTGCGCGTCGCTCGCGACGCGGGTGAACAGCGGATAGAGGGTCGCGGCGGTGACATGGTCGATTGGCTGCTTCTTCGTCCAGCGATAATCGAGATAGGCGCCGCGGGATGGATCCCAGAGATAGCGATCAATCGCCGCCCGACGCGCGGCCGCGCGCTTGGCGAAATCCTCAGCGCAATCGGTATCGCCGTCCCGTTCGCAGCCGGCCCGGATCGCATTCTCGAGCCCGAACATGAGCGCGTTGAGGTCTACGGGGATGATTTCGGTCGTATCGATCGAGGCCATCGTTCGCGCATCTGCGAACCATCGCGAGCTGAAATCCCAACCGCTCTCGGCGCCGGCGCGAATGTCGCGATAAATCTCTTCGGGCGGCCGATGGGTCGCCGCAGCCAGCACCACATCCTCGGAAAAGGATTTGTCGCGCGGCGCGTCGCTGTCGTCCCAATAGCGATTGAGGATCGAGCCGTCGTCGAGCGCGACCGCGTGGCGATGCGCGCCGCCCGGCTTGAGATCACTCGCGCCCTCCATCCAGAATGCGTATTCGGTCTTGAGTTCCGGCAGATAGCGGGCGAAGGCAGCCCCTGGATCCCAGGGCGACAGGAGCCCGATCATTTCAAAAAAGAACGGCGGATGCGAGCGGCTGAGGTAGTAGGACCGCGTTCCGTTCGGCGCATGGCCATACGTGTCGATGAGATTGGCGAAGTTTGCCGCCATGTCCTCAAGCAAGTCCCGCCGGCCGCTTTCAGCGAGGCCGAGCATGACGAAATACGAGTCCCAGTAATAGAGCTCCCGGAACCGGCCGCCCGGCACGACATAAGGCCGCGGCAGCGGCAGCAGCGACGAATAAGCCGCCACAATCGGCTCGTCGCGAGTCAAAAGCGTCCAGAGCGCCTCGATGTGCCGGCGGATCGGGATATGCTCGGACGCCGCCTCCGGCGTAGCCGCTTGGCCCGGCAAGTCGAAATGCGTGACGACAAACCGCTTCAGCCCCTCGAGCGAATTCGGTTTCTGCGAGTGATAGAGCGCCAGAATCTCGGCCGGTGGGGATTTGGCCGTCGCGTCGGCGAACTCCTTGCTATCTGGAAAGATCCGCCCGAGCTCGACATCCGCGTAGAGGTCGCCAAACAGAACTTGCGGCGGCTGCGGCCGCTCGAACGCAAGCGCCGGCTGGAGGAGCAAAAGCACCGGCGCGAGCGCCAAGCCGATGGGAATGATATGGCCCACGCCAAATGCGAGGTATCGATTGCACGAACGCATGCCGGAGGCCAGCCGCCTAGGCCGTCGGCGGCTCGGTCGCGCCAGGCCCAAGCGAGCGCTGCATCATGATCGAGTTCGTCCAGCGCCCGAATTTGTAGCCGACCGCAGGCAGATAGCCGACCTGGCGGAAGCCGAACCCCTCGTGCAGCTTGATCGAAGCGACGTTGGCGCCGTCGATGTAGCCGATCATCTGCCGAAAGCCCGCGGCGGCGCAGGCGTCGATCAACGCGGACATGAGCTGACGCCCGATGCCTGCATGCAGCCGGTCGCTGCGCACGTAGATCGAGTGCTTGACCGTGTAGCGATAAGCGGGGCGCTTCCGGAACGGCACTGCATAGGCGTAGCCGACCACCGTTCCGGCCGTCTCCGCAACCAGATGCGGCATCCGGCGGTTGTTCATCGATCGGCGCCGGCGCTTGAGATCGTCGGCGTCGGGGGTCTCGAACTCGCCGTCGACGCCGGGATCAACGCCGCGCCGGATGTGGTGCAGGTAGATGGCGAGCATCGCCGGCACATCGCCGTCGCGCGAGTTGCGGACTAAAATCCGAGGAAGGTCGGTCCGTTCGTCTGCTTCGCCGGAGGGGGCGCCGTTCGTCGTGTCCATGGGACGCCCTTTACGCCAAATCCCCTCCGCGCGGTACTCCCCGCCGCTCCCCCTCGCCCGACCGGCGCGGGTCGCGCATCGCGTCCCTTCCGGAGCCGAGAATGGCGGAGATCGCGCGCCCGACGAGGGGCGCCGCCGCGGCCTGAGCGACGATGACCACGACAATCCCGCCGATCATCCCGACCAGCCGCTCGATTGCAGGCAGGATGTCCGGTGAAGGCGCGAGCCCCTGCACCATTGACATGATGACCGCGACCGCCGCCTGATGCCCCGTGTAGGAAGCCTCGCCATCGCGCTCCTTGACGTGGCAGCAGACATAGAGGCCGCCGAAAAGCAGCGCGATCCAGACGGCGAAGGCGTCGCCTACGAAGTGCATGCAGAGGAGCCCGTACGCGCCGCCCAGCACGCAGCCGGCGACGCGATTGACGGCCACCCAGGCGGGTCCGCGCCGCATCGCGAGCAGGATCACGAAAGCCGTGATCGGCGTCTGCCCAAGCCCCGGAAGGTCGAGCGCCTCCCAGATCAACGGGATGCAGGCGACGGCGAGCCCCCCCGTGACGGCAATGGCGAGCAGGTCCTCGTCCACCGGATCGGCGAAAATTCCGGGCTTGGCGCCGACGGGCGCCGGTCGGGCTGGGGGCGCGAGCGCAACCTGCACAAGATAGGAAACCCCGACCCCGACCATGATCTCCATCGAACGGTAGACGGCGAGCCTGAACCCCTCGCCCGGCGCCTCGAGCGCGCCGAACATGACGAGCACAACCGTGACCGCGCCCAGAAGCACGGCGTACCCGTGAGCGCTGCGCTCCGTCCCGTAGATGCCGAAGGCGACCGCGCTTGCGCAGATCAGCTGAAAGATGAGCGGGTCGTCCACGAACCGCGCGCCGAAAAAGCCGACAGCGGCTCCGATCACTGTTCCAAGGCAGCGGTCGACGCTCCGGACGAAGGAAGTCGAAACGTCCGGCACGACGATTGAGACCGCGGTGATCGCCGCCCAATAGGGGTTGTCGAGATGGAGCGCCATCGCGACGATCATCGACAGAACGCTGGCGAGCGCGGCGCGGAAGGCGACGCCCGCCGTCGGGCCCGAAAGCCGCAACTGCGCCAATTCGACCTGCAGCGCTTGAACGAGGCGAAGATCGAGGTCCTGCCGAGGCGCCTGATCGCTCACGGAAACATGAGGACGCGCGCGTCCGCTCCCATGAACAGCGGAAGGTCGGGCCGCGGGTCGAACACGAGCGTCACCTGCAGCCGGCGGGACAAGCGAATCCAGTCGGTCGTCGGCGCCACATAGGGCAGGAGGCGCTGCTCGTCCTGCATGGCGCGCTATGCCGCGTCCGACGCCGAACACCCGGGCCGGATACAGGCGCCAGGGATGGCTGTCGAGCCAGATCCAGGCGCGCGCGCCCGGCTTCAAGCCCGCCGCGACATATTCCTTGAAGTTGGCCACGACGCGCCATTGCGAGTCATCGACGATGCCGATGATCGGAACGCCGGCTGTGGCGTAATCGCCAGGCCGCAGCGCGAGATTGGTCACGAAGCCCGACACGGGCGCGACGAGGCGCGTCCGCGCCAGATTGTATTGGGCGAGCGCGAGCTGCGCTTTCGCCACGGCCACTTCCGCGAGCGTCGAGGCGACTTCCCCCGCATTGACGCGCAGCTTCGCTTCGACGCCCGTGACCGCGTCCAGCGCCTTCTGCCGATCGTCCACCGAGCGGTCCAGAACGGCCTCCGCGACCGCTCCCTGCTTCACCAGCGCGGCGACGCGGTCATAGTCCTGCTGCGCCAGCGTGACCGCCGCCTTGGCCGTCTCGAGCGCGCTTGCGAGCACGCGGGCTTCCTCGTCTTTGACCTTCGCCGCGGCGGCCGCGCCATCGAGCCGCTTCTGGTCGAGGTCGACGCCGAGCGCGAAAGGTTCTGGATCGAGGGTCGCGAGAAGGTCGCCAACCGCGACCTGCTGATCGTTGGCGACGTCGACGTGGCTGACGACGCCGGATACCTGCGGGGCGACCTCCACGAAGTCGGAACGAACATAGGCGTCCGACGTATAGGCGATGAACGGGATCGGCACGAAATACAGGAAGGCGACAATCGCCGCTGCGCCGAGGACGATCCACCGCAGGCGGCGGGCCCCGGACCGAGGCGGCGTCGGATCGTTCTGGGACGGAGTTGACGACACGCTTCCAGGGCCTTCGAGCGGTACGGAGGGTTTTCTACACCGTGGCTAGCCCGACTGGGCGTCCGTTTCTTCCCCGGCTTCAGGCGGGCGTCTCGCGAACGACATACGTATAGAAACGAATCGCTCCCGTTGCGTCGACTTCGCGATAGAGCCCCTGCACCTCGGCTTCGAAGCCCGGGAACACGTTGGCGCTCTTTTCGAACATCTTGAGATATTCGATCATCGGCCGCGCCCGCTCGGTGAGTCGTTCACCGGGAACGATGGTCGCGATGCCCGGCGGATAGACCACCCACAGCGTCGTCGCAATCCGGCCGTCCAGTTCAGCGAGCGGCAGATAATCGACGTCATTGCGCACCAGTTGGCGCGATGCTTCGCGCGGCGTCATGGCCATCTCCGGCAGATGCTTGGCGGAAAATTGCGCCCGCTGCAATTCGCTGACGCCCGCGTCGCGAAAGAAGGCGTGCATTTCGCCGCATAGGTCCTTAAGCCGCTTGCCCCGATAGCGCGCCGGCCGCTTGGCGACAAACTCCGGCATGGCGTCCTCGAGCGGAATGTTGTCGTCATGCAGCCGCTTGAAGGCGACCAGCGCGGAAACAAGCGTGCCGGCCTTGCTCGAACTCGACGCCCGGCGTCAGCAGGAAGAGCAGCGAATTGAGGTCGTTCTTTTCCGACACCACCCGGTTCTCACGCAGATATTGGGCGACGACTGGAGCCGGCACGCCATGCGCCTCATAGGCGCCTGTCGCGCGGTCGAAGCCGGGCGTAAGCAGGGTGAGCTTGGCGGGATCAGTGATGGCGAAACCCGGCTCAAGCGACTGAAAGCCGTGCCACGTCTCGCCCGGCGCGAGAGCCCAATAGCGCGGATCGCGAGCGAGCAGTTCGGTCGACACGCTTTCCCATGGCACATCGTGAGCCGCGTTCTCGAGCGCGGCGTCCCGGATGGAGACGCGCTGCGGTACGAACGGATCGAAGAACCAGCGCCGCGCAGGGTCTCGCTCCTTCTCCTCGAACTCGCGTCGGACGGCGCGCAATTTCTTGCGCAATTCAATTCCGAGCCGGATCGCATCGTCCCACAGGACTTCTCCCGACCGACCCTTCATCATCTGCGCGCCGACATCGAGCGAAGCGAACAACGGATAGAACGGCGACGTCGAGGCGAATTGCATGAAGCCTTCGTTGAAGCGGCGATGCTCGACGCGCCGGCGTTGGCCCTTGATGTGCCGGTCGCGCATATGGATCTGGGACGCCTGCGAAAAGCTCGCGAGCTGTTTGTGCGCCGACTGGGTGGCGATGACGCCTGGAGAGGTTTCGCTTAAGTCTCGCAAGCCCATGGCGAACCGTCGCTCGTAGAGCGGATGGAACTTCATGAAGCCCGCCCAGGCCTCATCGAACACCACGTAGTCGCAGAGGCGCCCGATGCGCTCGACGATGCGCTCGGCGTCGTAGATCGTGCCGTCATAGGTGCATTGTTCGATCACCGCGGCGCGGAACGGGCGCTCGCGTTTCCACGCCTCCTTGTCGGTCACCAAGGGGTTGTCCCGAATGCGCTCGCGTATCGCAGTCTCGTCGAGATCCTCGGGGCGAATGGGACCGATAAGCCCATAGGCGTTGCGGTCGGTCGAGAGGTAGATCGGAATGCCGCCTCCCATCAGCAGCGCTCCCTGGTGAGCCGCCTTGTGGTTGTTGCGGTCGAACAGCACGAGGTCGCCCTCGGCGATCAGATTGGTGCAGACGATCTTGTTGGACGACGAGGTGCCGTTGAGCACGAAATAGGTTTTCTCCGCCCCGAAGATCGCCGCCGCCTCTTTCTGCGCCTGAAGCGCGGGCCCTTCATGGGTCAGGAGATCGCCGAGTTCGAGGATCGAATTGTCGAGATCGTCGCGAAAGACCGCTTCGCCCAGATGCTCGACGAAGATGCGCCCGATCGGGCTGCGGCTGTAGAAGACCCCGCCGTTGTGGCCCGGGCAGGTCCACAACTGGTTGCCTTCTTCCTGGTAGTCGACGAGCGCGCCGAAGAACGGCGTCTTCAGCGTGTCGGCGTATTGCTTGAGGCGCGAGACCAGGTTTCTGGCGATGAACTCAGGCGTCTCTTCGGCGAGGAACACATAGCCGTCGATGAAGTCCAGCACTTCGACCGGAATGTCCTCGAAGCGCTTGCGCCGGACGAGCACGACGATCGGCATGTCGAGGCCACGCTTGCGCATGAGGTTGATAAGCGAAGCGGCCTTCCCCTCGATACCCTTCTTGCCCCAGTCGACGACCATGCAGCCAATCGCCGCGTCGGTCTGCACGGCGATCTCGGCGTCCTCGAGACGCCGCGCCTTGATGACCTGGAATCCCATCCGTTCGATGGCGGTGATGATCTGGTTGACCCTGAGGCCCTCGAGGTCATCCGCGTCGAACATCGGCGCCGAAAAGAGAAAGGTCAGGCGTTGGGAAAAGTTCATCTATGGTCCCGGCGGCTCGGTCGCGGGCAGGCGTCCCGTGCGCGGCAGCTTAAGACAGCATAGTCCCGGCAGAATCAAGTCTGCCTAGCGAGCCCGATGCGGCGGGCTCCGCAGGCGAGCAAGCGGGCGGCCGGCTTAGGCGCCGCTCTTCATTCAGCCGTCACCACATTCAACTCATCGTGTGCCCAGCGCGACCGAGGCTGATCGCCTCGCTAGCGGCCGCGGTCGCGCCGATGTGCTAGAGGTTCCGGCATTCGTCGCGCGGGCGGAAGCGGCGGACTGACGCTTGGGGACAAAGCGCCAGTCATGGCGACGAGCCGAGGCGGTTACGATCACGCCCGGCTCGTCTCCGCTGCGCTGGTCCGACTGTACGAATACTGGCGCCGGGAAGGCCGCGCGGTTCGTGACGAACCGACGGTCGCCAAAGCGGCGGAGTGACGCATTTGGATTCGGTGGTCCTCACTCTCAACGCCGGTTCGTCGTCGCTCAAGTTCGCAGCCTTTCGCCTTGCCAACGGAGGCGACCCGAACCTGCTGGCCTCGGGGCAGATCGAGGGTATCGGCGCGACCGCGAAGGGCGAAGTCAAGACAACCTCAGGCGAAACGACCGAGCTCAGTTTCGACGGATCGCACGTCCGCGTCGATCACGCAGCGGCCATGGGCGCCATTCTCGATTGGCTCAAGAAGGCAGGCTACGATTCTTCGGTCGCAGCGGTTGGCCATCGCATTGTGCACGGCGGGCCGGACTATTCCGAGCCCGTCAAGATTGACGCCGCCACCCTCGCCAAGCTCAAAGCGCTCATTCCCCTCGCGCCGCTCCACCAGCCGCACAATGTCGCCGGCGTCGAAGCGGCGATGAAAGCTTTTCCGTCGATACCGCAAGTCGCGTGTTTCGACACCGCTTTCCATCGCACACATCCCCTCGTCCACGACACATACGCTCTGCCACGCTCCTATTATGACGAGGGCGTGCGTCGCTACGGCTTTCACGGCCTTTCCTACGAGTTCATCACCCGAAAGCTGCGCACGATCGCGCCACAGATCGCGCGCGAGGACGTGATCATCGCCCATCTCGGCAACGGGGCTTCGATGTGCGCGGTCCATGATGGCCGCGCCGTCGCCACAACGATGGGATTCACCGCGCTCGACGGGCTGGCCATGGGCACCCGCTGCGGCCAGATCGACCCGGGCGTGGTGCTTTATCTCATGACCGAAAAGAAGATGAGCGCCGACGACGATATCCGATCTCCTATGGAAGAACTCGGGGCTCAAGGGCATGTCAGGCTTGTCGCAGGACATGCGCGAGCTCGAGGCGTCCGACAGCCCAGCCGCGCGCGACGCCATCGCTTATTTCGTCTCCCGCATTCGACAGCGAACTCGCAAGCCTTTCAGCGACAGTCAACGGCGCCGAAGCGATCGTGTTCACAGCAGGCATCGGCGAACACTCATGGAAGGTGCGCGAGGCGGCGCTCGAGGACATGGAATGGATGGGAATCCGTTTCGACCCCGAGGCGAACCGCGCCAACGCCCAGATTATTAGCGCCAAGAATTCGCCGACGATCGTCTTCGTGATCCCGACCAACGAGGAACTCATGATCGCCGAGCACACGGTTGCGACGGCGGGCGTCGGCAGACCAAGCGGCAAGTAGCCCATTCGAGCCGGCGCCGCCCTTAGCGTCGCTCGCCTTCATCGAACCCAAGCGCCGCGCGCGCCGCCCTCCAGTGCGCTTGGAGCGCGGTGATGTCCGCATCGTCCAGTGGCGTTGGCGCTCGAACACGACCGCGCTTACGCCCTTCTCCAGATGGAAGACCTCGCCCGTGCGGCGGAACTTCGCGCCGATCCCCTGCCCCGTCAGCATTTCGCTCGATGGAAGCATGACCGTCTGCTGATAATCGGGATCAAGGTGGGTCTGGATCGGATCGCCGACGATGATGATGGCGCAGTCCCTAAGCGCCTCTCCCGGCGGCCCGTCGACCGTGTCGACGTCGGGCATCGCGGCGCCGAGCTTGGGCCCGCTCAGACCCCGCTCCGGGCGGAGCTGCCACAACTCGCCGATCAGCTGGCCGCTGAACGTATAGCTCGAGCCGAGGCCGCAGACCTTGGCGTCCGGCCGCGCGCGCTCATCGACCCAATCCTTTAGGCGCTTAAGTTCGTCGAGGTCGACACGCTGGGCGCGCGGCAATCCGGCGATCGGCGCGAGCCAAAGCGGATTGAGCGCCGCGGCTAGCGGAGAGAGCGTGATCGCGCCAAGCGTGGCTGTGCCGAGAAGCGCGATGCGCGGCGCCCGCGCGAAGAGAAGCATCAGCGAAGCTGCGATGGGGACGACGATCGCCGGCGCGATGAGATCGAGATGATGGACGTAGGGCGTCTGGATGCGCAAGAACAACGCGCCCGCCATTGCGGAGGCGCCAAGGGTCAGACGCAGCAGGCGCGTGTCGCGCGAGCGCGCCCAAAGGAACGCCGCGCCGGCCAGCGCAGCGAGCGCAGGGATTATTCCGACCCAATCGCCGAGCTCACGCAGGAACACGTCCGGAGGCTTGCGGTACCCGGCATAGATGTTGCCGTAGTCATGCGCGCCGAGGTTCGGCGCCCAATCGACGAGGACCGGGCTCAAGAGCGCGAGCAGCGTGAGAGCGCCGAGCGCGGCCGCCACGATCGCGTCCTTCCAGCGAAAGCGCACGCCCTGGCGAAACGCGATCGAACCGACCTCGAGCGCCAGCACGACGACGATTCCCGCCGCGGCGAATGCATACCAGCGCCGGAAGGCGAACATCGCGTACAGAGTCAGCGCCAGAGCCATGGCGACGCGACGCATCATGGGCTCAACGCGCGCGTCGTGTCCTTCGCCCAGCGCGATCAGTCGGGCGAGGCGCTCGGCCAGCCTGAGCGCGCAGACCACCAGTACGAGACCGCCGACATCGGGCATGCCGCGCGCCGCGACCGCGATTGCCGCAGGGTAAGCAACGAGCACCGCGGCGACGCCGAGCGCGAGGACAATCGCCGGCTGCTCACGCACAAGCCCTGCCCGGCGGGCGCAATCGCGCGCCAGCACCGCTAGCGCCAAAGCGGCGGGCGCGGCGTAGAGGGCGAGCACTCCGAAGGTGGAGACCGCGCGCGACGTCGGCTCGGTCAGCGCCAGCAGGAGGCCTGGGACCAATGCCGGCGCCCAGGAATAGTCTTGCGTAATGGACTGGACGCCGGCCGTCAGCAGCAACGGCCAGTTTCCCGCGTCGATGAGCCGCGCGACCATAATCGCAATGCCGCGATAGGTCATGAAGTCGGCGATCATCAGATCGCGCGAGGCGAGCACGAGATAGGCTGCATAGGCCGACAGCAGCCCAAGCGTAACGGCGAACAGCGCCGCCAGCGGCCATGAAACCTTGAGGCGCGCCCCGGCGGTGCGGGCGAGCCACAAAGCAAGCCCGAGGCCGAACGCAGCGGAAGCGAAACTGGCGAGCCTCAGCCTTGGCTCGGGACCGAGGAGCGCGCAAAGCAGAAGAAGTCCGACACCAGCGGCAACCGCCCTTGTGAACTTGGGTAGCGCCGCATCATTCAGCGTGAAGGCCAACGCAAGCGCCGCGAGACCGGAGACGGCGGCAAAGCCTGTCGGGACGATCGCCGGCTCACCTGGCGCAAGGCGACAGAAGAGAAAAGCGACCGACGCGATCAGCGCCAGGCCCGCGAACGCCGCGAAACTTCGCTTGGCGGACCGAGGCGGCAAGGAAAGGGAGCGCGGGACGACAACGGTCACGCGCGATATTCTAACCAGCCACGGTTAAGGATTTTCCAGCTCGCCCGGAACTCGCACCAGTCTCGGCGTAACGGCCGAATAAGCTCCAGCCTTCGGCTCGCCGTCCCGGCTTCTACTTCCCCGCAAGCCGATCTGCGAACAGCGCGACTGTCTTTGCGTAAACCTCAGCCGAGTTCCATTGCAGGATAGCGGCAAAGTTGGGCTCGCCTTCGTTCCAGCCCGCGCCCGGCTGCCAGCCGTGCCCCCTGAGGAAAGCCGCGGTTGAAGCAAGCGCGTCGGCGGAATTGTGGATGAGGTCCGGGGTCCCCGAGCCGTCAGGGGTCGTTGCGAACATGAGATAGGCCGAGGGCATAAGCTGCGTCTGGCCGATCTCGCCCGCCCAGGCGCCGTGCAATTGACGCGGCTGCGTCACGATGCCGCGGTCGACGAGGGCGATCGCATCGATAAGCTCGGCGCGGAAACGATCCGCGCGACGGCAATCATAGGCGAGCGTCGCGAGCGCGGTAAAGGTTGGATAGGAGCCGTTATCGCCGCCAAAGCTCGTCTCTTGGCCCCAGATCGCCACCAGCACTGGCCCCGGCACGCCGAAACGCTGCTCGATCTTCGCCAGCGGCTCGGCGTATCTTCTGAGTTCCGCCTTGCCTCGCGCGACCATGCCCGGCGTCACATGGCTTGCGGCGAATCCCGCGAAGTTATGCCCGAACATGGCCGCGCCGCCGTCGTGCCGCTTGACCGCAGGGTCATAAGCGACGCCATCGAGCGCTGCATCGACGGCCCTCGGCGACAAGCCGTTGCCGACCGCAACCCGCTTAAAGGACGCGAGCCAAGCGCCGAAGCCTTCGCCGTTCTTGCCGCAATCCTGAGCGCGAGCGGGCGAGCCCGCGAGGATAGCGGCCGCGGCGGCGAGGACCAAGGCTCTCAATGTCTTCCCCCAAGTCACGCGTGATCTTGCGCGGCGAATCACGCCTCTCACATTCCGGGAATATGCATGACTTCGATGACTTCGACCCAGGCGCCGGGAATCTGGAGATGCGGATGATCCTTGCCGAAGAGCTTTGTCGCGGCTTCCGCGTTGTCGGCTTGCACGATCGAATAGCCCCCGATCCCGTTCTTGGTATCGGAAACGCCTTTGGCGTCGACTCGCTTGGTCTGGCCCAGAGGCGCCCCGCCATCGACGAGGGACGCCTTGTGATCGCCCATCCATTTCATCCACCCCTCCATGCCCTTCTTCTGTTGCTCGGGCGTGGACTCCTTCATCATCCTTTCAAAGTCGGCCGCGTTGGCCATGTATAGGACCATGAACTTTTTCATCGGCGAATCCTCCCTGTCACAAAAAATGGCGCGAAAATTTCAGACGCAACGCCTTCTACGCGCTTTGCTACGGCCCGACAACGACGCCAAGAACGATCTCGCCTCTCGACCCGATCAGGCCGCCGGCGGCTCCGGCCAAGGCCTCGCCTCGAACGCCCGAATGGCCTCGAAGGCGCGAGCGATCGCCAGCACGCCGAGGTCGTCAAATCGGCGGCCGACAATTTGCAGCCCGATCGGCAAGCCCTCGGAATCATAGCCGCAATTGACCGACGCCGCCGGCTGCTCGGACATATTGAAGGCGACGGTGAAACCGACTTGCGGGAACGGTTTGAGCGGGTCGCGGCTGGGCGACGGCCATTCGGCGGGAAAAGCAGTCATGGGCGCAGTCGGCGACAACACACAGTCGAATGGCGCGGTCGCCGCGACAGCCGCTTTTCGCATAACCGGTATCTGATCGAACCCGCGGAACACCTCAACGCCCGAAAACCCCGCCGCGGACTCCGCCCACTCGCGGATGAACGGCAGCACGAGCGCGCGCCGCTCAGCCGGCAAGGCGCCAATGTCGCTGAGCGCGCGGGCGCGCCAGAACCTGTCGAGCCCGTCGAGCATGTCCTGGGTGAGGAACGGCTTGAGCGGCTCCACATGCGCGCCCGCAGCCTCGAAATCCCGCGCCGCGCGCTCGACGGCGGCTTTGACTTCGGGCGTCGGCGCAACGCCGCAGCCCGCTTCCAGCAGAAGGCCAAGCTTAAGCCCCTTGAGCGACGCCGGCTCGACCACCCAGTCAAGCTTCTCGTACTTGAGGCTCGCATAGTCCCGAACATCCGGCAGGGACAGGGTCGCCATCATCAACGCGGCGTCGTCGACGTCACGCGTCATCGGACCGGCCACGCGGCCGGTGTAGGGCGGATCGATCGGGATCCGGCCGCCGCTCGGCTTAAGGCCGAAGATGCCGCACCAGCCCGCCGGCAAACGCACCGAGCCGCCGATGTCGGTGCCGAGATGAAGCGGGCCGTAGAGGGCCGCAGCCGCGGCGCCCGCGCCTGACGACGAGCCGCCAGGATTGCGGTCGAGCTTCCACGGGTTGCGCGCAAGCGGATGGAAGCTCGACACGCCCGACGACAGCATGCCGTAATCGGGCATCGTCGTCTTCGCGAACATGATTGCGCCCGCCTCCCGCAGGCGCTGGGCGGGCGGTGCGTCCGCCTCTTGCGGCGCCATGTCTTCCGCCGCGGTGCCGACCGGCTTGGGATCGCCGCGCGTCGCGATATTGTCCTTGATCGTCACCGGCACGCCGTCCAGCGGCCCGATCGGCTCAGCCCTGGCCCAGCGCGCTTCGGACGCGCGCGCCTCGCTCAGCGCGCGCTCAGGAGCGTAAAGAAAGGTCGCATGAATGTGAGGCTCGTACGCTTCGACGCGCTCGATCACCGAAGCCATCGCCTCGACCGGCGACAATTCACGCGTCCGGTAGAGGCGCAGCAGCTCGAGCGCCGACATGCGGAACGGTTGCGTGCTCACCGCCTTTGACTGTCCTCGCGTGCTGGGTCATTGCCACGCCATCGTCGAGAGATCGTTGACGAAGATCGGCGCGTTCTTCCACAGGCCTTCGATCTTCGCGTTGGCGACCGTGACGTTCGGTAGTTGAAATAGAAAGCCGTTGACGCTGTCCTCGACGAGTTTCCGTTGTGCCTGGCGCAACGCCGTCTTGTAAGCTTCGAAATCAGGCGCCGACGTCACCTTGGAGTATATAGTCTGGAAGGCCGGGCTGTCGTATTGGAAGTAATAGTTCGGATTGGCGTAGATACCGATGTCGAGGGGATCGACATGGCTGATGATCGTCAAATCCTTGAGCTTCGCGTCGGCGACGGTCACGTTCGGCAACTGGAACAGGAAGGCGTTGACGCTGTCCTCGGCGAGCTTCTTCTGCGCTTCGCCGAGCGCCGCCTTGTAGGCGTCGAGGTTCGGCGCGGACGTCACCTTCTCGTCGATCGCCTTGAACGCGGGGCTGTCGTACTGGAAGTAATAGTTGGGATTGGCGTAGATGCCGATGTCGAGCGGCTCGACATGGCTGATGATCGTCAGATCGTAGTTCTTGTCCTTGTAGACGCCGCTCAGCCATTGCGCCCATTCGACGTTCTGGATCTTCGCGTTGATCCCGACGTCGGCGAGCTCGAGCGGCGATGATCTCGCCGCCCTGACGCGCGTAAGGCGGCGGCGGCAGGATGAGGCTGAGCTCGAGCGGCGTCGTGACGCCCGCTTCCTTCAGCAGCGCCTTCGCCTTCTCGGGATCGTGCGGATACATGCCCGTCAGGTCGATGTAGCCGGGATCGTTGGGCGTCATATGGCTGCCGATTGGCGCGCCGAGGCCGTTCTGAGCCCCGTCGATGATCGCCTTGCGGTCGAGCGCATAAGCGATCGCCTGACGCACGCGCACATCGTCAAGCGGCTTCTTTTTGTTGTTGATGCCGAGGATGGTCTTGCCCTCGGTGCCGCCGACCAGCACCTGGAAGCGCGGATCGCTCTTGAACTGGTCCGAGCGCCTGCGTTGTTGGCGAAGCGCGGGAAGGCGTCGACATCGCCCGCGAGCATCGCCGCGACTGCGGCGGAGGGATCGGAGATGAAGCGGAAGGTCGCGTGGGCGATCGGGATATTCGCTGCGTCGCGAAAGCCGTCCCACTTGTCGAGCACGATCGACGAACCCTTTTCCCAGGAGGAGAGCTTGTAAGGTCCGGTGCCGACCGGATTCGTCGCAGCGGCCGTCGCGCTCTTCTCGTCGAGGATGACCGCGGTATCCATGCCCAGGTGATAAAGCGCCTCGAAGCTCGGCTGCTTGAAGTTGAGCACCACGGTCATGGGATCGGGCGTGTCGATCGATTCGATCGAGGCGAAGAAGGCCTTGTCCTTGTTTGTCGATTCCGTCGCGGCGTACCGCTCGAAGGAATATTTGACGTCCTTGGACGAGAAAGGCTCATCGTCCTGAAACTTGATGTTCGGCTTGAGTGTGAAGGTGAGCGTCTTGAGATCGGGCGAAAAGGTCCATTTCTCGGCCAGAAGCGGCGTGACCGAGAAGTCCTCGTTGATCTTCGTCAGGCCCTCGAAGATGTTGTAGTGCGTGACCTCGCCGATCGCCGCCGCCGGCGCGCTGGTCGGATCGAGCCCCGGCGGCTCCAGCACCATGCCGATCGTCACGGTGTCCTTGGCCAGAGCAAGGCCGGTCGACGCCATAAGGGCGAGGCCGAGCGTGAGGATAAGGCGGTGGGCGCGGCGCATGGAACGCTCCGAGGCTGGCGAGGGAGGCCTCAGCATAGCACCGCAGGACGCAAGAGCGTCAAGCACAAGTCCCTCCTCCCCGGTCAGGGGAGAAGGGACCTAAAACGCAACCTTTAGAAAGTCCCGACGCTCAGTTCGGGTTCGAGCCGCCGCCGGCAGGGCGAGCCCGACGCTCGGCCATGAAGCGGTCAAACTCCTCACGGTCCTTGGCGCGGCGGATCGCATCGACATATTCGGAGAATTCGCGCTGCGCTTCGTCAAGCTTGCGGCGCTCCTCGTCGAGCCGTGTGAGTTCGGCAGTCCGCCATTCGTTGAAAGCGGCGTTGCCGGTCGGAGCGCCGTAGGCGCGGCTCGCGCGGTTCACTGCGCCGCAGCCCCACGAGGAAGAATTGCTCGACATCATGTTGCGTGCATCCTGCCATTTGCTGGTCGCCAGCGTCTGAAGGTCAGGCCCGCCGTAACGACGCTGCCAGAACTTATAGCCGAGGATCGCAAGACCAATCGGCCAAAAGACAATGAACCCAAGAACCATCGCGATGATCTCGAACGCCGACCAGCGCGACCCACCGCTCTGCCGCCAGCGCGCGCCAGCCCAATCGCTCGCGCCAAACTCTCGCGCGCCGTACGAACCACCCATGGCGCCATCTGCAGTGCCCATACCGAGCCTCCATATCCTCTCGCGCGCGACCTACAAAGAGAGCGGTCGCCGGCGCGGGTATGAGATTGGGAGCAGCCAACCGGCGTGCAAGAGCTTTCGGATGTAATAAATCATTACATTAATGTCAGCGACGCTGACCTAATCGAGAGGGAAGTGGCATGCGACCTTGCGGCTCCCATCGCCCTTCGTTTCAAGCCTTGGCGCCTCCTCACGGCAGCGGGGACGTGCGAACGCGCAGCGCGCGACATACGGGCAGCCCTCGGCAGCTTCGGCGCCGCCGCTCGCCGGCTGGAGCGGCGCGCGCATTGGCTGGTCGAGGCGCGGCGTGGCGTCGACCAGTTCGCGCGTATAGGGGTGCGCCGGATTGGCGAATAGAGCGTCTGTCTCGCCGATCTCGACAATGCGCCCGCGGTACAGGACCGCGGTCGTCTCACAGATATGGGCGACGACGGCGAGATCGTGGCTGATCAGGAGAAAGGTCACGCCGGCGTCGCGCTCGAGATCGCTCATCAGATTGAGCGTCTGCGCCTGCACCGAAACGTCGAGCGCCGACACAGGCTCATCGGCGATGACCAGCCTCGGCCGAGTAATGAGCGCGCGCGCGATGGCGATGCGCTGGCGCTGGCCGCCGGAAAACTCATGCGGATGCTTCGAGGCGTCGGAGGCCTTGAGGCCGACGGCCTCGAGCGAGGCCTGAACTCGCGCGCGGCGCTCCGCGCCCGTCGCTCCGCCGAGCGCCGCCAGCGGCTCGGCCACGATCTTCTCGACGCGCTGGCGCGGGTCGAGCGAACCGTAGGGGTCCTGGAAGACCATCTGCATATGCGCCCGTGCTTCGCGCAATTCGCGTCGCGACAAATCGAACAGCGAGCGCCCTTGAAGGCGCACCACGCCTGAATCGGGCCGGTCGAGCGCCAGCGCGATGCGCGCGAGCGTCGACTTGCCGGAGCCTGACTCCCCGACGATGCCGAACGAGCGCCCTTGCTGCACCGAGAAGCTGACCCCGGCCAAGGCCGGGCGAGCGTTCTTGCGTGCAAACGGGCCTACCCCCGGCGAGCGATAAGTTTTGACGAGCGACGAGACCTCAAGCAGCGGCGCTTCGCTCATGGCGCAAGCCCCACTTCGCTGGCGCGATGGCAGCGCGAGATGTGGCCGGCGCCGAAGGCGACCTCCGGCGGCGCCGTCGTGCGGCAGATGTCGATGGTGAGCGTGCATCGGCCGGCGAAAGGGCAGCCGACGTGATGGTCGTGCGCGACCGGCGGCGCGCCTGGGATGGTCTTCAACCGAGCGCCGCGCGGCGCGCCCGGTCGCGGGCGCGCTTCGAGCAGCGCCAGCGTGTAGGGGTTTCTGGGCCGACGCAAGTACGGCCTCGACGGGCCCCTTCTCCATGATCACGCCCGCGTACATGACGATGACCCGGTCGCAATGTCCCGGCGATCACCGCAAGATCGTGGCTCACGAGCAGGATCGCCATCTTCGATTCCGAGCGTAGCCCGTCGATCAGGGCGAGAATGCGCGCCTGCACCGTGACGTCGAGCGCCGTCGTCGGCTCGTCGGCGATGACGAGGCGCGGCGAACAGCCGATCGCCATGGCGATCATCGCCCGCTGACGCTCGCCGCCGGAGAGCGCGAAAGGGTACGATCGCGCCGCACGTTCCGGCTCGGCCAGCCGCACATGATCGAGCAGCTGGACTGCGCGCGCCTGCGCCTCGCGCTTGCTTAAAGCCCGATGCAGCATGAGCGGCTCGGCGACTTGCGCGCCGACGCGTCGCAGCGGATTAAGGGCCGTCATCGGCTCCTGGAAGATCATGGCGATCCGATCGCCGCGCAATTTGCGCAGCTCCGTCTTCGTCGAGGCCGACCAGCTCTCGCCCCTCGAAGCGGATCGAACCCGAGATTTGCGCGCCCTCGGGCGTCAAGCCCATCAGCGCAAGCGCCGTCATCGTCTTGCCGGAACCGGATTCGCCCAACCACCCCGAGACTCTCGCCCTCGGCGATCGAAAACGACGTCCGGTCGACGACGCGCTGAAATCCTCCGGCGCGTCGCCACGTCGACAGCGAGTTCGGAGACCTCGAGCAGCATTAGCTCCGGGCCTTCAATTTCGGATCGAGCGCGTCGCGCAATCCGTCGCCGAGCAGATTGAGGCCGAGCACGCTGAGCGCGATCGCGATGCCCGGATAGAGCGCGAGCCGCGGCGCGTTGTAGAGAACGTTCTGCGCGTCGGCGAGCATCTTGCCCCACGAGGTCTCAGGCGGCTGCGCGCCGAGGCCCAGGTAGGATAGCGCCGCCTCGGCGAGAATGGCGATCGCGAATTGAATCGTCGCCTGAACGATCAGCGCGGGCGCGATATTGGGCAGCACGTGATCGATCGCGATCGCGATCGGGCCGCGCCCCGCGGCGCGAGCGGCGAGTGCGTATTCGCGCGAAAGAACGCCGTTGGCGGTGGCGCGCGTGAGCTTCGCGATGATCGGCACGTTATAGATTCCAATGGCGATGATGGCGTTGACGACGCCCGGGCCAAAGGTCGCAGTCAGCATGATCGCCAAAAGGAGGGCCGGAAACGCGAAGACGAAATCGCTGAGCTTCATGAGTCCGTCTTCGACGAGGCCCTTGGAAAACGCCGCGATCAGGCCGAGAACGATTCCGAAGACGAGACCGATACCGACCGCGATCACGCCGACCAGAATCGAGACGCGAGAGCCGGCGAGAATCTGCGAAGCGACGTCGCGGCCAAGATTGTCGGTCCCGAACCAGTGAGCCGCGGAAGGGTGCGCGAGCTTGTGGGGAATATCGATCGCAGTCGGCGGATAAGGCGTCCAGATGAGCGACAGTGCGGCAGCGGCGATCAGCGTTGCGACGAGCGCGGCGCCAAGCCAAAGGCTGAAGCCCCCGCGCGGGCGAAGCCGGGCGGACAAGGTCACGCGGCGGGCGCCCTCAGCCTCGGATCGATCGCGGCGCAGGCGAGGTCGACGACGAAGTTCAGCCCGATCACGATCATCGCCAACAGCATCACCCCATTCTCAACCACCAATGTGTCGCGGTTGGAGATCGACTGCAGCATGAGACGGCCCAGACCCGGCAGAACGAACACATTCTCGACCACGATCGCGCCCGCGATCAGGTTGGCGAATTGCAGTCCCATGATGGTGAGGATGGGCGTCAGCGCGTTCGGCAGGGCGTGGCGCCAGAGCGCGGCGCGACGCGAGACGCCTTTGGCGCGCGCGGTGCGCATGAAGTCCTCATTCAGCGCCTCGATCACCGCCGACCGTGGTGACGCGCGTGACGATCGCCGCCTGCACGACGCCAAGCGCGATCGCCGGAAGGATCAGCGCGCCGAACGCCCTCGCTGGCTGGCCCCAGCCCGGGAATCCTCCCGCCGGAACGAGTCTCAGCGTCACCGCGAAGACCAGCACGAGCAGAATCGCCAGCCAGAAATTCGGCACGGCGATGCCGACCTGGCTGAAACCCATGACCACCGCATCGCCCGCGCGACCGCGCCGATCCGCGGCGTAGACGCCGGCGGCAAGCCCGATGATTGCGGCGAGCGCCATGGCCATCAGCGCCAGGGGAGCGCTGACCGCAAGGCTCGAGGCGATCAAGGGAGCGATCGGCGAGCCATAAGCGTAAGAGAGGCCGAGATCGCCGTGCAGCGCGCCCCCGATCCAGCGCGCGTAGCGGATGGGCGCCGGCAGGTCGAGCCCGAGCTTGTGCGAGAGCGCCGCGACCGCCTCGGGGCTCGCGGTCGGCCCCAGCATGGTCTGCGCCGCGTCCCCAGGCAGGATCTGCATGACCGCGAAGACGACCAGCGATGCGAAGAGCAGCGTGGCGACGAAGAGAGCGATCCGTTGTCCTACGTACAGCAGCATCGCAGTTTGGCTAGCGAACTCCCGCCATAGCCCGTCGAAAGACTGGCGTCTTTCGACGCCCTAATGCCGGGCGCGGCTCTCACGAGGTTTTCCCGGCGAGCTGCGCGGCGAGACGCAGCGAGATCTCCTGCGACAGCGCGCGCGCCAACCGAATCTCGGCGTCTCGCGCGGCGCGCAGATCGTTATAGCGCTGCTGGGAGCGATCGTAGGACGCGTTCGCGTTGGCGACGCCAGTGAGAACCTGCGCGCCTCCGTCGACCTTGTTCAACGTGTACCTCGCCTCGGCGGTCACTGTCGCCGAAGTCGCGACGTTGGTGAGCGAGCTGACCGTAGGCGTCGACGATGGCGGTCGTGACCGTCACGGTGAGCTTATACTTCGGCGCTGGCGTCTGACCGGTCCCGTTCAGATCGGTGATCAGATTGTCGCCCAGGTAATGACCGATACGGTCTTTGATCGGCTGGACTTCGATCGCGCGAAGATCCTCCACCAGCCCCGGGTGCGACGTCTCGCTGTAGAGCGGCTGGAAGCAACCGGCGAGCGCGCCTGCGAGCGCGAGCGCCGTGAGGACTGGCAGACCTCTAGACCACGACATTGACGATCCTGTGCGGCACGACGATCACCCGGCGACGGGGCTTATTATCCATCGCCCGCACGACGGCGTCGAGGGCGAGCGCCTCGCGCTCGACCCGCTCCTTATCGGCCTCCCGCTCGATCGTAAGCTCGCCCCGCTTCTTGCCGTTGACCTGCACGACATAGGTGACATCGGCCGAAGCGATCAGGCTGCGGTCGGCGACCGGCCACGGGCTCTGGGCGACGAAGGTCTTGTGACCGAGCGCCTCCCAGCATTCTTCCGCCAGATGCGGCATCATCGGCGCGAAACAATGGACGAGGATGTCGCCGGCCTCGGCGAAGGCGGCGCGCAGATCATCCGCGACTGGCGTCTTGTCTATCGCGCCAACAGCCGCGCCAAGTTCGTTCGCCAGCTCGTAGATCGTGGCGATGCAGACATTGAACCGCAGACGATCGATCTCGTCCTCGATCTTGGCCAGCGCCGTGTGCGCGAGCCGGCGGATGCGCTGCGCCTCCTCGCCGTATTGCTTCGGAAGCTTAGGTCGCTCCGGCCCGACAATGCGCTCGATCTCGCAGGTCAAGCGCCACAGGCGCTGGGTCTGCTTGAATGCGCCCTGGACGCCGGCCTCGGTCCAGATGACGTCGCGCTCGGGCGGCGAGTCGGAGAGCATGAACCATCGCGCCGTGTCGGCCCCGTAGGTCGAGATGATCTCGTCCGGATCGATCGTGTTGCGCTTGGACTTCGACATCTTCTCGTTCGGGCCGATCTCGACCGGCGCGTCGCCGGTGAGGAGAAAGGCGCGCCGGTCGCCGCCGTCCGCTTCCACGCGAACTTCTGACGGCGCGAGCCATTGGCCGTCGCCGCCACGATAAGTCTCATGCACCACCATGCCCTGGGTGAAGAGGCCGGCGAAGGGCTCGTCGAGACCGAGATAGCCGCATTTGCGCATCGCGCGGGTGAAGAACCGCGAATAGAGAAGGTGCAGGATCGCGTGCTCGATGCCGCCGATATACTGGTCGACCGCCAGCCAATGGTCGGCCATCGCCGGATCGTCCGGCGCCGACGCGTTGTGGGGATCGGTGAAGCGCACGAAATACCACGACGAATCGACGAACGTGTCCATCGTGTCGGTCTCGCGGGTCGCTGGCCCGTCGCATTGCGGACAGGCGACGTGCTTCCATGTCGGATGACGGTTGAGCGGATTGCCGGGCTGATCGAAGCTCACGTCTTCCGGCAGCTTGACCGGCAAGTCCTTGGCCGGGACCGGCACGACGCCGCACTTCTCGCAATGGATGATCGGGATCGGACAGCCCCAATAGCGCTGGCGCGAAATCCCCCAATCCCTGAGCTTGTAGTTGATCTGCCGCTTGGCCTGCGGCTGGCCGTCGAGCGTCATCTGCTCGAGCCGGTGCGAAACCTCCTCTTTGGCCTGATCGACCGTCATGCCATCGAGGAAGCGCGAATTGATCATCACGCCATTGCCGTCATAGGCGACGTCATCGATGGTGAAGTTCGCGGGATCGAGCTCCGGCGGGCACACCACCGGGGTCACGCCCAAGCCATAGGCGCGGACAAAATCGAGATCGCGCTGATCGTGGGCGGGACAGCCGAAAATCGCGCCCGTCCCGTAATCCATCAGCACGAAATTGGCGACATAGATGGGCAGGCGCCACTCGGGATCGAACGGGTGCAACGCTTTGAGCCCCGTGTCGTAGCCCTTCTTCTCCGCAGTCTCGATCGCGGCGACGGACGTGCCGAGCCTGCGCGTCTCCTCGATGAACGCATGGAGCGCCGGGTCGTGCTTCGCAGCCGCCGCGGCCAGCGGATGGTCGGGCGCGATCGCCATGAACTTCGCGCCGAACAGGGTGTCGGGCCGTGTCGTGTAGATGTCGAGTTCGCTCGTCGCGGATTCGCCCTTGAGCGCGCCAAGCGTCGCCGGATCGATGACGAACCGAAGCGCCAGTCCCTCCGAGCGCCCGATCCAGTTCTTCTGCATCAGGCGGACTTTTTCCGGCCAGCGCTCGAGATGATCGAGGCTCGCCAGGAGATCGTCGGAATAGTCGGTGATCTTCGAGGAACCACTGGGTGAGCTCGCGCTGCTCGACCGGCGCGCCCGAGCGCCAGCCGCGCCCGTCGATCACCTGCTCGTTGGCGAGCACGGTCTGGTCGACCGGGTCCCAATTGACCTTCGATTTCTTGCGCGCCACCAGGCCCGCAGCGAGGAAATCGAGGAACAGCTTCTGCTGGTGCTTGTAATAGCTCGGATCGCAGGTCGCGATCTCGCGCGACCAGTCGAGCGAGAGGCCCATCGACTGCAATTGCGCGCGCATGGCGGCGATGTTGGCGTAGGTCCATTCCGCAGGACTGGTGTTGTTCTGCATGGCGGCGTTCTCGGCCGGCAGCCCGAACGCGTCCCAGCCCATGGGATGGAGGACGTTGAACCCGCGCGCGCGCCGATAGCGCGCCACCACGTCGCCCATGGCGTAGTTGCGCACGTGGCCCATGTGGATGCGCCCCGACGGATAGGGGAACATCTCGAGCACGTAATATTTCGGGCGCGGATCGTCGTTATCGGTTTTGAAGATTTGCGCGTCCGCCCAGGCCTTGCGCCATTTGGCCTCGGATTCGCGCACGTTGTATCGTTCGGGCCGCATTACGGGGGCGTACTCTGAAGGAAAATCGGTATTTAGTGCGTGCGGCGCACAAATCACGATTTGCAGGGAGGGTCAAATGCCGTCCGCCAGCTGCTTTTTTGGGTGGTGCTGATTTAGAGCTTCCTGTTTCGAGCCCCGTCAGACGCCGTCTGCTGATCGTCGCGGAATCCGACCCGATAAGAAGCGGGACGGCGTGCGTTCCTTGAGAGCGCTGCCCCGTCAACTGCGGCAGGTTGTATTCCGCAGGGGAAGCTGTCGTGGGCACATACCCACCTCTCGTCCGCCTTTCGCAGTGAACCAAATTGGCAGCACCAGCGATGGTCGCCTAAGGGGCGTCGACCAGTCGACCAGCGGGGCAGCCATTGACATCCTTTGGCAGAACACCGACGGTCAGCCTCGCTCTGGGAGATGGCCAGGAACACCCTGACGCCTCAATCCCCGGACGGCCTGGCAAGCGATCGGAAGCGGCGCCGGCTCTTCCGACGACATCCTTTTCAGAACAAGAACACGGGCCAAGTTCTCGATTGGGACACGAACGGAAACACGATCGCCGACGGCGGGCCCGTCAGCCCCAGCCCAGGGCCGAGCTGGCATGCGATCGGACTGACCTGACCTGCAAGCCAGACCCGCGAGAGGGCACCTTCGCCGAAGCGAGGTCAGGACGCCCGATCGGCGGCCATCCGTTCGACTTGTCAGCTTCGCCAAAACCCGATTTGCCGGAAGGATAGAATCACGTCCGCGCTTGCGGCGGGGGCTTTTTTGCCTCGGCGCAGCCGCTTCCGCACTTCTCGGCCACGTGTTCTCCATGCGGAATATCACGCGGTGGCGGTCAGGATCAGGACCTTACGTCGGCGTAGAGACTTCGGCTTGCACGATCCTTTCTTCTGGCTTCCGAGAAGGCGCGGTCACCACGTCGCGCGCGTCGTCGTCCGCGTAGTCGAGATGAAGACCGCCCGCTCGATCGCCGAACTTGTCGATGCCGATGGCGAGCACGTGCAGCACTTGGCCAGGCGACTTGGCGCTGCCGGTCTTTGCCTGAACGTCGCATCTGGCGAGCGCGAGATCGGCGATCCCAAGCGTTCGCGCGGTTTGCAGTTCGTGAAGCACGAGCCGGAGCGCGTCCGGCCGGTTGCAATCTGGCGATGGCAGATGCGGGCAGCGTAGTCGCGGCCTGGTCGGGTCCGCGGTTTAACCACCCACTTCAGCGCGCTCTCAGCGCCCGGCGTCGCTTCGAGAAGCCTTCGGGATACGGCGTGGATCTGACGTCAATCGCGCGTCCGCGTTGTCCGTCACCGATCTTGCGCGGAGCGTGCAGACGCTCGCAGAGGCAGGAAAGGTTATTCTGCTCATCGACGCCTGTCACTCAGGCGGGATCGGCCCGGACAAACTGGACGCGGGCGTCCTCAGCAAGCTGGTCACAATGGACACAGTCACGGTGCTCACCTCTTCGAAAGAATTGAGACTCGCTGGAGGACCGCCGCTGGGGTCACGGCGCATTCACCAAAGCGTTCCTCGACGCTCTGAGCGGGGCCGCCGACGTCGCCGACCGTGGGACGATCAGGATGGGCGACCTCGCCATGGCGATGGACACGGAAGTTGAGAGCTTGACTGGCGGCGCGCAACACCTCGGACCACACTTGAACTTTGTTAAAGATGAAGTTTTATCGACAACCGGTGATTGGGCGCGGCGTTTTCTGCGCAAAGCCGAAACCGAGGCTATCATCCTCGATGATGACGAACTCTGTCGCCAACCCCGAGAGCCGCCACTCGCAACCGAGCGGTGTCAGGAGCGACGAGTTCCGCCGGCTTTTACAACCAGAGCGCCGCGACCAGAGGAGGGACACGAAATTTTTTGTTTGAATCGGGCGTAACCCATTGAAAAGTCCCGAATTCGGAAAAATAAACGCTAGTAAACGCCAGCTCTTTTACTAGCGTTTACTAGCTTTTAGTGGCGTTTATTGACGTTTATTGGCTTTCGATGGAACGGAGTTCGCGCTTTGGTTGTATTCCAGGCTTGACCCAGGGAATCGCCGCTGTCACGCGGCTATCCCTGGAGCAGGAGCTGGCGCGCCGCATCGTAGACGGCCCGGTCGCCGGCAGCGATGATCCGGCCCCCGCTGGCGGCGTTGTCGCCGTCCCAGGTGGTCACCACGCCGCCCGCCCCCTCGATGATCGGCGCGAGCGCGACGATGTCGTGGGGTTTGAGATTGGTCTCGATCACGAGGTCGACGAAGCCCGCCGCGAGCGCGCAATAGGCGTAGCAATCCCCGCCGTAGCGCGTGAGGCGGACTTGCCTTTCGACCCGCGTGTAGGCCGCCCGGTCGCTCTCATCCCGAATCAGCGACGGGCTCGTGGTCATAAGCGTCGCTTCGGCAAGGGAGGCGCACGCGCGGGTATGCAGGCTCCGCGTCGCCCACTCCGTCGGCGGCGCGTCGCCATGCGCGGGGGCGAGGGTGCGCAAGCTCGCGCGTTTGCCGTCGCCATAGAACCGCTCACGGGTGAACGGCTGCGCCATCATGCCGTAGACCGGCTGGCCGTGATGCATGAGCCCGATCAAAGTGCCCCAGGTCGGCAGGCCGGATACGAAGCTCTTGGTCCCGTCGATCGGGTCGAGGACCCAGACATATTCCGCCTCGGGACGGTCGGGCCCATATTCCTCGCCGATCAAGCCATGGGCGGGAAAGGTCTGCCCGATCAACCGCCGCATGGCGGCCTCGGCGCCGCGGTCAGCCTCGGTGACCGGATCGAACACGCCGCCGAGCGACTTGTCCTCCGCGCGAATCGCACTGCGAAAAAACGGGAGAATCACCTCCCCCGAGACCTGCGCGAGTCGGTCAACGAAGGCTGCAAAGTCGACCGCGGTCATTCAAAGGCCTCACAAACGCGTGAAAAGTCATGCCTCTTGTGCATATCTGCTATCCGGGCTCGTGATAGGATGGCTCTTACAAATCTCAGGTATATCGGGTTACACCCTTGATAACATGACGTTACTCGGGTTTTTCTCGCTATCATCAAGTCTCGACCGGAATGCCACAGTGCCTCGAATTCAGTGAGCGACTGCCCATTCGGCGAAGAAAAGACTTGCAACGGGGGCGACGACCACCGATATTGTTGCGGTGCGGCATTGATCTGCCGCATATGCCCTCCTTGGGCGTTTCCTCCCTAGACTCAAGGCCGCCATGGCGACATGGCGGCCTCCTTTTTTCGCAAGTTCCCCGCCCTTGGGATTTGTGCGCCGCACTTAATCGTGTTGCGGTGCGGCATCCAGCTCAATCGTTTTTCCGGCGCCCGTTTCCAGGTTCGCCTCTCATTCGGCCGCCAGGCGACCCGCTTCCGGACCGCCGCCCAGTTCCAGCGCCAGCGCCCTAGCCGCCGCGAAGAGATCCGCCCTGAGCGCGGGCCAGCGGTCGGTGCGGACGATCCTGCGCTCGTCGAGGTAGAGCGCCCGGGCGATTTCGATTTGAACCGCATGAGCGCCGTCCGCGGGCGCGCCGAAATGCTCGGTGATAAATCCCCCGGCGAACGGCTTGTTGCGGCGGACGCGATAACCCGAGCGCTTGAGGCTCGATTCCAGAATGTCAACGATGGCGGGCGCCGCGCTGGCCCCATAGCGGTCGCCAAGCACGATATCGAGTCCGCCGACGTCGGCGGCGTTCGAGGGCATCGAGTGGCAGTCGAGCAGCACTGCGACCCCGAACCATCCCCGCGCGCGCTCAATCAGGGCCTTCAGTTGCGCATGATAGGGCAGATACAGCGTCTCGATCCGGTTGAGACCGTCGGCGACCGGGATCGGCTTCTTGTAGATCGGCTGGGCGTCGCCGACCACTCTGGGAATCGTGCCGAGCCCGACCGCAACCCTTAGCGAGCGGGTGTTCGCGAACTCGGGCAAGCGGCCTTCGAAAATCTGCGGGTCGAGTTCGTAAGGCTCCCGGTTCACGTCGAGATAGGCGCGCGGGAACAACGCGCGTAAAAGCGGCGCGCCGAGCGCGACGCAAGGCAGAAACAGCTCGTCGACGAACGCGTCTTCCGAGCGGCGCAGGGTCAGCGGGTCCAGGCGGGAGGCGGCGAGAAAGCGCCGCGGATAGGTCGATCCGGAATGGGGCGAACTGAAAACGAGAGGAGAAGCCAACCGGGCCGGCTCGATCGTCTCGAACGGACGATCGAAGTCCTGGATCGCCGTTCCCTCGACCTGTTCCATCGGGCCTCCGACCAACGCTTGCTCCAAGCGCGCCGTTCGGCTTTACCATATCGCCTAAACCCGGCGCGATGCGAACTTTGTCGGCGGGTTCAATAAATTTTTACTTGGGCGCCGCAAAGCTGCAAGCCTTGCCAGGGGAGAGTGATGCAGACGCCAGTCGAGATTTCCGCGAAGATCCTGCTTGCGGAGGACGACAACGATATGCGCCGCTTCCTCGTCAAAGCGCTGCAGAACGCCGGCTACGACGTGACATCCTTCGATAACGGGTTATCTGCTTACAATCGGTTGCGGGAGGAACCGTTTGAACTGCTGCTGACCGATATCGTCATGCCCGAGATGGACGGCATCGAGCTTGCTCGCCGCGCCACCGAACTGGATCCGGAAATCAAGGTCATGTTCATCACTGGCTTCGCGGCCGTGGCGCTCAATCCCGACAATGCCGCCCCCAAGGACGCCCGGATCCTCTCCAAGCCCTTTCATCTTCGAGATCTGGTCAACGAAGTGGAGCGGCTGCTCAAGGCGGCTTAACCGTTTCCATCGTCCCGGTTCCTGGGCGCGCCGCGGCCTGCAGCTCCCTACGGAGCTAGCAGCCGCTTTCCGCGACCCAGCACGCTCACGCACAAGCTGCGCGCGGCAATCATTTCAGTGACTTAACTTCCTTGCGCTACGTTTTGAGGTGAAGGCTCCCAACGGCCCGCGCGCCTAAGCGCCGGGCGAAGGGAGCCGCCCGCCTCAATACCGATACGGCACGCGGACGGAGCAGGAGCCGTAGTTCGGGAAGCAGTAGAACGGATAAGCGGCGATCGAACCCAGATCGGCGACGCCGCCAGCCACGCCGGTGGCGGCCGTCACCACGGGGTTGTCGCCATAGCGATGGCCCGCGCGGGCTGCGTAGTGGCGATGGGTAGAGTAGCGGCCGGAGGGATGCTGAGCGACCGTTGTCCCGCCGCCCGGCCCGGCTTCCGCCCAGCTCGGCGTAGGCGCCGGCTCACTGAGCGACGGGGCGACTGCGCTCGATACAGGCGCAGGGGTTGACGCGGGCGCGCTTGGCGTAGGCGCTGGCTCGGCGGACGAATCCGCGAATGCGGCGGACAAAGGCGCGAGCGAAACAAAAGCGGCCAGCCCGAGCGTGACGGCCGAAACTCGAGGAACACTGCGGGTCATGATGACCTCCCTTCGTCTGATCGGTGGGTGCGGGGCGCCAAAGGTCCCCTTCTGCCAAGGAAAACGCAGGAGCCGACGCAGGGTTCCCTGACGCATGCTGAAGCGTACGAATTCGGCGGCTTCTCGCGAACTGGTGCGGGGTTTCCCCAACGAAAATCGGGCGACCAAAGGGCCGCCCGAAGCCGAGGGGTAAGACGAAGGGTGTGTTAGTGGAAGTGGCCGCCGCCGCCGAAATGGCCGCCACCGAAGCCGCCCATATGGCCGCCGCCAAACCCGCCGAAATGACCACCGCCGAAGCCGCCGACGTGGCCGCCGCCAAAGCCTCCCATATGGCCGAAGTTTCCGCTCGCGAAATGAGCCCCGCCGCCATGGAAGCCGAAGCCATGATCAAAGCCGTGGAAGCCATGATCAAAGCCGTGGTGGAAATGGCCCCGCCCGACGAAGACCGGCCCGCCGAAACCAAAGCCGTAATCGTAATACGGATAAGAATATCCGTAACTATAGTCGTCGCAGGAGCCGTCATACGGCCCGTAGGGGTAATCACCGCAGTACGGATAGCCACCAGCGGCGCCGGCGATCACTCCCGCCGCGACGGCCCCGCTTGGATTATAGCCATAGTAGGCGTAGCGATGTCCGTTTCGCCAAGCATAGTGCCGATGAACTACGTGACTATGGGCGACGTACCCGTGAACGCCATGTGCGACCCGCGGATGGGCAGAGTGCTGGTAATGGTGCGTGACCGTCGCAGTATGCGGGTAATGGTGAGTGACCGTCGCCGCATTTGCGGCGGAAACCGGCAACGATAATACTAAAGCGACTGCGCCGACCGCGATGGCCGAAGCGCGAAGAGCACCAGGGGTCATAACGACCTCCCTTTCATGCGTATGCGACGCGACGCGCCGCGGAAGCGCCCCCTATTGCTACCTCAAATAGATCGACATTGCTGGCGCACAAGGTCCAAAGCGATCACGATGTCGCGCGTTCTTAATTGCGGCAGTCGCCAATGGCGAAAACGGCCAAGAGGTCGGTTAGACCGAAGTTTAGCACAAAGGCCTTTCGGCTCTAATACTCGACGCGCCCACACTCTTAGAACTAAGCGAATTCTGCACTGTTTTGGTATAACTCTGAACAGGAGCGCGTGTACGAGCGAATGCGCCTTGTCCGACCGACACGCAGACGCGCCGGTCAGGTCCCGGCGGGCCGATTTGGCCGCAAAAACAAGCGCCACGAGCACTTGACGGCGAAACGCTTGGCTCCTATTTGACCGCCGTTAGCACTCAATCAAAGCGAGTGCTAACTTATGGTCCGCGCGCCCTAAGCGGGCGATTTCGAAAGAGGAAACATTCATGAAATTCCGTCCCCTGCATGACCGCGTCGTCGTCCGTCGCATCGAAGGCGAGGAAAAGACGAAGGGCGGCATCATTATTCCGGACACCGCCAAGGAGAAGCCGCAAGAGGGTGAAGTCATCGCCGTTGGCCCCGGCGCCCGCGACGAAAGCGGCAAGCTCGTTCCCCTCGACCTCAAGGCCGGCGACCGGATCCTGTTCGGCAAGTGGAGCGGCACTGAGGTCAAGATCGACGGCGAGGAACTCCTCATCATGAAGGAATCCGACGTCATGGGCGTGATTGAGGGCACTGCCTCCTCATCCAAGAAAGCCGCCTGAAATCAACAACATCTGCGACAAATTCTTAAGGATTGAAAGCAATGGCTGCCAAAGACGTACGTTTCTCTTCCGACGCGCGCGACAAGATGCTGCGCGGCGTCGACATTCTCGCTAACGCCGTCAAGGTGACGCTCGGCCCCAAGGGCCGCAACGTCATTCTCGACAAGTCGTTCGGCGCGCCTCGCATCACCAAGGACGGTGTGACCGTCGCCAAGGAGATCGAGCTCGACGACAAGTTCGAGAACATGGGCGCGCAGATGGTGCGCGAGGTCGCCTCGAAGACCAATGACACCGCCGGCGACGGCACCACCACCGCCACGGTTCTCGCCCAGGCGATCGTGCGCGAAGGCGCCAAGCTGGTCGCGGCCGGCATGAACCCGATGGACCTCAAGCGCGGCGTCGATCTCGCGGTCGGCGAGGCGGTTAAGGACATCGCCAAGCGTTCGAAGAAGATCAAGGAATCATCGGAAGTGGCCCAGGTCGGCTCGATCGCCGCCAATGGCGACAAGTCGATCGGCAAGATGATTGCCGACGCGATGCAGAAGGTCGGCAACGAGGGCGTCATCACGGTCGAGGAGGCCAAGAGCCTCGAGACCGAGCTCGACGTCGTCGAGGGCATGCAGTTCGACCGCGGCTATCTCTCGCCCTATTTCATCACCAACGCCGAGAAGATGCTGGCCGAGCTCGAGGATCCCTACATCCTCATCCACGAGAAGAAGCTCTCCTCGCTGCAGCCGATGCTGCCGGTGCTCGAGGCGGTGGTGCAGACGGGCAAGCCGCTCGTCATCATCGCCGAGGACATCGAGGGCGAAGCGCTGGCGACGCTGGTGGTCAACAAGCTGCGCGGCGGCTTGAAGGTCGCGGCGGTCAAGGCGCCGGGCTTTGGCGATCGCCGCAAGGCGATGCTCGAGGACATCGCGATCCTGACCGGCGGCACGATGATCGCAGAGGACCTCGGCATCAAGCTCGAGAACGTCACGGTGCAGATGCTGGGCAAGGCCAAGCGGGTCCGGATCGAGAAGGAAAACACCACGATCATCAACGGCGCCGGCAAGAAGTCTGACATCGAGGGTCGCATTGCCCAGATCAAGGCGCAGATCGAGGAGACCACCTCCGACTACGACAAGGAGAAGCTGCAGGAGCGCTTGGCCAAGCTCGCCGGCGGCGTTGCGGTGATCCGCGTCGGCGGCGCGACCGAGGTCGAGGTCAAGGAGAAGAAGGACCGCGTCGACGATGCGCTCAACGCGACCCGCGCAGCGGTCGAGGAAGGCATTGTGCCCGGCGGCGGCGTGGCGCTGTTGCGCGCCAAGGCGGCGGTCTCCAGGCTCAAGAGCGAAAACGCCGATGAGCAGGCCGGCATCAGCATCGTCATGAAGGCCCTCGAAGCCCCGATCCGGCAGATCGCCGAGAACTCGGGCGCCGAAGGCTCGATCGTGGTCGGCAAGGTCAGCGAGCACAAGTCGCAGACCTGGGGCTTCAACGCCCAGACCGAACAATACGTCGACATGATCGAGGCCGGCATCGTCGATCCGGCCAAGGTCGTACGCACCGCGCTGCAGGATGCAGCCTCGGTCGCCGGCCTCCTGATCACCACCGAGGCGATGGTCGCCGAAGTGCCGAAGGACAAGCCCGCGATGCCGATGGGCGGCGGAGGCGGCGGCGGCATGGGCGGCATGGACTTCTAAGTCTCGCCCACTCGACACTGGGAACAGAAAGGGCGGCCGAATGGCCGCCCTTTTTGTTGGGGCCTGGCGTCTTCCATGTCCCTAAAGCGGCGTGAGACGCGCCGCAATTGGGCCCTGGATCGTCATTCGCCGAGGTCGGCGGTGCAACCTGAGGGCGAGGCCCAAACCATCGGCGCAGGCGATTAGCCGCTAGGTCGATTTTCAACACGCGGGTCGTCTCTCACGAGATGCCCCTGATCTAAACGGATACATTCTGTCCAGGTCGCGGCGTCGCCGATTGCTTAGGGCTAGCGAATCGAGCGCAAAGAAGTAAGGTGCGTCCCGCGCCGCACAGCTTGGGGCAAACTCGTGCTGGACCGCGGGCTTTCGATCGAAACCTAATCGGGGAGATTCTCATGGGCATTGTTACGCGTCGTAGCCTTATTCTGTCGGGCGCCGGTCTGGCGACCGCGGCGTTCGTGGCCCCGGCCGAAGCCGCCACCGGCTCTGTCTCTTTGCACATCGCCAGCGCCGGTTTCATCTTCGGCGTGACCGGCGGCAGCGGCACCCTAACCTTCCGGGGACATCAATATCCGCTGAGAATTGGCGGCATCAGCGCGGGCGCTCTGATCGGCGCCTCGGCGACGGATCTGGTCGGCACCGCGTCGAACCTTCATGCTCCTGGCGACATCGCGGGCATCTACTCGGCCGTCGGCGCCGGCATGGCCGTGGCGGGCGGCAGAAGCGCCACGCAGCTTTCCAATGCCAACGGCGTGGTGTTGCGCCTTCGCGGGCGCCAGGTCGGCTTCAGCTTCTCGATCGACCTCAGTGGTATGAGCATCTCCCTCGGCTAAGCCGGACCCTCCTCAACTCGGGATGGAACTGCGCCGGCGCGAATTTGCGGCGCTTATGCTCGGTGGGGCGGCTGCGCTCAGCCTCGCCGGGCCGGCGGACGCGGAAAGCGATCCCCTGCCCTCGTGGAACGCTGGGCCGGCCAAGGAAGCGATCGTCAAATTCGTCCACGCGACGACCGACGCCGCAAGCCCCAACTTTGTGCCGCTTGCGGAGCGCATCGCGACCTTCGATCAGGACGGCACGCTGTGGGTCGAGCATCCGATCTATACGCAACTCGTCTATTGCCTCGATCGGGTGCCGGCGGTGGTGAAGGCGAAGCCAGAGCTTGCCAAGGTCGAGCCATTCCGCACCGTGCTGACCGGCGAACCGCGAAGCGATCGCAAGGCTAGGCCTCGAATCACTGGTCAAGATCGCCGCCGCGACCCTGACCGGAATGGACGTTGACACGTTCCGCGACGAGGTCGCCAAATGGATCGCCGAGGCGCGCGATCCACGTTGGAAGCGGCCTTACACTGATCTGGTGTATGCGCCGCAGATCGAGCTTCTCAAATATCTCCGCAGCGTCGGCTTCCGCACATACATCGTCACCGGCGGCGGGCAGGGTTTCGTGCGCGTCTTTTCTGAGCGGGTTTATGGCATCCCACCCGAGCAGGTGGTCGGCACTGCGGGCGCGCTTAGCTTTCAATACGGCGCCAAAGGCCCGATCCTCATCAAGGAGCCGAAGCTCCTGCTCAATGACGACAACGCAGGCAAGCCCGAGGGCATCAATCTCGTGATTGGCCGCCGGCCTTATTTCGCTTTCGGCAACTCGACCGGCGATAGACAGATGCTCGAATATACGAAGGGCGGCGGCGGCGTACGCCTCGCCATGCTGGTGCTGCACGATGACGGCGCGCGCGAATACGCCTACGGGCCCGCGCAGGGTCTGCCTGACACGAAAGTCGGCCGGTTTACCCCGGAGCTTTACGACGAGGCGATCAAGGACGGCTGGATCGTCGTCAGCATGAAAAAGGACTGGAAGCGCATTTTCGCGTTCGACTAGCGCCTGGCGCTGCTTGCGCTTTCACCAGCGGATCAGCGCCGCGCCCCAAGTGAAGCCGCCGCCCATGGCTTCGATCATCACCAGATCGCCGGGCTTGATGCGCCCGTCCTTGACGGCGACGTCGATCGCGAGCGGGATCGAGGCGGCGGACGTGTTGCCATGCTGGTCGACCGTGACGATCACCTTGTCGCGCGCAATGCCTAGCTTGTCCGCGGACGCATCGATGATGCGGCGGTTTGCCTGATGCGGCACGAACCAGTCGATCTCGTCCGCCGTGACGCCCGCGTCGGCGAAGCATCCCTGGATCACGTCGGTCACCATGCCGACCGCGTGGCGGAACACCTCCTTGCCTTCCATCCGCAAATGGCCGACCGTCAGGGTCGTTGACGGTCCACCGTCGACGTAAAGCTTTTCGCGATGCCGGCCGTCCGCGCGCAGACGCGATGCGATCACGCCGGGCGAGCCGAGCCGGCCGTCGCTGTCACGCGCCTCGAGCACGATCGCTCCCGCCCCGTCGCCGAACAGGACGCAGGTCGTGCGGTCGCTCCAATCCAGGAGGCGCGAAAAAGTCTCCGCGCCGATCACGAGCGCGCGCTTGTGCGAGCCGGAACGCAGGAATTTCTCCGCCGTCACGACCGCATAGACGAAGCCGCTGCAGACCGCCTGCAGGTCGAAAGCAGCGCCCTCGACGATCCCGAGCTCCGCCTGGACCTGAGTGGCGACCGCGGGAAACGTGTAATCAGGGGTCGATGTGGCGACGATGACGAGATCGATGTCGACGGCCTTAAGACCCCCGCTGCGCAACGCCGCCTGAGCCGCCTTGACCGCGAGCGACGACGTGGTTTCACCGGGGCCTGCCACATAGCGTTGGCGGATGCCCGTGCGCTGCACGATCCATTCGTCCGATGTATCGACTGTCGTCGCCAGCTCGGCGTTCGAAACGGCGCGCGCGGGTAGCGCTGAGCCGACGCCCCGCACGCACACCCGGATCGACGCTGGCGCGCCGCCACGGGACACGTCCGGTTCAGGGCGCCGCGCGCGACGGACGCTCGTTGGAGGGGATGCAAGGCTCATGAGAAGGAATTTTCCGTAATCAAGACTGGGCGGCGCGCGAATGCGTGGGCATGGGACGGAAGCCGTTGGCGTGGGCGATCATTTCCCAAATCTTGCCCAGCAATTCCTGATGCACCATGTCATACGCCAATTCCACGGCGCCGGCGTAGCTCTCGGCGTCCGCGCCGCCATGAGCCTTGATGACGACGCCGTCAAGCCCCAAAAAGACGCCGCCACTGGCGCGCGGACTCATCTTGACGCGCAGCGCCGCGATGGCCTTGCGCGCGAACAGGAAGCCGATGCGTGACATGAGGTCGTGGCTCATCGCGTCGCGCATATATTGGCCGAGCTGCCTCGCAGTGCCCTCGGCCGTCTTGAGCGCGATATTCCCGGTGAAGCCTTCGGTGACGAAAACGTCGACGGCGCCTTTGCCCAGATCGTCGCCTTCGACGAAGCCGTGATAGCGCATGTTGGGCAGATTGGCCTCGCGCAGGACCCGTCCGGCCGCCTTCACCTCCTCGACGCCCTTGATCTCTTCGGTCCCGACATTGAGGAGACCCACAGTGGGAGAATCAATGTGGAATACGATTCGCGCCATCGCCGCACCCATGACCGCCAGATCGACCAGATGCTGCGCGTCGCCGCCGATGGTCGCGCCGACGTCGAGCACGATCAATTCGCCGCGCAGCGTCGGCCACATCGCCGCAATCGCGGGCCGCTCGATCGGCGCCATCGTGTGCAGACAGAACTTCGCCATCGCCATCAAGGCGCCGGTGTTGCCGGCGGAGACCGCGCAGTCGGCCGCGCCCGATTTCACGGCTTCGATCGCCTGCCACATCGACGACACGCGCCGCCCCGTGCGTAGCGCCTGGCTCGGCTTGTCGCTCATCTTGACCGCGACGTCGGTGTGAAAAACGTGCGATTTGGCGGCCAGCCCGGGATGACGCGCCAGGATGGGCCCGATCGCCCTTTCGTCGCCGTAGAGGAGAAACTCGACGTCGGGACGGCGTTCGAGCGCGACCGCCGCGGCGGGCAGGACGATCGTCGGCCCGTGATCGCCCCCCATCACGTCCAGCGCTATGCGAATGTCGCCCGCCATTCCTTGTCCGACCGCCCGGGCCGCATTGCCCGGGGCCGCGGCGCGGCGCGACAATAGCGGCTCCGCCGCGCAAGGCAACGCAAGAAACTACTTGCCTGGTTGCAGCCTACTAGACGGAGCAGACGCCGTGCGATCGGCGGGCGGATGTTCGCGACGAGCATCGGCTTTGACCGCGGCGAATTCGACGTCAAAGCCGTCGCAGCCAAAATTTGTCAATGCGCCGCGCCGCAGAAAGGAGCGGCGCGTTCGCCTATCCGAAGCATCCCTTGGCGAAAGACTGGCGCTTTGCCGCGGGGGTACGAGGGCCCTCCACAATTCGCTGCAATCCCCGTCTCGCGGCCGAGCTTCGCCCGCCAGTCGGTGAAGCTCGCCGGCCCCCGTCGTTCGCCCCGCCTATGCCTCGGCCATTGCGAGAGCGATCTTCTGGGAAATGTACCCAAGCACTGCGCCGATGATCAGGGAGATCACGATGTTGATGAACGGGTTTTCCAACGACGCCGAGGTGACGGCGCCAAGCTTGTTACCCGCCAGTGCAAGTCCCGCCGTTGCCGCGTATCCGTAGACCGACGCCGGAATATCGCTCAGCAAAGGCGCCTTGGCCGCGTAGACGAGAATGAAAACTGTTATCAAGACGCATATCCCGGCCCAAAGCGGAACGCCGAGCGAGGCGCCGAGCGGAACTTGGGTGACCAAGAGGAGCGCGATGTAGGCCATGATCGCGCCGAATATCAGGTGGGTGATGGCCTTGGTGAGTCCGGCCTCCTTGCCGCCGCAATGATAGAATGTCGCCCAAGCGATGAAAGCCGCCCAGATGTGCAGCCCCATTCCGATCGGCGACAAAAAGACGTAAGTCGCGATGCCTCCGAGCACGCCGATACTGACCGCCAATGCAGTAATGAGATCCATAGCTCCCTCCCTTATCGCCATGCGCTCACCCATTTTCTGAGTTGCGCAAGCTAGGTACGGAGCTAGTAAGTCGCCCCGTATGGCTACGACGTTAACCTGTGGCTAACTTTTATGCAATGCCGCGAGGCCGCCATCCACTTGTAACATTCTTGCCCTAATTGGACCCCGGTTTGTCCCGCTGGGCCAGCGCCGAAAACGGCGAGTCAATTGGCTCTGCGTTCGTGCGCTCCTCGTCCAAGACTGCGCCGGGCTTGCGCGGATAGGGATCGAGGCCGAGGGCGAAGAACTCGGCGGCGAGAGCGCCAAGATCGATTTTTCCGTCGATGACGGGATCAGGCTCGTCTTCGTCCGCGAGCGAAAACGTCTGCGCTTCCTGCGCCAAGGACTTGCGCATCGGCCGCTATCGGCGGCGCGAACCGCACGTCCAGGTCCTCATCCACGGTCGCGGGAAACGGCTCGAGCGAGACCACGCAAACTTGAGTGAGTTCGCCATGAACAGCCCCGGTGACGCGCGCCCCGCCACGGCCCCAAGGCACGAGGCGCAGCGTCGCCGTCAAGGCTGCGATGTCCGGAAGCCGATAGAACGACGCGAGCGCTTCCCTCTCGGCGGGAGTGGCTTCAATCGTTACGACTTGACCTTCGCGGGGAACAGAGTCGACCCGCACGAGGCGGGAGAAAAGCCTCTCTTCAGTCATGAGAAACTCCGGCCACGATCGAGCCAAGCGGAAAACGAAAGCGGCCTTCCGTAAAGGCCTCAATCGGGATCGCCCCCAAGGCGGCGTCGAGGGAGGCAATGTAGTCGGCTAGCGCTCTCGCTTTCGGCCCGGCCTCAGGGCCTGTGGCGCCATAAACGTTCCGGGCGAGCGCCGCGGCGAGTTCGGCGCGCGAGGAATCGTCGAGCGCAGTCGCATAAGCAGCGTTGCGGCCGTAGAAGGCGCTTCCCATCGTCTTCAGACGCTTTGCCACGCCAATATCCGAGTATCCGATCTCGCGCAGCGTGTCGTCGAAATGGGTGAAGAGGCTGTCCACCAAGTCCTGGGCGACCCCCTCCGCGGCGCCGCCAAGCGCCGCCAATCGACGCAGGACAAGACCGGCGTGCAGCGTCAGAAGCTCGAACCGGCCATCCATCCGGTCCGGCGCGCCCAGCGCCTCGTAGAGCATCGGGCGGCGCGCCGCGGCCACGATCTCGCCCCGAATCTGCTCGATGAGTGCTTTGCTGGCGCGCCGCGCGCGCCACTGCGCGAAGATCATACAATTGCCCCGCGCGTTGCGGCTCGCGCCTTGCTCTGGTCAGGGTTCATGAGTTAGGCATCCGCGAACGCTCTGGCAAGGCGAAGAGCTGGTCGAAGAGAGACGGAATGCAAATGGCGCCGAAGGTCCATCGTCGAGCCACGTTGGGATTGGCCCTCTGCGCGGCGCTCACGGTTAGCGGATGTCTCGGCTATGAGGGCGACTTCGACCGCGGCTATCAGGTCGACGAGGACTCGGTGTCGCAAGTCAAGGTTGGCGCGACGACCAAGCCGGAGGCGCTCGCCTTGCTCGGCACGCCCTCGACCACCTCGACCGTTGGCGGCGACGCCTGGTACTATATCGGCCAGAAGATGCAGCACACGTTATCGTTCCTGCCGGTCAAGATGACCGATCAGCACGTTCTTGCGGTCTATTTCGACAAGAGCGGCAAGGTCGATCGCATCGCCAATTACGGCATAAAGGACGGCAAGGTGTTCGACTTCGTCAGCCGCACGACGCCGACCGGCGGCTCGGAGCCCGACTTCCTCAAGAACATCATGGGCGGCCTGTTCAAGTTCACCTGAGCGGCGCCGCGTAGGCCCTTCGCGTCGCACGCATGCGCACGGCCAAAGTCGGCGGCGCGAACCGCGCGCCGCCCGTGCCCGCTCACTTCGCCAGGATCGCGAGCAGCAGCAGCGCGACGATGTTGGTGATCTTGATCGCCGGATTGACCGCCGGGCCGGCGGTGTCCTTGTAGGGGTCGCCGACCGTATCGCCGGTGACGGACGCCTTGTGGGCTTCCGAACCTTTCAGATGCTTCACGCCGTCCTTGTCGACGAACCCGTCCTCGAAGCTCTTCTTGGCGTTGTCCCAAGCGCCGCCGCCTGAGGTCATCGAGATGGCGACGAAGAGACCGTTGACGATCACGCCAAGCAGCGAGGCGCCGAGCGCGGCGAAGGCCGACGCCTTCGAACCCGAGATCCACAATGTGCCGAAATAGACGACGAACGGGGCCAGCACCGGCAAGAGCGAGGGAACAATCATCTCCCGGATCGCCGCGCGCGTCAGCAGATCGACGGCGCGTCCGTAATCGGGACGCTGCGTGCCGTTCATGATGCCCGGCATTTCCTTGAACTGTCGGCGCACTTCGAGCACCACCGATCCCGCCGCGCGGCCGACCGCGGTCATCGCGATGCCGGCGAACAGATAGGGGATGAGGCCGCCGAAGATGAGGCCGGCGACGACATAGGGGTTCGAGAGGTTGAAGTCGACGACGCCGACGTCCTTGAAATAGGGCGCGCCAATGTCGGTGAAGTGCTTGATGTCGTTGGTGTAGGCCGCAAACAGAACGAGCGCGCCCAACCCCGCGGAGCCGATCGCGTAACCCTTGGTGATCGCCTTGGTGGTGTTGCCGACCGCATCGAGCGCGTCGGTCGACTGGCGCACCTCCTTGGGCAGCCCCGCCATTTCGGCGATGCCGCCGGCGTTGTCGGTGACCGGGCCGAAGGCGTCGAGAGCGACAATCATGCCGGCCAAGCCGAGCATGGTCGTGACCGCGATCGCGGTGCCGAAGAGGCCCGCGAGCTGGTACGTCGAAACGATGCCTGCGACGATCACCAGCGCGGGGAGCGCCGTCGATTTCGAGCGAGACCGCGAGGCCCTGGATCACGTTGGTGCCGTGACCGGTGACCGAGGCCTGCGCGATCGAGACGACCGGGCGTTTGCCGGTGCCGGTGTAATATTCGGTGATGACGACGATCAGGCCGGTGACCACAAGGCCCACGAGCCCGCAGACGAACAGGCTCGAGCCGAAGACCTGCTTGCCCGCTACCGTACCAATCTCGCCCCAGCCGACCACATAGCTTGTCGCGAGGGCGAGTCCGAGGATCGACAGGACGCCCGTGACGATGAGGCCCTTGTAGAGCGCGCCCATGATGGAATTGTTGGCGCCGAGCTTGACGAAGAAGGCGCCAATGATCGAGGTCACGATGCAGGCGGCGCAGATTGCAAGCGGATACATCATCGCCGGAAGCAGCGCTGGCGTGTTCTCGAAGAAGATCGAGGCGAGCACCATCGTCGCCACGACTGTCACTGCGTAAGTCTCAAACAGATCGGCGGCCATGCCGGCGCAATCGCCGACGTTGTCGCCGACATTGTCGGCAATGGTCGCAGGATTGCGGGGATCGTCCTCGGGAATGCCGGCCTCGACCTTGCCGACGAGATCGGCGCCGACGTCCGCGCCTTTGGTGAAGATGCCGCCGCCAAGCCGGGCGAAGATCGAGATCAGCGAAGCGCCGAAGCCGAGCGCGACCAGCGCATCAATCGTCACGCGATCCGAGGGCGCATAGCCGAGAGGGCCGGTGAGAATGCCGAAATAACCAGCCACGCCGAGAAGCGCGAGCCCGGCGACAAGGAGACCGGTCACCGCGCCAGAGCGGAAGGCGATGTCGAGACCGCCGGCGAGCGATTTCGTCGCCGCCTGCGCGGTGCGCACGTTGGCGCGGACCGAGACGTTCATGCCGATGAATCCGGCCGCGCCTGAGAGAATGGCGCCGATCGCGAACCCGATCGCCACCGTCCACGAAAGCAGAAGCCCAAGAGCAATGAACACGACAACGCCGACGCCTGCGATCGTGGTGTACTGGCGCCGCAGATAGGCTTGCGCCCCTTCCGCCACCGCGCCGGAGATCTCCTGCATGCGCTGCGGTGCCGGCGTCCGCCGCCATCAGGCTATTAATCGTGTAGACGCCGTAGACAATCGAAAGCAGTCCACAGACGATAATCAAGCCCAAAAGCATGCGTAAAAGCCCCGTTGCAAGGCCGCAGGCGCTTTCCCGCGGCTCGTTGGTGGCGCCTCTTGCCAGAAACTGCGCTGCGCCGCAACGGCGCGGGCCCTTTCAATCGGTTTTAAGGCAAATGCGACGCTACGCTGGCTCGCCGCAGGCGAAACGCCCGCGAACTTCGGGTGATTTGCCCGCTCAGCGCTTCCCGTCGGGCGTCCAGGTCGTTTCCCCGATGCGCAAGGAGAGAACCTTCAGTTCTCCCTTGGGTTCGAAGAGATCGTCGCGTAACGCGACCTTGCCGTCCTTCTGGCCTATTCCTAGCAAGGCATAGGCCGCCGATAGCATGCGGGCCGCCGAGCCGGTGTACCACGACCAGCCCCCTCGCCCGCCGTGACCCCAGCCGTCGTAGATATCCGCCGGCTGCTGAATTGGAATGAGACCGTAGACCGCCAGGGTTTCGGGGTCGGTCTTTTTCAGGGGCGAAATCTTTTCGTAAATCTCGAAGGCGCGCCCGCTAAGCCGAGCCGCCAGTTCACGATCGCCCTTGGCTCGCGCGGACGCGGCGAGGCGCATGAACCCATCGACAATCCACGTCGCGCCGTGGCTGTACTGGCCGCCGTTCTCTCGCACTCCGGGTGGATAGTCGGCGATCCGTCCCGGATAGGGCTGCGAGTGTTCGTAGAACGGCGATTCAAGCAAGAGCACCCGGTTCGCGCGCTCGATCCCCTTCAGGGCGCCCTCGATCGCGGCCAAGCGCGCGCTCGTCGTCGCAGGCGCCGGAATAGGCGGCCCAGCCGTTCGCCATGGCGTTGCGCGCGCCAACCTCTTGCCCGTCGTCGGCGAAGTCGAGCGCATAATGGTCGCCCATCCAGCCGGCCTCCAGCGCTTTCTGCTGGGCGGCGAACTCCTGCTCGCAGCGGGTCGCGAAGGCTTCGTCGCCCTTGATCCGCGCCAAGCCAGCGAACCCGTCCAGCACGTTGGCGAGGAAGAAACCCATCCAGACGCTGGTTCCGATTTCGCGCCGGCCTAACGCGTCGATGCCATCGTTCCAATCCCCGGCGCGCAGCAGCGGCAGACCGTTCGCCCCCAGATGCTCGAGCGTGAAGGTGATGGCGAGACGCGCATGCTCGTACACGGTCGCGCTCTCGCGCGACACGCGCGGGATCACGATCCAGGTGTCCTCGTGCGCAGGCACGGCCTCGGCCTCGAGGAAAGGCGTGACCTCGTCGAGCACGGTTCGATCGCCGCTGTCGCGCACATAGCGAGCGAGAACATAGGGCAGCCAGAGGTGCGGATCGCTCGCCTTGGTCCGCTGGCCGAGACCGGTGCCGCCGCCTGGCGCGCGATGCCACCACTTGAGCACGTCGCCCTCGCGGAACTGCTGGCTCGCATGCAACACGATCTGCGCCCGGGTCAGCCGCGGTTCGAGCAGCGTAAGGGGCAGCACGTCCTGCAGTTGGTCGCGATAGCCGGTGGCGCCGCCGAGTTGGTTCGGACCCACACGGCCGAACAGCCGCGACGCGTAAAGCTGGTAGGGCAGCCAGGTGTTGACCAGCCTGTCGAAGTCGGGCCGGTTTGTATGCACCTCGACCTTGCCGAGCCGCTCGGCCCAGGACGCGCGCGTCGCCGCAAGTTCATCTTCAGCGCTGGCGACGCCGACCCGCGCCGCCGCCGCAAGCGCTTTCTCCCGGCTCGGCGCTTGCCCGAAGACGATCGCGACCTTTGTCTCAGCCCCGGGCGGCAACACGATCTCACTGCAGAACGCAGCCACGCGCCGTCCGTCGTCGCGCGCGGCGCTATCGCTTGCGCCGCTCTCCACCATCGCGGGGGTCAGAATATTGCGTCCCGGCCCGCCGAAGAATCGCGCGCGGATGGTCTCGGTCGTCGACCCATCGAGGCTCGTCGAAGCAAAAGCGAAACCGCGCACAAAATCGTTCTGCGGGTTGCTGAAGAGAAGCGTCGACCCAACCGTCTCGTCGAGAATCTTGTCGATGCTCGCGTTTGGACTGTCTTCGAGCGCAAGATCGAAGAATGGCGCGACGCGCAAACGCTTTGGGCTCGCCCCGCGATTGCGCAGGGTCAAAAGTCTCATGTCACCGGGATAGTTCGGTGGCGCGAAGATGACATATTCCGTTTCAAGATCGCCGCGCGTCATGGTGAAGGTCGCGACGCCTGGTTCATAGAGGGCGTCGTAAGTCGCGTCCTCGCGCTGAAACGGCGCGAAGCCCGGCGCGTCGGTTTCGCCGCTGTCGAGGTCGCGCAGATAGACGATCTGCCCCGGCTGCACGCTGGTCACGCTGTCAAAGCGAAACGCGGAAAGACCGTTCTGGCGGGCGTTGCCAAAGGCGGAGAAAATCTCGCCGTCGTTGGAGACCATGGTCGCCATGCCGATTTCGTTCGCCATCACGTGCGCCCACGGTCGCGGCGTGCGATGGGTGAGGCTCAGCGCCTTGCCGTCCGCCGAGAAGGCGAACGGCCAGCGCGAGTGCAGAGCATGCGACGGCTCGACGGCGCGGGTTTCGTAAAGACGTTTCTGCAGCTCGGCCTCAGCCATCGGCGGAAGGCCGAGGCGCCTTGCGATCAAGTCGCCCGCCCAGACGGCGTTGTCGGAACGGCCAACGATAAACTCGGCTTCCGCCGTCTCGCCGGGAGCAAGCGTCGCCTCAACAGTGAAACTCGAAGCGGGATCGAAAGGCCAGAGCTTGCCTTCGTCATCGAGCTTGCGCCACCGCCAGCGCTCGCAACCGGTTGGCTTCGTGAGCGAGCCTTCGCCGATAAAGCGGATACGCGAATCCTCGTAGCCGACGAGTTCCGTGCCCGCGCCTGGCTTCACGGCGAAGAACGACGTCTCGCCGCGATCGGCGCGCGCCGACCGCAAGAGCCGGTTGCGCGCGAGGATGGCGTTGAGAGGACGCACGAAGATCGTCTCGACATGCATGCCGGCGAAATCGAGATCTTTCGCGTAAGCGCCGGTCTCATGCCCGGCGACCTCGCAGAAGCTCGTGAGCCGCAGCCGACGAAGCCGGCTCCGATCTGTTCTCAAGCTTGATGCGCCAGCTCAAGATCGCGCCTTCGGGATCGGGCGCGATCTCCATGCGCGCCTCGATCCCGTTCAGCGCGTTGACGATCGCGAGACGGTTGAAGCCGGTTTCCTCGATCCGATACTCGCCCGCGCGGCGCGCGGGTTCGAAGCCGATCGACCAGGGCGCCTCGCCGTCCTCGTTCACATAGAAGAAATGGCCGCGCGCCTGCAGCGGATCGAGCGGCCGGCGAAAGAGGTCGATTGCGAAGCCGCCGCGCTCCGCGCCCAAGACGAAAGCCGCGCCTCGCCCGTCGCGCTGAATCTCGAGGCCCACTGCGCCGTTGTTGAAGGCATAGCGATCCGGTCGCCGCGCGAGTTCGAGCGGAGCGCCATCGAGCCACGGCGCAGCGGCCCCGGTCTTAGCGCGTTCCTTGAGAAACGCGGCGACCGAGGCTGCGGCGATCGCGGCGCCTGAAGCGGCATAGGCAAAGGCCAGCGTCCTCACCGCATCCGGCATAGGCGCGCCGCCCCGCGCCAGCGTCTCTGCGCCCGTCCAAGCCTTGTCCCACTCGGGCCCACGCGGAATGTAAAACGGAATGAGCAGCGGCGCCCAGGTGCCAAAGCGGCGGATGCCATCCGGAATTGCGCGCGTGCGGCCATGGTGGCCGACGAATTGCGCCGCCGCCTCGTCGGCCCGATCGCCGCCGAGAAACGATAGATTGACCAGGGTCGCGACCCTCAGCCCCATATGGTCGAACCAGATGAGGATTCTGAGCCAGTCATAGGCGAGCAGGCCGGTGAACATGGCCAGGCTGAATTGCCGGAAGTCTGCGGGACTTTGGGTCGCGTTCGCGCCTATGGCGACGCCCGTGCGGATTGCGCCGTCCTGATTGTACCAGGTCGGGTCCGGCGACTGGCGCAGGAACGAGTTGATGACCGGCGCCATCCACAGGCCCCAGCGCAACACACGCACCCCCTGCTCCACCAGGCCTTCGACGCCGGCAGGGCTGAGCAGCGTCTTGATCGGACGCAAGCTTCTCCGCAACGCCGCATCGAGCAGAACGTAGTTGATCGAGAACAGCGGCGCGGCGAGCGACCAGTTGATGACGCCCGCCACCGACTCGGTCCAGAACAGCCGGACGCCGCCCGCGACCTCGCCGAGATTTATGGAGCCGTATTTGTTGAAGATCGGGTAGGTGGTGAAGTCGCCGAGCTTGCGGCCGTCGAGCCGGTAGTTGACGTCGGCATAGGCCCAGAACTTGTCGATCACGACATGCAGCTGGGGCGTGTCGAAATACCAGCCGAGCGCGCCGGCGACCAAGCCGCCAAGCAGAACGCCCAGCGCATAGAGCCGCCAGCTCTGCAGCTTCGTTCGCTCGCCGCGGATCACGCTCCACGCGTCGAAGGCGAGGTCAACGCCGCCGTAACAGAGCGCGCCGATTGCAGCCATCACGAGAAAGCGCGCGCCGCCGTCGTAAGCCGCGAGATTCGCGCGATAAGCGAGCGCAAGGCCGAGCCCGACGACAAGGCCGCGCGCGGGCCCTCGTGGATCGCGATACGCGGTCCTGAGCCGGCCAAAGAAGGGCGCCGTTCCGTCGGCGCTGCCGACAATGGTCTGGCCGAGCGGAAAAAGGAGCGCGCCGATGAGGGGGCCGACCAGCAGCGCGCCGCTGTCGAGAATCGAAGCCGCGCCGGGGGCGCTCAGGATGAAAGCGGCGACGAGAATGAGGCCCATGAACAGCGCGCCGTAAATCGCGCCTTTAATGAAGCCGGTCCGCCAATGCTCCCATGCCGTCTCGAAGCGCGGCGGCCGGCCGGCGAGCCAATCAAGAGCAACGCCGGTCAGGAGATAGACGATCGCCCAAAGACCCGCCTGCGCCAGCGCTCCACACAAGGCGGAAAAGACAATCGCCAGGGCCGGCTGAACGACCCATTGCGCGGCATTGGCGAACAGAGGAGTCGCAGCGGCGAACGCGCCGCTCAGCGCGAACAACGCATGCGTACGCGCCGATCGCGGCACTCGGTTGACGCTGACGAGGCCGATCAGAATCAAGATCGCCTCGCCGATGAACCACAGGATCAACGCGCGTCCGATCGCGACTTGGGCGACGAACGGAAGGGCGGCGTGCGCAGTCACGGCCGCGCCGAGCTCCGCCATATGCCAGTCGGCGCCGATCGCGAGCATGAGATTGAACAAGAAGGGGACTGCGATGAGGCTCAACGCTTCGATTAGGCGCAAGCCGCGAAAGCCGCCGATCAGCGCGAGGATCGAACCAAGGGCGTAGATGATGAGCGCGATGGCTGCGCCGGGCGGATCGAAGCGAAAGACGTCCGCCCACGGTCCTGGCAATTGCCAGAAGCCGAGCGAGTCGTTGCGATCAAAGGCGAAGATCGCAAAGGCCGCGGCGTCAATCGCGACCAGCGCTTGGGAATACGGGCGCTCGGCGCGCGTCCAGCGCAAAAGCGCCAGTCCGCCGGCGCCGGCGACCGCGGCGATGATCGGTTGATGCACCGCGACCGCGGCGTAGAAGGCGAGCGCGAGCAGCGCCGCGCCGCCGAGCCACGGCAAGACAGCGGACCGGCGCACAAAAGGGCGTGCAAAAGCGGGCGTCGTCTCCATGCTTCCGCGCTCCCGATTAGGCCCGCGTCTTCCTTACGGATTGCAGACTGAGTCGCAAGCCCGCCTTCAGCGTCGCTTGCTCGTCGCCCCATAGCGGCTCAATATGGCGTCTATGCGCACTCAGGGCTATATTTCGGCCACAGTGTCGCACGCACCGAGCAGGTGGAAACCTTATGATCATACAACGATGCGTTGCATTCGCCCTGTCGACCACCCTCGTCGCAGCGATTGCTGCGCAGGCGGCGGAACTGCCCTCTCAGCGGGGCCACGGCGACAAATCGAAAAAGGCCGAATATGTCACGCCATGCAACGTCGCCGGTTCAACCGGCGTGCTCGCGTCTGATGGCGTATGCGTTAGGCTCAGCGGTTACGTTTCTTCCAAATTCGGCGCGAGTCAGCTGAAGTAGTTGTCTTTGGCCAGCCTTGCCGGTGAAAGCGGCTTAGGGCTAAACGGCGCCATGAGAAAACCGCAGCCCGCCTTCACCCATCTGGGCCAACCGTCGCGCATTCCCGATGCGCCCGACGCCAAGACGCTCGACCGGGCGCCGAATCCGCAGGCCGATACCGATTATGTCGCCCGTTTTACCGCGCCGGAATTCACCTCGATCTGCCCGGTGACCGGGCAGCCCGACTTCGCCCATCTGGTCATCGACTATGCGCCGGACCGATGGCTCGTCGAATCGAAATCACTGAAGCTTTACCTCCAGAGCTTCCGCAACCACGGCGCCTTCCATGAGGATTGCACGGTCCGCATCGGCAAGGACCTGGTCGGATTGCTCAAGCCGCGCTGGTTCAGAATCGGCGGCTACTGGTTCCCGCGCGGCGGCATGCCGATCGACGTGTTCTGGCAGAGCGGCAAGCCGCCGAAGGGGGTTTGGATTCCCGATCAGGGCGTTGCTCCCTATCGCGGGCGGGGCTGACGGGCCCGCCGACAGGAACAAGGCGATCTGCGGCGCGTTCCTTCGGCTCAAGGACGCCAAGCGCGTCCATCTGGATGGAGCCCGCAGATGAACCGTCGTTTGCTTCTTGCCTCGATCGCGACGTTGTCCGCCGGTCAGGCCTTCGCGCAGAAGATGTCTCCGACGGCCGCCGCCCCGAGCGCCATGACGGACGCTCAGCAAAAGCACATGAGGGACACAGCGGCTTTTGGCTCGTTGTCGCTGTTGTTGAGTCGAATGGCGAAGTCCAAAGTCACTCACCCGCTGCTCAAGCAGTTCGTGGACTTCGAGATCGCCGAGCAGGAAACGGTCGCTGGCATATTGAAGGCGATCCAGACGAACGCCGCCCCATCGGGCGAGACTCCCTCGCCCAGCGACGCCGATCTCATGCAAAATCTCGATGACGCGGGAAAGGCGTCCGTGGAGAAGCTCCGCGCCTTACGCGCCGGGTCCGAGTTCGATCGCGACTACATCCGCTACGAGGTCGAGGGACACCGGAAGCTCCTGGACATTCAGGAAGTCTATCTCAAGTCGCCCGACAATCTCGATCAGGCCAATGTCGCGAAGCTCGCGCGCGGCATGATCAAGGAACACCTCGCCCTCCTCGCCGAAATAGACAAGGCGGCTTAAGGTCGGGCGGCGCGATCGTTTAGGCCGCGCGATCCGTTCGCAAGGCCGGCAGCTTTGGCCGCAGGAGCTTGCCGACCGGGCGGCGCGGCTTGAAGATCGCCGGAGCGTATCTCGCCAATGCGTAGACACGCGCGCGCAAATCGTCAGCCAGCGCTTGCCGGTCCCTGACTGCGGCGATTGAGGCGAAGGGCAACGGCGCCCCAACGACGACCGGCAGCGTCGCGCCGATCCGCGCCTTGACCTCATGGAAGATGAGCGAAAGCCTGAGCGTCGGGCTCACGTGGCTCACGATCTGAAACAGCCGGCTGTTCTGACCGCCGAACCATATCGGGATCACCGTGGCTTTCGACCGTTGGATCAGTTGCGACACAAACGGCTGCCAGCGGCCGTCAACGGCGGGCTTCAGGCCGAGCTTGTCGGGCGTGGTCGATATCGCGCCCGCGGGGAACACCACCACCGCGCCGCCTTTTGCGAGCTGGGCGCGCGCCGCCGCCCGCGAGGCGAGATTTATGCGCTCGGCCTCCTCCGTTCCTGAGAAATCAACCGGCAGGATGAACCCCGCCGCCTCAGGCGCACGCGTGAGAACGATGTGGGTGAGAACGACGAAATCGCTTCGGACCTTGCTCACCAGCCAGGCCATGACGATGCCGTCGAGAACGCCATAGGGGTGATTGGCGACGAAGACGACGGGGCCGGTCTTGGGCACCGAGGCCAGCGCATGCGCGTCGTAGCGAACGTCGATCTCAAGCGAACGCACGGCGGCCTGCCAGAACGTCTCACCCAAGCGCGGAAAGCGCTGGTTATGCACATACATCCGCTTGAGCTTCGGCTGGCCGGTCGCTTTCTCGACCAGACGGATCAGCCCGCGCTTGATGGGCGGGTCGCTCGCGGTTGCGTAGCTGAAAAGATATTTGTCCATGCGATTTGTCTACACGGGCCAGTCGCCCGAAATATATCGGTCACGCGACCGTCATGTGACAAACCTTCAAGCGCCGTCGGCTGTGCGCTTGGCGAGACGGTCGAAATCCTGCAACTCGGCGACGAGGGCCTCGAAGTCCTTCAACGGCACCATGTTGGGGCCGTCCGATGGCGCGTGGTCGGGGTCCTGATGGGTCTCGATGAAGACGCCGGCGACGCCGACCGCCACCGCCGCCCGCGCCAGCACCCTGACGAACGCGCGCTCCCCGCCCGAGGAGGTCCCCTGCCCGCCCGGCTGCTGCACCGAATGGGTGGCGTCGAAGATGACCGGCGCGCCGGTCTCGCGCGCCAAGATCGGCAGCGCGCGCATGTCGGAGACAAGCGTGTTGTAACCGAAGCTCGCGCCCCTCTCGGTCACCAGGATGTCGGCCAAACCGGCGCCGTCGAGCTTGGCGACGACGTTCTTCATGTCCCAGGGCGCGAGAAACTGCCCTTTCTTGACGTTGACCGGCCGCCCGGTCTCAGCCGCCGCGATGAGAAGATCGGTCTGGCGGCACAGGAAGGCCGGGATCTGCAACGCGTCGACCGCTTGCGCAACCGGCGCGCATTGGCTGCTCTCGTGCACGTCGGTGATGACCGGAAGGCCGAGCGTCTCGCGGATTTCGGCGAAGATCGGCAGCGCCGCCTCGAGGCCCACCCCGCGCTTCGCAGACCCCGACGTCCGATTGGCCTTGTCGAAAGACGACTTGAACACGAGGCCGATGGCGCGGCGCGCCGCAATCTCCTTGAGCGCCGCCGCCATCTCGAGCGCATGGTCGCGGCTTTCGATCTGGCACGGCCCGGCGATGAGCGCCAGCGGAAGAGACGGGCCGAACCGGGCCGCAAGCGGCCCCTGGCCGACCTGAACGATGGCGTTGTTGCGCAAAGAGATGTCCCGCTTTCGGCCGTGGCTCTTAGCGGGAGGGCAGGCTCAATGGCAAGCACGAGAGCACGCGGGTGGCCGCGCCGCGCTCAGCCCTCCCCCTCCACCGTCTCGCTCGCCGCAAAGTCGATCTCGACCCGCGCGCCGCTGGGATCGAAAAAGAACAATTGCCATAAGCCGCCCGCATGGCCGGGCTCCGGCAAGCGCCTCAAGTCGTACTTGATTCCGCGCTCCTTGAGCTTGGCCACATAGGCCGACGGGTCGGTTCCGAAAAAGGCGATGTGATCGAGCACGCCGCCGCCATCTGGAATCGACGGTCTCTGCACGACATGCAGCACAGCCTTGCCGTCATTGTAGAGCCAGGCGCCGGGGAAGGAGAACGCCGGGCGCGGGCCGGAGGTGAAACCGAGAATGTCGTTATAGAAGGCGACCGTCTTTTCGGCGTTCGTCGTGAGGATGGTGAAATGATCCATCCGAGCGATCGGCATCGGCCTCTCCTCTCTTGCGCACCCAAACCGCGCGAGCGGCGTCTCCCGCCGCGGGTGACAACGCAGACTCCTCGCGTCCCCCAGCCCCTGTCAAGTCAACAGGCATGAAGGCCGGAATTGACATGGCCCGCGCCCCCGGCGCACGCTTCGCTTATGAACGACCGCACGAATAAGAGCGACGAAAGCGAACTCGGCATCCTCGCGCGCCGCAAAATCGAGGCGGCGATCATCGCGCCGATCTACGACGAAATGCGCCAGGCGATCGGCGAAGAGAAGGCGCGCGACATCCTGCGCCGCGCCATTCGCCGCGCGGCGATCGACGCGGGAGCCGAAATGGCCTCGCGCACCCCCGGCGGAGCGGATCTCGAAAGCTTCAAGGCGATCCTGCCTCTGTGGACGAAGGACGACGCGTTGACGATCGAGGTCATCGACGATGCGCCGGGAAAGCTCGACTTCAACGTCAAGCGTTGCCGCTACGCGGAGACCTATCGCGCCATGGGACTAGGCGAGATCGGCGCCATCCTCTCCTGCAACCGCGACGGCGCGTTCTGCGAGGGCTATGATCCGCGCATCAAGCTGACGCGGACCCAGACGATCATGAGCGGCGCGAGCCATTGCGACTTCCGCTATCGCTCGAGTCCGGAATCGCGGACATAAGCTGGGGCGGTCTCTTAGCTTGATCCACGTGACTTGGACGCATCGATGGAACAGCGCTTTACATTCAATCAGGTCGCGGACTTGTACCGAGCCGCGCGTCCCGACTACCCCGAGGCGCTTATCGAGGATGTTGTCGCATACGCTGACCTGAAGCAAAACGACAAGATTCTCGAAGTTGGCTGCGGCACCGGTCTGGCGACAAAGAGTTTCGCCAAGCGAGGCTACCCCATTGTCGCGATTGATCCTGGACCGGAAATGCTCCGCGCCGCACGCGAGAGCTTGGCAGGCTTCGGCAATGTTGAGTTTTCGGAGGCCACGTTCGAGGCATGGCCTGCGAAACAACGAGAGTTTCGGCTGATTATTGCCGCGCAGTCGTGGCACTGGGTGCCGCCCGAGGTGCGGTTTGTGAAAGCGGCGGAGGTGCTTTCGCCTAAGGGTTCACTCGCGGTGTTCGGGCACGTTCCAGTGGGGCTCCCTACCCCGTTACGCGCTCGATTTAAGGAAATTTACCTGCGCCACACCGGGAAGTGGGGTCCCCCGCCGGAGGCTTGGTACCTACCCGATGGTCCATTCAGAGCAGGGTTTGATGAATCGGGCATGTTCGAGCCCGTCGTGCACAGATGCTATCTCTGGAAATGGCGGCAGACGACGTCGAGCTACACGGATTTCTTGCGCACGAAATCGGACCACCTGATGCTCGAATCCGCGAAGCGTGAAGAGATGCTCGATGAAATTGCTAAGGCAATTGACGATCACGGCGGAGAGCTCACGGTGGATTATGAAACGCATCTCTACATGGCCCGCCTTTTAAATCGCGATTGAATCTTCTCCCCAGGGGGCCGACCTGCATGGGCGCCGACGGGTCCATTTTGGCCGCATTCCGCTCGTTGAATATGCGTATGGAGCGGAGGCCGCCCATTGGGGCTTTCATCCTTGGCGCGCGACCGTGACAAAGATCGGAGTGAAGCAATGCGGCTCAGACTGGCTTTAATCGCGTTCCTCCCGGCCCTCGCCGCGGCCTCGCCCGCGCCCGCGCTCGAGCGCTTGATCGACATCAGCAACGACCGCTGGGTCGAAGTTAGCGGCGAAGGCAGCGTCAGCGCCGCGCCCGACTTCGCTCAGGCGACGCTCGGGGTCACAACCACGGGAAAGACCGCGGGCGAAGCGATGGCGGCGAACGCCAAAGCCGCCAACGCGCTTGTTTCGCTCATCAAGGCAGAGGGCGTCGCTCCAGCGGACATCCAGACCTCTGAACTGTCGATTTCGCCGGTGTTCTCGCAACCCGCGCCCGGCCAAACGACCGCGCCGACGATTACCGGCTATAACGTGAGCAACAACGTGGCGGTGATTGTTCGCGATCTTCCCCGCCTCGGCGCGCTGCTCGATAAAGCCGCAAGCGGCGGCGCCAACTCAATTTACGGCATCGGCTTTGGCCACAACGATCCGAGCGCGCTGCTCGACAAGGCGCGCCCCCTGGCAGTCGCCGACGCCAGGCGGAAGGCTGAGATCTACGCCAGCGCGGGAGGGGCCACGATCGGCCGGCTCATGGTGCTCACGGAAGAGGGCGGCCGCCAGCAGCCCGTCGCCTTTTCCCGCGCATACGCGTCTAGCCCGGCGCCCCCGCCCCCGATCGAGGCGGGCGAGGACAAACTGACGGTGAACGTCACCGCGCGGTTTGAGCTGACCCAGTGATTTGGGTCACCCGGTGCGAGTCAGGAGTCGCACGTGACCGTTGTCGACGCGCGCCGCGATGCGAAGCCGTCGAGCTTGATCTCATGCAGCCGTTGCGGCCCTGAAGGAAGCGTCTCGACGGGCTGAGAAAGCTGCGCCGGGATGAACTGCGGAAGGGGAACGCTCCGTTCTGATCGACCGGACTTAACGGCCTGCGGAGCCGGACGCTTTAATGACCCGAGGCATGCGTGGCCCCGCCACGAGAGGCCAGAGCGGTCAGCCGCCCAAGAACAAATCTTTTCTGACGGGCTCGTCGAGCCGAAACTCAGGAAGCGGAAGCACCTTGCTAACGCTCAAGGTTCCGACCTGATACGCAATGCTCCCGCTCTGCACATCCGCCAATTCCATCAAAGTCCAGCTTCCGGAGATTTGACCTCGAGGCCAGGCCACACTGAGATGGCCAATGAAATAAATGCACTGAGGATTAGGACTACCGCTAGTGCTAGGCTGATAAAGAAAAGTCAGCTCCACCTGGCCTCGGATATCCACCAATCCGCTAATAATCGTGTCGTAGCTTTCCGTGTCGGACCCATACAGCTGGCCGGATACACTACTGTAGCCCCCGTAGTACTGGCCAACAGCCCTATTTTCGTATTTGTACTCGTTCTGAGCTGTGATCCGGAATAATATGTTCAGCGTGAGCGGCGGACCGCCAGTTGCCCCTAACCCGGGGAAAGTGAAAAGACCGTCAGTGGACATTGTCCCCTGCCAATCGCCAACGAGATCCCACGCCATAAGCCAGACCCCTTCAACGGAACATCAGCAGCGATGACCGGCCAAGATCCTATCATGGAACGACCGGTCCTGGGACCCCGCGATGGCTTGGTCAAATAGCAGGCATTTCCGCAGCGAACACCTGCACCGCGTAAGCCATTGATGTCGTTGGTCACGATTTCCTGAAATCTTAACTTTATGCAGAATCACGATAAAACACTTAGCCAATCGGATTAGCTTCTTGACACGGCTTCATGGCCGATGTTACTTAGCCATATGGCTAACTTAAATCACGTTTTTCATTCACTCGCGGACGGCACCCGTCGTGCCGTGATTGCGCAACTCGCAAGCGGCCCGGCAAGCATCGGCGATCTGGCGCAGCGTCATCACATGGCGCTGCCCAGCTTCATGAAGCACATCCGGGTTTTGGAAGAGAGTGAGATAGTCATATCTCGCAAGAAAGGTCGCGTGCGCATGTGCGAATTGCGTCCGCAGGCGCTGACAGAAGCGCAAGACTGGCTCGAACGCGAGCGAAAGATCTGGGTCACGCGGCTGGATCAGCTGGATGCCTTCATCGAATTACTGGCTGCAAAGGAAAAATAGATGGAAAAAAACGACGAACTCGACCTTCTGCTCGAACGCACGGTGAAGGCGACTCCCGCGCAGCTCTGGCGCGCGTGGACGGAACCTGAATTGCTCAAGCAATGGTTCGCGCCGAAGCCCTATGGTGTAGCCAAGGCGGCAGTCGATCTCAAGCCGGGTGGCGCATTCAACGTTGTGATGCAGTCGCCGGAGGGGAATGCGTTTCCGGAAAAACCGGGATGCATTCTCGTGGTCGAGCCGGAGCGCCGCCTCGTCTGGACCGACGGCCTCGGCCCACTGTACCGGCCAAACGCGGAAGCCTTCATGACGGCGGAAATCACGATGGAGGCCGTCGACGGTGGGACTCGCTACCGGGCGCTTGTCCGCCACAAGAATCCCGAGGATCGAAAGAAGCACGAGGAGATGGGCTTCTTCCAAGGGTGGGGCACATGCCTCACCCAACTGGACGCGCTTGCCTCGACGCTCTGAACACAGACACAGGGGCCGCCTCTTTGGCGGTCCCTCAACTTGCGTTGTTGTGTTGCAAAAGTCTTGATTTATGCAGACGCGCTACGTCGTCTCTACTCGTGTCCGACCAATTCCAACGCTGGATCGAAGGATGGGGCGATCTGCCAAACGCTCTCGGCATCGCGCTCAGCTCGCTTTTGAGGGCCAGATTGAGAGTGTCGATGACCTTCGCAAGGGCGTGCGTCAATTCTCCCCTTCGGCTTCCCCGCCTTGCTTTATTGGCTCGGCGCCGAAGTCTCTTCCTTCCGCTTCGCTGATGAGGGCGCAAATCGTGCCCGCGCAGCCTCCGCATTTCGCCGTACAGCCCAGCGACGCATAGACGTCGCAGACGCGCCTGGGGCCATCCAGCGTCGCTATGGACGCCCGAATGTCGACGTCCGTCAATACATTACAAGAACAAACGATCATCCATGACTCCCGGGCGACGGAGGCCCGCATAGAGATTGCTATACAACCCAAACTTGAACAAGAGTTTGAGGTACAAAGGTTCCGGCGGGTACTTGGTGGAGCAGGACCCGCTGCGTCAATGGGGGCAGGCGAAGTTTAGAATGAATCTAAGGAATCGCTGGCCACGCTCAGCTTCGACTTCGCTTCAATCGCCGAAGCCGCCACAGCACCCGGCCGGCCGCCGTTTGCGCATCCGGTGCTGGCCGCGGTGGCGGCCACGCTCTATGGCTCCTCGCAATATCGTTGTCCAAATCCGTTCTGGCCTAGGCGTGACCCGGTTCGGACGGCATCGTTGGAATCGGAGGCGAACAGAAATCCAAACAATTTCTTTTCAAAATTCAGAACCCATGCTATATGTGGTCTTACTCGCCGGATCTGTCCGCGGCCCGGACGGCGCCCGCGGTGAGAAGAGGCCCGCAGGGGAGAAGAGAATGAGCATGGCGGCTTGAGACGTTTCGGGGCAGCCTCAGAGGGAAGAGATTTTTTTACTCCAAACGGCCGTAACCCATTGAAAAGGCTGATTCCCGAAAAATAAACGCTAGTAAACGCTAGCACTTTTACTAGCGTTTACTAACGTTTATTGCGCGTTTATTGGCGTTTAATTCGGCAGCGGCGCTGCCGCGCGTGACTTCGCGACCGCGCGTTTACGGGTCCGACAGCCTTAATCCGCGTCGTCTCCCAATTCTCCGACATGCTTCTGTGCATAGAGTTGGACGCCGAGCTGTTCGACCAAGGTGAGCTGGGCCTCGAGGAAGTCGATGTGGTCCTCCTCGTCGGAGGTCAGCTTTTCAAACAGGATCCTTGTCACCCGGTCGTTGACCTGCTCGCAGTAGCGAGCCGCCTCCAGGTAAAGCTCACGCGCGTGCATCTCCGCCGCGAGATCGCATTCCAGGATTTCCTTGACGTTCTGCCCGATCCTGAGCTGGTCGAGCGACTGCATGTTGGGCAAGCCATCGAGGAACAGAATGCGCGCGACCAGCTGGTCGGCGTGCTGCATCTCTTCGATCGATTCCTTGCGCCAAGTCTTGGCGAAGTCCTTGTAGCCCCAGTTATCCAAAATGCGATAGTGCAGCCAGTATTGGTTGACTGCCGTGAGTTCGTGCTTCAGCGCCCGGTTGAGATAGTCGATAACCTGTACGTCACCCCGCATTGTTTCGCTCCACACCTTCCTACAAGCGCCGGAACTCTACTCTGAATCGCGGCGCGCCGCTTGTCCCTCGCCCCGCCCTAGGCGGGTTGTGCAGCTCCCTGCGAGAAACCCGTAGCATAGTGCTCATCGTGCGACGAGGCGTGCTGAGATCGCAAGTCCTCTTTGCCGGCCGCCTGCCCTTCGGCTAGCCTTGCTGGCCATGACGAGCCGACCTCAGATGCAGCCTCCGCCGGACGCCGATCAGCGTCGCGCCGCCAAACCCGTCATCGTCTATGCGCTCGACAGGCTGCCCGCCTACGACGCGGCCTTCTACGACAACGCCCGAACGGGCATGACGAAGATCGACGAGATGATCGTGCCGCCGCGCGAGGGGCGCGCGTTCGACGTTCCCGCCGGGCATTTTTTCCGCATCGTCAGCATCGAGGGCCCGCAGGTCGGCGACCTCAACCTGTGGAACGCCGCCAATCTCGCCGAGCGCTTCTTTAGCGGCAAGACGCGGGCGCTTCATGCGACGCATGTCACGACCGGCGCCCGGCTCTGGAGCGCCCTGCCCTATTTGCGGCCGATGGCGACAATCACTTACGACACGCTCGGCTGGTACGGCTTCGACGCCGATGGCGCCGGCGTCCACGACGTCATCGGCACGCGCTGCGATCCCTATACGAACCGGCTCTTGACCGGAGGGGATTATCATCATTGCTGCCATTCGAACCTGACGCGGGCGCTGGCGGAGCGGACGAAGCTGTCGGCGAACGAAGCGGCGGCGCATGTGCACGACGTGCTGAACGTCTTCATGTGCACCGGCTTTGAGCGCGCTTCCCACCGCTACTTCATGAAGGCGAGCCCCGTGCGTCCCGGAGATTTCATCGAATTCTTCGCCGAGATCGATCTTATTGGCGCGCTGTCGGCCTGCCCGGGCGGCGACTGCGGGGCGGGCCACTCGAGCGACGCGGCGCGCTGCTATCCGCTCAAAGTCGAGATCTTCAAGCCGCGCGATGAGGCGCTGAGAGACTGGCGCTCGCCCGATGTCAGCGCCTATTCCGACGCGTGAACGCTAGGCGCCGCCTATCCGTAGCGCAGCCGCGATCGCTCCCTCGCCTTGTGGGCTTCGGTCTCTCGGTCACGCGGCGGGGCGGCGCTGTGGAGGGAGAAGACGAGCTTGCGCGCCGCGGCGGCGACTTCGTCGACCGCGCGCTCAAACGCCTCGGCGTTGGCCTGCGAGGGCTTGCTGAAGCCGCTCACCTTGCGTACGAACTGAAGCGCGGACGCGCGGATTTCCTCTTCGCTCGCCGGCGGCTCGAAGTTGAACAGCGGGCGGATGTTGCGGCACATGAAAGCCTCCTTCGGTGGGAAGCACGATCGGGTTTCGTCGAGCGGCCCTAGTCATCGCGCACCGGCGCGGGCGAGACATCCTACACCTGTTGGGCGACCCAGGCAGCTTGGTTCGTCGGGTTCGTCGTCACGTCGGCCGCGGACGTAAGAGCGACATCGGCCTGACACCTTGCCGTTGTTTAATGTGACAAATTGTCGCCAAGCCATTATGGAGGCGACAACTTCAAAATCGTATAAGGCGATTGTGGTTGCACGAAGATAGAGAATAACGATATAATTTGGCTAAATTATTCCGATGGGCAAGAGCGAGATGGGATCTCCGGCGCCGGCGCAATTATTGGACTCGGGGCTGTGCGGGCTTGCGTTGGTGGCGGGATATTACCGCATTGCCGGCGATACCGCGCAGCTGAGGCATCAACTTGCGCTGACCGGGCGCAATGCGCTGGCTGAGGATATTGTTCGCGGCGCGAATATTCTTCAGCTGAAATCGCGGATTCTTCGCGGGGTCACGGCTCGGCGCCTGGGCTCCATTCCCTATCCGGCGATCCTGGGCCTGAAAGCGGGTGGTTTCGCGGTCCTTGGCGCGGGCTCGACCAAGGGAATGGCGAGGCTAGTCGATCCGATCGCGCCGGACGGCGCAAGAACTGTCGATAGAGGACATCGCGGCGCTGTCCTCAGGCGAATTGGTGCTGATCACCCGACGGCTTGCCGGGGCGGGCGTCGATCCCAAAACCTTCGGGTTCCGTTGGTTCTGGCCCTCGATTTTGCGCTACCGGCGCCCGCTCGCCCATGTGCTGGTCGCGTCGCTGTTTGTACAATTGTTCGCGCTGGCGACTCCAATCTTTTTCCAGCTCGTCGTCGACAAAGTGCTGGTGCACAAAGGGATTTCGACGCTTGTCGTGCTGGTCGCCGGCATGGTTACGCTCGGCTTGTTCGAGACCGTCCTGCAGTTCTTGCGCACCTACACCCTGAGCCACACCACCAACCGGATGGATGTCGAGCTGGGCCGGCGCCTGTTCCATCATCTCTTCCGCCTGCCGCTCTCCTATTTCGAGACCCGCCCGGCTGGGCAGACGGTGGCTCGCATGCGCGAGCTCGAGACGATCCGCAGTTTTCTGACCGGACAGGGCCTGACCTCGCTGCTCGATCTTGTCTTCACGCTGATCTTCTTCGTGGTGATGTTCATCTACTCGGTGAAGCTCACTTTGGTCGTCCTGGCTTCGATTCCGGTCTATGTCGTGATCGCCACCCTGATTCGGCCGGTGCTGCGCGAACAGATCAACGAGAAATTCAACCGCGGCGCCCGGTCGCAACAGTTCCTGGTCGAATCGATTGTCGGCGCGCAGACCCTCAAGGCGGCGAGCGTCGAGCCGATGATGCAGGCGCAATGGGAGGAGCGTCTGGCGGCTTACGTGCGCACCTCCTTCAACGCCGGCGTTTCGGGAACGCTCGGACAGAACCTCATCCAGTATGTGAGCAAGGTCACGACCGCGCTGATCCTGTTTATCGGCGCGCAATCGGTGATCGAAGGGACGATGACGGTCGGCGAACTCATCGCCTTCAACATGATCGCGAGCCAGGTGGTGCAGCCGATCCTGCGGTTGTCGCAATTGTGGCAGGATTTTCAGCAGGTGCAGGTGTCCGTTGCGCGTCTGGGCGACATCCTCAACGCGCCGCCGGAGCCGGCGCCCCAGAACCTTCTGACCTTGCCGCCGCCGCGCGGCGCCATCGAGTTTCGTAACGTGACGATGCGCTACCGGCCTGATGCGGCGGACGCGCTTCGCAACGTTTCAGTTTCGATCGAGCCGGGGGAGGTGATTGGCGTCGTCGGTCCGTCGGGGTCGGGCAAATCCACCCTCACCAAGCTCGTCCAGCGCCTCTATAGTCCGCAGTCCGGTCAGGTGATGATCGACGGCGTCGACGCCGCCCAGCTCGATCCCGGTTGGCTGCGCCGGCAGATCGGGGTCGTGCTGCAAGAGAACCTTCTTTTCAACCGCACCATCCACGAGAATATTGCGCTCGGCGATCCCGCCATGCCGCGTGTGATGGTGATGCACGCGGCCCGACTGGCGGGCGCGGACGAATTCATCGCCCAGCTGCCGCAAGGCTACGACACGATGATTGAGGAACGCGGCGCCAATCTCTCGGGTGGCCAGCGTCAGCGCATCGCCATTGCCCGGGCCTTGGTGACCAATCCCCGAGTTTTGATTCTCGATGAAGCGACCTCGGCGCTCGACTACGAGAGCGAAAGGATCATTCAGGAGAACATGCGCTCGATCGTGCGTGGACGCACAGTCATTATCATCGCTCATCGCCTAGCGGCGGTTCGCCCCTGCACACGGATCGTGGGCATGCTAAGGGGTGAGATAGTCGAGGTCGGCGGGCACGAAGAGCTGCTGGCGCGCAGGGATGGGCTCTACGCCCGCCTCTGGGCGCTGCAATCCGACCAGGCGAGGGCGCCGGCATGAACGAACGCGCCGCGCCGCCGGAAGCGCCCTCTCCACAGCCTCAACCTTCGCGGCGGCCTCCGGTCGTGGTGACGGGGCGCGATCGCGAATTCCTACCGGCCGCCCTGGAAATCCTGGAAACTCCGCCCCCGCCGCTGCCGATCGCGCTGATGGCTACGATTAGCGCGTTTGCGCTGGCGGCGCTGATCTGGTCGTATTTCGGCCGGCTGGACGTCCACGCCACAGCGCCGGGCAAGATCGAGACAGTTGGCTACGCCAAGGTGATCGAACCGCTTGATCCGGGCAAGGTGGCTGCGATCCATGTCGAGAGAGGCCAAATCGTCAAGGCCGGAGACCTGCTTTTGGAGCTGGATCCCGCGGAGGCCGACGCCGACGCATTGAGCGCACGGAATACGCTCAACGCGAGTCTGGCCGAGATCGCACGGCGCCGTTACGCGATCAACGCCGTGCGAACCGCTGAGGGCGAGGCTCAGAGCGCTGAGGACCGGCTTGACGCGCGCAGCAAGGACGACGCGGCGCCGGGCGCCGACTCAGGCTCGGTCGAAAGTCTCGCCGGTCAGGCCGAAATGAAGATCGCCTGGGACGGGGCTTTGCCCGAACAGTTCCAGTTGCGGGAAGAAGCGGTGCTGCGTGCGGATCTCGGTCAGCTCTCCGACGCGCTCAAAGCGCTCGACAGGCAGATGGCCGAAAAGCTGGCGACCCAAAGGCGACTCAACATGAGCATCGCTTTCCAAAACAAGCTGATGGAGACCTTAAACCAGCGCGTCTCGACCAGGCAGCAAGCGATCGACCTCAACGTTGGCACCAAGATCGATCTTTATAACGCCAAGGAAGAGCTGGAAAAGGATCAGTCGACGCTCGCGTCCGACCAAGGCCAGCTGATTGAAACCGACGCGGCGATCCGGTCGGTGCGCAGCGAAAAGGCGAAGACAGTCTCCCAGTTCATTGCTGACAACGAGAACAAACTCGCCGACGCGGCGCGTAAGGCGGACGAAGCGCGTCAGGCGCTTGCGAAAGCGGACGCCCGCCTCGCTCGCACCCGGCTTTACGCGCCTACGGACGGCGTGGTCCAACAGATGGCTGTCACCACGGTCGGCCAGGTCGTCACCACAGGCCAGCAACTCGTCGTCCTGACGCCGATCGGCGGCAAGCTTCAGGTCGAGGCGCTCGTGGCCAATCTCGACATTGGCTTCGTCAAGCCCGGTCAGGACGCGGTGATCAAGATCGACGCCTTCCCGTTCACTCGCTTTGGCGCGTTGCATGGCAAGGTCGTCAACATCGCCTCCGCAGCGATCGCCGAGCAAGACGCCAAACGCGGGCTCGCCAACGCCACCGCGACCGCCAATGTGGTTCAAGAGGCGCCTTCTGCCCCCGGTCAACCCGAAAGCTTTGTTTTTCCGGTGACCGTGTCGCTCGACGAGACCGCGATGAAAATCGACAACGCAGCCATCCCGCTGACCCCCGGCATGACCGCCACCGTTGAAATCCGCACCGACTCTCGCCGCGTCATCGACTATCTGCTCTCGCCGCTCGCGAAAATCGGATCCGAGGCGTTGAAGGAGAGGTAGGAGGCCATTGGCCGCTGGCCGAAGAGCGTCCGATGAAGCGATAGAAACTATCGCGTGAATGACCATCGTTTTACTGGCCCGACTGATGCCTAACCGCTTGGCGCGCGTATTCCACCGCTTCAAGCATCGTCGCCTCGAGAGGCTGGCTCAAGGGCTGTGCTCGACCAGAAGCGTGATTTCATGGGCCTTGTTAAGGACGCCAACATGAGCTATGGGTGCGCAATCGAGTTTCGGCCGGACGACTTGGCCTCGCCGCGCGCTACGCGTCGGACTGACGACCTTCTTCCAATCTCGATTACTTTGAGCCGACCGCGTGATTGCGCGGCCTACCTAAACACGTACTGAAAGAAGTGTCTCATGACGCAAGGAACCGTAAAGTGGTTCAACAGCCAAAAAGGCTTTGGCTTCATCCAGCCGGATGATGGCAGCAAGGACGTTTTCGTCCACATCAGCGCCGTCGAGCGCGCCGGCATGTACAGCCTGAACGAGGGACAGAAGGTCACTTATGACGTTGTCGCCGATCGGAAGACCGGCAAATCCTCGGCGGATAATCTGAAGGCCGCCTGACCGGGCCGCGCCGGTAGCCCAATCGGCTTGACCAACTGGCAGGGCCTATGTGGTTCCTAACCCCGCGTGCGGTTCGCTGTACGCGGGGTTTTTGGATTTGATCTCGCGACCCGCGGACAGTTCACGGAACGAACTGTCACGCAGCCGATCAGGCGAGGAAGGACATGAAAGTGCGAGACGCCGCGCTTCGCATGGACACCGGCACTATGTCTACCCACGGAGAGAGGCGGCCCGTCGATGACTCGCCCTAAATTCGCGATCGGACAAACGGTTGACTTCGCCCGGAGGCTTCCATCGATGTCGAGACCCTCGGGCCCCTATGAGGTGATGAGCGTGCTGCCGACGGACGAAGCCAACTCTCCGACTTATCGCGTCAAGAGCCAAGCCGAGCCTTTCGCGCGTGCCGCCAGAGAAACCGATCTCGTCGCGATCGGTTTGGCGCCAAGCCAACAAGAGCCGCCGCCGCTGTGGGCCGATCCCGTGTCAGGACGACGGTCGTCTCGGCCGCTCCGATTGCGGTAAGAGCCGCGAGGAATTTCACTCTATCCTGCTCGAAAGGGCGAATCAGGCTCTTGGCCTCGTCCGCCCGAAAGCCGCCCGCGCCTCCCGAAACGACAACAGCCGCCGCGTTTCCTCGTCCCATAGCGTGAGACGGACGCAAACGAAGCTTTGCCACAACGTGAGCCGGCCGACCTCGCGGAGCTCAGGATACTTCCGCAAGATCTCGGGAAGCCGGTAAAAGGGAACGCCGCTCGACAGGTGATGCACGTGGTGCACGCCGATATTGGCGCTGAACCAGCGCAACGGCAGCGGCAGATCGTAATGCGAGCTGCCGTGCAGAGCCGCTTCAGGCTGGCTCCAGTCCGTCGCCCCGTCCCATGTCGTCGCCTCGAATTGATGCTGCACATAGAACAGCCACACGCCCATCGTCGCAGCCAGCACGACGATCGGCACATGGACAATGACGAACGTCGTGAAGCCCACGCACAGGATCAGGAGGCCGGCCGCGAGCGCGATCCCAGCGTTGGTGGTCATCGTGCTGACCCACGGCATTGCGCCTTTGCGCATGAAGCCGAGGGGCAGCCGGCTCTCGATCAGGAACGTATAGGCCGGCCCGAGCCCGAACATCACCAGCGGATGGCGGTAAAGCCGATAGATAAGGCGGCCACGCCAATCGCGGGCAAAATATTCGCGCACCGTCAGTGTCTTGATGTCGCCGATCCCGCGCCGGTCGAGATTGCCCGATGATGCGTGGTGGATCGCATGGGAGCGCCGCCAAAGATCGTAGGGCGTGACCGTCAGGACGCCGAGCGCTCGGCCGACCCAATCGTTGGCGTGCTTGTTCGGAAAGAACGATCCGTGGCCGCAATCGTGCTGGATCAGGAACAGGCGAATGAGCAGCCCGGCGGCAAGCGGCGCGAGGGCGAAAGAGAGCCAAAAAAGCCCGTGGCTCGAGGCGAGCAGCATCGCAGTCCAGACCGCGACAAAGGGCGGGAAGGTGACGCCAAGCTCGAAGATTCCGCGCGCCGCGCTGGGTTGGCGGTAGACCACGAGCGCCTTCGCCCAGTCGCGCGCCGACCTAACCGGACTTCTCGTTTCCGCCACCGACATCCTGACCTCCGCCCGATATGCGCTTTGTAGGAAAGCGTCGTCGAGCGGGTGGTCGACTGCGCCGAAGGGAATGATCAATCGATCCTGCGGCGACTCGCTTGAAGGGCCAAGCGCCGGTCTCGGCTGTCCTTGCCGAGGCGTTGGAATGAGTCCGAGCGCGACACCATAGACGCGGGCCTATGAAAAAGCGATGACGATTCGCGCCTCCAGCTCGCAAAATCGCCGAGCGCGAACTGGCGCGGGGCTTCTGCGTTGACGACGAGGTGGGCCCTCAGCCCAGCGCCCGAGGCCAAACAAATCCAAGCAAAACCAAACCCGACCAAAAAAAACCAAGCAAAATAGCTTGGTTTTTTTTGGTTTTATTCGTCCGAATCGGGACTTTTCAAGGGGTTAGAGCGAATCCAAATAAAAATCATCTGGCGCCGGCTCTGGGTCTGTGCCAACGTCTCAAGCCCTTACCCACCTTCCTCGTCTCCGCTCGCGACAACCAGCACACGCAGTTCGATCCTGGGGGTGAATAGATATATAGCACAATGTTCCGTTTTTGGAAAGTCTGTTTTCGATTTTTTTCTGTTCACGGCCCAAGCCCCTAGCCCTCGACGGCGAGTCTGCCCGTGACAAGGTTGGTAGACGTCGACCGCTCAGTCGGTCGGCGCCTCAAGCCCCCGCGGAGCGGCGGGCGCGGCCTGGTTTCGATATCAAGGACTTAGCGTTCTAGCCATCCGGAAGCCGAGGGTGTCGAACCTGACATGGACGTTGCGCTTGTCTCGGATGGCGGCGCGAACGACCGAAGTATCGTTACGCCAGGAACCGCCACGGACGACCCGGTAGTCCGGATCGCCTTGAACCCGTCCCGACCCGTCCGTGGGGGCGCCTTCATAACTGTCATGCCACGCGTCCTCGACCCACTCCCAGACGTTGCCCTGCATTCGTAGAGCCCGAACGCGTTCGGCTTGAATGATCCGACGGGCGCGGTTTGTCGAAGATCCCACCGGCTTCCGCAGCCGTCGGCGCGTAGAGCGTACTCCCATTCCGCCTCGGTCAGAAGCCGGTACGGCTTGCCCGTGACCTGCGCCAGCCAGGCAGCGTATTGCTTGGCATCATCCCAGCTGACGTTAACCGCGGTCATTTGCCCTCGTCCCCAACCGTCCGGGACCCGCGGGCACGCGCCTGCGGCGCCAGGCATCCCATTCGTCGAATGTCGCCTCGAACTTTGCAACTGCGATCGGAGCCGCGATCGTCACCTGATGCCGCGGGCGTTCGTTGGCTCTTGCGTCGATGTCATCCTTGGACGAGCCCATGCTGAAGCGGCCGGCCGGGATCGCGATCATAGTCGGGCAGCCGCTGCATTCCCTAAACTCGGCGCTCGACTGTGGCGCCCCCGCGTTCCCCTGCCCGGCGGCGAGAGCAAGCCAGACCGCAAGGCCGACCGCCAGAGCCGCGCCGCACGTAGGCAACCTCAAACATAGGGCGCTCTCAGCGCCAACCGGCCCAACGACCATCCTCGCTGCCAGCCAGAACACCGACCGGGACGATAGACCGCGCCCGCCCAGTTTGAATCTGATACCCTATTGGTGAACCGGCGATCCGCAGTCCCGCGATATTATGGCGACTTTGCCACGCGAGACCCCGATTGGCTGACCAAACCGCCGCGCCAAGAAGGAGAACCTGATGATCGACTTCTCCTGCGTGTCGTCCGAACGACCGTCCGAGTGGTCTTCTCCGCTCAGTCGGAAGACGCCTGTGCTGTTCACCGTCATCCTCGCGCTTGCGACGATGGCGCTTGCCGGTTGCAACGCCAGTAAGACACCCAATCCCTCCGCACGGCCAGACCTCAGCAAGGTTTATTATCCCTACTACAATGCGTATGATCCCACCAAGTACGGGCAAACGAGTGGCTTCTACGCCGGTCGCTGAATGGGCGGGACCCCGCTACGCGCGCCACGCCATCAACCTCTGCCATCTTCCGAACCGTCTCATCGTCTTGAGCGCTAAGCGTCGCTCGGTTGGGCGCTTTGAAGTTGCTCGAATACGCTGCGGGCGTTTTCGATGCCGATGAACGCCGGCGTCGGATCGAGCGAAGGAGTCCAACCGGAAATGCTGTTGCCGCGCCAGGAGTTGGGGATCGAATGACCAAAGAGGATGTCGCCCCGGCCGTTCGCCCTTTCCACTAGGCTCGTTTCCGGCAAGCGATTCAGGCTCAATGCGGTGAACTTCGCAAACGGCCGCGACCGACTGATCAAAACCCGCTTGTTCGTAATAGCGTATTGAGTTCCGCTCCTGACCCAGGCGTCGAGCAGAAATCGCCCGGCGACAAAGTATAGTCCCATCAGTACGAAGGCCGCGCCGAAAAGCTTCATAAATAAGGGCGCGGTCGGCAGCGACAGCACGGTAGTCTCCCAGAAGATGGAGAAGCCGCACCAAATCAAACTGAACGGGATGAGCAGCCAGTCGCGGCTGGTGAACAGCAAACCCTGCGCCGGCATTCCCGACCAAACGACGGTCTCGCCGTCGATGAGAAGGCCTCTATCGTCTCTTGTGGTCATGGATCCGACTCCAGGACGCCTGGCGCAACTAAAGCCCGACAAGACAGCCACGGGTCAAAACTGCTGATCTGCCGCGGCTCACCAGCCGAGGCGAGAAGCAAATCTGTGGTTCTTGGGGATTTCACCTTTTCGCGTCGATCGGTCGCCTCCACGATCCGCGCTTGCCCCCGGGGTTAGCTTCAGTCTATCCGCCCCGCTCACGGCAGCCAACATGAGCCGCCAAAACCATCAGGAGAAGACCCATGCCGTTCGTTCGCATTGATCTCCGGAAGGGAAAGTCCGACACCTATCGCCAGGAAATCGGCCGTGTCGTGTACGAAGCAATGCTTAGCGTTGGCGTGCCGAAGGACGACCGCTTCCAGGTGATCGCTGAACACGATTCCAGTGACTTCGTTTTCGATCCGAATTACCTCGGCATCCGCCGCACCGAGGATCTGGTGATAATCCAGATCACCTGGAACGAAGGGCGTACGCTCGAGCAGAAGAAGGCGCTCTACAAGGCGATCGTCGATGGGCTCGCCGGCAAGCTCAGCTTCCGCCGGGAGGACGTCTTCATCAACCTCGTCGAGGTCAAGAAGGAGAACTGGTCGTTCGGCAATGGCCTCGCGCAATATGCAACCTGACGCCCATCGTCTCCCTGTAAGCGGCGCATTGAGCTACTCGCAAATGCGATAACTCCCGCTCGAGCCATGCTGTTCGATGTCGAGATGCATGTTGTTGGCGTGGAACGAGTCGGCGCCCGGGCCCAGGACGGTCGTGAACCAGCCGCAAGCCGCCGTCCGTACGGCGCGGAAGTAAGAGGCTTCGTCCGCGCCTGTCTGCCGCTCAACCAGGACCCGCCGCTTGTCCGCGAACGTGATCGCAACGAAATCGACCGCGAGCCCATGGCCATGGGCGCTGATCTTGGCCCCGACGATCCGGTCCTGGGTCCGGCACGTATAGCCCGGGCCGGTTTCGATTCCCGTGACCTTCGCCTGCAGCATCGCTTGGCCAAGCGGCGCGACGATCAGGCGGACATAATCGGCAAGCGCAAGCGCGAATTCGCAGGCGACAAGCGGGCGGTCCGGCAGGCTGACGACGTCGCCCCCCACCATGATCGATGACAGCCGGACCGGCGCGTCAATCCCGCACCCTTCGACCGACTTCGGCGGCGCTGGCTCAGCCTCCGCGCTTGCGCCACTTGCGATCAGTTTCGCGAGGCACGCCGAAGGCAGGCCTTCGTTCGGGGCCTCGGACTGAGACTTTGGGGTAGCCTCCGCGGGCGCCGCAAACTCCTGAGGCCGAGGCGGCGGCAGCGGGGGCTCGTCCCCCGTCGCCTCGCTGGTTGCGGCGCAGGCCAGCGCCAGCGCGGCCAGCATCGTTGTCGCGCGGCGCGCCTTCGGGATTGACCGCGCCGTCATCGAAACTCCGAGGAACCACTGGACGGTGGGCAACGGCCTCACGCCTGAACGAGCAGCGCCAGATAGACCGCGAACAACACGACGTGGACGGCGCCCTGGATCACGTTGGTTCGGCCGCTGCCGAAGGTCACGACGCACAGGAACAGGGTGAGCGACAGCATCACCAAATCCGTGTGCTCAACGCCAAGCACGATCTCAAGCCCGGTTAAGCGGCTGACCACGATGATCGCCGGCACCGTCAGCCCGATGGTCGCGAGCACCGAGCCGAGGAAGATATTGACCGATCGCTGGAGATGGTTGGCGAGGGCCGCACGGACAGCGCCGATCGCCTCGGGGGTTGCGACCAATACCGCAATGATGACGCCGCCGAGCGCCGCCGGGGCGCGCAACGTCTCGATCAGGTAGTCGACGGGACGCGCGAACTGCTCGGCGAGAAAGACCACGGGCAGGAGATAGGCGACCAGCAAGGCCGCATGTCTGAGCGCAGGGCTCGGGCGCGAGAGCGGCTTGGCGCGGTGCGCGGCGACGGAGCCCGCGCCTTCTTCGTGCTCGTTGGCGAGGTTGAAGAAGCCGCGATGACGGCCGGTCTGCATTGTCAGAAACGTGGCGTAGAGGCCGACTCCAATCAGCGCGAGAAGCATCTCCTGGGGGTGCGACAGGTACGGGCCTGGCGTGGTCTGAGTGAAATCCGGCAGGATCAGCGTCAGCACGACCAGGGTGACGATGACGGCGAGATAGGCGTTGGCGCCCTGAAGATTGTACTGCTGCTCGCGATGGCGCCAGCCGCCGAGAAGCAGCGACAGGCCGACCATGCCGTTGAGGATGATCATCACGACGGCGAACAAAGTGTCCCGCGCCAGGCTCGGATTGTTCGCGCCATGCAGCATGACGGCGGCGATGCTTGCGACCTCGATGAAGGTGACCGACAGAGTGAGGAGCAGGGTCCCGTAGGGTTCGCCAAGGCGCGCGGCCAAATGTTCCGCGTGGCGGACGACCGCGAGCGCCGAGCCCAGAATCGCTGCGAACAGCCACAGGAAGATCATGCCCAGCCAGAGGGGATGGCTAAGCCCGCCGAAGAGCGTATCGCCGAGGAGCAGGAAGGCGAGCGAGGTTATCGCGCTGAAACCGAGGAACCATTCCTGACGCAGGAGCGACGCAAGCGGCATGGTTATCCAACGTTTCCTGTGCGGCGCGAGCGTCCACCCGTCTTTGAATCCCTGCTGACGGCTTCTCAACACACCGCCTTGACCCATGATGGCCGGGCTTGTCCTCGCCATCCACGCGATTTTACGGCTCCCTGCAAGTCGGCCCATCCAAAAGACCACGTTTCCGAGCCTTCTCAGCTAGGCCCCGCCGTCACCGGCGTGCCGATCCGGTGATGCTTTTCGGCGCGGCGCACTGCGCGTGCGCCTGCGAGCCGAAGCGGCAGCCGATCGCCTCGAGGAAAAGTGAAAGCTGAGCTCTCGCGAAAACGAAAAAGGCCGCCCGCGAACGGACGGCCTCTTGTTCGGATTGCGCCCGTCAGGCAATTGCATCGCTGCTCGCCCATTCGCAGATGACCGTCCAACGCTGAAAGCGGCCGTCGCGATGTCAGAGCTGGCGTTTACTAGTCAGTTCTTGAACGGGACTTTTCAAGGTTACGGCCGATTCGAACAAAAAATTTCGCCCCGCCTCAGGCTGCCTATTAAACGTCTGACGCCTGCATTTATCTGCCCCTCCACGGGTCGTCATCCGAGCGGGATTCAATCCGCGACTAAGAGAGGTATAGCACGGATCCGCCTTAAGGGAAGAAATCGATTTTTCTGATTCAGGGCTTCCCGTGATTTCGCCCGCGGTGGCGTTCGCTGCCGATGATCCTCGCTTCAGGCTTCCACGCCAGCGCATCGTCCTGCGGAGCCACCGACCGTGAGGGCTGTCAAAGTGCAAACGTCCGGACGAGCGCGAGTCCGTCGGCCGAACTCCGGCGCGCCCTCCTCGTGATCCAAAGTTAAGTTCGAACGGCGCCCCCGCGCTTGAACAGAAACCCGATTCCGGAAAGCACGGCCTTCAACATCGCCACCAGGCGGCCTGAGAACAACTTCTTCGGTTCTCCGCACCATAAGCACGTTACGCTCGCGACGCTTTGCGGTTTGCCACATGCCGAACAGACCTTCACGTGTCGCATAGAAGCTTTCTTTCCTGGAGGCTCGAGGCTGAACGCGCCATCGGCCGAAATGTTGCCGTAAACATTTGCGGACTTCATGTGCCGGAGCCGGAGGGCCCACTCGCAGGAGCCGACGCGATGCGTTCGGCGCGAGCGCGGCTTCTTTCAGCGCTTGCTTGTCGCCAAAAACAGCGATTTGCGCACGGCGGGTCGCGGAAAACCTCCAATACCATCGTATTTTCACGCGATTTCATGCGTCCCGAGGCTGGCAAGGAAGCGATTCGGCGCCGGCGGTTCAGTTGCGCGTGTAGGCGCCAACGTGCTCGGAATCGAAACGCCGGATGAGTTTCCCGCCGGGGGCGACCGTGAGTTGGAGCCGGGTGAATTTCCGCGGGTCCTCCATGCTCACCTCGAATTTGTCGGCGTGGAGCGTGACGACGCCGCCGTTTCGCGTCCAGCAGCCCGAAGCCAGTTCGTCCAGAGCGCCGTAGGCGAGCATGTACTCGAACCGTCCGTCCGCCTTGAGCAGGAGCTCGGAGCCGACCTCCATCACGCCCTGGAGATAGTAATGGCCGGCGAGCGAGGGGTCGGCGGGCGCGCAGCCCGCGGCGTCGGCGCAAGCTGCGCCGAGCGGCAGGAGGGCGGCCACGACAGCGGCGACAATTGCGGATTGTCCGCGCATGAATTCCTCCCCCAAGTGAACCCGAAGCCAGACCGACCGCAGTCTTTTGTCCGAAGGGGCTCAGTTCGCGCCGTTGCAGAGTTTCGACCATTTGGATCCGCCGAAGCAACCGCCCGTCGTCCCGATCGTCTCGAAGCCGCCGACGCCCATGGCGATGGCGCCGACGATCTTCAGCTTCAGAGTTCCGTGCCGGACGCGGGGCTTTTGCTGGCGGATCTCGTTTCGCGACGCGCGGCGATTTCATGAAAGGACCGCAGCCGCGTCAGCCGGACCCGCCGTCCCTCAGCACTTGAACCCGATCGCCGACTGCGCCAAACTCTCTTGTGCGCCGGCTTCCATTGAACTGGAGGACGCGAATGCGGATCCCGATCCTTCTGGCTTTTGTGGCGCTCGTGCTCTCCGGCTGCAACGCCAATCAGGCGGTCAATCCCTCGTCGCAACCGGCCTCCCAGGTCTTCGCCGGCCACTACGAGGACTACAATCCTTACGATCCCATCAGCTACGCACAGAACAACACCGGGCGGGGCGGCGGCCGCTGAGCGCCGGCAGCGCGACTGCCGGACGCAGCGGAGAAGCGTGTCGCGACGCGCGGCCATTTCATGAAGGGACCGCAGCCGCGTCAGCCGGGCCCACCATCCTGTGCTATGGAACCCGATCGCCGACTGCGCCAAACTCGCTTGTGCGCCGGCCTCGTCTCCATTGAACTGGAGGACGCGAATGCGGATCCCGATCCTTCTGGCTTTTGTGGCGCTCGTGCTCTCCGGCTGCAACGCCAATCAGGCGATCAATCCCTCCGGACAGGCGGACCACTGCGCGAACGATCCCAGCTGCAATCCTTACAATCCCTCCAGCTACGCGCAGAACAACGTCGGGATCGGCCGCTAAGAGCCGGTAGCGCGACTGCCGGACGGGGCGGAGAAGCCTTTGTCGGAAGGCATCGATCAGTTTGGGTTTTCTTGGGACTCCCCATTTCGGCTGCGGAAACCCCTGTTTACGAGGGTTGGAATTCCTTGGATTTCCTTGGATTCTCTCGTCAGAATCGAGTGATATCAATGGGTTGCGCGGGATTTTCCGCGGAAAATTTTTCGTGAGCCCTGTCTTGGCGCGAGAAGCCGGAACGGGCTCCTGCGGTCGAGGCCATTCGGAAGGGCGGGATTGTTCATGGGGCAAGCTTACTTCAATTTCTGATTGTCAGCAAGCAATTGTCGCCCGACCCGCCGAGCACGCCAAGCCGCCTTCGGGCTAGGGAGGGAAACGTCCCGATACTCGGCGCCGCGCCGCTAAGCGTTTATCATGGCGCCGGTCGCCTTGGCGCCGGGCCCCTGCCCGCTGACAATCGCCTTCGACGAACCCAGCGGGGCGGTAAGAACAAGATGAAGCTTCTGATCACCGGCGCGACCGGAAAGGTGGGATCGAACCTGATCCGGCGGCTGAGCTCTGTCGCCTCGGCCCGATCTGGTCATCCGCGCCCTGTGCCACAATCGCGGGCTCCCGGCGGCGCCGGGGCTCGAGGTGGTGAAAGGCACGATTTCCGACCGCGACAGCGTCGAGCGCGCCATGGAGGGCGTCAGCCATGTCGTGCATCTCGCGACCTGCAAGGAGATTCCCGAACTCGTCATGGACGTGACGGTCAAGGGCCTGTTCTGGCTGACCGAGGCGTTCCGCGCGAGTCCGACGGCGAAGCAGTTCATCCTGATCGGCGGCGACGCCAGCGTCGGCCATTTCTTCTACGACCATGGGGGCCCGGTGACGGAGGCGACGCCGCACAGGGCCTATCCGGGCTGCTATGCGCTGTCGAAAGTGCTGGAGGAGACGCTGCTTCAGCAGACGCATATCCAGTACGGGCTCAATGTCTCATGCCTGCGCGCGCCCTGGATCATGGAGAAGGACGACTTTCGCTACTCGCTGTCGTTCGGCGATGACGTGTTCGGCGGCCCGGACTGGAAGACGCTCGTAGCCCCCGAGGTCGCCGAGCGCTGCCGCAAGGAGGGGACCATTCCCCTCTTGCGCGACGCGCACGGGCGCCCGCTCAAGCGCAACTTCGTCCATGTCGACGACCTCGTCGACGCGATCCTCGCCGCGCTCGACAATCCGGCGACGCGGGGCAAGCTTTACAACATCGCGATGGACGAGCCCGTCGACTATGCCGCCGTCGCCGCTCATCTCAAGACGACGCAGGGCTTGGGGTCGATCGACATCCCCAGCGCCTATCATTCCAATTGGCTCGACAATGCGCGCGCCAAGTTCGACCTCAACTGGCGCCCGCGCTACGATCTCGCCAAGCTCATCGACGCCGCCTGGACCTACAAGCGCGCCCCCGACGATCCACGGAAGGTTTGGTATCCCGGCTGAGGGGCGACGTTTCCCGGCGGAAGGGTATTCGTTTGGGCTTTTCTTCGGACGTGCCGTTTCGGCGCGGAGCCCTCATTTATGGCTATTGGGGATTTTCTTGTCCGAATCGAGGTTCAAGGGGCGAGCCCGCCTTCGGCGGTGCGGCGAAGCCGCGCCCTTGACAGCATTCAACGCTCGGAAAACGCTGCTCGGCAAGAGGTCGATGGCAGGCTCCGCCCCGGCCTAGGAGCAACGCCTACGGTGAAACTATTTCAGAGAATTTTACTCACTGCGCGTCTCATGGCGCTTGCACTTTTCGTAATCAGTACATTTGAAACAGCCGTAGCCGGTGAGCAAGTATCAAAGTATATACGTCAATCATCGGGCGCGGACACGGTTATAGTATTTGTCCATGGTATCATGGGCGACGGTCTATCAACATGGACGAACAGTGATACAAATGTATTGGCCTACAATGTTGGCTCGGGATCGTACGTTTGATGATGTCGATATATTTGTGTATTCGCACGAACTCTGGGCTTTACACTTCCTTGTCGATCGATGAACTTGCTGAAAACATGCGCTCTGTTCTTGTGTCCGAGGGTGTTTCGAACTACCATAAAATTGTGTTTCTCTCTCACAGCATGGGTGGTCTGGTAACTAGGGCATACTTAACGAAGAATCGAGATGTGGCCGCGCACACGCTTTTCGCATACTTTTTTTCTACACCAACGACGGGAAGTCAATTGCCTCGTTTATGAGTTATTTAGTAAATGCTCCTCAACTGAACAAATTGAAAACTTTGGAAGACGACGCGTATCTTGCTGACCTTCTTAGACAATGGTTAGCCGCGGACTTTAGATTTCTATCTTATTGCGCCTACGAGAAGAGATCAACCAATGGCGTCGCATTGGTTGTTAATATGGGCAGCGCGGTTTCTCTGTGCACGAAAGCAGTAGACCCTGTCGATGCTGACCATATCGGGATTGTCAAACCGGCGAGTCAGAATTCCGCGTCTTACATTGCGTTTAAGGCGGGTATGCTGAGGAAGCAATTCCTGGACTGAAAACAGAGCTCGATGATCGGGAAAAGCGCCAAAAGATTCGAGTAGCTTTAAGTAATTTATTGTTGGAGGGACAGAGCCTTATGCAGGAGTGCGGCAACGAGTCGCTACCGCCACCTGAACAGGCGGCGGAGGCGTGGGCTGGTGAGGTCGAGAAATACTTTCATGACGAAATGGATGACTCCTATATCGCTAGATTTCGCAATGGAGCGAGCGTGCCAATGACCACCAATTCGATCCAGTCAATACCTCATCGGAATCTATGGGCTGGCATTTGGGTAAGAACATCCCATCTGCAAGAATTCATAAAAGAACAGGTCAATTGATCTCGGCCCGCTTCCTGTAACGATGTAGGCAGCCCAGCTTCCTCGGGGTCGCTAGGCTGCCTGTCGAAAGCGGCGCCAATGCCCTCAGCTGCACCCCGTCGTGCCGCCGCAGGTGTCGCACTTGAGGCATGTGCCGTTCCGCACCATGGTGAAATTGCCGCATTCGGGGCAGGATTCGCCGACGTAGCCTTTCATCCGCGCTTCGGCGACGCTCCACGGCCGACACCCATTCTACGCGGCCTGCTCTCCAACCTCGACATAGTCCGCCTGGCTCGACGGCTTCGGGATCGGCAACCCATCCTCCCGCATGCCTTCGAGATGAAATTCAATCGCCTCGCGAATTTCGGCCTTCACTTGCTCCGCCGTGTCGCCGACCGATACGCAGCCGGGCAAATCCGGAACGTAGGCCGAGTAGTTCCGCTCGCCCTTCTCGATCACGACAGCGTAACGCATGGGGTCAGTCCTTGAGGCCAGCCGGTTCGTCCTGGCCGGGCTTGACCCGGCCATCCACGCGGCTCGCGTCTCGCCGCCTCAATCATTGATTCAACGTCTCGTACAAATCCAGTCCATCCCGGATTCGCTTCAAGGATCAGTCGCGCCTTCCAGGCGCGAGGCCAATGCTTGATGTTCGATTCGCGTTGAATGGCGTCGGCGATTCGCTCGTGAAACTCCATGTAGACGAGGCGCTTGAGGCCGTACCGCTTGGTGAAGCCGGGCACGAGCCCTTCACGATGTTCGTAGGCGCGTCGTCCGATGTCGGAGGTGACGCCGGTGTAGAGAACGCCGTTCGGGCGGTTGGTCATGATGTAGACCCAGCCGCCGGACATTTGCGCGCTCACCGCGTGGATGGCCGGGTCAAGCCCGGCCATGACGATTGCGCGGGCGCTCATGCGCACCAGCGCCTGGCCTCAACTGCACCCCGTCGTGCCGCCGCAGGTGTCGCACTTCAGGCAGGTGCCGTTGCGGACCATGGTGAAGTTGCCGCATTCGGGGCAGGATTCGCCGACGTAGCCTTTCATCCGCGCTTCGGCGCGCTTCTCGGCGACGGTTTCGGCTTGCGGCGCGAGGCTCGAGCCGAGGGCGGGCGCGGTGCGCTCGGCGAGCTCGCCTTTGAGCGCGGTCGCGCCCTGGACGAAGCCGCCATGCGCGCCTGAGCCGCCGACGTGAACGGAAGACTCCCCTGCCCGGCTCGGCACCAGCATCAGCTTGTCGGCCTTCGAGCGCACGAGGCCCCTGCGAGACGACGGAGGAGGCGGCGGGCGAGGCGCTGGCGCCCTTCGCCGAAGCCCGGCGCCTTGTCCTGATCGACGCCGCCGCCAAGCACCGTATTGCCGATCTCGTCGGGCGAGATATGGGCGAGGTCGTTGCGGCCGAGATAGGAGATGGCGAGCTCGCGGAACACGTAGTCGAGGATCGAGGTCGCGTTCTTGATCGCGTCATTGCCCTGCACGAAGCCCGACGGCTCGAAGCGGGTGAAGGTGAAGGCCTCGACATATTCCTCGAGCGGCACGCCATATTGCAGGCCAAGCGAGATGGCGATGGCGAAATTGTTCATGAGCTACCGGAAGGAGGCGCCCTCCTTGTGCATGTCGATGAAGATCTCGCCGAGGCGCCCGTCCTCATATTCGCCGGTGTGCAGATAGACCTTGTGCCCGCCGACGACCGCCTTCTGGATGTAGCTCTTGCGGCGGTTGGGCAGCCGCTCGCGCTCGCGCAGGCGCTCGACCCGCTCGACCACGCGCTCGACGATTCGCTCGGCGACCGCGGCGGCGCGCTGCGGCGCGTTGAGCGCGAGCAGCGTCTCGACCGCGTCGTCCTCCTCCTCGTCGCTCTCGATCAGTTGCGAGTTGAGGGGCTGCGACAGTTTCGAGCCGTCGCGATAGAGCGCGTTCGCCTTGAGGCCGAGGCGCCAGGAGAGCATGTAGGCGTCCTTGCAATCCTCGACCGTCGCGTCGTTCGGCATGTTGATGGTCTTCGAGATCGCGCCGGTGATGAACGGCTGCGCCGCCGCCATCATGCGGATGTGGCTCTCGACCGAGAGATAGCGCTTGCCAATGCGCCCGCAGGGGTTGGCGCAGTCGAACACCGAGAGATGCTCGGGCTTGAGATAGGGCGCGCCTTCGAGCGTCATCGCGCCGCAGGCGTAAGCGTTGGCGGCCTCGATCTCGGCCTTGGAGAAGCCGAGCGCGGTCAGAAGATCGAAGCCCGGCGCGTCGTAGCGCTCGGGCGTGATCTTGAGGACCTGGCTCAGCGTCTCGACGCCGAGCGTCCATTTGTTGAGGACGAAGCGGATGTCGAAAGCGGCGCCAAGCGCGGCCTCGACCTTGTCGATCGCCTCCTGCGGCAGACCCTTGGCCTTGAGCGCGGCGTGATTGACGCCCGGCGAATGGGCGAGCGTCGCCCGGCCGACCGCATAGGCGATGATGTCGGCGATCTGCTTCTCGTCATAGCCGAGCGCGCGCAAGGCCTCGGGCACGGCGCGGTTGATGATCTTGAAATAGCCGCCGCCCGCGAGCTTCTTGAACTTGACCAGCGCGAAGTCCGGCTCGATGCCGGTCGTGTCGCAATCCATGACGAGGCCGATCGTGCCGGTCGGCGCGATGACCGAGACCTGCGCGTTGCGATAGCCATGCGCCTCGCCGAGCGTCAGCGCGTCGGTCCAGGCGGCGCGCGCGGCTTGGCTCAGCTCCGCCCAGTCCGGGCCGGCGTTGGCGAGCTCGTTATGGTCGAGCGGGCGTCGGCGCGACGGACAGCGTCTCGTAGCCCGCCGCCTCGCCGTCGGCGGCGCGCTTGTGATTGCGGATCACGCGCAGCATCGCCTGCGCGTTCGCCCTGTGGCCGGGGAAGGCGCCGCTCTTGGCGGCGATCTCGGCCGAGGTCGCATAGGCGCGGCCGGTGAGGATGGCGGAGAGCGCGCCGCAGATCGCGCGGCCGTGGTCGCTGTCATAGGGAATGCCCGACGACATGAGCAGGCCGCCGATGTTGGCGTAGCCGAGGCCAAGCGTGCGGAAATCATAGGAGAGGCGCGCGATCTCCTTCGAGGGGAATTGCGCCATCGCGACCGAGATTTCGAGCGTCAGCGTCCACAGGCGAATCGCGTGCTCGTAGCCTTTGACGTCGAACGCCTTGGTCGTCGTATCGCGGAACTGCAGCAGGTTGAGCGAGGCGAGATTGCAGGCCGTGTCGTCGAGGAACATGTATTCGGAGCACGGATTGGACGCGCGGATCGGCCCGAACTCGGGCAGGTGTGCCAGTCGTTGATGGTGGTGTGATATTGCAGGCCGGGATCGGCCGAGGCCCAGGCGGCGTAGCCGATCTTCTCCCACAGGTCGCGCGCCTTCAGCGTCTTCGCGACCTTGCCGTCGAGGCGGCGCGTGAGATTCCACTCGCCGTCGTTCTCGACCGCCTGCAGGAAGGAATCGGGCAGGCGCACCGAATTGTTCGAGTTCTGGCCGGAGACGGTGAGATAGGCCTCCGACTCCCAGTCGGTGTCGTATTCCTCGAAGTCGAGCTTCGTATAGCCCTGCCGGGCGTACTGGATGACCTGCTTGATGATGCCGTCCGGAACCTCGTTCTTGCGCGCGGCCTTCACCTCGCGCTTGAGCACCGGGTTCTTCTCGATCGTGAAGCAATCGTCGCCCGAGCCCTCGCAATTGAGGCAGGCCTTCACGATCGCCTTCAGATGGCGCTTGACGATCTTGGAGCCGGCGGCGAGCGCCGCGACCTTGCGCTCTTCCCTCACCTTCCAGTCGATATAGGATTCGATGTCGGGGTGATCGACGTCGACCACCACCATTTTCGCCGCGCGGCGCGTCGTGCCGCCCGACTTGATCGCGCCCGCCGCGCGGTCGCCGATCTTCAGGAACGACATGAGGCCGGACGAGCGGCCGCCGCCTGACAGCTTTTCGTTCTCGCCGCGCAGCAGCGAGAAGTTCGAGCCGGTGCCGGAGCCATATTTGAACAGGCGCGCCTCGCGCACCCAGAGGTCCATGATCCCGCCCTCGTTGACGAGATCGTCGGCGACCGACTGGATGAAGCAGGCGTGCGGCTGCGGATGCTCGTAGGCCGACTTCGACTTGACGAGCTTGCCGCGTCTCGAAGTCGACGTAATAATGGCCCTGGCTCGGCCCATCGACGCCATAGGCCCAATGGAGGCCGGTGTTGAACCATTGCGGCGAATTGGGCGCGGCCATCTGGCGCGCGAGCATGAAGCGCATCTCGTCGTAATAGGCGCGCGCGTCGTCTTCGCCGTCGAAATAGCCGGCCTTCCAGCCCCAATAGGCCCAGGCGCCGGCGAGGCGGTCGAACACCTGCTTCGCCGAGATCTCCGAGCCCATGCGCTCGTCCTTGGGCAGCGAGCTCAGCGCCGTCTCGTCGGGGACCGAGCGCCACAGGAAGGAGGGAACGCTCTCCTCCTCGATGCGCTTCACCCGCGCGGGGATGCCGGCTTTGCGGAAATATTTCTGCGCCAGCACGTCGGCCGCGACCTGGCTCCAGGCGGCGGGCACTTCGACGCCTTGAAGCGAGAACACCACCGAGCCGTCGGGATTGCGGATCTCGCTCTTGGTGGTCGCGAACGGGAATGAGGTCATAAGGGCTGACGCCCGGTTGCGTGTAGTGCCGTTCGATGCGCATCGCCTTCGACCCCATTGTTGCGGCCTGGCGCTTCGCGCCACGGGCCGCGTTGATCCTCACGCCGAACAGAGGGGCGCCCTACGCCAGTCCCGGCGCGCAAGCCGTCATCGGCTGGCCCGGACGCCCCGCCCCTCACTCGCCTCGAACTTTATAGACCCGTGCGCCTCGTCAGTTTGCGCCCGTTTGCGCGAGCCTGACTGGCTCTAAACCCCTGTCCCCGTCGCTTGATCCGCACGCGATCCGGGAACAATCGCACATTACAACTCTATGACGACCGCGTCAACAACTTGTATGGCTACCCCGACGCTGACACAACATATTGTGGATAACGTGGATAACAAGGGCTTAACGCCGGCGCGGACGGGCAGCATCCGACGAGTTGGGGCGAGCCCGCAAGCCCGTTTTCGGCCACAATCGACGAAAAAGTCAGCTTGCCTCGCAAAGCCCTCCTCGCCATAGTCCGCCGCGCGCAAGGCTTGCGCTCATTTCCCGGCGAAAACGGCGCTCCACGGATGCTGGAACAGATCCAACAATTTCTGCTGCACTATTTCACCTGGTGGAACGGCGCGAATTTCAACACGCGCTTCTACACCCGCCGCTTTGGCGTGCTGGTGGGCCATGACGAGTTCGGCAACGCCTATTATCGGCGGCCGGGCATCGATCCGGCGCTCGGCTTCGAGCGGCGGTGGGTGATCTACAATGGCGTGGCCGAAGCCTCGATGACGCCGCCGGGCTGGAACGGCTGGCTTCACCACACAGTCGACGTGCCGCCGACCGAGGAAGACTACAAACCCCATCCCTGGCAAAAGCCGCATATGGGAAACCCGACCGGCACGCCGGGAGCGATTCGGCCCGACGGCTCGACGCTCAGGCCCGGGCCGCGTCAGCCGACCGGCGGCGATTACGAGGCCTGGAGCCCTGGCCCCTGAGGCCAGCCGCCTTCATTCCGCCGCCCTTCAGCAGCAAAGCGCCCGCCCATGGACCTCTTCCGCTTGGCCCACGCGATCCGACGTCGCGCTTGTCCCGCAATCGCGAGGACGAGGCCAATGCTTGCCGGCGTGGCGCTGGCGCTGTTTCGGCGCTGATCGCGCCCGGACGTGGCGCTCGCCGACAAGATCAGCAATCCGGTCGCCGTTTTCGACGGTCTCGACAAGATCACCGGTCGCATCATTTCGTTCGAAGTGGCGATCAACGAAACGGTGCAGTTCGGCGCGCTGCAGATCACGCCGCGCGTCTGCTATTCCCGCCCGCCGACCGATGCGCCGCAGACCGACGCCTTCGCCCAGGTCGACGAAATCGACGAGCAGAAGCAGATCAAGCGCATTTTCTCGGGTTGGATGTTCGCCGACAGTCCGGGCCTGCACGGCGTCGAGCATCCGATTTTCGATATCTGGCTGACGGCCTGCAAAGGCGGCACGGTGGTCATTCACGACGCGCCGGCGGCCGAGGCCTCGGCGCCGAACCCGGACGAAAGTCCGCCGACCGACCCCGGAGCCGATGCGGCCTCGCCCGAACAGCCAGCTCCGCCGCCGCAACCAGCGAAGAAGAAAAAGCCCAAGCCTCCGACGGTCGTTGCAGCTCCCGCGCCCGATGCGGAGCCGACAGCGCCGTTCGACGCGGCGCCCCAATCGCCGACCGGCAACGCGCGCGTGCGCTGACCTTGGCCGCCGCGCCTGTCCTGAGGTAGCATTAGGCCAAGCGTCCGTCGGCGCGCGCTGGTCGTCCCGGCAGCGACGCCCGCGGAAACAGAGGAAGCGCCATGACCGCCATTCGCGCCGCCATCAAGCCGACCCGACGTCCCGGCGAACTCGGCGTTCACTCCGTCGACCGATTTCATTTCGCTGTTCCCGATCTCGCGGTCGCCAAAAATTTCTACGGCGAGTTCGGGCTTGAGATCGACGAGAACGGCGGTCTTCTCGCCATGAAGACCCCCGGCAACCCGCATGTCTGGGTCACCCTCGGCGAGGGTCCGCGCAAGAAGCTTGGACATATCTCGTTCGGCGCGTTCGACGACGATTTTGATCGCTTCGCCGAGCGGCTTGAAAAGCTCGGCGTCAAGCGGCTCGATCCGCCGCCGGGCGTCGAGACGAACGGCTTGTGGTTTCACGATCACGACGGCAACCTGGTTGAAATCAAGGTCGCGGCGAAATCCTCGCCCAACGAGAAGTCTGATTTCTCAGACGTCTCCATCGGCCCGGGCGAGCGCGGCGCGCCTTTCCGACGTGACGTCAAGCGCGTCATGCCCCGGCGCCTCGCGCATGTCCTCCTGTTCACGCGCGACGTCGAGAAGGCGGTTCAGTTCTATACGCGCACGCTGGGCTTGCGCCTTTCCGACCGGTCCGGCAACGGCATCGCCTTTCTGCACGGCATCCACGGCAGCGATCATCATATGATCGCCTTCGTCACATCGAGCGCGCCGGGCCTGCATCATTTGAGCTGGGACGTGGGCTCAGTCGACGACATCGGCCGCGGCGCCACGCATATGCTGGACAAGGGGTTCTCGACGCGGATGGGGCCTCGGACGCCACGTCCTCGGCTCCAACTTCTTCCACTATGTCGGCGACCCGTGGGGCAGTTTCAGCGAATATTCCGCCGGCATCGATTTTGTGCCCGCCGATTGCGACTGGAAGAGCGGCGACCACGCGCCGGAGGATTCGTTCTACGTGTGGGGGCCAACCCGCCGGACTATTTCACGCATAACGCCGAGGCGTGAGGCCTCCGCCCTTCGCCAGCCGGCGGCCGTTACAAATCGCCGACAGAATAAGCGCGAATCGACTTCGCTTGCCGTACTACGCGTAACGTAGTGCGTTGAGCAGTGATCCGATCCTGGGCCAACAGCGCCTCGGCAATTTGCCGAGAGCGGCAAGAACAAGTTCTCGGGCATCGACGCGGAAGTTGCGGAGGACTTCTTCGCGCTTCACGCGGCAACTCACTGGATGACTGAGCCTGCTCCAGTCGGTTGGCCTGCGCAGCTACCGGGTCGAGAAGGGACTGTGGGCGATGACCAAACGGCCTCGCTGGCGATTTGCTTCCGCTTCGCGGATGGCGACGCCTGGAACGTCGAGATCGTTGTCGTCATTGGAGAGAGTGACCATGGGCCGTCCACGGCAGGCTCCTTCGACGGAATGCAGGCGCGTCTCGGCCAACGCGCTGCGCTGGCGCTCCGAGTGAGTTCGGCCGCATCACCGACATTCTGAACGGAAGCGCCCGTGTCCCCGGAGACAGCAATGGACGGCTCGCTATTCGGCAGCAGCCCGCGCGTTCTGGCTCAATCTGCAGACGACATACGGATGCGGAGTCGCCGAGGCCGAGCTCGGCGCGACCGCCGCCGAAGATGGCGCCGCGGCCGCGTGACTGCAGCTTCGGCATCGCGAGATCCTCCCTCTGGCGCACGCAGCGCCGTCGCGAAAGCGAGCTTTCTCTCGAGGTCAGGCGTGAGCGCCGCCGCTCTGCCCGATGGAGCAGGCGCTGTTACCGCCACATCAGCCAGCAGTGCCCGCCGCGAGCGTGATGATCGTCAGCGGCGCGCCGACCTTGAAATAGGCCCAGAAGCTGATCGGCATGCCCTCCGCGCGGGCGCGTTCGGCGACGATGAGGTTGGCGACCGATCCGAGCAGGGTGAAGTTGCCGGCCAGCGTCGAGCTCATCGCGACCACGAGCCAGGCGCGCTCGGGATCGGGGAAAGTCGGGATGAACGGCCTCAACGCCAACACTGCCGGCACATTGCTGACGATGTTCGAAAGCACCGCGGTGAACAGCGACAGGCGCCAGACCATATCGAGGCCGAGCGTCTTCGCCATCGCGATCCGCTCGGGCGTCAGCAGCGCCTTTTCCGCGCCAGCGACGACGACGAACATGCCGGCGAACAGAATGAGCAGCGGCCCGTCGAGCTCGCGGTAGATGCGGTGAGGCTTGATCTGGCGCGTCAGAAGCAGGAACGCGCCGGCAATAATGGCCGCCTTCGCAGGGGCGACTCCGGCGAAGAAAGCGATCGCGAGCGCAACGCAGGTGACGCTCGCCTTGACGAACCTGACCGCCATGCATGTGGCCGCGAAAGAGATGCGGCTCAAGCTCGCCCTTGAACGCGAATTCCTTCGCATAGACGAGGCGCACCATGAGGACGACAGCGACGAGGCCGAAGGCCGCGACCGGCGCAAGCGCGGCGGCGAACGCGGGATAGGGAATCCGGGAGAGCGTCCCGATCACCATGTTCTGCGGGTTTCCGGTGATCGTCGCCACGCTGCCGCAATTGGAAGCGGTCGCGACCGCGACCAGATAGGGCAGCGGATTGCGGCCGAGCGAGCGCACCACCTGGAGCACGATCGGCGCCATGACGAGGCAGATCGCGTCGTTGACCAGAAAGGCCGACAAGACGCCCGCCAGCACCGTCACGATGACGAGCAGGAGGAACGGCGCATGGGCATATTCGATTGCGAGCGCGCCAAGCGCCCGGAATGCGCCGGACACCTTGAGGTGCGCAACCACGATCATCATGCCGAGCAGAAGCGCGATGGTGTCGAAATCGATCGCGCGGAAGGCTTCCTCGAGGCTCAAGGGACCAAGCGCGATCATCGCCGCGCCGCCAAGGAAGGCGATGCCCGCGCGGTCGAGCCGCAGGCCGGGAATGCGGCCTATCGCGACGCCGACGTAGGTCAGGATCGAGGATGGCGAGCGCTATGTAGCTTTCGGGAGTCAAGAACTGGCCGCCCCTTCGAGCGCAAGCGTCTCACGATCGTGGGCGATGGATTCCTCGTTGCGCGTTTCGGGCATGAAACAGAAAAAGACCACGAAGGCTATCGCCGCGGCGGCGCCGAGAGCAAGAAAAGAGACGCTATAGCCGAAATGATCGACGACGACGCCGGCAGCCAGCGCGCTGATCGACGCGCCGATTCCCTGAGTGGTCGCGACGGCGCCTTGCGCGAGATTGTAACGGCCGGTGCCGTGCATGATGTCGGCGATGACCAGGGGCGTGAGCGCTTGATAGATGCCCGCGCCGACCCCGTCGAGCAGTTGGATTGCGATGAGCCAGAAGGCATTATCCGACAGCGGATAGAGCGCCGCGCGGATCGGCAGAGCCGCGAATGCGATGAGAAAAATCGGCCTGCGTCCCCAGGAATCGGCGTTGCGGCCGACGAGAATCGCGATCGGCAACATCACGCCCTGCGCGGCGACGATGCAAAACGACATCATCGCGGTCGCCTCCTTCGGAAACTGAAGCGCGAGCTTTTGTCCGACGAGCGGCAGAAGGGGCGCATTGGCGAAATGGAAAAAGAAGGCGCAGAGCGCGAAAATGACGAGCGGCTTTGTCCTGAAAAGGACGCCATAGCCAGCGGCGCGAGGTCCGGTCCGGAGCCGCTTTGTCGTCAGCGCCCGCATCTCTCGCGCGGTCCTGATTGATGGCGCTCGCGGGGATGCTGAGGACCGCCGCCGTGGTCAATATTGCGAAGACCGGGACCATCAGGAAGACCGCGCGCTGCGAAAGCACATATCCGATCGCGCCAGCAACGATTGCAATCGCGATGTTCCCGGCATGATCGAACGCCGAGTTCCGGCCGAGACGCCGGGCGAGGCCGGACTTGGGCGTGACCCCTAGGGTCAACGCGGCGACCGCAGGCGCAAAGGCGTCGCCCGCGATCGCCAGAACGGCAAACGCGACCGCCATCGGCCAGAACGTGGGGAGGCCAAAGATGATGAGTGAGGCGAAGGCCATTGCCGAAATCGAAAGGACGATGACGCCCCGCTTCGCCGGGGTCAGGTCGATCAGCGCCCCAATCGGGGTCTGGAACGCAATGCCGAGCAGCCCGCTGGTGGTCGCCACGATGCCGACCTCGGTCTGGCTCCAATGGCGATCCGTCACCAGATAGACATTGACGAACGGCCCGAGCGCATTGCGGGCGTCCGCGGCAAAGAAATTGAGCGCGTCGAGCGCATAAGGGATCGCGATCATGGCCGAAGTCCGAAGGGCGGCTCAATCTCGACCCGCGTCCCGAAACGCCGTGGTCCGATCTTCGTTCCCCGAGGCTGACCTCGGACCCGGTCCCGATCGGGATTTTCATTGACAATCAGCCGTGCTCGCCTCGTTAACAACCCCATGCGCAAACGTGCGGACGTTCTTCTTGTCGAGCGCGGCTTCTTTTCGAGCCGGGCGCGCGCTCAGGCGGCGATTGCGGCCGGACGGGTCAGCGTCGATGGGGTCGCGCTTAAGAAGGCCTCCGAAGAGGTTGCGGGTGACGCGCCGATTGAAGCCGAGGCTGCCCATCCCTGGGCGTCGCGCGGCGGGGTCAAGCTCGCCGCCGCGCTCGACGCCTTCGCGCTCGATCCTTCGGGCCTCGTCTGCCTCGACGTCGGCGCCTCGACCGGCGGCTTTGCCGATGTCCTGCTCGCGCGCGGCGCGCGCCAAAGTCATCGCCGTCGACGTTGGCCACGGACAGCTCGATCCGCGCCTCGCCGCGGACCCGCGCGTCCGCTCGCTCGAAGGCGTCGACGCGCGCGCGCTTACCGCTGAGATGGTCGGCGAGCGGCCGGAGGCGATCGTCATCGACGTGAGCTTCATTTCGCAACGATTGGTGCTGCCGCATGTGCTCAAGCTCGCCGCTGAGCGGGCGTGGCTAGTCAGCCTTGTCAAGCCGCAGTTCGAGGTCGGCCGAAACGAACTCGTCAAGGGCCGGGTCAGCAGCGAAGCGGCGCTTGAGCGCGCGTGCGACGCTGTGCGCGCCGCGATCGAAGCGCAAGGCTGGACGGTGCTCGGCCTCATCCCGTCGCCGATCCTCGGCGGCGCCGGGGCGCGGGAATTCCTCATCGCCGCGCGCCATGGCTGAACTCGAAGAGGTTTCGATCGTCGCGCTCGACGCCCATGGGCAGGGCGTCGCCGCCAATGGAACGATCGTTCCTTTCGCCCTGCCCGGCGAGCGGACGCTGGTCAAGCTCGAAGGCAAGCGCGCGGACCTTGTCGAGACGCTGAACGCCGCGCCCGACCGCGCGACGCCGATCTGCCGCTGGTTCGGAACCTGCGGCGGCTGCGTCGCGCAGCACATGTCAGCTTCGCTCTATCGCGCGTGGAAGCGCGGCTGCGGTGGTCGAGGCGCTCGAGCGCGAGGGCGTCGCCGCCGAAGTCGGCGACTTGGTCGACGCGCATGGCGCGGGGCGGCGCCGCGCGACCTTTCACGCCCGCTTTCCGCATGGCCAGCCCGACGAGCTCGGCTTCATGCGCGCGCGCTCGCACGACATCATCGCCATCGACAATTGTCCTCTGTTCAGCCCCGGCATGGCCGGCGCGATTTCAGCCGCCCATGCGCTCAGCGGCGATCTCCGCGGATTGTTGAAGCCCCTCGACATTGGCGTCACCGCGACCCTCGACGGGCTCGACGTCGATCTTCGCGGCTCGGGGCCGCTCGGGCGCGGCGAGACGCAGAAGCTGGTGCGGACGGCGGAAGCGCTCGATCTCGCGCGCGTCTCCAATCACGGCGATATCGTGATCGAGCGCCGACCGCCGCGCGTCGCCTTCGGCGAGGCGCTGGCGAGGCTGCCGCCCGGCGGCTTCCTGCAAGCGACCGAGGCAGGAGAGGCGTGGCTCGCCGACTTTGCCGAGCGGGCGCTCGCGGGCGCAAAGAAAGTCGCGGACCTGTTCTGCGGCGCGGGCGCCTTCGCGCTCAGGCTCGCCCGTGGCCGCGAGGTTTTCGCCGCTGACGCTGACCCCGCCGCGATTGCTGCACTCGCCCGCGCCGCGGCGACGACGCCGGGCCTGCACAAGCTCGCCACGGAGACGCGCGATCTCTTCCGCCGTCCGCTGCGGCCCAACGAACTTGCTGCGTTCGACGCGGCGCTCATCGATCCGCCCCGCGCCGGCGCGCTTGAGCAGGCGCGGGCGCTCGCCGCGTCCGCTCTGCCGCTCGTCGTCTCCATCTCCTGCAACGCAGCGACCTTCGCCCGCGACGCTCGCGTTCTTATCGACGGCGGCTTCCAGGTTGAATCCGTGACCCCGCTTGACCAGTTCCGCTTTTCTGCCCATGTCGAAATCGCCGCCATTTTTCGCCGGCCGAGACAAAAAACGCGCACGCGGAGGCTCCTCTAGGTGGATGCGACGAAACGCGAGACCATTCTCGCCGGTTTGCAGAATATCGTTGGGCCAGGCCATCTGCTGACCGACCCCGCGCTTTTCGCGGGCGCGCTTGTCGAGCCACGGAAACTCTACACTGGGAAGGCGTTCGCGCTGGTGCGGCCCGGTTCGACCAAGGAAGTCGCGGACGTCGCGGCCTTCTGCAATGAGACGCGAACGCCCATGGTCCCGCAGGGCGGCAATACCGGTCTTGTCGGCGGGCAGACGCCCGACCTGAGCGGCGACGAAATCATTGTTTCGACCCAGCGCTTGCGCGCGATCCGCGAGGTCGACATCGACAGCAACGTGATGATTTGCGAATCCGGCGTCACCCTCGGCGAAGCGCAGGCCGCGGCGCTCGCCGCCGATCGGCTGTTTCCGCTGTCGCTGGCGTCGGAAGGCACATGCACGATTGGCGGCAACATCTCGACCAACGCCGGCGGCCTGAACGTGATCGCCTATGGCAACACGCGCGACCTCGTGACTGGCGTCGAGGCCGTGCTCGCAGACGGCCGCATCGTCAACGCCTTGAGCAAGTTGCGTAAGGACAACACCGGTTACGACGTGAAGAGCCTCTTCATCGGCGCCGAAGGGACGCTCGGCGTCATCACCGCCGCCTCGCTCCGGCTCTTTCCCAATCCTCGCGCGCAGGCGACGGCTTTCGTCGGTCTCAAAAGCCCCGACGATGCGTTGAAGCTCCTTAGACTGGCTCGCGAACAACTCGGCGCCGACGATCACCAGCTTCGAGCTGATCGGCCACAACGCCTACGACATCGGGATTCGGCACGGCGGCGCGCGCGCTCCCCTACAAGGCGTGCACGACTGGTACGTTCTCATCGAGGCTTCCTCCCAGGCGCCGAGTGGGCTCGATGAAGCCTTCGCCGGCGCGCTCGAGGCGGCGCTCGAGAAGGGCGTCATTGAGGACGCCTCGATCGCCGCCTCGCTCGAGCAGCGCGCAGATTTCTGGCAGTTGCGCGAGTGCCTCTCCGATGCCCAGAGCAAGGAAGGCGCTTCCATCAAGCACGACGTCTCCGTCGCGGTTGGCCTCGTGCCGACTTTGATCGGGGAAGCTACGCCTGCGGTCGAAGCTTTCTTTCCCGGGGCTCGCGTGGTCGCCTTCGGCCACCTCGGCGACGGCAACATCCACTTCAACGTATCGCAGCCGATCGGCGGCGATAAACAGGCCTTCCTCGATCGCTGGGACGCGATGAACGAGATCGTGCACGGCGTCGTCGCGCGGCTCGGCGGCTCCTATTCCGCCGAGCACGGGATTGGTCAGCTCAAGCGCGGCCTGCTCGCCCGCTGGAAGGACCCGGCCTCGCTCGCGGTCATGCGCCAGATCAAGGCGGCGCTCGACCCGAATGGGGTGATGAACCCGGGCAAGGTGCTGTGAGGCTCGCCCACTCGGCCGCGTCACTCCTTGCCCATGACCGCCAGCGCCTGCTCCAAAGGCGCGGGCGAAGCGCGAAACAGGCCGGAATAGGGATTGGAAAGGTCCAGGATCAGCAGGACGGCGGTCGCGACCGCTATGGAGCCTACAGCCAATGCGATCACCGACGTGACCGTGGCGCGCGACGTCAGCCCGAAGCCGCAGAAAAGACAGGCAACCCATCCCACGACGGTCAGCAAAAGCGGATAGGAAACTGGGGCGGAGAGCGCGAAGGACATCTGCATTCGCGCCTCAGTGACCGCGTCGGACGCTGACGTCGCAGCGGCGAGCGCCTGTTTTTGCTCGTCGGTCGAAGGGTGGAGGCCGGCCAGCACCTTCTCCCGGGCCCGCATGTTCTGAATCGCCGAGGCGAAGGTGTCCGCGGCGAAATCCCTGTCGCTCTCGCTCGTGCCCCAAACCTGATCGATGCTCTTCGCCAGCGCTTCTCGCAGCTGCGCGCGCGCGGGGTTGGCCTCCGGCCCATAGTCCGACAGCGCAAGGTCGAGCTGCATGATCTTCGACGCCAGGGTCTGGATCTGGGTATTTTGGCCTGAGTACACGCCATACGCCGTCCAGATCAGAAGGCCGGTCACCAGAGCGCACAATAGCGTCAGAAGGCCGACGACCGCGCCGATCATATCCCGCGAACCGCCGGTGGTGTGGTGCTCGGGCAGCACGCGCTGCAGGACAAGGCCAAGCAATCCGCCGGCGAACATTGCAGCCGCGACCGCAAGCGCGAACCTATCGGAACTCATTCCCACTCCTTGGCAAGATCGCGGCAGTTAGCCGCTCGGCGGCGCCAACGCAACCGCCTTCGGACCTGCATTCGCCGCATCCTGCGGCGGTCGGAATAGCGCGAATCATGCTCAGCCATTAGTGTCGCGGCGCATGAATTGTTCAGCAAGCAAGCGGGGGAGCGTAAAGCGGCGGCGAGGCCGCATGGGTCGACATGCCGTGACCTTAGGCGCGCTTTTTGCGCTCGTCTTGGACGCGGCAAACGGGGCCGTTTCGGCCACCTGCGCGCCGAAGGATTTCGACAGCGCCAAATTCACGGTCTGCACGTTCGATCCGCGGCGTGACGATATTCGCCTGTTCCTGAGCGGGCCGGACGAGAAGCCGTACGGATCGATGGCCGCGCTTGCCGACGCGCTGAAGGCGAAGGGCGAGAAGCTCATCTTCGCGATGAACGCCGGCATGTTCGGGGAGGATCAATCGCCGGTCGGCCTTTACGTCGAGGACCGACGCAAGCTGCACGAAGCCGACACGCGCGGCGGGGCGACGAATTTTCACATGAAGCCGAATGGCGTGTTCTGGATCGGCGAGAAGGTCGCGGGGGTGACCGAGACCAGCCGCTATCTCGCCAACACGCCGCCCACGCGCTACGCGACGCAATCGGGGCCAATGCTGATCATCGACGGGAAGATTCACCCGAAGATCAGGCCGGACGGAACCTCGCAAAAGATCCGCAACGGCGTGGGCGCGTGCAAGGGCGGCGCAGTCACATTCGCCATCGCCGACGATCCCGTGACCTTCGACACGTTCGCGCGGCTATTCCGCGACGGGCTTAGCTGTCAGAACGCGCTCTTCCTCGACGGCTCGGTGTCGTCGCTTTACGCGCCGGAACTCAGCCGCGACGACGAACCCGAGCCGATCGGGCCGATTGTCGGTGTCGTGCAGCCTGGGGCGGCGGAAAAGAAGTAGTTGCGCCTGCCGCTCGTCTCAGCGAATCGGAACGGGAGGCGGCGGCCTGAAGACGTGTGCAGCCCCAGGTTCCTCCTCTCCCCGGCGCCAAGAAGGAAGGAACAGTTAATCAGCCCCCGGCATCGACGAAGGATCTCGTGAGCCGTGACGCACTGCATGAATGATGATCTCATCTCCGAGCACTTCATAAAAGACGAGGTAAGGATACGGAGTGATGAGCAATCGACGGATCGTGGGATCGTCGGTGCGAGCGCCCTGAGAGGATAGTCCGCCAAGAGCTCGATGAACGTCTGGATTCGCGACTGAACGCTCGGCGCGGCTTTTGGGGAACGAGACGAGATGTTGTCGAGCGCGACCTCCAGGTCGGCGCGTGCGCGGCGGGTGTAGCGTATTCTCAAAGATTGTGTTTCGCCCAGAGGGTGCGCACTTCGTGATCCGTGGCAAAGTCCCCGCGCGCCGCCGCCGCCCGCGATTCGGCGATCGCCGCCCGTTCTTCGGGGGTCAAGGCAATAGACGGCCCTTCGCCGCGGGCGAGTTGAAGCACTAGCCGCGCAATCTCGTCCTGCTCCTCTGGAGGAAGACTGCGCGCGGCTTCCATGGCGCGATTGAGCAAAGTCGTCATGCCAAAGAGAATACGCTTCCGATCGCTGTGGCGGAAGCCGAAAGAGCGGAAGTCTCGTTCCTCACGGAAACAGTCCGCGCATCTGCTTGGCCTTCACCACCCGCTCGACCCCGATCGCCATCGCCGCGGTGCGGTTGGAGACCCCGTCGCGCTTCGCCCGTTCGACGACCATCGTCCAGGAGCGCGCGAGCGCTCGTTCGAGCCGGTCCATCACCTCGTCGCGCGACCAGAAATACTGTTGCAGGTCCTGCACCCACTCGAAATAGCTGACGATGACGCCGCCCGCGTTGCATAGGATGTCGGGGATGACGAAGACGCCATCGTTGCGCTCGGCGAGCACGCGGTCGGCCTCGGGCGTGGTCGGGCCGTTCGCGCCTTCTGCGATGATGCGGCAGCGCAGGCGCCGCGCGAGATCGGCGTCAATCACCCGCTCGACCGCGCACGGCGCGAGCACGTCGCAGGGCTGCTCCAGAAGAGCGCGCGGATCGATGGTCGCCTGGCTCGAATAACCGGCCAGCTCGCCATTTCGCCCGGCGTGAGCGACGAGCGCCTTCACGTCGAAACCTTTGGGATCGTAATAGGCGACCGAGTGGTCGCTGACGCCGATCACCTTCACGCCCCGCGCCGCCAACCCCATCGTCGCGTGCGAGCCGACGTTGCCAAAGCCCTGGATGATTGCGGTCGCGCTGGTCGGCGCGATGTCCAGGGCGTCAAGCGCGCGAAAAGCGAGGAAGGCCACGCCATGACCGGTCGCCTCGCGCCGCCCCAGCGTGCCGCCGGAGCCGACCGGCTTGCCGGTGACAATCTCCGGCACCGTTACGCCCTGATACATGGAATAGGTGTCCATGAACCAGGCCATCACCTGCTCGTTGGTGCCCATGTCCGGCGCCATGACGTCCGTCCGGGGGCCGACGAAGGGAATCATCTCCTGCATGTAGCGGCGAGCAGAGGTTCTCGAGCTCCTTGGGCTTGAGCGCGCGCGGGTCGACCGCGACGCCGCCCTTGCCGCCGCCGAAAGGAAGATCGGCGAGCGCGCATTTCCAGCTCATCCAGATGGCGAGCGCGGCGATTTCGCTGATGTCGACATTCGGTGCGAAGCGCGTGCCGCCCTTGGCGGGACCGAGCGCCAGATGATGCTGGACCCGGTATCCGATGAAGACCTGCGTTCGATTGTCCTCCATGCGGACCGGACACGTGACGACAATCGCGCGCTTCGGATAGAGCAGCCAGTCGCGTTCGTCATCGGGGATACTGAGATGGTCGCCGATGACCTTGAGCTGATCGCGAGCCATTTCGAACACGGGGCCGGTAAAGAGGCTGCTCACATCCGTTCTCCCGCCCGCATGTCGCCGCGGACAGGCGGATGATAACCGCCGCCGGAGCCGGGGGAACCGAAAATCGCCATACCGACCGGAGCTAGGCCGGGCCCCATCGCGACCCTCGCGGCTGGCCGCGGCTTGACTTCGCGCCGAGCCTGACTATTTTGCCGGCCAAATACAGGCCTTGCGACCTTCGCGGGCTTTTTTGGCGCGTCCGGCGCGCCGCCTCGCTTTTAAGGACGCTTCCGCCATGGCCAAGGCCGCCTCGCTCAAGATCAAGCTGCTCTCGACCGCCGACACCGGCTATTTCTACGTGACCAAGAAGAACGCCCGCACCAAGACCGACAAGCTTACGTTCAAGAAATACGATCCGGTCGCGCGCAAGCACGTCGAATTCAAGGAAACGAAGATCAAGTAGGCGGACTTTCAGCTCACCAATTGAGGGCGCCTTCGCGGCGCCCTTTTTGATTTTGAGCCGCGCGATTGCGCTGCTAGGCCTGACGGCGCCGCCTTATTTCGGGGCCGTCAGCTTGGCGGAAACGTCGCCCGGAATGATCGTGAAAACCAGCGTCGTGGGAACTTCCTTTGGCCCGAACGGTCCGGGGACGGCGTTCTTCACCGGCGGAAGGCTTCTCAGATAGGCGACGATGGCGTGCGCGTCGTCGGAGGATAGGTGCGATAGCCCCTGCCAGGGCATGATCGGGGCGAGTCTGCGACCATCCGGCCGAATGCCAGCGGTAATGGCCGAGATGATCTGATCATCGGTCCAATTGCCGAGCCCCGTCTCCTTGTCTGGCGTGAGATTGCGGCCGACAAAGGCGCCAAGACCCGGAATCGTGAACCCAACTTCAGAGCCTGCGAGCGTCCGAGAGAAGTCGGGTTTGCCGAGGAAGTAGCCAGGCGTGTGACAGTCGTTGCAGCTCGCGATGGTCACGAGATACTTGCCTCTCTCGATCTGAGATTCTTCGGCGTGCGCCGCGGCGACGCAGAAAATGGCGACCGCGGCAAGCGCGGGCATGCACGGGCTTTTCATAGGTCCCCTCCCTAACAGTCGATCGGCCGGCCAGAGCGCCCCACGACGCCATGATGATCGCCGATGGACCGAATCGGTGAGGTCCAAAGTCGCCCAGATGCTTAAGCGCTAAACGAACTCGGCAATAGGCGCAATTCCGCACGCGCATTATCCCTTGAGCTGCGCCAGCACGCCCGCAATGTCGCCCATGCCCCAATGCTCCGCGATCTTGCCGTCGCTTAAGCGAAAGATGTCGCACGAGGTGAAGGAGAGATGCTTCCCTGTCGGCGCGACGCCGTATAGCGGACCCTGTTGCGTCCCTTCGTAGAGAAAGCTCGCCGCAACCTTGTCGGCGTCAGCGAGACTCGCCTGGATGGAGACCTTGAGGTCGGGCAGGCCCTTAAGCCGCGCCGCGAAGAAGTTGACCGTCGCCGTCTTCGACGGCACGCCGGCCGGAGGAGACGCAGCAGCGCTCAGCTGGTGATTGACATAATCGTCCGCGAACAACGCCGCAAACGCGTCGAGATCGTGGGCGGTAAGCGTCTCCGCAAAGCGCTCGACGATCGAAACGCTCGCCGCCGTCGCTCGCCTGACGAATGGCGCAGCGCCAAGGGCCGCCGCGCTCAGTATCAAAGTTCTGCGTCGCATTTTTCGTCCTCCCTATCGCCAGATTTTTCCGATCCCTTTCCCTTGCGCCATACGTTCTATTGGCGCAATATTTGCCCACTCCGCTTTGTTCTAGCGGGTGAACACACGCATCGAGCCGCTTCTCGCTCGCCGATCACGGGGGCAAATAAGAATGAATTCATTTCGAGGCTTCTTGTTCTATGCCGCATTGCCCGCAATGGCGTTCTGGTCGACGGGGGTCCTTGCGTTTACCGATTTTGGCAAGGGGCGTCCCGTGAGTTTCCAGGATCTCGCCGGGAAGAAATTCTGCTGGGACAGTGGGCGCCAAGTTCTTTACGGGGCGAATGGGCAGTTTCTGAACAACCACGGCGGCCACGGGAGCTGGGTGGTTCTGGATCGCGGTGTCGTCGAGTGGCGGGACCAGATGAAGTCCGGCGAATATCGGAGCGGCAGATACGGCCAATGGGAAATGCTGTCGGACGGCCGGCTTCACTCGTATTCCTATTGCCTGCTGTGCGGCGAGCACGATCACGACCATTGGGCAACGCCCTGCACCTGACTGCAAAACAATAGCGGCGACGCGCCAGCGCTACCGCCCCTCCTCCGGCTCGATCCGCCGCGTCGGCTGGGTCGGCGCCGTGCGAGCCGCCATGGCCCGGGCGCACGATCCGGTCGTCGCGCGCAGGCGCGGGCGCGGGCGACCAGGGGCGGTTCTGAAGCGGGGTGCGGTCGCTCGCCAGCGTGAAGCCGTTGTCGCCCCATGTCAGGCCGACCGCGCCCAAGCGCGCGAGCGCCTGTTCGTCGAACAGGAACTTCGCCTTGCAGCCGGCGGGCGCGCTGAGCGCGCTGACCACGACCTCGGCGCGCGCGCAGTCCTCGTCGAACGCGAGGCTGTCGAGAACGATCGAAAGCGATTCGCCCTCCGGCAGGGCGGCGACGCAGCCGAGGCGGTCGCAGGGCGCGTCGAAGGCGCGCGCCTGAGCGGGATCGCGCCCGTCGCCGTCGGCGGTCAGCCATTGCTCGGCGGCGAAGGCGTTGAAGCGCTTGCCGACCACCTCGAGCGCGCCGTCGGCGTCGCGAACCGCCGCCAGATCGCCGGACGGCGCGACGATGACGTCATAGCGCGGCCCCTGCGTCGCGCCGATGATCCCGATGAGCGCGAGCGGAATGGCGCTGAGCCGGAACGTCCACGTCCGCCAGATCGTCGCGCTCATCACCGCGAGCGCCAGAAACGGCAGCGCGTAGGGCGCGAACGCCCGCAAATGCACCGTCGAAGCGGGGGCCTGCGCGATGAAGCGCGCGACCCACAGGATGAACTTGATGCCCGCGCCGACATAGATCCAGACCGGCCCGTCGAGCCCGAGCGGATAGAGCGCTGCGCCGAGCAGCGCGCCCGGCACGGCGAAGACTTCGATGACGGTCAGCGTCAGCGGATTGCCGATCAGCACATAGGGGCTCAGATCGTGGAAGTGATAGGCCATGAACGAGGCGGTGGCCGAGGTCGCGAAGGCGGTGGCGACGAGGAGCGCGAGCGGCTTCTCGATGAGATGGGCGCCGAAAAACGCAGGCTTGGGCGCCGCGCCTCGCTTGGGCACGAACGGATCGGGATCGATGTCCAGGGCCGCGATCCGCGACTCCATCACCGCGACCAGCGCGGCGACGGCGGCGAACGAGAGCTGGAAGCTGACGCCGAGAATGGCCTCCGGCTCGATGGCGACGACGGCGAGAACCGCGAAGGCGAGATTGCGCATGGTCAGCGCCCGCCGGTCCATGATCACGGCGCTGAGCACGATCAGCGTCATGATCAGCGCCCGCTCGGTGCCGACCCGCGAGCCGGTCGCGATATCGTACAAGACCGATCCCGCCATGGCGACGACCGCCGCCCATTTCTTGATCGGATATTTGAGCGCCAGCGTCGGCGACAGCGCCAACAGCCGCCGGGTGACGATAAAGATGATTCCCGCGACCAGCGTCATCTGCACGCCGGAAATCGTGATGATGTGGAAGATGCCGGCCTCTCGAATGAGGTCCTTGGCGTCGTTGGAGAGAAAGTCCCGCTTTCCCGTGACCATCGCCGCCGCGATCGCGCCTTCGTCGCCGCCGATGATCGCGTTGACCCTGAGCGCCAGGCGGTTGCGCGCCTGATCGATCGCGGCGTCGAAGCGCTGGCGCCAACTGGCGTCGCCCGGCGGAGGCAGGTGTTGGATCGGCCCGAGCGTCGAGCCGACCGCGCCGACGCCAGCGAAAAACGCATCGCGGGCGAAATCGTATCCGCCCGGCAGGGACGGCTCGCGAGGGCGGCAGCAGGCGCGCCTTGAGCGCGACATAGTCGCCCGCCGCGACGTCGGGCGTGTTGCGGGTCGTGACTCTGACCCGGCGCGGAACCTTCTCTTGCGGCATGCCGTCGGCGCTGACGACGCCGATGACCATGCGCGCGCCGACGGTCCTCAAGTCCACTTCCTCGACAAAGCCCTGCAGCGAGACAATGCGGATGCGATCGAGCACCGGCGCGGCGACGCGCGCCGTGCGCAGCGACATCGACAAGAAAGCCGGCGAACAGCGCGGCGATGGCGAGCGAGAGACCGAGAGCGAGAGGCCGTGCGCGGGAAAACCACGCGAGCGTGGCGAAGAGAGCCGTCATCAGCGCCGGCAGCCACATGACCGGCTCGCGGTCGGCCGCCAGATTGAGCGCCACTCCGCCCATCGCCGCGACCGGAATCCACAGGAAGAAGCGCCGCTGCTCGACCTCGCGCGCGAGCGCGCTTGCGAACGCGCTGCGCCAGTCCGGCGCCCACGCGGCCGCGCGGGTCCAGCCGGCCGCCGCGGACGAGAACGCCAGTGCGCGCAGGTGTAGCCATCTGGGGCCAGACTAACGCCAGTCTAACGCTGGGGAAAGGCAGCCAATTGGTCTAGGCGGGCCTAGAGCCTTCTGCTCTTGAGTCCACGCGAGGATCGCCCCACGCATTTCCTCCCCCTTGTGGGGAGGATCGAGGAGGGGGTCGCGCCGTCCTACGCGATGAGAGCGGCGCCGCGTCGATAATCTCCACGGTCCGCGCGACCCCCACCCCTGCCCGCCCCCGCAAGAGGGGGCGGGTGCGCTAGCGGCAACGTACCAGCCGGCGCCGGGCTGCTTCGCTGGAGCCGGTCGCGGGAACGCCTTACCGGCGATCCGGACCCTTATCCGGTCGATTTGGATTTTCTTGGCTCGCGGCCGTTTCGCTGCGAAAACCACCGCTAGGGAATGTTGGATTTTCTTGGATTTCCTTGGATTCTCTCGTCCGAATCGAGACTTTTCAATGGGTTACACGGAATTTTCGCGCAAAAAATTTTCCTCGCGCTCTGCCCCTGGAGTCGGCAGCGCCGGACGGCGGACCCGCTTTTGACAGGAGGGAGGCAGGAAACTTTCACGGGGCAAAGCTTACCCTGATTTCTGATTTCCTGCAACTGATTGTCGTCGACCGCGCTGTCAGCCAGTCGCCAAGAAGCGGCGCTTATTTCGGCTGCGGCGCGGCAGATCCGCCCGAAGTCGCGGGCGGAGGCACGACGTTTGGATCGTGCACGATCGGCGCCCCCTTCTCGATGGCGGGGTCCACCTCTTTCGGATGGATCACGCCGTTCGACTGGTTCAGCTTTTTGCTCAGGTCCTGGGCGGGCGCAGTCGAATTGGCCCCAGGCGTCGTCTCAAGGGGAGCCGCATCGGGCGACGCCGTTGGTTTTGGCGCTTGGGCGAATGCCGGGCCGGCGACGAGGATGGCGCCGGCGACCAACAGGCAAAGTCGTGTTCCGATGATCCGCATGTTCATAAACGCGTCGACGTGCGGAGCGTTCCCTGACGCACGTCCCTCGACGGGCCGTCGCGCTATCCGCCGATGAACTGCAGCAACAAACGACTGACTGTCTCGGGCTGTTCTTGCTGAACCCAATGTCCCGCGCCGTCGACGAGATGCGTGCCCCGCCATTGCGTGCAAGCCATCGTCTCCATCCTCTCAAGCGCGCCCGGAAGCTGATAGACGCCCCAGTCGCTCTTGCCCGCGATGAAACACGCGGGCACATCGATGGTGCGGCCAGAAAACGTTTCAAGCTCGCTGACATATTTGCCGGTGAGGCATCGATACCATTGCAGGCCGCCCTGAAATCCGGTTCGAGCAAATTCGTCGGCGTAAACGGACAATTGTTCGTCAGTAAGCCATCTGCATGCAGCAACTTGCTCCTCAGACGGCATATGCTCGGCCGCGGTCTCCGCCATCCCCTTGGTGAGATCCATGATGTAATAGGTCGGCATTCGCGCCAACTCGCGAGCCGTGAACGAGCTCAGCTTGAATGGCTTGTTCCCCGTCCAGTCGGCGCTCTTATAATGATAATAGGCGCGCAGAAACGCGTGGACGCCCTGCGGAGCTTTCCACATGTCATCGTTCGCTTCGCGCGTTTGGTAATAGCGCTGGTAATGCTTCCGTGGAGGGTCAAGCCTCGCCAGGTCCTCGAAAACGCTTTGAGAGGTCAGGCGCAATGGACGGCCTCGTCTCGTCGGCCGTGTCAAACGGCAATTGCGGCGGGCCCCCGAAGGGAGCGCTCATCAGGGCCACGGACCGGAACACGTCGGGGCGGATGAGCGCGCAATAGGCCGCGACCGGCGACCCGAAGTCATGTCCGACCACAGCGGCTACGGAACGATAGCCAAGCGCCGAGACCAAACCCAACGCGTCCCTGACAAGGTTGGGGAGGCGAAAGGAATTGAGATCGCCGTCATACGCGTCGTCCCATCCCGTCGTGCGCCCGTAGCCGCGTTGATCAGGGGCGACCACGTGATATCCCGCCGCCGCGAGCGGGCCCATGATTTTCCGCCAAGAATATGCGAGCTCCGGAAAACCATGGAGAAGCAGGATGAGGGGCCGCCCCTCGGTCTCGAATCCTGCCTCGAGCGTGTGGATCGCGAGACCGTTGACGTTACTGACAATGCGGGAGCGGACGCCGGCTGGCAGCGCGACCGCGAAACCGCCAATCGCCGCGGCAGAGGCTGTCAAACAAGTCTCCCACGGATCAGCCGGGCGCGCCAAACCCTGTTCGTTTGAACGCTGAATTGGGATCAGACATTTTTCGCCCCGCTTGATCGTCCTCACGTCCATGGCAATGAGAAGACCATCTTAGCCCGTAAGCTGACACCCATCTGATATGCCGTGCGAAGACGCAGTGGCGACGCCGGTCCGATGAAGGGCGTGACGCGCCACGAAGCGACCGTCCGTGAGACAAGCTTCGAGCGCATCAGTTCTGATATAACGAATACAGTTTTAAGAGAACCGACGTGCCAGAAGTTCAGTCCCCAGCCTCTTCCAATTCCGGTGAGGCAAGCTCGGTCCTCCTTTCTCTGGCCTCGCTGGCGATGGTCAAGTGGCCGTTTTGTTCTTCCTTCGTTCTCTCTCAAAGCTTGACGAAATCGTTTAGGTAGTAATCCCTACATGAAGCCAGCGGCGTCAGGAGACTGGCGACGGCTTTAAACTCGGTCAACGTTTCCCTGCTGCCACACCTGCGGGACTCATACCGTGCGCAGCATGCTGCTGAGATGGTTGAACCATCGCATTCCGGTGAATGTCTTCTTGGCACGAAAAGCTATCCAGGCGTTCTCCCTCTTTTCATACGAAGATCGGCTCAAAATTGGCGCCATCGACAGACCCCTACGGGCATTGCTTGTTTGAAGCAGCGAAATTATCGCGATTTTCCGTATTACTTTAATCCAGGACAATTCAAAATGGAGGTCGATCAGCTTCGTCCCGCCCTGAGGCTGGCCGAGATCGTAGTTGGCAACGTCAACGACACATGCAAAACCTTCTTTGATAAATATAACCCTGCGCCAATTGGGTGCATTTTTAACGATCTTGATTATTATTCATCAACAAAGGACTCATTCAACATATTTGACGCCGACAATCGTCATTTCATCCCGCGAGTATTTATGTATTTTGATGATATTATTGGAGACAATACGTGGTTATCGAGTGAATTTACAGGAGAATTGCTTGCGATTGAAGAATTCAATCTCAATAATCCTTCGAGGAAGATTGCCGTTAATCGCGCAATGCGAGCGAGTTATCCTGACCAATGGTGGGTTAATCAAATTTATATTTATCACGACTTTCAACATCCGAGGTATAACGTCTTTGTTGCGAGCGAGGAGCAAAGGTCGCACGAGGCTCTTATCCGCCTTCGGATGAAAAGGCCCCCGAACGTACATCGGCCCCTATATGTCGGACAACCGGACCCTCCATCAGGAGAAGTGCAAGGCGCCGTCGACCCCTAGCGCTCTTTCGCTCGCCGGTCTCCGCCGGCGACTACACGACGAGGGAGGAAGGCCCGCTTTCCGCCCTTTGCGACGTCCCCGGTTGGGTGCCAAGCGTTGGGTTTTTGACCCTAACGCCGCAAGTCCCGATATTGCGTCGGCGTCAGGCCGAACACGGCGCGAAAGGTTTTGTTGAAGGTGGAGAGGTCGCCGAAGCCGCTGTCGAGCGCGACGGCGATGACCGGCCGGCGGGAGGACGCAAGCGCAAGCGCGGCGCGGCGCAGCCGGGCGCTGATCAGATATTGATGCGGCGTCACGCCCGTCAGCCTGCGGAAGACGCGCAGGAAGTGATACTTGCTCATGCCCGCGACCGCCGCCATCTCCTTGAGCTCGAGCGGCCGCGCCGCGTCGGATTCGACCAGTCGGATCGCTTCGATCACCCGTCTCGTCTCGCGCCCGGTCGGCGCGGCCGGAGTCTGTCGATCGCCGGTCATCGCCGCGATGACGCGCTCGATGATCCGCAACGCCAGTTCCTCCGAGCGCAGCGAAGACGGGGCGCAAGACAGCGCCTCCATGTGCGCAATGACCGGCAGCGCTTTCGGCGAAGGCGGCAGGCTCGGGGCCGAAAAGCGAAAGCGGCTGGTCGAGGCCGCGGCCGCCGCGATCTCGCTGAACTGCTCCTCATGCACATTCAAGGAAATGCAGCGATCGCCAATCCCATGCGCGTGGCCGCATTCGAAACATGAGCCATTGTTTCCGAGCAGCAAGGCGCCGGGATAGAGCAGCCCGTGGCCGGCGTCCGAACGATAGGTGAAGCTTCCTTCGATGACGGCCGAGACGCTGAACCCGTCGTGCCGCTCCTCGAACGGCCGATCGGACGGGCCGGCGCGGCAGACGACTTCGTGCACGCTCCAGCCGTCTCCGGCCGCCAGCGTTCGCTTGGCGAGCGCCTCGTCAGGCGGCGTGCGCGCGCCAGCGCTAACGGATTGGGCTGCGCCTTGCATGGGCCGAAGATAGCAATTTTCCCCAAGCCGTGGAACGCCAGCAGAACTAGGGTTCCACCTTGACGAGCACGACCGGCCTAACCGGCTGGTCGGCTGCATCAGGAGAAATCATTCATGTTCGATCACATATCGATCGGCGTTCGCGACATCGCGAAGGCCAAGGCGTTTTACGACGCGGCGCTGAAGCCGCTTGGATTGACCTGCCTCAGCGCCGACGAGACGTCGCTCGGCTACGGCAAAGAGGCCGCCCGCTTCTGGGTCAACGCGGCGGAACACCCGGTTCCCGACGATCCCAAGTCCGGGCTCCACTTCTGCTTCACCGCGCCGAGCCGCGAGAGCGTCGAGGCGTTCCATAAGGCGGCGCTGGCGCATGGCGGGCGCGACAATGGCAAGCCCGGCCTGCGCAAGGATTATGGGCCGAACTATTACGCGGCCTTCGTCCATGACCCCGAAGGCTACCGGCTCGAAGCCTATTACGGCGGGAAATAGCCGATGGCGACCATTCGATCCGAACTCAAAACCCGCGCGCCGGCGAGCGAAGTCTGGTCGGCGATCCGCGACATCGGCGCGCTGCACACGCGGCTCGTCCCCGGCTTCGTCACCGACACGAAACTCGAGCCGGGCGCGCGCATCGTGACCTTCGTCAACGGCATGGTGCTGCGCGAGCCGATCGTCACGCTCGACGATGAGGCGCGGCGGCTGGTGTGGACCGCCGAGGGCGGCCGCGCCCGCCATTATAACGGCGCGCTCCAGGTTTCCGAGCTGGCGGACGGCTTGACGTCGGTCGTCTGGACCGCCGATTTCCTGCCTGACGACATCGGCGGCTTCATGTCGCAGGCGATCGAAGCGGGAATGGCGGCGATGCAGCGGTCGCTCGACCGGCTCGCGGCCTAGCGAAAGACGTCGAGGCGCAGCGCCGAAAAACGGATGAGGCGACTTTGCATCCGGACCGATTCACGCCTACCCTGAGGAAGGAGCCGGCATCGCGCTGAAGCTTGGCGCGACATATGTCCCGGGAGACAAGAGCATGACCCTGACGGTTCCCTCGCAGCGTCATCGGTCTTGTCTTGTCGGTAGCCCCGGCATGGGCGATGACTTCAGCGCCGAACTCGACTTCGTGACCAGGGCCTCGAACAGCAATCTCTTCGCGATCGAGGAATTGCGGCTCGCCCTCGACCGAACCGGCGACCCCAAGCTGAAGACCTTCGCGCGTCAGATGGTCGAGGACCATGGGAGCGCGGAGGCGGAGCTTCAGGCTGCGGCCGAAGGATCCGGCGCGGCGGTTCCGACGACGCTCGACGAGGAGCATCAGAGCGCGCCTGACGGCGTTGCAGGGCAAGTCCGGCGCGGACTTCGACAAGGCCTACGTCGCCGATCAGGGCGAAAACCACTCCAATGCTCTCACCCTCTATGCCGACTACATGCTGTGGGGGGAGTATGAGAAGCTCCACGCCTTGGCGATCAAGATGATCCCGATCACCGAGGCGCAGCTCAAGCAGGCCCAGGTCCTCGCGGGCGACTGATCGCGGCGCCCACGGCGCCGCCGCACTGGCGGATGCAATGAGCTTTCGCTATCCTTGTCGCGCGGGGAGGCCATCCGTTCATGTCGGGAAATCTGGACATCACCGGCTACGCCATCGTCTCGGACGACGACAAGATCGCCGGCGCCGACGGACTGACGCCGACTTCGCTGCGCAACGAAAAGGACTGGGAACTCTACCAGCGCGCGCAGGAGGTCGCGAACCTCGTCGTATTCGCGCGTCGCAGCCACGAGCTCGAGCCCAACGTCCACCGGAACGTGCGTCTTGTCGTTTCGCGCGAGGCGCCGGGGCTCGAGCAGCGCCCGGACGGTTGGTGGTGGGACCCGCGGCGCACGACCTGGGAAGAAGTCGCGGCCCGGATTCTGCCGACGGGCGGGAGTCGTCGCCGTGGGCGGCGGACAGGTGGTGTTCGATCTCTTCCTCATGATCGGCTTTGACGGCTTTCATCTGTCGCGCGCGCACGGGGTCAAACTTCCCGGCGGACGGTCGGTCTTCTCCGCCTGCGACGCCGGCGTGACCGCCGCGACCGTGCTCGAACAGCACGGTCTCAGCCTCAGCAAAACGATTCCCCTCGATCCCGCGCATAACGTCGAAATGACGGTCTGGCGGCGCGGGCCTTAGGCGCTGTTTGCCGACCGCGGTCGTCATTGCGAGGAGCGCAGCGACGAAGCAATCCAGGGGAACGTAGCGCGCCCTGCAACTCCTGGATCGCCGCGTCGGCCATGCCCGTCGAGAAGACGGGCGTCGCTCACGACGCCCTTCGGCCTCCTCGCGATGACAATTCTGCTTCAGGCCCCCGGCAGGTTGAAAGGCGTGATGATCTGAACCTGGGACGGCGGCGGCGCGGCGCTCTGTGGCAATACGCGATGCGCCTGCATCACGACGCGACAAGCCGAGCGCATGTCGGCGCGCAGGTCATGATGCAGCACCGCTGAGATCTTCCGTTCGCGCAGAAGCGCAAGATTGTCAGCGTCGAGATCGTGGCCGACGAACACGCGACACGTCCGCCCCGTCGCGCGAAACGCCTCGACCACGGCGCGATTTCCCCCGCCGATCGAATAGGCGCCGACGATGTCGGGATTGGCGGCGAGCGCCTTGCGCACGAGCGCGCCCGTCGGCTGGTCGATGCCCAGACCTTCGCTCGCTTCGACGATGCCGCAGATTGGGGTAGCGCGTGCGGAGCGCGCGGCGGAATCCGATTTCGCGCTCCTCCTCGCCGCGAAAGCGGTTGCTGCTCAACGTCGCCAGGATCTTCGCCTTCGCGCCGCCAAGCCATTCGCCGATGAGATAGGCCGCCGTCTCGCCCGCGGCGCGATTGTCCATGCCGACATAAGCCGCGCGGCGGCAGTTGGGCACGTCGGTGACGAGCGTGACGACAGGGATCCCGCGCGCAACGACACGATCGACCGCCGAAGCGATCTCGGGCTCGTCCGGGGCTTTGAGAAAGAGGCCATGCGTTCCACGCGCGCCGATCCGGTCGATGAGCGCTGCGAGATCGGCGAGGCGCACGACCTCGCTGAAGTGATAGCGCGCGCGGAAGACCGCAGGCCGCAATGTCGGCATCTCGTCTTCGAGCGAAACCCGCACCGCCTCGGAGAAGCGATCCGGCGCCTGCATGACGACATCCACGACGAACTTGCGCCCCGTGAGGCCGGCTTGCTCGCTTTGCCCGCGCAATTCGCGGATCGCCTGCTTGACGCGCTCGGCGGTATGCCCGCGCACGCCGCCCCGCGTATTGAGCACGCGATCGACGGTCGCCTCGCTCAGGCCCGCCTGGAGCGCGATTTCCTTGATGAGAAACGGATGAGTCACGGGCGACGGCTTGATGGGTTTTTGATGGGTCGGCGCAATAGTCTTGCTGGTCTCGCCCTTATACTGCGCCCCAGAAATGATTGCACGGAGGAACAGCTCATGAAGGACGACAACGCCAAGCGACTGAGAGCCAACCGGGTGTGGCTCACCGCCGACTCCTGCGACCTCGAAGAGTTCAAAGGGCAGGTCGAGCGCTCGCTCAACCGCGCCGACTATCCCTTCGCCAGCGACGTCGTGTCGAACGTGCTCGTCTACGATGGCCTCGAGGCGCGCAAAGCCGCCGCTTCGCCCGAGTCACGCAAGGAATTGCTGGCCGAATGGGTCGACGCATTTACCGACGGCCCCGGCATCATCGTCATCCGCAACGCGTTCCCCGACCATGCCGCGATCGATAAGTCCAACGCGCATTACTGGGCGATCATCGAGGAAGAGCGCGCGAGCAACGTCGGCGGCGGCGATCATTTCGCCAAGCCGGGCGCCAATGACCGCATCTGGAACGCGCTCGAGAAGCTGTGCCTGCGCGACCCTGCGGTCTTCGCGGCCTATTATGGCAACGCGGTCATCGCGCTCGTGAGCGAGGCCTGGCTCGGGCCGGCCTACCAGATCACCTCGCAGCTCAACGTCGTCAATCCGGGCGGCGCGGCGCAGGTCGCGCACCGCGACTATCATCTCGGCTTCCAGTCGGCGGAGGCGATCGAGCGCTTTCCCGTCCACGTCCAGCGTCTCTCGCCGGTGCTGACGCTGCAAGGCGCGATCGCGCATTGCGACATGCCGCTCGAGACCGGGCCGACGCTCTATCTGCCGTTCTCGCAAAGCTACCTGCCCGGCTATATGGCGACGGCGCGGCCGGAGTTTCGCGACTATTTCGACAAGCATCATGTCCAGCTGCCGCTCGCCAAGGGCGACGCGGTGTTCTTCAACCCGGCCCTCTTCCACGCGGCGGGAACGAACCGCTCGAAGGACGTGCGCCGCATCGCCAATCTGCTGCAGGTCTCCTCGGCCTTCGGCCGCGCGATGGAGAGCGTCGACCGGCTCAAGATGAGCCTAAAACTCTATCCGGCGCTGAAAGATCTTCTCGCCGATCAAGCGATCACGGCGGCCGAGGCGGACAACGCCATCGCGGCTTGAGCGGAGGGCTATTCCTTCCCGACCAATCTCGACCGCGACCCGCCGAAAGGCGGCATGGCGCCCAAGACCCAGCAGGACTTGATGCGCCAGGCGCTCAAGGAAAATTGGCCGCCGGAGGTGTTCGTCAACGAGGCGCGAGGCGCAGGCCTGGCGGAAGCTGACGTGAAGGCAACCGGAGCAGTTCTCCTTTGCCCTAACTTCCCTTCGTGAACGTTCCCATCGCAGCAAGCACGATGGCTCCCAAGACCCAGCCGAGCACACCAAACACGATGAAGAAGAGGTCCTGCCCGCGCGTGAAGCGATTGACTTCTTTGTCATCAAAGAATTCGGAGAATTCCTTCTTCAGAGTGATGAAAGGCAGCAAGCGATCAACGCTTGCGCCGAAACACCAAAACGATCCGTGTTTTACTCTACCAGTCTCGTCCCTAATACCCTTGACCAAAAATCTCAGGACGAGCGTGCCAATAACGGCAAGTAACAGCGCCCACCCGAGTGCGCGAAACATGTAATATCCGATCCCGTAGCCTGCGCCCCAGCCCAGGACGTTCGATAGCGCGCGCTCCCCCCAGTCGGCGTTCTCGGCTGCGCGTACGCGCTCGGCGTAGTGGAACGCATCCGCCGCGTTACGATCGCCGGCGGCCGCGTGCGCCGCAGCAAGTTGCTCATACGGATACGAGCTCTTGCTCTCATCGCTATGGGCCCAATTGTCCCACCAGGCGCGGTCGCGCTTAGCCATCGTTGATTCACCGAACCGGGAAAAGGTGAAGCCATCCAGACGCATTTTCGTCGGCCACGATTTCTCGCCAGTATCCAGCAAGCTTCCAGCACGCGCGTTGTGTAAGTCTAACTCCTTAATCGTCGGCTCATCGTCCTTGGCGCCGACCTTGATGTACCCGCCGACGACAGCGTCCCCGAGGTTGACTTCTGCTTATCCTGGCGCCGCGGAGATCGAGATTTTCGCCGACCCGCAAGGACGGGGCATCTAGTCGTTCTGCGCTGGCGTCGGCTAGGTCTAGAAGGCCGTCGTATTTTCGCGTCGCCGAGCACCAACAAGGTCGCCATAGAGAAGCGCGCATTCATCAAAAGGGACTCGCCGACGTGCAACGACGAAGCGTCCACCTTGGTGGTCACGCGCGCGCCGGTCATATCCAGATTGCCGTCGACCCTCGCGAAGCCTAGAATGACTTCGTTAAGCTGACGCTTCCTCGCATGCTGAGCGACCCGCCGACATGCGCGGATGGTGCGTTAAGGTTTCCGGCGACCCGTGCGCGGGTCATGTCAAAGCCGCCATCGATCTTCGCGCCACCAAGAAAAATATCACGAAGGGTCGCGACATACTTGCCGTCTGAGCGCATCAGCAGCGACTCGCCCACCTGCAAACCGGCGGCGTCGAACGGGCCGTTGACGATGACGCCGTCCATATCGACATTACCCGCCACCTTCGCTGAGGTGAGGTCGACGGCGGTCCCAGATCCAACGGATCCGTACACGGCTTGGCGCGCCTTGGCGCCGGAGCGCAATACGAGCGACCCCCCGACTTGCAAGGCGTGCGCGTTCAAAATGCCGTTAATGCGAACGCCGACCATGTCCACATCGCCGACCACCTTCGCGCCGATCAGGCTCACGTCGTCGAAGCTTGCGTGGCTCTGGTCGGAGCGCATGTGCATCGCGCCGTCCACCTGCAGCGCATTGGCGTTCAGGGTCTTTTCAACCTGAGCGTCGTTGAGATTGAGATCGCGCTCGATATGCGCTCCCTCGAGGGTTACGACGCCAGACACCGACGCTTGTCGCCCCTGTTCGACGTCGGAGCGAAATACGACGGTTCCCCCGACTTTCAGGCCGTACGCATTCAAAACGCCATCAACGCGGACGCCGACCATGTCCAAGTCTCCGACCACCTTTGCGCCGATCAGGCTCACATCGTGGAAGGTTGATTGAACTTTGTCGGAGCGCATGTGCATCGCTCCGCCCACCTGCAGCGCATTGGCGTTCAAGATCTTTTCAACCTGAGCGTCGTTGAGATTGAGGTCGCGCTCGATATGAGTTCCCTCAAGGGTGATGTCGCCAGAGAAGGACGAACCCGAGAGATCGACGAAGCTCTCCGCGCGCGCGTTATCGAGAGAGATTCCGCTCTCAAAACGGCTATTGGTGATGCTAAGAGGATGTTTGAGCGTGGCGAAGGAAAGGCCGACGTCGCCGACGATGTTGGCGCCACGGACATCGACCCCGTTATCCGGCAGAGCGTCGCGAAGCGAAGGTTGTTTCAGAATGTTTTCAAGAAAGGCCGCGCGAAGCGTTCGGCACTTCTGAGATGCAATTCCGCCATTGTCCCTTTTCGGATCCAGTTGATCGACGCAATGGGCGTTGAAGTCGGCTGGCAGCCCTTGCAGGATCCGCGACCACGCCCACTGCTCAGCGTCGCTCAGGTTGACCGTCATTGGCACTGGGCCGCGACGCAAGCGCGATCGTCGCGCAGGCAATGAAACTTGCAGACCCAATAAACGTTCGGACCCGGCGCCGTACGGCCAGGAGTGTCTGAGTTACGCGCTGTCCGTCGGACAAGAGCGCCTCCCATAAAATTCACGTGAAAATAAATAATTCCAACTTCACAATCAATTGCGCGATTTGATCGTGGTGTAAAGAGCCGCCGCTTTCACCCTGTCGCGCCGCAATCCACGAGGATCGCGCCCAGTTGCGCCGCGAGCGGTCCGGCGCCGGGCGCATAAGAACCGTCGATCGCCGCCGTGCCGATGGTGAAGGCGTCCGCTCCCGCGGCGCGAACAGCCGCGACCCGTTCTGGCGAGTTCACGCTTCCGGCGACCACGACCACGCCGAAATGCGGGAAATCCGCGCCGGCAGGCGGCGACGAGGTCGAGCGGTTCGGCCTCGGTCGCGCGATAGGCGAGAATGTCGACGCCCGCGCAGCCCTTTGCGGCGAAGGCGCGGCACTGCGCCTCGACCTCCGGGGCGGCCCCGCCGAGCCGCGTCGGATGGCCGCTGGGCGCGCCGGCGAACGGCATGATAGCGGATCGCCGAGCCCTCGAGGATCCTCAGCGCCTCGTCGACGTGAACGCCGCCAAGCAGCCGGTCGACGCCGAGATCGCGGCCAAGCTCCACGCCGCGCAATTCGGCCTCGCGCGTCGTCGACACGACTTCCATCCAGGGCTGACGCGCCGGCTTCGCGAATGGCCGCCGTCAGGCTTTGCAGCATGGATGCGTCCGCGCCGACATCCTTGAAGCCGATATGGCGAAGGCCGAGCGGCCGCGCGATCTCGACGAGGGCGAGCGCGTTCGTCACCGTCATGTCGTCGCGCGTCAACATGAAGACGAAGTCCATCATAGGGCCCCGCAAGTCTCGCGCCGGCTTCGACCTTAGAGCACAATCCCGCTCGAGGGAATTGTCGTCGCAAGGAGCATCTCACGCAAGACTCGGCGCGACGCGACGCGCAATCGCCTGCGCGTTCACGCCGCGCGGCAAGGTTCCGAAATGGCCTGACCACGGTCCCGCCAGCCGCGAAGCGATGAATGCGTCTGCGATGTCGTGCGGGCGCATGGCGAATGAGAAGGGAAGCGGAGAGCGCGAGCGCGATCTGCTCGACAACCCGGCGCGCCGTGCTCTCGGTGCGCAGGATATCGACAATGTCACGTTCAAGTTCGTTGACGAATGCGTCGTAGCGCGCATCGGTTCCCGTCGCTGCCCGCAACTCGTCCAGTAAAGCGGGAACGCAGGCTGGAAATTTCTGGATCGAGCGGAGCACATCGAGGCACACGACATTGCCCGTTCCCTCCCAAATGCCGTTTATCGGCGCCTCCCGATAAAGGCGCGCCATCAGGTGATCCTCAACGAAGCCGTTGCCGCCATGGCATTCGAGAGCCTCGACCACCACCGGCGTCGCACGCTTGCAGATCCAGTACTTTGCGATGGGCGCGCCGATCCGGCCAAGCAACCGCTCGGACTCATTTTCGCTTTCCTGGTCCAGCGCATGGACGAAACGGAACGCAAGCCACGCCGCCGCTTCGACCTCTACGGCGAGATCCGCAATCACGTTCGTCATCAGGGGCTGATCGATGAGCGCCTTCTGAAAGGCGCGCCGCCAAGTCGTATGATGAGCGGCCTGCGCCAGCGCATGACGCATGAGTCCCGCCGAGCCGACCGCGAAATCGAGCCTCGTGTAATGGTTCATCTCCAGCCCTTCACGAATGCCGTGGCCGGGCTCGCCAATGAGATGAGCAATGACACCGCGGAATTCGACCTCGGACGAAGCGTTGGACCTGTTGCCGCACTTGTCCTTGAGCCGTTGGATTTGCAGGCGATTGCGGGAGCCGTCGGGCAGCCAGCCTGCGACGACAAAACAGGATACGCCCTCTTCCGTTCGCGCAAGCGTCAGGAACACGTCCGAGTGCGGCACGGAGAAGAACCACTTGTGGCCAACGAGCGAATAGGTCCCGTCCGAATTTTTCGTCGCGGTTGTCTGGGTCTGGCGCAGGTCTGAACCGCCCTGCTTTTCGGTCATCGCCATGCCGACCGTTCCGCCCCGTTTTTGCGCTGCTGGAAGGGGACGTCCGTCATAGTCGGTCGACATGACGAGTTTGCCGAACTCGGCCCAGCGGGCCGGATCGCGGCGCAAGATCGGGATCGCTGAATACGTCATGCCGAGCGGGCAACAGATTCCGTTCTCGCCCTGGTTCCAGAGATACGATACGGCGGCGCGCGCCACCTGCGCTCCTGGCCGTGGCTTCGTCCAGCACAGCGAATGGAACTCGTCCCGCATGGCAAGCGTCATGAGCTCATGCCACGCGGGGTGAAACTCGATCTGGTCGATCCGACGGCCCCAGCGATCATGTGTGCGCAATTCGGGAAGGTTGCGGTTGGCCTGTCGCGCCAGCTCTTGCACGCGAGCGGAAGCGACCCGTTTGCCGACCGCTCTTGCGTGCGGCGCGGCCCATTCTGCGTTGAAGGTCGAAAGGATTTTGCCGAGGGCGGGGTCGTGGCCGTAAGCGTCGTAGTCCGCCATTGCCGGGGCTTGATTGAGCACCTCGTGCGTGCCGTAACCGAATGGATCGAGCGATGGCCATCGGTGCTCCTGTTGGGTCCTAATGACGGCGGCGGCGACAGTCGTGAATCCAATACCATGGTTCACTCGAAATTTGGCCCGATTCCAGGCGGGAACGGCGATCCTAGTCCCCACGAGATAGCTTCTATGCCGCTCGCCAATGTTGCGTCCTTTGCCGCGCTTCTCGCCTTCTGCTAGAGCGCGCGATCCAACCGTGAACTCCCATTTCGAGCTGTCATGTCTGAAGTCGTCACCCGCTTCGCACCTTCGCCGACCGGCTTCCTGCATATTGGCGGCGCGCGCACGGCGCTGTTCAACTGGCTCTACGCCAAGCACGCGAACGGCAAGTTCCTGTTGCGCATCGAGGACACCGACCGCGAACGTTCGACGCAAGAGGCGGTGGACGCAATTCTCGACGGGCTCAAATGGCTCGGTCTCGATTGGGACGGCGAGGCGATCAGCCAGTTTGAGCGCGCCGAACGCCATCGCGAGATCGCCGACGCAGCTGCTTGCCTCAGGCGGCGCCTACCGCTGCTACGCGAGCGTGGAAGAGCTGCAGGACATGCGCGAGAAGGCGCGCCTCGAGGGCAAGCCGATGCGCTACGACGGCCGCTGGCGCGACCGCGATCCGGCGGAGGCGCCGCCAGGCGTCAAGCCCGTGATCCGCCTGCGCGCGCAACAAGAGGGCGAGACCGTCATCGACGACAAGGTGCAGGGCAAGGTCGTCTTCGCCAACAAGGATCTCGACGACCTCGTGCTCTTACGCTCGGACGGCAATCCGACCTACATGCTCGCGGTCGTCGTCGACGATCACGACATGGGGGTGACGCAGATCATTCGCGGCGACGATCATCTGACCAACGCCGCGCGGCAGACCCAGATCTATCGGGCGCTTGGCTGGGACGTTCCGGCAATGGCGCATATCCCGCTCATTCATGGGTCCGACGGCGCCAAACTCTCGAAGCGCCATGGCGCGCTCGGCGTCGACGCCTATCGCGCGATGGGCTATCTGCCGGTCGCTCTGCGCAATTATCTGGCGCGGCTCGGCTGGAGCCATGCGGACAAAGAGTTTTTCTCCACTGAGGAGCTGATCGCCGCGTTCGACCTCGTCGGCGGTCGGCCGCTCGCCTTCGCGCTTCGACTACGCCAAGCTCGAGAACGTCAACGGACATTACATGCGCGCGGCGAGCGACGACGCGATCTTTGCGGCGCTGATCGACGCCCTGCCCTATCTGCCTGGCGGCCCGGAGGTCGCGGCCAAACTCGACGAGCATAAGCGCGCTCAGCTTCGGGCCGCAATTCCGGGCTTGAAGGAGCGCGCCAAGACGCTGGTCGAATTGCTCGACGGCGCCGGCTTCCTGTTCGCGACACGGCCGCTCGAGATGGATGCGAAGGCCGAGGAGATTCTCGCCCGCGCCGGGCGCCTCCATCTCAAGAACCTGCTGCCGCGCCTGTCCGCGCTCACCGACTGGACGGCGGAAAGCGCGGAGGCCGTCGTGCGCGCCTACGCCGAAGAGGAAGGCGCAAAACTCGGAATCGTCGCCCAACCCTTGCGCGCGGCCCTCACCGGCCGCTCGACCTCGCCGGGCATATTCGACGTGCTGACGGTGCTCGGACGTGAGGAGAGCCTCGGGCGGATCGCGGATCAGGCAGAAAAATCCGCTCGCGCGGACGAAGGCTCCTGAGTGTCAGCCGAAGCGTCGCTAGAGGAACAGTCGTTCGGATGGAATCGTCATCGCGAGGAGCGAAGCGACGCGGCGATCCAGGAGTCGGGCGCGCTATGTTCCCCTGGTTGCCTCGCTTCGCTCGCAATGACAACCCAAACGCATCGCGCGCTAGCCGAGATTGGGTTGTGTGTCCTTGTAGCTTGGCAAGGCTTGCATCTTCGTCCACCAGTCCGCAAAGCCTGGGACGTTGAAAAGCGCGTCTTTGTCCGGCGTGAGTGAGACGTAAAAAGCAATTGGCGCGAGATAGAGGTCGGCGAGACTCAAGTCGCCCGCGATGAAGGGAGAAGAGCCCTTCGTCTTCATAGCGAGTTCGATCATCTTGCGGCCATTCTCGAGGCCGCTCTTTCGCATCGCCTCGTTCTTCCCGCCGACGAAATCCGGAAACAGATGATAGGCGGCCACGCCGCCGGTCAGCGCGCCATAGCCGTAAGAGTCGATGAGGCCGATGACCATATCCATCCGCGCGCGATCCTTGGGCGTCGACGGAATCAGCGACTTGCCGGGCAGCACATCGTTGAGGTAGCGCGCAATTGCGGTCGTCTCCAGAATGCGCATGCCGTCATGGTCGAGCACCGGGACCTTGCCGAAAGGATGACGCTCCCGATGCTCTGGCGTTTTCGGGTCGCCCGCCAGCACGTTGAGCGGGACTTGCTTGAACTCAGTGACGCCCTTTTCGGCGAGGACCATCTTCACCGTGCGCACATAGGTGGAGCCGTCGAAGCCCCAGAGGACAATCTCGGACATGGCTGTGGATCCTTCTCACGCGCCGTTCGGGCGGCCGTTGAGCTTAGATTGAATTGGCTGCTCAGACCAGACGCGCGAAATCACGTTCGCGGCACAGCCGAACGCAAAGCAACGCCGGCGGATTGCTTCGCCTCTCTCGCAATGACGATCGTTCGACGTGACCGCGACTGCTCGCTACATCACCATATCAAGGTCTGATGCGCTGGGCAGGCACGACGCCTGAGCGGACCAATCGCTTTGTAGCGTGATCGACCTTCACCCCGCCTTCGCCGTGGGGAAGATCTGGATTGCTCAGAATCGCAAGGTGATCGAGACCAACGCGCGACTTCTCGTGCGCCTCCTTCAAAAGCTTGTGCACCCGCTGCGACTCCTCCGACGCGACAGCGTCAATAAAGTGATGGGTCGCCACGATGTGGCCGGAACGCGTGTCGTAGATGACATGGGTGCTCTTGTGCGCGCGCTCCTTGCCGGGACCGTCAGCAGATCCTATCCGCATGGCTCGATCTCCTCAGTCCGTGAAATAGTAGATCGCCCCGGTCGCGCCGACCCAGGCCTGATTGAGAGTCAGCTCCAATTGCAAGCCAACGCACTTGTAGATCGTCGCATGCGCAGAAAAATTTGTATCATCAACGTGCTGCAGGTTGCCATGGTCATCTATGTACTCGTACCAACCAATGTTGACGGCGGCTAACCCGACGTTTGCAGTAAGGGTTCCCGCCTTTTCCTCGATATCGACGTTCGGGCTAAAGGCGTTCAGTTGCGCCGTCACCTTTATGTTCTGCTGATTGAAATCCGTCCAAGTGATGGTGGCGCGCTGCACAGCGCCGCTGCCCTCATAAAACTGCTCGAACCAAAATTCGCGGATGTAATAGATGTTCATGGCTCGGCCTACCCTCGCGATGGCTCATGAGCCAACATACCACGGCTCGGATGACGCGGCTCAGCTTCGAATGCGAACCGGCAAATCGCCCGCTCGACCGCGGATCGAAACAGTGACCGGCGTGTAGACCCCCCGATCGGTATTTGGCCGCTGCGCCGCCGCGCTTGCGGCGTGGAAAAGATCTTCCGACACAACGAGGCGGCAGTGCCGCTGCTTGGCCACTTCGAGAAGCCGGTTCGCAACGTTGACCGTATCGCCCGTCGCGGTGATCTGCTGTTGGGTCGGCGAACCGAGTCGGGACAGGATCGCGGGCCCGAAATGCAGGCCGATCCGAAAATCGAGATGGTCCCGCGCCGCAGGCGGCAGATTGGCAAGCCACGCCGTCATCGATTCGTGCAGCGCCTCGACCGTGGCGAGGCCGCGCGCGGCGTCATCGCTTCGCGGCTTCGGCAAACCGAACACCGCCAGAACCCCATCGCCCATGTAAGTGATGACGACGCCCCCATGCGCAGTGACCTCGCCCTCGACGAGCGTTTGCATCGCGCCGAAAAGCTCGCGCGTCCATTCAGGTCCGAGCGCCTCCGAGACCCCTGTCGACCCGGACAGGTCCACGAACATCACGGCGACATCCTGGCGGACTGGCTCTTCCAGAAAATCGGGCTCTCTCTGAAGCTGATCGAGAAGGATCGGCGACTGAAACCTGGCCAGCGTCGAGTTCTCGGCGGCCATTCTGGTGCCCGCGCGGCGTTCGACAATCGACCGGGCCGCGGCGAAACCGAACGTCAGCGGCGCGACTGACGCGAGCGGCGCCGCGATGCTGAGCCAATAGCCATTGACGAAGGCGAGAAAGACTCCTCCAAGCCAGAGGGCGAAGACCAGGCTTGCGAGAGCGAACCCGATCGCCGCCCGCTGCATCGCCATAAGCGCGATCATGAGAACGGGAAGCGCAATCGCTACGCCTGCATCGAGGCGGCGGGTCGATGGCGTCCGCGCCAACCCGTCGCCGGCCATGAGATTGCCGATCGCGGTCGCGAAGACTTCCGCGCCTGGCGCAATGCGATCGAACGGCGTCGCGAACGAGTCGGAAGCGCCCGTGGCCGTAACGCCGACAATGACGACTTTGCCACGGAGCGCCTCCGGGTCGAGGCCTCCTCGAAGGACCTGAATTGCGCTGATGCGCTTGAAACTTCCCTTGGGCCCGTAGAAGCGCAGGGGCATGTGATAGCCGAGGTCCATCGCCCTCGAGTGCCCCGCGATCTCGATTCGGTCTGGACTCAAGACTGGCTCTGCCCCTAGCCCCTGGGACGCCGCGGCGAGCGCGAAAGACGGAACCACGCCGTCCGGCGTTTCATAGATCATCGGAATGTAACGAGGCACCCCGCTCTTATCGGTCGAAACGTTGGCAAGCCCCACCTGAGCCGCATCGCGGATCGAGTCGATCGGCCAGAGAACGGAGGAGGGCTTCGGCGCCAAGGCCAGATCCCTCGGTTCTGCCGTTGCGTTCGAGGGACCGACCGCATCGAAATTGCCGATCGCCGCGACGACAGCCGGCCCCGCCTTGAGCGCGTCGGCGAGCGCCGCGTCTGCATCCGCGTCCCTCGGGTTGAGGAACGCGATATCGATCGCGATCGATCGGGGATGAAAACCCGCCAACGCCCGCACGAGGCGAGCCATCATTTCGCGCGTCGGCGCATCGCTTCGCGCTTCGCTGAGCGCCTCATTGTCAATCGCGACAATGACCACGCCCGATGGCGCGGGACGCGCGCCGGCAAGAAGGAAGCGCCAGTCGAGGGTCAGGTTTTCAATTCGGTCCAGCGGGGAAGCGAGGCCGTAAATCTCTTGCGCGCCGAGAGCACCGCCGACAACGAGCGCCGCAGCGAGAAAGGCGCCGGTCAGGAGCCAGGAAGGTCCCGGCCGTTCGGTCGCCATTCACTCGCCGAAACGGGCAAGAAGGGCCCGCACCCGGGCCTCTCCCCACGTTTTCTGAACCACGGACGTGTCGGTCGGAGTGATATCGACGCCCTGCCCTTCCGTGAGAACGACAAACTTGTTCAGGCGACGGTTGGTCACCGCCACCGCGCCGTTGAGCACGAGCGTGGAGGTTTGGGCTTTCGTGACGTCCATCGCCCATTTCGTGCCACGGACGGCGGCAATGGCGAGCGGCGTCAGGATTTGAAACTTCTCTTGTGGGCTTGCTGGATGATATTCGATCAGCAGCGCGCCATCATTGAGCCGGATTCCGACCGGGAGCGGGTCGCCTTTCTTATACAAGGGCTGATAACGAGCGCCCGGAGTGGCTCGGACAGTGAGGTTTTCACCGCATTGCAGCATCTTTTCAGACGGCATTCGATCGTTGGGAACAAGCGCGCAGGCGCCGGCGGCGCGAGCGGAACCCGGTCCAGCGACCGCCGTCATGAACAAGACCGCCGCGACTATCGTCGCCCCGAGAAGGTTGTGCCCAATTCTCCGATTGCTGTGCGACATGGGTTCGCTCCCGCCGATCGTTCAGCCTCGAATTCGAGGCGCCGTCAAGAAAGGGCCCCGCCGGCGCGGAGGCACGTCCGGCCTAGCTTGGTCTGCCGCTCAGCTTTCCCCAGCGAGAGAGGTTTGTCGAGCGGTCCGGTAGGCGAGTAGTGTCTCAGTTCGAAAGCGAAGCTCGACCCCCGTCGCCAGCCGCCCCCATCTACCGGATATGCGGGCAGGATAACAGCGAGATGCTGAGGGACAATGGAGGTATGTGATGGCTCAAGATAATACGCCGGTCAGACCCCTCAGCCGCGACCTCATCCTTGGAAGCTGGAGGATGACTTCTTGGGTCACGAGAGACGTCGCAACCGGGGAGCGGCAGGACGCGCTAGGTCAGAATCCCCGCGGCGCCGTCGTCTATACACCTGAGCGTGTCACGTTCCTCATTACCAAAAACAATCGCGCACGCCCGGAGCGGTTGCCGCCATCAAACGAAGAGAAGATCGCGCTGTTCGACACGATGTTCGCCTATTCGGGCACCTACACGGTCGAGTCAGATCGGGTCGTGCATCACGTCGACCTGAGTTGGAACGAGGCATGGACCGGTACGGACCAGGTGCGATTCTGCAGGGTCGATGAACAGACGCTGACCTACACTTCGCCCCCTGCCAAGAACCCGTTCGACGGACGCGAGATTGTCCACGAGGTGAGATACGAGCGAGAGTGAGGCGCGCCGATTAAGGCGTGTCGAACTTCAAACTGAGACGCAACGGGTTCGAAGCCCGGCGACGAGGGGCTCGGAGTTACGAGTGACAGAAAAAGGCGCCTAAGCTATTGAAAGCTTAGTCGCGCGCCAACTGGCACTGGCCAAACAGCGCGGCCCTCCCCGCGCGCCTACTCCTGCGGCAGCGCTATCGGCTCGACCGGAACGGCGGAGGCGACCGGGCCGGGGCCTGCCCCGTCGCGCTGATAAATGTCGGGACGGAACTGAACGAGGCCGTCGGGCGTCGCCCAAGCGGTCACGTAGATCCAGTAGACATTCACGGGCTGGGCGAGTTTCACGTTCTGCTGCTGGCCGGAGCGGATGACCTCGTCGATCTGGTCGCGAGTCCAGCCCGGATTGTCCTTGAGCAGCCAGGCGACATAGTCGCGCACGTCCTGCACGCGCACGCAGCCCGACGAGACAAACCGGAAGTCGTCGCCGAACACGCCCTTTTCCGGCGTGTCATGCATGTAGACGCCATAGGGGTTCGGAATGTTGATGCGCACGAAGCCGAGCGCGTCGAGCTCACTGCCGGGATCCTGGCGATAGCTGAAATGCGTCGCCTCGTCTGAGTTCCAGTTGATCGAGGACGGCGAAACCTCCTGCCCATCCTTGTCGAGGATGTGGATCTTTTCCTCAGCAAGATAGTTCGGATTGGCCTTCATCTTCGGGATCAGATCCTTCTTGATGAGCGAAGGCGGCACGTGCCAGTACGGGTTGAAATTGATCTCCGTCGCCTTGGTCTGCATGATCGGCGACTGACGGTCCATCCGGCCGACGCCGGCGCGGTGGTGCGAATAGACGACCCCGTTCTCGACCGTCTCGACGGAAGCCCCCGGCAGGTTGACGATCACGTAGCGCTCGCCAAGGTCGCCGGAATAGGCGCGCAGGCGGACGAGATTCGTCTCGAGCTGCTGGAGACGGGTGGCCGCCGACACATTGAGCGACGTGAGCGTATCCTTGTCGACCACGCCGCTCCGGTTGAGGCCGTTGCGCGCCTGGAATCGCTTGACCCCGGCCTCGACGAGCGAATCGTAAACCTGTCCCGAACCCGCGACCTGATCGAGATCCCCGGTCGCGACCAGCCGCTGGCGCAACGCCTCGACCGCCTCACCCTTCGAGCCGACACGCTGCTCCGGTCCAGCCGGCACAAGTCCCCAGCCGCCGTGGGCGACAATGTCCTGATATTTCTGAATGGCCGCTTGCGTCGCGTCGACCGTCGCCGAAGACAGGATCGGCGTCGCCTCGCGCTGGACAGCCATCTGGGGCGACGTCTCATAGCTTTGCGGCCATTCCGCTTGACTGACGTCCTGTTCCTGGGCCTTGGATGGGATTGCTCCCAGAGCAACGGCCACAGCAACGCATGCCGTCGCGCTAAAAAGGGCGCGGCGCGAAAGCCACGAGACGGTCTTGCCACGCATCAAATGCAAATCTCCAAGAACGGACCGCTCTCGTTCGAGCCCCCGCCGCCCACGCCTCGACGTTCTGAAGCGCGTGCGATGACCGCGAAAGTCTCGGCCGTTCCACACGCAACATAGGTCTCACTCGGGCGTTTTTATGGCCGCTCCCTTAACGGCAGATAAACGCGAAGCCGGGGCGCTCCCGCAAGGGAGGCCCCGGCTCACTTTTTTGGACTGGAAGGCGCCGAGCGGCGCTGTCAGAGCCGATACTTGATCTGGTCGGTCCAATATCGCTCGAGCCGCAGCAGGGAGGCATTCATCCGAACGAAGTCGTCGCCCGGGATGCCGCCGATCTGTTCGATCGTACGCGCGTGCTTCTCATAGATGCCGGCGACGATGCGGTGGACCTCCTTGCCCCGTTCGGTCAGGCTGATCCGAACTGAGCGACGGTCGATGCGCGAACGGGAATGATGGAGAAAGCCGACCTCGACCAGCTTCTTGACGTTATAGGAGACATTCGAGCCGAGATAATAGCCGCGCGTGCGCAATTCGCCGGCGGTCAATTCCTTGTCGCCGATATTGTACAAGAGCAAAGCCTGCACCGCGTTGACGTCGGACCGCCCCCGACGGTCGAACTCATCCTTGATAACGTCCAGCAATCGGCGATGAAGCCGCTCGACCATCGTCAACGTCTCCAGGTACAACCCGGATACCCGAAGATCAGGCTCCAACCGAACTGCAATATCTTGTGTTTTGACTGCGTTAATCATTGCACACCCGTCTGTTCGGTTCTCATCTGCCGAGCGTTCCTTCGGTCTTCTTATGAGTAGAACTGTAACGGAAGCGCGTGAATACGAGTTTAAGAGTCAAGATGAATCCAAAGTTTTCAAGCACTGGTAAATTTCAATTGAATCAAAGACTTTGTTTACGTTGACAGGATGCAAACGTCAGGCAGAGCAACGCTTTTCCGGCAGGCGAACATCGAGGAACGGGGCGTCAAGCCCGTTCGCGCGCCGCCCGCCAGCTCAATAGGAAATAACCAGCCACCAGCGCGATATTGAGCAGAGCGCCGCCATATCCGATCGCCGCCGCGCGCGGACTTAAGATCGGCGATGCGGCCTCGACCACCGCGCACAAGAGCCAAATCGCCCCGCCCCAGGCCGCTGCCAACCATAAGCCGATCGCCGCCAGCAAATCGAGGCAGGCGAAAGCGACAATCGTCGCCTGCAGAGGGAGGGCCATCGTCGTGAATTGGCCAAGCGTCGGGAACGCGCCAAGAATGATTGCCCAGTGGAACAGACCCTTCGCCATCCATACCCACGCGAGCGTGCGCATGTACCAGATGAGTGCGGTCTCCCAACCCACCCGCGAAATCGCCGACATGAGATCGTGGTCTTTGGTCGGCGCCGGGGATCGATCGACAAGTTCGATGGCGCCGTCACGGCTCTGGCGCATGATGTATTTCATGCGTCCCGCGCCGGAAACTTGAGCTCGCGGTCTCCGAGAGGAGCGAAATAGGCGTCGACCTCCGCCTGCGCCGGCGGCTCGCTCCAGCGGGGGCGATTGTCCTTGTCGACAATCACGGCGCGAACGCCCTCGTAAAAGTCATGACCACGGCATATTCGCGAGACGATGCGGTAGTCCATGCGCAGCGCCTCGTCAAAATCAATCGTCGCGCCCAACGCCATCTGCTTCAGCGCGATCGCCTGGCTGGTCGGCGACTTCTCCAGCATCGCCGCCCGCGCCGGCGCCGCGAAGGCGCGGCCCTGCGTCTCCGCTGCGCGTAACGCCTCCAGGATCGCGGTGCGATCGCGCCCCGAGAAACAAGCCTCAATCGCTTCTGCCTCGCCAGTCAGACTTGAACGGGGCGGCGGCGCGGCGAAGCGGGCGAGCGTCGTCTTGGGCGGCTCGTCGCTTTCCAGCGCCTGCGCCAGCGCCGGAAAGGCGGCGCTTGGGACAAAGGTGTCAGCAAGACCCAACGCCACGGCCTCGCCCGCATCAGCGCGCAGGCCGGTCAGCGCGAAATAGACGCCCGCGCGAAATGGAAGACGCGGCAGAAGCCATGCAGCGCCTACGTCGGGGAAAAAGCCGATGCCTACCTCCGGCATCGCGAAGACGAAGCGCTCACCGGCGACCGTATGGGCCGCGTGCATCGCAAGACCCACACCGCCGCCCATAACGATGCCGTCCACCAGAGCGACGATCGGTTTCGGGTAGGTCTTGATCCGCCGATCGAGTTGGTATTCCTCACGCCAGAAAGTGAGTTGGGCGTCGTGATCGCCTGTGCGGCCGAGGTCGTAAAGGCGGCGGATGTCCCCACCGGCGCAAAAGGCCCGCTCGCCCGCCCCGATGAAGACGATCCTGTCGACGGCGTCGTCCCCGTCCCATTCGTCGAGAGCGGCCGCGATCAGCCGCACCATCGTCAGGGTCAGGGCGTTCAGCGCCTTGGGGCGGTTCAACACAATGACGCCGGCGCGGCCGCGGCGCTCGATGAGCGCCTCCGCATCTGCCGACGAGGCCGTCACGCCGTAGCGACCTCCGAAAGGACCGCATCGATCGCCCTGGCGACGTCTTGGATCGGCGCCATACCGTCGACTTCATGCAAGAGACCGCGCTCGCGATAGAACGGCGTCACCGCGGCGGTGTCGCGTTCATACGCCGCAAGGCGGGACTTGAACACTTCCGGATCGTCGTCCTTGCGCACAGGCTGGCCGGCGGCGCTCGCTTCCTGGGCGCGGCGGACAATTCGCTCGACGAGCTTGGGCGCATCGGCGGTCAGTTCGATCGCGGCGTCGAGCTTCAGCCCCTTGGCGGCGAGCATAACCTCCAGTGCGCGGGCCTGCGCCAGCGTGCGGGGAAATCCGTCGAGAATGAAGCCGCGCTTCGCGTCCGGCTGCTCGGTCCGGTCCTTAATAATGTCGACCACGATGTCGTCCGACACCAGCGCGCCCGATTCCATCACCGCCTTCGCCTTGAGCCCTATCGGCGTTCCTGCCGCGACCGCCGCCCGCAACATGTCCCCAGTCGACAATTGCGGGGCATTCAGAATTTTGGCCAACCTTTGCGCCTGCGTGCCCTTGCCGGCCCCCGGTGGCCCGAGCAGTATCAGGTTCATCGCTTCCGCCCTTTCAACCTGGCCTTTCTGATCAGGCCTTCATATTGATGCGCCTGCAGATGACCGTGAATCTGCGCGACGGTATCCATCGTCACGTTGACCACGATCAGGAGCGAGGTGCCGCCAAAATAGAACGGCAGCGCCGCATAGGAAATAAGCCATTCGGGCAGAAGGCAGATCACGGCGAGATAGAGCGCGCCGAGCACCGTGATTCGAGTGAGAACGTAGTCGATATATTGCGCCGTGCGCTCGCCCGGCCTGACGCCAGGGATGAAACCGCCGTGCTTCTTGAGATTGTCCGCAGTGTCGGAGGGATTGAAGACGGTCGCGGTGTAGAAGAAGGCGAAGAAGATGATCAGCGCCGCGTAGAGGATCAGATAGAGCGCGCTGCCGCGCCCGAGCAGCGCCGAGATGGTCGACAACACGCCCGAACTCGTCGAGCCTTGAGCGAAATTGGCGACGGTCGTGGGCAACAGCAACAGCGAGGAAGCGAAGATCGGCGGAATGACGCCAGAGGTGTTCAGCTTCAGCGGCAGGAACGAACTCTGCCCCTCGTACATCTTGTTGCCGACTTGCCGGCGAGGATAGGTGATCGGAACCCGCCGCTGCGCCCGCTCCATGAACACGATGAAGGCGACCACGACGAACACCATGACGACGACCGCGAGCACCAAGCCGGTGGAAATTGACCCCTGCCGGCCAAGCTCGAACAATTGCACCACCGCTTGCGGCAAGCGGGCGACAATGCCGGCGAAGATGATGAGCGAGGATCCGTTGCCGACGCCGCGTGACGTGATCTGCTCGCCGAGCCACACCAGAAACATAGTGCCGCCGGTCAGCGTCACGATCGTTGAGATGCGGAACAGGAGTCCCGGATCACTGACGATGCCGGCGCGACCCTCGAGCCCGATGGAGATGCCGTAAGCCTGGAAGACCGCGAGCACGACTGTCAGATAGCGCGTGTACTGATTGAGAATCTTGCGCCCCTGCTCGCCCTCCTTCTTGATCGCCTCGAGCGACGGCACCACCGAGCTCAAGAGCTGGATGATGATCGAGGCGGAGATGTAGGGCATGATGTTGAGCGCGAACACGGCCATGCGCTGAACGGCGCCGCCCGAAAACATGTTGAACATGTCGAGGACGCCCTGCTTCTGTCCGAGGAACGACGCCTCGAACGCCGCGGGGTCGATTCCGGGAAGCGGGATGTAGGTCCCGAGCCGATAAATGACCAACGCGCCGAGCGTGAACCAGATGCGCTTCTTGAGTTCGTCGGCCTTGGCGAAGGCTGACCAGTTGATATTGGCTGCGAGTTGTTCGGCGGCCGACGCCATGGCGGATTTGCTCCGGGCGGCGCTTCAGGACCAGCGCCTCATCTTATAATGCGTCTCTCCCGCCAGCCGAGCCCGGCTTTGGCGGAAACGCCCCTAGCATATGGTCATCGCGCGCGCCAATGCCATCTACCCGCGATCAACGCTCAGGAGGCTGAGGGAGCGGCCTCTTGCCGCAGCGTCTTGACGCTGCCGCCGGCCTTCTCGATCGCCGCCGTTGCGCTCTTGGACGCGACTTCCACTTCAAAAGTCGCCTTGGTGGTCAATTCGCCCACGCCAAGAACCTTGACGCCGTCGCGCCTGCGCGTGACGATCCCGGCCTTCATAAGGCTCTCAACCGTGATCGGCTCGGCCGCGCTCAGCTTGCCGGCGTCGATCGCCTTTTGAATGCGCCCCAGGTTGACCACATTGTAATCGAGCCGCGCGGGCGGATTGAACCCACGCTTGGGCTGCCGACGGTGGAGGGGCATCTGCCCGCCTTCGAAGCCCTTGATGCGGACGCCCGAGCGAGCCGTCTGGCCCTTGCCGCCGCGGCCGGCCTGCTTGCCCTTGCCCGAACCGATGCCGCGCCCGACGCGCATGCGCGGCTTGGACGAGCCGGGGTTGTCTCTCACTTCGTTGAGTTTCATGAGCGGCGATCCTTACCGGCCGTCGACGACGCGCAGCAGATGCGCGACCTTGGCGATCATGCCGCGATTGGCGGGGGTGTCGGCAACGCTCGACCTCCGCCCGATCCTGTTGAGGCCCAGGCCCTTGAGCGTCTCGCGCTGCGAACCGGGGCGGCCAATGGCGCTGGCCGTCTGCTCCAGCATAATGTTCTTGTCGGCGCTCATCGTCCTGCTCTCACGAATCGGAGGCGTCGGCTTCGACGCCCTGGCGGCGCGACTGAATCGTCGACACCTTGAGGTTGCGCCGCTGAGCGACCGACCGCGGGCTGTCTTCACGCGCCAGCGCGTCGAATGTCGCGCGCACCATGTTATAAGGGTTCGACGAGCCCTGGCTCTTGGCGACGACGTCGTGCACGCCGAGCGACTCGAAGACGGCGCGCATCGGGCCGCCGGCGATGATGCCGGTGCCGGCTGGCGCCGCGCGCAACACGACGCGGCCCGCGCCGTGGCGGCCGTTGACGTCGTGATGCAGCGTCCGGCCTTCGCGCAACGGCACGCGCACGACGCCGCGCTTCGCGGCCTCGGTCGCCTTGCGGATGGCCTCCGGCACCTCGCGCGCCTTGCCGTGGCCGAAGCCGACCCGTCCCTTCTGGTCGCCGACGACGACAAGCGCCGCGAAGCCGAAGCGCCGCCCGCCCTTCACCACCTTCGCCACGCGATTGATATGCACGAGGCGATCGACAAATTCGCTGTCGCGCTCCTCGCGGTTGCGATCGCGGCCGCGGCCGCCTTCTCCTTCACGCGCCATTGGGTTCATCCATCAGTCAATATCGCGGCGCGTTGCGGGCGCCGCTCAGTTCCGTTTCTTCTCGTCAAAAATCCAAGCCGCCCTCGCGGGCGCCATCCGCCAGCGCTTTGACACGCCCGTGATACATGTAGCCGCCGCGGTCGAACACCACCTTGTCGACGCCGGCCTTCTTCGCCCGCTCGGCGAGTTCCTTGCCGACGCGCTTTGCGGCCTCGACGGTCGCGCCAGTCTTCAACGATTCGCGCAACGCCTTTTCGAGCGACGAGGCGGCGGCAATCGTGTGGCCCTGCTCGTCGTCGATGACCTGAGCGTAGATCTGCTTCGACGAGCGGAAAACGCTGAGCCGCGGGCGACCGCTCGAATGGGCGGCGACCGCTCGGCGGACGCGCGCTTTGCGTCGATCCGCAGTGGTGTTGGAGTGAGCCATGACCGTCGCCTCTTACTTCTTCTTGCCTTCCTTGCGGAAGATAAACTCGCCAGCGTATTTCACGCCTTTCCCTTTGTAGGGTTCAGGGCCGCGGAACCCGCGGATCTCCGCGGCGACCTGGCCGACCTGCCGCTTATCGATGCCGGCGACGGTGATTTCCGTCGGTTTGGCGGCCGTGATCGTCACTCCGGCAGGAACGGGATACATGATGTCGTGGCTGTACCCGAGCGAAAGCTGCAGGTTCTTGCCGGCGATCGCCGCCTTGTAGCCGACGCCGTTGATCTCGAGCTTCTTCTCGAACCCCTTGGTGACGCCGCCGACCAGATTCTGCACCTGCGCGCGCGCCGTGCCCCACATGGCGCGGGAGCGTTTGTCCTCGCCATGCGGCGTGACATGCACCGCGCCGCCCTCGATCGAGATCGCGACTTCATCAGGCGCGGTGAATTTCAATTCGCCCTTGGCGCCTTTGACGGCGATCGTCTGGCCGTCAAGCTTGGCGGTGACGCCGGACGGGATGACGATAGGCTTCTTGCCAATGCGGGACATTGCTCTAATCCGTTTGCTTAAACTTCGCGCCGCCTAGAAGACGGTGCACAGGACCTCGCCGCCGACATTGTTCTCGCGAGCGGAATGGTCGGCCATCACGCCCTTCGGCGTCGACACGATCGACACCCCAAGCCCGTTGGCCACGCGAGGCATCGCGTCGACCGTCGCATAGACCCGGCGGCCCGGCTTGGACACGCGCTCGATCTTGCGGATGACAGGCTGGTCGTCGAAATACTTCAGCTCGATTTCGAACTCGGTGCGACCATTGCCGTAATCCGTCGTCGAATAGCCGCGGATATAGCCTTCCGACTCCAGGACGTCGAGCACGTTCTTGCGCAACGACGAGCCGGGCGTGGAAACCTTGCCGCGCTTGCGCATCTGGGCGTTCCGGATGCGCGTGAGCATATCGCCGAGGGGATCGTTCATCGCCATGATCGCCTCCTCACCAGCTCGACTTGACCAGGCCCGGAATCAGGCCCTGATTGCCAAGTTCGCGCAGCGCGATGCGCGACATCTTCATCTTGCGATAGTAGCCGCGCGGCCTTCCGGTCACCTGGCAACGATTGCGCACCCGAATGATCGCGCCGTTGCGCGGCAGCGCCGCAAGCCGGATACGCGCCTCGAAGCGCTCCTCCATCGGACGCACCTGATCATTGGCGACGTCCAGCAGGCGCTTGCGGCGAGCGGCGAACTTCTTCACCAGACGCTGCTTGCGCAGGTTATTCTCAATTGCACTCTTCTTTGCCATTCATCGGCTCCATTTTCCGCGTCTGAGCGCTAAACCAGGCTCACTGCCGGAAGGGGAAGTTGAAATGCCGCAGCAAGGCCTGGGCTTCCGCGTCAGTCCTCGCCGTCGTGCAGACCACGATGTCGAGGCCCAGCTGGGACTCGGCCTTGTCATAGTCGATCTCGGGAAAAATGATGTGTTCCTTGACCCCGAGCGCGTAATTGCCGCGGCCGTCGAACGACTTCGGATCGAGACCTCGGAAATCGCGCACGCGCGGCAGCGCGACCGTCACCAGACGATCGATAAACTCGTACATCCGCGTCCGGCGCAGCGTCACCTTGGCGCCGATCGGCATGTTCTCGCGCACCTTGAAGGTCGAGATCGCCTTGCGGGCCCTCGTGACAACCGCCTTCTGCCCAGCGATCAGCGCGAGGTCCGCGGCGGCTGAGGTGACTTTCTTGGTGTCGTTGACCGCTTCGCCGACGCCCATGTTGAGCACGATCTTGTCAAGCCTCGGCACCTCGAGCGGATTCTTGTATCCAAACTCCTCGGTGAGCTTGGGCACGATCTCGTCCCGATAGAGCTTCTTGAGCCGCGCGACATAATCCTTCGGCGCGGCCTTGACCGCGCCGGCCGAAGCGACCTCGCCGCCAGCTTCCTTGCGCGACTTGCCCTTAGCTTCCTTCGCAGGCGCGCCCGCGTCCGCCTTGCCGCCTTTGGCGGCCGGCTTGTCGCTCTTACCGGATTTGGCGCCCTTGTCGCCTTTTCCGCCCTTCGTCTCAGCCATCGATCAAGTCTCCGGAACTCTTGGCGACGCGCACCTTCCGGCCGTCGTCGAGCATCTTAAAACCGACGCGCGTGGGCTTGCCCGTCTTGGGATCGAGAATCGCCAGATTCGACAAATGGATCGTCGATTCCTTGCTGATGATCCCGCCCTCGGTCTGCGCCGTCTGGCGCGTATGGCGACGCACGAGATTGACGCCCGCGACAATGGCGCGACCGTCCTCCGGCATCACTTGGCGAACCTCGCCGCGCTTGCCCTTGTCACGCCCAGCGGTGACGATCACCCGATCGCCCTTCCTGATCTTAGCGGCCATCAGAGCACCTCCGGCGCAAGCGAGATGATCTTCACGTGATTCTTGGCCCGAGTTCGCGCGGCACCGGCCCAAAAATGCGCGTTCCGACCGGCTCGGACTGATTGTTGATCAGCACCGCGGCGTTCGAGTCGAAACGGATCACCGATCCGTCGGAGCGACGGATGTCTTTGGCGGTGCGCACCACCACCGCCTTCATCACGTCGCCCTTCTTGACGCGACCGCGCGGGATCGCCTCCTTGATCGAAACGACGATGATGTCGCCGATCGAGGCGTAACGCCGCTTCGATCCGCCCAAAACCTTGATGCACATCACGCGTCGCGCGCCCGAATTGTCGGCGACGTCGAGATTGGTCTGCATCTGTATCATGGCCTAGCCGCCTCTTCGTATCACGCCTTGGGCGCCGTCTCGCCGACGACAATCCAGCGCTTCAGTTTCGAGATCGGCCGCGTCTCCTCGATGGAAACGGTGTCGCCGACCTTCTGGGTCTTGTTTTCGACATGCGCGTGGTAGTTCTTCGACCGGCGCACGGTCTTCTTCAACAGCGGGTGGGTGAACCGGCGCTCGACCTTTATGACGAGCGTCTTTTCCTGCTTGTCGCTGACGACGACACCCTGCAAAATTCTCTTCGGCATAGTCTTAGTCCTTCGCCTTGGTCTTGGCGGCGGCGCGCTTCTGCGCAGCGACAGTCATCACGCGCGCGATATCACGGCGCACAACGCGCACACGCGCGGTGTCCTGCAATTGTCCGCTCGCCTTCTGAAAGCGCAGGTTGAACTGCTCCTTCTTGAGCTTGAGCGCCTCGTCGTTGAGCTGATCCTCGGTCATAACGCGAATGTCGGAAAGACGGCTGGCAGTTTTCATGGCTCAAGCGCCTCCTATTCCGCAATGCGCTGAATGAAGCGCGTCTTGATCGGCAGCTTCGCCGCCGCGAGCGCGAACGCCTCGCGCGCGATCGGCTCCGGCACGCCGTCGACCTCGAACATGATGCGTCCCGGCGCAACGCGCGCCACCCAAAATTCCGGCGCGCCCTTGCCCTTGCCCATGCGCACCTCGATCGGCTTCTTCGATACCGGCACGTCCGGGAACACACGGATCCAGACGCGGCCGGCGCGCTTCATGTGCCGGGTCAACGCGCGGCGGGCAGCCTCGATCTGACGCGCGGTGACGCGCTCCGGCTCCATCGCCTTGAGCCCGAACTCGCCGAAATTGAGCGCAAACCCGCCCTTCGCATTGCCGTGAATGCGGCCTTTGAAGGCTTTGCGGAACTTGGTTTTCTTAGGCTGCATCATGATGGCATACTCTCGACTGCGCGTCCGTCAGACGGCTTCGCGCTCGCGCGGCTCACGGCGCGGACGATGGGTGGATGAATGGTCGGCCTCGGCCAGGCGCTTGTCCTGGGCCATGGGATCGTGCTCGAGGATCTCGCCCTTGAAGATCCAAACCTTGATGCCGCAAGTGCCATAGGCGGTGTGCGCGGTGGCGACGCCATAGTCGATGTCGGCGCGCAAAGTGTGCAGCGGCACGCGACCCTCGCGGTACCATTCGAGACGCGCGATTTCCGCGCCGCCCAGCCGGCCCGAGCAATTGATGCGGATGCCCTCGGCGCCGAGGCGCATCGCCGACTGCACCGCACGTTTCATCGCACGCCGGAACGCGACCCGGCGCTCAAGCTGCTGAGCGATGGATTCGGCGACCAGGGTGGCGTCGACCTCGGGCTTGCGGACTTCGACGATGTTGATCGCCACTTCCGAGGTCGTCAGCTTGGCTACCTGCTTGCGCAGCTTTTCGATGTCAGCGCCCTTCTTGCCGATGACCACGCCGGGGCGGGCGGAGTGAATGTTGATGCGCGCCTTCTTGTGCGGGCGCTCGATGACGATCTTCGAGATCGCCGCCTGCTTGAGACCCTTGGTCAGCGAATCGCGGATCTTCATGTCCTCGTGCAACAGCTTGCCGTATTCGCCCTTGCTGGAGTACCAGCGCGAATCCCAGGTGCGGTTGACGCCGAGGCGCAGACCGATCGGATTGATCTTTTGTCCCATCTTGAACGTCTCTCTAAGCGGCCTTGGCGGCGGCGGCGACTTCCCGCACGATGATGGTAATGTTGGCGAAGGGCTTTTCGATGCGGCCCGCTCGGCCCCGCGCGCGCGGGCTGAAGCGCTTGAGCACCATGTCCTTGCCGACCCAGGCTTCAGCGACAATCAGATCGTCGACGTCGAGATCATGGTTGTTCTCGGCGTTGGCGATCGCGGATTCGAGGGTCTTCTTGACCTCGACCGAGATCCTCTTGTTGGAGAATTCCAGATCGGCGAGCGCGGTCGCGACCTTCTTGCCCCGGATGAGCTGGGCAAGAAGGTTGAGCTTCTGCGGGCTGACGCGCAGCATTCGCGTCTTCGCCTTGGCTTCGTTCTCCGCCTGACGGCGCGGGTTGGATGGCTTGGACATTGGCGTTAGGCCCTCTTGGCCTTCTTGTCGGCGGAATGGCCGTGAAAGGTGCGGGTCGGCGCGAACTCGCCAAACTTGTGGCCGATCATCTCCTCCGACACCATCACCGGAATGTGCTTGTGGCCGTTGTAGACGCCGAACGTCAGACCCACGAACTGCGGCAGAATCGTCGAGCGCCGGCTCCAGATCTTGATGATGTCGGAGCGGCCGGATCCGCGCGCGGCGTCAGCCTTCCTGAGCATATAGCCGTCCACGAACGGACCCTTCCAGATCGATCGCGTCATGGCTCAGCCTCTCTTCTTGCGCACATGGCGCGATGCGACGACGAATTTGTCGGTCGCCTTGTTCGAACGAGTCTTCATGCCCTTGGTCGGCTTGCCCCATGGGCTCACCGGATGGCGGCCGCCTGAGGTCTTGCCCTCGCCGCCCCCGTGCGGATGGTCGACGGGGTTCATGGTGACGCCGCGGTTGTGCGGGCGATGCCCAAGCCAGCGATTGCGCCCAGCCTTGCCCAGCGAAGCGTTCATATGATCGGGATTGGACACCGCGCCGATCGAGGCGAAGCACTGGCCGTGAATGAGCCGCTGCTCGCCTGAGCTCAGGCGTAACGAAACATAGCCCTGGTCGCGGCTGACGATCTGCGCGTACGAGCCGGCCGAACGGGCGATCGCGCCGCCCTTGCCGATTTTCATTTCGACATTGTGGACGATGGTCCCCACGGGAATGTTGGCAAGCGGCATTGCGTTGCCGGGCTTAACGTCAACCTGGAGACCGGCGATCACCTCGTCCCCGGCGGACAGACGCTGTGGGGCGATGATGTAGGCCTGCTCGCCGTCGGGATATTTGATCAGCGCGATGAAGCTTGTGCGGTTGGGATCGTATTCCAGCCGCTCGACCTTGGCCGCGACATCGAGCTTCCGCCGCTTGAAGTCGATGATGCGATAGGTCTGCTTGTGACCGCCGCCGCGGAAGCGCACCGTGATCCGGCCAGCGTTGTTGCGTCCACCCTTCTCGGACTTGCCGACAGTCAGCGTCTTCACCGGCTTGCCCTTGTAGAGCTCGCTGCGGTCGACAATGACGAGCTGCCGAAGGCTCGGGGTCGTCGGGTTAAATTTTTTGAGCGCCATGACTCTCGCTCCTCACAGACCGGTGGTCATGTCGATGCGATAGCCGTCGGCAAGCGTGACGATCGCTTTCTTCATGTCCTGCTGGCGTCCGCGCACGCCCCTGAACGCCTTGTTCTTGCCCTTGCGCAGCAGCGTGTTGACCGCCGTCACCTTGACGTCGAACAATTGCTCGATCGCCGCCTTGATCTGCGGCTTGGTCGCATTGCGCGCGACCTTGAACACGAACTGGTTGCTCTCGGAGGCGAGCGTCGCCTTCTCCGTGATCACGGGAGCGACGATCGCGTCGTAATGGCGCACGTCCTTGATCATTTGAACCGCGCCTCCAGCGCCTCAACCGCGGCCCGAGTCAGGACCAGCTTCTCGCGCCGCATGATGTCGTAGACATTGACGCCCTGAATCGGCAGGACGTCGATCTCCGGCAAGTTGCGGGCGGCAGCCGCGAATTTCGTCTGCGGCTCGGCGCCGTCGATGATGAGCGCATTCTTGAGCGCCGCCTTTTCGAAGGAGAGGCGCAGCGTCTTCGTCTTGCCGTCTTCGAGCTGAGCGCTTTCCCAGACGACGAGCCCGCCCGCGCGAACTTTGGCCGAGAGCGCGTGCCGCAACGCCAGCGCCCGCACCTTCTTCGGCAAATCGTGCGCATGGCTGCGCAAGACCGGACCCATGGCGCGTCCGCCGCCGCGGAACTGCGGCACGCGCGCCGAGCCGTGCCGAGCGCCGCCGGTGCCCTTCTGCTTGTACATCTTCTTGCCGGTGCGATGGATATCCGCGCGCCCCAGCGTCTTGTGAGTCCCGGCCTGGCGCTTGGCGAGCTGCCAGCGCACCATGCGCGCGATCAGGTCAGCGCGCGGCTCAAGCCCGAACACGTCGTCGCTGAGCTCCAACGAGCCGGCGGACGAACCATCGAGTGAAGTCATGTCGAATTTCATGGCGTCACTCTCCCTTCGCCGCTTCGGCCGATGGGGCGCCGGCGCCCGCTTCGGCGTGAACGCGGAACTTGCCGGGCAGCGGCGCATCCTTCGGCAACGGCTTCTTCACCGCGTCGCGCACCGCGATCCAGCCGCCAGCGTGCCCGGGCACCGCGCCTTCGACCAGAATGAGGCCGCGCTCGGGGTCCGTGCGCACGACGCGAAGGTTCTGCGTCGTCACGCGATCCGTTCCCATGTGACCGGCCATCTTCTTGTTCTTCCAGGTCTTGCCTGGATCCTGGCGGCCGCCGGTGGAGCCGTGCGAACGGTGCGAAATCGACACGCCATGGGTGGCGCGCAAGCCGCGGAAGTTCCAACGCTTCATCGGCCCGGCGAATCCCTTGCCGATCGTCACTCCGGTGACGTCGACGTATTGCCCGACGGCGAAGTGGTCGGCGGTGATCTCCGCTCCGACCGGGATCATCTTGTCCTCTTCGACCCGGAACTCCGCGAGCCGCATCTTCGGCTCGACATGGGCGACGGCGAAGCGGCCACGCTCGGCCTTCGACACGTTCTTCACCTTGGCCTTGCCGACGCCAAGCTGGAGCGCGGTATAACCGTTCTTTTCCTGGGTGCGATGCGCGACCACCTGGCAGCTCTCGACCTGCAGGACGGTGACCGGCACGTGGTCCCCAGCGTCGGTGAAGACGCGGGACATGCCCAGCTTCTTTGCGATAATGCCTGAACGCATTGGCGTTTGTCCTTCGTGAGCGCCTTTGGAGAGAACCAAAGACGCTCGCCAAATCCCCTTACAACTTGATTTCGACGTCGACGCCGGCGGCGAGATCGAGCTTCATCAGCGCATCGACCGTCTGCGGCGTCGGGTCGACGATGTCGAGCACCCGCTTGTGCGTACGAATCTCGAACTGCTCGCGCGACTTCTTGTCGACGTGAGGCGATCGGTTGACCGTGAACTTCTCGATCCGAGTCGGCAGGGGAATCGGACCGCGAACCCGAGCGCCGGTGCGCTTGGCCGTGGACACGATCTCCTTCGTCGAAGCGTCGAGCACGCGATGATCGAACGCCTTCAGACGGATGCGGATGTTTTGCGTGTTCATGTGTCAAATCCCTGTCGGCCAAGGCGGCGGAGCGTCAGCCCCGCCTGCTGGCCGCAACGCCTCACTCCGTGATCGAAACGACGACGCCCGAGCCGACGGTGCGACCGCCCTCGCGGATGGCGAAGCGCAGCTTCTCCTCCATCGCGATCGGAACGATGAGCGAGACGTCGATCGTCACGTTGTCGCCCGGCATCACCATTTCCGTGCCTTGCGGCAACTCGACGATGCCGGTCACGTCGGTCGTGCGGAAATAGAACTGCGGCCGGTAGTTGGTGAAGAACGGCGTGTGCCGGCCACCCTCTTCCTTGGTGAGGATGTAGGCCTCGGCCTTGAACTTGGTGTGCGGCTTGACCGTGCCGGGCTTGCACAGCACTTGGCCGCGCTCAACCTCTTCGCGCTTCGTGCCGCGCAGCAGGCAGCCGACGTTGTCCCCCGCCTCGCCCTGATCGAGCAGCTTGCGGAACATTTCGACGCCGGTGACGGTCGTCTTCGTCGTCGCGCGCAGGCCAACGATCTCAACTTCCTCGCCGACCTTGATAATGCCGCGCTCGATGCGGCCGGTGACGACGGTGCCGCGACCCGAGATGGAGAACACGTCTTCGACCGGCATCAGGAACGGCTGGTCCTTCGGACGCTCCGGCTGCGGGATGTAGGCGTCGACAGCGTCCATCAGCTTGAGAATCGAGTCGTGCCCTTGCTCAGCCGATTTGCCTTCGAGCGCCATCAGCGCCGAGCCCTTGATGATCGGGATGTCGTCGCCCGGGAACTCGTAGCGCGACAGAAGCTCGCGCACCTCGAGCTCGACCAGTTCGAGAAGCTCCGGATCGTCGACCATGTCGACCTTGTTGAGATAGACGACGAGCGCCGGGACACCGACCTGACGGGCCAGCAGGATGTGCTCGCGAGTCTGCGGCATCGGACCGTCGGCGGCCGAAACGACCAGGATCGCGCCGTCCATCTGAGCGGCGCCGGTGATCATGTTCTTCACGTAGTCGGCGTGGCCAGGGCAGTCGACATGCGCGTAGTGCCGCTTCTTCGTCTCATACTCGACATGCGCGGTCGAGATGGTGATGCCGCGGGCCTTCTCTTCCGGCGCCTTATCGATCTGGTCATAGGCGGTAAAGGTCGCGCCGCCCGTCTCCGCGAGAACCTTGGTGATCGCAGCCGTCAACGACGTCTTGCCATGGTCGACATGGCCGATCGTGCCAATGTTGCAATGGGGCTTGTTACGCGCAAACTTTTCCTTGGCCATAGCCGGACTCCTTCTCGTGGCCCATCATTCTCAAGAGGCGGATCGCCGCCTCACTTGAATTTCTCGATGATCTCGGACGAGATGCTCGCCGGGACCTGCTCATAGTGGTCGAACTGCATGGTGAAATTGGCTCGGCCCTGCGTGCCTGAGCGCAACTGGTTGACATAGCCGAACATGTTGGAGAGCGGCACCATCGCATTGATGACGACCGCGTTGGCTCGCATGTCCTGCCCCTGCACCTGGCCGCGACGGGACAGAAGATCGCCCATCACGAACCCCGTGTGCTCCTCGGGGGTCACGACCTCAACTTTCATGATCGGCTCGAGCAGAACCGAACCGCCCTTCTGCAGGCCCTCGCGGAACGCCGCGCGGGAAGCGATTTCGAAGGCGAGCGCCGAAGAGTTCGACGTCGTGATAGGCGCCGTCGATCAATGTCGCCTTGACGTCGACGACCGGGAAGCCGGCCAGCACGCCCGACCCCATGACGCTGTTGATGCCTTTTTCGACGCCGGGGATATATTCCTTCGGCACCGCGCCGCCGATGATCTTGGATTCGAACGACGATCCCGCGCCCGCTTCCGCCGGCTCGAACACCAGAACGACCTTGGCGAACTGACCCGTGCCGCCGGTCTGCTTCTTGTGGGTGTAGTTGATCTCGGTCTTCTTCGTCAGCCGCTCGCGATAGGCGACCTGCGGCGCGCCGATGCTCGCATCGACCTTGTAGGTGCGCTTCAGGATGTCGACCTTGATGTCGAGATGAAGTTCGCCCATTCCCTTGAGGATGGTCTGGCCGGATTCCTGATCGGTCGAGACGCGGAAGGACGGATCCTCGGCCGCAAGCTTCGCCAGCGCCACTCCGAGCTTCTCCTGGTCGGCTTTCGACTTCGGCTCGATCGCAATCTCGATGACGGGCTCAGGGAACTCCATCTTTTCGAGGATGACCGGCTTCTGCAGATCGCACAGCGTGTCGCCGGTGCGGGTATCCTTCAGCCCCGCGAGCGCGACGATGTCGCCCGCGTAAGCCTCTTTGATGTCCTCGCGGTTGTTGGCGTGCATGAGCAGCATGCGGCCAACGCGCTCTTTCTTGTCCTTGGTCGAGTTGAGAACCGTCGTGCCCGACTCGATCTTGCCTGAATAGACACGGCAGAAGGTGATCGTGCCGACGAACGGGTCGTCCATGATCTTGAAGCCGAGCATCGAGAAGGGCTCGTTATCGTTCGGCATGCGAACGACTTCCCTGCCCGTGTCGACATCGTGGCCCTTGATGCCGCCTCGATCGACGGGCGAAGGCAGGTAGTCGACAACCGCGTCGAGCAACGGCTGCACGCCCTTGTTCTTGAAGGCCGAACCGCAAAGGACCGGCACAAACGAAATCTGCTTCACCGCCTTGCGGATGCAGCGTTTCAGGGCGTCAATGTTGGGCTCCTGCCCGTCGAGATAGGCGCTCATGACATCGTCGTCCATCTCGACCGCAGCTTCGATCAGGATATGACGGTACTCCTCCGCCTTCGCCTTGAGGTCGGCCGGAATCTCCTCGTCGTGATATTTGGCGCCAAGACCTTCGTCCTCCCAGACGACCGCCTTCATGCGCAGAAGGTCGATGACGCCCTTGAAGTTCGAACTCGGAACCGATCGGCAGCTGGATACAGATCGGACGGCCGCCGACCTTGGTGTTGATCTCTTCGACGCAACGCGAAAAGTCAGCGCCGATCTTGTCCATCTTGTTGACGAACACGATGCGCGGCACGTTGTACTTGTCGGCCTGACGCCAGACGGTCTCGGTTTGCGGCTCAACGCCCTGATTGCCGTCGAGCACGCATACTGCGCCGTCGAGCACGCGCAACGATCGCTCGACTTCGATGGTGAAGTCGACGTGGCCGGGCGTGTCGATGATATTGAGGCGCTTGTCTTGCCAGAAGGTGGTCGTCGCGGCCGACGTGATGGTGATGCCGCGCTCCTGCTCCTGCTCCATCCAGTCCATGGTCGCAGCGCCGTCGTGCACTTCGCCGATCTTGTGCGACTTGCCGGAGTAATAGAGGATACGCTCAGTGGTCGTCGTCTTTCCGGCATCAATGTGAGCCATGATGCCGAAATTACGATAGTCCTCGATAGCGTGGCTGCGCGCCATGATCCTTAATCCCGATTCCCTGACCGACCGCCGCTTACCAGCGGTAGTGGGCGAAGGCGCGGTTGGCTTCCGCCATCCGGTGGGTGTCCTCGCGCTTCTTCACTGCGGCGCCGCGATTGTTCGAGGCGTCGAGCAGTTCGGCCGAGAGCCGGTCGACCATGGTCTTGTCGTTGCGGTCGCGGGCCGCGGTGATGATCCAGCGGATCGCCAGCGCCTGCCTGCGATCGGTGCGCACTTCGACGGGGACCTGATAGGTGGCCCCGCCGACCCGGCGCGAGCGAACCTCGACCGACGGCGCGACGTTCTCCAGCGCCTGCTTGAAGACGGCGAGCGGGTCGGTCTTGGCCTTGGCCTCGACGCCATCCAGCGCGCCATAGACGATCGACTCGGCGACCGACTTCTTGCCCTCATACATGATCGTGTTCATGAACTTCGCCACCACCACGTCGCCGTACTTGGCGTCCGGGATGATCTCGCGTTTCTCAGCGCTGTGTCGGCGTGACATCGCCTAACTCTCTCTTCGTCTTGGCCGACTTGACTCGGCCGTGAATGAAAACCTTCTGCGAGATCCCCGGATCATCGCGTCGCTTCGTCCGGGGATCACCCTTCGCTTTCGCTCAGGGTCACTTCGGACGCTTGGCGCCGTATTTCGAGCGGCGCTGCTTCCTGTCCTTGACGCCCTGGGTGTCCAGCACGCCACGCAGGATGTGGTAGCGCACGCCGGGCAGGTCCTTGACGCGGCCGCCGCGGATCATGACGACCGAATGCTCCTGCAGGTTGTGGCCCTCGCCGGGGATATAGCCGATGACCTCGAAGCCATTGGTCAGCCGCACCTTGGCGACCTTGCGCAAAGCAGAATTCGGCTTCTTCGGCGTCGTGGTATAGACGCGCGTGCACACGCCGCGCTTCTGCGGGCTCGCCTGAAGATGGCGGGCCTTTTCGCGGTAGGTCTTCGGTTGCCGCGGCTTGCGGATCAATTGACTAATCGTCGGCATGTCGGCCCTAAGTTCACTTCCCAAGACGTTCGGGGTTAACCGAACAGAAAATCCAGTTCCAACCGTTCGACTTTCGCTGCGAAGCCGGCAAGGCAACGCGCGAAACCAACAGCGCCCTTAAAACCCGCATGGGGCTTTGGGCGCCGCTAAAAGCAGAGGATCACAGCCCGCTAGGCCCGCGATCGTGCTAAACAGAACCGGCCCCTTAGGGCCGGTATGGCTCGTCATCGGTAGGATCGTCAGCGTTTAGAGCCGTTAGGTATCCGACGCGTCGTCCGATACAGCTGAGCTCTACAGCCTGCCGAAAGCGCGCGATACATATTCAAGCGGCTCCTGCGCGTCAACCCCTTTCGAGTGTCATAATAAGCAGAGCGAGGAAAATCGCGCTCTGTCGGGCGCGGTCGGCCCGCGCCGCGCTCAAACGGCGCCGCGAAAGCGCCTTAGACAACCACAGATGAGCCGGGATTGGACGCTAACGAGCTGTAAGGGCGATCGACCCACGGCCGTCCGCCGTTCCAACCAGCCGGAGCTTAAGAATCGGATGAAAGCGACACGCAGGGGGGTATTGGCTCTCGCGGCGACGGCCGCGATCGGCGCGTGGCCCGCGAGCGCTCAGGCTCCAAGCCAGCCGGACGAAGCGCCATCGGGGTCAAATCAAGCGGACTTCGATCAGGTCTGGGAACTGGTGCGCGACCGCTTCTACGATCCCCACCTCAATGGCCTCGACTGGCAGGAGCAGCGCGTCCGCTTCCGCCCTGATGCGGCGTCCGCGCGCTCGCGAGAAGAGGCGGCGGCTGTAGTCAATACAATGCTGGCGAAGCTCGGCGCCTCCCACACCCATTTCTACACCCCTGAGGATCCGGCTTATTATCAGCTCGCCGATATTTTCGTGGGCGCCCTCGAGCATCGCGGCCTCGAGCGGGTGTTCCCAAGGGGGGACGTCTCCTATCCGGGAATTGGCGTCTTCACCGAGGTCGACGATCAGGGACGCACATTCGTAACCGGGGTCATCGAGGGCGCGCCCGCGCACCAAGCCGGCCTTCTGCTCGGCGACGAGATCGTGTCGGTAGACGATCGCGCGTTCCGGCCGGTTGACTCCTTCCGCGGCAAGGTCGGATCGCCCGTCTCGCTCCAGATCCGCCGCGCCTCCGGCGCCGCGCCGATCGCGATCAGCCTCTCGCCGGCCGATCTTCACCCGAACGAGATGTTCCTGCGCGGCCTCAAGGACAGCGCGCGTGTCATCGTTACGGACAAGGCCAAGATTGGATACGTGCATGTCTGGTCCTACGCGAGCCGCAGGATTCAGTCCGCGCTCGAGGACTTGATCTCCGACGGCCCGCTCAAGGACGCCGACGCGCTTGTCTGGGATCTGCGCGGCGGCTGGGGCGGGGCGCAACCGCAATATCTCGACCTGTTCAATCCGCGCGCGCCCACGATGCAGATCAAGGGTCGCAACGGCGAGACCGGCGTCGTCGACGTCAAATGGCGCAAGCCGGTGGCCGCGCTGATCAACGAAGGCACCCGCAGCGGCAAGGAAGTGCTCGCTTACGGGTTCAAGGAATATAGGCTCGGCGAGCTCATCGGCCATCGCACTGAAGGCGCGGTGCTGGCGGCCACGGCGTTCCTGATCGGCGACGACGGCCTGCTCTTGCTTGCGGTCGAGGACGTGCTGGTGGACGGCCAGCGCCTCGAAGGGGTCGGCGTCACCCCGACGATCGAAGTCCCATTCGATTGGCGCTACGCCGCGGGCAGCGACCCGCAGCTCGATCGCGCCGTCGAAGTCCTCGCGCGCAGTTAGAGCCTCGATTTCAGCATCCTTGGGTTTCCTTCCGCCCGCGATCACTGCCGGCCGCGTCAGTTGCTGACGATCGCCATGTTTTCGGGGAGCTCGCGGATACGTCAGGAAATGCGCGGCATCCGACAGGATGAAGGCGACCGGGCGCGTGAATAGGCCAAGCACGATCAGCGCGCCGACGACGGTCTTGAAGTCGAGGAATACGTAAAGCGCCGCGATCTTGTCGGCGCGGACGATGATCACGTCTACGCCGGTGTAATCGGGCTCCTCCCCGCGCGGACCGGATCCCCACGCCAGACGGCCGGCGTTATGAAGCGCCTGCGGCTCACCGTGAGGCGTGTACGCGAACTGAGGGTGAGTCGCACGCAGGTCTCCCGCGAACTTATCCAATGCGTCGTGTCCAACGAAAACGCCGGGAGGCACATCGAGGACGCAGTCATCGGTGTAGAGCTCCTCGATTGCCTTGCGACGGCGGACGGCGTCGCCTTCACCGAAAACCTGCTGGAGGTTGCGGTTCAGAAGTTCACGAATCCTATCCGACATCGCGTGCTCAGTCCCTGTCGATCGACCAAGGGCCGGGGCCGGCCGCCGCGAGATAAAGAAAGATGAAGCAGTAAAGCAGCGCGGCCTCGCCCATGTTGATCGCCGGGAAGAAGCTCTGCCGGGAAATGCGCCATGAAATAGGCCGCGGCCATAAAGCCCGAGAGGATGAAGGCGACCGGGCGCGTGAACAGGCCGAGCACGATCAGCACGCCGCCGATGAGCTCCATCGTTCCAGTGAAATACATGAGGCCAGTCGGCATCTTGTCGATGAACGGCAGGCCAGCAGGGAAGCCCAGCAGCTTGCCTGTTCCGTGCTCGAGAAACGCGAGCCCGGCCGCGATGCGGAGCAGCGAACGCGCATGCGGCGCGAGCCACGCCGTATTCAGCGCCGAAACGATCGGAACGGGGAAGAACATTGCTCATGTTGTCGCCTTCTGATTGGTTGTCGAAATGGGAGTCACCTTCGCCGGCCGCCGCGCCGGGACTAAGCCGAGAGCTTGGCGGCGGTTTTGGCGATCAACTCGCCCTGATGCCGCGCGCCGTCGAGTTCGATCTTGGTCGGCTGACGCTGGCCCTGCGCGCCGGCGATCGTGGTTGCGCCATAGGGCGCGCCGCCGACGATCTCGTCGAGCGTCATCTGGCCGGCATGGCTGTACGGCAGGCCGACGATGACCAAGCCGAAGTGCATCAGGTTGGCGATGATCGAGAAAAGGGTCGTTTCGTTGCCGCCGTGCTGCGTCGCGCTCGAGGTGAAGGCGCCGCCGACTTTTCCGTGCAATGCGCCGCTCATCCACAATTGGCCGGCCTGCTCCCAGAAGCTGCCCATCGCCGAGGGCATGCGGCCAAAGCGGGTCGGCGCGCCGACAATGATCGCGTCATAGTTCGCAAGCTCGGCAGGCGTCGCGATCGGCGCCGACTGATCAAGCTTGAAATGGAAGGCTTTGGCGATGTCCTGCGGGGACGTTCTCCGGCACCCGCTTGACGTCAGCCGTAGCGCCCGCGGCGCGCGCGCCTTCCGCGACCGCGTGGGCCATCTGCTCGATGTGGCCGAAACTGGAATAATAGAGAACGAGCACCTTGGTCATTCAAGCCTCCTCAGCTTTGCGCGCGAGAACTAACGGGTCAAAGAATCTTCGCGATCTGGTCGAAGGAAAACCTCGGGCTGCGCGGGAACAGCTTCTCGTGGTCGCCATAGCCGATATTGATCAGGACGTTCGACTTGACGCGCCCCTCGGGGAAGAACTCGGCGTCGACCTTTGCATTGTCGAAGCCCGTCATCGCTCCGGTGTCGAGACCGACCGCGCGCAGCGCGATGATGAGATAGGCGACCTGCAATGTTCCGTTCTGGAAGGCGCTGCGGGCGGCCTTCACGGGGTCGCTGGCGAACCAGGGCTTGGCGTCGGCGTGCGGGAACAGAAACGGCAGATGCTCATAGAACTGTTCGTCATAGGCCGTGATCGCGACGACTGGCGCGCTCATCGTCTTGTCCAGATTGCCGGGAGACAGAGCTGGCCGAAGCCGCTCCTTGGCCTCCGCCGATCGCAGGAAAAGAACGCGCAGCGGCGATTGATTGGCGCTGGTCGGCCCCATCTTGGCCAGTTCGATCGCCTTCTGGAGCAGTTCGTCCGAGACCGGCTTGTCGCGAAACACATTGTGCGTACGCGCGGCGGTAAATATCTGCGCGAGCGACGTCGACTCTAACGCCTTATGCTCAGGAACGTGGATGGTCATGTGTGCCGCCCTTGTATTGTTGCATTGCGATCGAATGTCGTCCCTTGGCTCCGATCGTTGCAATTGGCAAAATTATGCTAGTATCCATCTCCGGAGGTGATGGATGATCGACTCGCTCACGCTCGACCAAATGCGCGTCCTGGTAGCGGTCGCCGACGCCGGAAGTTTTTCGGCCGCTGCGCGCAAGCTCGGCCGGGTCCAGTCGGCGATCAGCCAGTCGATTCAGACGCTCGAAACGACGCTTGGCCTCACCCTGTTCGATCGCTCCGGCAAGACGCCGAGGCTCACCGACGCGGGAGGAGCGCTGGTCGGCGACGCGCGGGCGCTGATCGCCGGGGCGCGGGCCATCCGCGCGCGTGCTCAAAGCATGGCCGAGGACGTCGAGCCCGAACTTACGCTCGCGGTCGACTCGATGTTGCCGATTCCGCTTCTGATGGAAAGCCTGAAGGCGCTGCGCGTCGCCTTCCCGCTTCTGCCCGCATCCGTCTTTACTGAGGCGCTGGGCGGCGCTGAGCAGCGCCTGCGCGACGGCGCGGCCCGGCTCGCGATCTATACGCTCACCCCGGCGAGCCCTTGCGATCTCGTAAGCGAATTCATGACGCGCATAGCCATGTGGCCGGTAGTCGCGGCTGGCCATCCGCTCGCCGCCCTGCCCCAGCCGCTCCCGCGCGAAGCGCTCGAGCCGCACGTGCAGCTGGTGCTGACCGACCGCACGCCGCTCACCCAAAATCTTTCAGGCGGGATCGTCAGCCGTCATATCTGGCGGTTTGCGGACCTCGCCACCCGCCTCGATTTCCTGCTCGCCGGCTTCGGCTGGTGCAACATGCCGAGCCATATGGTCTCCGAACACGTCGAGGCCGGCCGGCTTAAGAGACTCAGAATCGCCAACCAGGAAGAAATCGCGCTGCCTCTTTACGTCGTGCATGAGCGCGGACGGTTGCCGGGCCGAGCAGGACGGTGGCTGGTCGCAGACTTGCGCGAGCGGATGAAGACGTGCCCCGGCGCGCACCATGGCGTCGAAATAGCAGCGGCCGAAGCCGCCGCCGCCTAAAGACGGCCCAGCGACCGAACGCGCGCCGTCATGGCTTCGGCGAGCGTAGCAGGGCCGCAAGCACGGCTTTCGCTTCGTCGATCAGCCACTCCTGGTAACGGTAATACATCTCCGAACCCATCGGCGTGACATAGGAGCTTAGCTGCTCCTCACAGCGGCGGCGGAGCGCCTCGAACTCCTGCACGAGGTCTTCCGCGGCCTTTCTATCCTGCGGCGTCTGGATCACGGTCTCGGGCGGCAGCGCCTTGATTTGCTCTCGCGTGATTCTGGAATGCGCGCGCGCTTTGATTTGCTCTGGCGTAAGACCCGGATGCGCGAGCGCCTTGAGCCGGGATTCGAGCGACGCGCGGATGGCGTCGATGCGCCAGAGCCTGAAGCGACTGTAGACGCCCATCGCGTTCAAAAGGACCGTCGCCCCCATCACCAGATAGATCCAGTAGGCGGGCGACATCAGGTTCACGAGCCAGGGGAAATATTTGTCCGCGATCTCGGGCTCGCCGCTGGCGAAGAACTCGCGCGCCTCGTCGGCCAAGGGCGCGCTGTCCTGCGACTTCGCCGAGGGCGGTGGGTTCACGCGAACGAAATTTGGGAACTCTTCGCTGAGCAGCATCAGGAAGGCGACCCGCTCCGCGCGATGCACGCACGCGTTGGTCATGACGAGCGTGTCGACCTGCGCGACGAGCTTGTCGGTCGCCGGAATCGGTTTGGCGATGTCGTAATAGCCAGCAGGAATTCGGCCCAGGCGCAACCACTTGTCTCGCGCCACCAAGCCTTCGATGTCCGCGGGAGCGACGATCTCGAGGTCGTACTTGTTCGCGAGCGTGCGCACCATCTCCGCATTCTCGTTCATGACGGAGGCGGCGAGGTCGAGCTGGCCGTCACGGACAAACCCCGCTTGCGCTTCGAGATCATGGTTCGAGGGCTTCAGACCGAGACTGCTGAGGTCGGAATTCTCCATAAGTTGCTGCATCAGGTAGGCCGTGCCGGAACCTTCCGGACCGATCCCGACCGAAGCGCCTTTGAGATCAGCGAAGGTGTTGATCGCGCGTCCGCGCCGGGCAAACAGGAACAGGGATTCAGGCTGCGGCAGGCGCCCAAGGGTGGTCAGGCCGGCGTCAGCCGGCGCCGGCACGCCATCCTGCACGAAAGCGAACGCGGGAACGCAGACCCCGTTCTCGCCAACGAGGCGGGCGATATTTTCGACCGACCCCGCCGTGGAGACGACCTTCAGGTGGCCGTTTTTCTTGAGCGCGCGCGCCGCGAGCTTATCGCCCTAGCGCGTGATAAGCCCCGGTCGGCGATCCAGTCAGGACGGAAGCTCTTAGGAAAGCGTAGTCGCCGGAGACGGTGTAATAAAGGAGCGCGGCGACCGCCGCGAGAGCGGCGAGCGCGATCAAGAGCCCCCTCACCCACGCCTTTCGGCCGCCGCTCGGTCCGAACGCGAGGTCGTCCAGAAAACTCATGCTTTGGCGCTCGACGGCAAATGGCGAACGTATCGCGCCGTGAGATATGCGCTGCGCCAAGGGCCCGAGCGCAAGGCGCCAAGCGTCAATCTGATTTCGTCGGGCCTACCGCGCCCTGCCTTCGCGCCCGTAAAGCAGGAGCATCGCGACGATGACGATGCCGTAGATGATCTGCCGCCCCGCCTCCGGCATCTGCACCACCGACAGGATGGACTGCAGCAGGGTGATCAGGATCACGCCGGCGACCGTGCCGAGATAATTGCCGCGTCCGCCGAGGATCGACGCGCCGCCGAGCACGACGGCGGCGATCGCCGGCAACAGATACGCGTCGCCCATCGCCTGCGCGGCCTTGCTGGCGTAGCCGGCGAGCAGCACGCCGCCGAAGGCGGAGAGACCGCCCGCGAGCGCAAACGCGATCAGCACCACCCGCTGGGTGTCGATGCCCGAGAGATAGGCGGCGCGCTCGCGATTGCCGATGCCGTAGACGGCGCGGCCGAAGGTGGTGCGGTTGAGCAGGAAGATCGCGCCGGCGCCAACGACCGCCCAGACGATGAGCGCGTTCGGCAAGCCGAACAAGAGTTCGCCGGTGGCGAGCGTGCGCATCGCCGGCGACGAGGAGTCTTGCGGCGAGAAGCCGCCGGTGTGGGCCACCATCAGCCCTTGCGCCACTGCGTTGACCGCCAGCGTGATGATCATCGAGGGAATGCGCAGGTAGGCGACGCCGAAGCCGTTGACGAGGCCAAGCGCGATCCCGCAAGCGACGCCAAACGGAATGGCGATCGCTTCGCCGACCGGACCCCATCCGGTCGCGGCCGTCGACATCATGCCGCCGACCGCCACGACCCAGGGAATGGAGAGGTCGATCTGCCCGAGCAGAATGACGATCATCGTGCCAGTGGCGATGACGCCAAGGAACGAGGCGACCTTCAATTGCTGCAAAAGATATTCGGGCGACAGAAAGCTGCGCGAATAGAGCGAGCCCAAAAACAGCATCACAATGATGCAGCCGAACGCGATCGCGACCGGCGGATCGATCCGGCGCTTGAGCGCGTCGGTAAAGCCTGTCTCCGCGTTTTCGCTCACGGAAAAAGCTCCAGCCGGTTGCGGACCTGAAACACTCTCGCCGAGCCGACGCAGACCGCGGCAAGCAGCACGAGACCCTGGAACAGGGGCTGCCAGAGCGGGTCGAAATTGAACACGAACAGAAGATCGCCGATGGTGCGAAACATCAGCGCGCCGAAGATCGCGCCGATCGCGCTGCCCGATCCGCCGAACAGCGAGACGCCCCCGAGCACGACTGCCGCGATAGAGAAGAGCGTGTAGGTGTTGCCGTTGGCGGCCGAGGCCTCGCCCGAATAAGTGACGAAGGTAAGAAACAGGCCGCCGAGCGCGGCCGTCAGCCCCGACAGCACATAGGCGCAGAATTTTGCCGTATCGACCGGGACGCCCGACATATAGGCCGCGCTCTCGGAGGAGCCGACAGCATAAGCCGCGCGGCCGATCGCCGATCGACTATAAGGGACCCAAATAAGAAGAACGACCACGGCGAGCGCCGCCAGGCTCGCGGGCAGGACGCCAAAAATGCGCCCTGTCAGCGCATCGGCCAGCGGCCCGTAGACATCGCCGCCCGGGACCGGGCGCAACAAAAGGGCGAGGCCGAAGAACACCGCGCCGCTGGCGATGGTCGCGACGATCGGTTGCAGGCGCCCGTAGATGACGATGAGCCCGTTGATCGCGCCACAGGCGAGGCCAGTCAGGAGAACCCCGAGAACGCCGAGCGTAGCGGTCGCTGCCGTTCCGACTACGATCCACGAGGCGAGGCAATTGGTCAAAACGAACACCGCGCCAACCGAAAGATCGATGCCCGCGGTGATGACGACGAAGGTCTGGGCCATCGCCACCAGGGCCAGCAGCACGCCCTTGTTGGCGGCGGTCTGCGCGACATTGGCGCTGAAGCCCGCCGGATGGTTGCTCGTGTAGATCACGAACATCACGACGAAGAAGAGGATCGCGAGAAGGGTCCCGCGGCTTTGGGCGAGACGATAGCGCCAGTCGCTCATTGCGCTGGCGCTCCGGCCGCGGCCTCTTCCGACGCGATGTTGAGCGCGCTCGCGATCAGCGCCCGCTCGGTGATCTCAGCGCCCGCGAGTTCGCGCCTGATCGCGCCATTGTAGAGCACCAGGGCGCGATCGCAGCAGCCGATCAATTCGTCATAGTCGGTGGTGTAGAAGACAATCGCGGCGCCTTGGTCCGCGAGTCGGCGCAAGAGCGCATAAATTTCCTGCTTGGTGCCGACGTCAATGCCGCGCGTCGGATCGTTGAGCAGAATGATCCGCGGCTCGACCATCAGCCACTTGGCGATGACGACCTTCTGCTGATTGCCGCCGGACAGCGAGCCCGCCGGAGCGTCGGTTCCCGCGGTCTGGATGTCCAGGAGGTCGATCATCTCGCCGACCAGTCCATGCTCCCGCCCGCGGTCGATCACCCCGCCTTTGGATACGCGCGGCAGGGCGGCGAACGAGAGGTTTTCGCGCACCGACATCGGCAGCATCAGGCCTTCTGTCTTGCGGTCCTCGGGGATCAGGGCCATGCCGATCGTCTTCGCCTTCGCCGCATGCGGGCTCGAGGGCGACACAGGACTGCCGGCCACTCGGATCTCGCCCGATACGCCGCGCAGGACGCCGAACAAAGCCAGCAGCAATTCGCGCTGGCCCTGCCCGTCGAGGCCGCCGAGGCCGACGACTTCACCCGCTTCGGCGGTGAACGAAATGTCGCGCAAGCGGTCTGACCAGCTCAGGTTCCGGACCTCGAAGAGGGGCGCCGCGCCCTTTGCCCGCGCCGCGGGCTTGGGCGGAAAAATGTGGCTGTACTCACGCCCGATCATCATTTCGACGACCTCGTTGTCGGTCTTCGTTCCGGCCACATAGGTCGCGACATTGGCGCCGTTCCTGAACACGGTGCTCTCGTCGGCGAGCTCCGCGATCTCATGCATACGGTGCGAAATGAACAGGAGCGCCAGCCCCTCCTGGCGCAAGCGCTTGAGGACGACGAACACCTTGGCGACGTCGGCGGCGGTCAACGCCGACGTGGCCTCGTCGAGAATGAGGAGGCGCGGCTTGCGAGCCAGCGCCTTGGCGATCTCCACCATCTGCCGGCGCGACAGCGGCAGATCCTTGACCAGCGCCATCGGATGGATGTCCGGCGCTCCGGCGCGCGCGAGCGCATCCTCGGCGAGGCGCCGCTGCGCGCGCCGGTCAATCAGTCCGAGGCGGCGCGGCGGATTGGAGATCGCGATGTTGTCGGCGACCGAAAGATCGGGAACGAGCGAAAGCTCCTGGAAGATGCAGACAATGCCGGCGCGGTTGGCGGCGGCCGGCGAATCGAAAGCGACTTCCGCCCCGTCCAGCACGATGCGTCCAGCGTCCGGCGCCACGACGCCAGACAGGATCTTGATCAACGTCGACTTGCCCGCGCCGTTCTCGCCGAGAATGGCGTGGATGCGCCCCGCGAACACGACGAGGTCGGCGTTGGCCAGCGCCCGCACGCCGCCATAGCGCTTGGATACGCCCTCCATCCGCAAAATCGGCGAGGCCGTCGCCTCCAGTCCCGTCACGCAGCCAAACCTCGCCGGAGAAGAAGCTCAAGGGGCCGCAAGCGGCAGCCTCGCCCACGACCGCCGCGGAACGTCGCCGTCCCGTGGCGGTCGCAGTCGTCGATCAGGCTACTTGTTTTCCTTCGACTGTCCCATGATCTCCTGCGCGGTGAAATTGATGTTGCAGGTGGGGAACGAGTTGCCGACGAAGAAATTGTCGGACTGGGCGGCGTAGTAGTTTTCCCCATCCTTGAAGTTGGGATCCTCAGCGGTCGCCAACGGCAGCTTCACCGACTGCGGCACGACCTGGCCCTGGAGAGCTGCAAGCGCGACCTTGATCGCGACCGCGACCTGCGCCGGCCCGGTGCCGCCCGACGAGCATTTCAAGCCCTGATCGGCGAGCTTGGCGCAGAACTTGCGGAAGCCGTTTTCCGTCTCGCCGCCGAAGGGCACCATCGGGTGCTTGGCGTCGAGCATTGCCTGCACGACGCCGGTGTCGCCGCCCTGCGCGGTGATGCCGTCAAAGTGCTTCTGCACCGCGATCGCGTCCGCGCTCACCTTCTGTGCGGTGGGATCGTCCCACTTGCCATAGACTTCGACGACGTCCCACTTCTTTCCGGTCGCATCGAGCGCCTCGTGAATGCCGTCGTGACGGTCGCGGTCGACCGAGGTGCCCGAGACGCCGCGCACTTCGAGAACCTTGCCGCCATTGGGGATATGTTTCGCCAGCCATTGACCCCAATAGACGCCAAGGCCCTTCTGATCGACGTCGACGTTGATCGCATCCTCGGTGTCGAGGATGTTGTCGAACGCGACCAGGATTACGCCGGCGTCGTTGGCGCGCTTGATGACCGGCTTGAACGCCGATGGATTCTGAGCATTGACGACGATCGCGTCGAAGCCAGAATCGATGAAGTTGTTGATCGCGGCGATTTGCGCGGCGACGTCCTCGCCCGTCGAGACGACTTTGAACTCCTTGAGCTGGGCTGCAATCTCAGGCTGCGCGGCGAAGGCTTTGGCGGTCTGGATCATCTGGATGCGCCAGGTGTTGGCGATGAAGCCGTTGGCGAGCGCGATGCGGAACGGCCCTTTCTTGGCCGGGAACTTGAAGAACTTCGTCTTGTCGGTCCAGGGCGCGAAGCAGCCTGGATCGGCGGCAGGGCCGGCGACGACTTCGGGGCCGGCGGCGAAGGCGGGCGCCGAGAAGGCGCATACGGCAGTCAGCATGGCGCCGCCGACGGCGGCCGCAGCGATATGGCGGAAATGATTCATACTCGTCCTCCCTGTTGCGTCTCGATCGGCCGGCCTTTTTCGAGGCTTGGTCGCCGTCGAGCGCAGATTCCCTTGTTCACTCGGTCATCAACAACGTCGCGTCGCCCCGAAATCGCCCGGAGACGCCGGATGGATTGCCCGGTCTGCTTGCGCTGACATGTCAGTATATACCTGACCGCCTCGCGAGTACACAAGTCCGTGATCGAGCCGGTCAGTACGATTTAGACCGCCAGCAAAAAGCCCGCCCGGGAGCGCGTTCGGAGGGCTCCGCTGCTGGGTTGCTTCTGCGCCGCCATGCTACAGGCCTTGCCGTGATCCGGCGGGACTGCCGCCCGGTATGCTCGTAGGGAGGCACGGATGGCCACAGTCAAACTCTGGACCGATGCGGAGGCGGAAGCGCATCCGAAGGTCAAAGCAATTTTCGACGATATAAGGGCGACCCGGAAGTCGGACTTCGTCAACAATTTCTGGCGCGGCCTGGCCAACCAGCCCGAGGTTCTCGAACGCACGTGGAGCGCCGTGAAGGCTGTTATGGGCGCGCCCGGACCGCTCGATCCCCTGACCCGGGAACTGATCTATATCGCCGTCTCGATAACGAACGGCTGCTCCTATTGCATCCATTCCCATACGGCGGCAGCCCGCGCGAAAGGGATGACCGACGCGCAATATTCCGACTTTCTGGCGGTGGTGGGCCTGGCCTCGCAGACAAATGCGCTGGTGACGGGCCTGCAACTGCCCGTCGACGCGGCCTTCCTCATCGAGAGCTGAACCCAAGCCGCCAACAAAAAGCCCGCCCGGGATCGCTCCCGCGCGGGCTTTGGTTCCTCAGAGGCAGGCGGCGGTTACTTCGCCTTGTCGCCCTTGTCGCGGGCTTTGAGCGCCGCGCCAAGAATATCGCCGAGCGAAGCGCCCGAGTCGGCCGAGCCGTATTGCGCGATCGCCTCCTTCTCCTCGGCGACTTCGAGCGCCTTGATGGAGACGGAAATCTTGCGCGCCCGGCGGTCGAACTGGGTGATGCGCGCGTCGACCTTCTCGCCGACCGAGAAGCGCTCGGGACGCTGGTCGCCGCGGTCGCGCGCGAGTTCGTTGCGCTTGATGAAGGCGGTGAGATCCGTGCCCACGATCTTCACTTCGAGGCCGCCGTCCTTGACCTCGACAACCTCGCAGGTCACGACGGAGCCCTTGCGCACGTCGCCCTCGCCGCCGTCCTCGCCGGTGTTCTTTGCGGCAAACGGGTCGTTGGCCAATTGCTTGATGCCGATGGCGATGCGTTCCTTCTCGACATCGACGTCAAGCACCTTGGCTTTGACCGTATCGCCTTTCTTGTAGTCCTCGATCGCCTGCTCGCCGGGACGGCTCCAGTCGAGATCGGAGAGGTGGACCATGCCGTCGACATCGGCGTCGAGGCCGATGAACAGCCCGAACTCGGTCTTGTTCTTGACCTCGCCCTCGACAATCGAGCCGATCGGATGCTTCTCCGCAAAAGCCTCCCATGGGTTCTGCAGCGTCTGCTTGAGCCCAAGCGAGATGCGGCGCTTGGAGGCGTCGACCTCGAGCACCTGAACCTCGACCTCCTGGCTGGTCGAGACGATCTTGCCGGGGTGGACGTTCTTCTTGGTCCACGACATTTCGGAGACGTGGATGAGGCCCTCGATGCCCGGCTCGAGCTCGACGAAGGCGCCGTAGTCGGCGATGTTGGTGACGCGGCCCTTGAGCTTCTGGCCGACGGCGTAGCGCGTCTCGATGTTCGACCACGGATCTTCCTGCAACTGCTTCATGCCGAGCGAGATGCGGTGGGTCTCGTGGTTGATCTTGATGATGCGCACCTTGACCTGCTGGCCGATGGTCAAGACCTCGCTCGGATGGTTGACGCGCCGCCAGGCGATGTCGGTGACATGCAGGAGGCCGTCGATGCCGCCGAGATCCACGAAGGCGCCGTAGTCGGTGAGGTTCTTGACCGTGCCGTCGATGATCTGCCCCTCGGCGAGATTGGCGACAATCTCGTGGCGCTGCTCGGCCCGGCTCTCCTCGAGCACGGTGCGGCGGGAGACGACGATGTTGCCGCGGCGCCGGTCCATCTTGAGGATCTGGAAGGGCTGGGGCATGTTCATCAGCGGGCCGACATCGCGCACCGGTCGAATGTCGACCTGGCTGCGGGGCAGGAACGCCACGGCGCCGTCGAGATCGACGGTGAAGCCGCCCTTGACCTGGTTGAAGATGACCCCTTCGACCTTCTCATTCTTCTCGAACGCCTGCTCGAGCTTGACCCAGCTCTCCTCGCGCCTCGCCTTGTCGCGCGAGATGACGGCTTCGCCGAGCGCATTCTCGATCCGCTCGAGATAGACTTCGACTTCGTCGCCGAGGCCGGGGGCCGGGTCGCGGCCGTGATTGGTGAATTCCTTGAGGGCCACGCGCCCTTCGGTCTTAAGGCCGACGTCGATGACGGCCATATCCTTTTCGATCGCGACGATCTTGCCCTTGACGACCGTTCCTTCGAACGCCTCGTCGTCGCCGTAAGTCTCGTTCAACAGCGCGGTGAAATCCTCGCGCGTCGGCGCCAGGGATTGTATGGAAGCCATTGGTTCTCCTAATTGCGCCCGGTTGTCGGGCAACGCCGGCATTGGGTTCGTGTTGACGTTCAGGCGTCCGCCGACCGGAAAGGTCCGCGCGTAATCGGCGCGCGACCCTTATCACCGCTTTCGCGGCTGAGCCGGCGTATATGGCCGGCGGCGGAAGCCCAGGGTTTCCTCGCCGTCGCGGAAATCCGCGCAAGCGAAGCGGCTCCGCTAACAGGAAACCCCGCGCGAAGCAAGGCGGATATGGGGCTTTGTGCGGCGAATTGGAAGGCCTCTCGCGCGACGCGCTGGGCGCTGCGCGGCCAACCCCGATGTCCTCATGGATTGTGGCGCCGAGGCGGGGCACAAAGGGCTGCGCAGCCCGCGCCGGGGAGAATGTCCGATGGACTACCGAAACGCTTTCGATCTCACAGGCTCCGTGGCGGTCGTCGCGCGAGCGAGGTCTGCGCGGCATCGGGTTCGAGGCGGCCATGCGCGATGGCGCTGCAGTCATGTCGGAGCGTTGCTTGGCAGCTGCGCCCGGTACCGCTCGAATAATTTATTCCTCAGCTTCGTGATTTCCTTGTCTTCGCCGACTACGGGAGTGGCGATTTCAAGGAAGGTCATGCTCTCCCTGGTGAGCACCTGAATCGCGCTCACGAAGATGATGCCGAGGCCGGTCGAATCCGAGGAAATCCCGGCGGCCGCCATTGCTAGTCTTGGAAAGTTCGTCGTCCAATCAAGCGAACCCAACGCGGTCAACGAGCTTCCGGCAAAGACCCCAGCTGCAGTCGCCGCCACGCCGCCCACCAGCCATTTCGCGGTGTCCCTCAGAGACTGCGACGCGGCCGCCATCGCGGAAGCGATCGGATCGATCGAAGAGGCGAGCGGATTGGCGTCGCTCATAGTTTCGACAGCGCGCTAAAATCGAGCCCGAACGACAAATTGGCGCGGCCTCCGCGATCTGCCTGCCCAGTTCGCTGACGTCGTGCAGGTTTGCGTTGTGGGTGCTGACCACGACGCGATCGGCTCACTGGGCTCGCCATGTTCGGGCGCTGCATCGTCAACTTGGGCTGCGGGGCCGCATCGTCAACCGCGCGAGACGGTTCATACATGGCAAGCAAGGGCGCCGTGCCATGCTGACGAAAGCGCTCGCCGTCGAATGGGCCGCAGAGCGGCGTCGACGTCAATGCGCTGGCGCCGGGTTACATCTCCACCGACATGACGCTCAAGATGCGCGAGCGGCCCGAGCTCTTCAACGTCTGGCTCGAAATGACCCCGATGGGTCGGCTCGGCGAGACGTCCGAAGTCGCAGCCGCGGTCCTCTATCTCGCCTCGCCGGCGTCGGGATATGTGACCGGCGCTATTCTCTCGATCGACGGAGGCTACACCGCCTGGTGAGCGTTCCGCGACGGCGCGCTCGCGATCAGCGGGCGTGAGCGGCGACTTTGTCCGCGGCGGCGAAGTTCGGCTGAAGATAGGTCGCAAGGTGCGTATCGAGAGACTTCATCGCTGCGTCATCCGCCGAGGCGCGCCGGAAGCCGATGAAGCCGTCGGGGCGGACCAAAACCATCCCTCCCTTCGCCAGCCCCGATTGTTTCGCGAGGGCGCCCGCATCGCTCCACTCGACGACTGACACGAGGGCGCCCCATCGCGCCCGGAAATCGTCGAGCCGCGGCGCGCCGCCGGAAAAAACCAAGTGGTGGGTGGCGCCGTCGAGCTCGCACCAGCCGGGACAGCGGGCGCCCGGCGGCGCCTGTGCGGCGCTTTCGCCCACGTCGACGAGAAGGCTTCCCGTGTAGGAGACGTCAAGCATCGAGCGCATTCGCAGGGCCGCGAGCGCCTGGGCCGGCTCTTGAGCAGGAAGACTCGGCTTCTCGCCTTTCGCGCACATGGCGACGAGATTCATAATGGCGTTGTGGATGTCGTTGGTGACCTCGAGTGCGTGATGGTCGGCGAGCGCGCGCTCGACCGCATAGGTTTCGAGCAGCGAGGGCTTGGCCGCTCCGCGAAGGACGAGCGCCAATTTCCATGCAATGTCGGCGCTGTCCATGAGCGCCGCATTGATCCCTTCGCCGCCCATCGGGGTTGAGAGATGCCCCGCGTCGCCGAGCAGGAAACGCCGGCCGTCGCTCAGCGCGGGGACGAGACGCCGCTGCGCAAGGAAATAGGAAACCCATCTCAGATCCGAAAGCCCGACGTCGATTCCGATGCGGGCGTTGAGCAGCGCCGCGAGTTCTGGAGCGGACGGCGGCGCCTCGGCGCGGTCGGCCTCCTCGCGATTGACGAAGATGAGGAACCGTCCCTCCGGAAGCGGCGAGATCAGCACGAAGCCGCTCGGTCCGACGACAACGCGCCCGCGCCCCGGAGGGCACGGGAAGGCGAGCTTGAGGTCCGCGACGATGTAGCGTCCAGCGTAGGTCTCGCCGTCGAGATGCTCCTGCATGGAACGGCGGGTCACGCTGTGGCCGCCGCCCGCGCCGATCAGATAGTCGGTCCGGACGACCTCCTTCCGCCCATCCTTGTCGAGGGTCACCGTGACGCCGCCGTTATCGGCCTCGATCGACGTGGCTTCGACGCCGAACTCGACTTGAAGGCCCTGCCCGGCCAGATGGTCGCGCAGCGTCTTTTCGGTAAACCATTGAGGCTGGCTGCACTGGAACTCGTATTTGCACCCCAAACCTGCGAGTTCTGCGAGCCCGATGCGCGCCTGTCCCGGGCCGAGAAGCTCGATCTCCTTAATGTGCACGCTCTCTTTCAGGAACGGCTCGATGACGCCGGCCTTGTGGAGGATCTCAAGCGTCGCGGGCTGAAATGCGGTGCCGCGCGTCTCGTGATGGGGCGCCGGCTTCTGCTCGACGATCCTTGGCCTTACGCCGTGACGGAGGAGCTCGCTCGCGGCGAAAAGGCCCGCGGGGCCCGCGCCGATGATGAGGACCTGCGTATCGGACCGCGCCTTGGTCTGAGCGGTTCCCTGCGACATTCCGGCTCCCCCCGAGTTTCTCTGAACTTTAGAGGTTGACGTCGTCGCTTGGCAATGAATCAGCGCCCGCGGAAGGCGCCGACTTCGCCCGGGGAGAATCCGGGCCGGGAGATCTGGCGCAGGCCGGCCGCCAGCTTGCCGAACACCCAATGTTGGATTGCCCGCACGTTGCGTTAGGTGACCGGCTCCAATTCGCGAATATCTTCGTTCCTGAGCGTGAATAAGCCCTCGTTCACTTGGCGCAGGCCGTTTAAGAATATCGAAATGTCGATTTCTTGATCGTCATCCTGGTCTTCGAGCGGCTTGAACCGGCCATTGAAGAAAGCGTATTCTATGCCGTCGATCAAATAAGGAACGATACCTTCCAGCCTAAAAGCAAGTTTCTCTTCGCTTTTATCAGGAAATCTGTAATTGAACCCAATAATCTTTCTAATCTTGTAAATGCTACCTTCCTTGAGATATTCATCGACAAACCAATTCCTGACGCCATCGATTGGCTGCGCGTTGACGCAAACGATCTTTTGACCAACATACCAGTCGCGCATCTTATTCCCCACCACCGAAGCGGCTATATACTTTAGGAGAGGATTCTTTCGTTTCCCAACTGAAATATAAACTGCGAAAATGAATGTAAGCTGTCGATTTCAAGTTGCAAATTAACAAAAGGTTTCAATCTCGTTAAGTTTGTGTAAGGCCGCTATTTTTCGTTCTGCTTCCGCAAATTCATGCATAACCGCTACGAACCCGTATTTTCGTTCGATCAGGGGCCGAGATGGTTTGATTTGGGCCGCAGCCGACGGTGATCCAAACGCCCAACGCGCCGCCGAACTTGCCTGGCGGCCTCGAGGAACCCCGAAGTCGCCGCCAAGCGGCGCCGCTCAGCCGCACCAGAGCCCGATCACGGCATTGGTCTTGGGATCGATGATGATGTCCAGGCGGTCGCTGCGGAACTCAGCCGTCGTGGCGTCGCCGCGCCGCAAGGCCTGGACGAGGCTCGCGTGGGAAGCGGCCTGCGCCTTCTGGCGAAGCGCCTCCGTATAGGGCTTGCCGAGCAACGCCTGCGCAGGCTTCGCCTGGCAGCCGTCGGCCCATGCGCCGGAGCCGCCGAGGACCAACCCCACGGCGGCGGAAGCGAGCGCGACGAGCGCGCGGCCGGTGTCGAACCTTGAGGCGAGGCCGAGCTCCGCGTAAGGTGTTCCCTTCTCCCGCAGCAGCGCCCGGACCGGAACGCCCATTGCGGCGATTAGCTCTTTCAGACGCGCGCGTGTCGGTGGGTTTTTCAGATACTCGATAACGACTGGCTCCTGGCCGCTCTGCCGGATCATCGCCAGCACGTTGCGGGACGTTCCGCAGTTGGGGTTATGATAGATCGTGACCGTCATAGCTGCGCCTCCGGGCCTAGCGCCTCGTCCGTGTCGTCCGATTGAGCAAGAAGCCATCCCGCCAGGCCCAGGCCGCATATCGCGCCGACGAGCTGAGCCAAAATGAACGCCGGCGCGTCAGCTGGCCTGATGCCCGAAAAGGTGTTGGTCAAGGAGCGCGCGATCACAACAGCCGGATTGGCGAACGACGTTGAGGCGGTGAACCAGTAGGCGGCCGTGATGTAGAGGCCAACGAGCCAGGGCACGGACGCTCGCGCGAAACGAAGGCCGGCGAGGATCGTTAGGACGAGACCAAACGTCGCGACCCATTCCGCGAACCATTGCGCGCCGCCTGTTCGCACTTTCAGCGACGTCTCCAGCATCGGCAGCCCGAACATCAGATGCGCCGCGAAGGTCCCGGCAATGCCGCCGATGATTTGCGCGAGCATATAGAGGCCCGTTTCCTGCGGCCGGAGATCGCGCTTGATTGCAAAGACGAGCGAGACGGCCGGATTGAAATGCGCGCCGGAAATCGGTCCCAGAATTGTGATCAGCACCACGAGAATCGCGCCCGTCGGCAGCGTATTGCCCGAGAAGCGCAAGCCCCGCGTCCTTCGTCAGCGTCTCGGCCATGATGCCGGACCCCACGACGGTCGCGACCAGAAACCCGGTTCCAAGCGCTTCAGCCGCGATCCGCCGAGCGAGCGTCGGGCTCACGACGTGGCACGCGGCGTCGCTCCGTCAAGACGCCCAATGTCCCGAAGCTTCGCCCCCAGGGCCATCTTGTCGAGGCTCCGGATCGGAAGGCTGATAAAAACCGATATTCGGTTCTTGAGATATTTGAACGCCGTGACGAAGGCGCGCTCTTTCTCGATATCGTTTCCCTCGACGGCGGCGGGGTCTTCGATGCCCCAATGCGCCGTCATCGGGTGTCCTGGCCAGACCGGGCAAGTCTCGCCCGCTGCGCTATCGCAGACCGTGAATACGAAATCCATGACCGGCGCGCCCGGTTCTGCGAATTCCTCCCATCCTTTCGACCGATAGCCGTCGGTCGGATAGCCGTAGGCGCCCAGCACCTTCAGCGCGAACGGGTTGATCTTCCCCTTTGGGTGACTGCCCGCTGAAAACGCGTTGAAGCGGCCAGCGCCGTCCTTGCGCAGAATTCCTTCCGCCAGCACCGAGCGTGCGGTGTTGCCGGTGCAGAGAAACAGGACGTTGAACGGGCGTTCGCTCATCGTCCTGCCCCTACTGACAGCAGGACGGAGCGCAGCAGCTTCCGGCGTTGGTGTTCGAGGCCACGCCTGGCTTCTTCGCGCGGACGAAGGCGCTCATGAACTTGCCGCCGACTTCGGCGGCGATCGCGTCAACATCGACGCTCTGGCTTGTCAGGAATTCGCGGGCGTCTTCCACGTCGTAGACGCGCGTGGGCTCAATGCCGATTGCCTCGAAACCGGCGGCCGCGAGCCGCATACGGTATTCGTTTTCGTCGAGCGCGCCGGCGATGCAGCCGACCCAAAGCAGCATGTTCCGGCGGACCGCCTCGGGAATTGCGCCGCGCGTCACAACGTCGGACACGGCGAAACGGCCGCCCGGCTTCAGGACGCGGAACGCCTCGCGCAGCACCTTGTCCTTGTCGGCCGAGAGATTGATGACGCAGTTCGAAATGATCACGTCGACCGAGTTGTCCGGCAGCGGAATCGCCTCGATCTCGCCCTTCAGAAACTCGACGTTCTCCGCTCCCGCCTTTCTTCTGATTTTCACGGGCGAGCGCCAGCATGTCGTCCGTCATGTCGAGCCCGTAGGCCTTGCCCGAGGGCCCGACGCGGCGCGCGGAGAGCAAAACGTCGATGCCGCCGCCCGAGCCGAGATCAAGAACCGTCTCGCCTTCCTTAAGCTCGGCGAGCGCGGTGGGATTGCCGCAGCCGAGCGAGGCCAGCACGGCGTCTTCGGGCAAGACCGCGTTTCTCCGCGTCGGCATAGAGATTGGACGTGATCGGGTCCCATTCCTTCGCCGCCGCAGCACGACGCCCCCGCGCGAACGCTCTGCGCCGCTTCGGCGTAGCGCTCGCGTACGACTTCGCGAATATCGGTCTCCGGACATGGCGCTCCTCCTATGGACAGGCGCAGGTGATGGCTTCGGGCTTGATCGCCTTGTTGCGGGTGCAACACTCGGCGAACAGGAATCCGACGATTTCCTGAAGCGTCGCGGTGTCGGCGGTGTAGCGAAGGAACGTGCTTTCCCGGCGCACGGCGACGAGGCCTTCGTTCTTCAGCTTGTCGAGGTGATGCGAAAGCGTCGACGGCGGGATGCCCAGCTCGGAGCCGATCTCGCCGACGACGAGGCCCTCCGGGTGGGCCGCGAGCAGCAGCCGGACGATGCGCAGCCGGGGCTCGGCCCCGAGCGCGGCGAGCATGTCGGCGTAGCGTACGGTTTCCTCGGCGTCGCTTCTAAGCATGGCCATTCCTTCCATATTTCTATAAATGCAGAAATATGGAATGTCAAGCTTCGCGACGATCAATGCAATCATTCGAAACCTTCAGCTATCTACGGTACATCTACAGGATTATTGAATTCCAAAGCTATCGACATTTTCTTGCGCAAAGAAGAAACCTCGGCTATGATCTCCGCGATGAGAAACTCGATCGCCGAGAACTCCGCGACCGCGCCGACGACCTTTCTGGCCGGGCGCGATGCGCGCACATTTACAACCAGAACGGGTTCCCGAGAGCGGGGCGAAAATTTTTGTTTGAATCGGCCGTAACCCATTGAAAAGTCACGATTCGAAAAAATAAACGCTAGTAAACGCCAGCACTTTTACTAGCGTTTACTAGCTTTTACTGACGTTTATTGGCGTTTAGTGAAATCGAACTCGCGCGCCCGGGTTGTATCCGTAACCTCGACGGGCGCCCCGCCTAGGCCCGCCAGGGGAAGGTCCAGGTCTCCGTCAGCGCCTTGGGGCCGGCGCGCAGGAAGACGCGCAGGTCGGTGCTCTGGCCCGGATCGACCGCGACGTCGACGCCGGCGCGAAACCCGCGGATATGGGTGTTGGGGGTGAGGAACGTGCGCAGGATCCGTCCGGCGGACGCGGTCGCGACCGTCTCCACCAGCGAGGGGTCGCTCATGTAGTAGGACAAGTCGCCGCCGGCAAAGTCGATGAGGAATCGCGTCGCCCCGGGCGGCGGCGGCGGATCGGGCGCTCCCAAGGCGCGCGGGGAGACGCGGAACGTCGCGACCGTGCGGCCGCCCGGCGTCAGGCTCTGATCCATCGTCAGCGCCGTGATGCGGTAGCCGAACACGAGCGGCTTGCCGGCCTCGAGCCCCTGCTTTGGCGCCCAGGCGACGACGATGTTGTCGTTGGTCTCGTCGCTGGTCGGCAATTCGACCAGCTCCACCCTGCCCTCGCCCCAGCCTTCGTGCGGCTCGATCCAGTAGCTGGGCCTCAGCTCGTAAGCGAGATCGAGATCCTCGTAGTCGCTGAAATTGCGGTCGCGCTGGAGAAGCCCGAACCCGCGCGGGTTGGCGTCGAGGAAGACGGAGACGCTCGGCTTCGCCGGGTTGCTGAGCGGCCGCCAGATCCATTCCCCCGCGCCGGTATGCATGAGAAGGCCGTCGGAATCGTGCAGTTCGCCGCGGAAATCGTCGGCGAAGCGGCGATCGGCCTTGCCGACGAAATACATCGACGACAGCGGCGCAAGACCGAGCGCCGGCGTCGCCTTGCGCGCGAACAGAGTGACGTTCGCGTCGATGAAGGTCTCCTGCCCGGGGTAGAGATCGAAGCGGAAGGCGCCGGTCGCCGATTCGCCGTCGAGCAGCGCATAGATGACGACATGCTCGGCCGTCGCGTCCGGCGTCTCGATCCAGAATTCGCGAAAGAACGGGAACTCCTCGTTGAGGCGGGGAGCGGCGCCGATCGCAAGACCCCGCGCCGACTGGCCATAGCGCTGGCCGCGGCCGAGGAAGCGGAAGTAGCTCGTGCCGAGAAACGCGATCACTTCGTCCCAGACATGGGGCGCGTTGATCGGAAAGCGCAGACGAAGGCCGGCAAAACCGAGGTTGATCGGCAGGACGCCGAGCTTGGTGTGGCCATAGTCGAACAGATTGGCGGCGTAGGGGATCGGGGCCGGGATGCCGTCGCGCAGGACGTTGACGACGACCGGACGCTTGTACAGGTGCCCGAGATGGAACAGCTCGAGCCGGAAATTGGCCCCATCCTGGCCGAGCAGCGGCTTGTCGGATTTGAAGCGGATGTCGCGCCAGCCGTCGAAATCGAGGCTCGCCAGGCCGTCCGGCAAAGGCGGTATCGAGCTGTCGAAGGGCGCGGCGGCGAGATCCTGCGCCCGCTTCACGACCTCCTGATAGCCGAATGGCGCCGGCGCCGGGGCGGCGGCTGGCGGCGCGTCGGTCTGGGCGGCCGCGGGGGCGGCCAAGCGCGCGCCGGAAGCAGCCACGATGCTGACGAGCAGCGCCCGGCGGGACAGGTCATGCATTTGGGTCATTCAGGCTGGGCGATCAGGTTGGACGTAGGCGCGGCGCTGGGACTTCAGGCGACAGACCGGTCAGGGCCATGGCGCAAAAGCGCCGTTACTGGGGTTGGTGTGGACGATCGCTTCGAGCCCCATGCTGAAGTTCGAGTTGATGCGATAATTGACGCCCACGCCGAACGTGCCGACCGCCTGCACCGCGCCGGGACCCGAGAATACCGTATTGACGGCGTCGCTTGCGTTGAAAGCGCCACCGCCGAAGCGCGTCGAACGGACGAAATCGACCCCGGTGATGACATAGGGCGTCACTTGGCCGAAATTATACCCGACGATCGCCGAGCCGCCCGCGAAGGCGCCGCCGGTGAACTGCGTGAATCCGGCGCTTGTTTGAAGATAGGGCATGTAGCCGGTCGAGGCTTGCACCCCCAGCATGATTCCGTTGTCGAACACGTGTTCATAACTCAGGTCGGTCTCGCCCCCGACGCCGCCCTTGACCCCCTTGCCTCCCCAGACCGAGATTCCCGCGCCGATCGAGAGACCCGACCAATAATCGGGCGCGACATCGGCCGCGCCGGGCCCGAGCGCCGGATAAGTCGACGGCGCGGTCGGCAGATCAGCGGCGGCCGCGGGCCCTGCCTGGAGGCACCCGAGGGCGCAGGCGAAACCGGCGGAAAGACAAGCGATAACGATGCGCATGGTGTCTATCTTCTACCACAAAACCGGTGCGCGAAGCATTGCGGTTTCGAGTGCGGCATATTGATGGCAGGACGGCGCGCTGCGGTCCACCCCGGGAGCTCTGCGGCTCGTGAAATTATCCCGCGCCTAACCCTGGACAAGGCGCGGCGCCGACGCCTATAAGCCCCCGCTGCGTCTCGACGGCGCCAGCCGCCCAGGTAGCTCAGTTGGTAGAGCACGTGACTGAAAATCACGGTGTCGGTGGTTCGATTCCGCCCCTGGGCACCACCTAAAATCCATAGAAGAAGTCATAGGCTTAGACGCAGGAGTCGAAGCCTCTTTCTTCGACCTTTATCCGCCCCGAGATTGCCTTAGGGCGGATCTGGGGCGGATAAAAAGCGTATCTGCGCCGCATCCTCACTGAAGCGCTTCGGGAGCCTGCTGACGCCCTGAGGCTTATGGCCAGCTGGCCGCGAGGGCGGTGACGGAGCCGGAGGGCAAGGGCATCCGCTAGGATGGGGTGGCGCGCTTCGGAGCGAATGGCAGGAATTAGCAGCTGAATGGCAGGCGACGGCAAGCAGGCCCGCGCCGAAAGGTCGAAATTGGCGGGCGAAAGGAGCCGACCAATGAACCGTATGCTTTCGCCTGTGCTTGCCGTAGCCACTCTGGCCACCATACCATCTGACGCTCGACACTGGCTGCTCCAGCATGAGCATCTCAAAAGCTCTCGCTGACTGGCTACTCAACAATGGTCAGGCGACCATGATCCGTAACGTTGAAAGCACCCTTGCCGATGGTTCGAAGCAAACGAATTGCTTGATCAGCATCAACCAGATCAGCCTCGACGGACATACCTTGAATGGTGTGCTGGCGTCGGATGGCGCGGCAGACCAGGGCGATGGCTCGATGCTGCTCGGCCTGGGGGTGCTGCAGCGGTTCGGCAAATTTAGCATCGATACAGCCAGCCACCAGCTGACCTTGGGGTGACCCGCCCGCCCCAATAAGACGCATTGCGTCTGCGATGTGGCCATTGTAGCCAAGACCGAAACACACCCCGCCCGTGCGGGGCTTCGGCGGCGCGTGGGCGAACGGTGACGACGGGGCGTAAGCCTTGCACCAAGGGAGCCTCCTCGCAATGTTTGTCGCCCTGTTCGGTCTAACGAGCCATGAATGCCCGCGACGCGCCCGATGCGTCGTCGCTGACCGAGGACCTCGTCCTCTCGATGATCGAGCGCTGCAAGGGATGGGGCGTCGACACCGGCGACGTCGCCTTCCTCCTGGCCCTCGAGCTGATCGCGAGTTCGCGGCCTATGACCGCGCGCCACTGCCGGTCATCCTGGCAGCGATCGCAGAAGCCGCCCCGACCCGCGAGGCCCTCCTGCGCGACGCCAACCAGCGTGGCGAGCGGCCGCCGCCATTGAACGTCGCCAGGCTGACCGCGATCGCTCCCGATGCGTGCCGGCTGCACTGACCTTAACCGGCGGCGACTAACCGTGAATACCGGCCACCTCGTCTTGCGCCGGCCTGTTCTCCGGTCTGGCGGGAGGCGCTGCTTCAGAGTATCTTCAAACGACCAGAGACATTCGCTCGACGCGGCGGCGGCCCTTCACCTTTTCCCTGACGCAGCGGCGTGAACCGTTTCAAGCGCCGCGCCCTCGACTGGATGCAATCCGGCGGCGGGGCGACAGTGGATTGAATGGGGCCGGGATGAGATCGCTCCTCGTCATCCTCATCTTTTTCGCGCTGGCGGAGCCCGCTGCGGCATGCAGGCGCTATTCGATTTGGCATTATAACTTTCCCCAACCCTGTCTGATCGATCGCCCGGAGGCTCAAGCCGCGCCTGCGCCGGCTGCGCCAGATATCCCCCTGCCCGACCTGACCGAAATCACCTGGGGCGAAACCGGCGACGGGCGGCTCGCCGCGATCGGGAAGCTGCGGGTCCTGAGCGGCGGTCGCTAGACTTCAGCGCCGCCCTGTCTCAAGCCATGTCGGCGTCGGCGAGAGTCGGTCGGTCGCCTTTAGGCGGTTCTCGGGACCGTCTCTATCGCCGCCACCCTTCGGGGGCCGCTGGACGATCGCAGCGCAGAGGCGATTGCGGACCGAGAGCGGTGATCTAACGCTGGCCGACAACCTGGGCCACGAGTGGTCGACGCGGGACGCGACGTCCAGGAGAAGCGTCGGGGCTGGATGTTCTATCCACCCTCGACCTGCTGTCAGTCTTCGACAGGAATGCGCAAATGGCGGCCATTCCGCGACGGCTTGGCGAACCGGCCAAATCGACCCGAATGCGGTCGACGCGCGCCCGACAGAGCCTCGGACGGCCACTCCGATTTGAAGCGATGGCCCTGCGCCATCGACGCGGACCTCCCCGTCGAGGCGCGCCTAAGATGCCGTTGGGAACCCATGTTTGAACTCGATCCGGGTCGCGTGAAACGGCCTCGTGTCGAGGTTCTCGACATAGTGGAGCGGCTGAGGCAGAAATTTCGCGGTGATTGGTAGCGGCGCGTCTTTGGGGATCGGCAGCGGGATCTCCTCTCCGGTCGCGCCGTTGAAGTCGCGCACGCTCACCAGCCGATCGACGACGAAGACGGCGGGCAAACAATGGTGGTGCGGCTTTTCGATCGCGCCTGGAGCGATACTCACGGAGATGACCCGGATCGCCTCGTCCTCGTAGAGAACCGTGTGATTCTCCGGGGCCGCCAAAACCCCGTCGAGGGCGGGATCCCAGGTCGCGGGGTCCGTTCCGTCCATGCTGAGCGTGGTCATAGTGAATCCCTCCCTCACGCAAAATTGAGCCGACACGAAGAGATACGCTTTGCGCTTTTATACCGTTCGGTATAGAAGCCGCCGTCCTGCAGAGTCAAGTCATGTCACGATCCTTGGATGAAGAAAGTGGCCTCGTCCCGATCGGGCGGCCGCGCGAGTTCGACACGAGCAAGGCCATCGACAGCGCGATGTTGCTGTTCTGGCGGAAAGGTTACGAAGGGACGTCGATTTCTGACCTGACCGAGACGCTCGGCATTACCCGGCCGAGCCTCTACGCCGCTTTCGGCAACAAGGAGCAATTGTTCCGCACGGTTCTGGACCGCTACGACGAAGGAACGGCGGAATTCCTTACCGGGTCGCTCGACCTTCCGACAGCGCGCGAAGTCGCCGAAGGGTTGTTGCGCGGGGCCGCTAACTTCCACAGCAATCCGGCGAACCCGCCAGGATGTCTGATGGTGCATGGCGCGCTCGTCGGCTCCGACGAAAGCGACCCGTTGCGGCGGGAAACGCGCGACCGCCGAGCGCGGCTCAGGGAGGCGATCCGCGAGCGACTTGAGCGCGCGCTCGCGGAGGGCGATCTGCCTGAGCACGCCGACCCCGAGACGCTGGCGCGCTACATCGTCGCAGTGATGCGCGGGATGGCCGTCGAGGCTGCGAGCGGCGCGAAAGGAAGAGAGCTACATCAGATCGTCGACACGGCCATGAGGGCCTGGCCGGCGTCGAAGAGGCGAGCACAGCGTCGATGAACCCGTGGATCCCGGAGGGATTCCATACCCTTCATCGATAGCCATAGCGCGAAGCTTTACTGTGAGGAGACCGGCTCAAGGAACTCTGGTCGTCTGGGTTGAGGAGTTCGCCGCAGACTACCTCCCCTGAGAAGCCCAGGTTCGCGGCCCACAAAGCGAATGGCTGCCATTTGCGCATTGACGTCGTTCAAACGGAGCCTTTGTAAGGCTGGAAACCCTCGAAGCGCCTCAAAGCGGGAGCATCGGGTCTTGATCACAATGGAGCATGGCATCCTCGCGCGGACCATCCTCCTTTTCGCCGCTCGCGACAATTCGCAGCGCATCGTCGGGAAGTGGTCGTTGCAATTCGAGTGCCTTCGGCGCGTCGGCCAACAGCCACAAATCGATCTCTGCGGGCGTTGTCAGAATGACAGGCATCGCCTTCGGATGGATTGGGGCGACGACGGCATTCGCTTCTGTCGTGAGAAAGCCGAACAACTCATGCTGCCCGTCGACTGGCGCGCTCTTCGGCCCTCGAACGCCGCGCCAAGGGGTCCATAGACCAGCGAACGCGAACAACGGTCGATCTTGGCTGAGCGCGAACCATTTCGGCGTCTTGCGCGGCTTCGTGTCGGCGTACTCGCAAAACGAAGTCGCCGGCACGATGCAGCGGTTCTGCTTGCCGAGCCAGCCGCGCCAGTGCGGGCTGCCGACATTGCGAATGTTGGTGATCGGCGCGCCGCCAAACTGCGGCGGACCCGGCATGCCCCAACGCGCCATGACAAGCTCGCGCTCGCCGTCGGCTCCATTGCGAACGATCGGAGCCATTTGGTCGGGGAAGATCCCCGGGAACAGCGGCAGGTTGCCGGTTCGATCATTCCCGCCATAGGACAAACTGCCCCCTCCACCCCTCGCGCTGGCCCGCGCCGGGGGCTGGGCCAAATACGGTTTGGGCGTAAATGCGGTGGACAAGAAAATCGACAACTGGGTGAGCGGGAACAGTAAGGTCAGCTGCCGGTTAAAGGTAGTCGAGCCATGATTTCGAACGTGCCGCTAAGGTTCTCCGAGCTGCGCAGCGCGGTCGGGGTCGTTCGGTTCCCTAAAGGTTATGGAGGAACGCAAGATGAAAACCTTAATCCTTATCGGCCTCTTAATTGCTCCCCTTCCGGCGCTTGGGCAAACCTTTGAATTCGGCCCGGGCGGCTTCCGCGTTAATCCCCACGGCGGGGGGGACTGTCGAGAGCTACGCGCAGCTTGCATGCATAAAGAGGAGCTAGGGGAGACGGGCCAAGGCAACTGCCAACGCTATCGCGAACTCTGCTCGAACGGCGCGCGCAGCTCCTATCATCATCATTGGCGCATGTACGAAGAATGAAGGTAGAGGAAATTACGTCCCGCCCGCAGCCATCCTGCGGGCGGGACATCGCCGCTATGATCGGGAAATCGCCCGTGCCGTCCGGGATGATGTGCGGAGGCGATCCGAAACGAAAATTTTTCTTGATGGAACTTTTCCGTCCGCCGTCGGTTCGTATACCGGCGTTCCAGCGAACGCGCTAGCGAGCAGCCTCCGTATCCCTGCGGGGTATGCGGAGCGGCGGCCGGACGTACGAGTCAAGCCGACAAGTTGACGTTCGACGCCATTGCTTCTCGAAGAGGAGGCGAAGATGCTTAAGACGCTTGCTTACGCAACCTTGTTCAGCGCTGTACTGATCGGGCCCAGCGCGCACGGCGCGGATAATCCCACGATTTCGAAGGACCAGACGTCCCAAGCTCTGGCGACATCTGGCGTCAACTTCGTGACGAAGCAGGAAAAAACGCAGTGGCGCGCGCCAAAACTGGTGGGAGTCGGCGTTTACGGCCCAGATGACAAGCAGATCGGAAAGATCGACGACTTGTTGATGGACCGTAACGGCGCGGCCCAAACCGTCGTCATCGGCGTCGGCGGATTCCTCGGGTTCGGAAAGAAGGATGTCGCGGTACCGTTCTCGGCGATGCAGTGGCGTACGGAAGGCAGGAAGGTGCCGGCGACCGATCAGCCGCCGACCAACCCTGTTGCGGGGCAACAGCCGCCGATGAAGGAAACCGACCCCGCGGCTACTGAAGCGAGCCAGGGCTACCCTGACAAGGCGATTCTCAACGTAACCTTCGCGGAGCTGAAGGCCGCGCCTGACTTTCAATATGCACCAAGCCCACTTTCCCAGGCCGAAACGCAGCCCGCAGCTGGTGGCGATCAAATGAAGAAAACGACCCCATGATTGACCTTTGCGCTGAGAGAGATCGATAAGCCGCTCGACGCTCCGGCTGCGGCTCTTAGCTGGCCGGAGCGTCACGCGACTATGGCGTTGTGCTACGCCCTCTAGTGCGCGACGAGGGGGCCTCAGCCTCACCCCTCGCGCGCGGGGGTGAAGCGCGACCCCAATCTCAATTCCCGTTAAGAATCTCCCGCCCTTAACGAGTTGAACCCGAGGTGGGGTGAGCCGGATGCGGCCCTGCCTCCCCTTTGTCCTTTCCGCCGCCGGGGCAGGGTAGAGGGCGGCGTATTCACGCTGCGACACGGCTCGGACGGCCGGGGTGGACCTAGACACAGATCACGCAGGCTGACGCAGACCGTGTGCCGACGGAGGTTGTCCGTCGTCCAGGTCAAATAGGTGATCTCGGCGACAAGCTTCGGCTCGACCCAGCGCACCCGAGAAAGAACGAGCGGCGATCCGAATCGCGTCTTGCGAGAAGGCGGGATACTCAGAGGCGATGTCTTGCGAGCGATCGAGTCCAGTCGTCGCCGCAGATCGGCGAGAACCTTGACGGGCATCCCGGTGCCCACACGCCCGGCGTAGATGAGCTTGCCGTCATCCGTGTAGTAGCCCAACAGCAGCGCCCCGAGATGCGGCCGAGAGCCTTCCGGGTCGCTCCAGCCGACGATGACGAACTCTTGCCGGTTGAGCCATTTGGCTTTGCGCCATAGGCCGCGATTTCCGGGCGCGTAGGGCGCGTCGATCGTCTTGGAGACCACGCCCTCAAATCCGAGCTTGCCGCGTGCTCCAGGATGAGTTCGCCGTCGCCGATTTCATGGCCGTTGAACTGAAGGCCCGGCTTGTTTGCGAGCAACGGTTCCAAAAGCGCCTTGCGCTCGATGAGCTGAAGCCCCGAGATGTCCCAACCGTCGAGATGCAAGAGATCGAAAGCGTAATAGACGAGCTGCACATCGCGTTCGCCGTCGGTCGCAGCCTGGGTGTGGGCGAAGGTCGGCAACCCAGCCTCATCAACGCCGCAGAGTTCGCCATCGAGATAAGCGGTCTTGATGTTCAGGTTCGCGAGCGCTGCGATGGCGCTTGGATATTTTTCGGTCCAGTCGAGGCCGGTCCGAGTCAGCAGTTGCACGCGCCCGTTGTCGATGCGCGCCGCCATGCGATAGCCGTCTAATTTGATTTCATGCAGCCACTGAGGCCCGGACGGTGGCTTCTCGACCGGCTGGGAAAGCTGCGGACCGATAAAGGTCGGAAGGGGCGAGTCGCGACGGCTTTTGCCTCGGCGCGATGAACCGGATTTGACGGCCTGCGAGGCCGAACGCTCGACGACACGCGACATACTGCGACCCGACTCGACAGGAACTCTGGACGGAACGCAAGTAGACCACAATAGGCTCCCGCTGTGCCTCACCCCTGACGTATGAGCGCCGACCGAGCAGGGGCGCGCGGCCATCTTGGTGTGTCAAACCAGCCAACGATATCTGGATCAAACGGTGTAGATCAGCGGTTATCGCGGGTTGCGGCGAAAGGCAGAAAGAGAACCGCCATGACAGAGGTTGAGCTGCGACGCAAGAACGATCGTCTCCGGGACAAGATGATCAAATTTTAGAGCAGCACCCGGAGCTAAGGGATGTGACCGAGGTCATTGCGTTCAGAGAGGACCTGCATGTGCAAGTCGGCACTCCATTCCTCGAACGAGTACAGGGCAAAAGCTGCAAGAAGCCGCGGGCGGAGGGAGCTTGATTGGTCACCTATCACCAGGGCATAGGAGATGGTTTCACATCTGAGGCTAAAGAAATGTGGCAGCACAGATGGCACACCAAGGCACTGGGACTGGTGCCTGGCAGCACAGAGCTGGCCAGAAGGGCCTTCAACTTAAAAGCCATTTGGACCTGGATTGGAGTGGGGGCTGGGCAGGAGGACCCAGCCAAGCACCATAGCAAACAGCCTGCTGGGGCCCACCGCTGACACTATGAGCAGCAATTCTCCCAGGACTCAGGACAAGATGGCCAGGGCTGGGGGCAGACAGGTTTCATGAGATACATCCAAGCATCTGAGGCTTCAGGAAGTCTCCACAGTATCATCAGGCACCGTGGATGGCCAAAGGGGGCAGTGAGGCATGGCATAGCAGCAATGAGTGCATTCAGAATATCCCAACAGAACTGGGAAGGCAGGGGTTGTTCCCCTCCAGGCAGCAGCATGGCGGGCGCGCCATCTGGGGTGGTGATTCCGGTCTGGTGCAGAAAGACAGCAGTAACTGAGGCCAGTGGATGAGTCACATCGAGGTCCATTCCCTCACCTGCTCTATCAGCCGTCCTGCTCACTCTCACCCAGGTTTTTTTTTGAAAGCAATACAATCGCGGATGAGCCAAGCATGAAGCCGACGAGATGGGCCACTGTCCAGGTGACTAACCAATCCGGCCACCCGGCCTCGTCATGATCATGGCCTCTCCACCGTCTCTCCAAAGGAAACACCCAATGAGTGAGCTTTTGATGACAAGTCCTATGCACCACTGACTGGGGGTGGCTCCCCACAAAGTTGTCCAGTAACTAACAGAGGGAAACAACACCCTGAGGATGCACCACAGCCTCAGTTCACAGAGTGGCACCTTCATGAACGTGGCCCCCGACAACACACTAGCACAAGATGGAGCAACTCACTTGACATTGGCAAATCCACTAGCTTTCAGGAAGTAAATCCTCCCTCCCTCAAATCCTCTTGAACTCAACTGAGGTCCCACACTAGAGGACCGAGTTCAACATTTGGTGCCCGCGCCTACCCAAGATGGTTTCGACCTGAAGTGGTTTCTCCAAACGAAATCGGGCGGCCGCGAGATGGCCGCCCGACAACAGTCGAAGTGCCATGAAGGCACGCACGGTGGTATTACACGGAAGACGCCCGCCGCCAAGTGGCCGCGCGGACCCCCAAAGCATTGCCCAACTGTGCGCGCCGCCAAAGATCACGCCACCGAAAGCCACCCACAAGCTCACGGCCCATGAAGTTTCCGCCGACGAAGTCTGACCGCCACCGAACTGGCCGCCGCCGAAGCTGCCCACGTGGGCCGAAGTTTCCGCCGACGAAGTGACCGCCGCCGAACTGGCCGCCGCCGAAGCTGCCCATGTGGCCGACGTTTGCGCCGGCGAAATGGACCGCCGCCGAACTGGCCACCGCCGAAGCCGCCCACGTGGCCGAAGTTTCCCGCCGACGAAGTGACCGCCACCGAACTGGCCGACGCCGAAGCTGCCCACGTGGCCCAAGTCGCCCCCGCCGCCGAACTCGCGCCAGCGCATCCCGACCTTGCGCCGGCGAAATGACCGCCGCCGAACTGGCCGCCGCCGAAGCTGCCGATGTGGCGACGTTTGCGCCGGCGAAATGACCGCCGCCGAACTGGCCGCCGCCCAGAGCCGCCGATGTGGCCGACGTTTGCGCCGGCGAAATGACCGCCGCCGAAGCCGGTCACCGCCGAAGCCGCCCACCGTGGCCGCAAGTTTCCGCCGACGAGAGTCGACCGCCACCGAACTGGCCGACGCCGAAGCTGCCGCACGCTGGCCGACGTTTGCGCCGGCGAAACGACCGCCGCCGAACTGGCCGACGCCGACGCCGCCCACGTGGCCCAAGTTCTCCGCCGGCCCGAAATGACCGCCACCGAACTGACCGACGCCGATGCCGTTCACGTGGCCGAAGTTTCTGCCGGGAATGAGCCCCGTTCCCGTGGACAGCGAAGCCCCGGTGGAAGCCGTGGTCAAAACGCACGCGGTGAAGCGGCCGCCGACGCAAGACAGGACCGCCCCTACCCGAACCATAGTCGGAATACGGATCAGGGGTGAGCCGTAACTGATAGTCGTCGCACGACCCGTAGTACGACCCGTACGTCGTAATCGCCGTAGCAGCGGACAGCCCGGCCGAGCGCCGACCGATCACTGCCGCCGCGACGGCCGCGCCGGGATTATAACCATCAGCCGTAAACGCAGCGATGTCCGTTTCGCCAAACGTAGTGCAGTGGCCTCTGCGTGGCCATGTGCGACACTACCCATGCAAGCCATGCCCGTGCAAGCCGTGTGAGACCCGCGGGTGAAGCAGCGTGCCGATAGATGTGTGACGCGACGGTCAGCCGCGTCTGCGGCAGAAGTCGGGGACGAGAGGACAAAGCGGCCGTCCGCTGAGCGCGAAAGCCGAAACTCGAAGAGCGCCAAAAGTCATGGCAATCTCCCTTTCATGCTGGGGCGACAGAGCAGCGCCGCGGAAACACCCCCCTCGCCCCCCCGCGAGAGCGTTACGCCACACCACAGATGAAGCGCGCCAAGCCAAGTCGGCAATGGGAGAACTACCGGCATCACTCAGGGGGCATGTGTCCGCCCGCCCCACTCCCACGGCAGTAAAAAGAAAGAAGGGAATGGGCGGCGAGGGCGCGTCGGAGAGACTGGGGTACGCTCGAGCGCTTCGGCACCGCCGAACAATGGGCGCACTGATATAAAAAATCACATCCAATGCCACCTGCTTTTCAAGCCAGAAATTTGCTAGGGATCCCTGCCTTTGCGCGACAGCGCGATTTGCCCTCTCCAGCAGATTTGAGGCGCTCAGAAACCAGAGGTTGCTCTGGAAGCATCAAGCCCCATGGGCCGAACAGCAAAATTGACCGCCGCTGCCGGTCAAGTAAGCCCAGCCCAGTCTCACTTGGCGAACAGCAATCCCAGTACCCGGCAGCCGGAGTCGGCTTTCGCAAACACGCGATGCCGACATTCGCGAGCAGATGCCACAGTCCGGCCTCCGAGCCTCCGCGTTCCGACCGCGACGTTGATCGGCAGGTTCAGCTCAATCAGGCGCGCCTGCAGCAACGACACGGTCAGGTCATCGCGCAATTCAACCCATGTGCTAAGAATTGCCCGGAGATCCCCCGAACTCCTCGAAGATAATCTGGCCAGCCTGCCTAAGCGCGGATCCTGAGTCGCCGAAATCGAGGTCCTTGAGCAGGTGGTGCGCCTTGGCCTGAGGTCCTGTGAAGTTGTCCAGCTGTCCTCCCACTCCCGAAGCCATGAGGCGGACGTCGAGTTCTTCCAGAGGAAGGTCATGCTCGATGCATGCGCGCTCGATGTCCTCTCTGTCCGTTTCGAGGCGATGCCCGAGTCCGCGCAGATGCTCACGCCAGGTCGGAGGCGGCGGTGCGAACGGCTGATCGGGCCCGAGCGAACGCGCCATTCGCCGCCGTAGTCGCTCTCCTGCCGGTAGACATAGAGGGTCTCCCCGGGCTTTCGAGCTGGCGACAAGACCAGCGGCTCGCCAGATTTTCGAGAAAAGGCTTTCGCTCGGTTGACGACACGATGCCGTCAGCAAAGCCCCAGCCCCAATGATAAAATGTCGACGATCGAGCATGGATGCTCTCCTTCAGTTCGCACGGCATCGGAGAGCAGCCACGACCTATTTGTTGCCCGCATGGGCCACATCGTCATTCACCACCGTTGCCGGTCAAAGCTGGTTGGTGGGGCTCTCTGAGCCCGCTCTTGATGCAGGAACGACCCTCAGCCTACCGCCGAGCTCGGGAAGCGCAAGACGGGATCGGCAGTTCGGACCGCGATGGCCTCTGGCGCGCAAATGCATAACCGTCCTTCTAGTGGGGCGCGGAAAGAAGTCCCTCGCTGCGCATGTCTAAGGGCGGGCACCCTCGGTCGCAAGGGTGCGCGCCTTCGACTCTTGCCCCACGATCTTTAACCCGACGTCGGTCCGAAGCCGGCTATGGGCGCGCGGGACGGCCTGGGGGGGGGCCCGCCAATGATGGATCGCGCCCGCCCTCGCAAGCTTGTTTATGCCAAAGATTTGTTAATATCCGCCTTTACGCATCGACGCGCCCCGCGCCAGCCAAACGACGCGCGTGAGGGCCAAGCACACCAACGAGGGAGGACGTGCGTCCATACATGCTCAACGGCATAATGATCTCTAGAGCTTTTGCACCAAAAGCCCGCAGCGTACATTCAACGTGACATGCGCCTCTATCGTAGAAGGAAAGCAGACAGGGCCGACTTGCACACAGAAAAAAGCGGTCGGGAATCTCCTGTTGAGCCGTTAGCTGCCCCCATGGACGGCCTTATGAATGAAGGAAGGTTGGTTCGCGACGGTTCGACTGATACTCGTTGCCCTTCACCTAAAGGCATGAGCGGTCCGAGCCGACCCGCGCTTCCAACCAGCCTGCAGGAGGAAACAATGCGGCGCTTCAACTGGCATCTGGTGACCGAAATCGATTTCGTCGATGGGCGACGAAGCCTGGGCCAGACGACGACAGCGCAAAACTACCAGAAGCACCTTAAGGACACCCTTCTGAACGCGGCGCAAGGGATCTCGCTTCGGACGATCAAGGACGCCCGGGTCGAGAGCGTCTCGGTCGCAGAAATCAAGGACGAACTCTAATGTCCGCGGCTTCGAGCGTATGACGCTCGCCAACATGCGCTTGAACGGCGTTCGCTCCGTCATCGCGGGGCCTGCGCCGAATTGCGACGTCTCGGACCGACGTCATAGTCCGACCTGCTGCCCAAGACCCTGATTGTCCACGAGGTCGGCAAACGGCTCCGCTGCAGCAGCTGCGGCGGTAACACGATCTCGACCCGACCCGCTTGGCATACGAGCCCACGGCAGGGCGTTCCTGACTATCGGCGCGAACGGCCGCCGATGTCCGTGAAGGCCGCCTCCGAGGCGGGGACCGCCACAGCCCGTCTCCTTCAGACGGGGACCGGCATCGTCCAGACCACCGCCGTGAAGGCGCCGGCGGGTGTGTGGTGCAGTGTGGCTTGGTCGACAGGTCTCGTAGCCCTCCGGGAGACCGGCGGCCTGGCGGTCTCGCCTTCCCCCAGCCTGACGTCTCCTCTCTCTATCGTTTTGCAGTCACACCTCCAGTGTGTGCAGGTACAATGCTGGCGATGGTGTCTCAGCAGCCTTTATGGGCAGGGCAAAGACAGACCCGAGGTTTGGTGCAGTAATCCGACCGCCGGGCCCGGTCTGACCCAGGAAAAGTTACCCCTAACTCATAAACCGATTCCTGTCCAACCCCGCAACGACTTTATTTAAGCAACAATAAAACACCTCTAGTCATTTGACTCACTTTGTGCCCACGGCTTTGGGTCGCCGGGCCTTGGGATCATGAATCACTCCCAGGCAGGCGCCCTGGATTCCAGGCACACGTGGCAGGGCCACGGAACTGGGGGCAGGGGCATGGCAAAGTGAACATGCTTGAATATGTACACACACGATGGCTGCAGGTTTCCACAGCAGAGCTGACTCAGGCAGTCAGCTGGCTGTCTCAACACACAGCTCCTCACTCTGCAGTTAAACCCCGGTCACATAACCAACAAGCCAGCAGGTGTTCCACAGGTGTCTGATGGCCTCTGGATCACCAGGCAATGAAGAACTAGTCCTCAGATACCATACGCAGCCAATCATTTTGGCACATAGACAATGGATGACAGCACTCAGGAGCAAGCGTGGTGGCATTCAGCCATGAATTTCAGGCCTATGCACAATGCAATCACATCCCAACCAGGATCATTATCGGAACCCAGATTTTCTCCCAGCAGGTTTTCGTTGGTCTCCCATTCTTGTGAGTGTTCGCAGCCATCAGTGGGTTGGTGAGGTGGCGTTGGATGGGCCCACAATTAACCATTACTAATTAACTAGCAAGCTCGTCTCGGTTTAGGACCGCAATGGTGGTCAAGACCATTTCCTCCGTTTTAAACCCGTAGACTTGTGGGACAAGGGGAAGCTAGAACGAAGCCTGGCTCCAGATACTGGGCCGCAGCAAGCCCCTGGAGCCCGCCCCCGGCATTGATGGGTGATGACTCGTCACCCGTCACTGCGACGCCGCGGGCCTTCCCTCCGCCGCGGTCAAAGTCCGTTCGCGCCGGCGCCTTGGGCGACCTTCTCGACCTGCAGCAGCAGCACCGCGATCTCGTCCGGCCACGACCTCAGCGCAGTCGAATGGCGTCGCGCCGCCTCGCCGGAGGTGCTCGACCCCATAGCCAGGTCAAATGCCTGCTTGAAATCGGAGTCTCCCATGATGGGCGCGCCAGGAGCGCGGGTTATGCCGCTGCATGCTTCAGGAGCCTGCGAGGTCTACGACGATCGCGAATTCGCACCGGTCGCGACCGAGGGCCAAGCTCAAGACAAGGCGGAATTCCCCTCAGGATTGGCGTGCAGGGTGTGACCGCGAAATCCCGGCGTTGGATCGATCGATCTCGCTGTGGTATCTTAATTCCGCGGTTCCACGCAGCGGCGACGTGGCCGGCTCGTGAAACGCATCGGCAGGTCGCCTCGCGCCATGGCTCGCCGGCTCGCGCCGCCTCAAGCGCCTTAGCGCGGACATAGACCGACATCGGCATCGCCGCCCTGTTCGCCGCTTTCCTGATCGCCCTGCTCCTTCGCCGTCACCATCACCCGGATGGCGATAGCGCGCTTTCTTACGACCGCCGCCATTGCAGAAACCCCTGCGGCATTTATGTAGTATTCTATCCAGGCGCGTGCGGCGCGTCAAACGGCAGGCTCGGCGCTGGACCTGAAAGCGCGGAAAGGGAATCCCGATGAACGATAATCACACGGCGCCCGACGACAAGGCCCTCATGCATGCGCTGTGGGTCGCCTCGAAGCGCGTCATGCCGGCCGTAGGGAGCTGCCAGTCGACGCTCATGGCGGCGACATCCCGATCGCGGCGTTCCTGATCCTCGCCGACGTCCTGAAGGCCGAAGGGTGGCGCGCGGGTCAACTCGTCGCCGCCGTGCGGCACGTCTTCGAGCACGATCTCATGGCCGCCGAGGACGCTACGTGATGACGCCATCGACGACGCTTCGGCGGCGGCCGTTCACGCTCGACCGACGCGAGCACGACCCCGAGAGGCGAGCGCGCCATGGGTCCGATCGGCGAAAGCCGGCGATTGCTGACCAGGCGCAGCCAACCCGTTAACAAAGTGGAGAGAACCAATGGTGGTTAAATACAAACGCCCGGACGGCACGGGCCGCGCTATCGTGCGGCCCTATACCCGCGCCGATCGTCTCTACATGGAAGAGATGCTAGCCCGCGATCATGGCGGTCCATACACTATGATCCACTCGCGGCCCCGAAGCGCTGCCCCTGCAGCGTCCGCTAGTACGAATGCGAAGCCTGGCGGCGAGCCCACACCGATTAGGGCGCCGGAGGAATTGACAATGGGAATCACGCCATGACGACCCGGCGATTGAAACCCACAAAAAAACTGGCGTTGCAAGTCGCCGACATGCTCGAACTCGGCGCGCTTGAGCCCGGTGAGGACCTCGATCGGGGCGACGTGCGAGAGGTAACCGAAAGCATCACGGGGGAGGGCAAGCTTGACGTCTTCCAGCTCGATCTCCTGACCGACTGGGTTTTCAAAATTGCCTCTGCGCGCTTAGGTTGGCGACGAGGGCGGCCCGCCGGCAAACTGCTGGTCTTGTAGCTGCTGGCAACTTCGGGCCGCCCGGATCAATCCTTATCTTCCCTGACTGTTTCACCGCTGACCCCCCGGCTGCGGCGCAGCGCTGAGATATTTCAAAATCGCCGGGATCGTGCTTGCCGCGGCCGACACGCCAGTTCCTATCGCATTGGCGTGCGAGCCCGAGCGCCGCTGCAGTCGCGCCGACACAAGGCGCAGCGCTGATCACCGATCTGCTCCCCTCAAGAAGCTGGCGATGCTGCTGTTGGGATCGGCGACGTCCTTGAACGGTGGTGACTGCTCGAAACGACCTAGCGCACGGCCCCATGCGCAAACAGCGGTCATTGCCGATGGCTCGGGGAACGGGTCAATCGACCGAAGGCGATATTCGCGCAAGCTTCCAGTGAGTGCCCCGGCCGCGTTCAGCATGACGCCCACTACAATGGCTGATACCCGCTATCGGCACCTGCCGCGGGGCGCAGCGATCCTCGTCATCGGCGCCTCGGGTAGCCACCATGGGGGGCTGCGTGGTGCCGTGCTCCTGCGATGCCGATGTCGTGCGTGGTGCTGGTGGCTGGCGTCAGCGATCAGGGAAAGGATGGCTGCTCACCCCCTGTCCTCGCATCATCGTGCCGGTGCTCGATGGCCGGACACGCGGCAGGCGTCGGACCGGAGCGGGGCAGCGGCTCGCGCCATCAGCGCGTCACGGCGCTCGTTGCGGCTTGCTTGAGGTTGAGGTTGAGCGTCCAGTCCTGTGCGGTGTCGATGGCACTGCAATTCGCACAAAGTAGGCGGATGCCCTTCGCATCACCACGGACAACATCGCGGTGGGTTGTGGTCGATGTCCGGGCTTTCCTACTCAGTCCGTTGGAGCCACGCCGTACTGGTTTGACGTGGTGGAAGCGCAATGCCCGCTCGTCAGCGAAGCCGCAGCGCTCGCACTTGCCGCCCTTCAACGCTATGGCACGCGCCTTCGTGCGGCTGCGGTAGGCTTGGTGTTTGCTGATCTGGTTCATCACGCTGACCTTGGTGGGCGTGCCACCAGATCGAGTTCCGCGTCGGCATCCATGTCGGCGACTGTCTGTCGCGCGTCTGGGTGATGATCCGGCGTTCGTCATCAGTGCTCAGAGCCGATCGCCGGGGCGGTCACGCAACAGCCGATATAGGCCTTTCCGGCCCATCCGGTTTCGCCCGTGGGCAAGCGGATGTGCGCCCAGTCGCCTTGCTCGCCGACGACGGTGAAAAGCGTATCAGGTCCCATCTTCATGATCCGGACGCCTCTGGGCTCGGTGCGCAGCGCGAGAAAGTTGTCGCCATTCGGATTGAGGTTGACCGGGTAGGAATACTGCGCCTTTGCGGCTGGCTGGGCGGCGGCGGACGGCGCAACTTTGCAACAGCCGATATAGGCCTTTCCGGCCCATCCGGTTTCGCCCGTGGGCAAGCGGATGTGCGCCCAGTCGCCTTGCTCGCCGACGACGGTGAAAAGCGTATCAGGTCCCATCTTCATGATCCGGACGCCTCTGGGCTCTGTGCGCAGCGCGAGAAAGTTGTCGCCATTCGGATTGAGGTTGACCGGGTAGGAATACTTGTACACGGGCGCATCGGGTGTGGCACCGACAACGTTATTCGGAGGCGAGCCAAGGATTAGCGCTTGTCGTTGGTTGTCGATGGACCACGTATTGAAACGGCTTAAGAAGCTTTGCCCAAGCAGCAAGCCGCCAGCCACGGGCGCAATGCTACCTACAACGTTTTCTAAAGTTTTGTCGCCGACCTTCAACGACCGAATTACGAACTGCTGTGAAGGAACGGTAGAGCCGTCTGCCAACTTGTAGGTTTGCTTGCCAAGGAAATCGGTGTCGGTGATGGTGCCTGTGCGAACAAGCGTCATTACAACGTCAGCAGGCACGCTCACGTCGGCGGCTCCGCTGTCAATCACGAATTTGAGGGTCAGTTCATCGTTGATCGTAACAGGGACACGAAAGGTCCCTCCGTCACTGATCATTGGGACAATCGTTTCGCTTAGCGCGGCAGTACCCCAAAGGACAAAAGAGGCCAAGGCGAAGAACTGGGAAACGATGCGCAACTTTTTCATTTTGGGGGCTTCTGTCCGTGACCGGCAAAGAGGCGGGCGGGATTGCCCAACGATCTAACGGCACCGTCGTCGCCAAGCTTGCTTTTGCCTGCCAATCTTCTGATTTTTAGCGCCAGACTGGACGAGGCGTTCAAGCTGGGCCGCGCAGCCCACGCTACCCAACGCGAAGGGCGCTTCGCCGCAAGCACAATGGCTGGGTGAGGCCAAACCGGGAAATTCAGCGCCGTTCCCGTGCAGGTCGCCGCCAGTGCCCAGCCATCCCAGCCTGTCCGGCGAGAAATTCGACAGAGGCTGCTCCGCATCCAGCCTTGGCGTGCGCTGAGAGCCACGCTAATCGGGCCGCGCTTGGCCCAAGGACGGCCACGACGGGGTTGGCTGGGGTGTCCACCCTACCCGGAAGCCGTCGAAGAGAGCGTCCTGCACCGCGGGGATGCCATCGCGGCGAGGTGGCGGTCAGTGGCACCTCGACCGTTGTCGAGCGCGTCACCGTCGCTGACCTCACCGGTAGCGGCAGGCGACACCGGGAGCCTGACCACGACCGCGTCGTCACCGGCAGACCCCTGATCCGGCCATATCGGCACCCCCTCAGACCGCGAGGCGTGGCGCGCTTGCGCGCCCGTGTCAAAATCGCCCCTGGCAGCGGCGGGATCTGACAGGCACGTCGTATGGATGACAGTCGACCCATATTCGGCGCCGCACCGGCGGCGGCGGATCGAACAAGGCGGTGAGCCGGCGCGGCAGAGAGGACTTGAAATCGGCGCGACGGCGCTCGAAGACGGCTTCCGCGAGCGCGTCAGCAGCCGATGCGGCCGGGACGGCTCGAGGGCTGCCTCAGGGTCTGCGAGCGCCTGCGGGGGCAGTTCTGCTGGGTCCTGATCTTGCACGGGGCGCCATCCTCTCCAGCGATTTCAGGCAAGCGGGAACTTAGCACGCATCCACGCCGGCAGTGTCTCAGTTTGAAAGCGAAGCTTGACCCCGATCCATCTTCCCTATTTGCTGGCAGGATAACAGCGAGATGCTGAGGGACAATGGAGGTATGCGATGGCTCAAGATACGCCGGTCAGACCCCTCAGCCGCGACCTCATCCTTGGAAGCTGGAGGATGACTTCTTGGGTCACGAGAGATGTCGCGACTGGGGAGCGGCAGGACGCGCTAGGTCAGAAATCCCCGCGGCAGCGTCGTCTATACACCTCAGCGTGTCACGTTCCTCATTATCAAAAGCAATCGCGCACGCCCCGAGCAGACGCCGCCTTCAGACGAAGAGAAGATCGTGCTGTTCGACACGATGTTCGCCTATTCGGGCTCCTACACGGTCGAGTTCAAGATCGGGTCGTGCATCACGTCGATCTGAGCTGGAATGAGGCATGGAGCGGTACGGACCAGGTGCGGTTCTGCAAGGTCGATGAGCGGACGCTGACCTATACTTCACCCCCTGCCAAGAACCCGTTCGACGGACGCGAGATTGTCCACGAGGTGACATGGGAGCGAGAGTGAGGCGGGCCTGAATTTTCGCGTGGGGTCGTTTTGGCCGAAATGCAAAATTTCCCTGTGCGCAAGTAGCACGTGCGAGCGCTGCTCAGGAGGGGGACCGGAGGGGTGATTAGGTCGATTTGACCATGGCGGCAGCCGCCCGCCCACCAGCTCAATCGAGCATGACGACGTCAAAGCACGGGCTAACCAAGAACCCACGCTTGCCGAAGTCCAGACGCGCCAAAGGCCGCACCGGAACCATAACCCGTCACATGCTTACTTGACCTGTGACGGCTTCTGCACCACATAGCGACCACCGTCGCAGTGTGACGCAGAGGGCCGAAACCGTGAAGACCGCCATCGCCTACACCCGCGTGTCGACCGCCAGCCAGGGCCGCTCGGCCTCGGCCTCGAAGCGCAGCAGACGGCGCTCGCCCGCTTTGCCGAGGCTGAAGGGTTCGAGCTCATCGAAACCTTCCGCGAGGTCGAGACCGGCAAGGGGAGCGACGCCCTCGATCGGCGGCCGCAGCTCGCCGAGGCGCTCAAGCTCGCCAAGCGGCACAAGGCCCCGATCATCGTCGCCAAGCTCGACAGGCTCAGCCGCGACGTCCACTTCATCAGCGGCCTCATGGCCCACAAGACGCCGTTCATCGTCGCCGAGCTGGGCGCGGACGCCGATCCGTTCATGCTGCACCTCTATGCCGCGCTGGCGGAGAAAGAGCGCCGTCTGATCAGCCAGCGAACCCGGGACGCGCTCGCCGCCAAGAAGGCGCAGGGCGTCAAGCTCGGCGGCCTCAACGCCAAGGGCGTCCGCAACCGCGAGGAGGCCAAGGCCCGCGCGGACGAACTGCGGCCGGTGCTCGCGGAGCTGGCCGGTCGATCGGCGCGAGCGATCGCGGCTGAGCTGAACGCGCGCGGAATTGCGACGCCCAACGGAGCGCGGTGGCATACTGAGACGGTGCTCCGCGTTCAGCGTCGGCTGGAGGCCACGTGATAAGGCTCGCGCCAGGCGCGGCCAGGAGGCAGCCTGATGAGCGAACGAATCCAATGAAATTCATCGTCGGCCAGCGGGTCGTCAAGGAGGGCGAAGACAGCCGCTTCGAAGGCGAGGTCGTGGCCGCTTCCTCAAGCGCAACTTGAAGACCCTCCGCTACGTGGTCGAGGACGACGGCGGCGTGCTGCACATCGCCAGCGAGCGGCAATTGCGGTTGGCCATGCCTAAAGCCCCCGGCGCGGCTTGAGCCGTCTCATTTTGGGGAAGATGCTTACGACACCGAAGCAGGCGGCGAGTTGCCGCCGCCGGGAAAAGCCTCGCGCACCATCTGGTGGTTTAAACACAAAGTTACATATTATTTTGAGACTTAATTTGCCGCACCAGCGGCAACCAAGCCGTCGTCCCCCAAGCCCGCACTAGCCGGATCCGTCCAGCTCCGATCGCGGAGGCGTTTGGGGCGCGGGCCGCGCAAGCATACGGCTCGCTGTCGCGCCCCGATTCACCGCCGGCGGTGTCGCAGCGCTGAAGACCAGCATCGCGCCGGGCCGCGCCTCCCGGCCAAGAGTGAAGCCGCCTTGCGCGTCGTCACCCCGTTGCTGGAGAACCTGTGGCCGACCGGCGCGACCTGGACGATCCCCCGCTCGCGCGCCGAGATCGAAGCGCGCGAGGGCGTGCGCATCAGCCGTTCGCAACTGTCCAGGCCTTGCGAAAAAGTTCCGCTGGGGCGGACCCGGCACACGCTGAAGGGACGTCAGACGGAAGGCGAGGTGGAACCGGTCGGCCTGCGCCTGCAACTGCGCAAACAGCAGGCCGAAGCGGCGACATTATTCTCTCTACGGCGATGAGAGCGAGGCGCTGACACATCCCTATCTCGCCCGCGCCTGGGCGAAGTCGGGGGCGGACTTGCGTGTGCCGGCGCCGGGGCAAGCCCAAGAAGGTCGCGATGCTGGGGTCGCTCGATCACCTCACGCGCCAACTCATCGTCCATACCAGCCAGGACCAGCGCAGCAGCGATTTCATCGCCCATCTGAGCAACTCGACCGTCTCTTTGGACCGCAGCCCGGGCGACCGGCCAGCCGGTCGTGCTCGTCGAGGACAATGGTCCGATCCACACCAGCAAACGCTCGCTCGCTGCCCTTGCCGCCCGCGCACATTGGCTCACCGTCGAGTGGCTGCCGATACGCCCCCGAACTCAATGAAATCGAGCCCGTCTGGCGCGATCTTAAGGCCCATCACCTCGCCCACCAGACCTTCACAGATGTCGCCGCACTCGACCAAGCCATCCATGACGCCGTCATCGATCTCAACCGCGAGCGCACCCTCGATCCGTTGGCGAAGCCAAGAATCTCTGCTTAGCCCCAATCACGCGATAACCGGACGCTTTGGCGACGTCGGGCCGCGGATTGAGGACCAGGCGGCCAAACGCCCAGACGGCCAGGTCGATCAACGTCAGGTCCGCGTGGCCGACGACCTTGCCCGGTTCGTGGCTCGAATAGCGCGGCGACTTGAACGACAGATCGTGCAGAACCGACTGGACAAGAACATGCAGGCGCAAGCCTTTGAGGCTGGCTGGATCACTGATCTGGATCAGCGCGTGCGTCGGCTCCGGGTTCTCGTCGCCCGAGCCGTTGACGACACGGCTCGACGAACCGCGATATTCGATTCGAAGACACGTCGAGATCCCGGGCAGAATGGCTTCAAGGCCGTTCGAAAATGATCTCGGCGCTCGGGGCCAGTTCGCGCAGCGTCTCCTCGATCTTCTCGCCCGCGTTAACTCCAGAGGGGTCGAAGTCGCCCAGATGATAGATGTAGGCGGGAACGTCCAGTTCGTTGATCGCCTCGGCGGCGCTGTGTAGAAAGCTCAACGATGCGTAGCCGCGGGCTACCATCAGCGGCACGTCGTAGAGGTCGGTGATCGGGTAGACGACGCCCGCGAGTGCGTCTTTTTCGAGCCAGATTTCGACATACGAATTGGTGTCAACCCAAAGAGCTTTGCGGTAGAGGCGGGCGGTGTCGTCAAGCGCCTCCTGCACGCTGCCGAAGGTCCGGGGCTTGCGCTGCCAGCGGGTGTTGTCAGCCAACCATCCGTAAGGCAGACAGTCGGCGCGGCGCATGAGGACCAGGTCGGTCTGGACTTTGGAGTAGCCTGCTTCCGACTTGTCGACCACGCCGCGGACCGTGGCCTGGTAGAACACCTGGCGCACCGTCATCGGCCTCATGTCTTCGATGATGTCGAAGAGAGCGCTGCGGCGCTCCTCGACCTCCGCCTTGGTGGCGCGTGTGCGCTTTATCGGGCTAGCCGGATACCGTCGGTGGGCGCGGTTCATGCCGGGCGCTCCGCGACGAGCCTTGCGCCGGCGTGGCGCTTGACGGTAAATTGATGGTCGGGCGCTTTGGTCGGCGGCTCAATTGGAAGGTCGTCACCCGCCTTGCGCGGGGGCGGCCTTCCTCCGTTTTGGGGAAGCATTCACACCGCCTCCGCTTTTGGCCTCGGCTTCGGCCACCAGTCCCCGCACGTATTCCTTGACGGAGCTGTAGAGAGCGCGGGACAGCCTCCCCCTCCCGACCGCCTTTATTCGGCCTGCTCTCACCAGCCCGAAATAATGGCTTGAACCAAGACCGAGGAGCCGCTGCGCCTCGGCGTGCCTAATCAAGAGCGGCTCGGCTTCCATTGGGATCATTGTTTGTCCCCGCGTGCATTTGATTGCGTGGGTGGATTTGAACCGCGTTCCGGCGATATTGTCAAGTAAGCGTGAAGCTGCCTAAAGACACGCCTGAGATGAGTTGGAGATTGTACAACTACGTTGGCCAATCACCCAACAGGACAACACTGTTGGAGATAAGCCAATAGTGTTGGATAATTGGCTACTACTTGTCTATTGGGCACGTCGCCTGCCAAGCGGCGGCCGGTGAAACCGCTCGCGAAAAGTCTCTAGCGGCGCGGTCCGACCTGGTTCGAGGAGCGTCTGGCCGGCCGGCGCGGTCGCCGCCATATTGCGGGCATGTTGTGGCGTATCTCCCCGGCGCGCTCCCGGCGCTCCCCGCCGGCCGGCTTCATCCAGCCTTGTCAGCCGACCCTGGTCGCCCATCCGCCCGCCGGGCCGGGCTGGCTGCACGAGGTGAAGCACGACGGCTACCGGCTCCTGGCCCGCAAGGACGCCGATCGCGTGCGCTTGTGGACCCGGTACGGAACGGACTTCACCGGCAGATTGCCCGCGATTGCCGACGCGGTTCGCGCCCTGCCCGTCGACAACGCCCTGATCGACGGCGAGGCGGTCGTATTTCGCCCGGACGGACATTCCGACTTTGCCGCTCTGCGCACCAAGGCGGGCGGCGAGCAAGCCGCATTGGTCGCCTTCGACCTTCTCAACCTCGATGGCGAAGATCTCCGTCAGCGCCCTCTGGAAGAGCGGCGAGAGGCGCTTGCGCGGCTGGTCGCAGGAGTCGACGGCATCCGGTTCAGCGAAGCCGTCGCGACCGAGGGCGCGACCGTGTTCGCCCATGCCTGCAAGCTGGGCCTGGAGGGGATCGTGTCGAAGCGCGCCGGCAGCCGCTATCGGAGCGGGCCGAGCCGCAACTGGCTGAAGTGCTTGAACCCGGAGTTTCAGCGCGGGTGAAGCGAATGGCCCTTAGGCTGCGCGGGCCATAAGGCGTGCTGCCTGGGTTGCATGGGCTCTTATTTCGTCGGCGGTCGCTGGAGCCGCCCAATGTTCAATGCTCGGCCATTCGCGATTTAGTTCACTCGCCATGAGCCCCGCATCTTCGCGGAGATGCAGCTTTTCTCCGCGGTGCCCCTGCCAGGCAAGCACGCAAATTCGATCGCTGACGTCCGCACAATGTGACGAGAGGAGCCGCGAACGCGCGCCCGGCTCGCCACCGGCGGTCTTGAGTCTGAAGTGCTCCATGAGCTGTCTCCCAACAGCCAGCCAGATCTGAAACTAGTTATTCGCGATAGGGTTCCGCGAAGCGCGAATGTCTCAGCGTATTTTCCAGACCGCGTCTTGCTTTTCTCCGCCAAATTGCTGCTTTTTCGAGCCAACCGTTCATGCACCTTGAAGCAAGCGCCAGCGCCGTGCGCATCGCCGCCGGGAATGGCGTGAAAGCGCAGAAGATTGGCCTTAAAAAACAGGCGTGATCGTTGGTCCGGCCGCATGAGCTTCGGCGCGTCGCTCACGGATCGCGCGGGGAGGTTCGCGCGTCCGCGCACGCAGGGCGCAGCGCTCGGTCGCGCGTCCTTGCCGCCCGCCCCCGTGCCTGTTCGTTTCCCCGACAGGAGGGAGCGGGCGGCAGACGCGCATGAGAATCGGCCCCCGCCTGGGAGACGGCGCAGGGCAAGCGCGCGCAGCACAACCACATCTCAGCGCGGCATGAGCAGCGCCATTCTGCACAAATGGGGATGCGCGCTGCGACGGGGCGCAAAGCCCAAGCGAAGCTAGCCGACGGTACGAGGAGGATCGACAGAAAGCGGCGGCCGAGCAAGCAAAGGCGGACAACGGAGACGGCTAGGGCAAGCAGCAACGCCGTTGACGCGAATTGCGAACAAGTCGAGTTGTCGGATGGGCGCGAAATCACCGCGCTCTAAAAAGCTCGATGCCGATCCGCCCCCAGTACAAATGGTTTTATCCTATCGACTGGCCGCAACTTTCGGCGGTGATCCGGTTTGAGCGAGCCAAGGGGCGGTGCGAGAGGTGCAGCAGGCCGCATGGCCGTGAGATCCGGCACTTGGGCGACGGTCGATGGTGGGACGAAGACGAGCGGACCTGGCGCAATGGACGCGGACGCGCTTTGTCCCGCCTTGCTCGACGAGTGGGCGACGACATCACTATTCGCACAACCAGAGTGGTGCTGGCGGCTGCGCACCTTGACCATGATCCCACCAACAACCGGCTGCGAAATCTGAAGGCCTTGTGCCAGCGTTGCCATATCCTCTACGACCGTGAGGAGCACCGGCGGCGGCGCTTGCTCACGCTGCGAATGCGGAACGCCATAGGAGACCTGTTTCTGGGTCTTTATCACACGTAGCCAAGGCGCGGCGGCGCATTGCCGTAAACGGCGGCGGTGATTTCAATGCGGATCATTCAGGCGCCGTGTTTCATCGGTCCCGGCGCCGCCTTGCTCAGGACCTTGTTCCTCACTGTTTAGGGCGTGCGCGGCCTCGCCAGCAGATATAGCGAACGCTATGACAAATCCGTAAACGGAATTACCCCTTTTACGAATTTCTCTCGCACTTCACGCCGTCTCCCCGCTTCTGGCCTCGGCTTCGGCCGGGCGGCGGGGGTGCTTCAGGTTCGCCGGCGCCATAGCCGGGATGGCGCGTGCTGGCGAACGGAGGCGCACGGAGCGTCACGGGTGGTGACGCTTAAGCCGCTGGCCTGCGGCGATTTTGCTCAAGCCAGTCGCGAACCTCGCCTTCATATCCCAGAAACCTGTTGGAGCCCGGGCGCTTGAACAGCGGCGGGCCGAGGCCGGCTTTCAGGAGGCCGCATAGTTGATTCGGAGCATTTGCAAATCTCGCAAATCGGCCTGAGCGAGAGGAGAGCGCCCGGCGGACGAGCGGTCGACGTCACTTCATCGTTGGTCATGCCATTGCATCCCTGTCGGCGCCGAAGCTCGCAAACGCGCATCGCCCTCCCCCTGGCGGGCCGAAATTCGTTTCGACAATGCGAGTGTTCAGGCGGTTTGAGTGCTCAGACGGCGCGACGGTTCAGCGGTGACACGGGATCGCGGGAAGCACGGGATTACGGGATCACGAGAGCGCGGCGCCCCCGTCAACGAGACGCGGATGGAACGCGGCTCGATGCGGTCGCCCATCAAGGACGACTGCAATTTGATATTTACCCGCGAATTGTAACGACGACAAGCAGGAGTTGCTCGTTTCTGTTGTGCTCGGTCAGACCTCGCTGATTTCCGGGGCGCTCGACCGATCTCGGCGAGCGCACCGGCGCGGAAACGATCCGCCGGACGCGACCTTTATCCGCCGTAGATCCGCCGGATGGGAGTTTCGCGGCGGATAAACCTTCGTTTGTTCTCGCCTTGATTAGCTCGATGTTTTGATTTTGCTTCGGCTTTTCGATGGTGGGCGCACAAGGGCTCGAACCTTGGACCCGCTGATTAAGAGTCAGCTGCTCTACCAACTGAGCTATGCGCCCATCGCATCCGCCGCGCGGCTTCGCGCGGCAAGGGCCGGCGTTTAGCAAAGGCGCGCCAGCCTGTCCAGCGCAAACGGGCGCTTGAAGTTGCGCCCGTGCGCATCAACGCTGCGCCGGCTCGGACAGCCTCAGTTTTTCGCTTTGTCGACGAGCTTGTTCTTGCCGATCCAGGGCATCATGGCGCGCAATTTCTCGCCGACCTCCTCGATCGGATGGGCGTTGGCGCGGGCGCGCATCGCCTTGAACGAGGTTTGGTTGACCCGGTTCTCCAGCATCCAGTCGCGGGTGAACTTGCCCGACTGGATGTCGCCAAGCACGCGCTTCATCTCAGCCTTCGTCTCCGGCGTGATGAGGCGGGGGCCCGAGACATATTCGCCATACTCGGCGGTGTTGGAAATCGAGTAGTTCATGTTGGCTATGCCGCCCTCGTAAATGAGGTCGACGATCAGCTTCACTTCGTGCAGGCACTCGAAATAGGCCATTTCGGGCGCATAGCCGGCCTCGACCAGGGTCTCGTAGCCGGCGCGGATCAGTTCGACGAGGCCGCCGCACAGCACCGTCTGCTCGCCGAACAGGTCGGTCTCGCACTCCTCCCGGAACGACGTCTCGATGACGCCGGCGCGGCCGCCGCCGATCGCCGAGGCGTAGGACAAGCCGACATCGTGAGCGTTGCCGCTCGCGTTCTGGTGGATCGCGATGAGGCAGGGCACGCCGCCGCCTCGCTTATATTCGGATCGCACCGTGTGGCCGGGGCCCTTCGGGGCGACCATCAGCACGTCGAGATCGGCGCGCGGCTCGATCAGGTTGAAGTGAACATTGAGTCCGTGGGCGAACATCAGCGCTGCGCCCTGCTTCATGTTGGGCGCAAGCTGGTCGCGATAGATCTCGGCCTGCAATTCGTCCGGCGTCAGCATCATCACGATGTCCGCCCATTTGGCCGCGGCGGCGACGTCCATGACCTTGATGCCTTCGGCCTCTGCTTTTTTGGCGGAAGACGAGCCAGGCCTGCAGCGCGACCGCGATCTCCTTCACGCCGCTGTCGCGCATGTTGAGGAGATGCGCGTGGCCCTGGCTGCCATAGCCGACGACCGCCACTTTCTTGGCTTTGATCAGATTGAGATCGGAGTCTCGATCGTAATACACACGCATGAGTTGTTCAGCCTTCGCGAAACATGAGCTTTGCGGAGAAATTGACGCCAGGCGTCGCCACGCCGGACGAGGGTTTCTAGTGAATGCGCGGGATGCGATCAAGCACGCGCTGAGAGGCAAGGGGCCTGATTTGGCCGTCAAGACATTGTCATAGCTGGTGGCTTAATGGCGTCTGGCGCCTTATGATTGGGCTCCGACCCGCCAGAGCCGCGGGGTCTTGTCGGGAGGGGTTGGCGATGGGCTTGCTTAATCGGTTGCGATCACTCGCCGTTCTGGCGCTGATCGCCGTTTCGGTTTCCGCCTGCGGCTACAATGTCATTCCGACCAAGCAGGAGGCCGCCAACGCGGCCTGGGCTGAGGTTCAGAACCAATATCAGCGCCGCGCCGACCTCGTTCCCAATCTGGTCGCGACCGTTCAAGGCTTCGCCAAGCAGGAAAAGGACGTCTTTGTTCAGGTCACCGAGGCGCGCGCCAAGGCGACCTCGATTCACCTCGACGCCAACGACCTGACCGACCCGGAAAAGGTCAAACAGCTGCAGGACGCGCAAAACGCGCTGTCGGGCGCCCTCGGGCGACTGCTGGCGGTCAGCGAAAACTATCCGGAGCTCAAATCGAACGCGAATTTCCTCGCGCTGCAATCCCAGCTTGAGGGTACGGAAAACCGGATCGCCGTCGCCCGTCGCGACTACATCGCCTCAGTGCAGGACTTCAACACCACGCTGAGAACCTTCCCCACCGTGCTCTGGGCGCAGACGGTGTTTCGCTCGATCAAGCCGCTGGTTCCGTTCACCGCCGATTCCGAGGCGCAGGCGGCGCCGAAGGTGAAGTTCTAACCCGTAGAGGGAGAGCTTGCATGCCTCGCCTTCGGCCGCGGGCGTCGTTCGTCTGGCCGCAGGCGCTGATCGTCGCGCTCGCTCGCGGCGCTATGCGCCAGCGCGGCGCTCGCGGCGGCCAACTTTCCTCCGCTGACCGGAAGGGTTGTTGACCAGGCGAACATCCTTTCGCCTGTCACCAAGGCCGATCTCGAGCGCAAGCTCGCCGATCTCGAGCAGAAGTCCCGCATTCAGCTCGTCGTCGCGACCGTGCCCTCGCTCGACGGCGAGGAGATCGAGCCCTACGCCAATGAGCTGTTCCGCGCCTGGAAACTGGGGGAAGCGAAAGAGAACAACGGCGCTCTCCTTCTGATCGCGCCGAAGGAGCGTCGGGTGCGCATCGAGGTCGGCTACGGGCTCGAAGGGACGCTGACCGACGCCGTCTCCAGCATCATCATTTCCAATGCGATCGCGCCGCGATTCAAGGCCGGGGATTTCAACGGCGGCGTCACCCGCGGCGTCGACGACATCATCACCGCGCTGACCACCAACTCGGCCGAATGGAAGCCGAAGCCGACCGACATGCGCGCCGAGCACGAAGCGTCCCTGCTCGACACGCTCGCGCCGTTCCTCATCTTTCTTTTCATCATGTTCGTGATCAGCCGCATCAGCCGGCGAGGCGGCGGCGGCAACGTCATCTTCATTCCGATGGGCACGGGAGGTTTCGGCGGCGGGTTCGGCGGCGGTTTGGCGGGGGCGGCGGGTTTGGACGGCGGCGGCGGCTTTTCTGGCGGCGGCGGGTCTTCCGGCGGCGGCGGCGCCTCGGGAGGCTGGTGATGATTCTCGATGCCGAGGCGGCGGCGCGCGTCGAGGCCGCGTTCGACGCCGCGCAACTCGAGACACGGGCCCCGCTCGTCTGTGTGCTTGCCGGCGCCTCCACCTCTCTGGACGGGGAGTTTCTGCTCGGCGCCTGCATCCTCGCCCTCGCGACGCCGCTGCCGCTGCTCTTGTTCACCGAGCTTTCCGCTCACCGCATTTACGTCGCTCAGCTGCTTGTCGCTATTCTTGCAGGGGTGCTGCTCTCGCTGCCGCCCGTGCGGCGGTGGCTTATTCCGAAGCGCGTTATGCGTTCGGCGGGCCACCGGGCGGCGCTGGCGCAATTCGTCCTGCGCGGGATCGATCGCTCGCGGTGTGGCGCGCTCATCTATGTGTCGCTGGCGGAGCATTACATCCGCATTGTTCCAGCCGAGGACGCGGCGCGCCTCATCCCTCAGGCGCAATGGCAAGCCGCCGTCGATGAGGCGCTCGGACCGCTCGCCGCGGGAGAGACGGAGGCCGCGCTCACTGGGCTCGCGGCAAGCTGCGGCGACATTCTTGCGGCGCACTTCCCGCCCGGGGAGGCCGTAGACCCGGCGAAGCAACGGTTCCACATCGTTTGAGGGTTCGCGCAATCTGCGCGAAGCAGGCTCGACCTTTTTGTCGCTGCGGGTTCCCCTCAGAACCTACGCTAAACGCCGCCGCGGCTTGAGATTCCAGCCGCTATCCACTAGAAAACGCTGAGTCGGGAGACATCGCGGGGAACGCAATCATGCCATTTGGCCGGTGCTCGATCGGACGGCGCGTTCTGTTTGGTTTCGCCGCCGCGCTGGCGTTCGGCGCCGCCTCAGTGCAGGCGACACCCTACCTCGTCGTCGACGCCGACAGCGACCAGGTGTTGATGGAGAACGAAGCGACCGCCCCATGGTACCCTGCATCGCTCACCAAGTTGGTGACGGTCTATGTCGCCTTGGATGCGGTGCGAAGCGGCAAGCTCACGCTCGATACGCCGCTCATCATGTCGGCGCGCGCCGCGCGAATGCCGCCGTCGAAAATGGGGTTCCGGCCCGGCACCGAAGTGACCCTCGACAACGCGCTCAAGATGCTGATGGTCAAGTCGCCCAACGATGTGGCGGTGATGGTCGCCGAGGGCGTTTCGGGCTCAGTCGAAGCCTTTGCCGACGACATGAACGCCGCCGCGCAGCGGCTGGGCATGCATGAATCGCATTTCGTCAATCCCAACGGCTTGCACGATCCAGCCCATGTGTCCTCAGCCCGTGACATGGCGATCGTCGCCCGTGCGCTGTTGCGCGAGTTTCCTGACCATGCCGACCTCTTCAGCATCGGCGCGCTTCAGCTCGGCAGGCAATACATACCCAACCATAACGGTCTGCTCGGCCGCTACCCCGGCGCCGACGGGATGAAGACAGGGTTCACTTGCCCGGCGGGCTTCAACATTGTGGCGAGCGCCAGCCATGGGCGGCGTCTGATCGTGGTCGTGCTTGGCGCGCCAACCGCCAGAGTGCGCAACCAGGAAGCGGCGGACCTTTTCGATCGCGGGTTCGCCGGGGGCGGCGGCAACGGGTCGCTGGAATCGCTGCCCTCGGGCTCGGGCCCAGCGCCCAACATGCGCGCCGACGTTTGCCTCCATCGCAGCGCGGCTCTGATCGCCGCTGCCGAGGACGCGGGCGTCGCCGAACCGGGCCAGGCAACGGTGGGATTTGGGGGCCGCGCTGGGATGCTCCCCACTCCGTTGGCGGCGCTATTCGCGCAGGCGTCCAGCGCCCACACCGAACTCACCTATGAAAGGATTCGGTTCGATCCGGTGCCCGTCTACGTCGGGCCGGCGCCCGGTTGGAAGGGGCCGGCGCTCGGCGCTCGCCGGACGGCGACCGAAACCGCGGCCGCGCCGGGCGGCGCCAAGACCATTTCCGCTGCGTCCACGATCGCGAATACGCAGGAGGGAGACGCAAGCGCGCCCACCCAGCCTTCGTCCAGGTCCAAGCTCAAGCTTGCGCGGCATTCCCAAAAAAGGATGGCGGCGCACAAACCTGTCAACGGCGCGGCCGAAAAATTGGAGAAGAAGGACGTATCGACCGACTGAATGCGAGATCGCCCGGGGGAACGCAAAGCTGGCGACTAAAGTTTTCAACTATCTGTGATTATACTTGTTTGTTTGGACTATCAATTGTCGATGAAGGATACAGAATTTTTTTACAACATGCCTTAGTTTGGCCAGCTTGTCGTCAAGCGCATGCCGCAACGGGGGGGCATATTTATACAGTGCCACGTGGAATCGGTTCGCGGTTTGCTCGGTTTTCTTGCCCCCCAGCCCCCGAGCGCCAAGACGAGCCGAATACATTCCACGAAGGCTAGCGGATCGGCGGGCCCCCTCCTAGCCGATCCGCTCTTTTTTTGTCCGCGAAATTGCGGACTTCATTCGTTAAATTTGACCGGTTTATACGCCCACCGCTTCAGTAAGTGATGGGCGATCGCCATCGGCATTGGAGCTGATCAGGCCGTCCGGATGACGTCGTTCAACGAGCGCAATCGCCTCATCGCGGCTGAACCATCGGGCGTCCTCCAACTCAACGCGATCGACCTCGAGGCTCCGGCTCTCGGCTTCAGCAAAGCAGCCGATCATCAGCGAGGCGGGGAAAGGCCAGGGCTGCGAGGCAAAGTACTGGACCGCGCGACAGGTTACAGCGGCCTCCTCGCGGATTTCTCGCCTGACAGCAGCCTCGATGGTTTCTCCGGGCTCGACGAAACCGGCCAGCGCCGAATACATGCCCTTCGGGAACCTCGGCTGGCGACCGAGCAGGCAGGCATCGCCGTCGACCGCCAGCATGATGACGACCGGATCGGTGCGCGGGAAGTGGATCGCTTTGCACACGGGGCAATCCCGTCGCCAGCCCGCCACTGCGACGTCGGTGGGCGACCCGCAATTCGAGCAGAAGCGGTGACGCGCGTGCCAGTTCATCAGCGCCTTGGCCGCCGCCAACATCGCCGCCTGGTCTTGCGGCACCAGGCCGCCGATCGCGATCGATCGCAGGTCGATGAGCTTCAGGTCCTCGCGACCCGGCACGACCAAGATCCGCCGATCGAGAAAGCCGTCGCTGGCGTCCGAGCGCAGTTCGACAGCCTCGTCAGCCAGACAGGGCGATGAAGATTGGCGCCCCGTCTGGCGCGAGGCCCAGCAGCGCTTCGACTTGCGCCCCACCAAGCGCCTCGATCTCGCGCATCGGCAGCAGCGGATCGAGTCCCTTCCCGGTATCGCGTAATACCGGCATGTCGCGAGCGATCAGGAGCGCGCGCGCATCCTGGCGGGCCCGCAGGCGAGCAACCTCGACAGGGTCCTCGCGCCGATAAGATCCGCGATCAAACCAATCGACGACATAGCCCAGGCCCTCAAGAGTCGCCAAAGCTGACCTCCTTCAGCGGCGCTGAGCCAGGACGGGCATGAGCGGAAACCGAACTTGATGTGCGGCGAGGATTGCCGCTCAAGGATAGCGCGCCTTGAGGCTCGATACGCGCTCGGCGTCGTAGTCGATGATGCAGCGCAGGCGCGGATCGCCGGCCTTCGCATCCATGCCCGATTCGAATGGCGCGACGTCCTGACACTCCGAATCGCGCCACGCGACCCATTGCGCTTGCGCGTCATTGAGCGAGCGGCGCCAACGGGACTTTTGCGACGATAGCAGGCCTTGGCGCGCGTCGATCGATTTGATCGCCGCCTCGACGGCCACCGCTAGTTCCCTGTCGGCCTTGTCGGCGCCGGTTCTCAAGCACTCGGCAAGCTCACGGGCGCCGATTTTGGCGGCGTCGCAGGCGGCCTGCGACGGATGCGCATCCTCGGCTTGAGCCAAAGGGCAGAAGGCGATCATGGCGGCGGCAAAGACAAGGGGTCGCATGATCACCCTGATCACCCAGAAGGACATTAACAGAACGACTGAAAGCGCGCGTCACAAGCTCGACGCCACGCGTGCGGGACGGCTGAGAAAGTCGGCCATGCGTTCGAGCGCGCGTTCGATATTTTCCAGCGAGTTGGCGTAGGAGAGCCGCAAGTAACCCTCGCCATGGACGCCGAAGTCCGGGCCGCCGACCGTCGCCACGCCCTCATCCTGCAACAGCGCCGAGGCGAGGGGCTTGGCCTTCCAGCCGGTGCGGGAGATATTCGGGAAGGCGTAGAACGCCCCCTTCGGCGTCACCGCGCGAACGCCGGGCAGACGATTGAGGCCGGCCGCGACCGCTTTGCGCCGCCGGTCGAATTCCACGCGCATGGCGTCAACCGAATCCTGCGGACCCTTCAGGGCCGCGATCCCGGCGAATTGCGCCGACGCGTTGACGCAGGAATAGGAGTTGACCGCCAGTTTTCGCGCAACGTCCCGCCAAGCCTTGGGCCACACGGAATAACCGAGCCGCCATCCAGTCATCGCGTAGGTCTTCGACCAGCCGTCGAGCAGGATGAGCCGATCGCGAATCTCGGGATAGGTCATGAGCGAGCGGTGAGCGAGACCGTCATAAGTCAATTGCCCGTAAATTTCGTCCGAGAGGATGGCGGCGTTTGGCCATTGCGCGAGCCCAGCGACGAGCTTGTCGATTTCCTCTCTCGGCGTGACGCCGCCGGTCGGGTTGGCGGGCGAATTGAGAATGACGAGGCGCGTCTCAGGCGTCATCAGCTTCAGCGCCTCATCGGCCGAGAAGGCGAAGCCGTTCGCTTCGCGCATCGGAACGGGAATCGGCCGCGCGCCGCTGAACTCGATCATCGAGCGATAGATCGGAAAGCCCGGGTCGGGATAGACGATGTCGGCGCCCTTTTCGCCGAACATCATGATCGCCATGAACATCGTCACCTTGCCGCCCGGCACGATGAGGACGAGGTCCGGCGACGTCTCGACCCTAAGTCGCCGGTGCAGGTCCTCCGCCACCGCCTCGCGCAACGGCGCGATCCCAGTGGCGTCGGTATAGCCGTGCTCGCCGTCGCGCAGCGCTTTGACCGCGGCCTCGACGATATGGGGCGGGCGTTTTGAAATCGGGCTGGCCGATGCCGAGATTGATGATGTCGCGCCCCTGGCGCTGCAATTCAGCCGCCTTAGCCAGCACGGCGAAGGCGTTCTCCTCGCCGATGCGCGCAAAGGCGGGCTGGATGGCAGTCACTGACGCGCTCTCTCCGGGGGTCGGCGCTCCTTTTGGCAAAGCCGGCGCGCCCGGGGGCAAGGGCCGCTACCGCGAAGCGGCCCAGCCGCGACCGGTGGCCTTCCGCGCGTCATAGGCCGGCTGTCACTTGTCACGCGGTGGATCCTTAGAAGCGCTCCGATATCAGAAGATAGAGTTCCCGGACAGCGCTGGCGGGCGGACCCTGCCTGCGACCTTCCCAGATTTGCACGCGCTGTCGCTCACGAGAGTTCCCGAAGGCGACTTCCCTCACGCCTGGCAGTCCCATCGCGCCGATCTTGAAGTCTCATGACTTAGTCATGACATCGGCATGATCCGCAGTGCGAAAGGACGCGTCATGCCGACACTCTGCGAGAAATTTGCAGACTCAGGTAAGTGCCGAGATTTCTGTCGGCGGTCAAAGCCCTTGCGCAAAGCGAGGGGCGAGACCTTCCAGCCGTTGATCGACAGAAGCGCTTGCCGATCTGATTCGAAAAGAGTGACGCCGCCGACGCCCCCGCGCTCATGTGATGAAAGCGTACGAAGACAAGCAACGAGACATTCGCGCCGCCTTTACAAAAAACTGGCTGAATGACGGATTACGTCACTGTCGTGGAGGCGATCGCGATCCACGCCGATCAGATCGAGCGCTACGGCGGTTCGCCCGGCGTGCGGGATCAGGGCTTGTTGGAAGGAGCGCTGTTTCGACCTCAGACCGGCTATTACTTCGGATCTGATCGGAGGACAGCCGCCGCTCTGTGGGAAAGCCTTTCGCAAAATCATCCGTTTGTCTGACGGCTAACAGAGAACGGCCTTCGCGATCACCTACGCCTTCCTCGCCATCAACGGCGCCCTCGCCGTGACGGCGAGCGCCGAGCGAAACCGAGACGTTCCTCGCTCAATCTCTACGCAACCGCAACATTCGATTTCGCGCGCCTCAGCCGCTGGCTGCGCACAGAACGTGCGTCGAGCGCGGATAGAGCCGCCGCGCTGACCAGCGCGCGGCCCCCGCGCACCTACCCCAGCGCCTTCTCCATCACGCGCCGGAGCCGCGCGCCGAAGGCCGCGGGTCCTCGACGCTCGCGCCTTCCATGAGCCGCGCCTCATCGAGCACCAGCCAGGCCGCATCCTCGATCAGCGGCTTGTCCTTGCCCTCCTTGAAGCGTCCGGCGAGCGCGAGGGTCAGCGGGTGGGTCGGGTTGAGCTCGAGAATGGGCTTCGCGCGCTCGCCGATCCGCCCGTGCGCGGCGAGCATCTTCTCGAGCTGCCGGTCGGGGCCGAATTCGGGCGCGATCAGGCAGGCGACGCTGTCGGTCAGGCGGTCCGAGGCGCGAACCTCGGCGACCTCGTCGTCCAGCGTCTGCTTGAAGAAGGCGAACAGCGTCGCGACTTCGCCGCTCGCCTCGGCGGGCGCGTTCGCCCCTTCGACGAGCGCGATCGACTTGATGTCGGCCGCGCCCTGGCTCACCGACTTGAACGGCTTGCCGTCGAAGCCCGCCGCCGTCGACACCCAGAAGGCGTCGACCGGGTCTGCGAGCAGCAGCACTTCGACGCCTCGCGCCTTGAACCCTTCGAGCTGCGGGCTCGTCGCGAGGCGCTTGGCGTCGTCGCCGGTCAGATAATAGATCGCCGTCTGGTTCTCGCGTAGGCTCGCGACATATTGCGCGAGCGTGCGGTCGCCCGCCGGGTTGGTGGTGGTGACGAAGCGGGCGATCTTGAACAGCGCCGTCGCGACGCTCGGGGTCCTCGTACAGGCCTTCCTTGATGACCGAGCCGAAATGCTCCCAGACCTTGGCGAATTTCTCCGGCTCGGCTTCGGCGAGCTTGCCGAGCTCCTGCACCACGCGATTGGTCACGCCCTTGCGGATCGCCGCGAAGACGTCGCTCTTCTGGATCAATTCGCGCGAGACGTTGAGCGGCAGATCGGCGCTGTCGACCACGAGGCGGACGAAACGCAGCCACCCCGGAAGGATGTCGGCGTCCTCGGTGATGAGCACGCGGCGCACATAAAGCTTGTTGCGCCCCTTTCGCGACGGGTCGAACAGGTCGAACGGCCGCGAGCCCGGGATGAAGGCGAGCACCGTATATTCGTGCCGTCCCTCGGCGCGCCAATGCAAGGTGAGCGCCGGCTCGTCGAACTGGCCGGAAAGTCCGCGATAGAATTCGGTGTATTCTTCCGCCGTCACCTCGGATTTGGGCTTGGCCCAGATCGCGGCGCCGTCGGCGATGCGGCGCTTTTCGGCGCCGAGCTTCTCGATGAGGTCGATCGGCACCGCGACCGCGCCGGAATGGTCGCGCACGATACGCTCGAGCGTGCGGGGCTGGAGGAATTCCTGCGAGGCGTCGTTCAGATGCAGGGTGACGCTTGTGCCGCGTTTCGGCGCGTTTTCGAGTGGCAGCGGCGCGATGGTGAATGAGCCCTTGCCGTCTGACGACCAGCGCCAGGCCTCGTTGGTCCCAGCCCGGTGCGTATCGACGGTGACTTCGTCCGCGACCATGAAGGACGAATAAAAGCCGATGCCGAACTGGCCAATGAGCGCGGCGGCTTCCTTGCCAGCGTCTTCGGTCGCAAGCTTGTCCAGGAAGGCCTTGGTGCCGGAGCGGGCGATGGTGCCAAGCCCTTGGGTCAAGTCTTCGCGGGTCATGCCGACGCCATTGTCCGAGAAGGTCAGCGTCTTGGCGTCAGGATTGATCGTAATCTCGATCGCGAAGGGCGCGCCGTCCTCGATGAGTTCCGGCTTGGCGATTGCTTCGTAGCGCAGCTTCTCGCAGGCGTCGGCGGCGTTTGAGACGAGCTCGCGGACGAAAATCTCCCGGTCGGAATAGACCGAATGGACCATGAGGTGCAGCAGGCGCGAAACGTCGGCCTCGAAGCTCTGCGTGCTGGCGGCTTCGCTGGTCGGGGTCTGGGCGTCGGCGGTCAAGTGGAGAACCTCACTGTCGGATATCAGGCGGTGGTCGCGTGGAAGGCGTCAGTCAAGCCCGATATTGTCGCCATGGCGCCCGGATTCAAGATTTTATTGCGCGCGTCACCGAAGCGCGGCTGAGATGATCGCAGAGTTGCGGCTTGCATCATGCGTGTCACTGCGCTGTGGGATTGGCAACCTCATTTAGGAATTATCAATGCCGGCCAAATTGATGGACGCGGGGTTGTCATCTGGCAAATTTGCCGATAAATTAAGTTCTCTGTCAGTTGCCGGGAAGCTATCGGACCCGAAGCGCTAAGGACAGAGGTCAAGAATTCGCAGACCCGGTGGACACGTGGCTACCTCTGCTTTCCTTCGTATCGCAAGTGTTGCAGCCGCCCTGATTTCGGCACCTTGCGAGGTGCGTTCCCAGGGCGCTAGTGACCGGGTGGAGATTGCGCAAACCGACGACGTTCATTGGGAATTGCTTAAGGAACTCAGGTACACTGACCTCAACAATGAGGTG
>CAVUPE010000031.1:0-41859 GCA_963743265.1 uncultured Alphaproteobacteria bacterium | reverse complement strand
CAGCGGAGTACCCGTCGGTGGCGGGACAGTAAGTCTCAAGAGCAAAAACCATTCCCGTCTTTATTTCCATTGGAGCTTCAAGCGAGACGAGCCGCGAAATGATCGGGCGCTCGTGAAGGGCAAGACCAATTCCGTGACCGAACTGAAGGCCGAATGCGGCCATCTCGCTTGGGAAACCAAAGTCTTCAGCCTTGGGCCAAACCTTGACGACTGTGTCGGTCGATACGCCGGGTCGAATCAAGTCAATCGCCTTGTCTAGCCATTCCCTGCATGTCTTGTATGCGTCCTGTTGAGCCGGAGTCGCGCGGCCGACATTGAATGTCCGGTAGTAACAGGTTCGATAGCCGACGAAGGAATGCAGAATGTCGAAGAAGGCCTGGTCGCCGGGCCGAATCAAGCGATCCGTGAAATTGTGCGGGTGAGGATTGCAGCGCTCGCCTGAAATCGCGTTGATCGCCTCGACATCGTCGGAGCCCATTTCGTAGAGCATCTTGTTGGCCCGCGCGACGATGTCGTTTTCCCGCACGCCCGGCTTCAAATCCTCCCAGATCATATGGTAGACGGCGTCCACCATGGCGGCGGCCTGGTTGAGCAGCACGATCTCATCGATGTTCTTGATTTCGCGCGCGTCCAGCATGACTTGCTGTCCGTCGACAATCTTAAGACCGACGCGCTCCAGTTCCAGCCACATGCCCGGCTCGATGAGGTCCACGCCAAGCGGCATGTCCGCGACGCCGGCTTGAACAAGCAGGTCTTTGATTTCCTCGGCGTGACGCTTCATCAATCCCGCGGACGGCGGCACCGTGCCACGCATCCCGAGCATCCCGGCTCGGAAATTCTCAGCCGGCAGCCAATCGCAATAAAGCCGATGATGGACCGCCGCCGATCCGAAGTCCCACAATACAGGCAGGTTGTCGCCCGCCAGCAGGGCGAAACGGCAAAGCTTGTCTCGTTCCCATTCGCCGATCTTCGTGGATGTCAAATAGCGGATATTGTTGACATCGAAAGTCAGCAACGCTCCGAGCTTAGAGTTGGCGAGAGCTCGTCGTGCCCGCTCCAATCGGTAGGCGTGCATCCGTCGGAAATCGACCCGGCCCTCGAAATCCACGCCCATGTGGCCGGGCTGCGGGATGGCCCGGTTCCAATTCCAATGAGGCGCGAGAGCCGACGCGGGTTCGATCGCGCGCGGTACGACGGCATACTCATTCATCACGATCTGCTCCTGAATTGAGATCGATCAGCGTGCTTCGAGCTGAAGCGCCCGCCGACTAGACAAGCACCATGCCGCCATCGATCATCATGATCTGCCCTGTCATGTAGTCGGAATCCGACGACGCGAGAAAAGTCGTCGTTCCCGTGATGTCATCTGGCGTCGCCGCGCGTCCGCGCAGAATGCCGGCCGAAAACTCGGACATTGCCTGACCAGGACGCTCGGACGCCCCGATCGCCATCAGATCTTTGTCGAGCTGTTCCCAGAGCGGCGTCGCCACGACTCCAGGCGAGAAGCCGTTGACGGTAATGTTGTGGCGCGCGAGCGCACGCGCGCCAGACTGCGTAAGGGAGATCACGCTGAATTTCGACGCGCAGTATGGTGCGATATTGTCGTAGCCCTGGCGGCCTGCGATCGACGCGGTATTGATGATTTTCCCTCCGGTTCCTTGCGAAATCATTTGCTTCGCGGCTTCCTGCATTCCAATCAGCACGCCGAGGCCATTGACCTTCATAATCAAGTTCCAATTGTCCTCGGTCACATCCAGGAAATTCATTGGCTTGTTGATGCCGGCGTTGTTGAACATCACGTGAAGCGCGCCAAATTCGCTGACCGCGCGTTCGATGCCTGCGCGAACCTGCTTCCGGTCCGTTACGTCGAGTTTCACTCCTAAGGCGCGACCAGCCCCGGCGCCAGCGCGGTCCTTCGCCTTTCCGGCGATGGTCGTGATTTGATCGTCGAGATCGGCATAAACGACGTTGCCGCCTTCTCGGAGAAGCGCGTCCCCGATTGACGCTCCAATGCCGCGAGCGGCTCCAGTAACCATGCACGTTTTGCCAGACAGTCTTGCCAAGTTTTCCTCCAAAAGTCCATCGTGTTCGCGAGCGCTATTGCTGCGCCTAGTTCGCCAAGGTCGGGTTCTCGCTTGTCGGCTTTCTTTGCTTTTCCACAGACCTTTGTTTGAGCTCCGTAAGAATGGCGTCTCGGTCTTGGTCCATTGCCGGCGCACCCCATCTTATCGACCCCGGCGTGGCGGACAAACGGATAACCACATTGTGCATAGGCAATGATCCTGGACCATCGATCGTCTCGACCAGGACTTCGCGGCCGACCACGTAAGGATGATCAATCAGTTCAGCCACCGAATAGACTGGACCAACAGTCGCGCCGGCCGCCTCGAACAAAGAGAGATTTTCAGCGCACGAGCGTTTGGAGATGAATTCGCCAATGATCTCATCGAGAGCGTCGCGATAGGTCAAACGATCGTCATTCGTCCGAAATCGCGGATCATCTATCAGCTCGGCCCGGCCGATTGCATGAAAGATCTTTTCGGCCATGCTTTGCATTGATCCTGAAAGCGCGACGTAGCGGCCATCCGCGCAAACATAGATATTCCGCGGCGCGGCGTGGGTAGACTGGTTGCCGTTTCGACGCATCGGGGTTTGTGTGAGCCGATATTGCGCTGCCGCAACGCTGATTAGCGAAAAGATCGGTTCGAACAATGACACATCGACAACCTGGCCTTGACCGCTGCGCACTTCAACGGAGCGTACCGCGGTAAGGAGCCCGATCGCCGCATACAAGCCTGCAATCATGTCTGCGGTGGCGAGCGGCGGCAGACAAGGCGGCGAGTCTGCGAAACCGTTCAGATCCGCAAATCCGGACATTGCCTCGACCAGGGTTCCAAAACCCGGTTTGTCGCGGTATGGCCCCGTTTGTCCCCATCCAGATAAACGTACGATCACAAGGCGCCGATTCATCGAGAGCAACTGCTCCGGCGCCAGACCCATCCTCTCCAGGGTTCCTGGCACGAAGTTCTCGACCAACGCATCCGCCGTTTCAACGAGCTGGCGGATAATCTCCCGATCGTTGTCTCGATTTAAGTCGAGAGCTATGCTGCGCTTGCTACGCGAATACGTCTTCCAGAAGACCTCGCAGTCCTTTACTCGCCAGCGTCTGAGATCGTCGCCGCGCTGAGGGTGCTCGACTTTGATGACATCAGCACCAAGATCCGCAAGAACATGCGTGACCATGTTGCCTGCGACTAGGCGCGAGAGGTCTACGATTCGAATGTCGGACAGCGGACCATGGGAGTTCTCGCTCGCTTTGGGCGGGCCCATCCGATCCCCATCTGCAATTGTTCAGCTGGCGGAGAGATGAGCCACTCCGCGGCTGTCTGTTTTAACCGTAACGTGTTCCCGCGACTTTTGTCAACGGTATACGGGCTACGCTTTGCGACGTTGACTTCGAAGTTGCGACATCGCCTGGTTGCATGTCGGAGAGGCCTCCAAGGTCTCTATGCGGCGAGGCCCCCTGAGGGACCTCCTCCGCTTCGGCGCTGTCGCCATTTGCACAGGCGAAGGCCAGAGCCTAGGCGACCAAATAAACGCATTGCGGGTAGCGACAGCGTCGAACATTATGCTCCTGACGGGTGGGAACGTGGGAAGCTCTCAGGCGACGGGAGGGTGCTGCAGTGAGCGATATCGAAATCATCACCGGCGCAGCGGGCGGGATCGGCCGGGCCACGGCGGAACGCTTCGCTCGTGACGGGTGGGACCTCGTGCTGGTCGACGTCGCGGACTCTGTCAAACAGGTCGGGGCGGAAGTCGCCAAAGCGTCGGGCCGAAAGGTTATCGGGGTCTCAACCGACATCACCAAGGAGGCTGGCCTGCCGCCGATTGATACGGCGATCAAGGAGCTCGGCGGAAAGCTGAAGTTCCTCGGCCTCATCGCGGGCGTGCTGCAGAAGGTTGGCCCGATCGAGCATCTTGACCTTCACGAATGGGATCGGGTGCTCAACATCAATGTTCGCGCCAACGTGATCCTGATGAAACATTTCATCCCGGCGCTTCGCAGCGCGGGCGGGAGCTCGATTGTCACGGTTTCGAGTTGGTATGGCCGTAGCGGGCATGGGCTGTTCAGCGCCTATTGCGCGTCGAAAGCCGCCTTGATCTCCCTCACCCACAGCGCCGCGGCGGAGCTTGCTTCGGACAAGATCCGTGTCAACACCGTCGCTCCCGGAAACGTCGCGACCGACATGCATTTCAATGCGCTGCGCGAGGAGGCGGACAAGCGCTCTGTGGCCTTCGAGAAGATGAAGGAGATAGAGTGGAACAAGATTCCGCTGGGCCGCGCCGCCGACCCTTCAGAGATCGCCTCGGCAATTGCGTTCTTGGCCTCGTCCGATGGCGCCTACATCACAGGCGCCACGATCGACGTCAACGGCGGGTGCATGTTCACGTGACAAGTTCGACAATGAAGCAATCGCCGCGTCAGCGCGCCACCGCAGACACCGTCGTCAAGATGGTTGGTTCCGGACAGAATATTTTTCGCCGACGCTCATGATATGACGAATGGTTGAGACCCCTGCCAGGGAGCGGGAAACGTATGGTCAGCAGACTCGATGTCGAATTTCAGTCAGAAGGCGCGACGGTTCGCGCCTGGCTCTACAAGGCCGATGGTGACGGCCCCCGCCCAGCGGTCGTGCTTGCGGGAGGCTGGTGCTACGTGCGCGAAATCGTGATGCCGACCTACGCGCAGGCCTTCGCGCAGGCTGGCGTGACCGCGATGATCTTCGACTACCGGAACCTCGGCGTCAGCGATGGCGATAACCGGCAGCATCTCGATCCGTGGGCGCAGATCCGCGACTACCAGAACGCGATCTCGTTCCTGGAGCGCCGCGAGGATGTCGATCCGCATCGGATCGGCGTCTGGGGCATCTCATATTCCGGCGGTCACGCGCTGATTCTCGCGGCTATCGACCCACGGGTGAAGTCGATCGTCAGCCAGATCCCCGTGATCGACGGCTATGAGAACATGCGTCGCGCGCATGGGACAATGGGCTACCGCGGGCTTTGGGATCTCATACTAAAGGACCGGAAGCTGCGGTATGAGCGCCCGGGGGAGCGCCTCTATCTGCCTCATGCGACGGAGAAATGGGAGGCCGAGGTTTCCGCGTGGCCCTTCCCGGAGACGGTCCGGACCTTCGCTGCGATCAAGAATTCGGAGGCGCCGCTCTACCAAAACAAAAGCACGGTCGAATCGGTCGACCTCCTCATGACCTATGACGTTGGTCCCTTCGTGAAACGCATCTACGACACGCCGACCTTCATGATCGTGGCCGAGGGCGATGACCTCACGCTTTGGGACCTCGAAATAGGAGCCTTCAACGCAATCCCGAGCGCGCGTAAAAAGCTGCACGTGTTGCCGCACACCACGCACATGACGCTTTATTCGGACCAATCCAAAGTTAAGACGGCGGCCAAACTCGCAACCGACTGGTTCAGCGAGACGCTCTGACGCATCGCAATGCCGAACAGACGTGGCGGGGATGCCTATCAGGCGGTCGTAGAGCGCACGATCGTTCTTTCCGCTCAAGGGCGCGAAACCCTCGTTTCGCAGGGCGAAACGAAACGTTTCGCTTGGAAGCCCTTAAGCCTCTGAAATCATTGGGTGGCGGCGAATCAGCCGTTTCGCGGTTTCCCTTGTTATCAAGGGCTTGAGGCCGATTTCGTTTCGCTGCGTTCGCCCGAAGCCCTGGCGAGGCCTGTCTCAGCGCCAGCGCCTCGCGCGCAGCGTCGAGGCGGCTAAGCTTCTCTTCCATCTTGTCGACTTCGTCGCCGACCCTCTGGAATGTGGCCTTGAGCCGCAGGCGCTCGGGCGCGAGGCGGTTGAGATGGTCGAGGATGCGGACATACGCATAGGCCGCGGCGGGCTTGCCGGCGTCGATCTGGCCGCCGATCAGATCGAGCGCCCGCTCGAGGCGGGCGATCTGCAGGAGCGCAAAGTCGTCGGCGGGATTGGAGTCGCGGCGATCAAGCTGCTCACGGATGATCTGCTGCACCCGCCGGACGCTGAGGTTTTCTGAAGCCGCGATGGCGCGGATCGACTCCCCGCCGACGAGGCGGGCGAAGATGCGCTGCGCGCGCTTATGCTCCTCGCTCAAGGATCGGACTGGCGGCTTTGCGGTTCGCGGGGGCATGGGCTTCCTTTCGGCGAAACCGGTAGCAAAAACCCGGAGTTCTGAGCCCAGTGACGCGGCGATCCAGGAGTTTTTCAGTTTAGCTATAGCGGCGCGAGCTTGCGACGCTTAGCGCGGCAAAGCTGCGGCCTATCGATCGTGGCTCTATGGACTTAACGGCACGGTCCAGGGGAGGTTGTGTCGGAGAAGGGGAGCGGGCTGAGTGAATGGTTAGCCCGCAAATGCGGGTGCGGATTGCGACCCCGGCTGGTCGCCCTGCTTCGCCGACCTACTCGAACAAAATAACCTGCCGAACCCCAACCCCCTCGCGCAGCCGGTCGAAGCCTTCGTTGATCTCGTCGAGCTTCAGGCGATGGGTGAGCAACTGGTCGACCGGCAGGCGGCCGGCGCGGAAGAGCGCGATCATGCGCGGCACGTCGCGCTGCGGAGCCGACGAGCCGACATAAGAGCCTTTCAGCGTGCGCTCTTCGGCGACCAGCGCGAGCGGCGAGAGGCTCATGCGCTTGTCCGGATGGGGCAGGCCGGCAGTCACGGTCATGCCCCCGCGGGCGGTCGCGGCATAAGCAAGTTCGAGCGCCGGAACCGAGCCCGCCATCTCGAAGGCGACATCGACGCCATTGCCGGACATGCGCCTGATTTCGCCCACCGCATCGTTCGAGCGCGCGTTCACCGTCTGCGTCGCGCCCAGTTTGGTGGCGAAGGCGAGCTTTTCGTCCGAGAGATCGACGGCGATGATCTGTCGCGCGCCGGCGAGCCTCGCGCCGAGGACGACGCTGAGACCCACGCCGCCTAAGCCCACCACTGCAACCGAATGGCCCGGCTCGAGCTTCGCGGTGTTGACCACCGCGCCAACCCCGGTCAGCACCGCGCAGCCGAACAGGGCCGCCAGTTCGAGCGGCAGGTCGGGGTCGATCTTCACGCAGGATTCGCGCGCCACCACTGCGTGGGTTGCAAAGGCCGCGACGCCGAGAAGGTGGTTGACCGGCTCGGCTTCGAAGGAAAGCCGGCGCTCGCCGGAGAGCAGCGTTCCGGCGGCGTTTGCTTTTGCTGCGGGCTCGCAGAGCGCGGGGCGTCCCGAAGCGCAAGGGGCGCAGCGGCCGCAGCTTGGGACGAACACCAGGACCACGTGATCCCCGGCTTGGAGATCGGTCACGCCGTCGCCGACCGCCTCGACGATTCCCGCGGCCTCGTGGCCGAGCGCCATCGGCGTCGGGCGGGGGCGCGAGCCGTCGATCACCGACAGGTCCGAATGGCAGAGGCCCGCGGCCTTGATCTGCACAAGGAGTTCGCCGCGGCCGGGGGGGCTGAGGTCGAGCTCAGTGATTTCGAGCGGCTTCGAATGGGCGTAGGGCGGCTCGAGGCCGGGCTGGCGAAGAACGGCGGCTTGAATGCGCATGGGGATCACAGGTCTCGAAACGGGATGGTCGGATGCTGGGCGAGATCGGCGGGCCGGGCAACCGGAAAATTGATCCGCGGCCTGCGCCATCACTTGCGCCGCGAATGGGCTCGCGCCACATGACGGTCAAGCCCGCTTCGCCCCCATGCGGGCGTCGCCCGGAGATTCAAGCCATGCCGCAGACCAACAGCCGCTTTTTCGACGATCTCTCGCGTCTCATGACAGATGCTGCGGGCGTTGCGGACGGCGCGAGGCGGGAGGCGCAGACGTTCGCCCGCTCGCAGATGGAGAGGATGATGGCCGGCATGAACGTCGTCGCCCGCGAAGAGTTCGAGGCGGTCAAGGAGATGGCGGCCCGCGCGCGCGACGAGAACGAGAAGCTTGCCGCAAGGATAGCTGCGCTCGAAGCGAAGCTCAACGAGCCAAGGCCTTGATCGGACTCGCATTACCAGAGCCTTGCCCTTAGCAGAGCCTTGATTCCGTTTACTGTTTTTGTGGACCCTACGAGGTCTTCTGTTTACGAACCGGCGCGAATCAGCAAGGTTGTAGTGGGTTGCGCGACTGAAGGGTCGAGGCGGCCTCTGCTCCATTCCTCGATCCGCCGAAAGACCTCTGATGACCTTCATCGAAACCAGCGCCGACGAGCGTCGCGAGCACCCCGTCGACGTCGTCGAGCGGCTGGCGGCCGTCAACGAATGGGCCTTCGATCGGGCCGAGACGGACGAGATTTCGATCCTGGTCTCGGGCAAGTTCGCCAATTACGACGTCGCCTTCACCTGGCTGCCGGACATGGAATCCCTGCACGTCAGCTGTTCGTTCGATCTCAAGACGCCTGCGCATAAGCGCGCGGCGATTGGCGAACTGACGCAACTCATCAATGAACAATTATGGCTTGGGCATTTTGACCAGTGGAGCCAGCAGGACGTGGTCATGTTTCGCCATGCGGTCTGCCTGGCGGGGGGCGCGGTCGCGAGCGACGCGCAATGCGGCGCGGTGGTCAAGGCGGCGCTCGACGCTTGCGAGACCTATTACCAGGCGTTCCAATTCGTCCTGTGGGCCAATCGCGGCCCGCGCGAGGCGATCGCGTTCGCCACGTTCGAGACTCGCGGCGCGGCCTGAAGGCGGCTCGAGGGGACTGGCGCTGGGGCTTGATTGCGTGTAAGAGCCGCGCCTTCGCAATTTCCGGGCCTCGCCGCCCGCCTTTGAATTGGAGTTCCCCGGTGGCCGTTCCCAGACGCAAAACGTCGCCCTCGCGCCGCGGCATGCGCCGCTCGGCGGACGCGCTTAAAGCGCCGACCTACGTCGAAGACAAGGATTCGGGCGAACTGCGCCGTCCGCACCACATCGACCTCAAGAGCGGCATGTATCGCGGCCGCCAAGTTCTGAAGCCGAAGACCAAGAGCGTCGACGCCTAAGCCGCTAACGAGGCGGTTCGTCTTTCCCAACTTTTAACGGTTTGGCCGAGGCGCGAGGCGATTTGCGCCTCATGCGCCTACTTCGGGTTGCCGCTGCCCTGTTGCGGCCGACCGGGGCATTCCGCGCCGGCCCGGGAAAAGCGCGCGCGACCTGGACAATAGACCACATTACCAAGCTTTCATGTTCGCGACATCGCGTGTTTAGGCGACCGCGCGCATTCTCGTTCTCGTGAGGCCGGCGGGGACAGTCTCCGTGGCGAGAATTGAGATGCTCGGAGCCCTTGATGTCGTTTGATCGACCCTCCTACTCCCTTCGAGCGGCGCTTCTGGGCGCTGTGGCGCTGGCGGCGCTTGGCGGCGTGGCGTTCGAAAGCTCGGTCGCGCCTGTCGATGCTGCCGCCACGAGCGCGCAAGCCCCGGCTGGACCGGCCTCGTTCGCCGATATCGTCGACCGCGTGAAGCCGGCCGTCGTTTCGGTCAAGGTGAAGCTCAGCGACGCCGACCAGGTCGATGACGACGACTCGCAGGGGATGCCGGGAATGCCGGACATTCCCAAGGACAGTCCGTTCTACCGGTTCTTCCGCCACTTTGGCATGCCGGACAACAACAACGGCGGCGCCGACCGTGGCGACCGGGCGCCGCGCCATCATTTCTCGCAGGCGCAGGGCTCCGGATTCTTCATTTCGGCCGACGGCTACATCGTCACCAATGACCATGTCGTCGACCACGCCACGGAAGTGACCGTCACCACCTCCGACGGCAAGTCGATGCCCGCCAAGGTGATCGGCGTCGACACCAAAACCGACCTTGCGCTTTTGAAGGCTCAGGGCGCCGATTTCCCCTATGTCACATTTGCCTCTCACACGCCGCGCGTCGGCGATTGGGTGATCGCGGTCGGCAACCCGTTCGGCCTCGGCGGAACGGTGACCGCCGGCATCGTCTCGGCGCGTGGCCGCGACATCGGCTCCGGGCCCTATGACGACTTCCTGCAGATCGACGCGCCCGTCAATCACGGCAATTCCGGCGGCCCGACCTTCGACGCCGAAGGCGAAGTGGTCGGCGTCAACACCGCGATCTTCTCACCGTCGGGCGGCAGCGTCGGCATTGGCTTCGCCATCGCCAGCGACGTGGTCAAGAACGTCGTGCAGCAGCTCAAGGACAACGGCTCGGTCACACGCGGCTGGATCGGCGTTCAGATCCAGAATGTGACCGCGGATCTGGCCGACGACCTCGGCCTGAAGGAGCAGACCGGCGCACTGGTCGCTGCGGCGACGAAGGATTCGCCTGCTGCTGCCGCGGGCGTGAAGAGCGGCGACGTCATCACCGCGGTCGACGGCGAAACGGTCGCCGATCCGCACGATCTCGCCCGCCGGATCGCGGCGCTTGGCCCGAAGAAGACGGTCAAGCTCGCGCTCATCCGGAACGGCTCGCCGATGACCATCGACGTGACCCTCGGAACCATGCCTGCCGACAAGACGGCGAACGCGGAAACGCGAAACTCCGACGACAACGGGGGTTCGGCCCTGGCCAAGCTCGGACTGACCTTGCGCCCTGCGCATGGACAGGACGGTGTCGTCGTTGCGGAGGTCGATCCGGACGGCGCGGCGGCGGACAAAGGTCTGAAGCAAGGCGACGTGATCCTCGAGGTCGCCGGCAAGTTGGTCAATCGGCCGGCAGAGGTTGTCGAGGCGATCGACGCCGCCAAGTCGGGCGGCAAGAAGTCGGTTCTCGTGCGCGTGAAGTCCAACGATGGAGAGCACTACCTGACGCTGCCCACGCGCGCGTCTTAAGTTCTCCGGCGTCCCACGGCTGTCGTGGGACGCCGACAAGAAATGGGCGGAAGGGTTAATGGGCATGTCCCCGGCCCTGCGCGTAGCGCGCCCTTCCGTCCAAGTCGGCGTCGCCAATCCCCCGCCCGCGCGACTCCGACAAAGGTGGCGGCAGGTCCCATCAAGCCCCCCGAGGACCTGCCGCCATTCCTTTTTTTGGCTTAAGCGCCACGGATTCGCTATATGTCGGACATGCGCATCCTCATCATCGAAGACGACCGGGACGCGGCTGCGTATCTGGCCAAAGCGTTCCGCGAGGCCGGACATATCGCGGACCAAGCGAATGACGGCGTCAGCGGATACGATTTGGCGCTCGAAGGCGCCTATGACGTCGCCATCGTCGATCGCATGCTGCCGAAAATGGACGGCCTCACGCTGGTGGGCGCTCTTCGCGAGCAGAAAAACGAGACGCCGGTCCTGATCCTTTCGGCGCTCGGCCAGGTCGACGACCGGGTCAAGGGGCTCCGCGCCGGCGGCGATGACTACCTGGCAAAGCCTTATGCGTTCTCCGAGCTTTTGGCCCGGGTTGAAGCGCTGTCGCGGCGCGGCCCCAAAGGCGCGCCGGAGGAAACGGTGCTCAGGGTCGCCGACCTGATGCTTGACCGGCTGTCGCACAAGGTGACCCGCCGGTCCGAGGAGATCACCCTGCAGCCGCGCGAATTCCGGTTGCTGGAATATCTGATGCAGAACGCCGGCAAGGTGGTCACGCGCACCATGCTGCTCGAGCATGTGTGGGACTACCACTTCGATCCGCAGACCAATGTGATCGACGTGCACGTGTCGCGCCTGCGCGCCAAGATCGATCGCGATTTCGACGCGCCGCTGCTCAACACGGTTCGCGGCGCCGGTTACATGATTCGTGACGGCGCTCGGTAAGCTCTTTGGCGCCACCGCTTTTCGCCTCGCGCTGGCGATCCTCGTACTCAGTGCGGTCGGCGCTGGCATCGTCCTCTATGTCATCGCCTGGCAGGTCGAGTCGGTGGTGGACAACGAGATCGCGCGGACCATCGACGCCGAGGCTCAAGGTCTCATCGACGCCTTCGACAATCAGGGGATAAGACGGCTCGAGTCCGTCATCGAGGCGCGCAAAAACGAACCCGGCGCCTCCCTCTACCTTCTCACCAATCCGATTGGCGAACCGCTCGCAGGCAATGTCGAGCAGATCCCCGCCGAGGTGCTCCTGCATCGCGGCTTTCTGCCCCTCACCTATCGCGGCAGAGGGACCGGCGATCGCGGACGGCCGGCGCTCGTGGGGGTTTACGTTCTCCCGGGTGGCTTCCGGCTGTTGATCGGACATGACCTCGGCGACCGGGCCCGGATCGGCAAGGTCATGGTGCGCGCGCTGGCGATTTCGCTGGTGTTCTTCGCGGCGCTCGGGGCGATCGGCGCGCTATTCGTCGCCCGGCGGGTGCTCAAGCGCATTGACGACATGAACACCTCCGCGCACGGGATCATGGCGGGCGATCTCACCCGTCGCCTGCCAGTGTCCGGTTCAGGCGACGAATTGGACCGGCTGGCGGAAGGCCTCAACCAGATGCTCGGTCGGATCTCGGAATTGATGGAGGGCCTGCAGGAGGTTTCCGACAATATCGCGCATGACTTGCGCACGCCGCTCACTCGCCTGCGCAACCATGCCGAAGCGGCGCTCGCCTTCAACGGCGACGCCGCGACCTATCGTCAGGCGCTCGAGAAGACGATCGAAGAATCAGACCAGCTCATCCGCATTTTCAACGCGCTCCTGTTGATCGCGCGCGCGGAAGCGGGCGGCGAGCTGGGGCCGCTTCAGCCACTCGACATCGGCGAGGCGGCGAGGAGCGTCGCCGAGCTTTATGAGCCGATCGCCGAAGATGAGGGCGTGGCGCTGACGGTCCGCGCCGAGGATGGACTCAAGGTTCGCGGCAATCGCGAGCTGATCGGCCAGGCGATCGCCAACCTTGTCGACAACGCGCTCAAATATGGAGCCACGAACAAGGGCGACGTCGACGCGGAGGGAACTCCGGACGTCGTCATCACCGCTCGGCGGGTCGGCGACTCCGTCGTGCTCACGGTCGCCGACCGGGGTCCCGGAATTGAGCCGGCAGACCGGGCGCGGGTGCTCGACCGGTTCGTGCGCCTCGAAGGCTCGCGTTCGCGGCCGGGTTCCGGCTTAGGACTTTCGCTCGCCGCGGCGGTTGCGCGCATGCATGGAGGAACGGTCGAACTCGAGGACAATCAGCCCGGACTTCGCGTGCGCCTGACTCTGCCCGCTGCGGACGACCGGCCTCAGTCGCGGGCGCCCGCCGACCTGGTCTTGAATGACCGCAACGCTCGCTGAAGGCCTCGTCGAGGCGCCCCGACTCTCCGCGCCGGCCGAAGCGCGTCGCCGCCTCGAAGCGCTGCTCCAGAGCGCGTCAGCCGCGGAGCTTAAGCCCGAGCTCGAACGCGGCCGGACGCGCGATGTCCTTCTCGGCCTCGCCGATCACTCGCCTTACCTGTGGGCGCTGGTCCTGGAAGACCCGGCCAGGCTTGTCCGGCTGCTCGGGCGTCCGCCCGGGGAATCGCTCGACGCGCTCGTTGAGGCGCTCGCGTCACGTCGCGACGAGCACGAGACGGATCTCATGCCGGCGCTGCGGCGCGCCAAACGCGAATCGGCGCTTTTGATCGCGCTTGCCGACATCGGCGGGGTCTGGGATGTCGTCATGGCCACTGAGGCGCTGACCCGTTTCGCTGACGCCGCCGTCCGCGCCGCGCTCGCTTTCCTGTTGCGCAAGCACGCCCGCGCCGGACTTTTGTCGCTCGACGCTGATGCGCCCGATCCCGAGAACGGCTCCGGCGTGGTTGTCCTGGCGCTCGGCAAGCATGGCGCGCGCGAGCTCAACTATTCAAGCGACATCGACCCTATTGTCCTTTTCGACCCGGCCGCGCCATCGATTCCGCAAGGAACTGAGCCAGGACCGTTGTTCGTGCGTCTGACCAAGGCGCTGGCGCGCCTCATGCAGGAGCGGACCAGCGAAGGCTACGTGCTGAGGGTCGATCTGCGCCTGCGGCCTGACCCCGCCTCGACGCCGGTCGCGCTCTCGATCGTGAGCGCATATCAGTATTACGAGACCGTCGGTCAGAACTGGGAGCGCGCCGCGCTGATCAAAGCGCGCCCGGCGGCGGGTGACCTCAAGCTTGGCGAGCGTTTCCTGGCCGACCTCGCGCCGTTTATCTGGCGCAAGTATTTCGATTATGCAGCGATCGCTGACATCCATGCGATGAAACGCCAGATCCACGCCGTGCGCGGCCACGAGCAGGTCGTCGTGCCCGGCCACGATGTCAAACTTGGACGCGGCGGCATCCGCGAGATCGAGTTTTTCGTCCAGACGCAGCAACTCATTTTTGGCGGACGCCGCCCTCAGATGCGCGGGTCGCGTACGCTCGACATGCTTCAACAGCTCTGCGCGGACAAATGGATCAGCGGAGAGGCGCTCGACGACTTAAAACAGGCCTATGCGTTCCTGCGCCGTGTCGAACATCGGCTGCAGATGGTTGCCGACGAGCAGACGCAGCGCCTTCCTTTCGAGCGCCCGGCGCTTGCGCGCTTCGCCAAATTCTGTGGCTACGCCAGGCTTGATCGTTTCGCCGCCGACCTTACCCATCACCTGACTCGAGTCGAGCGGCATTACGCGCGGCTGTTCGAGGACGCGCCGGCGCTCAGCGTCGCCTCAGGCAATCTCGTCTTCACCGGCGTCGCCGACGATCCGGCCACGCTCGCCACCCTGCGCGAGCTGGGGTTTCAGCGCCCGGAAGTCGCAGCGGAGACTGTTCGCGGCTGGCACTTCGGCCGGCGCGCGGCGGTCCGCAGCGCCCGCGCGCGGGAGGTGCTGACGGAGCTGACGCCGGCGCTGCTCGAAGCCTTCGCCGGATCGGGCGACGCCGACGCCGCGCTTTCTGCCTTCGACGAAGCGCTGGCGCGGATGCCCGCCAGCGTTGAGCTCTTGTCGATCCTGCGCTCGAACGCATCGTTGCGCGAGTTGTTTGGCGACGTGCTCGGCAGCGCCCCGCGGCTGGCGCAGGTGATCGCGTCCCGGCCGCACGTGCTCGACGCCGCGATTGATCCGGCCCGTAGCCTCGACTTCGACACGAGCTTTGACGACAAGGCGATGGGCGCGCGGGTCGAGACTTTTGTGTCCCAAGGGCAGAGCCTCGAAGACGCGCTTAATTTGTCGCGCGACTTCGCCGCCGAGGAAATGTTTCATATCGGCCTCAATCTGCTTTCGGGCCGCCTCGACCCCGACCGGGCCGGGCGCGCCTACAGCGCATTGGCGCAGGGGTTGATCGCCGCGCTGCTCAAGCGCGTGATCAAGGCCTTCGCCAGCGAGCACGGACGCATACGCGGCGGCCGGGTCGCGGTCGTCGCGCTCGGCAAGCTCGGCTCACGCGAAATGACTGCGGCGTCTGATCTCGACCTTATGCTCATTTACGATTTTCCCGCCGACGCGAGCGAGTCGGACGGCGGGAAGCGACTGGGTCCCACCCTTTACTATGCGCGGCTGACGCAGCGGCTCATCTCGGCCCTGACCGCGCCGACCAAAGCGGGCCGCCTGTACGAAGTCGACATGCGCCTCAGGCCCTCGGGGCGCCAGGGTCCGCTCGCGACCCAGTTCGCCTCGTTCAAGCTTTACCAGCAGGACGAGGCGGAGACCTGGGAGCACATGGCGCTGACCCGCGCCCGCTTCGTCGCCGGCGACGCGAGCCTCGGCGTCGACGTCGCCGAGACGGTGCGTCAGACACTGACCCGCAAGCGCGACGCAGCCAAGATCGCGCAGGGAAACCCTGGCGATGCGCGCGCTCATCGCCAAGGAAAAGGGCGACAGCGACCTCTGGGACCTGAAGCTCGCTGCAGGCGGCATTATCGACATCGAATTCATCGCCCAGTATCTGCAGCTGGCCTTCGCCCACGACCATCCGGGCGTCCTCGACGTCTCAACCCACAAGGTCGTGGACATGGCAGGCCGCGCGGGACTGATCACGCCCGAACAGGCCGAAGTCCTCATCGACGCCCACCGGCTTTATACGGACGCAACGCAATTCATGCGCCTTTCGACATCCGGCCCGTTCGATCCCGCGAAGGCCGCGACGGGGGTCAAGCGCCGCATCGCCGCGGCGGTCGGCTTTCCCGACTTCGAGGCATTCGCGGCCGCGCTTGGCGAAGCGCGCAAACGCGTGCGGTCGGCGTTCGAGGAGATCGTGGCCGGCTAGAGCACTCTGCATTTGCATTTGGGCACAGCCGGCGCGCCCGCTCCCGCGAACAGGACGTGCTGGGCGGGCTCTTGGCGCCTACAACGGCTCGGCGCCGATTGCAGCCAGCCCCGCTCGCGCGCATTCCATGTCCTGCGTATAATGGCCGCCGCTCAAGCCGATCGCGCCAACGACCTCGCCCTCAAGTTTGATTGGAAATCCACCGCCAAAGACGGTCAGGCGTGGCGTGTGCGTGATGCCATACAGCAGTGGCGGATCGTCCTTGATGAAGTCGAACCAGGCATGCGTCGGCATCGAAAACGAGGCGGCGGTGTAGGCCTTGTTGAGCGCGATATCGATCGAAAGCTTCGGCGCGCCGTCCATCCGAAGGAAAGCCTTGATATCGCCGCTCTCGTCAGTGACGGCGATGCACATCTTGAGTTTGAGTTCGGTCGCCTTCTTGGCCGTCGCCGCGATCGCCTTCTCCGCTGTTTCGGCGTCAATGCTGTGCTTGACAATCGTCATGTGTTTGCCTCCCCGGTCCTATCGCGACGCAACTCGCGCGCGGTTCCACCTTAAGGCATTTGCTCTTGCGATTGTATTGCGCGCCGGCCGGCGACCCCGCGCCGCCGACGGAGAAAGGGGCCCCTTCGGCGGCCCCTTGTTGTTTCCCCCTGGGGTCGGCGCCTATGCGCCGGGCATCTCCAAGATTTCGATCATGTCGATCGCCGCGCCCGGCATTTGCAAAAACGGCTGATCTTTCCCGAATATCTTCGCCGCTGCGTCAGCCGAGTCCGCTTGGACAATTGAATAGCCGCAGACATCGTTTTTGGCGTCTTTAACTCCCTTTGCGTCTATGCGCTTGGTCTTGCCAACGGGAGCGCCCCGATCGGCGAGCGACGCCTTGTTATGCTCCATCCACTTCGTCCACGCTTCCGTTCCTTTCTTTCGTTGTTCGGGCGTGGAATTCTTCATCATATCGGCCATTGCGTCCGCATTGGCCGTATAAAGAGCGAGGAATTTCTTCATGGCGCATCTCCATACCAAAATGCCCTACCCGTCCGCTGTATAGTCGCGCTTTTTGGCCGATCGGTGACCGCGGGAGAATGCAATTTGTGCGGAATTCCGGCCGACGCGACGCTGAGGATCAAAACGACGGTGTTGCGGCGCGCGGCTCCGCCGCTCTAACACAAAGTCGCTCGCAACCTGGCGACGCTCGACCTCGGCAGGGCCGCGAAGAGTAACATCGGGAATTTTCGCCGTGCCCAAACTCCGTGAGATTCTGAACGCCCGCCCCAAGGACCGCGTGATCGCGGCGCCGGGCGTCTACGACATGGTCTCGCTACGGATGGCGGCGGCCATGGGCTTCGACGCCCTCTACATGACCGGATACGGCGCGGTCGCCTCCAACCTCGGGCTTCCCGACGCCGGGCTTGCCAGTTATGCCGACATGGTCGGCCGGGTCGAGGCGATGGCGCGCATGGCGGAATCGCCGCTCATCGCCGACGGCGACACCGGCTATGGCGGGCTGCTCAACGTGCGCCATGCCGTCCGCGGCTACGAGCGGGCCGGCGCGGCGGCGATCCAGCTCGAGGACCAGGAATTCCCCAAGAAGTGTGGGCATACGCCCGACCGCCGCGTCATTCCGGCAGACGAGATGGTCCGCAAGATCGCAGTCGCCGCAGAAGCGCGGACAAGCCCCGATTTTCTCATCATCGCCCGCACTGACGCGCGAACGTCAAAGGGTTTGTCCGAAGCAATCCGCCGGGCCCACGCTTACGCCGAGGCGGGGGCGGACATGCTGTTTGTCGAGTCGCCAGAGACGGAGGACGAAATGGCGACGATCGGCCGTGAGCTCGGCGACAAGCCGCTCATCGCCAACATGGTCGAGGGCGGACGGACGCCGATGTTGAGCAACGCGCGCCTCGCCGAGATCGGCTACGCGCTCGCGATCTATCCGGTCGCGGGCCTGCTCAGCGCCGCGGCGGCGCTGGAGACGGTGTATCGGCAAATCCGCGAGACCGGCTCGTCGCTCGGCTCATCCGCACCGCTCTATTCCTTTGCGGAGATGAACCGGCTGATGGGATTCGAGGAGGTGTGGCGCTTCGATAAGGAGCACGCGGAGATTTGAAGCGGTAAGACGCCGCCGATTATGGATACGAGGGAACGACCATGACGACGATAGCGGCCGCACGAGCAAACGAAGCGCCGCGCACGGGCGTCGGCAAGATCGCGCTTGCGAGCCTCGTCGGCACGACGATCGAGTTCTACGACTTCTATATATTCGGCACCGCGGCTGCGCTCGTGTTCGGGCCAATGTTCTTCCCGAAATCCGCCCCCGAAACGCAGACGCTCAACGCCTATCTGACATTCGGCCTCGCCTTCCTTGCGCGTCCCGTCGGCTCCTTCCTGTTCGGGCATTTCGGCGATCGGATCGGCCGCAAGTCGACGCTCGTGGCCACCATGCTGACCATGGGGCTGGCGACGACGCTGATCGGCGCGCTGCCGTCATACGCAAGCGCGGGCGTGTTCGCGCCGCTGGCGCTCGCCGCTTTGCGTTTCGTGCAGGGTGTCGGGCTTGGCGGCGAATGGGGCGGCGCGGCCCTGATCGCGGTCGAAAATGCGCCCGAGGGAAAACGCGCCTGGTACGGCATGTTCCCGCAACTCGGCCCGCCGATCGGCTTCCTCATCGCGACAGGGCTCTTTCTTCTGTTGCTCGTCGGATTCGGCGAAGCGGCCTTCGTCGATTGGGCGTGGCGGGTCCCGTTCCTTCTCAGCGCCGTGCTGGTGGCGATTGGACTCTATGTGCGCGTCTCGCTCGAGGAGACCCCGGCGTTCAAGGCAATCGAGCGAGATCGGCGGGTCGCCGTGCCGGCGACGGTGATCTTTCGCGATCATTTGCCGGCGCTGATCCAAGGGTCTCTGGCGATCGTGGTCTGTTACGCGCTCTTTTACATCGCGACCGTCTACGCCCTTGGCTATGGCGTGCGGAGCGCTCGGCATCTCGCGCGTGCACTTTCTCGGATTGCTGTGCGGGGCAATTGTCTTCATGGCGCTTGCGACCCCGCTTTCCGCCGCGCTTGCGGATCGTTTTGGCCGACGGCCGGTGCTTCTCGTCTCCGCGGTGCTCGCGATCGCCGTCGGATTGGCGATGCCGGCTCTCCTCTCTGCGGGGACGGCTGGCGTCTTCGCCTTCTTCGCGCTGGCGCTCGGCGCGATGGGGCTCACCTTCGCGCCGCTTGGGGCGCTGTTGCCTGAGCTTTTCCCTGTTCCCGTCCGCTACACGGGCGCGGCCAGCGCCTACAATCTCGGCGGCATCCTCGGCGCCTCCTTCGCGCCGTCCTTGGCGCAGGTTCTGGAAGCGAGCGGAGGCGTCGCCTGGGTCGGCTATTACATTGCGGTTGCGGGCGTGATCAGCTTCCTGGCTGTGTTCAGCATGCCCGAGACGCGAGACGGACCGACCCGGTGACGATTTGGCAAACTGCGGGGAAGCCGGAGGCACGCCGATGTGGAGCAAGCGCCCGTCTCGCCGAGATTGGCTATGCGCTCGCCATCTGTCCGGTTGCTGCGCAGCGCCGCCGCTACGCTGGCGGTGGTACGGCTATGCCGTGCCACTTTCGTGGAGACGACCGACTGATCGGATTCGAGAGGGGTCTCGCGCTTCGACGGGGGCACGCAGACACACTCGAGTGATCGCAGGGACCGGCGATGTCCAGCGGCCGACAAGTGAAAGGACTTGCGAAATCCCCGAAGGCGTGCCAGCTTTGAAAGGGACGGCAAATACAGTTGCTAGAGAAATTCAGTGTGTGCCGGAATTTGAAATCGTGACGTGAGGAGTGAAGGTCCGCCGCAGGCTGGAATAACAACAAAACGAGGGCGATAATGCGGTTGGCGGGGGGTCCCCAAACTCTGACGGTGCGTCGCAGCGTGATGGCTGTCGCATTTATGCTTGCCACAGCGCTCGCTGGTAGCGAGGCAGCCGCTCAGGACGCTCTAGACTGTGCCCGACCGCAACCATCCGTCGCAGAACCGACCGACCAGGGTGCGCAGGTTCACGCAGCTGAACGCCTACTTGCCGAAGCAAAAGTCAATGCGCACTCTATTGGCTGCGAAAACCATAAGTTTCTGATTTTCGGCTCAGACCCGCCCCCTCAATGCGAGGAGATCAAGGAGCAAATCGAAGAGATAAAGGCGCAAATCGCGCGCAAGCAGGCCGATCTGAAATATCTGCACCCGCGATCCGGGTTGCGCGGGGGGTGCACAACGGCGTGGGCTGGGCCGCCCAATATCCTAGGGGCGCTTCAAAATTCAATGTCGGGCGAGGCCCCTAAGCCCGCAAATATCGTGCTTGGGTCAGGACCGATTGCGCCGGCCGTTGGGGCTCCAAATATCCTTCAAGCAGTGCAACACGCAGTGGTGGGAGGCGACCCTCAGGCCTCCGAGAGTGGAGTAGATTCGCCAATACCGGTATCTTGGCTGCGAGAACCGCATTGAGGAGAAAGGCCGCAAAGAAGATTTGGTCATCTCGCGAAGCGCCGACAAAGTAAAATCTCAACCGGCACAGTGGCTGCCCAACAAGTTGCGGGCCCTCGGAAGAGACAGACACACTCGGATGAGGGATCTACCGAAAGCGAAAGGCCGAAAGCGAGCGCGCTAATGGTCGGGTTGGTCCGTCACATCAGGCGGCGCTTCGCGGAAACTCAGGGTCCGAGTCGACTGGATTTTGAAGATGCGGAGCGGAAACGATCGAATTTGTTGATCCGTGCGGTCGACGCTTGGTCATTTCTCCGATCGGTAGCCTTGAATGTGTTGGGAACGCTTTTGTTTTTGGGCGTCGCAATCTTGCTCTATCAAGCGGTCATGTCGTCGACAATCGAAGTTCTCCCGATCTCGGTGCCAACCACATTGAGTGCCAAGGGTTATTCCTCCGAAGCGGTGAGCCGCCAATTGCGCGCTGCATTGTTTGACCTCGTCAAGGAAGCCGCTACAACAGAGAGGACGGCTGAGATTGTCTTGCAGGGGGATGAGCCAAAGATCACGCTGCCTGAAACAGGCATTTCGGTGGACGCGGTCGCCGCGGAAATCCGCGCACGTCTTGGGGTAGAGAATACCGCGATAGTTTCTGGAAGCATAGAATCTGTCGGCGATCGACTAAAACTTGTTATCAACTTAGATCATAAAGGGAATCACAAGAGACTCGTGGTCTTTGGAAGCTTTGCTGAATTTGACGAATTGTTGCCGTCGGCCGCGAGCGGCATATTCAGCGTGATTGATCCGTATGTTGTTGCCGCTTCATTTGCCCAGAAAGATCGCAAAAAATCGATAGAGCTCGCGCGTCAGATTATATCGACCTATCCCCCGCACGACGAAAAGGTGGCTCGCGCGCATATTTTAGTAAGCTCACTGCAGCTAAATTCAGGTGCCCCAGACGAGGCGGAGCGAGAAGCAGCAAAGGCCATCAAGTCAAAACCAGATATCCCTGACGGGTATGTCAGTAGGGGTAACGCTCTGATGTATAAAAGAGAAACGATTCTGGCAATCGACGATTACAAAAAGGCGATTACGATCGATAAGAATAACGCGTTTGCGCACAATAACTTGGGCCGCGCCTATCGGGAGCAAGGTAAGACTCAGAACGCGGTTGATGAATACAACAAGAAAGCTATTGATGAATACAACAAGGCCGTCACAATCGATTCACACGATCCGTATGCACACCTCAATCTAGGGAGTGTGTTCTATGATAAGGGGAGTCCAACTCAGGATTTTGGCTTTCTGACGCAAGCAATTGATGAATATAAGACGGCCATTGCTATCGATCCGCGCAACAGTGACGCGCACGTCCGCCTCGGCCTTGCTTTCCGGGCCGAAGGGAAACATGAGGAGGAGAAGAACGAATACGACAATGCTCTTGCGATCAGTGCGCTAAGGCACTTCTAAAGAGATTTGGATTCGTCTTAAGTCAATGCGTATCGTCCCATTTAAGCGGGGTGTAACTTTCCGGATATCGGTTTCGCGTTGGACTGAGGGCATCGATCAGTGCTCGCTCACAAGATCGAGCATCGCGTGTTGCGTCCGCGCCGCAATCCTGCTATCCGCCGCGCCTTCACGGAAAACGTGGGAGAACGCCCGGTCGCCAGCCGGGGCTTAACGTTCGCACCACGAACTGCAACCTGGCGTAAGTCTTCGGGGCGACCTAGAGGCTTGCGCCCGCGCATGGAGCAGCCTCATGGCTAAGAAAATTACCGGCTATATCAAACTGCAGGTGCCGGCAGGCGCGGCCAATCCGTCGCCGCCGATCGGTCCCGCGCTCGGACAGCGCGGCCTCAACATCATGGAATTCTGCAAGGCCTTCAATGCGCGCACCGCGCAATTGGAGAAGGGCGCGCCGATCCCGGTCGTCATCACCGCCTATCAGGACCGCTCGTTCACCTTCGAGATGCGCCAGCCGCCGGTGACCTTCTTCTTGAAGAAGGCGGCGAACCTCAAGCTCGGCAAGAAGCCCGCCTCAGGCGCCAAGACGACGGGCCGCGGCTTTGTCGGCAAGGTGACCAAGGAACAGGTGCGCGAGATCGCTCAGCAGAAGATCGTCGACCTCAACTGCGACACGATCGAATCCGCGATGAAGATGATCGAAGGCTCGGCCCGTTCGATGGGCCTGCAAGTGGTGGAGAGCTAACCCATGGCGCATCACGGCAAGAGAGTTCTGAAGGCGCGCGAGACGGTCGAGCGCACTAAGCTTTACGCGCTCCAAGACGCGGTCAAGCTGGTCAAGACCAACGCCACCGCCAAGTTCGACGAGACGGTCGAACTGTCGATCAATCTCGGCGTCGATCCGAAGCACGCCGACCAGATGGTGCGCGGCGTCGTCAACCTGCCGAACGGCACCGGGCGCACGCTGCGCGTCGCGGTGTTCGCGCGCGGGGCCAAGGCGGACGAAGCCCGCGCCGCCGGCGCCGACATCGTCGGGGCCGAGGACCTGGTCGCCCAGGTGCAGGCCGGCGAGATCAACTTCGACCGCTGCATCGCCACTCCGGACCTGATGCCGCTCGTCGGCCGTCTCGGTAAGGTGCTGGGCCCGCGCGGCCTGATGCCGAACCCGAAGGTCGGCACGGTGACGATGGACGTGAAGGCGGCAGTCGCGGCGTCCAAGGGCGGCGCGGTCGAGTTCCGCGCCGAGAAGGCCGGCATCGTCCAGGGCTCGGTCGGCAAGGCCTCGTTCGCCGACGACAAGCTCGCCGAGAACATTCGCGCCTTCGTCGACGCGGTGAACAAGGCGAAGCCCGCGGGCGCGAAGGGGCACTATCTTCTGAGCGCCGCCGTCTCCTCGACGATGGGCCCGGGCGTGCGGCTCGACCTCTCGACGCTGCAGACGACGGAGTCGGTCGGGACGTAGCCATCGTTCCACGCAAATCCGAGGCGGGCCCTCGCAAGGAGGCCCGTCCTTTTTGTGCAGACTTTGGCGCCAAAGAAGGGGAGGGACGACGCGGTTTCCTCCGAAACCGCCCCGATCGTATCTCTTCGATCGGGTGGTGGCTGAGCAGCCAGACTGCCGGCAGCGCTGGGCGGATACGTTTTCCTACGGCGCGAGCGTAGGCTAAGCTCCCTTGAAAAGACCAGGGAGAACGTCATGGGATCGCTGCACGAGGGCGGCACGGTCGGCGCAATGCTGATCACGGCGATCAAACGATTCGCCGATCGGCCCGCCATCGCCGACAATCAGACCCGCTGGACCTATCGCGAACTCGGGCAAGCGGCCGGACGCGTTGTCGCCCTGTTCCGGACCCTCGGTCTCAAGAAAGGCGACGGGGTCGTCGCTGCTGGCGACGAACCGGGTCGAGACCTGGGCGGTGGTCACCGCCGCCGCGGTGATGGGGCTGCGATATACGCCGCTGCATCCGCTCGCGGCGGAAGACGACCACGCCTTCATCGTCGAAGACGCCGAGGCCGACGCGCTGATCGTCGAGGGCGCGAAGTTCGCCGAACGCGGCCGCGCGATCAAGGGCAGGGTCCCGCGCCTCAAGCATCTCCTGTCGTTCGGGCCGATGGAAGGCGGCGCGCGACCTCGTTGCCGAGATGAAGTCCATGGAGGCTCGCGCCGCTCGTGGACGAAGGCGACGCGGAGGCGATCTGCTGGCTCGCCTATACCGGGGGCACGACCGGGCGCTCGAAGGGCGTGATGATCGCGCACCGCTGCGTTCTCAACATGTCGGCGATCATCTTCTCCGACTGGGAGTGGCCGCAGGACATCCGCTATCTCGCGGCGACGCCGATCACCCACGCGGGCGGGGTCAACATCTTCCCGACCCTGATGCGGGGCGGGTTCGTCCGCGTGCTGCCGGGCTTCGACATCGAGACCTACTGCCGCACGATCGAGGCCGAGAAGATCAACACCGTCCTGCTCGTGCCGACGATGATCTATGCGCTGATCGACGCCAAGGACGTTCGCGCGCGGTATGACCTGTCCTCGCTCGAGATGATCATCTACGGCGCGGCGCCGATGTCGCCGGACCGCCTGCTCGAGGGCATGAAGATCTTCGGCAACGTCTTCCTGCAGTTCTACGGCCAGACCGAGGTCCCGCAGTGCATCACCACGCTCGGAAAGTCGACCATGATCCAGCACATCCCCGGCGCCTCGGCTCGTGCGGACGTCCGAATCCGCTTGTCGAGGTGAAGCTGTTCGATCTCGACATGAACGAGGTCAAGCCGGGCGAGTCAGGCGAGATCTGCGTGCGCGGCGCGCTGGTGATGAACGGTTACTGGAAGCGCCCCGACGCCACTGACGACGCGTTCCGCGGCGGCTGGCTGCACACCGGCGACGTCGCGGTGCAGGACGAGGACGGCTACTATTACATCGTCGACCGCATCAAGGACATGATCATCTCCGGCGGCTTCAACATCTATCCGCGTGAAGTCGAGGACGCGCTGATGTCGCACCCGGCCGTCGGCTCGGCGGCGGTGATCGGCGTTCCGGACGACAAATGGGGAGAGGCGGTGAAGGCCTTCGTCGTCTTGAAGACCGGCGTAGCCGCCGACTTCGAAACGCTGCATGCGCATGTGAAGGCCAAGCGCGGCGGCCCCTGGGCGCCGAAGACGATCGAGTTCGTCGAAGCGATCGCGGTCACCGGGCTCGGCAAGGTGGACAGAAAGGCCCTGCGCGCGCCCTATTGGCAAGGGCGATCGCGCAGCGTCGCATGAGTTAGGTCATAGACGCACGGCCGACGTTGGCCCGAATGGCCTGGCTCCGATTGCATCCGGGGTTTCATTGGCTTTCGCAGCCTGACAGGCCTGTTGCGCTGCTCGCCAAGGCTTGCCAAGGAGGGCCGCAAAATGGCGAGCCCGCTGACCCCTCTGCCGATTGACCACGTGCTGCCCGAGCTCCGCACGGCGCTCGCCAAGCATTCGAGCGCCGTGCTGGTCGCGCCGCCCGGCGCCGGCAAGACGACACGCGCGCCGCTCGCGCTTCTCGATGAGCCCTGGGCGAAGGGCAAGCGCTTCATCCTGCTTGAGCCGCGCCGTCTCGCGGCCCGCGCGGCCGCCGCCCGCATGGCCGCGACGCTCGGGGAAAAGGTTGGCGAAACGATCGGCCTGCGCGTGCGGCTCACGAGCCTCGTCTCGAAACGCACGCGTATCGAGGTCGTGACCGAGGGCGTGTTCACGCGAATGATCCTCGGCGATCCCGCTCTTGAAGGCGTGGCGGCCGTTCTGTTCGACGAGTTCCACGAGCGCTCGCTCGACGCCGACCTTGGCCTCGCCTTCGCCCTCGACGCGCAGCAAGGTCTGCGCGAGGACTTGCGACTTCTTGTCATGTCGGCGACGCTCGACGGCGCGCGCGTCCGCTCGTTGCTTGGCCAGTCCTTTCATAACCAAGCGCCCTTGATTGAAAGCCAAGGCCGCGCCTTCCCTGTCGCCACACGATATGTCGGTCGCAATCCAAGCGCGCGCATCGAAGACGAGGTCGCGCGCGTCACGCTCGATGCGCTCGGAAGCGAAAGCGGCTCGATCCTCGTCTTCCTGCCGGGGCAGGGCGAAATCCGCCGCGTCGCGGAGACCTTGCAAGCGCGCGTCAAGCGCCCTGACGTCGACATTGCGCCGCTCTATGGCGCGCTGGACAGCCGCGCGCAGGACCTCGCCATCGCGCCGGCGCCTGCGGGCCGGCGTAAGATCGTGCTCGCCACGTCGATCGCCGAGACGTCGCTCACCATCGAAGGCGTGCGCGTCGTCGTCGACAGCGGGCTCATGCGCGTTCCGGTCTATGAGCCGGATATAGGGCTGACGCGTCTCGAAACGGTCCGCGTCAGCAGGGCGAACGCCGATCAGCGACGCGGGCGCGCGGGGCGCACGGAGCCGGGCGTTTGCTATCGCTTATGGGAGGAGGCCGCGAACGGCGGCCTTCAACCCTACGCCGCGCCGGAGATTCTCTCCGCCGATCTCTCCGGTCTCGCGCTCGACTGCGCCCTTTGGGGCGTCGCCGATCCATCGAAACTTGCCTTTCTCGATCCACCCCCGCGCGGCGCGCTAAAGGAGGCGCATGCGCCTCTTGACCGCGATCGGCGCCGTTGACGGCGATGGACGCATTACCGATGAGGGCCGCGCAATCGCGAGCCTCGCGCTGCCGGCGCGTCTCGCGCGCATGGTGGTCAACGCCGCCCGCGAGGGCGAAGCGATGGTGGCTAGCGAAATCGCCGTCGTGCTGACCGAACGCGGGCTCGGCGGCGATTCGGTCGATCTCGCGAACAGGCTCGAGGCCTTTCGCCGTGATCGTTCGCCGCGTGCCGAAGACGCGAGACGCCTGGCTCGCGGGCTTTCGGCGAGGGCGCAGGCCCTCACCCCCGACCCCTCTCCCCGAGGGAGAGGGGAGAGAAGCTCAACGGCGCCGCCGGCTCCCCTTCCCCCTCTGGGGGAAGGTGGCCGCGAAGCGGCCGGATGAGGGCCGGCGTCGACTTCAGTCGGTCCCCTGCTCGCCTCAGCCTTCCCCGATCGCATTGCCATGAGCCGCGGCCGGCGCGGCGAGTTCCTCATGGCCAACGGCCGCGCGGCCGCGCTGGAAGCGCATGATCCGTTGGCTGGCGAACCGTATCTCGCCATCGGAGAAATCGCGGGCCGGGCCGCCTCAGCGCGCATCCTCACCGCTGCGGCGCTCACGCTCGACGACATTGAAAGAATCGCCGGCGCGTCGATCGAAACTGCGGATGAACTGAGCTTCGACCGCGGCTCGGCATCATTGCGGGCGCGCCGCCGCCGCCGGCTTGGCGCGCTCATCCTTGCCGAGCAGACGCTCGCTGTTCCGCCGAACGACGAGGCCGCGCTGGCGCTCGCGCGCGGCGTCCTTTCGCTTGGTCTTGCGCGCCTGCCGTGGACAAAAGCGCTCAAGCAGCGGCGCGATCGAGTGATGTTCCTGGCCGCAGGCCGAGGGCGAGGCATGGCCGGACCTATCGGACGAGGCGCTCGCCGCCGATCCCGGCTGGCTCGCGCCTTTCCTCGTTGGGAAGACGAAGCTCGACGAGATCGTCGCCGACGACCTCGCGAGCGCTCTCGACGCGGCGCTGCCCTGGGACTTGGCGCGGCGCCTCATTGACGAGGCGCCAACTCACTTCCAGGCGCCGACCGGGACCGCCGCGCCGATCGATTACGAAGCCGAAGGCGGCCCGGCGATCGCGCTGCGCGTCCAAGAGTTATTCGGGCTCAACAAACACCCGGCGCTGGCCGGCGGGCGCATTCCGCTCACCCTCCATCTGCTTTCGCCCGCTCATCGTCCGATCCAGATCACGCGCGACCTGCCAGGCTTTTGGCGCGGCTCCTGGGCCGCCGTGCGCGCCGACCTTCGCGGCCGCTATCCCCGCCATTTCTGGCCCGAGGACCCCGCCGCGGCCGCGCCGACCGCCCGCGCGAAGCCCAGGGGGACGTGAGGGCGCTGGGCTACGCAGGAATCACTCCGGCGTTACGATCACCGGAAGCCGCGTCCAGCCGCGCAGCGTGTTGTTCATGAGTTGTGTCGGCTCGCCGTCCGGCTCGATGCGCGCGAAGACGCGCGCGAACGTTCCGAGCAGTGTCTCGCCTTCCAGCCTCGCCAGCAACTGGCCCACACACATGTGAACGCCGCCGCCGAAGCCGACGTGGCCCGTGGTCGTGCGATCGATGTCGTAGCGGTCAGGGTCGGGCCATTTGCGCGGGTCGCGGTTGGCGGCGCCAAGCAGCATCAGCATCTTCTCGCCCTCGGGGATTGTCGCGCCGCCAATCTCGGCCTCTCGCGTCGTGGTGCGGAAAAACGTCTGCACCGGAGTTTCGAGCCTCACGGCCTCTTCGAACGCCGCGCGGGCCTTAGACGGATTGGCGCGCAGCGCCGCGAACTGATCCGGATTGAGCGCCAGTTGCCGGATCGCGGCGCCGAGGCCGTGAACGGTCGTATCAATGCCCGCGCTGAGCAGCGACCGGACCAGCAGTTCCGCCTCCTCGCGCGTCACTTCGCCCGCGTCCGCCCCGGCGTGGATCGCGGCTCCAATGCCGTCGTCCGATAGCGCCTCACGCTTGCACTGCGACGCAATCCATTCGACGTGCGGCGCCATTTGCGCGACCGCCGCGCGGCGCAATTCGTTATCGGGGCCGAACATGTTGAACACGGTCGCCGCGTAGGGCAACAGGTGCTCGCGGCCTTGATCCGAGAGCCCAATCGCGTCCGGCATCACCATCATCGGATAGACTTCGGCGCAATCGGCGACCGCATCGAAGCGAGCCTTGCGCGCTAGCTTTCTCTGCGAGCTCATCCGCCGCCTCGGCGAAGCGAGACCGCAAGGATCGCATCACCGTCGCCGACAGGGCGCGATTGAGGACGGCGCGCGCTCGGTCATGCTCGGGCGGGTCGCGCTCGAGCACCACGCTTGGCGGCCGCCATGGCTTCTCGCGTTGAAAGTCGCTCAAGCCCACGCCTCGCCTCGAGCAGAATGTCACGGGATCGTTGAGGATCTGCCTGACCTCGGCGTGCCCCGCGGCGGCATAGACGCCGTACTTTTCGAGCCACACGATCGGTCCAGCCTCTCGCAGCGCTTCGTGTGCAGGATGTGGATCGCGCAGGAAATCGAGCGAGAACGGATCGATCTCACAAACCGGAACCCCATCTGGTGGGCGCCGATCAGGCGCGGTTTGCAGCATGGGGCATTTCCTCAAAAGAGCGCGTTTGCGCGCGACGCTAATACAGAGCGCCGCGCGCTTGCAATCAGGCCCGCGAAAGTTCGGCTCACGCCATCAGCTTGGCGAGCCGCTTTGGCGCAACGAGCCGATAGCTACGGCGCACAAAGGCCTCGATTTCGCGCCAGTCGGCCGCCGCGTCCAAGCCGACGCCGATCCAGCCCTTGGCGCCGAAATAAGGGGGAATGAAAAATCGCGCTGGCTCGGCTTCGAGCATGATCTCTCGCGAGCCGTCTGGGACCTTGCACCAGAGCGCAAGCGCGTCGTTCCTCGGCCGTTCGAGGGCGAAAATCTTGTCCGCGACGCGGTACGACGGTCCGCGCCGCATGAGTTCCTCGCTCGCTTCGGGAAGCGCAAGGCAGATTGCGCGCAGGCGCGCGCCGATCGCGACAAGCAGCATTTGGCGCTCCGAGCTCCCAGTATTCGAGTCTAACATGGGGCGACAAGGCGCGCATTTGACCGCACCAACGGCGGGCCGATAGCCTGCTCGCCAATGGCTCTCGACCTCTCCCCGCTCGATCGCGAACTCTTGGACGGCGTTCACGGCGGGGGCGCGGCCTTTGCGATGCGGCTCCTTGTGCGCTTCGCCGAAGCGGTCGACGCGCGTTCTCTTATCGATATCGAGGGGGCGCATGTCGACGGCTGTCTCTATCATGGGCGCGCCAGCCTCGACTTCGCCGAGCGGATGATCGACCTCGGCGGCAAGGTTCGCGTGCCCACGACCCTTAATGTCGGCTCGGTCGACCTGATCCATCCCGAACTCTTTCGCGGAACAACGGAGCACGCGGAGAACGGAGCCCGGCTCATGCGCGCGCATGTCGAGCTCGGCTGCGCGCCCACTTTCACCTGCGCGCCCTACCAGACCATTTGGCGCCCCCGCTTCGGCGCGCAGATCGCCTGGGGAGAATCGAACGCCATCGTCTTCGCCAATTCGGTGATCGGCGCGCGCACCAATCGCTATGGCGATTTTATCGACCTGTGTTGCGCAATGACGGGCCGCGCCCCCGCATACGGCCTGCACCTGACCGAAAATCGGGTCGCGCGGGCGGTGGTCGAGATCGTCTCGGTTCCGGAGGATTGGGATAATGAGCGGCTCGCGGTCGCGGTCGGCCATGTGGTCGGGCGCCGCTGCGGCAACCTGGTTCCGGCGATCGTCGGCCTGCCCTCGGACATAAGCGAGGATGATCTGAAAGCGTTGGGCGCCGCCGCCGCTTCGTCCGGCGCGGTGGGGCTGTTTCATGTCGTGGGCCGAACGCCGGAAGCGCCAGACCTTGAGACAGCTTGCGGCGCGTCTTGCGCCGGACCTTCGACTGCAACTGACGGCCGAAGATTTGCGCCAAGCGGCGCGCTCACTCTCCAACCTGGGCGACGGCGCGCCGCTCGGCGCCGTCTCGCTGGGCACGCCGCATTTTTCGATAGCAGAATTCGCTCGCCTCATGCCCCTCCTCGAGGGCGCGCGCCCGCTCATCGATATCTTTGTCAACTGCAGCCGCGCCACGCTTGAGGAACTCCGCGAGCGGCGCTGGGAGGAGCCGCTGATCGCCGCCCGAGTCAAGCTGGTCGTTGACACATGCGTCTATGTGAGCGCGCTGATGCAGCCTGGCGTGGGTGCGGTCATGACCAACTCTGGCAAATGCGCCTATTACGCGCCGGGCAATCTCGGTGTCGGGATCGCCTACGGGTCGCTTGCCGAATGCGTCGCTTCGGCGCGCGCTGGCAAGGTGGCGCGGCTATGAACCCCCGCGTGTTCGACGCCGTCACGCTTGTTCCCGGCGCAGCATCCGGGCCGATCCTGCGTCTCGATGAGCCGCTCAGCTTCTGGGGCGGCCTTGATTCCGCGACGGGGACGATCATCGATCGCTTGCACCCTCAGTGCGGCGCGAGCGTGGCGAGTCGTGTGCTGATGATGTCGTGCGGGCGCGGTTCAAGCTCGGGCAGCGCCACGCTTGCTGAAGCGCTGCGGCTCGGCAAGGGACCGGCGGCGATCCTGATGCTGGAGCGTGACGCGATCGTCGTCGTCGGCGCGATGGTCGCAGCCGAGCTTTATGGACTTCTATGCCCCGTCGCGCTGGCCAACGGGCAGGACTGGGAAGCGCTGGCGGCCGCGGCCAGCCTCACGCTGGAGGCCGGCCCAAACGGCGCCGCGATCAGCGCCGACCTTTGACCTCGCGCCCAAGGCGCGCACCGCCCGAACGAAAGTCCGGACGGTGGCCCGATCGGGTCTCGACAACGACAGGCCTGCCGCCTCGCGCGTCTCGATGCGGCGCGTGATGCGGACGTTTCGATGACAGCGCAGGCGCCGGCGCGCTCACCGCCTTACGGACGACAGGCGCGGGCTTCGGGCCGGCTGCTCCGCGACGGTCGGTCTTCGGCAGAGTGAGCCGCGTCAGGCGCTCGATCGCCCGCAAGAGATCGCGTTCTTCATGGTCGCAGAGCGAGATCGCCTGTCCAGCTTTGCCCGCTCGCGCGGTGCGGCCGATGCGATGAACATAGGCCTCGGCGACCTGCGGCAGTTCAAAATTGACGACATGGCTGACGCCGTCGATGTCGATGCCGCGCGCCGCGATGTCGGTCGCAACGAGCGCGCGCGTTTCTCCTGCGCGGAAGGCAGCGAGCGCGCGCTCGCGCTGGCCCTGGCTCTTATTGCCATGAATGACGGAAGCATTGACGCCCGCCTCGTCGAGCGTGCGGCCGACGCGATCGGCGCCGTGCTTGGTGCGGGTGAAGACGAGGACGCGCGTGAGCTCGGCATCGTTGAACAGCTCGACCAGCAGGTCGCGTTTCTTCGCCGCTTCGATAAGGAGGACGTTGTGCTCGACGCGGTCGGCGGTCTTGGCGGCGGGCGTCACCGAGACCTCGATGGGATCGCGCAGCAATTCGCCGGCGAGCGCGCGGATGTCGGCAGGCATTGTTGCGGAGAAGAACAGATTCTGCCGCTGCCGGGGCAATTCCCGGACGATGCGGCGGATCGGCTTGACGAAGCCGAGGTCGAGCATCTGGTCGACTTCATCGAGCACCAGAAATTCGACCGCATTGAGACGCGCCACGCCCGCGTCGAGATGATCGAGGAGACGGCCGGGCGTCGCGACCAGCACGTCAAGGCCCGCTTGAAGCGCGCGAATCTGAGCGCCATGCGGCACGCCGCCGAACACGACGGCGATCTTCAGCCCAAGCCCGTCCGATAGGTCGCGGAAGCTTTGGGCGATCTGGCTCGCGAGTTCGCGGGTCGGGCTCAGCACGAGCACGCGCGCGCCGCCCCTCGGCGCTGGGCGCCGGTCGGTCACGATCCGGTTGAGGATCGGCAACGCGAAGGCGGCCGTCTTGCCGGTGCCTGTCTGAGCAATGCCGATGAGATCCCGGCCCTTCATCAGCGGCGGGATTGCCTGGACCTGAATCGGGGTCGGACGCGCGAAGCCAAGCTTGGCCAGCGCGGTATTGAGGGGCGCGGCGAGGCCGAACCCGTGAAAATTATCCAAGGTGAACGTCTTTCAAAATGCCGCGGCGACGCGAGACGCGCCTATGGCGGCGGGGGGTTAGGGAACGCCCCGCGTGTCCGGACGTCGAATGAAGACTAAGGGGCGGACGGCAGGTGGGCTGAAGAACCCTTCACGCGGCCGGAGCGCCAATGACCGCATCGTAGCGGCGTGACCCGCATGTGGACTGGGGAAGCTGCAAAGTCAAGGCCGGGGCAGTGCGGCGCGTCTCAACGCGTCGCCGAGCGGCCGATCGTCCCTGTCGTGAATCTCGCGCTCGCGGCCTCAGGCGCTGACCGCAAGATGACCGTGGAATCGCTGGCGTAATTCTGTCTTGAGCAGCTTACCCGTCGCGGTATGCGGGAGAGCGTCGACGAACACGACATCATCCGGTAACTGCCACTTGGCCAGTCTTTCCGACAGGAACTGGAGAAGAGCAGCTTTGGTCGGCGTTCGTCCTTCTCGGGGATGGATGATCAACAGCGGGCGTTCCTGCCAGACCGGATGTTCGACCGCGATGACCGCAGCCTCGAACACGTCTGGATGCGACACGGCGAGGTTCTCGATCTCAATCGAGGAAATCCACTCGCCGCCCGACTTGATGACGTCCTTCAGCCGGTCGGTGAGCTGCACGTAACCGTCGGCGTCAATCGTCCCGACGTCGCCGGTGCTGAGCCAGCCGTCCTTATCGACCGCCTGTCCGCCCTCGCCCTTGAAATAGCCCGAGATCACCCAGTTTCCCCGTACTTTCAGTTCGCCGACAGAAACGCCGTCGTTCGGCAGGTCGCTCCCGTCGCTCCCGACGAGCTTAACGTCGATGCCGAACACTTGACGCCCCTGCTTGGCCTGCATGTCGACGAGTTCGCTTGCGTCGACGCCTTCGTGCCTGGCAAGCGGCGAGCCTACGGTGGCGAGCGGGCTCGTCTCGGTCATTCCCCAGGCCTGCAGCACGACCACGCCGAGCAGGTCTCGGAACTTCTCGATCGTCGCCCGGGGCGGCGCGGCTCCGCCCGAGACGACAAGTTTGAGCTTTAGCTTGGACAGGTCGAGTTTTGCCTTGTTCGCTTCCACCCAGCTGAGGAAGTTCAGCCAGATTGTCGGAATACCGAAGGCCTTGGTGCACTCCTCGCTCTCGAGCAGCATGTAAAGGCTTTCGGGGTCGAGCTTCGGACCCGGGAGCACGAGCTTCGCCCCGCACATCGCCGCGGAAAACGGCAGGCTCCAGGCGTTGGCGTGGAAGAGCGGCACCACGGCGAGGATCGAATCGCGCGCCATAAGGCCGAATGCGTCGGCCGCACAGGCGGCGAAGGCGTGCAGCAGCGTCGAGCGGTGGCTGTACAACACGCCCTTTGGATTGCCGGTCGTGCCGGAGGTGTAGCAGAGCGTCGAGGCCGTATTTTCGTCGAGGAGCGGCCATTCGTAGTCAGGTGAAGCCTTCGCCAGGAGATCCTCGTAGGCGAGAAGCCCCTTAAGCTTCGTCTTGGGAAGCTGGTTTCCCTCGCAAAGCGCGACCCAGCCGCGCACAAGCGGCAGTCGCGGCGCGAGTTCCTCGATGAGCGGCGTAAAACCGGGGTCGAAGAATACATACGCGTCTTCCGCGTGATGCATGATGTATTGGATCTGGTCGGGAAAGAGGCGCGGATTGACCGTGTGCAGAACGCGTCCCGAGCTGGTCACGCCATAGTAGATTTCCAGGTGGCGCCAGCCGTTCCAGGCGAGCGTCGCGACGCGGTCGCCGGGTTTCACCCCGAGCGCGTCGAGCGCGTTCGCGACACGCTTGGCGCGCGTCGCGACTTCGGCGTAGTTCGAGCGGTGGATCGCCCCTTCCGGGTCGCGGGATACGATCTCGCGGCGCCCATGCCAGGTCGAGGCGTAGTCGATAAGCCCCGAAATCAGAAGCGGACGGCTCTGCATCAGCCCGAGCATGTTTCCCCTCCCTCGGCCTCGTTGGAGCCTCATCGAAGCCCGGGCGCGGCTTGGGTGATCGAGCCGCTCTTCCGCGACAGCGACATCAAAGCCGATTTGAGCTTATCCAATCCCCGTCTGTTGGCAATGCGAGGGCGCTGACAATTGCCGCCCTCTCCGGACTAGGCGCGGAGCCGATTGGGAAGGGCGCCGCCAGCGATTCCCCGTGCGCCCGATTGACCGCGTCTCGCGCCAGTGCGAGGAACCGCCGCTGCAAACAATTCGAGAGGGGCGATGAGCGCGATGGTCGAAGTCTTGGGGCTGGGCAATTCACTTGTCGATCTTCTTGCCTATGCGGACGACAATTATCTCTCCGCCCAGGAGATGCTGAAGGGCGCGATGAACCTGATCGACGAGGATCGCGCCGAGGCTCTCTACGCCGCTCGCGTCGATCCGCGCGTGATCTCGGGCGGCTCGGCCGCCAACACCATCGTCGGCGTCGCCTCGTTCGGCGTCTCCGCCGCCTATATCGGCAAGGTGAAGCAGGACCCGCTCGGCGCGGCGTTCACCGACGACATCCGCTCGACCGGCGTTGCTTTCTCGACCTCGCCTGCCGAGCAGGGACCAAGCACAGGGCGCTGCTTCATCTATGTCACGCCCGACGGCGAGCGGACGATGAACACCTATCTCGGCGCAAGCTCCTATCTGGCGCCGGTGGACGTGGACGAGGCCTTGGTCAAATCGGCGAAGGTCGTCTATCTCGAGGGCTACATGTGGGACCGCCCGGCGGCCAAGGCGGCGTTCCAGAAGGCCGGCGAGATCGCCCGCGCCGCGAACAGCAGGGTGGCGCTCACGCTGTCGGATTCGTTCTGCGTCGACCGGTTCCGCGGCGAATTCATCGAACTCATGCGCTCGGGGACGGTCGACACGATCTTCGCCAACACCGACGAAGTCCTGTCGCTGTACCAGACGCCCGAATTTGACGAGGCGCTCGGCAATCTGCGCGCAGAGGGCGTGCTCGGAATCGTCACCCGTTCGGAAAAGGGCTGCATCATTGTCAATGGCGATCAGACCTGGGAGGTCCCGGCCTCCCCGATCGCCAAGCTCGTCGACACGACAGGCGCGGGCGACATGTTCGCCGCGGGGTTCCTCGCAGGTCTCGCGCGGGGGCGCGACATGGTCACATGCGGCAAGCTCGGCGTGCTGGCCGCGGCGGAGATCATTCAGCACATCGGCGCCCGGCCCAATGTGTCGTTGGCGGGGCTCGCGAAAGAGAACGGCGTCGCTGTCTAGATCGTTGCTGGCCGGACAGCCTCCCGCCTCGTCAAAGGCGATGGCCCTTTAGAACGCGCGGCGTTTGGATCGGGGCGGCCGAAAAGGCGTGGCTCGGAGAACAATCTATTGCAGAAAATCAGAACTACCGCTAAGCTTGCGGGATGAGCAATCTCGGCCGTCTGAATGCCCAAGGGCCTTGGCGCCCCGTTCCGGGGCCTCTGCGGCGAAAAAGGGCGCGAGAATTTTTTTCTTGCGAAAAAGCCGCGTAACCCATTGAAAAGGCTCGATTCGGACGAGAAAATCCAAGGAAATCCAAGGAAATCCAACGGTCACAATTGGGGGTCTTCGCAGCAAAACGGCCGGAGCCCAAGAAAACCCAAACGAACCGAGATCTACTCGGACGCCGTCCTCGCCTTCGTCTCGCTGAGATGGCGCTTGAAGTCGCTCATCGAGGCGAACTGGAACGTGCCTGCGCTCGTTTCGGCCTCGATCGAGCCGTCGGAGAAGATCTTGTAATTGGCCCCAGCCGACGAATAGCTGCCGATCAGGCTCGGCGGCCCCTGCGGCTCGTCTGGCGTCTCGAGGACCGTTTCGATCGTCTCGAGCGAAGGCAGATGGCCGGCGCGATTGATGTTGATCGGGCTCTCGTCCTCGGCCGCGGGCACTTCGTCGACGCTCTCCGGCGCCTCCGCTTCGATCGCCGAGGGCGCGGCGGAGACCTCTTCGGCCGACGCGGCCTCGGTCGAAGGCGTCACCCCGAAGCCGGCCGAAAGGATCGAGGGTCGAGCGGATTGCGGCGCGAGCTTCGTGAGCCGGTCGACCCGCCGGATCAGAACCGCGAGTGCGAACGTCACCACCGCGGCGCAAGCGGCGACCGCTCCCGCCAGCGCATACAAGACGCCGGTGCTCGTCGGCAAAAGGTCGACGCTCGCATACCCGCTCGCGGCGGCGGCGATCAGCAAAATCAGGCTCAGAACAAAGATCAGGATCGACATCAGGCCGTCAATGCCCACATTCTCGTCGAAATCTCAACAGGTCTGCGGTGCGCGCTGGAGCCGTGCCAAGTGGGCCGATTCGAGTTTCAATGAGATGAATCACGCGCACCGAAAATCGCCGAACCAACGCGGACATACGTCGCGCCGAGCTGCACCGCAAGCGGCCAGTCGGCGCTCATGCCCATAGAACGCTCAGTCAGTCCGTTGCGTTCCGCGATGACGCCGAGCAGAGCGAAATGCGGCGAGACCAGCTCGTCCGCCGGGGGAATGGCCATCAGGCCCTCGATCGTCAATCCATAAGTCTGGCGGCAGAGCGCGATAAAAGCGTCTGCATGCTCGGGAAGAACCCCCGCCTTCTGCGGTTCGCCTCCAGTGTTGACTTCGATAAGGAGGCGAGGGCGTTTGCCGACCCGGTCGATTTCGCGGGCGAGCGCCGCCGCGATCTTTTCCCGGTCGACCGTCTCGATCACGTCGAACGCCTCGACCGCCTCGCGCGCCTTATTGCTTTGCAAGGGCCCGATCAGATGAAGTTCGATCGTCTTGCCGAGCGCGGCGGCGCGCGGGCGCAAGTCCCGCCATTTGGGGATCGCCTCCTGCACGCGGTTCTCGCCGAAGCGCGTCTGGCCGGCGATTGCAATCGTAGGCCAGACCTCGTCCGCGGAGAAAGTCTTTGAGACCGCGACCAACTTGACCGATTCGGGCGTCCGGTCGCAATCGCGGGCTCGACGCGCGATTGATTCCCGGAGCGCGATAAGTCGGGACACCGCGTCTTGCTCGCCATGGTGTTGCGGCGCGCCGGTCAAACTCGTCTCCATCGCTATTCCCCGCTGCTTTTCACAGCGGATCCTGCCATCGCCCATTGTGCGTCAAAAGGAAATGCGAACTCAATCGCCGAGCCGTTTGATGGTCGCGACCTGCCGGATCGGGGCGTTCCCGGCGAGCCTCTTGCCTTTTGCCTTGAGCCCGCGCATGAGGGCCAACCTTCCCCATCACGCGACGGCTTCCATGGGCTTCAAATGCGGCATCGTCGGCCTGCCCAATGTCGGCAAGTCGACGCTTTTCAACGCGCTGACGCAGACAGCCGCTGCGCAGGCGGCCAATTATCCGTTCTGCACCATTGAACCCAATGTCGGCGATGTCGCGGTCCCAGACCCTCGTCTGGCGACGCTCGCCCACATCGCCAGTTCCAAGGAGATCATCCCGACCCGGCTCTCATTCGTCGACATTGCCGGGCTCGTCCGCGGCGCCTCGAAAGGCGAAGGGCTCGGCAATCAGTTTCTGGCCAACATTCGCGAATGCGATGCGATCGCCCATGTCGTCCGCTGTTTCGACGATGGCGACGTCACCCATGTGGAGGGCCGCGTCGACCCCTTGTCCGACATCGCCACCATTGAAACCGAGCTGATGCTGGCCGATCTCGAGAGCCTCGAGCGCCGCATCGCCCAAATGGAGAAGAAGGCCAAGGGCGGCGACAAAGAGGCCAAGGAGCTGTTGGCGCTGGCCGAGCGGAGCCTGGGCGAACTGAAAGAGGGGCGCCCCGCGCGCGCCATTGGCGTCAGCCGCGACGAGCGGCGTCTTTTCCAGTCGCTGGGCCTCCTGTCTTCGAAGCCGGTCCTCTATGTCTGCAATGTTGAAGAAGGATCAGCCGACCGGGGCAACGCCTATTCCGATCTGGTCAGGGAACAGGCGGCCAAGGAAGGCGCAGTCGCGGCCGTGGTGTCAGCGAAAATAGAGAGCGAGATCGCCCTCCTGCCCCTGGCCGAACAAGAGGCCTACCTCGAGGCGATCGGGTTGAGTGAGCCCGGTCTTAGCCGCGTTATTCGCGCCGGTTACGCGCTCTTGCACCTTGTCACCTTCTTCACCGTGGGGCCGAAGGAGGCGCGCGCGTGGACAATCGAACAGGGAACCAGGGGGCCACAAGCGGCCGGCGTCATCCACACGGATTTCGAAAAGGGCTTTATCCGCGCCGAAACCATTGCCTATGACGACTATGTCGCGAATGGCGGCGAGGCCGGGGCGCGTGAGGCGGGCAAGTTTCGACTTGAAGGCAAGGACTATGTGGTCGCCGACGGCGACGTCCTGCATTTCCGTTTCGCGAATTGAGCGCCAATGTCGGAGGCGCTCTATTTCGAAGACTTTCCGCTCGGCCAAGTGGTCGAGTATGGCGGAGTCGACGTTTCGGTTGACGAGATCATCGCATTCGCCCGCGAGTTCGATCCCCAGCCTTTCCATACCGATGAAGAGGCCGCACGCGCGGCGACCGGCGGCCTCATCGCCTCGGGATGGCACACATCCGCGCTGCTGTTGCAGATGAATTGCCAGGCGTTCCTCACGCGCGCGGCGATACTCGAGGAGGCCGGCGTCGAAGAAGTTCGATGGGAGCGGCCCGTCAGGCCGGGCGATAGGCTGCATGTGCGCCGCCATACGCTCGCCAAGCGCCCCGGTGAGGGTGGGAAGAGCGAAGGCGAGGTGGAGTTTCTCTACGAAGTCATTAATCAGGACGGCGTGGTCGCCATGACGCAACGCAGCCTGCTCCTGCTCGAGCAGCGGCCTCAACTCTTCGGGAATTAGTTGACGTCATGTTCTACGAGGACGTTCGCATTGGTCAGTCGGTCGCCCTGGGCCAGGCGACGTTCTCGCGCGAAGCCATCCTCACCTTTGGGCGGCGATTCGATCCACGCATCATCGCTCAGGCCGCAGAGGGAGGGGCGCGGCTCGCCGCCTCCGGGTTGCATGTGGCGGCCGCGGGGATGCGCCAACTGGTGGACGCGCGCAGCTCCTTACGCGCCGCGATGGCTGAGCGGGGCGAGACCCTTCCGCAGCTTGGCGTCTCGCCGGGCTTCAAAGGCATGCGCTGGCCGTGCCCGGTGCATGAGGGCGATTTCGTTGCCTATTCGATGGAGACGGTGTCGAAGCGCGAGACCTCCAAGCCGAAATGGGGTCTGATCGGCAACAGCTTTCGCGGCGTCAACCAACGCGGGCAGGAGGTTTTGGTCTTCTTCAGCGTCGTTCTTATCGCCCGACGGGGTGAAGATTTGTAGTCGCCCTCAGCGCCGGAGCCAAGATTTTCCCGGGCGGACGGCGAGGATGACGCCGTCGGCAACTAATTTTCCGATGGCGCGAAGCGCGCCAAGCGCCCAAAAGTCTGATAGAAAGCCGCCGGTCTGACCTTGTTGGTTTGAGGGGAAGCTTCAATGGCAATCAATCTTGTGAGTTTCGTGTCCCAGTTTCTTACGCCGCAAATGGTCGGCAGCCTGGCGCGGGCGCTCGGCGTCAACGAAGCGGTGGCGCAGAAGGTTGTCGCTGCAGCTGTCCCGACAATCCTCGCCGCGCTTGGCACTGCGGCGGCTGCGCCCGGAGGCGCTCAGAAGATTTCTGACGCAATCTCAAATTCTGACCCGGATATCCTCGGCAAGCTCACCCAGGCCGCGTCGGGCGGCAACACCCGGTTCCTCAATGAAGGAGCCACGCTCCTGAGCGGCCTCTTGGGCGGCGGCGGTCTCGCGAGCCTGGCTGGCGCTATCAGCCAGTTCTCCGGCGCTCCGCAACCCGCCACCCAGACGCTCCTCGGTACGGCGACGCAAGCGGCGGTCGGCACAATCGGCCAGCAAGACCCTTCGAACTGGTCTGACCCCTCGGCGATTCTCTCGATGCTCAACAGTCAGAAGGACGCCATCTCCGCTGCGCTTCCCCCTGAGCTCTCGCGAGCGCTCGGCGCTTCGGGACTGCTCGCTGGCCTAGGCGGTCTTGGGGGCGCGGCCGCGGCGGCGACTCGAACCGCCACGTCGACGGTTTCGAGCGCCGCGACCACGGCAAGTTCGGCGGCCAGTTCCGCCGCGAGGAGCGCCCAAGCCACCGCGGCGAGGGTTACGGCTCCTGTTGCTGCGCCGACCTCGAGCGGCTTCCCGATGTGGGCGATCATTCTGCTCGTCGTCGTCGTCCTGCTGGCGATCTGGTGGTTCATGACCCAGAATCAGAAGCCGGCCGAACCGGCGAAAACGGGCCTCCTGTCGGCGCCGGTCGAGTACGCATTGCACGCCGCGCCTTCTTGGGCCGGCCCGACGCACGACTGAGGACAGCGTTCGCGTCATGGGGCTGGGGTCGGGCGCGCGCCTGTGGCGCTGCCTGCGCGCGCCGCTAGGGAGAATGGCGGCGCGCCAATCCAGGGTTGGCGTTTTCTGGGCGATTGGACTGGCGGCGATCGTCGTCGGCTGCTCCAGCCGTCCTTACGGCACCCTTGTCGCCGGACCGAGCGCGCCGGACGCGAGCCGAGTTCGATCTTCTGGTGGCGACAACCCGCGCGCCGGTGCTCGAGCCGCCGGGCGTCATGTTCGGGGGCGCCAGAGGACGAGGACTGGATTTCGCCGACATTGTCGTGTCGATCCCGCCGGCAGGCGCGCGTCAGCCCGGAGATGTCACGCTTCCATCCTCGCTGCCAGCCAATCCGGAACGTGATTTCACCATCCTGCGCGCCGATCGCATGGATTTGGCTCAGGCTAAAGCAAACTTCGATGCCCGCATCAGGCGTACGCCTGGGCGCAGGGTTCTTATCTTCGTCCACGGCTTCAACACCCGCTTCGAGGAAGCCGTCTATCGCTTCGCGCAGATCGTTCACGACGCGCGCGTCGACGTCGCGCCGGTGCTGTTCACCTGGCCCTCCGGCGGCAATGTGACCGACTACGTCTATGACCGCGATAGCGCCATGTATTCACGCGACGCGCTCGAGGCGGTGCTGCAGGCCCTGGTTAAAGACCAGTATGTCGACTCCATCTCCATCCTCGCCCACTCGATGGGCAATTACCTAGCCATCGAATCGCTGAGACAGATGTCGATCCGCGATCACGGGCTTTCGCCCAAGATCCGAGACGTGATGCTGGCTTCACCGGACATTGACGTCGACGTTTTCCGGCGCCAGATCGCCGAAATCGACGCCGGACCGCGCCCAGCCCAGTTTACCCTGTTCATTTCGCGAGACGACCGCGCGCTTGGCCTA
>CAVUPE010000030.1:0-40337 GCA_963743265.1 uncultured Alphaproteobacteria bacterium | reverse complement strand
TCGCCGCCTCAAGGAAGGCGGCACCGTCACGCTGGCGCGCGCGCCTGAGGGCTACGACGCGTTCGTCGTCGCCGAGCTGACGCGTGCGCTGGCGAAAGACGGCGAGCAGCGCGCCGTGACGCTCGCCTTCGTCGCGCGGGACGGCCTGCGCGCTCAAGCCTTCATCGACGCGCTGAGCTTCGCCGCGCCCGAGATCGAGGCGCTTTATTTCCCGGCCTGGGACTGCCAGCCCTACGATCGCGTCTCGCCGAACGCCGCATTCGGCCGAGCGCATGACGGTGCTGGCGCGCCTCGCGCGGACAAGGGGGCGCCGCCGAGCGCCCGCGCATTCTCGTCGCCTCGGTCAACGCGCTGACGCAGCGGGCGCCGCCGCTCGCGTTCATTGCCTCAGCCGCCTTCTCGGCCGCGCCCGGCAACAGCGTGCGGATGGAAGACCTCACGCACTGGCTCGAGGCGAACGGCTACGCCCGCGCCAGCACGGTGCGCGACGTCGGCGACTACGCATCGCGCGGCGGCATTCTCGACCTCTATCCGCCGGGCGCCGCGGCGCCGATCCGGCTCGATTTCTTCGGCGATACGCTCGAATCGATCCGCGCCTTCGATCCAGAAACCCAGCGCTCGACCACGCAATTGCGCTCGCTTGATCTCGTGCCGATGAGCGAAGCGCGTCTGACAACCGATTCGATCAAGCGTTTCCGCCAGGGCTACGCGGCGGAGTTCGGCGCGCCCGCGCCCAGCGACGATCTCTACGCCGCCGTCAGCGAAGGCCGCCGAGCCATCGGCATCGAACATTGGCTGCCGCTGCTCTACGATAAGCTCGACACGATCTTCGACTATGTCGGTGATGCGCCATTCGTGCTCGACGCGCGCGCTGACGACGCGGCGCACGAGCGCATTGCGCTCATCGCCGATAATTACGCGGCCCGCCGCGCGGCCTACGCGGAAGATCCCGGAAAGGCGGACTATAAGCCGCTGCCGCCCACGCGGCTTTATCTCGGCGAAGACGAGTGGAAGGAGCGGCTCGCCGCTCAGCCGCTTGCGCGGCTTACACCGTTCGAAGCGCAGCCGGGTGCAAGCGACGTCGTCGATTGCGGCGGACGAACGGGGCGCAATTTCGCGCCCGAACGGCAGAACGAGAGCGCCAATGTGTTTGACGCCGCGGTCGCGCATGTGCGCGCGCTGCGCGAGCGGGGCTTGAACGTGATCGTCGCCGGCTGGAGCGACGGTTCGCGCGAGCGGTTGAGTCACGTCCTGGCCGAGCATGGGCTCAAACCGCTCGAGTTCGTATCGTCCTATCATCAGGCGAGGACAGCGCGCGCTGGAGCGCTGCCGCTCGCCGTCATCGCGCTCGAACAGGGGTTCGAAGCGCCGGACTTCGCCATCGTCGGCGAGCAGGACATTCTCGGCGATCGGCTCGTACGGCAGTCGAAGCGCCGGCGCCGCGCCCAGGACGTTCTGGCCGAAGCGAGCGCGCTGACCGCTGGCGATCTTGTCGTTCATATCGACCACGGCGTCGGGCGCTTCGTCGGCCTGAAGACAATCGAGGCGGCGGGCGCGCCGCATGACTGTCTCGAGATCCATTATGCCGGCGGCGACCGGCTGTTCCTGCCGGTCGAAAATCTCGAACTTCTGTCGCGCTACGGCTCGGAGACTGGCGAACTCGACAAGCTTGGCGGCGCGGGCTGGCAGTCGCGCAAGGCGCGCTTGAAGAAGCGCGTGCGCGAGATGGCGGGCGAACTCATCCGCGTCGCCGCCCAGCGCATGACCCACGCGGCGCCGCGTCTTATCGTCCCCGAAGGTCTGTACGACGAGTTTTGCGCCCGCTTTCCCTATGACGAGACGGCCGACCAGGAAAGCGCGATTCAGGCGGCGCTCGACGATCTGGCCGCCGGCCGGCCGATGGACCGGCTGGTGTGCGGCGACGTTGGGTTCGGCAAGACCGAGGTCGCGCTGCGCGCCGCCTTCGCGACGGCGATCAACGGCAAGCAGACCGCGATCGTCGCCCCGACCACGCTGCTGTCGCGTCAGCATACCCAGAACTTCCGCCAGCGTTTCGCCGGGCTCCCGGTCCACGTTGGCCAACTCTCGCGCATGGTCGGCGCGGCTGAAAGCCGTGAGGTGAAGAAGGGCCTGGCTGAAGGCGGAATCGACATTGTCGTCGGCACCCACGCCGTCTTGGGCAAGACCGTGAGCTTCAAGGATCTTGGCCTCGTCGTTGTCGACGAGGAGCAGCATTTCGGCGTTGGCCACAAGGAGCGACTGAAGGAGCTGCGCTCGGAAGTGCATGTGCTGACGCTGTCGGCGACCCCGATCCCGCGCACCCTGCAACTGGCGATGACCGGCGTGCGCGAAATGTCGATCATCGCCACGCCGCCGATTGATCGGCTCGCGGTGCGCACCTTCGTCTCGCCCTTCGACGTGCTCATCGTCCGCGAGGCGCTGCTGCGTGAACGTTATCGCGGCGGACAATCCTTCTATGTCTGCCCGCGCATCGAGGACCTCGACGAGGCGGCGGCGTTCCTGCGGCAGAACGCGCCCGAGTGCAAATTCGTCATCGCTCACGGGCAGATGGCGGCGCGCGAGCTCGAGGACAAGGTCGGCGCCTTCTACGACGGCAAGTACGACATCCTGCTGTCGACCGCGATCGTCGAATCCGGCCTCGACATTCCGCGCGCCAACACGATGATCGTGCATCGCGCCGACATGTTCGGGCTCGCCCAGCTCTACCAATTGCGCGGCCGCGTCGGCCGGTCGAAGATTCGCGCCTACGCCTATTTCACCACCCCGGCCAAGGCCAAGATCACGCCCCAGGCGGAGAAGCGACTCCAAGTGCTGCAATCGCTCGATACGCTGGGAGCCGGCTTTCAGCTCGCCAGCCACGACCTCGACCTGCGCGGCGCCGGCAACCTTCTGGGCGAGGAGCAGTCCGGCCACATCAAGGAGGTCGGCTACGAGCTTTATCAGCAGATGGTGCGCGAGGCGGTCGAGCGCATCAAATCGGGCGAGGACACGCCCGCCGAGGACATGTGGTCGCCAACCATTCAGCTCGGCGCGCCAGTGACGATCCCCGAAGCGTATATTCCCGACCTGCCGACGCGGCTCGCGCTCTATCGCCGCCTCTCGGCGCTCGAGGACGACGGCGAGATCGACGCGATGGGCGCCGAAATCGTCGACCGCTTCGGCCCGCCGCCGCCCGAGGTCGGCCTGCTCATGAGCCTTGTGCAGATCAAGGCTTTGTGCCGCCGCGCCAATGTCGAGAAGCTCGAGGCCGGCGCGAAGGGCCTGACGCTCGCCTTCCGCAAGAATTCCTTCGCCAACCCTGCGGCCCTGGTGAAGTGGGTTTCGACCAGCCCGCTCGCCCGCGTCCGCCCCGACATGCGCATCGTAGTCACAGACGATTTCGAGAAACTCGCCGACCGTCTCGCCGGGACGCTCAAGGTGATGCGGGAGATCGCCAAGATCGCGGGGAAGAAGGGGTGATAACTATCATTTTCCGAGACTTAAGGAGGCGGCAAGCGCTCGATTAAAGCATAAAATAATCTATTTTTGATATGGTGCCACAATTCTATCAGTAGACCCCGCACTATTTCCCCAGGATTCTTCCATTCCTCGTCGCAGCGCGTGTGCGAGAACTAAGGCCGAATTGCACAGTCCATTCCTATCTATTGTACTAACCTCCTCTTCTAACTTAGTACGCCCCTCCGTAGTCTGTTGAGGAGCAGAATAGAGTTTAGAACGCTCTTCGATAATCGGTTGCAGAGCGGTCCTAAATTCAACCATTGCGGAAGCAACTTCAGTATGTTCAACCATTGTTAGTTCGCTCCAGTATAATTCTTCAAATCTTACTCTATCATTCTCCCAATTGTTAAAGCTCAAATCTTCCGAAACCAATCTTCCGACAACTTCTGAAGTCTCTAAGTATAAATCGAGTTGCTTCTCCAAAAATGGTTTCTGCGCCTCTATCAGCCGGGTAGGGCTTTCTCTCTCAGATTGATTTCTATGTTCGATCCCCAGATTTTGTTCTGACGCGGCCAGTGTTTGGGCTGCTTCTCTCGCATGATCAAGGTACGTAAAAAGCCCCCATAAGGCACCGCCGACAACGGTCAAAACCAGAAGGTATGCCTGTGCTAAACCCACAAGTCCGTATAGGTGAGTTTGGAGGGACCATCGACCATCGCGGACCTCACAAACCCTATTAACTGCTTACTAAGTCACAAAATTAACATTTCAAACTATCAAGTCTTGGCTAACGTTTGGGAAAGAGGGGATCGCCCCGGCCAGAAATCCGCGGGCCCACACCTGCTGGCCTATCCATAGTAACGCCGGCCCCCTCTCCGGGAGCGCATCTAGTGCTGGGCTCGAACGAGGAGCATGTGATCGCGTTTCGCCGGGGGTTCGTGGTCGCCACTCCGCTACCGCTTCGCGCGCGGCTGTTGCGCGCGGTTTCGTGAGATGTCCTCTCGCTTTGCGGAACTCGCTGCGATGGCCAAGTCGATCTTCATGGGCGAAGCGCTTCTCTTTGGCCTTCGATCCGAAGACCTCCTTCACCTTGCCCGCCTTCTTGATGATCACATACCCGCCCTTGGTCATCGTGTACGGCTTCTTGAGCAGGCCGAGATGATCGAACTTCGTGCCGGGCGGATGCTTGAATGGTTCGAACCACGACGGGTGGAGAAAATTGGACATCTGGACGCCGTCGACGAGAAAAGTGTCCTCTTCGACCGCGTCGCACATCTCATAGGCGTATTCCGTTCCGTCAGCCGCCTGGGCCCATAGGTTCGCCACCGGGTCGATGACCATTTCGAACAGTTCATGGCACGCCGTCACGCTGACCAGTTGCTTGTCGGCGATCGTCGTCTTGACGAAAATCTTTGAGATGGGCTGACCTTTTACTGTCAGGTCATGATAGCCGAGCGCGCCCGCGGTGTCCGCGTCGTCAAAATAAATGAACTGCCAGTCTGAGGGCTTTGCGGCGTGCGTATTGTAGAGCGTGACCGGGTAGCCCCAAATCGGCAGGAAATATTGATCAAAGCACTTCTGCAAGACGGATGTGAGCTTGTCGAACGGCACGCCAAGATCGACCGTCGCCTTGTTGATGCAGGCGATGCTCACCGCTCCGCCTTGTCCCGCTTGAGCAGCAAGAACTGGGGTCATGGGATCCTCCTTTCGCGTCACCGGTCAGTCTCACATTCGCGTCATTATTTCGGCAGGGCCGACGGCGCCATGTCGGGCTTATTCGCGTCGCTTGCCAGAGGAGGCCCGCGCCCACCCTTGGCAGTTGTTGGCTGTTCGGAACTGTCGTCCCCGCAAAAAGCGCTGATCTAAAAATCGCTCTGCGTTTCAACATTGCGGAGAGCTCCGCGGAAATTCAGGGCCGCAATTGTACGTAACTAGAAGAGTGCAAAATGTCGGTTTTCACAAGTCTCAATGGAATCTTGCATAAGAGCTTCGTCACGAATTCGACGCTTTGGCAATGGGCAGAATTACCTATTTTGACCAAACCGATATTCGTTATCGGCCCAGGCCTCCGTCACTTCTTCGGCTTCGTGTTCGGCATGTGCGCGGGCCGCCGCAATGACCTTCCCCGCGCCGAGCGGCATGGAATCTGCAAGGCGACCTGGCCCGCCCGCGCTCGTCGCGCCGTTGACCAGCGGGGTTTTTCCGCCGGGAGCTTGGCGCGTTCTGTCTAGGCCGCGCACGACGAAATGCCGGATTGCGATGGCCGCCGCGGTCACGTAGTCGAGTTCGTCAGGCCCGTGCGAGCAGCAAGACCGGCGTTTGCTGAGGCTCTCGAACGATTGTGGCCTTCACTGCGGTCTTCCCATTCCGTCCTATATACCTGCATGCACATATGTGGATTTGAATCCTCACATCGCTAAAAGCTGGGCACTTCTTTTCCGAGTTGCAGAAAAATGAGGTTAAGCGCTTGAAAAACTTTGAGTCGCGCGCAGAATTGCGCCTGTGCAGAATTGCATACTGGTGAAACGGTGAATTGCCGGGCGTTCGGCCCAGACCTGCCGTCTGCGCGTTCCCCCCTTATATGGGGTAAGCCGCCTTCAAACATTACGGCCTGGGGCGGCGTCCTTTCCAAGCCCTCCTAGGAGACGCCGGGATGAAAGAGCCACGAAAGTCACCGCCAAGCAAGCCCGAGTCAGAAGCTGAAGAGAAGCTCGACGAGGAGCTGGAAGAGTCGTTCCCCGCCAGCGATCCGCCGTCCAATACTCCGACGGCCGCGGGCGGCCCCGAACGGTCGCAGACGAAGCACCCTCAGCCCGACAAGTCGCCGCGTCGCTGAGGCTCAGGCACAGGCATCCGCGTTGGTTCGGCGCTATTCGGTTGGCCGGATAGTGAACGCGCCGCTCTCGCGGTCCTGGGTGTCGTCTAGCTCGGTCACGCTCACCTTGCTGACCACGGCTGAACGTGGCCCCCTGCGCATTTCGGCGATCAGCGCGTCGACTGCGGTCAACGGGCCGCAGATCAGCGCCTCGACCGCGCCGTCGGAACGGTTGCGCACCCAGCCGGTGACACCGAGCCTCAGCGCCGCGCGGCGGGTGAATTCGCGATAGCCGACGCCCTGGACGGCGCCGCCGACCAAGACACGCCGGACAATGGCGCCAGTTTCGGTCATGGTGCGTTATAATCTCCCTGAACCACGCGGCCCGATCGTCCGGTCGGGGCCGTCTCATATGCGGAGGCGCCTATGACGCTGGAAGAGATTTTCGACATCGCCCGGCGTAGGCGCCATCTCGTCGTGTCAACCGTCAACGAATCCGGCGCGCCCGAGGCTGCGCTGATGGGCTTCGCGTTGACACAGGCAAACGAGATCGTGTTCGATACTCTGTCGACGAGCCGTAAGGCGGTCAATCTGGCCAACACACCGGCCGTCGCGCTCGTCATTGGCTGGGAGAGTGACGTTTCTCTTCAGATCGAGGGTATAGCGCGCCGCCCGGTCGGCGACGACTTGGCCAGCGCCAAGGCGGCCTATTTCCGCCAATGGCCGGACGGCCGCGCGCGTGAGAATTGGCCCAACATCGCCTATGTCGTCGTCCAGCCGAAGTGGATACGATATTCCAATTACTCCGGGGCTCCGGTCGTCGAGGAGTTCGCGCTCTAAACGCCGGATTCGCGGCAACTCCCGGCTCCTTGCCCTGACACGCGTCGACGTCTATATGCGGGCGCCCATGCTTACGTCGATTGGTGTCGGCGACTGAGCTCAAGGAGCCTCGATGATCCACGTCACGTTTCCTGATGGCGCTGAGCGCGCCTACGAGCCAGGCGTCTCCGGCCTCGAAATCGCCAAATCCATTTCCCCGTCTCTCGCCAAGCGCACTGTGGCGATGGTCCGCGACGGCGAGCTTGTCGACCTCGCTGATCCGATCGACCGCGACGCTACGCTCGAGTTCATAGGGCGCGACGATCCGCGGGCGCTCGAACTGATCCGCCACGACGCGGCGCATGTTCTCGCCGAAGCCGTGCAGTCGCTCTGGCCAGGAACACAGGTGACCATTGGCCCGGTGATCGAGAACGGCTTTTACTACGACTTCTTCCGCAACCAGCCGTTCACGCCTGAGGACTTTCCGGCCATCGAAAAGCGCATGCGGGAGATCATCGCCCGCGACAAGCCGTTCTTGAAGCGAGTCGTCTCGCGCGAGGAGGCGAAGAGCCTGTTCGAAAAGAAGGGCGAAGCGTTCAAGATCGAGTTGATCGACGCCATTCCCTCCGATCAGGAGTTGAAGCTCTATAGCCAGGGCGAGTGGACGGATCTCTGCCGCGGGCCGCACATGACCTCAACGGGCAAGGTCGGCGACGCTTTCAAGCTGATGAAAGTCGCCGGCGCCTATTGGCGTGGCGACTCGAACAAGCCGATGTTGTCGCGCATCTACGCGACCGCATTCGCGAAGAAAGAAGAGCTCGACGCCTATCTGAAGCAGCTCGAGGAGGCCGAGAAGCGCGATCATCGCAAGCTCGCTCGCGAGATGGATCTGTTTCACACCCAGGAGGAAGGACCGGGCTCGATCTTCTGGCACCCGAAAGGCTGGGCCTTGTTCCAGACGCTGGTCGCCTACATGCGCCGGCGTCTCGCCGCCGACTATCAGGAGGTCAACGCGCCGCAGGTGCTCGACAAGCACCTGTGGGAGATTTCCGGGCATTGGGGCTGGTACCGCGAGAGCATGTTCATGTGCCGCCCGGCAGGCGATGAGGCCGAGACCGAGGATTTGCGCGTCTATGCGCTGAAGCCCATGAATTGCCCGGGGCATGTGCAGATCTTCAAGCACGGCCTGCGCTCCTATCGCGAGCTGCCGCTGCGTTTCGCGGAATTCGGCGCGGTCAACCGCTACGAGCCGTCGGGCGCGCTGCATGGCCTCATGCGCGTGCGTTCGTTCACGCAGGACGACGCGCATATCTTCTGCACCGAAGAGCAGATGGCCGAGGAATGTCACAAGATCAATGAACTGATCTTGTCCGTCTATGGTCACTTCGGGTTCGACAAGATCGTCGTGAAACTCTCGACCCGGCCGGAAAAGCGGGTCGGAACCGACGCCATGTGGGATCACGCGGAGGCGGTGATGACCCGCGTGCTGGACGAAATCCGGCTGCGCCACGGCAACATCGTCACGACCGCGCTCAACCCGGGCGAGGGCGCCTTCTACGGGCCGAAGTTCGAATATGTGCTGCGTGACGCGATCGGCCGCGATTGGCAGTGCGGAACGACGCAGGTCGATTTCAACCTGCCGGATCGCTTCGGCGCGTTCTATATCTCGGGCAACAGCGAAAAAACGACGCCGGTGATGATCCATCGCGCCATCTGCGGCTCGATGGAGCGCTTCATCGGCATTCTGCTCGAGCATCACGCCGGCCACTTGCCGTTGTGGCTTGCTCCGGTTCAGATCGTGGTCTGCACCATCACCAGTGACGCCGACGACGCCGCGCTTGAGTTCGCCGCCTCGGCGAAGAAGCGGGGCCTGCGAGTCGAGACCGACTTAAGAAACGAGAAGATCAACTACAAAGTACGTGAGCACTCTTTGGCGAAAGTACCCGTCCTCATCGCTCTCGGGCGCAAGGAAGCAGGCGAAAATACCGTATCCGTGCGCCGCCTTGGCTCCAATGCGCAGACGGCGATGGGTGTTGAGGAAGCGCTAGAGGCGCTGGTCAGCGAGGCCGCGCCTCCAGACCTCCGAGGATAAGTTCGCCGCTGGTTGGAGGACGGAGCCTGGCCAATTGGCTTGATTTGGATCAAGGTCCGGACCAAGATTTTCGGCGCGGCTACGGCTGCGAGGAGATTCGGCGGCGATGAATGTTCCGATCAGCAAAGCCAAAGCGCGTTTGACCGATCTTGTACGACGGGCAGAGGCGGGGGACGAGGTGGTTCTCACTCGTCACGGGCGTCCGGTCGTGCGCTTGGCTTCGGTTCTGGGACGGCCGGCGACCAAGCTCGAGCCGAACACGACCATCGAAAGATTGCGGGTTCTCGGGGACGCGTAGGGAAATGGATGTTCCGGCGCCTAACTCAGTTGGGCGACGGGGACCGAGCACCGGCGCGATTGTCGCGATCTGTCGGCTTTCTCGGGGCTTCTTCAGCTCAGGTCTTGCCTTCGGTGTCGTCGGCCGCGGTCTTTCTGGCCCGACTCTTCGAGAGCACCGTGGGCGCGATAAGGGCGGCTTTCCGGCACGGACTTTGCCTCCTTCCGTTTTGCCCGCAAAAGCTCCATATGGCGGGGGTCAGGGAGCGACGATGTCGTTTGAGGCCAGGCCAACCAGCGCGCGCGACGCGCTGCGCTTTCGTTTTCGGGACGCGGAGGTTATTCTCCGCCAGTTCTACCCGCGCGCGACCGTCCTTGATTGGCTCCGAGAGGAGATGGGAGCGAAGGGAACGAAGGAAGGCTGCGCCGAAGGGGATTGCGGCGCATGCACGGTTGTGCTGGCGAGACTCAGGGGTGGTCGGCTCGCCTACGAGCCGTTCAACGCCTGTATTCTGCTCCTGGGCCAGCTCGAGGGCGCTGAACTGATCACGATCGAGGACCTTGCCACCGGTGGCGAACTCCATCCGCTGCAGCAGGCGATGGTCGATGCTCACGCCTCGCAATGTGGCTTTTGCACGCCCGGGATCGTGATGAGCCTGTTCGCCGCCTACCAATCCGATCACCCTATGACTTATGCGGGGCTTTGCGACCAGCTCGCGGGAAATCTCTGCCGATGCACCGGCTATCGTCCGATCCTCGCGGCGGCGTTGGAGACGTGCGACGGCGCGCCGACCGACCGATTCGCGGCGTCGGCGCGCGAACGCGCTGCGGCGCTTGCCGAGCTCGCTGACAACCGGGATGTATTTGTTGGCGACGAGGCCGCCTTCTTCGCGGCGCCCGCGAGTCTCGATTCGCTGGCGGCGCTGTATGCGCGCTTTCCCGACGCGACCCTCGTGGGCGGGGCAACCGACGTTGGGCTCTGGATCACCAAGCAATTGCGCGACCTGAAGCGCGTGATTTGGCTCGGCAGGGTCGCTGGGCTGGACAATGTCGGCGGGAGCGCCGAGGACGGCGCGCTTTCGATCGGAGCGGGCGTTACGCTGGCGGACGCGATGCCGCAGCTTGGCGCGATTCACGCCGATTTAGGCGAATTGCTGCGTCGTTTCGGATCAAAGCAGGTGCGGGCAAGTGGAACGGTCGGCGGAAGCATCGCCAACGGTTCGCCGATCGGCGATCTCGCGCCAGCTTTGATCGCGCTTGGGGGCAGGGTTGTGCTGCGCAAGGGCGCCAGACTGTCGCGTGCTACCCTTGGAAGACTTCTTCATCGCATATGGCAAGCAGGATCGCGAGCCGGGCGAGTTCGTCCTGGCGGTCGAGGCGCCGCGGCTCGCGCCCCATCAGCGCTACCGCGCTTTCAAGGTCTCCAAACGCTTCGACGAGGACATTTCCGCTGTGCTGCTGGCGGCGCGTTTCGACCTCGATAGACGGATAATTGTCGGCGCGCGCGTCGCCTGCGGCGGTATGGCCGCGACTCCGAAGCGCGCAGCGAAAGCTGAACGCGCGCTTGTAGGCGCGAGCCTCGATGAACCCGCGACCTGGCGCTTTGCGCGTGAGGCGATCGGCGAGGACTTCACCCCGCTCACCGACATGCGCGCCACCGCGGCCTATCGGAAGACGGTCGCCGCCAATCTGCTTGAGAAGACGCTCATCGAGATCGCGGGCGGAAGCGCGCCGAGCCGAATTGGAGCGCTCGATGCCGTTGAGTGACCTTGCCGACGTCGCTGCTCGCGACCGCGGTCGTTCATAAGCCGCTGCCGCATGATTCCGCGCGCCTGCACGTCCGGGGCGCAGCGACGTACATCGACGACATCGGCGAGCCTGCGGGCACGCTGCATATCGCGATTGGCATGGCGAACAAGGCCAGCGGCAAACTGAAAGGCCTGCATCTCGAAGCGGTGCGTGCCGCGCCCGGAGTCGTCGCGGTTCTGACGGCCGCGGATATTCCGGGCAAGAACGACATCGCGCCGGTGTTCGCCGATGAGCCCCTCTTCGTCGAACAAGATGTGATGTTCCACGGCCAGGCTTTGTTCGCAGTCGTCGCGCGCACGCGCGACCAAGCGCGCCGGGCGGCGCGGCTCGCCAAGATTGACATCGAAGCCGGAGCGCCGGCGGTCACGATCGCGGATGCGCTTGTCAGCGGCGCGCGAGTTCAAGACGACTACTCGTTCGGGCGCGGCGACGCGGCGACCGCGATCGAGAAGGCCGCGCACCGGCTGGAGGGCCAGTTTTCAATCGGCGGGCAGGAGCATTTCTATCTTGAAGGCCAAGCGTCCTTCGCCTTTCCCGGCGAAGCGGACGAGATGACCGTGCATGCTTCAACGCAGGATCCGACCGAGACGCAGCACATTGTCGCCCGCGTCCTTGGAATACCGGACGCTTTCGTCACCGTAGAGACCCGTCGCATGGGCGGCGGCTTCGGCGGCAAAGAGAGCCAGGCTTGCGCCTGGGCGGCGATTGCCGCGCTCGCCGCCCGTGTGACGGGGCGACCGTGCAAAATCCGTCTCGATCGCGATGATGATTTTGCCCTGACCGGCAAGCGTCATGATTTTCGAGCCGATTGGCGAGTGGGTTACGACGACCACGGCGTAATTGCGGGTTACGAAGTTGCTCTCAACGCGCGCTGCGGCTGTTCCGCGGACCTGTCGCCGGGCGTCTGTGACCGCGCGATGTTTCACGCTGGCAATGGCTATTGGCTGCCCGAGGTCTCGATCCTCACGCGCCGCCTCAAGACGAACACCGTCTCCAACACCGCCTTTCGGGGCTTCGGCGGCCCGCAAGGCATGATCGCGATCGAGCGCGTGATGGATGCAATCGCGCGGGATCGGGGCCTCGATCCGCTCGACGTGCGAAAGGCCAACCTTCTGCGCCCGGGTTTCGATCGCACGCCCTACGATCAGACGGTCGAGGACTTCGGGACGCAGCGGGAGATCATCGAGGACCTGGAGGTCTCAAGCGCCTATCGTGCCGGCGCGAGCGGATCGCCGCCTTCAACGCCAAGAGCCCAATCATCAAGCGGGGCATCGCGCTGACGCCGGTGATGTTCGGGATCTCGTTCACCCTGATCCCCCTCAATCAAGCCACTGCGCTGGTGCACGTCTATTCCGACGGCTCGATTCATCTCAACCACGGCGGCACGGAGATGGGGCAGGGGCTGTTCACCAAGGTCGCGCAAATCGTGGCCGAAGAGTTCGGCGTGCCGCTGCATTTCGTACGCATAACGGCCACCAACACCGCCAAGGTTCCCAACGCCTCGCCGACCGCCGCTTCCTCTGGGACCGATCTCAACGGCATGGCGGCGAAAATCGCCGCCGGTACGATCCGGGAAAGGATGACGGCCTTTGCCGCCGAGGCATGGAACGTCGCGCCAGAAGCGGTCGAGTTCCGCGACGCGCGCGTGTTCGCCGGCAACGTTTCGATGAGCTTTGGCGAACTCGCCAAAGCGTGCAGGTTGGCGCGCGTGCAGCTGTCAAATGCCGGCTATTACAAGACGCCAGAGATCCACTGGGATCGTCTCAGGGCGAAGGGGCGTCCGTTCCTCTACTTCGCCTACGGCGCGGCCTGCTCGGAGGTCGCGATCGACACGCTGACCGGTGAGATGAGGGTCTTGCGTGCCGACCTGTTGCACGATGTCGGCGCGTCGATCAATCCAGCGATCGACATGGGGCAGGTTGAAGGCGCTTTCATCCAAGGCATGGGCTGGCTGACCACTGAGGAACTGGTGTACGACGCCGACGGAAGGCTGCTCACCCACGCGCCCGCGACCTACAAGATCCCTGTCGCTTCCGACACGCCGCCGATCTTCAACACCCGGCTTTACACGCGGCCGAATCCGACCCCGAGCATCTACCGTTCCAAGGCGGTCGGCGAACCCCCGTTAATGCACGGAATATCGGTCTATTCCGCGATTCTCGACGCGGTCCACGCAACCAACCCGCGAGGTCAGCCGAAGCTTGATGCGCCCTGCACGCCGGAATCGATCCTCAAGGCGATCGCTTCGCTGAACGGGCCTGGTTGAGAAGATGGCGATGAGAGCTTTCCGCCGCCTCGTCGATGCGATCGAAGCCGAAGGTTCGGCGGCTCTTGTGACGCTCGCGCGCGTTGAGGGTTCGAGCCCGCGCGAAGCGGGCGTGCGCATGGTGGTGCGGCCCTCGGGTGGCTTTCACGGAACGATCGGCGGCGGAACGCTCGAATTTGCCGCGCTCGAAGCGGCAAGCGAGGCTCTAAGAAGAGGGCGGGGGCCAGTCCGCCGGCGTTCGCTCGCGCTTGGGCCCGAGCTTGGCCAGTGCTGCGGGGGCCGCGTCGAATGGCGAGTCGAGACCTTCGATAAGCGCGATCTCGACGACCTCTCGGCGTTGGCGATCGCCGAAGGCGGCGCTTCATCGACACTCAGCGCGCGGCTGGGGCCTGACGGACGCGTTCAGCGCACCCTCAGGCCAAGCGCCGGCGAGCGTAGGCTGGCGCGTCTCACCGACGAGAACTGGACCGAACCGCTCGGCGGACTTGCGCGCGCGGTCTATCTGTTCGGCGCCGGTCACGTGGGACGGGCATTGGCGCTCGCGCTCGCGCCGCTGCCCTTCGCGGTGCGCTGGATTGATCCGAGGCGCGACGCTTTTCCGACGCACGCGCCCGCGAACGTCACGCTCATTCATGCGCCCGAACCTTCGGCCGAGCTCGCCAGCGCGCCCGACAGCGCGCTCGTCGTCGTGTTCACGCATTCGCACGCGCTCGATCTCGAAATCGTCGCCGAGGCGCTGAGGGTCGAGCGATTCGGCTATGTCGGCCTTATCGGCTCGGCGACGAAACGGGCGCGGTTCTTGAGCCAGATGCGTGCGGCGGGCCTCACGGAGGTTCAGCTCGCCCGCCTTGTCTGCCCGATTGGGGTTCCCGGCCTTGAATCCAAGGATCCGGCGGTGATCGCCGCCTCGACCGCCGCGCAGCTTCTGATCGTCAGCGAGAAGCTGGCGTCGGAGGACGATAGCGCGCCCGGCTCAAGACGTCGGAACGAGTCGTCCGCTTCGGCGCTTTGAAGCGTCCGGCTGGCCGGCGCCGGACCCCGAAAGCCTTCGCTCGTTCCGGGCGCCATTTCCGGTCGCGGATTCCATCTTTTCAGTGGCTTGCGGCGCCATTTCCTTCCGACTGGGCGGGGGACGCCTACAGTCAGACCCGCTGAAATATCTTGCAGCCTCACCCACCGGCGTCCTGTCGCGCTGACAATGATTTGGTACGTGTATTACAATATAACAGGTAATATTAGGCTCGCGATCCTTAGGGTGAGGGCAGACCTAGCGCTTTGGGCAAAGCGCCGCGGGGCTTCCTCTGCAATCATGCACTTGGCTATGACCGGCGCTTGCGAGCGACGCGCTTAATCTTGGCAGGCGCCTTGCGTTTCGATTTGGTTTCAACCAGCGCTGCAATGCGCGCCTGAACATCTCCGCCATTTGACTTCAAGCGCTCGCCGATCCGACCGACTTCCTCATCCGAAAGTATGGCCGGACGACCAAGTGAAAGAGCGATTGCGTAGAGCCGGGCGAGCGTTTCGAGCTCTCGCGCGCGGACCAGCGCCGCCTCCAGGGTTGGGCCCGTGGTCAAAGCGCAATAGTTGCTGAGCAGAACAGCATGGCCTTGGTCCAGCGCCTCAAGCGTGAGGCCTGCCAGTTCCTTGGTGCCGGCGGGCGCATATTTGGCGCACCGGACGATCGGCGCGCCGAACAGCGCGATCATCGAGTGGGCAGCCGGGATCGGTTTGCGCGCCATGGCGAGAGCTGTCGCGTAAGGCGAGTGGAAACGGACAATTCCGCCGATGTCGGGACGGGCTCGCACAATATCGAGATGAATGCGCCATTCGCCTGTTGGCTTCCTCGGGCCCTTCCAGGCGCCGTATTCGCCGACTAAGGGCATGCGCGCGATCATCGCCGGCCGGAGGTCGGCAGTGTTCGCCCCGCTCGGCGTGATGAGCAGGGAATCTTTGAAGCGCGCCGAAATATCGCCCACAAGGGCGCCCCCCAGTCCAGCGGCGACGACGGTTGCGCCGTGGGCGACGATCGATTCGCGCAGCGCCTTCTCAGTCGTGGCCATGTCGCCTGCTTTCGTTCAGCGCCAATCCGCGTTTCGAGCCCGCTTTTGAGAGAAGATCGCTCAGGAAATCAAGTTGCGAGCTGCTGGCTAAGGTCACGAAGTCAGTCTCGGTCCGGCGGCGCGATCTGTCCTATCGCGTTTACGCGGCTCGCCAGCCTATAATGTGTCCGCCGTCCTGAATCGCTGCTCGCGCCCTTCAATCTGGAGACCCCGTGTCGCGACGTCCATCCGCCAATTTGTTTGACCTCATCGCGGCGCGAGCGCCCCATCTGGACAAGCTCGCTCTCGAGACCCACGACGCCACCGCGCTGACCTACGGCGAGTTGTTCAAGCGCTCTGCGCAGGCGGCCAATGCGCTGGTCGCGCTTGGGGTCAAGCCCGGCGACCGGGTCGCGGCGCAGATCGAGAAATCAACCGACATGATCGTTGTTACCCTCGCTTGCCTTCGGGCGGGCGCGGTGCTGCTGCCGTTGAACACCGCCTATACGCTTGCCGAGCTCGAGTATTTCCTTGGCGACGCCGAGCCTGCGCTGACCCTCTGTCGTCCCGACCGGCTCGAGGCGGTTCGTGCGCTCGCGCAGGAGCTCAACTTGCGTTCGGTCGAAAGTCTCGGCGTCAAGGGCGATGGAACATTCGCCGCAATGATCGCCGCCGCGCCGACGGAATTCGAAACAACGCCACGGGCGAGCGATGATCTGGCCGCGATCCTCTATACCTCGGGCACCACCGGCCGCTCGAAAGGCGCGATGCTGACGCACGAGAATTTGTCATCGAACGCGCTGACCCTGATCGACTGTTGGCGCTTCAGCTCCGCCGACAGACTCATTCACGCGCTGCCCGTTTTTCATACGCACGGGCTGTTCGTGGCGGTCAATGTCGCGCTGCTGTCGGGGGCGACGATGATCTTCATGCAGAGGTTCGATCCGGACGCGGTGATCGCGGCGCTGCCCGAAGCGACGGCGATGATGGGGGTGCCGACGTTCTATACCCGCCTGCTCGACCATCCCGGTCTCGATCGCGACGTCTGCGCGAATATGCGTCTCTTCGTCTCGGGCTCTGCGCCGCTGCTCGCCGAGACTCATGCCGCCTGGCGGGAGCGGACCGGCTTCGCAATTCTTGAGCGCTACGGCATGACCGAAACCAACATGATCACATCGAACCCTTACGACGGCGAACGCCGGCCGGGCTCAGTCGGTTTTGCGCTTCCGGGGGTTAGCGTGCGCATCGCCGACCTCGAGAGTGGCGCGCCGGTTCAGGCTGGCGAGATCGGCGTCATCGAGGTCAAGGGGCCGAACGTCTTCGCCGGCTATTGGCGGATGCCGGAGAAGACTAGCCAAGAGTTTCGCGCTGACGGGTATTTCATCACCGGCGACTTGGCCCATGTTGACGACGATGGCTACATCCACATCGTCGGGCGGGCCAAGGACCTCGTGATTTCAGGCGGCTTCAATGTGTATCCGAAGGAAGTCGAGACCGAGATCGACGCGATCGAGGGCGTGCTCGAAAGCGCTGTTTTCGGGGTCCCGCACGCCGATTTCGGCGAAGCCGTGACGGCGGCGGTCGTCGCGCGTCCGGGCGCGACGCTGAGCGAATCGGCGATTCTCTCGGCGCTCGGCCAACGCTTGGCCAAGTTCAAGGCGCCCAAACAGATCGTGCTCGTCGATTCTCTGCCGCGCAACGCAATGGGCAAGGTGCAGAAGGCGGCGCTGCGGGAGGCTTACAAGGACATCTATCGCGGCCGCTGAGAGAGTGGCGCAGCTGCAAAGGGACACTCTCGCGAGAAGGAATGCGGGCGACGCGCCGGCCTCGCCGTTGTTTCGCGGCCGCCTGTCCGAGGCGGTTTAAGCCGCAAAGCGAAAGAGAGTTTCTTCAAGACCTCCGAAACAAAGCGCCGATGTCATGCCCGCTTTCGGGGGCATGACGTTGGCGCCTCCCTATCGGACGCTGGTCTGCGCCTTCTACTCGTGAGTTTACGCGAGGTCGCTCTGTTGCGTCTCCTCCCCTTGTGGGAGGAACAAGGAGGGGGTCGCGCCGTCCTACGCAACAAGCGAGCTATGGCGCATTCGATAATCTCCTCGGTCCGCGCGACCCCCACCCCGGCCCGCCCCCACGAGAGGGGGCGGGTGCGCTAACGCCATCGGTTCTACCAAATGCAGACGGCGCTAGCCTAGCTTCCCCGAGGCGTGCGCGAGGATCGTGTAGACCTTGCCGGTGTTCGACAACAGGTAGGCCCGCCACTGCGCGCCGTCACGGTCGTTCTGGCCGATCTTCGACAATAGGCGCTCGAACTCCTGCATATAGCGCGTTGTCGTCTCCCGGAACTGGGGGTCGGCGCGAAAGCGTCGCCGAAGCTCGTCGAACGCCTGTTGGCCGGCCTCCGTGTAGAGGCGGCGCGACACAGCGCCCGTGTCGCCGCGTCGCCATCGATCCCACATTTCCACCGCAGCCGCGTTGTCGATGAGGCTGGAGATTTCCCGGCTCAGCGCCTCGAGCGTTTCCGCTCCTTTGGACGCGGTCCTCCTCCGGCTCGTCGCGGGAGGCGGCCGCAAGCAGGTTCGAAAGCCATCCGGGCTGCCCACGATCGGCAGCCGACGCGGGAGCCGAGGTTGCCGGCGCCGCAACCGGCCGCGGCGTTGCTGCGGACGATGCACGGCCACGGTTGCGGTTGCGGCGCGCCCGAACGGTGGGGCGCGGTTCCGACGCGCCGATCCTGGCTCAGACGCCGGGCTCTCGGTCGCGGGCGCGGCAATCGCTTCGGCGAGGCGCGTGAGGGCTTCGGACGGCGAAGCGAACCTCGACCTCACGCGTCGCTCTCGACGGCGCGCGGCAGCGGCTTCTCAAAACGTGCGCCTGCGACTGCGGCTACCGCGGCGGCCGGCGCGCTCGGTTCGACGACGTCGTAAGTCGCCCCGGAGTCCGACACCAGCGCGGCAAGCTCCTTCAGCGCGCGGATCTGGTCTGAAACGACGCGCCGCATCGCTTCGGTGGTCTCGCTCGTCTCCTGCGGTAGATCGAGCACCCCGCGGCGCAGCTCCTGCCGGGTCTGGTCGAGTTCACGCTGAACCTGGCTCGCCATGTCCTTCACTTCGGCGACCGACTGACGGAAGCGCTCAGACGCGTGATCAAGCGCGCCAGTCAGCTGCGCATTGGTCTGCTCCACGGTCGCCTGCAGCGTCTGGGTCGTTCGCTCGCGCTCCTTTGCCGCCGTGTCGCGAATGGTTTCAAATTGGCCTGCGACCGCAATCGACGCTCCCCTTGTGGCGGCGGCGAGCGCGGCGCTTATCTCCTGGGCCCGAGCTTGCGACCGGGTAAAGCTGTCTTCGACATTGGCCGCGAAGCGCCCGAGTGTCGCCTCAAAGGCTTCACTGCGGCCCGAGATATCGCCGATGAGCGCCTGGAGGCTGTTGCGGCGGCGTTCGAGAGCGGAATCGAGCGACTGCTGCTGTTGTGCGAGATCCCGTCCGACAATTGCGAGAGCTTCCGCATGCTGGGCGAGCTGCCCGGCAAGCGTGCTCGCGTCGGACTGGGTCGTGGTTGAAAGGCGCCCCAGAGCGGCGACTTGCGACGAAGATGCCGCCGAGCGCGTGCTGGAATTCATCGACGCGTGTCGCGAGCCCGCTTTGAACGGCCGCGAGCCGATCTCCGGCCGATCCAATCGCCTGATCGATGACGGCGCTGGTTTGACCGAGGTTGTCGATCACGGATGTCAATTCGTTGCGCAACCGGTCGCCGGTCGCCGGAGAGGGAGTCGACCGAGTTCTCAGCGCTGCGGGTTACGGTTTCGCGCAACGAAACGCTGGAAGCTTCCACCTGCTCGGTCAATCGCTTGAGCAATGCCTTCGATCGTCTCGGCCGAACGGTGGGTGACGTCGGCCGCGACGTTGCGTAGCGCTTCGCTGGAATCGGCGACCTCGGAGCGCAACTGCCCCGTCAGCGCGCTCAACGCGCGCACCGGGTCCGCCGCGCTGCCATTGACGGCGGCAATAAGCTCGTCTGTGCGCCGGGTCAGAAGGGTCGCAAGGCCGGCCATCTGCTGGTCGAGCGTATGCATCGCGCGCTCGCCGACACCGACGATCCTCGCCGACACATCATCGCCTCGCTCACCGAGGGCGGTCACCAGGTCGGCGCCCTTGCCTTCGATGACCTCGCGCAAGTCATCGACCTTGGCTCTGATCGCGTTGGCGACGCTGGCTCCTCGCGCCGACCAGATCGATTCGGCTTCCGACGCCGCTCTCGTCAGAACTTCGCTCATCGCCTGAATGCGAGCGACAAGGCGTTCATCGATGGTCTCGGCGTTGCGATTCGCCGCCTCCACCATGTCGGCCAGCCGCACGTCAATGATGCGCGTGCTTTGGTCCGCGGCCTCGGCCAGGGCGGCCAGGCGCGCGTCAAAGATCTGCACGCTCTGTTGTGTGGCGTCGGCGACACACGACTTTGTGGGAGTCGAACGCCGCGCCGATCGAGGCCTTGTGCAAGTCGAGCATCGATGTGACTTGCTGGGCGTGCTCGCCCACCTTGTCTTCCAGCTCGGCCCGGCTCGAGTCGAAGCGCCGGCTCAGGTCCTGCATCGGCGTGACGACTTGCTCCTTGAACTGATCAGCGCTCACGCCGAGCGACCGCGAGACGTCTTCGACGCGACCGGTCAAGGTCGCATTGATGTCTCGGGCGACAGACGACAGCGTTTGGGTGAGCTCTTCGGCCCGCCGTTGCAGCGCCTCGCTGATTTCCGCCGATTTGGCGCTCATGCCTTGCGTGATCTCGCGTCCGCCATCTCCGAGCGCCTTGGCTGTTTCGAGAGTGCCGCGCACGAGGGTCTCGGACAGCGCTCGGCTGCGCTGGGTGAGGGCGTCTTCGATCCGCGTCAGAAGGCCTTCGAGCGTCGTCGAAACTTCGCGAAGTTTTGTCCCGGCCCGTTCCTCGACGGCTTCCAAACGACGGTCGAACAGCGCCGCCGCCTCTTCGTTTCGCTGGCCGAGCTTCTCGTCGATCGCGCCGCCGCGGTTGACGAGCGTTTCCTCGATGGCGACCAGCTTGGCGCCGAGATCGGCCGCAAGAGCCGAGGACCGATCGCCGATTCGCTCGATGATTTCGCGGCCGCGCCCGTCAATTGCGCCCTCGAAGCGCGCAAGCCCGTCGCCGAGCGAAGTCTCGACGCGGCGCGAATGCGACGCCAGGGCAAAATCGACCGCATTGTGATGCGCTGCGGAAGCGATCTCGAATTGCTCCAGCCGCTCCGCGGACTTCGTCGCCAGCTGTTCTCTGTGGTCGGCAAAGCGCTTCTCGAAGTCATCGCGCCGGGTCTGCATCATCGCGTCGATCGCATCGAGATGTCCGGCGATGCGAGCGTTCAGCGCGTCGGAGTGGGATCCCAGGCGATCGATGACGCTATGCCCGCTCTCGCCGACGAGGCCATCCAGCGCTTGCAGATGTTCGCGCATGCGCTCGGTCTGCTGCGACACGGCCTCCACGAGGCCAACGGCGCGCTGGTTGACGATATGGTCAAAGGCGGCGATCCGCTCGCTGAGCGCCTCATGGACGCTGCCTGCTCCGTTCGCCGCTGCGGCCGCAGCGTCGATGGTAAGCGACGCCAGGCGCTCGTTGATATGCGCCGATTCGGAGTTCAGCGTGGCCATGGATTGGGCCGCCGAGGCCTCGATCTGCGTCTGGGCGAGGGCGCCCTCGGCCGAGATCGCGCCGACAAGGCGGCGCGTCGATTCATCGAACAGGGTCTCGAGCGCGTCGTTCTGGTTGTTGACCACGCCGCGCAACTGGCTCTCGCGGGCGTCGAATTGTTCGCCCCATCGCGCAGCCGCGGAGTCGAGGATCGCGGCTGCGTCTTCCGCGCGATCCCGGATCAGGGCGCTCAGCCGTTCGCTCGACCCCGTGAGCCTATCTTCAAGGACCTGGCCACGCACCACGACGGTGTCGTGCAAACGGTCCGCGGCGTCGCTAAGACGCACGACGAGACTGTCGCCGTGTACGACGATGGTGTCGGAGAGCCGCTCACCGCCGCTTTGGAGCCGCTCGATCAGCGAATTCGACCGGTCGCTGAAGTCGCGGGCGACTGTGTCGCTGGCGAGGCCGAGCTGATCGGCGACAGACTCGCCTTGGGCGCGGATCGCGGTCGGCGGCTTGCGCGCCGCTCGAGCTGATCCGCGCTGACGATGTCGTCTGAATACACGTCAACGGCGCTTCGCGCCGCCGCCGAGGTCTCGGCGATTCGAGTGGCGATAGAGTCGCCATGAAAGCGGATCGCCTCGACGGTCTGTTCGCCGCTTGCGCTGATGCGAGCGACGACTTCGTCCGAGTGCTCGGTCTGCCGCGCTGCGCGTCGCCTCGGAAGTCTGGGCAAGTCGATCGGCGACCGAGTCGCCATGGAAGCGGATCGCTTCGACGGCCTGTTCGCCGCTTGCGCTGATGCGAGCGACGACTTCGTCCGAGTGCTCGGCTGCGGCGCTGCGCGTCGCCTCGGAGGTCTGGGCGAGTCGATCGGCTACCAAGTCGCCATGGAAGCGGATCGCTTCGACGGTGTGTTCGCCGCTCGCGCTGATGCGGGCCGCGATCTCGTCCGAGATCTCCGCGACAGCGCTGCGCGCCGCCGCGGAAGTCTCGGCAAGCCGATCCGCGATTGAGTCGCCGTGGTAGCGGATCGCCGCGACAGCCTGTTCGCCGCTTGCGCTGACCCGGGCGACGATGTCGTCCGCGTATTCGCCGACGGCGCTGCGCGCCGTCGTTGAGGCGTGGGAGAGACGATCCGCGATGGAGTCGCCATGGAAGCGGATCCCCTCGACGGCCTGTTCGCCGCTTGCGCTGACGCGCGCGACGACGTCGTCAGCATACTGGTTGACGGCGCTTCGCGCCGCCTCCGAGGCCTGGGAGAGTCGATCAGCGATGGAGTCGCCATGGAAGCGGATCCCCTCGACGGCCTGTTCGCCGCTTGCGCTGACGCGCGCGACGACGTCGTCAGCATACTCGCTGACGGCGCTGCGCGCCGCCTCCGAGGCGTGGGAGAGTCGATCAGCGATGGATTCGCCGTGGTAGCGGATAGCGGCGACGGCCTGCTCCCCGCTTGCGCTCACGCGAGCGACGACGTCGTCCGCGTACTCGACCGCGGCGCTTCGCGTCGCCGACGAGGCCTGCGCAAGCTGGTCAGCGACCCGTTCGCTTTCGGCGCGTAGCGCCTCCACGGTTTCGGCGCCGCTCGCGGTCGCGCGGCTGACGACCTCGTTTGAGTAGGCGGCGATGGCGCTGCGCGTCGCGGCCGAAGCCTGGGCGAGTTGGTCGGCGACCGAATCGCCGTGGGCGCGGATTGCGTCCACGGTTTGCGCCCCGCTTGCGCTAACGCGGTCGACAACCTCGTCCGCGTAAGCGGCGACAGCTCCGCTCATTGCGCCGGACGCCCCAGCAAGTTGGGCCGCGACCGACACGCCGTGCGCGTTGACGGTCTCGGCGGCCTCAGAGAGGCGCGCGGCGACGATGTCGCCATGGAGCCGCAGCGTCTCTGCGGCTTCGGCGCTGCTGGCGGAAACGCGGTTCACGACGATGTCCGCATGGGCGGTGACGGCGTCGCTCGCTGAAGCGGCGGCGTCAGTGAGGCGAACGGCGACGGAGTCGCCGTGGGAGCGAATGGCTGCGAGGACCTCTGCGCTGCTCGCGTTGATGCGGCCGACGACTTCGTCGCCGTGGGCGCCAAAAGCGCCCGACAGCGCCAGCGACGCCTCAGCCAGCTGATCCGCGATCGCCTCTCCTTGTCCCCGGATCGCGTCGACTGCTCGCGCGCTGCTGCCGCTGATGCGCCCGACCACATCGTCGGCATGGGCCCCCACGGCGCTCCGCGCGAACTCGGCCGCGTCCGCAAGACGCGTCGCCACCCGGTCGCCGTGCGTCTCGATCGCCTCGACCACGGAATCCTGTGAAGTCTGGATGCGCTCGATCAGACCGTCACCCCGTTCCCCCAAGCGGGACAGCAGGCTGTCGCCGACCGCCTTGAGACGGTTGTCGACTTCGCCGACTCGCGACAGGATGTCGCCGGCCGCCTTTTGGCTCGTGCTGGCGAGGCGGTCGGCCAGGCTTTCGCCGACCGCGGCGAGCGATACGCTCATTCGCGCGCCTTCCGCGACAATGCGCTCGAGCGTGGCAGAGCCCGTGCGGTCCATGGCGAGGTTGATCTCATCCGACGTCGCGCCGAGCGACGTCGTCAGTTTTTGGCCGGTCTCAACGAGGCGCTCGCTCAAATTGCCGCCGGCGACGTCCAGATCCTGGGTGATGCTGTCGTGAGCTGTTGCTATGGCGTCGCGAACCCGCGTCCCGCTGGTCACGATCAACTCGCGCTGATCGGCCATTTCAGCGATCAGCAGGCGGATCTTGCGCTCGCTGTCGGAATAGGAGCGCTCAAGCGTAGATACCTCAGATCGGACGCGGGTTTCGAGCTCCGCGGCCCGCGCCAGCGCGCGCTCGACGCCATCGCCCATCGACGTGAGTTCGCGACGGATGGCCTGAGACAGGTTCGCGACATGCTCCCCGGCCATCGTCTCGGGTTCGGCCAGACGCACGGCGACCTGGGAGATCGCGCGCGCCGATTGGCGCAACTCGAGCAGCCGCCGCGACAGCGCGGCAAAGGCGAACATGAAGATGATTGGTCCGAGCGCCGCCAACAAAAATAATGGGGTCTCGGGTCGCAACAACATCTCGAGCGGTCGCCTCGGGGCCGAGGGCCACACAGAGACATAGCCATAAAGCGCACAGATCGCCGCCCACAGGAGTGAAGCAACCAAGGCGAGTATGAATGGCGTCCGGCTAGCTGGACGCGCATTCATCGCCTGAAGGACGGCGCCGACGTTCTCACGATCGTCATTGGCCGGCGTAGGCGCGGGGATCGCCGGTTTCGGTTCGTTCTCAGGCAGGATCGGCGGAGGCGGGCCGGCGCGAAGGAGCGTCGGCGCGTCGCCGGCGATTGGGCTCGGCTTGAGAACGGGCGTTGCGGCCGTCGGCTTGGCTGGAATGAGTTGGGGCGGGGAGGCAGTGGCGTCCGCCAGGGCGGCCGCGTCGTCGTCCGTCAGATTTAAGGCGCTTTCGATCGCCGACATCGCCGCTGAAACCGGATCCGTCGCCGGATTTTGCTTTACCATTGCGTCCGCCTCACTCGTCGGCGCGGATCGTCGAAATGACCGACACACGCGCTAAGCGTTTCCCCGGGCTCGCCGCGGCCGAACCAAACGCCTTAGAATTAACCACGTTGCAGTCTACCGCCGAGCCTCAAAGATGAAAACCACGCCAGCCGCGCAACTTGCAAACGTCGTTAACGCTTCCGTTACCATGTTTTTCCACAGTGTTCAGCGATTAACCGCTGCGTTTTTGGGTGGTGGGGTTCCGGGTGACGGACCAGAGCGCTATGCTTGAGAGCTTGGCTGGCAGTTTCGATCCCCCCATCGACCTTGTTCATTTGGCCCGCCAATGCCTCGGCGATCATGAGCTCGAGGCCGAGCTCCTTGGAATGTTCCGGCTACAAGCGCGGGCGTTGACGGATCAGCTGTCCGACACTCGCCTTTTATCGTTGGAATCGAAGGCAAAAGTCGCTCACAAGCTGCGTGGCTCGGCGCTTGCCGTCGGCGCTGGGCGTGTCGCTGACGCCGCATTGCGGATCGAGGAATTGGCCTCGGCCGCCGGCGACCAGCGCTCGGCGGAGGCGCCCGCGATCGCCGCGCTCCGATCCGCAGTCAACGAGGCTCTCACGGAAATCGACCGTCTTCGGGGTTAGTCGGCGAAGACAGGACGGCGATGTAGGTCGGTTTTTGGGTCGCGGTCGCGAATCACGCCGGCCGCGGCAACACTTCAAATGCTCTTTCGGCGCGGCCGCGCTTGCTCTATGTAAGCGCGCTCTATATAGCCGCGTTCGCCCACTGAATTCACGCGCTTCCGAGGCGTGACGCGGTATTCCAAGGAATTACTCTGTTTAATGGCGAAAATCACTTTCATTGACGCGACCGGACAGTCCCGGACAGTCGAAGCCCAGGTCGGCGCGACGGTCATGGAGACCGCGCTCCGCAATTCCGTACCGGGCATCGAGGCCGAGTGCGGAGGCGCCTGCGCTTGTGCGACTTGCCATGTTTACGTGGCCCCGGAGTGGACGGAAGCGACGGGCAAGGCGTCCCAGATGGAGGAGGACATGCTCGATTTCGCCTTCGAGGTGCGCCCCAACTCCAGGCTCTCCTGTCAGATCAAGGTCACCGAAGCGCTCGACGGCCTGGTCGTGACCACACCCCCCAAGCAAGGATAAGAACGGTAATCTGAATGACCGAAGTGCTATCGACCGACGTCGCGATCATCGGCGCGGGGCCGATCGGGCTATTTGCCGTGTTCGAACTCGGCCTGCTCGACATCAAGGCGCATCTCATCGACATCCTGCCAAAGGCCGGCGGCCAATGCGCCGAACTCTATCCTGAGAAGCCGATCTACGACATTCCGGGCTTCCCTGTGATCAACGGACAGGAGCTCGTCGACAATCTGATGAAGCAGATCGAGCCCTTCGGGCCGAAGTTTCACCTAAGCGAGATGGTCGAGCGAATGGAGATTCTGGGCACGCCTGAGCGGCCCCTGTTTCGTATTGCCACCGACAACGAGAAGGCGATCGAAGCCAAGTCCGTGTTCATCGCGGCGGGCGGAGGTTCATTCCAACCAAAGAAGCCGCCGATCCCGGGGCTCGACGCCTACGAAAACACAAGCGTCTTCTATTCCGTGCGCAAGATGGACCATTTCAAGGGGAGGCGCGTGGTCATCGTCGGCGGCGGAGATTCCGCGCTTGACTGGGCGCTCAACCTGCATCCGGTCGCCGACCGGATCACGCTCGTTCACCGCCGAGACGCCTTCCGAGCAGCGCCCCACTCGGTCAACGCCATGCGGGAGCTCGTCAATTCCGGCGACATGGAATTCGTACTCGGCCAAGTGACCGGGGTTAAAGGCGAGAACGGCCAGCTCTCAGCCCTCACGATCCGTCGTGAGAACGGTGAGACTTACGACCATGCCTGCGATGACATGATGCCGTTCTTCGGCCTGACTATGAAGCTCGGGCCGATCGCGAATTGGGGGATCAACCTGCACGAGAATCTCGTCCCCGTCGACACGGCGAAGTTCGAAACGAGCGTTCCGGGCATTTTCGCTATCGGCGATATCAACACTTATCCGGGCAAGCTCAAGCTGATCCTATCGGGCTTCCACGAAGCCACGCTCGCCGCCCAGCGCGCCCACCACTATGTCTATCCGGACAAGAAGCTGACGTTCCAGTACACGACCTCGTCGACCAGCCTGCAGCGCAAGTTGGGCGTGAGCTGAGGGAGACCGACGAACGGGCGCGTCGCGGCCGCGGCTCTCGGTCGGTCCATGCCGGGCCCGGCCTCGAGGTCGTGTCAGAAGTTCACGTTCGTGCGCAGGCCGACCACCAATTCGTTCTTGATCCGCTGCGTCGGGTTCGTCGGGTTCGCGATTCCGAGGCCGGGATTGATGAAATACTGGATGTCCGGCTGAATCTGCCACGAGGGCAGGACCTGAAACTGGTAGGTCGCCTCGACAAAGGTCTCGCTGCCGCGAATGGGCGTGTAGACCGAGGGCTGGAAGACTTGCATTTGCCTGTCGAAACCGGAGGCGCCGCTGCTGGCCCAGGCGGTCCCCATTTCGACCCCGAAAGTATCGTTGTCGCGCCCCGGCAACGGGGCCTTCAGGGCCACGCCAGCGTTGATGCTGGCGCTGACGAGATTGCGATCCGGGTAGGGCGTGAACATCGGCCGGACGAAGACATTCAAGCTGCGATTGGCGTCGTCCTTCGAGCGCCAGATCATCTGGTCCGCGACCCCGTAGAGCGAAAAATTGCCGTGGCGTCCGGCGGGGCTCCCGTTGCTCAAGCGGACTGGCGAGCGGCAGGCCTATGGTGTCGGTTTGCAGGTCGTCGAACTTGTAGCTGTCGTACCAGGCGCCGATCTTGTAATTGCCAGGCAGCGGACCATCCGCGTTCGCCTTTCCCTGCGCGCTCGAACCATAGGAATATTGCAATTCGGCGATGGCCAGAGTCCCAACGTCGAGCGGGAAGCTCACGCCATTCGGATTGCTGGTCGGCGTGTTGGGCGAATCCCGCGGAATCGGGCTGCCGTTGAAGACGCCTCCGAGCACCGTGAGGCTATCGGTCAGCTGCGCCCGTCCGCGAACGCCCAGGCCCGCGAGCGGATAGGCGGGGCCGCCGCTGGGTAAATCTGCCGCGGGCAAGGCGGGAAAACCGGAGACGCCATTAATGAAGAGCGAGTTGGCGGTCGGGCTGATAATGAATTCCTCATCGAGGCTCTGCTCGCCGATCTTGACGTCGAACTTGTCGCCGAATTTCTGCTGATACCACAGCTCCCAAAGTCGAACGCTGACGGGGGCCTCGATGTCGCTCAGGGTCTGCACGACCAAGAGATTGTTCGCGGTCAGGTTGCCGCCCCAATACTGGAGGCCGCTCACATTCAGCGTGCCGCCCTTGAGACCGAACGCCTTTTCGGTATCCATTTGCAGCGTCACGGTCGTGAGGCCGTCCGTTTCGAAACCCTGTTTGACGCCGCCCGAAAGATTGCCGAACGTCTCGACGTTCTCGAGTATCGTGAGCTGAACGCCGTACTTGTCCAGGGCGGGCCTGAGGCCGCCCATGTCGCCAAGCAGGTTCTGGCCTTTCAGGTCCAGAAATCCCCACGGACCCGGCGCTGTGGCCGCGTTCGGCGGCGCTGAGGCGTCAGCGCGGAACTGCGACGCGGCGAGCCGGGGCAGGGCGAAGGGTGCGGGATTGGGCGCGGCTCGAAAGGTCCCCCGGGATGTCCCCGGCGTCAGCCGCCGGTTGCCCGGGCTGGTTAGAAAGTGGTGCGGGGAGCCCAGGGCTTAAGGGCGGGATCGAGTCGGCGAAGGCGGCGCCGGCGACGCCCGCCATCGCCAGAGCAAAGGCGTTCCTGAGCGTGCCGCGGCAGAGACGACTGACTGGACGATGAAAGGGGCGCAAACCCAAATTCCAAGCCACTTGCCGAACAGCAATCGTCCACGACTTCGAACGCGCGAGCGCCGCGATGTCAATGATCTCTCTGCAAGATAGGATCTTTCCAAAACTATCGGATGACAGGAGCTTAGAGCGAGGCTTTGACATCGGAGGCCAGGCTGATCAGGGCTTTGCGGAGCGCCGCCTTGAATTCACCCGAGGAGTTCGTCGCGGGCTCTGCGCCGGGATTCAGTTCTGCACGCGACGAAGCGATATCAATGGCTTAGGGTTCTTTTTCTGCAACTCGAATCGAATTGCGCGCGGGCGCGGACATGGGGTCGCAACTAATTTATTAGCAAATATCATTAAGCGATTGATGTAATGCATAAATCACCTCTGTGCTAATTTAGAGCCTGCGAGGCAATCAGCTCAAATCCGTATCGAAAACTGAGAGCGAGGCGAATGAAACCAGGCGTTGGGCGCTCGGCGTTTTCGTGGGAGCAAGGCAGGGTGATCGACGGCGCGGCGCGGTTTGCGCTCGTTTCCAACGGCTCGCCCGCTGACTACGGGGCAGATGGATAAACATACCTATTGAATGAGCTTTTTTCACTTGGAACAAATTTAGGCAGCCGACTGTTTGTTGGCCGTCAACATTCGCGCCCAGGCGGCGCAGAGGAGGGCCAGATGGGCCGTGGAATTCTGCTTTGGCTTCTCGGCGTTCCGATCCCGATCATCATCCTGATCGCGCTTCTTTACCACTGACGCGTCCAGCACGGGAACGAGCACCACCGGGCAATGTCCGGGTTTAATTGTTTCGTCTGAGCGCGAGGTTTGAACACATGACACAGGCGACAGTCACGACCCGTGCGCCGCTATCAAGAGTGGCCGCTGTCGATACAATTATCGACACGGCGTCCGGCGTATCTTGGGCGGCGGTTTTCGCGGGCGCATTCGTCGCCGCGGCGTTTTCGTTGGCGCTGGTGGCGCTGGGGGCGGGCATCGGTCTCGTCTCGGTTTCCCCCTGGTCGAGCAACAATCCTTCAGTAACCACATTCACCGTGCTTGCGGCGGCGTGGTTCATCGCGGTTCAGCTCTTCGCGTCCGGCGTTGGGGGCTATATCGCGGGGCGGCTGCGGGGCGGTTGGGCGCGCGTGCACACCGACGAGGTTTTCTTTCGCGACACGGCGCATGGGCTCCTTGTTTGGGCGGTCGGCGCGGTCATGGCCGCGGCGTTGCTGGCTTCGGCCGCAAGCTCGGCCGTGAGCGGGGCCGCACAACTCGCGGGCGCGGCGACGGAAGCGGTCGGCTCGGCCACGGGCCAAGCGGCCGGCCAGGCGGCTTCGACAATGGGCGATCCGACTGCTTATTTCTCCGATATGCTCTGGCGCAGCGATAAGCCCGCTCAGGGCGATCAGGCCGCAGCGACTGCCGAGGGCGGCCGGATCCTGTCGCGCGCTATCTACAACGGCGATCTTCCCGCCGGAGACAAGACCTATCTCGCTCAGCTCGTTGCGAGCCGGACGGGAATGAGCCAGCCGGACGCCGAGAAGCGCGTCGCCGATGTCTTCGACCAGGCGCAGAAGGCGAAGCAGCAGGCCGTGGACAAGGCCAAGGAGGCCGCGGACGCCGCTCGCAAGACCGGGGTTGGCGTCGCTCTCTGGGCTTTCATCTCGCTGTTGGTCGGCGCGTTCTCGGCCAGCTACATGGCCACTGTCGGCGGACGGCAGCGCGACGAAGCGCCGTTGTTTGAGTAGCCGCTGACTCGGCGATGGGCGGCCTAAGGGTCCTTGCGGGCGCCTAAGACAGCGAGCATCCCGATCGCTGTAAAGGCCGCGACGCCCAAAGTCCGAGCCCAAACGAGCCACCAACTGACATCGGCTAGCACGGCGAAGTCAGCTGCGGGACTTAAGACTTCGACCTCTTCGAGATGAAACAGCCATATCGCAACGAGATAAATGATACCGGCCGCGCCCGTGCCGATTACGAACGCCGCCTTCTGTTGCTGAACCCACGAACTGATATCGTTCTTTAAGCACGCAAACGTCAGCAGCAGGTTCGAGCTGATGGCGAATCCGGCGACCCGGTCGGCCATCGAGGACAACTGCTCGGCAGCTTTCATGACCTGTTCAGGCGTAGGCGCCATCCGCTCTATCCTCAACGTCTTGCCCCCGATGTTTTAGCAGACTCGGCTGCTTCGTGCAGGCGCAGTGCGCGCATCGCCTGCCCCGTCACCCTAACCCTCTCCCCGTGAAGACGGGATGCAGGAAAATGGGCTGTTCAGCTCTGCACGCCGTTGACGTACCAGTCCATCACGAGAAGGTCTTTGTCCTCCATGCGTTGGCCCTTGGCGATACGCTCCTTGCCGGTTTGGTCCGAGATCGGACCCGTAAAAACGTCGTAACTTCCGCCCTTCGTATCGGCGAGGATCTTATCGGCGGCGGCGCGCACGTTTTCCGGAACCGCTTTGCTGTAGGGCGCCATGGCCAGAAGTCCCTCCTTGAAACCCCACCACGTATCGTCCGGCTTCCAGCTTCCGTCGAGCACCGCCTTGGCGCGCTCGATATAATAGGGGCCCCAGAGGTCGAGGCTCGCCGTGAGGTGCGCTTTGGGCGCGAACCGTGACATGTCCGCGCCATAGCCAAAGCCGTAAATCTTACGCTTCTCGCAGACCTGGAGCACGGCGGGAGAATCGACATGCTGGGCGATGACGTCGCAGCCAAGATTGACCAGCGTCTCGGCCGCCGCTGCTTCCTTGGCGGGATCAAACCACGTGTCGATCATCACGAGCTTCGTTGTGATCTTCGGATTGATGGCCTGCGCGGCAAGCGTGAAGGCATTCACGCCCATCACAACTTCCGGGATCTTGAACGACCCGACATAGCCGATCACGCCGCTTTTTGACATCATGCCGGCGATCGTGCCGGTCACCGCCCGGCCCTGATAGAAACGCGAGTTGTAGGTGCCGACGTTATCGGCGCGCTTATAGCCGGTGCAATGCTCCCATTTGACGTCGGGAAACTGCTTGGCGACCTCGATCGTCTGATCCATGTAGCCGTACGAGGTGGTGAAGATCAGCTTGTTGCCCTGCTGCGCGAGATCCTTCATCACCGGAATGGCGCTCGCGTCTTCCTTGACGTTCTCGACATAGTTGGCGACGGCTTGGCCCTTGAGCGCATCGACGAGCGCCTTGCGGCCTTGTTCGTGCGACCACGTCCAGCCGTAGTCGCCAATCGCGCCCAGATAGACGAAGCCGACCTTGAGCGGCTCAGCGGCGAAACCGCTGCGAGCGAGCGCGGGTAGCGTCAACCCCGCCGCGGCTGTCTTCATGAGATTTCGTCGGGTAATCATGGCTCTTTCTTCTCCCTGTTGAATTGTGCCCGTGCTCAAGCGTTGGGTAGGAACGGTCGGCCGAGGCAGGCCGGGGCTTCGCTTCCGGCGACCTCGCGGGCCGATATGACAGCGAGCGCGACGACGGCCGCGATATAGGGCATCGCCGCCCAGAATTGCGACGGCAGGAACGAGAAGCCGGAAGCCTTGGCGTAAAGCTCGAGCGTCATCAGGACGCCGAAAAAGTAAGCCCCCGCGAGCAGCCGCCCGGCTCGCCAGCCGGAGAACACCACGAGCGCCAGCGCGATCCAGCCGCGCCCGGCGGTCATTTGCTCCGCCCACATCGGCGTGATGACCATCGAGAAATAAGCGCCGCCGATTCCGGCCAGCGCGCCGCCGAAGGCGATCGCCGCGTAGCGGATCGCGATCACCGGATAGCCGATCGAATGGGCGGAAAGGTCGTTCTCGCCGACCGCGCGCAAGATCAGCCCGGCGCGCGTGCGGTTCAGGAACCAGTAGACGGCGAAGACCATGAGAAGCGCGAAATAGACGAGCGGACTGTAGCCGAACACGACCCGCCACACGGGATCGCCGGCGAGCGAATCGGGAAAGACGGAATTGAACGAGGGCACGATCATGCCCACATAGCTCGCGCCGATCAGCGAAGAGAGGCCGATGCCGAAGATCGCGAGCGCGAGGCCGGTCGCCACCTGGTTGGAGCCGAGCGTCAGCACCAGCACCGCGAAAAGCATCGACGACGCTGCGCCCGCGAGCCCCGCGGCGATGACGCCGATCCAGGGCGCCATGTCGCCGAGATCGGGACCGTAGTTGAAGGTGACGGCGAAGCCGGTCACCGCGCCGATCAGCATCATGCCCTCGATGCCGAGATTGAGCACGCCGCTCTTCTCAACCACCAGTTCGCCCGTTGCGGCGAGCAGGATCGGCGTCGTCACGCCGACGACGGTGATGAGGGCGTCGATGAAGAAACCGATATTCACGCGACCGCCTCCGCGGGCGCGGCGCGCGGCGCGTCGCGAAGGATGCGCACGCGGTATCGGACCAGAATGTCGCTCGCGAGAATGAAGAACAGCATCATCGCCTGGAAGATGCCGGCGGTTGCGCTGGGCACGTGCACCACCGTCTGCGCCACCTGGCCCCCGACATAGGTGACGGCGAGGATCAGCCCCGCCAGAAAGACGCCGATCGGATGGAGGCGGCCGAGGAACGAGACGATGATCGCGGTGAAGCCGTAGCCGGAGGGGAAGCCCAGATTGATCTGCCCGAGTTGGCTCGAGGCCTCGAGAATGCCCGCAAGTCCCGCCATGCCGCCGCTGATCATGAGCGTCGACCAGACGGTGCGCGAGGCGTCGAAGCCGCCGTAGCGCGCGGCGTGAGGCGCGGCGCCGACCGTGCGGACCGAAAAGCCGTAGACCGAGCGCGACATGAGCAGCCAGAACACGAGCGTCAGCAGAATGGCGACGATGAGGCCCGGCGGAATGTCGGTTCCGGCGAATGGCGTGCGGCAGGAGTTGCGCCGGAGTGAACGGCGGGGTCTGCGGGAAGTTGTGCCCGTTCGGATCCTTCCACGGGCCGCTGACCAGATAGTTGAGCACCTGCAGCGCGACATAGACCAGCATCAGCGTGGAGAGCACCTCGGACACCCGGTAGCGTGTCTTCAAAAACGCCGGGATCGCCGCCCAGGCCATGCCGCCCACAATCCCCGCCGCGATCATCAGCGGGATCACCCAGAAGCCTTGCGCATTGGGGAGAGCGAAAGCGACGCCCGCGCCCGCCAGCGCGCCGATGATGTATTGCCCCTCGGCGCCGATGTTCCAGATCTTGGCCTGATTGCCGAGCGAGAGGCCGAGCGCGATGATGATGAGCGGCGCCGCCTTCGTTGCGACGTCCTGCCATTTGTACGAGGCGACTACGGGCGTGATGAACGTCTCATAGATCGCGCGCGGCCCGTCGAAGCCGATCAACTGAAAGATGATCGCGCCGAGCAGCATGGTGAGAAGCACGGAGGCGATCGGCGTCGCGATCTGCATGAAACGGCTCGGCGTCAGCCGCTTTTCAAGCCGGATGCGCATGCAGAGCCTCTGTCATTTCGACCGTCGCCGCTGGGTCCCCGTGCACGCCGCCCATGAGCAGGCCGATCTCTTCGATCGAAACCTCGCCGACCTTCATCGGCGCCGACAGACGGCCGAGATTGATGACGGCGATCGTGTCGCAAAGCGTGAGCAGTTCGTCGAGGTCTTGCGAGATGACCATGACCGCCGTGCCGCGCGCGGCGAGATCGACGATCGCCTGATGGATGGCGGCCGCCGCGCCCGCGTCCACGCCCCAGGTCGGCTGGCAGACGACGAGCGCCTCGGGCCGCTGCAGGATCTCGCGGCCCATGATGAATTTCTGCAGATTGCCGCCCGAGAGCGAGCCCGCAAGCGCGCCCGGGCCAGTCGCTTTCACAGTGTAGGCGCCGATCACTTCGGCGGCGTAGTTGGTCGCCTTGCCCGGATCGATCAGGCCGAAGCGCACCATCTCCATGCGGTCGCGACCGGTCAGCGCGCCATTGTCGGTGAGCGAGAACTCGCCGACCGCCGCATGGCCGTTGCGCTCCTCCGGAACCGCGCATAGGCCCAGGGTTCGGCGTTCGGTCACGCCGAGCCGGCCGACCTTCCGGCCCACCAGCGTGATCGCCTCGGGCGTCGGCGCCAGCGTCTCGCCGCTCATCGCGCTCATCAGTTCGTTCTGTCCATTTCCGGCGACGCCGGCGACGCCGAAGATCTCGCCGGCCTTCACGTTGAGCGCGACGTCCTTGAGCGCGACGCCGAACTCGCTCGGCTTTGGCAGGTTCAAGCCTTGCGCCGAAAGCTTCGATGCGGCCGAAGCCGCGGCTCACGGGCTTGGCGATTTCCTTCAGGTTGGCGCCGATCATCATCTCGGCCATCGAGCGCGAGGTCTCGCGCTTCGGGTCGCAATGCGCGACCACCTTGCCGCCGCGCAGGATGGTCGCGGTGTCGCAGAGCGCCACGATCTCGTGCAGCTTGTGGGAGATGTAGAGGATCGAGCAGCCGCTCGCCGCCAGTTTTCGCAAGGTCTCGAACAATTGCTCGACTTCCTGCGGCGTCAGCACCGAGGTCGGCTCGTCCATGATCAGGAGCCGCGGGTTGAGGAGGAGCGCGCGCACGATCTCGATGCGCTGGCGTTCGCCGACGCTCAGCGTCGAGACGACGCGCCGAGGATCGAGCTTGAGATGGTAGGCTTCGAGCACCCGATTGAACTCGGCCAAAAGTTCGCGAGGCGAGAGGCGCGCGTCGAGGCCGAGCGCGATGTTTTCGAGCACCGTCATCGCCTCGAACAGCGAGAAGTGCTGGAACACCATGCCGATGCCGAGCCGCCGAGCCGCGCGCGGATTGGAGATGCGGACAGCCGAGCCGTCGAAGATGATCTCGCCCTCGTCGGGCGCGAGGATGCCGTAGATCATCTTGACGAGAGTCGATTTTCCCGCGCCGTTCTCGCCGAGAAGAGCGTGAATCTCGCCGGGCTTGACGCTCAGGTTCACGTCGTCGTTGGCGCGCACGCCGGGGAAGGATTTGCTGACGCCGGCGAGCTTCAGGCGCAGGGGAGCTTCGACATTCACCTAAACTTCACCTCGCTCCCGGCCTCGTCAGGCCCCGCTTGAATCCGTCCGACGCAAAAATTGCGCCGCCGCCGTTCCTGTCCTCCGCGAAGCGGCGGCTTGAAGACCGGCGATTTCCTCCCGCGTCCTTGAACACCAGACGCTACATTATTAGGCAACCCTAGCGAGGACCGGTGAAGTGTCAATGAATTGGCGGCGATGCTCTGTGGAGTACGCAGCCAGCCCGCTCAGCGAATATGCCGGCCGATTGCCCGCTGCGAAAGCGGCTGGCGCCGGGAATTTGATCTTAGGGAGGCCGACCCGGCTAGCGCGGGCAGACGCTATTCCCTCGCGGCGACGATCCTGACGCCGCCGAGAACATGCGCGCCCATGAGGTCAACGAGGAGGACATAGGATTTGTGGAAGGCGTCATGCCCGGAGGGAGTTCCGGCCGCCTCCGCCTCAAGCCGCAGTTTTTGGTACATCGCCAGACGCGCTTTCAGCAACACCGCCCACTGGGCGGTCAAGTCTTCGGAGGAGCGGACGCGAAAACCAATGTCCGTCAACAAGTCTCGATAGGATTTGGGGCTTTCCAGCGCTTGGACGGCCTGGCCTTCCCACAGAAGGTCCGCGTCGTCTTTAGCGAGCGGCGCCGGCGCGACCCAATCGGTGAAGGCGAGCCGGCCGCCGGGTTTCAATATGCGGAACGCCTCGGCCATCGCCCGCCGCCGATCGGGAATGTGAAGGAGAGCCTCCTGGCTGATCACGACATCGACGCTCTTATCGGGGATGGGAGCCGCCATGACGTTGCCCTCGACGATCTGAACCTGCTCATGAAGGCCGACGAGTTGGGTCAACTCGTTAGCGCCCCTGACACGCGCTGGCGTAAGTTCGACGCCGGTGACAAGGGCGCCGTAACGGCGCGCAAAATAGCGCGCTGGACCCCCGAGGCCGGCGCAGAAATCCGCGACCCGCGCGCCATCGCCAATTCCCGCGGCTGCCGCGAGAACGTCGTTCGCCTCCAGCCCTCCATAGTGATCCTGATCGTGCGGATAGAGATCCTCGGGGCGCAGTCCGTCCAGATTGCCGCGGCTCGCGCGGAGCTTCGATAGGATGATCTCGGCCGTGATAGGGTGCCGACTATAAAAGAAGATCGCCTGTCCGCCGTCGTCTCTCATCGGGTGGCGCCCTCTTTGGCGAAAATGCGACTTATGAGATTTCAGCTCGTTCTAGGGCTGCCCCACGCCTTCGACGATGAACGAACGCGACTTCGTCGTCTTCGCGCGAATCGCCCTTGGGTCCGGCTGCTCCGACCAGGCTTTCGCATGCTCCGGCGTGTCGAACGCGATGATGACGAACCGCCTCGGCGCAACGCCCTCGACAGCGGTGATGTTTTGGCTGCGGACCACGTACTTGCCGCCGAAACCAGCCAAGATTTCTGGGGTGGCTTTGGCCGCGAGCGCTTTGAAACCTTCGGGGTCGGTGATCTCGCTGAAGTCGACGATGAAATAAGTTGGCGGCACGGATTGCGCGCTCGATCCCTTGCCGGCGAAGACGCTGAGCGTGACGGCAGCTGCAAGCGCAATCGCGAATTTATGGTTAGAGTTCATAAGCTCCTCCCTTGGCCGCTATCATGGCGGCCGTCGGAAGCTACGCTCCTTAAGCGACGGCAGACACAGAAAAAGCTGCGGGAACCCCGAATATGGCAGATCGCTGAAAGCGGGGCGGGGCGGCTTTGGTCTATGGATCGCCTAGGAGAGACAAATGACCGCCGCGCTTGCGAGCCTATGACGAGGCGCTGCTGCGCCGGGCCTTCGACGTTGCGAAGCGCTCGCGCGCGGCCGGCGACCACCCGTTCGGCTCGGTGCTTGCCGACGGAGAGGGCAGGGCGCTCATGGAGCAGGGCAACGGATACACGACCGAGGGGGGCGACCGCACTGCGCATGCCGAGCGCCTCCTCGCCTCACGCGCGTCGCGCGGCTATGACCTCGAGTTCCTGGCGCGTTGCACGCTCTATACATCCGCCGAGCCCTGCGCGATGTGCGCGGGCGCGATCTACTGGGCGGGGATCGGCCGCGTGGTTTACGGCCAGACGGAGAAGGCGCTCAAAGAGCAGACCGGCGCACACGAGGAGAATCCGACCCTCGACCTGCCTTGCACAACGGTCTTCGCCGCCGGGCAGCGGCCGACTGAAGTCATCGGCCCACTGCTCGAAGACGAAGCGGCTCAGTTGCAGGCGGGTTTCTGGAAGGAGAGGAAATAGTCGGCGTTAGCGGTCGGCGACGCTCTCATTCGTCGTGTTCACGAACGTCAACAATGAGAACAATCCCCCTCATTTTCGAGAGCAACCCATCAAGGGCCGGATAGAACCGCTTCGCGGAGGGACACCCGCGGAGGGTCAAACATTTGCTCCGGGTCGAATTCGGCCCGCACCGTTTCGAACTTGTCCCATCCAGGATAGACGCTTCGCAGATACTCGATATCCTGGCGCTTGTGGAGCTTGCCCCAATGCGGCCGGGCGCCCAGACGCATCATGACATCTTCGAAGGGATCGAACACGCTGAGCTTAATCGCGTGGTCGACGAACCAGAAGGTGTTGAACAGCACCGCGTCGCGGCCGGAGTTCGGCCCAAGGTAGGATTGCTCGGAAGCTTTGAGAAACTTCATTTCCAGAACCCGTCCCGGATTCAGCTTGGCGAAGTCTGAGGCCCGCAACCGCTCGATCGCGAGCGGCGCTTGCGAGGCGGCGAGGGAATATTGCATCGTCACTCCGACCTCTTGCGGCCTTTCGCCTTTGAGGCTCTTCGCGGCCCGCTCGAGCGGAGGGTAATAGCTCGCGATCCGACGAACGGCCGCCTTCGCCCGGCGGAGGCTCGTGGGTTTCGCTCTCTGATCGCCCCAATACGGCGCGTCCTCAGCCACATAAGGTCTGAATCCTTTTTCCCCCTCGACGCTCGTCTCAAGGCATTTCAGAACGACCGTATCTGCGCCAAACGTCCAGTGTCCCCAAATGTGCTCGTACCGTTCCGAAAGGCTCGGCAGCCGAACGAGAAAATCATCGACGGTCATCGAAAGCTCTTCGAATCGGACCCACGGCATCGCAATCGCCTGGAGCTCAAGTTCGACGATGATCCCAAGCCACCCAACCGACACGTTCGCGGCGCGCCATTCTCCCGGCGCGGCTGCTCGGATCGATTTTCCGCACTTCGCCGGACGCAAGAACCATGGTCAAGGACTGCACGAAATCTGAAATCGTGCCCCAGCGGGGGCTCGTGCCATGGGTGGCGGTCGCCACGGCTGATCCGATCGAACACTCAGTCAGGAAAGGCAGCGACGGCAGCGAGAGACCGGATTCGGCGAGAAAGCGCGTCAGGTCGCCAATGCGGACGCCCGCCCCCACGACGACCGTCTTCGTGACAGGATCCAATCTCCCGATGCGTTTGAGCCCCCCGAGCCGAATGGCCACATCATCCGTGACGATTTCCGGGCCTTGGGAATATCCATTGCCAAACGCTCGCACCTTCAGTCCAGAACGGCCCGCGGCGGCGACCGCATTGCTGACATCCTCCACATCCGCGCAATCGACGACTTTTCTCGGTTGGTAAGACAGCGAAGTCGCCAAAGGTCTTCAGAATCTGCGTGCGGCCGGCAACAGATGAAGCACGAACCAAGGGACGAAGCGCGGCGGGCTTCACCGCCCGCTTGAGCCGGCTCAACTCGAGCATCGCTTCGACCACGGCGACGTCCCGAAGGGCTTGGGCCGGAGAACTGACCAACGGCGCGCCGTGTTGGACGGCGTCGATGCAGTGAGAAAGGGTCTCGTAAACGCCGCCCGGCACGAACAGATCGTCCATGACCGGAATGAAGCGCCTTCCGCCGCCGGTCTGGACGCGTATCCAGTTGTGGCGAAAATCACGCGGGCTAAAGCGATTAAATCCGGCGAGCAGCGTCCCCTTCGAGCCCGTCAATCTAAGGCCCTGATCTCCTGCCGAGTAGGGCGCGGCGAAAGTCAGGCGGTAGGCCCCTTCGGCGCCGCTGGCGAAGGAGAGGATCGCGGTGACGCTGTCCGCAGGCGGCAGATAGGGAACGCGCTGGCTCACCGACGCGCTGACTTCCTCGATCTCGCCGACGATCTTTCGCAGCAATGCGATAAAATGAACGCCGGAATCGAGCATGTAACCCCCCGCATAGTCCCGGGGACGCCCGCCATCGCAGATTGTCGGGCTTTTGGAACGAGAGATAGGTGAAATCGGCGAAGCGGATCTCGCCTACCGCGCCGCTTGCGACGATATCCTCAACCATTTGGGTGGTCTTCTTGAAGCGCCAATTCTCGGCGACCGCCCAGACGAGCGGCCGCTCGAGCCGGGCGTGATGCTCCATCAGCTCTATGCCGCGTGCCACTGACGGGGCGCATGGCTTTTCGCTGATCACATGCTTCCCGGCGGAGAGAAAAAGCTTGATCGCGTCAGGCATGATGCCGATTGGCAGCACCAAGTCTACAAGATCGACGTCCGGATCTTCCGCGACTTCGTCAAGCGACAAGTAATGCTTGAGATCCTGGCGCGAATACAAACGGCTTGCGCGCGCGATTGACCCTTCGGAGCGGCTGCAAAGTCCAACAAGCCGTATCCGGCCCTCTCCTTCCAGTCGCTTGAGGGCTGGAATGTGAGCAACGCAACCAAACCAGCCGCAACCGACCAGAACAACACGGACGGGTGTCGGCATGAAGAACCTCGAAGGTCGGAGGAGGGAGGAACGGCGCGGCTGAATATACAACACCTGCGCCGAGCCGAGGAGCTAATTCGCCGCG
>CAVUPE010000029.1:0-60560 GCA_963743265.1 uncultured Alphaproteobacteria bacterium | reverse complement strand
ACGACCGCTATTAAATTGGGCGTTGTCGGGCTGTTAGCAAGCCATTGCGAAGGAAAACGACAGCCGGTATGTCAGCCAGCGCTCGGCGCGAGACCATTGGTTCCAAATAGGGTCGTCATCGCGAGCGCAAACGACGCGATCCAGAGACCAAGGGCGCCCGAGCATCCCTGCATTGCTTCGTCGCTCGCGCTCCTAGCAATGACGCTCCAGGACCTTTCAAAGCAGGCCAAGCGAGGCCAGGTCGCGGCGCATCACCTCCGGCATGGCCGCGAAGCCGGGCTGGGCCTCGTCGATGTCCGGCGGCGCGTCCTTCGCCTGATAGTAACGCCAGCCCTGGAAGGCGCGCATAGGCCGCGGCGCGACCGCGACCACAGTCTGACCGAGCCAGATCTTGCAGCGCCCGATACCCTCCGCGTCGACGAACGGCTCGAGGCCCACGATCTCCTGCCTGGCGGAGATCATGCCCTTGACGACCCAGTAGAGCGAGCCGCCGTCGAGAACCTGTTCGGTTCGTTTCGGCGCCATCCGCGTGAGCATGGGCATGGCGCAGCGGGACGCGGCGGCGCTTGGCGTCCGCCATCCGCTCCGCCATCCATTCGCGAAGGTCCGCAAGCGAATCGGCGCCGACAGTGAGCTTCAGAGGTGGAGGGTCATGGAGCCGATGCTAGCAGAGGGAGCGAGCATCAGCCCACTCGCACGAAGGTCTTATCCCCACGATCGCAGGCCTCCCAAACCGCATTTTCGCCGGCGAACTGCTGATCGGGCGCTAAACTGCGTCTGCCTCGGGGAAAACGGCGACTCCGAGCAAGTTATTGTGCTATTTGAGCCTGGGGCATAATGACCGAATCCAGAAAACTCGCGGCGATTCTGGCCGCAGACGTGGTCGGCTTCAGCCGGCTGACCGGCGCGGACGAGGATCGCACGCTCGCCCGTTTACGCGCGCTGCGCAGCGATCTGATCGATCCGACGATCGCCGTTCATAAAGGACGCGTGGTCAAGCGCACGGGGGACGGCGCTCTAGTCGAGTTTCGTTCCGTCGTCGATGCGGTGCGTTGCGCCATCGAGGTGCAGAACGCCATGATCGAGCGCAACGCGGGCGTGCCGGAGGACCGGCGGATCGAATTCCGCATCGGGTTGATTTGGGCGATGTCGTCGAGGAGAGCGACGGCGACCTCATGGGCGACGGCGTCAACATCGCCGCGAGGTTGGAGGGGATCGCCCTGCCGGGCGCGATCTGTCTCTCGGAGGACGCCTACCGGCAGGTGCGTGCGAGGCTCGACCTCGAGCTAGCGACCTGGGCCAAACCCAGCTCAAGAACATCGTCGACCCTGTACGCGTCTATTCGCTTCAGGTCGGGCTTCCGCCCAGGCCAAGCCTTCGGCGCCGATCGCGCCGGTCGCGGCGGCCAAGACGAAAAACCCGCGCCATCACCCGCCCTTCCCGACAAGCCTTCGATCGTCGTCCTGCCTTTCCCAATATCGGCGGCGATCCGGAGCAGGACTATTTCGTCGACGGCGTGACGGATAGTCTGACCACGGACCTGTCGCGGATCAGAGGCGCCTTCGTCATCGGCCGAAGCACAGCCTTCACCTACAAGGGCAAGCGCGCCGACGTGAGGCAGATCGGCCGCGAGCTCAACGTGCGCTATGTTCTCGAAGGCAGCGTGCAGCGCGTGGGGGAGCGCATCCGTGTCAACGTCCAGCTCATTGACACAGAAACAGTGGCGCATCTCTGGGCTGAGCGGTTCGATAAGCCGGTCGCCGACCTCTTTGACATGCAAGATGAGATCGTCTCGCGCCTTGCAAATCGGCTTGGGCAGGAACTCGTCTCCGCCGAGGCGAAGCGCGCCGAGCGATCAGGGCACCCGGACTCGATGGATCTCTATTTTCTCGGGCTTGCCATTTACAATCAAGGTTACACCACCGCGAACATCAACTTGGCTCGCACCTATTTCAATCGCGCCCTCGAAATCGATCCCGCCAACGTAGACGCCTTGATCTATTGCGGGTCCGTTGATCTTGCTCAGGGAATGAGTTGGTTGACCGACGACCCCTTGCCGTGGCTTCGCTCCGCCGAGGCCGTCTTTGTCAGAGCGCTCAGGTTGAGGCCCGAGGATGCGAGGACCCGCGCTCACTTCGGCGCGCTTTACGCTGTCACCAAACGCGTCGACCGGGGTCTTTCCGAGTGTGAACGGGCGCTGGCGATCGACCGGAATTGTGTGTGGGCCCATGTTCATATCGGCATGGCAAAATACATGTTGGGCCGCAACGACGAAACAGAGGCTCACATACTCGAGGCGTTGCGGCTTAGTCCACGCGACAGAAGCACAGGCGCTTGGTTTCAGATCGCGGGTTTTGCGAAGCTTGGCGCGGGGCGCGATGAGGAGGCGATCGATTGGTTGAGGCGGGCGATCGAGGATAATCCTAACCTCCCGATGTCGCATTTCCTGTTCGCCGCCGCTTCGGCGCGCCTTGGCCGCATGGAAGAGGCATATGACGCGGCACGCGCTGGGCTCGAACTCAATCCGAGTTTCACCGTCGCACGATTCAAATCTCAGACGTTCAGCGACAACCCTGTTTATCTCGCGGGACGCGAGCGGATGTATCAAGGTCTGCGCATGGCCGGGGTTCCCGAGGGGTAGCGCACGTTGCGCGGCGCCCTACCGCCCCAGCATCAGCATCAGGTTCTGCACCGCGGCGCCTGACGCGCCCTTGCCGAGATTGTCGAACTTCGCGACCAGCAGCGCCTGCCCACGAGCCTCATTCGGATAGACGTGGATCTCGATGTCGTTCGTGCCGTTGAGCGATTCCGGCTCGATGCGCGGAGCGTCGCCGCTCTCCGCGACATGGAAATGCTTCTGGCCGCGGTAGTGCGTCTTGTAGACCGCGATGAGGTCGGCGATTTTGGGCTTGCCCGGCAACGTCTCGAGATGCAGCGGCACGCTGACCAGCATGCCCTGCCGGAAGTTGCCGACCGAGGGCGCGAAAATCGGCCGTGCGGTGAGGCCGGAATAGAGCTGAATTTCCGGCATGTGCTTGTGCTCGAGCCCAAGCGCGTAGAGCTCGAACGCGGGCGCTTTGCCCGTCTCATAGGCCTCGATCATCGACTTGCCGCCGCCCGAATAGCCGCTGACCGAGCCGATCGAAACGGGCGCGTCCTTAGGCATCAAGCCGGCGTCCGTCAGGGGGCGCAGAAGCGCGATCGCGCCGGTGGCGTGGCAGCCGGGATTTGTGACCTTGTCGGCTTTGGCGACTGCTTCCGCCTGGCCCCGCGACAAGCTCCGGGAAGCCATAGGTCCAGCCGGGCGCGACCCGATGGGCGGATGACGCGTCGATCACGCGCGGCGCGTCGGCGCCCATCGCATCGATGAGATGCGCCGCCTCTTTGGCCGCTTCGTCGGGCAGGCAAAGGATCACGACATCGACTTCGCCGTAGAGCTTCCGTTTGGCGGCCGCGTCCTTGCGCGCCTCGGGCGGCAGGCTGACGAGCTTCAAGCCGGAGACGCCCGCGAGCTTCTCCCTGATTTGCAGGCCGGTGGTGCCCGCTTCGCCGTCGATGAAGATTGTCGCTGACATGGATACCCTCGCCAAATCCTAAAGCCGAAAGATAAGTCGCGCATGCGCGCGAACTGGCTCTTTCAGCGTCGTCGGAGTCGGATGAGCGGGCGGGCGATCATGAGCGCTCTTTCGTACAAACGGCCGTCATGGTCAAGACGACCGGCTTCGGTCGCGCGTTCGGCGGCCGCGCTACGGCGCCTTCGTCGCCTCGAACTTCACCAACGGCTCGCTCGTCTTGTGGTTCTTTGGATCGGAAAAAAACGCGTAGACGCCCGGCGGGACGAAATGATCGCCGTAGAAGGGATTGGCGTAAGTCCCGTCGGCGAGCGCGTAGCCGAAACCGTGCAGAGAAAGCTGCGGCGCCTCGGTTCTGACGAGGCTGTCGACCGGATAACCGTCATTGCCGGGGATTGAGGTTCCCGTGGGCTGCAGGCCGGTGATCGCGACGCCATTCATCTCGCCCTTGATGCCGGTGATCTCGTAGAAACCGTCGGCGTTGGGCGCGTCTTTCGTCGTAAAGACGCCCGAGGCTGTGACCCCTTCGCCCTGATAGCTCCAGCGCCATTCCGCGGCCTTGGCGGAGCTTGTGACGAGCGCCGCGGCGATAACGAGCGCAACTGGAGCGCGGGAACGTCTTGCGCTTCCTCCTAGCACCGGACTTTCCGAAATGCGTAAACATGGCACCACCACGCCTGGTTCTCGGCGGCGCGGGCGATCAGCAATGTCGATGATCGGGTGAACGCATGGACGACGCTGGCGCGTATCGGGGGTGAGACGATGTCGGTCAGCAAGGCGTCGATCTCTTTGGCCGCGTCGCCGATAGCCGTCTTGTTCTGCTCGACACGCGCCTGCCCGTCGCTTGATTTGAGCGCTGCGTTGAAGGCTTCTTCGGCCTTGGGATCGCTTAGCTGCGAGGAAAAAGGCTGAATCTCCCGGCGCGCCTGAACGATCACCGCCGGATCTTTGATGACCGCAACCGCCAGACAGAATATCAATGTGTCCAGCGCCGTCAGAAGATACCAAAGCTCTTCCGTTCCCTTGACAGGCCCAAGGTCCAGATCGGCCTCCGCCTTCTGGTCTTGGGCGGCCGCCGGTGTGATGAGAACCGAAGCCAAGCCGGTCAAAAGAAACTGTCTTCGGCGCACGCCAGCCTCCCCATTGGACCGTCTCGCCAAACTCCGAGAAGCGCCCGCAAGTGAACGTGCGGAGGCTTCCAGCACTGCGCGTTAACCCGTCCGCGTTGGCGTCTAAATGTTACAACATCGCATTGCAAGGCGGACTTCGCCTTCCCGGCGAGGAAGACCATGTCCGGGCCACGGCCTGTCAGCGCTCTGGAGCGCGCCCTGCCCTAGCGTTCGAAACGCGGTCCGCGGATTCCGTTAGCGCTTGGAGAACTGGAAGCTCGCGCGCGCCTTGCGATGGCCGTACTTCTTACGCTCGACCACGCGCGAATCGCGGGTGAGGAAGCCTTCCTTCTTGAGGAGTGGGCGCAAGTCCGGTTCGAAATAGGTCAGCGCCTTGGCGAGGCCGTGGCGCACCGCGCCCGCTTGGCCGGACAAGCCGCCCCCGCTCACCGTCACCATCAAGTCGTACTGGGTGATGCGGTTCACGACCACCAGCGGCTGGCTCAGGATCATGCGCAGCACGGGCCGAGCGAAATATTGGTCAAGCGGCCGGCCATTGACGGTCGCCAAACCCCTGCCTGGCTTGATCCAGACGCGCGCCACCGCGTTCTTGCGTTTTCCGGTCGCGTAGGCGCGTCCCTGCTTGTCGAGCTTCTGGACATGGACGGGGGCTTCCGAGCCCACTGGCGCGGCGGCCGAGCCTGCGAGGTCGGCCAGCGAAGAAAGGATCTCAGCCATTGATTTCAGCGCTCCGGCTGTTCTTCGGATTAAGTTTTGCGACGTCGAGCACGGTCGGCGACTGCGCCGCGTGTGGATGGTCCGGACCTTTGTAGACGCGAAGATTGCCGAGCTGCTTCTTGCCCAGCGGCCCGCGCGGCAGCATGCGCTCGACCGCCTTCTCGACGATGCGCTCGGGAAACTTGCCCTCGAGGATCGATTTGGCCGAGCGTTCCTTGATGCCGCCGATATAGCCCGAGTAGTGGTGATAGACCTTCTGGTCTCGCTTCCGGCCGGTGAGCACGATCTTTTCGGCGTTGACCACGATGACGTGGTCGCCGTCGTCCATGTGGGGAGTGAAACTCGCCTTGTGCTTGCCGCGCAGGCGCATGGCGATGATCGACGCGAGCCGCCCGACTACGAGGCCCTTGGCGTCGATGACCAGCCATTTCTTCTCGACCTCGGCCGTCTTGGTCGAATGGGTTTTGCCGAACATGATTGCGTCCGCTTGATTTCGAGGCAGCGGGCTTCTAGCCGCGGGAAACGCGAAATGTCAACCGCCAAGCGCCGGAATCGCCAAGAAAACTGCGGAAGCCAGCTATGCGGTATCATGATACCGCGCGTAGTCGCTGGGAAATCAACGACAGCCCGAGAACGAGCCTGTCACCGGCGTCTCGTCTTGTCAACGTCTTACTATGTGCGCAGTGTCAGTCGCGATAAGCCCGTCATCCGGCGAGTGTCGACTGAACGGCGGCGCCTTTATCTCCACGGGATACTTCGAATGGGAGGCGGTGATGAGCCTTATCGATCAGGCCGTAAAGGCCAATGAGCAATTCGCAAAGAAGTACGATCCGAAGCTCGGCGGGCGCCCGCAGCCCAAGATCGCGGTCGTGACCTGCATGGACCCTCGGCTCTCGGACCTCGAGGGGATCCTGGGACTGGCGACCGCGGATATTGACGTCATCCGCACCGGCGGCCCCGCCGTCACCGACGACGTGCTGGGAGAACTTGTCGTTTCCACCCGGGTCCTCGGAAGCAAGGAGATCATGCTCCTCAATCACACCGGCTGCGGGTTCACAACCTTCACCGACAAGGAGCTGAACGACAAGCTCGCACGAGAAACGGGTGACGCGACGCCGGTCCCGATGCGCTTGTTTTCCTTCAAGGACCCTGAGGAGAACACTCGGGCGCAGATCGAGAAAGTCCGGTCGCATCCATGGATTCCCAAGGATGTACCTGTGCGCGGCTTCATTTTCGACGTGGACACAGGTCGGTTGCGCGAAGTCAAGCATGGATGAGCGACGCTGGCGTCACAGGTGGAGATTCGGGCGCCCCGCGAGATAGGTCGCCCGCCACGCATCCCCTAAGCGAATGACTGCACTCGGCTGCGGGAAAGTCGACCGCTTCGGGCGATTCAAGCGAAAAGAGGTCTTGAACAAACAAGTGCGATCACGCGTCCGTGATCGCACTTGGAATCCGTGCGTCTAAAGGCTGTGTTATCTTCGGGCAAGGTGTCGTTCGTCCGTTCGATGACAGGAATGCGCCATGAACGAGCAAAGCCGCGAGGGAACGGAAGTGGGCAGCGAGCGCACTTTGGCGCGCACCGCCGATCCTGAGCCCGCTCCACAAAACCCTCCCAGCTGCGACAGTCCCGCCAGAGAAGCAGAAGGCCGCCGGGCGACGAAACATGTTGCTTGGAGCAGCGGGCGTCCTGATCCTGGCCGGCGCCCTTTGGTTCGGCATTCCGTGGGTCCAGACGAGCCTCAACACGGTTTCGACGGATGACGCATACGTCAACGGTCACGTCACGTTCGTAGCCGCCCGCGTCAAAGGCCAGGTCGCGCGGGTCCTCGTCGACGACAACTACCGGGTGCGCAAGGGAGACCTTCTGGTCCAACTGGACAAGGAGCCCTTTCAGATCGCAGTCGCAGTCAAAAAGGCGGCTGTCGATACGGCAACGGCGGACCTACAAGTGGCCAAGTCCAAAGTGCGCGGCCTCGAAGCGGAGGCCATGAGCCGGCGCCGCGCGCTGGAGCACGCGATGGAGGACGTCGACAACCAGGTCGCCGTGCTGCGCGCCAAGGTTGCCGGCGTCGACAAGAGCAAAGCCCAGCTCGCGCTGGCTCAGGTTGACTTCGATCGGGCCGCCAAATTGGTGGTGATCGAACGATACCCCAAGGTCGGAGTACGACCGGCGGCAGGCGATCTTGCTGGCGGCGCGCGCGGACGTTGTCGCGGCGCTGGCCGATGTCCGTCAAATCCGCGCCTCTTTGGGATTGCCGCCGGAACCCGACGAAGACAGATCTCGGCCAGGTTCCGCCCGATCTCAATCAAACCTTTTCGTCCGTGCTCCAGGCGCAGGCGGCGCTGATTCAGAGTGCGGCTCAACTCGGCGTCATCCATTCGTTCGACGAGGGGCCCAGTCACATGGTCGAGGCGTTCGAGAAGGAAGGCGACGTCAACACGACCTTCGCTCGGCTGGCGGCCGACGCGCCGGACATCAAGCAGGCCGAGGCCAAGCTCGAAGTCGCCAAGCGCGATCTCGACCAGGCGGAGCTCGATCTTCGCTACTGCGACGTCATCGCGGAGATCGATGGGGTCGTCACGCGCCGAAACGTCAATCCGGGCGACAATGTGCAGGTTGGCCAGGCTCTCATGGCGATCCGCTCGCTCGATGAAATCTGGGTTGACGCCAATTTCAAGGAGACGCAGCTGGGCGACCTGCGTATCGGCCAGCCGGTCGATCTCTATGTCGACATGTATGGCGGCCGCCAGGTGTTCAAGGGGCGCGTTTCCGGCTTCACCATGGGGACCGGATCGACATTGGCGCTGCTGCCGGCGCAGAACGCCACGGGCAACTTCATCAAGGTGGTGCAGCGACTGCCGGTTCGGATCGACCTTGCAGACTACGATCCAGACAAGAGCCCGCTGTTTATCGGCACGTCGGTTACTCCTTATGTCTACTTTAACAAGCCGCCCACCGGACCCGACGCCGGCAAGTTTTTACAGACATCTGCGCCTGAATCGCAGACCGGGGGTTCGACCAAGAACCCGCCGGACGCCAACAAGTGACAGCCGCGGCGCTTCCGCTCGCAAGACCCCGGGTTGCCCGCAACCCGTGGCTGGTCGCCGCCATCGTTGTCGTGCCGGCGTTCATGGAGGTGCTCGACACCACCATCGTGCTGGTGGCGCTGCGCTATATCGCGGGAGGTCTGTCGGCTGCCTCCGATGACGCCGAGTGGGTCATCACCAGCTACCTTGCCGCCAACGCCTTCATTTTGCCGATTACCGGCTGGCTCGGCGCGCATCTCGGTCGCCGCAACTACTTCCTGGCGTCGATTGCGATCTTCACCGTCAGTTCTTTGCTGTGCGGACTGGCCGGCAGTCTCGGTCAGTTGATCCTGTTCCGCGTCATCCAAGGTCTCGCGGGCGGCGGTCTGCAACCCGGCAGTCAGGGGATATTGCTGGACGCCTTCCCGCGGGAAAGGCAAGGCGTGGCCATGACGCTGTTCGGCTTTGCTGTGCTGATCGCGCCCATAGTCGGTCCGACCTTGGGCGGTTGGCTAACGGACACTTACAATTGGCGCTGGTGCTTTTTGATCAACGTGCCCGTCGGTATCCTGGCGCTCACCGGTTGTTATTTCTTGCTTGACGATCCCGACTATCTTGTCGCCCAGCGTGCGGAGCTGAAGAAGGAGCCGTTCCATTTTGACGCGATCGGCTTGTCGCTTCTCGCCATCGTCATAGTCTCGTGGGAAGTGATGCTCAGCAAGGGCCAGGAATGGGACTGGCTGGGGGATCCATTCTGGCGCGTCCAGACTCTCGTCATTTCATTGGTGGTGGGTCTGGTTGCGCTGATCTTCTGGGAGCTGCGTCACAAGAACCCCGTGGTCAATTTCCGCGTGCTGGGCGAGCGCAACTTTGCCGCCTGCTGCATCATCATATTCTGCGCGTACCTTGCGCTCTTTGCAGGCACCAAGTCATTGCTCGGTCTGCTGCAAACTCTATTTGGTTATGACGCGCTGAAGACTGGGTTGGTGATGTCGCCTTCCGGAATCTTTGCCGTCCTGGCGATGCCGATCGTCGGCCGCCTGATCGGCCTCAAGGTGGATGCGAGATGGCTGATCGCCGCAGGCCTTCTGCTCATGACCGCCGGAAACTATTGGATGTCGCAACTCAACCTCGACATCAGCCCAAGCGAGGTTATTTGGCCTCGGGTGCTTCTGGTCGCGGGGCTCTCGGTTTGTTTTGCTCCTTCGAACGTAGCCGCTTACCTCTATACGCCGCTCGCGCTGCGCGGGGCCGCCATCGGCTTGTTGAGTCTCCTACGCAACGAGGGGGGCAGCGTCGGGGTGTCGTTGTCCCAGACCTTCCAAGAGCGGCGCGATCAGTTTCACACCTTAAGGCTTGGGGAGTATCTTGATCCCCTCAACGCGGCCGCCAGCAGCTTTCTCGCGCGAGCTCAAGCGTTCTTCGTTCAACAGAACGGAGATCCGGTCGCCTCCCAGCAACTGGCTGTGCAGCAACTCGAAAACCTGCGTCAGCAGCAGGCGTCTTCGCTCGCTTATTTCGACACCTTTTGGATGGCGTCTGTGTTGACCTTTGCGGTCGCGTTCGCGGTGCTGCTTATGAAGCGCTCTGTGGCCGAGAAAGCCAGTCACGTCGGTTCTGAATGACTGATGGCGCTGCTCGCGCAATGACGCGACAGCCGGATCATGGCGGGATGCCTTCGCCGCGCTTAGGGATCGAATAGGTCCCGGTCGCGTGGGCGACCATCTTGCTCGCGCCTTCGGAATAAAGCGCCACTTCGCCGACCGCGAGCCTTTTGCCGAGCTTGATCAGCGTCGCCTTGCCGATGAGATCGGCGGGCGCCGGTTTGCGGAGGAAATTGATCGAAGCGCTGGTGGTGACCGCATGCGCGACAGGGCCGATCTCGCTTAAGATCGCCACGAACAGCGCGGCGTCGCAAACTGCGAACATCGCCGGCCCGGAAATCGTGCCGCCCGGCCGCAAATGCCTGGGATGATGGATGAGGCGCACCGTCGCGCTCATTGGCGCAATGTCTTCGACGCGAAGATCGCCGTCTTTCCAGAACTCCGGAAAGATCTCGGCCAGATAGGCGCGCAATTCGTCGATCGTGAACGGACGCGGCTTGGCGTGGTCTGTCATCGAGCGTTTTGATTGCGTTCCCATCGGTGCGTTTCGATGTCCTTGGATCCCGTCGCGCTACTTAAGCGCCTCGTTCAGCGTTCGCGCCAGGCGAAGCCCCGCCACGGCCAACTGGCGATCGAGGGTCGGCCGGACAGCCGCGAGATAATCGGCGCCAAGATGCTCGTCCATCGTAACGCCCGCCACCGCAACGTCTCGCGCCGCCTTGTGCGCCTCGAGCGCCCAGTCGACCGGCGTTCCTGCGTCGAGCGCAGGGTCGTTATGGGTGGGGAGCCAGTCGCGTTCCAGGTAGTCGACATAGCCGCCCCAATCCCAAAACATCGAACGGATGAGACCGACGTCCCACACGATGTGCAGATTGGTCGGCGCGCAATCGTTCTTTGCGGGGCTCGAGAAGTAGCAGACCGCGAGGTCGTTGTAGCCGCGCAGCTCGCCGACCGTGTGCAGCGGCTGATTAACGTCGCCGACGAAGTGAACGACGAACTTTAGCGCGTCGCGCCTTTGCGCCGCTGATGAAGCCGGATCGGTCAAATCACGCAGGCCGCGCGCGAGCTCGTGAATGACGCAGTCGCCTTGCGGCGATGGCGCGCAATCCCTGCCCTCCTCATAATCGTTAGCCGCGAGCGGGATATCGACGAAATGCCAGTCGGCGGAATCAGGGTGAAGCGCGCGATAGTCGTCGGCCCAACTGGCGATCGACGCCAGCGAGGCGTTCTCACCCAGAATCTCCCGCACTTTCGCCGCCGCCTCCGGAGACAATCGCCTTTGCGCGATCTCGGCGACGATCGAATGCCCCTCCGGCCCCCACGCGTGCGCTTGCGTGAGCAGGGTGAACTGGATGAGGCAGGCAAGGACGAGGTTTCTCATGGAAGGCCGCAACCTCTCGGCGCGTCGCGATGGGCGGCGTCAAAACGCTTGCAGCTCTTTTCGGCAAGCCTCGCTGAAATCCCGCAACGGATCGACGTGTTTGTCGATCCAATTCTCCCGCATTTCATGCAGCGTGATGTTCGGCGCCAGATAGGTGTCGACGATGATGCGAACCACCGTGTCAGCGGCCTCCACGACTTCCGGCGTCGATAGAAGGCGTATGCGGTTGGTCAGCGCGTAAATTTGAATGAGGCCGGTTACGTCGTCCCGGCTGGTTTGCAGAGCGTCGGAATACAATTTCGCCGCCTCATCGAGAAACCTGCCGAACAGGGCGGCTCGATTGTCCCTCTCTGTGGCCCGCCGCTGGGCGCGGGTTTGCGCGTTCTGCGTCACCCACGAGGTGGTGAACGAGGCAAGTCCGCCGATGGCCGTTCCGGCCAGGGCGGCAAAGGCCGATATGTAGGCGCCATCCATCGGGCCGCTCCACTTGTCGCGTCAGGTGGGCGGCGTCGTCGCGCGCGGCGCGAGCGCCACTGCGGATTCGGACGTCAGCATCAGGAACGTCAGCGTCTCCTGAAGGTAGAGGCGCACTGTGCTGTCGGTGTGGCTCAGATAGCCGATCGACACGTCCTGCCCGATGTGCAGGTCGAAATCGCCGCCGCGTGTGGTGAGCACGAAGGCGCCATCGATGGCGGGCGCCCAGATGATCTCGTCTTTGACGAGCTTCTTCACGTGCTCCAGCACCGGGTAGCCGTTGTCGACGGTCTCCGCGAGCGCCGTGTAGGCGTTCGCGCCGAGCACGACCGAGTACGGCCCGTTGACCCCGACCAGGCGAAGTTGGCTCAAAGCCTGGGCGATCGCATCTGGATACTGACGCACGTCGGCCGGGAGCGTCATAATCGGATTGCTCGTCCCCTGCCGGATGCCTTCAATCTGAGCCGCCGCGTAGCCTTCGAAGATGGCGCGATCCTCCGCGTAAGCGATTGTCTGCGCGGCGTCCTTCGCCGGTTGCCAGTCGGAATTGTTCGAGCCCCGTTCGACATCGTCGATCTGCTGGCGATCGAGGTCGAAGAGGACCCTGAGTTCGACCAGAGGCTTGACCTCGCGCTGTCGCGCGAGCACGCCCTCGCCCGGCGCATCGATCATCTTGAGATGGCCAGTTCCGATTGCGGAGAGGCCGGCGCCGCCGGGCCCCTCGACGTCGACCACGCGTCGTCCGGCAAGGTAGCGTTTGAGGGTGCGCCTCGTCTCCTCTTCGATTTGGGCCCACGCTGCATCCGATATCGGAGCAAGCTCGCGGTGAAGATTATTCATGGCCCTTTTCTCCTTTGAGGGAGCCGATTCCAAGCGAACCATCCGACGTCGCGCGTGGCTGACGGCGAGGGCGGGGCCGTTGATCGCGCAGCGGGCGTTTCATCCGCAGAGGCCTCTTCGCCCAGCGCGTCCAGGAACGTCGCGGATGGCACGAAAAACAGGGTTCCGGTCACCGCGCGGCTGAAGTCGAGCAGCCGGTCGTAATTGCCGGGCGGCTTGCCTATGAACATGTTCTCGATCATCTGCTCGGTCACGCGCGGCGTGCGGCAATAGCCGATGAAATAGGTGCCGTATTCGCCCTCTCCGACTTTGCCGAAGGGCATGTTGTCGCGGACGATCTGCAATTCTTGCCCGTTCTCGGAGATCACCGTCAGCGCATTATGCGCGAAGGTCGGCTTCACCGAGTCGTCGAGTTCGATGTCTGAGAGCTTCATGCGGCCGATGATGCGCTCCTGCGTCTCGGTGGGCAGCGCGTTCCATCCGGTAAGATCATGGAGATATTTCTGCGTGATCACATAGCTGCCGCCGGTGAACGCGGCATCCTCCGCGCCAATCAGCGCCGCGTCGATCACCGCCTGCCCACGCGGATTTTCTGTGCCATCGACGAATCCCAGAAGATCGCGGTCATCGAAGTAGCGAAAGCCGTGCACCTCGTCGACCGCGGTGACGGCCTCCCCGAGCTTGGCCATGATCTGCGCCGCCATCTCGAAGCACAGGTCCATCCGCTTGGCGCGGATATGGAACAAGAGGTCGCCGGGAGTCGCGATTGCGTGGCGCGCTCCGGCTCGGAACTCTCGAAATGGATGAAGTTCGGCCGGGCGCGGGTCCCCGAACAGCCGGTCCCAGGCGTCGGAGCCGATCCCCATCACGCAGGAGAGGCCGGCCTCGAGATCGCGAAATTCGACCGCGCGAACGAGGCCCGCAAAGTCCGCGCAGAACGACCGCACGGCGGCGCGATTGTCGTCGCCCGGATTGATCGTCACGACCAGGAAGATCGCAGCGCGCGTCAGCGGCGCCGATACCGGCTGTGCAACGATAGCGTCGGGCTCTGAGGTCGTGTCCGCCATTGATCTCCCCGCCGGCTTTCTCATGTCTGGACGGCGGCGGCGGATCAAGGGCTATCTTTCGATAGCCTCATCGTAGCTGGTCAGCCCGGCTCCACACATAAGATGGGCCCGTTTCCCCCGGACACATTGCTCGGGTGGGCCTTGATTGCTACAGTATTATCTGAAAATTGAGTTGGTCCGGCAGAGGCGCGAGGAACGCTGCGGGAGGGGAAAATGCGGTTTAGCTCCTTGATCGCCGCCGCGGCGGCGCTGTTCGCGACCGCAAGCGCTCCCGCGTACGCCAGGCTGGTCTGATCGGCGACGGGACCAACACCGTTTCCGTGAATTTTTGGTTTCCCTCGTCTAGCGTGCCACCGCCGACTGCGACGACACGACAAATGCACCAATTGCGAATATGAGAGGGATTCGAGCGGCCCAACGAATTCCCGCTGCCGATCATTCCAGTCATTTTCCTCGCAAGGCGTGTCTGACGCGACGACGATCTCGGTCGGCGACACCCAGATCATCATCCCCAACAATGTCGCCGAGCCGTTTTGTCCCGATGCGCGATGCACGCGGGTGCGTTCAGCGGCTGACGTTTTCACGTTTCGCAGGTCCGCTCGCCTCGACATCACGAACGTCACGGGGACTAGCGGCGAGCTCCCGGATTTTCTGCCCAATAGCACTGCCCGCAGGCGGCTCGTTCTTTCTCCGACCGAGCATATCTGTGAACGTGAACGGCGATAATCCTGGCCGTCGGCGGATCAGCTCATCCTCGACGTAACGACCGGAGGGGGTCCTCCCCCCGTGCCCGAACCTTCGACCTGGGCGCTGATGTTGCTGGGCTTCGCGGGGCTGGGGTTCGCGGGATGGCGGCGGATGGCGGCGCAAGCGACGTGACGCTCAGCGCGTAGCGCCGCTTCGGCGCCAAAACGGGGGGAGGCGCATATGAGTCAGCCTTTTATCGGTCAGGTCATCGCCGTCGGGTTCAATTTCGCGCCGGTGGGTTGGGCGTTATGCCAGGGCCAGCTGCTGCCGATCTCTGAGAACGACGCGCTGTTCAACCTCCTGGGCACGACCTTTGGCGGCGACGGCCAGACGACCTTCGGTTTGCCGGACCTTCGCGGGCGCGCCGCGCTCGGCATGGGCGGTGGACCCGGATTGAGCCCTTATGTTCTGGGGCAACCGGGCGGCGTCGAGTCGGTTACGCTCACAAGCGCTCAGATCGGAAGCCACACCCATGGGCTGTCGGCGGCGGCCACGGCGACAACGGCGACCCCTTCGTCGTCCGTCGTCCTCGGCACGCCCGCTGCGGCGACGCCGATCTACGCGACGGGCGGAGTTGGCGCGACGCTGACGGCGGGGGCGGTGTCTGCGACCTCGGGCGGCGGACAGCCGCACGAAAACCGGCAGCCGAGCCAGACCATAAACTACATCATCAGCCTCTTCGGAATTTTTCCGTCACAGAACTAAATTGGCGGCGTAGAGGCGGGAGGCGAGCGCATGGAACCCTTTGTCGGCCAGATCACCCTTTTCCCGTTTAACTTCGCCCCGATCGGATGGGCGCTCTGCCAAGGCCAGTTGATGCCGATCTCGCAGAACACGGCGCTGTTCTCGCTCCTCGGCACCTTCTATGGCGGCGACGGCAGGACCACTTTTGCGCTGCCCGACCTGCGAGGCCGCGTTCCGATCGGCCAGGGCCAGGGGCCAGGGCTCTCCTTCTATGATATCGGCGAGCGTGCAGGGCGGGGAGGCGGTCACGCTGCTCGCCTCGCAAACCCCATCGCACTCGCATCCGTTCCCGGCCGTCGCCGCCCAGGCGACGACGAACGCCCCAAACGGCGCCTTGCCCGCCGAAGGACACGGCTCGGGGCGCGGCGCGTTTCCCGTCAACACTTACGCCGCGCTGCAAACGGCGGTCCCGCTGGCTTCAGGCCAAGTGGCCTCCGCGGGAGGCGGGCAGCCCCACAACAACCTGCAGCCGTATCTCACCCTGAACTGGTGCATCGCGCTACAGGGTATCTTTCCGCCTCGCCAGTAATCCGCGATCCACAGAAAGGAATGCGTCCATGGCCGAGCCGTTCATCAGTCAGATTGAAGCGTTTGCCTTCAATTTCGCGCCGAAAGGGTGGGCGCTCTGTGCGGGCCAGATCCTGCCTATCAATCAGAACCAGGCGCTGTTCTCCCTGCTTGGCACGACTTTCGGCGGCAACGGCACCACCACTTTTGCGCTCCCCGACCTGCGCGGACGGCTCGCCAACGGCTTTGGCCAGGGGTCGGGTCTGGCGAATTACAACCTCGGCCAGCAGGGCGGCCAGGAGACGCATACCCTCACTGTGACGGAAACGCCGCTCCACAGTCACCGGATCAACGCTGACAACAACGGGACGACCGGCGGGTCAAGCACTCCGGGAAGCGGGGTCACCTTGGGCGCAGGCTACGCGAACGCAACGGGCTCGCCCGCGGTGAACATTTACAGTTCCGCGGCCCCGACGATCGCGATGGGCTCGCTTGGACCCACCGGCGGACAGCCGCACGAGAACCGCATGCCGTTCCTCGCGCTTAACTACTGCATCGCCCTCCAAGGCATCTTTCCATCGCGGAACTGAAGGGCGGCGCTTCCGCGATCAATTGAAGACGACTTGATAGTCTTGGTGGTCGCGCGATGGCGTGTGGATGGGAATGAGATAGAGCTCGAAGCTCGCCCCGTCCTCGAACGCGAGCCGATGCAAGCCTTCGGACACAATGGGCGCTGCGGCGCCGCGCAGGAGCAGGCTGAACGTGGTCCCTGGCGGAGCGTTCGGCCGCGGCGATCGGTGCAGATCGACCGCGACCAGGCTGAGCGTCTGCCCGTTGGCAAGCGAAGCCAGCCTCCCGACATAGGGCGTGAAGGTCTCGGTGTTGATCGCGTCGCTCATGCCCTATCGCCCCTGTCGCGCAGGCAGTGACAGTGCGAAATACTTGTCGCGTTGTCGAGCGCGAGCGGAGGTCCGGGAGGGACGGCCATGATCGAGCCTACGGAAGGCCTCCTGACGCTGCGCTCGGCACGAGACAATGGGGACGACGCAGCGTTTTTCTTCGCGCTCTTCGCCGCGACGAGAGCGCCTGAAATGGCGGCGATGCCGATCGACGCCAAGGCCAAGGACTTCCTGGTGCGCGCCCAGCACCGTTCGATGACGGAAACCTATCGGCGCGAGTATCCGAACGCGCGCTGGGAGGTCATAGAACTCGACGGCGAGCCGGTCGGCCGGCTCGTCACCGACGTTGGGAAGGCTTGCGTCACCTATATCGACATCGCGATCCTACCCCAGAGCGCAAGACCGAGGGCTGGCGCGGCGCGTCATGCTGCAGGCTCTCGAAGAGCCTAGGCGGCTCGGCCTGCCCGCTCGGGTCAGCGTGCTGATGCAGAACGTCGCCTCGTTGCGGCTCTGCGAACGTGTCGGGTTTGTGCGGGCCGAGGAATCGCCGCCTTTCGTGCGCCTCGAATGGACCGCGTAGGGGCAGGGCCGCGCTTGGGCGCGAGCCGTTCGATCACGGGCGCGATTGACCGGCCAATCGTCTCCGGCGGGCCTATTGGCCAGACTTTGCGACGTATCCTTTGAGCGCCTGGTTTCGCGACGGCGGCAAATCGCGTAGGCTTGCGATCGTCCAATGTTTCCCTCCGACCTCATGGCCCGCGCCGCCGACCTCGTCGCCCGTTACAAGGCGGCCGGTCTCATGGCCGTGACGGCCGAATCGTGCACCGGCGGGCTCATCGCGGGGCTGCTGACTGAGGTTCCGGGCTCCTCGAATATGCTCGAGCGCGGGTTCGTCGTCTATTCCAACGCGGCCAAGCAGGAGTTGCTTGGCGTTTCGGCCGAGACGCTCGCGAGCCACGGCGCGGTCAGCAGCGAGACGGCGGTCGCGATGGCGGAGGGCGCGCTTCGCGCTTCGCGCGCCGAGGTCGCGGTCAGCGTCACCGGAATCGCCGGGCCGGACGGCGGGACGGCGGCGAAGCCGGTCGGCCTCGTCCATTTCGCCTGCGCACGGCGTGGGCAGCCGACGGTCGCGCGCGAGGAGCGGTTCGGCGACATCGGCCGCGCGGCCGTCCGGCTCGCTTCCGTCAGCGTCGGCCTGGATCTCCTCGAGGCGGCGATAGGCAGGTAGGCAGACCGCGAGGAGCGACCAGAGCTGCGGCCTCGCCGATGCGGCGTCTGGGTTGTTCAAGTGGATTATGCGACAGCTATGTTAAGTGCATTGATAGATATAGTTGTTGTGTGGCGTTGCCTCCTCGGCAACTCGCCGAAAATTAGCCGGGTGCGCCTCAAGCCGACGTCCGCGCGGGCTCGAAAGTTCAGCGTCCGCAGGAACGTCCGCCCTCCTCCGCAGTTGGTATCCACCTGGGCGGCGCGGATCGAAGGATGAAACCATGACTGCTTTCAGCCGGACCGTATGTATGCTTGTTCTCGGCTGCGGCTTCGCCGGCTCTGCGCTGGCGGCGATGGACTCGGCTGGATCAAGCGACCAGAACAGTGCGCCCAGCGCGCAAATCCAGCCGCATCTCAGTCAGAAACTGCACGACGACCTGACGAAGGCTGGATTCACCGACATCACCATCATGCCGGCGTCCTTGCTGGTTCGGGCCAAGGATTCGCAAGGCAATTCCGTTATGATGCTCATCAATTCGGATTCTCTGACCGAAGTGACGGAGCAGACAAAGGGACATCAGGAGGCGCCCCTCGCAGGCGCAATTAAGGGCGAGGCGAACAGCCCAATCCCAGCACCCGCTCCGAAGCAGTAAATTGACGCCTCGCGCGGCACAGGAAGACTACGACCGCCCGTAAATTGCGTCAGCGCGCCTCTCGAACGCGCTGGCGAATTTGCGGAACGCGGCGTCGAACATCGAGCCCATCAGGACGCCGAGCGTCCGGCTTCTGAACTCGTAATCGATGAAGAAGCCGACGCGCGAGCCCTCACCTTCGGCCTCGTCCTTAAAGGTCCACACGTTTTCGAGCCGGCTGAACGGGCCATCGATATATTCGACCCGCACCTTCAGAAGCGGCTTATCGAGCGTGACCCGGCTCGTGAAGGTTTCGCGGATGAGCTTATAACCGACCGTCATGTCGGCAATGAGCGTCTCGCGGCCGTCCGCTTCTGGCTTTCGGCTTCGCACCCGCAACGCCTTGCACAGGGGAACGAATTCCGGATAGCACTCGACGTCGGCGACGAGATCGAACATCTGGACGGCGTTGTGGCGAACGCGGCGCTCGTCGCGAAACAAGGGCAAGGGTTGGCGGACCTCCGGCGCTCCGCTTTGGGCCAGTCCTCAGGGCTTCGGCGTCGGCGCGGAAGGAGCGGCCGGCGCGGGCGCTGAAGGTGCGCCTGACCGGTTTTCCATCTGCTTGAGCTGATCGAGAACATTACCCGGTGACATCGGAATGGGCGCCGTCTGCCCCGCCGGGGCCGGACCCCTCTCGAGGATCGAGTGTGGCGCACGGCTCCAACTCGACAGGATCGACATCAGAAGAGCGGTGGCGAAGAACAAGGCGCCGAGGACGGCCGTCGCCCGCGAGAGCGCGTTCGCCTGGCCCCGACCGGTCATGAAGCTGCCGGTTCCCCCGCCCGCCCCGAGCGCGCCCCCCTCGGAGCGCTGCAAGAGGACGACCGCGATCAGCGCGACGACGATCAGGATATGAATGACGATGAGGACGGATTGCATGAAAGTCTCAAACGGATCGAACGCCGGGCCAAGGGGCCAGCGTCCTCGAAAGATGGCGCGCTCCTAACATGGCGCAAGGGGGGCGTCCATCGGAACGGAACGCCCGCCGTCAGCGATAGGCGGCGGCGGCGATGGCCAGAAATTCCGTCGCTTTCAGGCTCGAGCCGCCGACCAGCGCGCCGTCGACATTGTCGAGGGTCAAAAGCTGGTCGCAATTGGTAGGCTTGACCGAGCCGCCGTAGAGGAGGCGAATTTTGGCGCAATGCGACCCAAACATGTCGGCGAGCAGCGCCCGAATTCCATTGTGGATGCCGGCGATGTCCTTGGGCGTCGGGATAAGTCCCGTGCCGATCGCCCAGATCGGTTCGTAGGCGACCACGACCGTCTCGCTGCTCGCCTCGGGAGGCAGCGAGCCTCGCAATTGCCGAATGACCACGGCGGCTTGCTGGCCGGCTTCGCGCTCAGCGTGGGTCTCACCGACGCAGATGATCGGAGTGAGGCCGGCCCTCAGCGCGGCTTCCGCCTTGGCGCGGACAAGCTCGTCGGTTTCGTGATGATAGGTCCGACGCTCGGAATGCCCCACGATGACATAGCTCGCGCCCGCGTCCTTGAGCATCGCGGCGGAAATGTCGCCGGTGAAAGCGCCGCTGACCTCGGTATAGCAATCCTGGGCCCCGAGGCTGAGTTCGCCGCCCTTAATCCTCCAGGCAGCTTGCGCAAGCAGCGTCGCCGGCGGGCAGACGAGGAGTTCGGCGTGGCCGGATTCGCCCGCATCCGCAGCCCGCCGCATGGCGTCAATCTCGGCCAAAGATCCGGACAGGCCGTTCATCTTCCAGTTGCCGGCGACGAGCGGCCGCACGCCAGGGGTCATTCAGGCCTCTCCGCATCGTGGTCGGCGCGGTTGTTATCATTGCGCTTGCGCCTATGCAAAACCGGCAAGTGCCGCTAGATAGGCCGCGTTCGCGGGCCGGAGATCGAAGAGGCGGATACGGCGAAATGCTCGAATCGATACGCAATGCGTCTCAGGGAGTGGTCGGCAAGGCGATCATGACCGTCGTCATGGGTCTGATTATCGTCAGCTTCGTCATCTGGGGCGTGGGCGACATGCTGCGCGGTTTCAGTCCGTCCACGGTCGCGTCGGTCGGAAGCGCGAAAATCTCGGCTCAAGACTATAAAGTCGCCTACGATCGAGCGATCCAGCAATATCAGCGCCGGTTCAGGCGTCCGTTCACCAACGAGGAAGCGCGCCAGGTCGGCCTCGATCGCAGCGTGTTGCAACAGTTGCTGAACGAAGCTGCGGTCGACGAGGAGGCGCGCAAGCTCGGGCTCGGCATTTCCGACCAGGCTCTGCGCGAGGTCATCACCTCCAATCCGAGCTTCCAAGACAAGTCTGGCGCATTCGATCCGGCTCGCCTGGCCTCCGCCCTTCGCGACATGGACATGAACGAGCGCAGCTTCGTCTCGGAGCTGCGCCAGCAGGTGTTGAGGCAGTTCATCGTCTCCGCGCTGGCGACCGGGATCACCGCGCCCAAGGCCGAAGTGACGGCGGAAGCCGACTATCAGGGCCAGACACGGTCGGCGGACTATGTCCTCCTGCCCGCTTCGGCGGCGGGCGACGTTCCCGCGGCTTCCGAGGACGCCCTGAAAACCTTCTACAATGATCGCAAGTCGAGCTATCGCGCGCCTGAATACCGAGAGATGACCATTCTGGCGCTCGAGCCAGACACGATCGCCAATGCGGCCGAAGTGACCGACGCCGACGCCGAGGCCGCCTATCAGAAGATTGCCGGGAAGGATCCCAAGTTCGGCGCGCCCGAGAAGCGCGATCTCCAGCAGGTCCTGTTTGCCAATGAAACCGACGCCGCCGCAGCCGAAGCCAAGCTCAAGGCCGGGGCGAGCTTCGACGACCTTATCAAGGACCGCGGTCTCAAGGCCGAGGACACCGACATCGGCGAGACGACCAAGGACGCGATGCTCGACCAAGTCCGAGGCCAACGCCGTCTTTGCCTTGCCGCAAGGGGGCGTCAGCGACGTCTTGAAGAGCCAGTTTGGTCCGGTGATCGTTCGCGTCAAAGGCATCACGCCGTCCACGGTGAAGCCCTACGCGGAGGTCGCTGACGCCGTGAAGAAGCAAGTCTCAGCTTCCCGCGCCGGCGACAAGATCCAGTCCCTGCACGACAAGATCGAAGACGCGCGGGTGTCTGGTAAAAGCATCCTCGAAGCCGCGAAGGCTGTAGGCTTGACCGGGCAATCGATCGGCGCGGTCGACGCGGCGGGCAACGACCCCAAAGGCGCGCCGGTTAATCTGCCGGACCAGGCTGAATTGTTGCGCGCCGCCTTTGCTTCCGATGTCGGGCTGGACGAGGCGGCGCTCAACACCAAGGACGGCGGCTTCATCTGGTTTGAGGTCGCCAAGATCGATCCGGCGCACGACCTCACGTTCGAGGAAGCAAAGCCCGAAGTCGAGAAGCAGTGGCGAGCCGAGGAAGTCGATAAGGCCTTGGCGGGTAAGGCGGAGGATCTCGTCAAGCAGATCAGCGCCGGGGGAAACATGGCCGACGCAGCGAAGGCTGCAGGCGCCGAGGTGAAGACGGCGACGGACGTGCACCGCGCCGAGCAGGGAAGCCTGCCGGAATCGGTGGTGGCCGCCATGTTCCGCCAGCCTGCCGACGGCGCCGGCTCCGCGGCGACGCCCGACGGGCGGGTGGTGTTCAAGATGACCGCCGACCGGACGCCGCCGGTCGACCTCGACGACGCCCGCGTCAAGGCGATGGGCTCGGAGCTCGAGACCGCAACCCGCAATGGTCTGCTCGATCAATATGTGGCCGCGTTGCGCCGTACGCTTGGCGTCTCCATCCATCAGAACGTGCTCCAATCCGCCGAGGGCGGCTGATAGGCCGATGACCACCCTGCCCGACTATGAAGCGTTCGCCCGGGCCTATGTCGCCGGCGAAGCCGAGGTCGCGGTCACGACGCTGGTCGCTGACCTCGAGACGCCCGTGTCCGCTTATCTCAAGCTCGCGCGCGGCCGGGCGGGCAATATGTTCCTTTTGGAATCGGTCGAGGGCGGAGCGCAGCGCGGCCGCTATTCGATGATCGGGCTCGATCCCGACCTCATCTTCCGCTCGAGTGGCGATCGCGCCGAGATCAACCGCCGGGCGCTTGTCGATCCGGACGCTTTCGTGCCCTGCCCCGGCGATCCGCTCGACGCGCTGAGAGCGTTGCTTGCCGAGTCGCGCATTGAGATGCCGCGCGGCCTGCCACCAATGTCGGCGGGCATATTCGGGTATCTCGGTTACGATATGGTGCGGCGCATGGAGCGCCTGGCGCCGGCCAAGCCTGATCCTATCGGCGTGCCGGATGCGCTTCTGATCCGCCCGACCGTCATGGTGGTGTTCGACGGCGCGCGCGACGAAATGTCGGTTGTCACGCCGGTTCGCCCAGCGCCCGGAGTGTCTGCTCGCGCTGCTTACGAGAGCGCTATGGCGCGGCTCGACGCGGTGGTCGACGCGCTCGAATCGCCGCTCGATCACACCGCGGCGATGGCCGTCGATCCGCTCGTTCAGGCGGGCGAGGCCCGGTCGAATACGACCGAGGCCGAGTACAAGGCGATGGTCGCCCGCGCGAAGGACTATATCGCCGCCGGCGACGCCTTCCAGATCGTGCTGTCGCAACGATTCACGAGCCGCTTCGACTTGCCGGCCTTCGCCCTCTATCGGGCGCTGAGGCGGGTCAATCCGTCCCCCTATCTCTGCTTCCTCGACTTCGGCGGCTTCCAGATTGTCTGCTCGAGCCCCGAGATCCTGGTGCGCGTGCGCGACGGCAAGGTTGTCATTCGCCCGATCGCGGGCACGCGTCCACGCGGCAAAAGCCCGACCGAGGACGAGGCGCTGGCGGCCGAACTGCTGGCCGATCCGAAGGAGCGCGCCGAACATCTCATGCTGCTCGACCTTGGCCGCAACGACGTCGGCCGCGTCGCGAAGATCGGCACGGTCAAGGTGACCGACAGTTTCTTCATCGAGCGCTACAGCCACGTGATGCACATCGTCTCCAACGTCGAGGGGAACTTGCGCGACGACGTCGATGCGGTCGCCGCGCTCGCCGCGGGCTTTCCGGCCGGAACAGTCTCGGGCGCGCCGAAAGTGCGGGCGATGCAGATCATCGACGAACTGGAAAAGGACAAGCGCGGCATTTACGCCGGCTGCATCGGCTATTTTGGCGCTGGCGGCGAAATGGACACCTGCATCGTGCTCCGCGCCTCGGTGGTGAAGGACGGGCTGATGCATGTCCAAGCCGGCGCCGGCATCGTCTACGATTCCTCACCCGCCGCCGAGCAGAGGGAATGCGGAGACAAGGCGCGCGCGTTGTTCCGCGCCGCGGAAGAAGCGGTCCGGTTTGCGGTTCGAGGAAAGCGCGGCCAATAGGCGCGCTGGAGGGAATTGACGTTCCGAGCCCCGTTCCCGTACGTCTTCATTAAGCCGCCCGCTTCAAGCGGTGAGGCGAGCGCGGAACGAGGGAGGGCGTCGTGTGTCAGATTTGTGAGGTCGTCGGGGCGGAACACGGCGCGAGCGTTCCTCTTCGCTTCGCGGCAACGGACCCGACCGAGCCAGACTTGCGGCGGGCCGTCGCCGTCAACCTTGAAGCCGCGCATGGCGCGGCGGCGGCCGCCATGCCCGAGGGCGTCGGCGCTCAGGGTCGTCGTACACTGATCAAGGGCGGAACGGTCTTGTCGATGGACGGGCGCGTCGGCAATCACGCCGTCGGCGACGTGCTGCTCGAGGGATCGAAAATCGCGGACGTCGCCGCCAGGATCGACGCGCCCGACGCCACCGTCATCGACGCGTCCGGGCATATCGTCATGCCCGGCTTCGTCGATGCGCACAGCCATCAGTTCGAGACGGCGCTGCGCAGCTTTCTCGCCGACGGCATTCTGATCAACGACGGGCGGCCCGAAAGCGCGCACAATTATTACGAATCCATTCTCCAGAAACTATCGATGGGCTATCGGCCGCGGGACGTCTACATCAACGAGCTTTTCGCGGGCATCGCCCAGATCGACGCCGGCGTGACCTCGGTGATGGACATCAGCCAGATCCATCATTCGCCAGAACATTCCGACGCCGCGATCGAGGGGCTCCGCTCAGCCGGGCGGCGGGCGGTGTTCGGCTATTTCGAGGGCTGGGGCGAGAAGGCGAAATACCCCGGCGACGCCAAGCGCATCCGCGAGCAGCACTTTGCTTCGTCCGATCAGTTGCTCACCATGTTCATGGGCGGCGAGATCTACCTGCCGGGCTACGAGGAGGCGTGGAAAGTCGGCCGCGAACTGGGCTTGCCGATCGCGCTCCATGTCGTCGGCACGTTCGGAATGCAGCCCACCTTCGACGAACTCGCGAAAGCCGGGAAATTCGGACCCGATTGTTTCTTCATCCATATGACGGGCATGAGCGAGATCGGCTGGAAAGCGGCCGCCGACGCCGGCGCGCATGTCACGCTCGCCGTGCCGATCGAAATGCACATGCGGCATGGGACGCCGCCCATCCAGAAGGCGCTCGACCTCGGTATGAGCCTGTCGCTGTCGACCGATGTCGAATGCACGATGACCGCCGACATGTTCACCCAAATGCGCGGCGTGCTCACTCTGCAGCGCATGTTCGCCAACGAGCTCGCGTTGCAGGGCAAGGAATTCCCGAAGCTCATGTCAGTCTGGGACGCGCTCGGCCTCGCGACGATGGGCGGAGCAAAGGGTCTCAAGATCGAGGCCAAGGCCGGCTCACTGACCCCAGGCAAAGAGGCCGACATCATCCTCCTCGACGCAACGGCGCTCAACGTCACGCCGCTCAACCATGCTCCAGGCGCGGTCGTTACGCTGATGGAGCGCTCGAACGTGTCGACCGTGCTGTGCGCCGGACAGATCAAGAAATGGCGCGGCGCGATCATCGGCCACGACATTCCAAAGCTGCGGGGCGAATTGGAGGCGAGCCGCGACTATGTTTTCGCTGCGGCGGGCATCGAGCGCGATCTCTTTCGGGCGTGAGGGGTCGAGAAGAACGGGCGCGTCGGTGAATGTCTGCTCCTGGCCACGCCAGAACGTGCTCATCAACTTCATCACCGGCCGCGACTACGCGCCGCGGCTGCAATCGCGGGTGCGATTCAGCGACAGTAAATGACGGCTTTGCGACAGAGATTTGTCGCAATGACCACTCAGCGCTATAAGTTGGGGCGAGAGTGAGTAAGCATGCCGTCGCGGAATACGCTGATTTGGGTCGGAGCAGCCGCTTTGGCGGTCGTGGCCGCCGGCGCGGGCGCGGTGGTTTGGACCCATCCGGGACTTCTTTGGCGGACTCCCGCCGAGACCCCGGTTGTGGCCAGTGCACCCCCAGAGTCTAAGCCTCCGGTCGTTCCCCCGGCTCCGCTGGCTGTCCCTGCGACGCCGCCCGCGGCGAGCGCTTCCGCGTCGGGCGAAAAACCCTCGCCGCTCGCGCCGGCGTTCGACATCGTAAACGTTGATCCCTCGGGCGAAGCGGTCATCGCCGGCCGTGCGGCGCCGAACGAAAAGGTCGAGCTGCGTGACGGCGGCAAAGCCGTCGCTGAAGCGACGGCCGACGCCGCAGGCCAGTTTGTCATCATCCCGCCGGCCCTGGCGCCGGGCAATCACGATCTCTCTTTAGCCGCAAGCGCTGACAAGGGGCAGCAGGCAACATCGAGTACGGTTGCGGTCTCCGTCCCGGTGCAGGAAGCCAAAGTCGTCGCCGCCGCGCCAACGAGCCCCAACGGACCCGCGCCGTCTCCGCTCGGGATGCGGACCCTCGCGACACCGACATCGGCCGCCGGCGCTCGCGTCGCGATCCGATCCGTCGAGGCCGACTCCGCTGGCGGCCTCGTCACGAAAGGTTCGGCGGAGCCGAATGCAACCGTGCGCCTTTATCTCAATCAGGCCAACCTCGCCGAGGCCAAGACGCAATCGGATGGCCGTTGGTCATTGACGATCAAACAGGGCATGACCCCGGGCGGCTACGTCATGCGCGCCGACGAGATCGGCTCGAGCGCCAATGTGGTCGCAAGCGCCGATACCCCATTCGACTATCCAGACGCGGCGGCCCCCACTTCGCCTGCCGCCCTAGTCGCGGCTTCTGCAAGCCCGGCGGAACCGTCCGCGTCCTCGCCCGCTGATCCGGTGGTCGCATCGGTTCAAACCAAACGGGTGGCCACCGGTCACACGTTGTGGGCGCTTAGCCAAAGCTATTACGGCGACCCGACGCGCTACCCGGCGATCGTCGAGGCGAACCGGGCGCAAATCCGCAATCCCAACCTCATCTATCCCGGCGAGGTGTTTGTCGTCCCGAAGTCGGACGCGAAACCGTAGTCGCCACGATGCCTCCCGACCGCCCCAGCGGGGCGCTACCCGAGCTTCAACTTACGACGTTCGACGACGCGCTCGGCCGCCGCGTCGTCGACATGCATATCTGGGCGGTGCGCGAGGGATTGCGCGGCGCGGACGCCTACCACCTGTTTGACGGCTATTGCCAACGCCTTGTGATCGATGGAACGCAGCTGTGGCGGGCGCACGCCGCGATGGAAACGCTGCATCCGCAGTGGAATGGCTATGGCTACACTTGGCGGCGCGATCTCAACGCCATTGCCCCCGAGAACTACCCCCACGGCGACGAAAATGAGCAGATCTTTGTCGCAAGCCCCTTCTACGCCCTCATGCAGCGCGCCCTCGCCGGCGAGGACACCCCCACCATCCGCCGGCGCATCGAAGCGGGTCCGCAGGAGCGCGACTTTCCGATTCTGGAGGAGCTCTACGGGCTGGGCGCCACGGATTACCTGACGCAACTCTTCGTTTACGGCGAGAAGGGAGACCGCTCGCAGGGGTCAGGCATCGCCTATTCGTTCGCGACGGATCGCAAGGGCGGATTCAGCGATGACGATACGAAGCTCGTGCTGGCGACCCTTCCCGCGCTGTCGCTGGCGATGAAGGCCCACGCCGGCCATGTCATCGCCTCGGGGCTGTTGGGAACCTATCTCGGAGAGGACGTCGGACGGCGCATCCACAACGGCTCGATCATGCGTGGCTCGGTCGACAATCTGCGCGCCGTTCTGTGGTACGCCGACATTCGCGGCTTCACGCCGCTGAGCGACTCGGAGGCGGGTCGCCGTTGTCGTCGAATTGCTGAACGACGTGTTCGAGATCCTGACTGCATCGCTGCGTGAGCGCGGCGGTCAGGTGCTCAAATTCATCGGCGACGCCATGCTCGCCATCTTTCCGTTCGAAGACGCGGATCGGGCCGAGACCTGCCGGCGCGCGCTCGACGCGGCGATCGAGGCGATGCGCAACATCGAAGCGCTTAACGCCGTGCGCGCATCGGCCGGCGCGCCGCTCGCGTCGGTCGATCTCGCGCTCCATCTCGGCGACGTGCTCTATGGCAATGTCGGCGCGATCGACCGGCTGGACTTCACCGTCATTGGTCCGGCGATCAACGAGGCGACGCGCATCGAGGCGCTTTGCCATCCGTTGGACCGAGCCGTGCTGGTGTCTGCCGAATTCGTTGCTGGAATGAAGGCCGCTGATCGCCAGGCTCAGGTCGATGGGCCGCCACGCTTTGCGCGGCGTCAAGGAGCCGAAAGAGATCTTCGCCCTGGATTTGGGCGCAGCGCCAGCTTAGGCGCTCGGCTTCGCGGCCGACCTAACCCGCGCCTCATGCCTCGGGAATTCCGGCGCGGCGCATGTCGTCAATGATCGGGGCCCGTTGGGCAAGGAAGACGCGATTGTCGCTCTGTATGGCGGATTGAAAGTTCGTGATGCTAAAGTGCGGATCGAGGGACAGCCCCGCCGCGACCTCTGACCGCGCTTCATCCATTCGGCCAATGTTTGCCAATACCGTCCCATAAATGAAATGACACAGGGCGAAGTTTCGATTGGCCTCGATGGACCGACGAAACCACGACGCTGCCTCTTCATTCCGACCGAGAAGACACGCGGCAAATCCGGCCGTCACCAGCCAAATATAGGCCCACGGATCACGAGGGCTGAGGCGAAGCGCCTCCAGAACGTGTGCCTCGCTCTCTTCGGCGAGACCGATGAACAGCTTGTTCTGTCCGATCAACGAGTGAGCTCCGGCCATGTTACGGTCCAGGGTCAACGCCCTCTCGTATTCGGCGATGCCCTGTGCGGCGCGATTGGTGAAGCCGAGGACCATCCCCAAGGACAGATGCGCAAGTGCGTGATCTGGAGCCAAGGACAAAGCCCTGGTCGCGGCCTCTTCGGCTGCGGCGAAGCGCGCGGCTTTATCGTCCGTGGATAGACTGATCGCGAAATTGGCTTCAACCTGCGACAAGCTAGCCAGCGCGTCGACGTTGGCCGGGTCGAGCGCCAGGGCGCGTTCGAAGAAACTGCGCGCCTTGGATAAATTTTCAAACGTGACTCCCTTATTGACCCAGGCCTCGCCCTGAAAATAGAGGTCCAGGGAGTCAGGCGTAGGAGCACGCTCCGCCCGTCGCGCTTCGGCCGCGATCAGCTGTGCGTTGAGCGTGTTGGCGATGCGCGCCACGATCTCGTCCTGCATTTCGAAGAGATCGGTCACCGGCCTTTCGAACCGCTCAGCCCAAAGATGACTGCCGCTCTGCGTGTCAATGAGCTGCGCGTTCATGCGCATTCGATTGCCGCTCCGTTGCGCGCTTCCCTCAAGCGCATAGCGCACGTTCAGCTCGCGCCCGATTTGTGTGACGTCGAAAGCCTTGCCTCGATAAGTGAACGCAGTGTTCCGCGCGATGACGAATGAGCCGCGAATCCGCGACAGATCGGTAGTCAGGCTCTCCGTGACTCCATCGACGAAATAGTCCTGCTCCGAGTCGCCGCCTATGTTGGTGAAGGGAAGCACGATGATCGAGAGGCGAGGCTGGCCAGCTTCGGAATGCGCCGCCTCCAGCGCGGGCCCAGAGGGTCCAGCGTCGACACGGACAGCATAGATTCGCACCGGCCGCGCGATGTTCTTAAGCGCCTTTTCTCCGAGGTCGATGAACTCGGCTTCAACGCGGCCGCGCACGTGCTCGTGCGCCGCGCCCGAAATGGACACCCCACCAGGGTCGGCCACGCTTTCCAGCCGCGAGGCGATGTTGACGCCGTCGCCGAGGATGTCCTCCCCTTCGACCAGGACATCGCCGAGGTGGACGCCGATCCGGTAGAGGATGCGCTTCGTCTCAAGAGCGCCTTTGTTGCTGGCGGCCGTTTGCCTTTGCATCGCCAAGGCGCACTCGACCGCTGCGACGACGGACGGGAATTCGACGAACATCCCGTCGCCCATGGTCTTGAACAGCCGCCCGCCATGCGCGGCGATAATCGGCTGAGCGGCCTCGCGCCGCTCGCGCACGAGACTTGCCGTGCCGGCCTCGTCCTCACCCATCATGCGCGAATAGCCGACGACATCGGCGGCGAGGATCGCGGCAAGCTTGCGGGAGGCTGTCATCTCTCAACGTTAACCCGGCGACGGTCCCGCTTCTTTATCACCGCCGCTGGTCGAAAATCGTGTCATCACCGGATCGGCGGCGCGTATTGCAGGCCGCCTTTGTTCCACAAGGCGTTCAAGCCGCGGCTGATCTTGATCGGCGAGCCCATGCCCACGTTGCGCTCGAAGATCTCTCCGTAGTTGCCGACATGCTTGATGATGCGATAGCCCCAATCATTGGTCAGGCCGAGACCTTCGCCGTAACTGCCTTCGACGCCGAGCAGACGGCGGATCGCTGGATTGTCGGATTTCAGCTTCTCGTCGACATTGGCTTGCGTGACGCCCAGTTCCTCGGCGGTGATGAGCGCATTGTGGGTCCATTGCACGATCTGGAACCACTGGATGTCGTCCCTGCGCACCGAAGGGCCGAGCGGCTCCTTGGAGATGATTTCCGGCAGCACGATATGGTCGTCCGGATTGGACATCTTGAGACGCTCGGAATAGAGGCCCGAGGCGTCGGTGGTGTAGGCGTCGCAGCGACCTTCATCATAGGCTTTCGTCGCCTCGTCGTCGGTCGCGTACGAAATCGCGTCGAGCTTCATGTTGTTGGCGCGGAAATAATCGGCCAGGTTGAGCTCGGTCGTCGTCCCCTGCTGGACGCAGACCGACGCGCCGTCGAGCTTGAGCGCCGAATCGACGCCGAGCTTTTTGCGCACCATGAACCCCTGTCCGTCGTAGAAGTTGATCCCGGTGAAGAACATGCCGCCGGTCTGGCGCGACAGCGTCCAGGTGGTGTTGCGAATCAAGACGTCGATCTCGCCCGAGGCCAGAATCGTAGGCCGGTCCTTGGCGTTGATCGGCAGGAATTTGACCTTGTTCGGATCGTTGAAGATCGCGGCGGCGATCGCCCGGCATTCGTCGACATCAAGGCCCTTGTAAGTCCCTTGATCGTCCGGCAGGCCGAAGCCGGCAAGACCAGGATTGGAGCCGCAAATCAATTGGCCGCGAGTTTTGACCTGATCGAGCGTGCCCGCGTCGGCGGAAAAGGCAGCCGCGACCGCTAAACGCCGCTCCCGCAAGCCAAGCAATGTGCGATCGCATCACAACCTCCATATCGACGCCAACCGACGCTGCGCCCGCTCGGCCTATGGCGAGAGGCCGTATAGTCGGGATAGCCGAAGGCGGAAGTCAATCGGCTGCCACGGCCGGCGAAGCATGCTAGGCAACGGTCAAACAACGCATGTTGGAGCCCGCACGACGCCAATGGCCAAGCTTAGCGACGAAACACGCGCCAGTTTGAGGCGCCGCTCGCGTCTTGTGAATCTCGGTCGCGACGCGGAGTTCTCGCAGGGCTTCATCAACGTGCCGCCGTTCCGCGGTTCGACCGTGCTTTATCCTGACGTCGCGACGCTCAAGGGCCGTGCGCAGCGCTTTACCTACGGAACCCGCGGCACGCCCACGACTGAAGTCTTGTGTTCGGCCTGGACCGACCTTTCGGGCGCGGCGGGAACGGTGCTCGTGCCCTCCGGCCTCGCAGCGGTCGTCGTCGCGCTCATGACCGCGCTCAGCGCCGGCGATCACCTGCTGGTGACCGACTCGGTCTACGAGCCGTCGCGAACCTTCGCCGACAACGCTCTGCGCCGCTTCGGGATCGAAACCACCTACTATGATCCGACTATCGGCGCCGGAATCGAGGCGCTGATGCGCCCGAACACCAAGGCCGTGCTGACAGAATCTCCCGGCTCGCAGACGCTCGAAGTGCAGGATGTCCCCGCGATCGCCGCTGTTGCGCACGCGCGCGGCGCCTGCGTGATCCTCGACAACACCTGGGCGACGCCGCTCTTCTTCTCGCCCCACACCCACGGCGTCGATCTGGCGGTCGAGGCCGGAACCAAATATCTCTCCGGCCACGCGGATCTGCTGCTCGGCATGGTTTCGGCAAACGAGGCTTGGTTCGAGCGGCTTCACCGCACAACCCACCTGATGGCGATCCCGCCTGGCGCGGAGGACGTGTTTCTCGCGCTCCGCGGCCTCCGCACAATGGACCTTAGGCTTCGCGAGGCGGAGCGTCAGGGACTGGCGCTGGCGCAATGGCTTAAGGACCGGCCCGAGGTCTTGCGCGTCATCCACCCTGCCCTGCCCGATCATCCAGGCCACGCGCTTTGGAAGCGCGACTTCACCGGCTCGTCCGGCCTGTTTTCGATCGTGCTGAAGCCGGTCGTCGGACGCCGCCGTCGCCGCGTTCGTCGATGGCCTCGAACTGTTCGGCCTCGGCTATTCCTGGGCCGGTTTTGAGAGTCTCATCGTTCCGTTCGACTGCGCGCGCTATCGCACCGCGACGCGCTTTGCGCCCGGGGGCCCGACGGTGCGCTTCAGCGTCGGTCTCGAGGATATCGAGGACCTCAAGGCCGACCTCGATCGGGGCTTCGCACGGCTGGGGGCGACGGCGTAGCCGCGCCTTGCATCCGACCTCTGGCGGCGGGCTGTCGCTCGCCCATTAGTCGCTCATCAGTTCCCCAATCGGCTCCCAATTTGCGCCGTTGAATGTCGCGAGCTGCAACTGGCGGATCGGGCTGTAGTTCGTCGGCGAGGTGTTGACCGTGATGCCCGGAACTAGGAGGGGCACGTGGAAGTCCTTGAGATTGGCGGCCTGCCGCATGATGTTGTCGCGCGACAGGTCGTTCCCGCATTGCTTCAGCACCTGCACGATTACCGCTGCGTAGCCAAAGCCCGCCGCCGCGAGGGCGTCGACGAACTCGGTCGCCGACATGTATTTGTCGGTGAAAGCCTTCCACGCCACCATGTCGGGAGTGTCCTTCCATCTCGGGTCGGTCACGTCCATGGCGGCGGAAGCGGTGATGAGCCCTTTCGACTTGTCGAGGCCGGCGGGTTTGAGGACGGCGGCGACGGAGGCCGAGACGTAGCTGAGATAGCGGGTCGCCGCCCAATCGAGGTCGGACGATTTGCGGATCGCCTGGGCGGCGAATTTCGGCGTCGCGGCGATGAGGAACAGTCGGCGCCGGAGCCCTGAAGGGTGACCACCTGTGAGTCGACTGTCGGCTCGGAGACTTCGTAGGAGGCCGTTTTGATGATCATGTCGGCGTGGTCGGGGCCAAGCACGTCGCGAAGCCCGTTCAGGTAGCCCTTGCCGAAGTCGTCGTTTTGATAAAGGACGGCGATCTTCGCGTCCGGCTTGGTCGCCAGAATGCGCTTGGCGTAGATGCGCGCTTCCGTCACGTAGCTCGGAATTGCCGGAATCGTCCAGGGAAAGTGCGTGGGGTCGGCAAACATCGGCGCGCCGCTCTGGACGAAGAGCTGCGGCACCTTGTTGTCGTTGCAATATTGCCGGATCGCGGCGTTTGGCGCCGTGCCGAGGGTGTTGGCCAGAAAGGCGACGTGCTCCTGCTCGACGAGGCGCCGCATCTGCTCGACCGTTTTCGGCGGACTATAGGCGTCGTCGAGGCTGATGAAGTTGACCTTACGCCCGTTGATCCCACCCTGATCGTTGATCATCTTGAAATAAGCGGCTTCGGTCCGGCCGATTACGCCGTAGGCCGACGCCGGCCCGCTGTAGGGTATCGTCTGCCCGATCTTGATTTCAGTGTCGGTGACGCCGGGCGCGTTCTCGGCGCGGGCGGCCCGAAAGCCTTGGGCGGAATATGCAGCGCGGCTGCGGCCGATTGCAACAGGACACGACGCGTAATCATGCTGTCCCTCCCGATGATTTTGTTGTTGGATGCGCTTTGCCGCCTAACGTCGACTCCAAATCAAGTTTACACCTGACTGGCTGAGGCACATTTTTTCACCGGGCGCTGTGACGCAGATCACACTGCGCGCACGTGGCAGGACGCATGCGCAACTTCCTCATTGACACCGACACCGCCTCCGACGACGCGGTCGCGATCATCATGGCCCTCGCCGAGCCGAGCGTGCGCGTGCTGGGCCTCACCACCGTGGCTGGCAATGTCGACCTCAAGCAGGCCACCCGAAACGCGCTCCTCACCGCCGAGATTTGCAATTCCGACGTTCCCGTCTTCGCCGGCGCGGACAAGCCGCTCAACCGCGCGCATGACCACGCGCACTGGTTCCACGGCAAAGACGGCCTCGGCGATCGCGGCTACGCGGCTCCGAGGCGCAAGGCCGAGCGCGAGCCTGCCGTCGACGCGATCCTGCGGCTCGCCAAGGCTGAGCCTGGCCTCACCCTCGTGACCCTCGGCCCGCTCACCAACATCGCGCTCGCGCTTGAGCGCGATCCGGGGCTCGCGGAGCGGATCGGCCGCTGCGTGGTGATGGGCGGCGCGCCCTGCTGCGAAGGCAATGTGACGCCTGCGGCCGAATACAACATCTGGGTCGATCCGGAGGCGGCGCGCGCCGTCTTCCGCTCGAAGCTCAACATCGAAATGGTCGGCTGGCACGTCTCGCGCGGCGCGTCCGTCTTGCAGGACGACGAAATCGCGGCGATCGAGGCGCTCGGCACGGCGAAGGCGAAATTCGCCATTGAATCGAACACGACCGCCCGCGAGGCCTATCGGACCCAGACCGGCGAGGTCGGCCTTTCGCTCGCCGATCCGACCGCCATGGCGGTGGCGCTCGACCGCTCGATCGGCCTCTCTTGGTCCCGTCATCGCGTGGCGATCGAAAGCGGCAGCGAACTCACGCGCGGCATGACCGTCGTCGACCGGCTGAATGTGCACCACGACGAGAACAACGCCCATGTCTGGCGCGAGGCGGCCGGCGAGCACGAGGGCGCCGATGTTCTCTGGACCCTCGAACTCGCGCCGGCTTCAAGGCTATGCTGAAGGCCGCGCTGGCGGCTTAAGGGGAAGGCTGCACGACAGATGCCGCCTTGAGAGGTCAAGGATCAACTTTAAAAAATGATGTGGAAGTCGAACATCAACGTAAAGATCTGAGCGGCTCTCGACAGACGTCTCGGCAAGAGCGGTTTTTGATCTGCTCTTACCTCCTCGGTTGGATTTGAAGGGAGGAATGGATGTGCCCATCCCCGGTATACGTTCCCGGAGTCAACCACGGACATTCGCCTAGCGGACGTTGGACCGATGTTCAGGCCAATCCGTCTAGCGCTTTCCATATTAACTTCATCTGCAGCCATGGAACCCCTCGCCAAGTTGTCGATGCCGCTCTTTTCGCGGAGTTTCGGGATAAGCCCATCGCCAGACAGCATCTGGATTGGTATCTCTCGGTGGGGAGAGGGGGAGACTATAATGAAGACACTAACATCGACAGAATGCTGCGAACAGACCGTGGAGTTCAACGCCTAATTTCACTTCGCATTCCACGGGGTCGCAGCACCGGCATCTTTTCAGGATTTTGTAAAATCGAACAGGTGGACTACGAAGATCAGGATCTCCGGTTTGCGTTTGGGGCAATCGATCGCATGGATTTTGAGGTCGACTTCGGGTCTGGGACCGTTCATGCTTGGTTTCAAGATCGCTATGAATGACACCCTTACTATCCCGGCATCTACACGGTCTTTCCGGATGACATTATGCCTGCCGGCACACAGGGCGAGGCACGAATTGTGTCCATGCGGCGCTCGTGGAACTAAAGTCCTCTGGCGCCGCGGATTTCTGGATGAAAGGCGAGGCCACAGTTCCAGTTAGCGTGCTGGCTTCATTCCCCTCCTCCGGTGGTCGCGCCTTCTAGACAGGCACGAGCAGGTTACACCGACAGAGGGACAAGGTTTACCAAACTGGGCACGATGTCCGCGTTGAGTGCCTCGAGGGCCTGGCTAGAGGACTCGGCGTAGTTCTCCGCTACTCAAGATGAGGGGAGTTCATGCTCGCCAAGGCCGGCCGCAATCTCCTGGGCCAGGAGACGTCGCCCTACCTTCTGCAGCACGCCGGCAACCCCGTGCATTGGCGCCCGTGGAGCGCCGACGCTCTGGCCGAGGCCAAGCGGCGCGACTGCCCGATCCTCTTGTCGATCGGCTACGCCGCCTGCCATTGGTGCCATGTGATGGCGCACGAGTCGTTCGAGAACGCCGAGACGGCTCGTCTCATGAACGAGTTGTTCGTCAACATCAAAGTCGACCGCGAAGAGCGGCCGGACATCGACCACATCTATATGACTGCGCTGCACGCGCTTGGCCAGCAGGGCGGCTGGCCGCTCACCATGTTCTTATCTCCCGACGGCAAGCCGATGATCGGCGGGACCTACTGGCCGCCCGAGCCGCGCTATGGCCGGCCCTCGTTCCAGCAGGTTCTCCGATCGGTCGATTCCGCGTGGCGCACGCAGCGCGATCAGATGGAGAGCCGCGGCCTGACTCTCGCCGACCATTTGGCGAAACTGTCCGACTTGAGCGCCGGGCCGGGCGTCTCGCCCGCCGACCTCACCCGCGTCGGCGATGCGCTGAAGAGCGCCGTCGATCCCGTCCATGGGGGCTTAAGCGGCGCGCCGAAATTCCCCAATGCGCCAATCTTCCGCTTCTTCTGGAACGAGATGTTCCGCCGCGGCGATCCGTCCTTCGGCGAAGCGTTACGCGCCATGCTTGAGGCGATGAACGCGGGCGGCATCTACGATCATCTCGGCGGCGGCTACGCGCGCTATTCGACCGACGCCGAATGGCTCGTGCCTCACTTCGAGAAGATGCTCTACGACAACGCGCAGATCCTTGAATTGCTGGCGCTTGTTCATTCCCTCTGGCCCGATCCGACCTTCGCCGAGCGGGCGCATGAGACGGTCGGGTGGCTGATGCGCGAGATGCGGGTCGGCGACGCGTTTGCAGCCTCGCTCGACGCCGATCAGGACGGCGAGGAGGGCCTGTTCTACGTTTGGGACGAAGACGACGTTGACGCCGCGCTGGGCGACGCCGCGAAGCGTTTCAAGGCGGCCTACGATGTGACGCGCGGCGGCAATTGGGAAGACCACAATGTGTTGCGTCGCATCACTCCGCGTGGATCGCCGGACGAGGAAGAGGGTCTCGCCGCCTCGCGCGCCAGGCTCTTTGCGCGGCGCGAGGCGCGTCCGAAGCCCGGCCGCGACGACAAGGTGCTGGCGGACTGGAACGGCTTGACCATCGCCGCGCTCGCGCGCGCCAGCGCCGTTTTCGCCGAGCCGACGTGGCTTCAAACCGCTCGGGCCGCGTTTGATTTTATCATGACGAACCTGCGCGGCCCCGATGGGCGGCTCCTGCATGCCTGGCGCGAGGGACATCCCGGCGCCCGCGCTCTCCTCGATGATTACGCCGCGATGGCCCGCGCCGCGCTTGCTCTGTTCGAGGCGACCGGCGAGCCCGCCGACCTCGAGGCCGCGCGCCGCTTGGCGAGTGAGGCCATCGATCTGTTCGGCGACGGCGCGGGCGGGTTCTATCTCACCGCCAAAGACGCCGCCGACGTGCCGGGCGCGCGTCCGCGCCAGGCGCATGATGGGGCGACGCCGTCGGGCGTCGGGCTTCTTGCCGAGACTTTTGTCCGGCTCTGGCATTTGACCGACGAAGCGCGCTGGCGCGAGGCGGCCGAAGGCCTGATCCGCTCGGTCTCCGGCGCGCCCGAAGGTCTTGGCGGCAGTCCGCTGACCCTCATGAGCGCCGACATGCTGGCGCGCGGCGGCTCGGTCGTTGTGGACGGGCGGCTCGACGATCCGGCCGCACAGGCGCTCGCAGCAGTTGCGCTCCGCGCCTCCGACCCGTCGCTGACCGTGCTGCGCCTCGACCGGCGTCTATGGCCGAACGGCTCGCCGCGCGCCGACCTGCCCCAAGCCGCGGAGCCGATCGCGATGCTGTGCCAAGGCCAGACCTGCTCTCTCCCGGTCACGACGCCTGAGGCGCTCGCGAGACTGCTCGGCGAGCGGACGGGCCGCGCCTAGTCACTCGCCGGTCGTCAGCACAATCTTGCCGCGCGGGCGCGGCCGCTCGCCGGCCATCATCTCGTGCGCGGCCCGCGCCTCGGCGAGCGGCAGCACGGCGCCCACGGCAACGGAGACCTGCTTCTTCCCGACCAGTTCCGCGATAGCCGCCAGCTGCGCGTCGTTGACGTCGACGATGAAAAACTCCGCGCGAACGCGCTGTTCAGCGGCGAGCCGCTCGTTCGGCGGGGCGACTGCGGAGATCACGGAGCCGCCCGGCTTCGTCATCGCGATGAGTTGATCCTGCGCGGGGCCGCCCGCGGCGTCGATGACGACATCGAAGGAACTGGCAAACTCCTCTAGCGCCTGGCTCCTCGTGTCGATGACGCGGCTCGCGCCAAGATTTCGCACATAGTCCGCATCGTCGCCGCGAACGATCGCAACGGCGACGAGTCCACGCAGCCGAGCGAACTGGAGCGCATAACCGCCGACATTCCCCGCCGCCCCATAAACCGCGACAGTTTGGCCCTCGACCGCCTTTGCGTGGTCGAAGAGCATCTGCCACGCGGTGACTGCGCAAACAGGAAGGGCGGCGGCCTGAACATGCGAGAGCGCGGCCGGCTTTTTCGCGATGACATGCGATATGGCTACGGCGTATTCGGCGTAGCCGTCGACGAAAAGCGCGTTCGTCGAGCCGAAGACCTCTTCGCCGGGCGCGAATCCGCTCGTCTTGGCGCCGACTCTCTCGACCGTCCCGGAAATTTCGGCGCCGAGCGTTAGCGGATACCTTTGCCGTAAGCCGCTTGCGCCCGTCCGCACCAATGCGTCCCACGGGCCGACGCCGGAGGCGCGGACCCGAACGAGAACCTCATTCTCGCCAGGCGAAGGGATGGGGATGTCCTCGACCGCAATGGCGGCGGGCGGACCGGGCCGATGAACTCGCGCGGCTTTCACGGCGTTCCCTTAGGCAGCGCGTCAACGGGCTCGCGCACCCACGACAGGATTCCGGTCGCCATCGCGCCTTCAAGGAACTCGATCGGGATCGGGTCGCTCACGATATCGAGCTTATCGTCTTGCAGCTTGAAGTTGCGGCCCTGCCGGGTTCCGACCCAGTTTGGAATCCAGGCGATGTCGACGTCGGTGACGAAGCGGTTTCCGTTCTCGATCCGGTAGCGGCCGGAATAGGCCAGGAGCTTCCGCCGCGGCGGCGGCCCGTCGCCCGGTTGATGCGACGGCGTGATGATCGCCGCCATCCGGCCGCCCTCATGCAGGATGAGAACCCCGCGTGGATTGTCGCCATACGTGAGGATCCTCTCGCCCGTGTCGATCCGCTCAAGGCAAGCCGAACGCAAGATCCAGACGCCGGTCAACTCGTTTGTCTGATCGACCATTGCGTAGCGGCTCTCCGTTGGCGCTCATCCTCCCATTCTCGCCAGGGAGGTCCGATTCGCAAGAGATCTCCGCGGTCGGCGGCGCGCTGTGGCTAACCGTCAACTCATAAGTCAAAGGTTAAGCCGGGCCTCCGCGCCGCCCTCTCGGCCACGCCGCGGCGGTCCTCGAGGCGCGTGGTTGACTCCACTCCTCCGAGCGATGATGGAGGCCGAGCCTCAAACGACTGCTTCAACCCGCAAGGATGCTCGTGTCGCCTGAAGAATTCCGTCGCTATGGCCACGAGCTCATCGACTGGCTGGCCGACTATCACGCGAGCCTGCCTGATCGCCCTGTGATGGCGAAAACCAAGCCCGGCGAGATCCGCGACGCCCTGCCCTCCGCGCCGCCAAACGAGCCGGAAGATTTCCAAGCGGTGATCAACGATTTGAACCGGATCGTCACACCTGGCCTCTCGCTTTGGCAGCATCCGCGCTTCTTCGGCTACTTCCCCGCCAACGCCCTGCCGGCGGGGATTCTGGCTGACCTGGTCAGCACCGGCCTCGGCGTGATCGGACTCTCCTGGCAATCGAGCCCGGCGGTGACGGAAGTCGAAGAGGTGGTCACCGATTGGCTGCGGCAGATGCTGGGGCTCACCCCCGCTTGGAGTGGTGTGATCCAGGATACCGCCTCGACCAGCACCCTCGTCGCTCTCATTTGCGCGCGGGAGCGGGCGACAAAATATGCGCTGGCGCGCGGCGGCCTGCAGAGCGAAGCACGCAAGCCGCGCGTCTACGTGTCGGCGCACGCGCATAGCTCCGTCGACAAGGGCGCGCTTGCTCGCCGGCTTTGGCCGCGACAATTTGCGGCTCGTTCCATTCGACGCCAAATACGCCATGCGGGCCGACGCGCTCGCCGAAATGGTCGCCGAGGATCTCGCCAACGGCGACCTGCCGGCAGCGATCGTCGCCACGGTCGGCACCACGGCGACGACCGCGATCGATCCAATCGCGCGCAATCGCCGAGATCGCGCGGCGCCACGGAATCTGGCTGCATGTCGACGCGGCGATGGCGGGCAGCGCGATGATCCTGCCCGAATGCCGATGGATGTGGGACGGCGTCGAGGGCGCCGATTCTTTGGTGATCAACGCGCATAAGTGGCTCGGCGCGCCGTTCGACTGCTCGGTCTATTATGTGCGCGATCCCGAGCATTTGATGCGGGTGATGTCGACCAACCCGAGCTTCTTGCAATCCTCGGTCGATGGGCAGGTGAAGAACCTGCGCGATTGGGGCATCCCGCTCGGGCGCCGCTTCCGGGCGCTGAAACTCTGGTTCATCATCCGCGAACAGGGGGTCAGCGGATTGCAGAAGCGCCTGCGCCGCGACATGGCCAATGCGCGCTGGCTGGCCGATAAGGTCGCCGCGACGCCTTTCTGGCGGGTGGTCGCGCCGGTCAACTTGCAGACCGTGTGTGTGCGCCACGAACCGGAGGGGCTGGAAGGCGAATCGCTCGACGCCCACACCACCGCCTGGGTCGAGGCGGTCAATCGCTCCGGCGCGGCCTATCTGACGCCGGCCGTTCTCGACGGGCGCTGGATGGCGCGCGTGTCGATCGGCGCGCTCGCGACGGAGGAAGCGGACGTGGCGGCCGTCTGGACGGCGATGCAAGTGGCGGCGGAGAACGTGGTTTCGGCCTAACGGGCCGCGCTTGGCGCCGCGTCGATAGAGAAGACCCTCGGCGCAGGTTGATCACATTGCCTAAACCGCTGAGTTTAGAGGGCGTACAAGGCTTGAGGTCCGCAGGGAGGCGCGAGTCGCGGCGGCGTCCCAACGACATTTCAGCCTTGTCAAAGTCTTGGCGCCGGCGCATTGTCACGCGAGATGAGGCCGTCATCTGGCGAATGTTGCGAAAGGGCGTGACGTCTCCTTAAACGGCGGCCCGTTTTGGCGGTACCTTCCGAAGTTTATACATCAGAGTTCTCGACCAATGGCCCGAAACCGCTCTAAACGGTCATTGCGGATTCTACTTCCGGCTTTGACGCTCGCGGCTTCATTTGTTTTTTCGGCTAGCGCGCAGTCAAATGACGCGGACCCGCTAACGAAGGCGGTCATCGAGCTCATTACGACAGGAAAGTATGAAAGCGCCCTCCCGCTTGCGCAGCAGGCGCTGGAAATCCAGGAGAAGGCGCTCGGCCCCGACCACCCAGATGTCGCGACGGCGCTCAACAACCTGGCGTCGATTTATCGCGCGATCGGTCAGTACGCCCTGGCGGAGTTGCTCTATAGGCGGGCGCTGCTCATCGATGAAAGAGCGCTTGGCCCCGAACACGCCCAAGTCGCCAGAGACCTGAGCAATCTGGGTTCGCTCTACGATAGCCAGAACCGCTACGCCGACGCCGAGCCGCTCTATAAGTGGGCGCTGGCGACCGACGAAAAGGCGCTTGGGCCCGATCACCCGGATGTCGCGTCAGACCTCAGCAACCTGGCTTCTGTCTACGCGCGCCTAGGCCGGCAGGTCGAGGCTGAATCAAGCTACAAGCAGGCGTTGGCGATCCAGAAGAAAACGCGCGGGATCGATCACCCCGATGTCGCCGCGACGTATAACAACCTCGGCGCCCTCTACGAGAGTGAGGGGCGAACTGCGGACGCTGAGTCAAATTACAAGATGGCCTCGGCGCTTCAAGAGGAGAAATTCGATCCCTCCGAGTGGTCGCGCATTAACCCGGATCCGTTTCCTGAAGTCGCGGACGCTAGGCGCGCCGACGTCCCGGATCGGGAAATTGTGCCCCCGCCGTTCGCACGCGCCTGTGGTTCATGTTGCGCCTGCAGCTCGTATCGCGCCTGTTAAGACCGGGGCGTCGTCGGCCATCGTCTTGGCCAGCGCCAAGGCCGGTGAGGCTTCCGAGCAGCCGCTTTCGTGTGAAGCAAGCGTCGCAGGGCCGCCTCAAGCGGTTGAAAACTTCCTGCCCTGGCCCCCGCCCAAAGGTTCGGACGCGCAGGATCTCACCAATTCGGTGTTAAGCGCGATTCGCCGGTCGCAAAAGACCAACGTTCTGCTCGCGGACGTCGACAAGTTCATCAGCGGAAGGCTGACCTCAGTAGGCCTCAAGCCGTCAGCGTACTTCAGCACCCCGGACCATCACGGCTACGCAGCTGTGACGCGGCTAGAGCAGATTGATGAAAGCGGACGCCGCCTTGAAGGGAGTTCTGGCTTTTCTAAAGAACTGCCAGAGAGCGGCAACTTCTTGTGGCGATTTTTCAAGGGCCTTGTGAGTCTGCCCGAAGGTCACTTTCGGTTATTAGTCGCCTTTGTGACCACTGACCCGATCGATACGTGGTATTCGTCGGAACCAGTCACGCTGCACGTGGCTGACAGGTGGGTTTCAAGGGGATGCGATGATTTACCCGTTGAACTCGGCCGCCTGCCTTTCACGGATAAATACAAGATATTTCTGCGTGTCTACCAGATCGCCAGCAAGGGAGGAGACTCACACTTGGTGGCCAAAGGAGACGCAATTCCGATCTCCGAAGACCTTGTGGCCTTGGGGCTGCGTTTGGACGACCAAAAGTGAGGGTTAAAGAGGCCCGATCGCGATTATCGGTGCTGTGGGTGGCCGGCAGCCTGCCGCTGATTGTAATCGTCGCGCTGCAGAGCTTCAATCAGGTTTATGGCGGCGCCGACAGTTGGGATAAAGGCTGGCTATGGATCATGCCGCTGCTCTTCCCGATGCTTGGCACAATAATCGGCTCTTGGTCGGTCGGCCGCAATGAGATTGACAATAGGAGATTTCATCCGGCGCAGCATTTTGGTTGACCGTTCTATTGTCTCTTGCTTATTTTGTAATACTTTATGGCGCCATAATCACAGGTTCGCTGGTCTACGAGCACAGCAATTGGGATTTAATCATGCGCTCGACAGGATGGTTCTTGGGAATGTTCCAAGCCCTCATAATGATCGCCCTGACAAAGTTCTTCATTGAAAACATTCACATTGAAGACACTGGTCCGGCGCCAACTCGTAATGACCGCGCGGGATGAATCGCTGCCTCGATCTTCTCGAGCGGGTTCGGAACAGAAGCTGAGTGATGCGCGGACGGCTCAAATTCTACGGCTGGGGCCGTGAGGGCGAAGGGCTCGACGCGGCCGAACGCGCGCGCGTCCTTGGCTTCGTCACCGAGAAGTTGGGCGCCGAGCCGCGCGGCATGGCCTCCTCGCCGCAAATATCCGAGATCGCTCTGCGCGCGCCCCGAATCTCCGCGCCCTCCGCTCTCGCGTCAGTCCTGACGCAGGAGCCGCACGAACGGCTCCTCCATACCTACGGCAAGTCCTATCCGGAGACGGTGCGCGCCTTTGCCCGCGACTTCGCCAACGCGCCGGACTATGTCGCGCTGCCGGAGACTGAGGCCGACATCGCCGCTGTGTTCGACTGGGCAAGCGGGGCGAAAGTCGCGGTCGTTCCCTTCGGCGCCGGCTCGTCGGTGGTGGGCGGCGTCGAGCCCGTAGTCGGCGATGCTTACGCGGGCGCGGTCAGCCTCGACATGCGGCGCTTGAACCAGGTGCTCGAAGTGGACGCGACAAGCCGCGCCGCGCGCATTCAGGCCGGCATCCTGGGGCCTGCGATCGAAGCGGCGCTGAAGCCGCATGGCTTCGCCTTGCGTCATTATCCGCAAAGCTTCGAGTTCTCGACGCTCGGCGGCTGGATCGCCACCCGCTCGGGCGGTCACTTCGCCACGCTCTACACGCATATCGACGATTTCGTCGAAAGCCTGCGCACGATCACGCCCGCTGGCGTCATGGAATCGCGCCGCCTGCCGGGCTCGGGCGCGGGCCCCAGTCCCGACCGCATGATGATCGGCTCGGAGGGCGTCGCTGGGCGTCATCACCGAAGCGTGGATGCGGCTGCAGGGGCGGCCGCGCTTCCGCGCCGACGCCGTGTTCGGCTTCCCCGATTTCTTCGCCGCCGCGCGAGCCGTGCGCGCGGCCTCGCAGGCGGGGCTCTACCCGTCGAACCTGCGGGTCATCGACAACCACGAGGCGGGCGCCTACGGCGTCAATGCCTACGAGGAGAGCCTGCTCGTGCTCGCCTTCGAATCCGGCGACCATCCGGTCGACGCCTGGATGGCGCGCGCGATCGAGCTCATGCAGGATTGCGGCGGGCGCCGTCATACGGACGAGGCCGCGGGCTTGCGCTGGCGCACCGCGTTCATCCGCATGCCCTATGCGCGCGAGCTCACCGTGCCGTTGGGCGTCATCAATGACACGTTCGAGACCGCCATCACCTGGGAGCGCTTCGAGCCGTTCCACGAGGCCGTGCGCAAGGCGACGGAAGATGCGCTGGTCGAGGCGACGGGCCGCAAGGGAACCGTCTCGACCCGCTTCACGCACGTCTATCCCGATGGGCCGGCCGTCTATTACACGTTCAACGTGCGCGGCGATCCCGGCCGGCTTATCGAGCAATGGCGCTTGATCAAGACCCGCGCCTCCGACGCTCTCATCGCCGCCGGCGGCACGATCACCCATCACCACGCGGTCGGGCGCGACCATATGCCTTGGTATCGGGCGCAGCGCCCCGACCTGTTTGGCAAGGCGTTCGCCGCAGCGAAAAGCGCGCTCGACCCGGCCGGAATCATGAACCCGGGGGTGCTGGTCCCGTGAACCCGTCGGTTCGTCGGGATTGGACCGGAGTTCAATCCTTGGCGGGAATGGTGAGGACCTTCTCATCGGTGTTGACGACGAAGACAGCCAGCAACCTGGCAGGCTCTGTGGCGCTGGCGTTCTCGCTGACGCGGTGGTGATCGCCGGGGAATTCCGAGAAGCTCTCGCCAGCGTGATAGATCTTCACCGGGCCGCTATTGACCTGGCTCCGGATAGCGCCCTCAAGCACCGTTGCGTAGATGAACGCGGAAGGCGCGTGCGTATGCGCAACAGAGGAGCCGCCGGGCTGATATTCGACCAGCACGCCTCGGAGGCTTTTGCCGGGCACGTTGGGAAGCGGCTGGTCGTAGACCAAGGTCACTCTGGATTTGTCCTTCCAGCCGTCATCCGCGGACGCTGCTGTCAAAGAGGCGGACGCGAGCGCCATTGCGAAGAACAGTTGCTTGAACATGTGCAGTCTCCTGATGGGCCGCGGAGGGCTCGCAGTGAGAAATAGATCCAAATAGATATAAAAGCTCGTCAGTGGATAAAGAACTTCCTGGCACGCTTTGCCGATAATCCTCGACGAACCAATCAAATATCCATCACGGCCAGGCCCGAATGTCAGACTTCGCGACCCAGGCGATGACGAGCGACACCAATCGAGACACAGCTTCCGGCCTCGGCGCCGCCGATTCAATCTGGGTGATGGCGTGCCTTTGCGTGCTCGGCTTCGCCCTGCGCGTTTGGTATGCGCATTGGCCCCTATGGGTGGACGAAATCTGGTCCCTCAAGGACCTCTTGCCGATCAGCCATTTTTGGCAAATTCTTTGGGCGATTTCGCAGGACAACAACCACTACCTCTATTCCATCTATCTCTTTTTCGCCTATCCCATCAGCCGCAACGAGATTTGGCTCCGTGCGCCGTCAATCGTCGCCGGCGTCGCCGCGATACCGCTCATGGCGCGTTTGGCGGGGCGCGATCATGTCGCCGCGCTCGCCGCCGCCGTGATGACGGCCGTGTCCACGTTCTTGGTCACCTACAGCGCCCAGGCTCGCGGCTACGCCCTCGCCGTTCTCTTTTGGATCGTCGCGTACCGCCAGCTCGAGAAAGCAATGGACGCGCCGGCGAGCCGCGCGCGTTGGTATTTTGCCCTTGCGATCGGCGCGGGCGCCTTTTGCCATCTCGCCACGTTCGCGGTGGCCGTCTTGTTCGGGCTCGCCGCGTTCTGCGAATGCCTCCGCCGCGAGCGCGATCTCGTCCGCGCGATCCGCAAGAGTCTGCAACTCTTCTGGCCGACCCTCCTCGGCCTCACGCCCATATTGCTATGTCTCGTCGCAGGCTATCTCGAAGTCGGCGGCTTCATCCTCAACTTCCTTCGTCCCTACTCGCCCGTCCTAGCCTTTGCCGGCTTCAGCCAAATGATGGTCGCAACGCTGGTTGGCGCCACGACGCCGGTCCTGATCGTCGCCGCAATTCCTCTTGTCGCGGTCGGCGCCTTCGTCGTCTTGCGCGAACCGACGATCTCCAGCTTTCGGCGAATTTCCTACGCCGTCATGCTCTTCGCCCTTCCCGCATTCGTCTTCATTGCAAAACCCCCCAACAGCCATATTCCCCGATACTATTTGATCTCCGCAGTCTTTCTGATCCTCGCCGCCGCTGACCTTTTCGCGATTCTTTGGCGCAAAAGGGGGGGTTGGAAAGCCGCTGCGGTCGCCGCCGCGACGGCGCTGGGGATTGGCAATCTCCATGCGATGGCCGTTGCGAAGGAAGCCAACGTCGCTGCCTGGCCGGAAGCGCTTTCCGTCATCGCCGCCTCGCCATCGCAACGGATTGGGACGAATTTCGATTTTAACGTCAGAGAGTTCGTCGAGCACTACAACCGCTTCACCGACAAGCCGTTGCAACTCATAGGTTCCGACCTCCTCTGCGACAACGCGCCAGAGTGGTACATCGTCGAGTCCGACACGCCCGCACAGCCCGAGACGATCGGCGTCGACGCTCATCGAGAGGGCGGCGGCCATTGCACGCTCCGATACGCTTTGAGGTCCACCTACGGCTATTCGACCTTCTTCGAGTCTCGATGGCTTCTCTATCGGGCCGAGGCGCCGCTCTAACGCCGGGCCGCAAGGCCGACTGACCTGCGAGGGCAATTGGAACACTCAGCCATGTCGAAAGTCGTTGACGAAAAATACTACCAGGTCGTCCCAGACGGGTCTTTGGCGAAGCGTGTCCTCAACCGCGCTCGCGACCGAATTTATGACGACTTTCTCACGACCGTGCGGCCTCAGCCGACGGACACAATCCTAGACGTCGGCGTTTCCGACGTCGTCTCGGACGACGCGAACGTCGTCGAGCGCCAATATCCTTATCCCGAAAGAATCACGGCCTGCGGACTTGGAGACGCTGTCGCGTTCAAAGCGAGCTACCCGAAGATCCGCTACGTCAAAATTCTTCCAAACCAACGACTTCCTTTCGAAGACGACGCCTTCGAAGTGGCGACTTCGAATGCAGTTCTCGAACATGTCGGCAGCCGGGAAAACCAGTCGCTATTTGTCCGTGAATTGTGCCGTGTCGCGCGTCGCGTCTTTATTAGCGTGCCCCATCGCTATTTTCCGGTCGAACACCACACCGCCTTGCCATTCGTACATTATAGCGAAAGCCTTTTCGCTGTGGCGTGCCGAACCACTGGCAAGGACGAATGGTCCGATCCCGCCAATCTCATCTTGATGACCCGCAAGCGGCTAGTCGAGTTGGCCGCCCCTATCGGACGCAAGGCAAAGGCGGGCTACACCGGTCTGCGGTTGGGACCGTTCTCTTCAAATCTCTACCTCGCGTTCGGCGCGTAAGGCCATCGTCGAAAGGGTCGCCGCGGGCGCCGCTAGCGTGCCCTACGAAGCGATGGCCGGCGCTTCCCGCGCTGGCCCTTTGCCGCGAATCTCCGCCAACGCCTGATCGATCGAGACGGCCTTGTTGACCAGCGGTCTGCGGGCGCCTTGCGCGGCCAGTTCCCTTCTCACCCCCTCCGACATCCCCGTGAGGGTGACGCCGACGCCGCGCTGCGCGGCCTTGTGCGCGAGACCTTCGATGGTCTTGGCGCCCGTCGAGTTCGACGAAGGGCACGGCGGAGAAATCGATGATCAGGTTGCGCTGCGCCTCGCCGATGCGCTCGAGCACCGTGCCGATGGAGGCGGCGGCGCCGAAGAAGAACGCGCCGGAAATCCGGTAGATGACGACGGTCGGATCTTGTTCGGACCGCTTCATCGTAGGCTCGCGCGCGTCGTCGTCGGGAACATCCTCGGCCGCCAGCGGCACATGCGTTTCGAGCGCCGTCGTCTGCGACATGCGGTGGATGAACAACACCGATCCGAGCGCGAAGCCGACCACGATCGCCTCGGTCAGCCCCCTGAACAAGGTGATGCCGAACGTCGCCAAGCAGCACGGCCGCGTCGCCGCGCGACGCCCTCAGCAAGGTTGCGAAAGCGTCGCGCTCGAACATGTTCCAGCACACGACCGCGAGCACCGCGGCGAGGACGGCCAGAGGAATGTAGCTCGCGAGCGGCGCCGCCACCAGAATGAACAGGAGCAGGAACAGCGCATGCGCCATGCCGGAGACAGGACTGCGCGCCCCTGCCCTCACGTTCGTTGCGGTTCGCGCCACGGTGCCCGGTCACGCAGATGCCGCCGAACAGTCCTGAGGCAATGTTCGCGACCCCCTGCCCGACCAGTTCGCAATTGGAGCGATGGCGACGTCCGGTCATGCTGTCGGCGACGACGGCGGAGAGCAGCGATTCGATCGCGCCGAGCAGCGCGAACGAGATCGCGTTGGGCATCACAGCTTGTACTTTTTGCAGATCGAACCGCGGCAGCGCCGGCAGCGGCAGATCGCGCGGAATGCCGCCGAACTGAGACCCGATGGTCTCGACCGGCAGCCTGAGCGCGAAGGCCGCGACCGCCGCCAACGCCACAACGATCAACATGGCCGGCCAGCGGGGCCGCCAGAAACGCAAAGCCGACCAACAGCGCGATGCTCGCGACCGAAAGGCTGAGCGCGGCGAGGGAGAGCGTGGAAAGGTTCGACCACAGGAAGGGAATCTTCTCGATGAGCGGCCCCGGTTCGGCGCCGCTGAAGGACAAGCCCAGCAGCGGCTTGATCTCGCTCGAAAAGATCGTGACCGCGATGCCGGCGGTGAAGCCGACCGTAACCGGATAGGGGATGAACTTGATGTACGTGCCGAGCCGCAGGTAGCCGATGGCCATCAGCATGATCCCCGAAAGGATCGTCGCCAGGATCAGGCCGTCCATGCCATGCTGCTGCACGGTCGCCGCGACGAGCACGATGAAGGCGCCCGCCGGCCCGCCGATCTGGAAACGGCTGCCGCTCAAGAGCGACACGACGAAGCCGCCGACGATCGAGGTGTAAAGGCCCTGCGCTGGCGTCGCGTGCGAGCCGATGGCGATCGCCATCGACAAGCGGCAGCGCGACGATTGCGACGGTCAGACCCGCCATCAAGTCGGCGCGGAAGCTCGCGAAGCTGTAGCCCTCGCGAAACACCGTCACGAGCTTCGGGGTGAAGAGCTCCGCGAAAGTGGGTTGGGCCAGCGGAGAAGGCAGGGTCTGCGTCGACATGTCTCTATGTTGATTCCGCGATGTCACACCGCACTGGCGGGAAGAAGAAAGAGCTTAATCGTTAAGGATTGGCTGCCGATCGACCCGACAAAAGCCAGCGAGCCTTGACGCCGCCTCGGCGGCAGGCCGACATTTTCCCAGATGGACGGCGTTCCCCCACAGTCAGGCTAGCTCGATTCCCCGCGAACCGAAAGCGCCCGCGCGCGAAGAGCCTCGACCTAAAAGGTCTTCATATATTCGATGATCGCCCAGCGCTCGTCGTCGGTGAGGCCGGCGCCGAATTCGTGTCCCCCATTGCCGTTGCCGTTCGCGTTGGCTGCGATCGGCCAGGAAGGCGCCAGTCTTGAACGGCGACTCGTCGGTCGCGTAGCCGACGTTTTTCGGATCGAAGATGCGGCTGCCGACCATGAAGCTCGACTTGCGATCCTTGGCGGGCTTCATCAATTCCCACAGGTTCGGCACGGACCCGTTGTGCAGATAGGGCGCGACCGCCCAGACGCCGTTCAAGACGCGCGACTCGTAAGCGGCTCCCGCCACGGCTGGCGGAGGGCTGAACATGTTGCTCAGCCTCGCGTCGATGAACGCCTTGAGCTCAAGCAATGCGTCAAGCTTGGCCTTTGTGAGCAGCCTCGGGTCGAGCAGCGTGTCGAGATTCTCGCCCGGAAAGTGCTCGGCGAAGTCCTTGCGCAGCGCCGAAAGACGCCGCTCTGCGCGAGCTTCGCTGGCGATGGGATCGGCGGAACGAAGCGCTTCCGCGAGCAGAGTTCCGACCACCGCCGTGGCGAGAAGATCGCCAGCCTTCGCCGGATCGCCGATCCGGGCGCCGATGGCCGGCGGGGGCATCAGGGCGCCCAACAGCAGCCCGGGCTGGGCGGTGCGCTGCGAATTCATGAGCATCTTCGGGTCCGTGCCAACCGCGAGGATGGGGGTGCGCCAAAGTCCCGGCAGATCGAGCGAAGCCTGCACCGCGTGGCAGCTGCCGCAATTGGCGTCGAACAACGGCTTGCCCTTTGCCGCCAAGGACTCGTCAAGTCCGAAGATCTCGCGCGGCCATGGCGGGGGACGCAGCACGGCGATCTTTTCCTCGAGCGTCTGCAATCCGGCAAAACTGACGGAATTGTTCTTGAAATCGATGAACGCGGGCGCGAGCGGCGTCGGCGGGAACAAGCGATGAGGGGCGAAATCGGCGAACACGCCGAGGACCTCGCCGGTATTGCGTCCGAGCGCCTGGATGTAGAGTCCGTTCTGAACGCCGCCGTTCCATTGCGTGCGATCCTGCCGCGAGGCGTTCCATAGGAACGGATAGCGGACCGGCGCGTCGGCGACTTTGTAATTGTCGCGAATGCCGAGATCGCGCGCGGCGATGCGGTTGAAGATCATCCCGAACGCGTCGAGCCGGCCGGGTCCCCATGGGCTCGCCGCGGGCAGGCTGATGTCCATGAACTCGCCGAATTGCGCGACCCATTTGCCGAAGCCGTCCTTGACCTGCGCCGCCTTCGCCGCCGTGTAACCGCGGCCGAGAACCGCCTTGGCGAACGCGTCGAACCGGGCGGGCTCGGCCAGAGTCGCGCGCGAGGCGGCAAGAAGATCGGCGAGAAACTGTTGGGCGTCCGTCTTGGCGGGCCCGCCGTCGATGCGCAGCGCGTGGACGACGCCGCCTTGCGCGTATTCGAGCTGTCCCGTGTGGCACGCGGCGCAGGTCAGTCCGAGCTGTCCCGAGGCGACCGGACCGTCAATGACAAAGCCGACCGGCAGGCCTTCCGGGTTTGCTGGCGAGACGTCATGGGCGAGAAAGCCGTAGCGCTGCAACTTGTCGGCGGCGAAGGGCTCATCGACGTCGGTGCGCTTGAGCGCCTTGAACCAGGCATAGGGGATCAAGTGCGAGCCCTGGCTGGTCGTATAGAACGTTTCGCGATCCGCGGCTGACCAGCCCTGCGCGGCGTAGGTCAGCGTGGCCAGCGCGTCGGTTTGTTGCGCCCTCCCCTCGACGGCCCCCAACGCCAAAATCAATCCGAGCGCCAGCGCGACGCGCCGCATAATGCCGTTTCCGCCCATGTCTCGCCCCTTTTGTTGGCGGCTATTGTTCACCTACTCAAAAAAATTGTCGTGGGTCAGGCTCGGCGGATGAAACTGAAAGAGCCGAAGCCTTACAGTCCATCGACCGAATAGGCGAGCAAGACGTTGCCGGGGGCGGTTCCGACGAACCCTGACCCTGATCCGACATAGACCATGCCATCGACGACAACGGCTCCCCCGCCATCAATCGAGCCGCCCTTGGCCGCAACGCCATTGACGGCCTGATAGTCGCCCTTCGTATCCATATCCCACGCAATCTTGCCGTTTTCGGCGAAATAGGCGCGCAAATGTCCGTCGAGTCCGCCCGAGAACACAAGCCCGGGGATTGCAGTCACCGCAGCCGATTGCGCGGGACTGCATCCGGGCACGTCGCCGCAACCGGGATGCGGGGTCCGCCAGACCTCTTCCCCGGTTTCGAGTTTAAGGGCCCAAAGTCCTCCGCCCGCTTTGCTGTCGATGAGCAACAAGCCGCTTGAATTGGGGCCAAGACTTTGCGCGCCGGGAGTCGCTGGCGTCGCGGGGCGGAATTTAGGGTCGGACACCGCGACATAGAGGTTGTTTGCATCCGCTGCGACGCCCCATTGCACCCCGCCCAGCGTGCCGCCGGCGCCGACCCTCTTCTGCCAGACGATCTCGCCGCCGTGGTCGGGATCGACGGCGGTCACCACGCCCGATTTTTGCCCGGCGACCAGAATGCGTCTGCCATTGGAGAGAGTGGCGAGGACGGCGGACGATCCGAAATCAAAGTCCGGTCCGTTGGACTTGGGGCAGTTGATCCCCTTCGGGCAGGCTAAGGTGAAAGCGTCTCCCGAGGTGATCTGTCGCGTCCACGCCAAGTCCCCGGAGCCGGCGTTGAAAGCGATGATCGCGTCCGAGGTCCCGCTTGGCGGGTCGGAGTAATTGTCGCCCGTCGTCGCGTACACCCTTTGGGTCGCTGCGTCGAAGGTCGGCGCGGACCAGATCGGCGCCCCCGAAGGTCCCATCAGCTGAGAACCAGCCGTACCGACCTCGCCAGGCTTGGCTTCCTGCGCGATCGTGTAGGTCTTCCACAAGATCTGTTCCCGATGCGGCGTCCAAAGCGACCACGCTGCCCCGGAAGGTGCAACAAGGGTAAGACGCGTCCTTGGCTTTCGCCTCCTCATAGGACGAGACCGGCACGAACAGGGTCGTCCCGACCAGCGTCGGCGAGCCCGTGATGATCGCCGCCGGGTGTTGATCGACTTTGGCGGTCCATAGCGGCTTGCCGGTCAGCGCGTCGAGCGCGTAGACGTTCGCCCCGGCGTCGCCGAAATACGCCGTCCACCCATCGCCGCGCGGGCCGATGACGACGGCCGATCGAACGGGCTTGCCTGCGTCGAACTGCCAATACGTGCACCCGCTTTTGGCGTCGAGCGAATAGACTTTTCCATTCTGGCTCCCGACAAACACGCGCCCACCGAAAATCGTCGGCTGGGCGACCGACCGGACAGCGCCCCGGAAGCCGAAGGCCCATTTCAGTTTCAGGCGGGCCAACATCGGAGGGAGCGAGCCGCGCCATGTCCGCCGGTTGGAAACGGTGTTGCGAGGGATCGACGCCCCACCCGTTCCAATGCGGCTTGTTCAGCGGATCAGCGAAGGCGGCGGCGCCATCGTTCGGACACGCGCCGGCCGGCGCCGCGCCAGCGGCGGTTTCTTGCGCCCTCGCATCGAGCAAGCCCGCGGCAAAAACAAGGAGTGAAAATCCAAGAATTGCGCCAATCAGTCGGCTGCGAGACAAAGCCATGGCAACTCTCCTAGGGAGGGCCTGCTCATACCGACTTTTCCAAGTGTGGAGAAACGCGCCTCTTGGGACGAGCGATGCTGCTCCTCGGCTTCGCCGGCCCCGGCGCTCTGGCCTATCGGCGGCGCCGAAGCGGGAGCCAGCCAGCGACAGCGCTTCTCAACTTGTTCGCGAACGACCCAGGCTCGCTTACCGCTTCCCGCGGAAAAACGACGCTCGAAAAAGTCGGTTAGCCCCTTCGCGGCAAGCACTCCAGCGCCGTCATCGACAGATCACGAAGTTATGACGTAATGTTTACCACTGGGCTTTTGGTAATTCTACGTAGTATTTTCGACAGAACGGCTCAGCAAGACTTGCTAAGGGGAAACGACAATGAGAGCGATTGCTTATGGCGTTTCGGCGATGGCGCTGATGGGGATTGCCGCGCCGGCGGCGGCGGACACCGTGCCTGTCGTGGATAAGACGCCGGGACCGGGGACGTTCACCGCCCCGGTGACGGGCGTCTATGAGCATCCTTGCCTTCGGCGGCCACGGCGGCGGGAGCGGCGGCAACGGAGGCTTCGGGGCGGAAGTTGGCGGCGACTTTAGCTGACCGCGTGGCGAAGTCCTGTCCATCGTCGTTGGCGAGAGTTACGGGCCTGCCGACAACAACGGCAACGGCGGTGGCGGGACGTTGGTGCTGACTTCGACCGGCGCGCCCCTTCTCATCGCCGGCGGCGGCGGTGGCGCCGATGTCGACCATGACGGCGGACCCGGATTGATTTCCAGCGACGTCGGAGGTGGCAATGGAGGAAGCGGCGGCGGCGCGGGCTTCGGCGCGGGCGGCGGCGGCGGTCTGAACGGTGCTGGAGGAGGCGCCCTTGGCGGCGCGGCGGGCGGGTACGGCGGCGGCGGGTTCTACGCCAATCTAGACCTCGGCGGCGGCGGCGGCAGCGGCGGCGGGACGGCTTCAGCGGCCGCGGCGGAGGCAGCGGGGGCGGTGGCGGCTCCCTGAATAACGCCTTCGCCAACATAGTCGCCATTGGCGGCGAAGACGGCAGTCAGGGAGCGGCGAAGCTAGACATCGACTTGGTCCCGCCCGCGGTGCCGGAACCGTCGACCTGGGCGATGCTGCTCCTCGGCTTCGCCGGCCTCGGCGCCCTGGCCTATTGCGCCGAAGCGGAGCCAGCCAGCGAAGGCGCCTCTCAAATTTTCGTGAATAGCCCTGGTTCGGCTTGCCGCTTCCCGGGAAAACGACGCTAATAGGCTGCTGCTTGAAGAGCCTCCGCCACTGCGCGTCGTCGAGTCGATGGCTCCATCAGCCACTAAAATGGTGTCAACATCGTCAAAAGGCGGGCAAATTATGCCGAAGCCAGTAGTATCGCTGGTTATCTGCAGTAATGGACAGTACAAATAACTACCTGAAAGCGGAAAACGGAGTACACATTAAAGTTTGTTGCCGGGCTAGAGCCATGCGCTCGGTTGCGATAAGCTAAATTCGTAACTCTTTAGCCTCGAAGGGCAAAAAAATCATGGTAGCGGCAGCGCCCACGCCCGATCAATTGATTGCCGCCGTTGTCGGTATGTACGCCACCAAATGGATTGTGGAAAACAAATCGCCGCCGGCTCTGACAAATGCGCTTCTTGGCGAAGCGTTGCAAAATCTCGCGTCCAAAAAACAAGCTTCGGCTGAGCTTGTAGCACAGGCGAAGGCGTTGCTTGCACAACCGTCGTCCCGGGCGCTTGTCAGCAATTGTTCCGCAGTCGCCGCCTATGTTCTGCGGGGGCATATCCAAGCTAAAGCCAAGAAGACCACCGGCGCCGCGCCGAAAGCTACTCCCGTCATACCCAAACCGCCTATAGCGGGGCCCGCGCCCGTCTTACCAGAGCCCGTGCACAAACCTATCGAAACGCCCATTATCCGTCCGCCGGCGGGCGGCGCGAAAGGACACAATCTTGTCTGACGTCGCCTCGCACGGACCCGGCAAGCCTCCTGCGGCGCCTGCCCCACCTGCTTTGCCGCCGCTGACCGCAGACCAGTTTATTGCGGCTGCAATTGCAGCCCATGCTGCAGCCGACAATTACGCAGACTCCATTGGGAAATACCGACACCTGGATCTACTACTCTCCCCCGCCGCCCACGGTCGATGACATCAATGATCCGCCGATCGAGCCGGATGAGGATTTTTATATGGCGCTGGACATCGCCATCGGCGGCGCAATGTCCATGCCGGCCTTGGGAAAAACTTTGGTCCAAGCGCAATTGGACGGCCTGACGGAAACCTTCGGCTCGATGCTGCTGGAAGCTGTGCCGGACATGGTCCATTTCACAGAGCCAACTCCGCCACCCGATACCCCTGATCCGGAACCCGTCGATGGCGGCGTCAATGACGGCAATTCCCTCCCCGGCGGCACGAACATTGGCCCGGCCGACCCCGGCGAAACAGGAGGAAGCCGCGGCAAACCCCTGGGGCCGCCGCTATCCAGCTCGCCAGATGGCCCGGCAGGCCCTGGCGCAACGAGCGGCAGCAGGGGAAAGCCGCTAGGGCCGCCTTTATCCAGCGCGCCAGATGGCCCCGCAGGCCCTGGCGCAACGAGCGGCGGCGGTGGGAGGCCGCTTGGCCCGCCTCTGAGTAGTTCGCCTGACGGCCCGGCCGCCCCTGGAGAAGGGGGCGGCGGCGGTGGTGGCGGCGGAGGGGGCGGTGGCGGCGGCGGAGGCGGCGGATTGCCAGTTCACGGCGGCCACGGCCCGGTGAAAGCGGAATAGCCGGAACGGCGCACGCCGGTCCGATCCGACCGAGGTGAAATCGGCTCGTGGCCCTCGGCGCCTGGCCTATCGGCGGCGCGGAAGCGGGAGCTGGCCCGCGAAAGAGAGTTTTAATAATAGGTTAGCGTTGTTTATGGTGGTGATTTCTGAACACTAGCTGTTGTCGCTTTGACCGCCTTTCTGAGTTCCGGTCGTCATGGCCGGGCTTGTCCCGGCCATCCACGCCGCATCGGTCAAAAGACCGGTCCAGCATGTCTCTCCGCCGCTTGCCGGGACAGCGCTTTCATTCCTTGTTGCTGGCCTATTTCGAACACGTGGATGGCCGGGACAAGCCCGGCCATGACGTTTTCCGGGACTTTCCTCGGAACCCGGCGAAGGCCGGACCACAACCTTCCCGCCCATAGGCCCGGCGTTCTCCACTCAGTCGTCGCCAAGTCATTGGCGCAGCTCAATCTTTTGTCGCGCAGGGCGGTTGTGGCAAACAAATCCTTGGCTAAACCCGGAATCCTCCGTATACTTTCGGCTGATCGAAACCCCTCGTCCCGCCAAAGCGTGGGCGGCGACAGGAGACGCACATGAGGCAAGAGAGCGGGGCCCAGACAACAATCTAAGACGGGAGTTCGGACCGGAGAAATTTTTTACTCCAAACGGCCGTAACCCATTGAAAAGGCTCATTTCGAAAAAATAAACGCTAGTAAACGCTAGCGTTTTTACTAACGTTTACTAGCGTTTACTGGCGTTTATTGACGTTTATTCCGCGCGTCGCCGCGCGGTCGCCGAGGGCTGCGCGCTACCCTTTGGGGAAGTCGAGCCCCATCGCCCGGTAGCGCTCGGGGTCGTCGAGCCACTTCTCGCGCACCTTGACGTGCAGGAAGAGATGCACGGGCGCGCCGTGGGCTTCACTGATGTCCTTGCGGGCGGCCGTGCCGATCGCCTTGATCGTGCGCCCGCCCTCGCCGAGCACGATCTTGCGGTGGCTCTCGCGGCTGACGAAGATCGTCTGCTCGACCCGGGCCGAGCCGTTCGGCTGTTCCTTCCACTCGTCGGTCTCGACCGTCGTCTGATAGGGCAGTTCGTCGTGCAGCCGCTCGATCAGCTTCTCGCGGGTGATCTCGGCGGCGAGCGAACGGATCGGCGCTTCCGTGATCTGGTCCTCCGGATAGAGCCAGGGACCGGCCGGAATCAGCGCGGCGAGGCGCTCGATCAGCCGCTCGAGCCCGTCGCCGGTCGTGGCGCTGACCATGAACGTCTCGTCGAAGGCGAGCGCGGCGTTGAGCCGGGCCGTAAGATCGAGCAGCTTCGGCCGCTCGACGAGGTCGATCTTGTTGAGGACGGCGAGCCTTGGCTTCCGGGTCTCGCCGAGCGCGGTCAGGATCGCTTGCGTGTCCTCGGTCAGGCTCGCTTCATCGGCCTCCTTGCGGGCGTCGATGATGAGCATGAGCGCGTCGGCGTCGGCCGCGGCGCCCCAGGCGGAGGCGACCATCGCCCGGTCGAGGCGGCGCTTGGGCGCGAACAGGCCGGGCGTGTCGACGAACACGATCTGCGCCTGGCCCTTCGTGAGAACGCCGCGCACGGTCGAGCGGGTGGTCTGCGCCTTGCGGGTGACGATCGAGACCTTCTCGCCGACCAGCGCGTTGATAAGCGTCGACTTGCCGGCGTTGGGCGCGCCGATGATGGCGACGAACCCGCATCGGGTCTCGCTCATTTCGCTCGACTTCCGCCCCAGCGGTCGAGAAAGGCCTGCGCCGCCGCCTGTTCCGCGGCCCGCTTCGAGCTCGCGGCGCCGACTTCCGGCTCGAAGCCCTCGAGCGCGACCCGCATGACGAAATGGGGGGCGTGCGCCGGGCCGCTGCGCTCGACCTCCTCATAACGAGGGGGAGCCAGCGCGCGCGACTGGGCCCATTCCTGCACCGCCGTCTTGGCGTCGCGGGCGGGTTCGGCGTCAGCGGTGATGCGGTCGCCCCAGGCGCTGAGGATGAGCGCCTCGGCCGCGGCAAAGCCGCCGTCGACGAACACCGCCCCGATCAGGGATTCGCACACATCGCCGAGGATCGCCTGCTTTTTGCGGCCGCCGCCCCGCGCCTCGCCGAGACCCAGCGCGACATGCGGGCCGACGTCCCACTGGGCGGCGATCTCGGCGCAGGTCTCGCGCCGCACGAGCTTGGCGAACCGCATCGACAATTCGCCCTCGCTCGCCTTCGGAAAGGCCTGGTACAGCCGGCCGGCGATCACGACGCCCAGCACCCGGTCGCCTAAGAATTCGAGCCGCTGATAGGATTGCGCCCTGCCCTGCCCGCTCGAGTTTTGCGCCGAAAGGTGCGTGAGCGCGAGGACGGCCAGCCCGGAATCGCGAAAGCGGTAACCGAGCCGGGACTCCAACGCGGACAATTCGGCGCGCGGCTGTTTGTTCATTGCTCAACCGATCGAGGAGCCGTCGCGCCCTGGCGCCGCCATTTGACAGGCAGGAAAAAAGGAAAGACGCCCCGCCGGACTATACCGCCTTCGGGTTGTGCGCGGGAGCCCGTCTGCCGGCGTCTAACGCACCCGCTGGAAGATGCGGTCCCAGCGCACGGTCCATGGCCAACGCCATACCTCCCACGCCGGCGTCCCCTCGTCGATCGAGAAGAAGATGACTTCGGCCCTGCCGATCAGGTTCTCGAACGGCACGTAGCCGACCCCGCCCTGATCCCCGGAAAGCCTCGAATCGCTCGAATTGTCCCGATTGTCGCCCATCATGAAATAGTGGCCCGGCGGGACTTCATAGACCTTGGTGTTGTCGAAGGTTCCGTCGTCGCCGTCGATCTGGATGATCTTGTGCTGAACGCCCGCCCGGAAGCGTTTCCAGATATTGCGGCGCCTCCTCCGGCTTGTTGAAATGGTTAACGGTGTTAAAAGGCTGGATCGGTTCGCGCGGCACCATCTCGCCGTTGATGATGAGCCGACCGTGGGTGACCTGGATCTTGTCGCCGGGCAGGCCAATCAGCCGCTTGATGTAGTCGGTCTGGCCATCGCTCGGCAGCTTGAACACGATGATGTCGCCGCGCTTGGGATCGGAGGCGAAAAGGCGGCCCGGCATCGCCTGGGGGGCAAGGTCGAGAAAGCTCGGCAGCGAGAAATGGGAATAGCCATAGGCATATTTGGAGACGAACAGGTAGTCGCCAACCAGCAGCGTCGGCACCAGCGAACCCGAGGGAATATTGAACGGCTGGAACAAGACCGTGCGCACCACGAGCGCGATCAAAAGCGCTTCGATGATGACCTTGACGGTTTCCCACCAGCCCTCCTCCTTCTTGACGGGCGTGATGGCGGCGTCGGCGGATTTCGCGGTCGGTTCGATCATTCGGGTCAATACGCCCTTCCTAGAGCATTCACTGGGGCCCGGCCTCCTATACAAGGGCGGTCAGCTTGGGCCAAGCGCTGGCTGGTGACCTGTAAACTTGGCGCAAGAAAGGCCAAGGCTTTGCTTCACGGTACGAGAATTAGGGAGCCAGTCGTTTCGCGTTTCTCTAGCGCCATGTGGGCCTGCGGCGCCTCAGCGAGTGGCCAGCGCTGGCCGATCCGGATCTTGACGTCGCCGCTGCCCACGACGCGAAACAGATCGCGCACCATTTTCTCCGCCAGCGCCCGATCCGCCATGAAAGTGGTCAATGTGGGCCGGGTCGCGAATAGCGAGCCTTTCTGCGCCAAGAGGCTGATGTTGAACGCTTCAATAGCTCCGGAGGCGGAGCCAAAGCTGGCGAACACGCCGAACGGCCTCAGGCAATCCAGTGACGCTGGAAAGGTTGCTTTGCCGACCCCGTCATAGACCACGTGGCATTTCGCGCCCTTGGTGATCTCGCTGACCCGCTTGGCGAAATCCTCGTCACGATAGAGGATCGTGTGCTTTGCGCCCGACTTTTTGGCGAGCGCCGCCTTTTCCGCCGTGCCGACGCAGCCGATCACCGTCGCGCCAAGCGCCTTTCCCCATTGGCATAAGATGAGCCCGACACCGCCCGCGGCGGCATGGACCAGGATCGTGTCGCCCTCTTTGACGCGATAGGTCTGGCGCACCAGATATTGCGCCGTGAGGCCTTTGAGCATCATCGCCGCGGCGGTTTCATAGGAAATCGCGCGAGGGAGCTTAAACAGGAATCTCGCTTCGATATTGCGCTCCTGCGCATAGGCGCCTGGAGAGCCGGCGTAAGCGACGCGGTCGCCGCGCTTCAATCCGTCAACCGACGGGCCCACCTCGATCACCTCGCCCGCGCCCTCGGACCCCGGCGTGAACGGCGTCTTCGCCGGCGGATAGAAACCCGTGCGATGATAGACGTCGATGAAGTTGATCCCGATGGCATGCTGGCGGAGCCGGACCTCGCCCTTAGCCAGCGGCGGCAGTTCGACCGCCTCAAGGCGCATGACTTCCGGACCGCCGGGTCGATCTATGCGGATGGCGTGCATCGTTTCCTCTGATTCCCTACGGTCATCTGATAGGCCGGCTGTCAGGCTTGCCAGCGCGAACGGCCGACCTTATAGCATCGCGCCGATCTGGCAGAACCAGATTCCTCTACGAGCCCGCGCCCATCGTCTAGCGGTCCAGGACGTCGCCCTTTCACGGCGAAAACACGGG
>CAVUPE010000028.1:0-49513 GCA_963743265.1 uncultured Alphaproteobacteria bacterium | reverse complement strand
CCTCAGGCTCAATCCGCGTCGAAGGGGAAGTCGGCGTCGAAGCCGGCCGTCTGATGTCGGGCGGACAATTGACCGTTCGCGGCGGTGATGCGGGCCCGTTTGCGGGTTCCGGAGTTGAAGGCGGAACGCTGCACATCGACGGCGACGCCGGCGAGCGGCTGGAGGCCCGCTGAGCGGCGAGACGGTCGGCATGAGTGGGGGTGTGCCTGCAGTCGCGCGACGCATGCGCGCGCGTTGGTGACCGGTTAGGTGCGGCTTGATCCTGATCGAGGCCGGCAGGCGCGACGCCGTAGCTGCATTATCGTGGGCACCTCGCCGATCGGGGGAGTGGGGACCTGCCTGTAGATATGATGGGCCGCGGCACGATCCTTCTGCGCGAGCGCGTCGCTGTTCCGCCGAGCTCGCCGATTGCGCGAACATGACCCGGTCGCGGCGCGGCTCTGGCCGATCACGTCGCCGAATCCAGCGGGAAGCTGGAGTGATGATTCCGCCGGCCGTTGCGGCGTCGGCAGGCGATCTGGTCGCGCCCGGTAAGGGAGAGATTTTGCTACCCAAGCCCGTTATCGAGCGCCGCCGGGGCTTGTGCGGTGGCAACCCGACACGCACCTTGGATCAACGGCGGGCGGCGGATACTTTGGAGGAAATCGCACCACCGCCGTCGTCCTATCGCCGGAGCCTGAGCGCGCGTGGTCCGGCGTGGATCGCGCGCCTCGCTTGCGCGGCTCATCTTACCGGCGTGACCGTCTTGCCGCGATCCTGTCGTGGCGCTACGGCCTCATTCGGCGATGGTCGTTCCGACCGTACGTATCTCTCCTCCGTGATCGCGGTGATCTACGAGGGCGCGTCGCTCCATCGTCTTTGGCGAACGATCGCCGTTTCGCGCGAAGGCGATGCGGACACGGCTCGCGGCGCGCGTCGATACGGGAGGCGGCGACGACGCCGCCCTCGCCCCGTCGGCGATGCTCCCCGATGGTCTGATCGCGAGACCACATCCGTGATGTCGCCTTGAAAGCGCGCACGCAAGGGCGCGGACGGCTCGATCAGACGTCGCTCGTCGCTCGCTCGCTGATCGCCTGCGCGGCTCGAACGGTTTCGGCCGTTCGCCAGCGACACGCCGACGAAACTGGGCCGTCGGAACGATCATCGGTTTCATCATCACGCTGGCGCCGATCGCGGGGCTCGACGCGAGCGACAAGCCAGGGCCGAAACCTCGACGGGGGCCGACGAGCGAGGGGACGGCGGTGGCGATGTACACCACGCTCGCGGGCCTCGTGGGCTCGATTTGTTGAAGATCCAGTATTATATGCTCGAGAGCGCGACGGCGAAGGTGTTCTCACGCGCGGTGACGCTGACCGAGACACGCGTCATTCCTGCCTTGGAGCGTGCCCACGATCTGGCCACGCGCCCATGATCGATGAATTCGGCTCTACCGCGCGAAGAGCCGTTCGATCCTTTCGGCGTGATGTTGTTCAAGGCGCTGCAGGTCGTCGCGTTTCTCTTTTCCTCGCGCTTCTAGCGATATCGCCCGAGGCCAAGGACGGCAAGATCGACTCGAAGGCCGAGTTCATCATCACCATGGATTGGCCTGATAGCCATCCGGACGATCTTGATCTGTTCGTGCAGGATCCAGTGGGCAACATCGCTTGGTATCGTCACCGCGAGGCGGGCTTTCTGGTGCTCGACCGCGACGACCGCGGTGGCGCCAACGATTTCATCGTGGTCAACGCCAAGAAGATCGCCTCGCCAATTCGCGAGGAGATCGTCACCATCCGCGGCCTCGTAGCCGGCGAATACACGGTCAACGTCAGCCATTTCGTGGCGACGACCAGCGCGCCGGTGCCCGCGAAAGTGAAAGTGCAAAAGCTTAACCCGACCGCGCAGGTCGTTTTCGACGACACCGTCTTCGTCGATCATACCGGCGACGAGAAGACGGCGGTCCGGTTCACGCTTGATAGCGAAGGCAAAGTCACCGACGTCAATCGCCGGCCGAAGTCGCTGATGGAGACCTTTCGTGACGTGCGCCAGAACGGCGCCGACCGCGACCCCAAAACAGGTTACATGAAGCAACTGTGGCCAACCTCAGCGACGTCATCATCTGGCTGTCGATCGCCTATGCTCTGCTCGGCGTCCTTTTGCTCGTCGTCTGCGTCTTCGCCAAGGGCAGGCGCTATCGTGCTGACAAGCGCCTTTTACGTGGTGAGCTTTTTTGCGACGCGCGGCCTGCTCGGCTGGTCGTCGACCGATCCTCTGCCGCCAAAATTCAAGCTCCTGCGCGCCCGGATCGTTGAACCGCACTCGCTTGAGGGCGATCCCGGCGCCATTCACTTCTGGGTCGAGGCGCTCGACAACGACAATTTCCCAAGCGGTGTGCCGCGCGCCTATCGCTGCCCATGACGGCCGTCTGGCCGAGAGGACGGAGGCGCGATTCGAGCGAGCGCCGACGGCAAGCCACAGGGTGGTCGCACTGCGGATTTTGGCAACGGTCAGGGCGGCGTTGCAGAAGCGACCGCGCGCGAGGTCACGCCCTCAACGATCACAACAACGGGCGCCGGCGACCCCCCTTCCGGCGGTCCCCTCGACCCCCAATCCGCGCACGGCGAGAACCAGACGATCAATTTTGCGCCGCTCGCACCGCCGCGCATGCCTCCTAAGGACGCGAAATAGAGCCGTTCGCCGCTCCGCTCACGCCGCCGTGTTCACTCTTGGGAGGCACGCTCGAGCTGGATCGCATTGGCGAGGTACGGGACGTTCGTCCGACCGGTGCTGAATTGAGATCCAGGCCCGATGTCTCGGCGCCTTGAAGAAGGGCGCCGCGCAAGTCCGCGCCGCTTGCGTCCGCCTCGCGCAACGTCGCCCCGGCGAGGTTGGCGCCGGAAAGCTTAGCGAAACGCAAGTCGGCGCGGGCGAGATTGGCGCGAGAAAGGTCGGCGCGGCTCAGGTCCGCCGATTTGAAGGTCGCGCGCAGGAGTCCCATCGATCGGTTCTTTTCGTCGGCGCTGCAATTCGCATCTGCGAACCGAGCGCCAACGAGATGCGCACCGGTCAGGTCGGCGGTCACACGCGCGCCGCTAAGATTGGCGCCATCGAGACGCGCGCCCGCCATCTGCGTCGCGAACAGGCTAGCCTTGACAAGGCTGGCCCAGTGAGATCGACGTCAAGCGCCCAGGCCTGGTCCAGCGTCGCGCCGTCGAGCCTGGCGTGCGAAAGGTTCGCGCGGTTGAACCGCGCTGCGCGCAAGTTTGCGCCGGAAAAGTCGAGGCCGGAAAGATCGAGACCGGAAAGGCGCTTGCCGGTGACATCGGCCCCATGTCCGCCGGGCGGCACCTTGAGCGCCGCCTCCACCTGGGCCCGCGACATCTCGGCGGTCGTCATGTCCGGCGACGTCAGGTCGAGTCCGCGCATGGCGTCCTGGGCATAGGCGGCAAAAGTCCACCCGATCCCGATCGCAAGCACAAGCAAACCTCTTGTCAAGGCATGGTCACTCTGCGGCAGGCTGCGACAAGCTCACGCGCCGTGCGTCGCCACGCGGTGATCGCTCTCTTGATCAGATCTTCTGGTCGCCGGGGAAGGCGCATCTCCATCGCGTGACGCGCGTCGCTGGATGTTCGTCTGACCACTGAGCGATATAGGGCGGCGCTTGCATCATGCATTGCATCAGCGATCCCTGCGAAACGAATTGCAGCCGCTGTTCGTCGCACTGGCTTGGCGCATTGAGCGCGCACACCGTCAGAATCAGCTCGATCATCGCCTACCCGTCTTCAAGGGGAGCCGCACAGTCCCTCCACCGGACGAGTGTGGCATTTTGAACAAGCGGCCGCAACATTGCGTGGGGTTTGCAGTACATTCGGCAAGATCCCTCGAACCGCCCGCCAGCAAGCCGACATGCAATTCTCGTATTCGGCGCTTGGCAAAACGCGCAAAGTTTCGCAAGGTTCTGATGACTTCGCTGGAAACCGCGACCGGCGAATACCATTGAGGAAGAGGCGCGCGTTGAAAGGGGTTCAGGTCACGGCGGCGGCGCGCCTGCATCTGGGTTTTCTCGATCTCGCCGGGGACCTTGGCCGACAGTTCGGATCAATTGGTCTCGCCATCGACGCGTTCGAGACCCGCATCGAGCTTCGCGAGGCACCAAGCTTTGAAGTTTTGGGCGAGGAGCGCGAGCGGGGCGCGCGCCTTGCGCGCCGCATCGCCGAAAGCCTTGGCCTCGACACTAGCAAGAAGCTCGTCATCTCGAACGCAATTCCCCCGCACGCTGGACTCGGCTCCGGGACTCAGCTGGCGCTGGCGATCGCGACGGCGTTTCGCCGCTTTGGCCGGATTGCCGCTCGACTCGCGAGAGGATGCGCGTCTGCTCGATCGCGGCGCGCGTTCGGGCGTAGGCGTTGCATTGTTCGAGCGCGGCGGCTTGGCGGTCGATGCCGGCAGAGGGTCAAGCACCGAGATCCCACCGGTGGTCGCGTGGATGAACTTTCCCCGCGATTGGCGCATTCTTCTAATCTTGGACCCGCGCGTCGAGGGGGCGCACGGCGCCGCGGAAACGCGGGCGTTCGCTCGATTGCCGCCTTTTCCCTCCGACGCGGCGAGCGACATCTGCCGTCGCACGCTCATGCAAGTCCTACCCGGCGCCGCCGAAGTGGATATCGGAGCGTTCGGCGAGGGCGTCGCCAGGATTCAGGAAACGGTAGGCGATCATTTCGCACCGGCCCAGGGCGGCGGTCGCTTCACCAGCGAGCCGGTCAGCAAAGTCGCCGCGCGATTGAAGGCTCTCGGGGCGCACGGCATTGGCCAGAGCTCCTGGGGACCGACCGGCTTCGCCTTTGCATCCGACCCCGACCATGCGGAATACCTCGCTCGGCGCGCCCGCGCCGAATGCGAGCCGGGGGTGGAGATCAAAATCTGCAACGCGCGGCATCACGGCGCCGAAATCCGCGAGGAAGAGGACGTCTCAGTCCGATGATCGCTTGGGAGGAACAATGGCCAAGAACATCCTGCACATGATGACGCCGCTCGCGCACATGAGCCCCTTCGACGTCAACATGGCGCTCGACGCAGGCTATGACGCGACGGCTTCCTACACCCATGTTTCGCTCGCCGAGATAACCGACCTCGTCCAGGACGCCATGTTCTCGCGGTCGCCGCGCGACGCGGTGCGCACGGGTGTGTTCATCGGCGGCAAAGACGCGCTTCTGGCCCTCGATATGCTCGACGCAGCAGGCAAGGCGCTGTTCAAGCCGTTCGAGATTTCGCTGTTCGCCGACCCCGCGGGCTCATTCACAACTGCAGCCGCGATGATAGCCGTCGTCGAAAAGACGCTGCGGGAGAAGAAGGATCGCGCGCTTCGCGGCTCCGCCGTCTCGGTCTTTGGCGCAACCGGCGTCGTGGGAACCGCTTCGGGTGTTATCGCCGCTCTCGAGGGGGCATCCGTCACCTTGGTCGGGCGCGACGGAACAGATCGCACCGCTCGCCACGCTTCGGAGGTCAATCGCAGGTTCGGCGTCAACATCGTCGTCGCTGACGGCTCGACGCCCGATGCGAGGGCTGCGATTCTAGCGGCGACGCAGATCGTGCTGTGCACGTCCAAAGCAGGCGTGCGCGTGCTCGACGCCGCCGAGATCGCCGGCGCCGCGAAATTGCTGGTCGCAGCCGACGTCAACGCAGTGCCGCCGTCGGGCATCGAAGGCGTCGATGCGCAGGCCAACGGAACGCCGCTCGGCGAACACGGCGCGCTTGGCGTCGGCGCACTTGCGATCGGCAACGTCAAATATCGAACGGAATTCGGGGCTGTTCAAGCAGATGACCGAGAGCAAAACCCCGCTGCGTCTCGACTTCCGTCAGGCGTTCGACCTCGCGCGCACGCTCGCGTGACGGCAGAGCCTCTTGTCATGGGCCGGGCTTGGTTCGCGGAATCCTATATCAAGGCCTAATCGCATCCGTTCAGCCTTCCCGTGATTGAGGGGTCAAGCCCGACGATGACGACCGAAAGGTGTACGATCCGAAGCGGTTGACAACAGCTAGCGGTCTATGAGCCGTGTTTGTTAGACGAGTACAATGGCCGGTCGTGCTCAAGCGCCTCGATCGATGACGCCGACCGGCCGCACGTCCGCCGAGCCCGAGGCGCGCTCGCGACGGATTTCGACCCCGACCGCGCCCTCGATCACATCGAGCTTGCGGATATTGACGCGAACCGTCCGCACCCGCACATGCTGCAACAGGGCCGCAGCGACCTCTTCCGCGAGCGTTTCAACAAAATCGACATGGCCGCGCCCGACCACCAGACGTATGGCGTCGAGAATCAGGTCATAGGAGAAAATCGAACGCATGTCGTCGGCGTGCGCGCCGGCGCGACGCACCAGAGCCTCGACGTCGAAGACGACGCGCTGATGGATGGCGCGTTCGAAATCGTAGGCGCCGATCTCGGCGGAGACGACAAAGTCGCGCACGAACACGCGGTCGAGTTCGCCTTCGTGGTCGCGTCCCCCGATGATCCCGCGCGCCAGCAATCGCCAATCGATCTTCGGCGAAGCGTCGGCTTCCGCTCTCTCGCGCGGGATCAGATCGCGGATGAGAACAACGGCATGCGGGTCGATCGCGCCTTGCCGATCGCGGGCGTGACAAAGCGCGCCTCGGAATCCAAGGACATCGGGTCGCACGAGCAACAGTCGCGGAACATCAGGCGCTTCGAGCGACCCGGCCAAGCCGCTCATCAAGTTGAGCGCGCGACACTGCGAGCAGAATTGATTGAGCTGCACGACCTCGAGATGCGCGATGAGGCGGCCACGAGTCTTATCACGCGTGTCGAGCATCGCGCCCTTGAAGCCCAGCTTCCCGAGTTTAGCGAGGAGAGCAAAATCGGGCTTTTCGTCCGCGAACATCATGCCGACGAGGGCGACGTCCTGAGCCAGCCTGCCCAAAGACTCGCCGAGACGTTGGAGCGTTGGAGGGTCAACGGCAAGTTTGACGTAATTGACGCCCATCGCCGCCAGCGCCCGTGCGTCCGCGAGCAACGTTTCTTGATCGTAAGGCGGGTCGCCGAGCGCCGCGCTCGTTTCGATTCGTCCCGCGACAGCGGCGATCGCCTGGCGCGCAATATCGAGCGAGACGGCTCCGAGCGCGCCGCGCCGCGCGTCCTTCAGATCGACGATATCGGCCCCAAGCTGTAGGACAACGCCGGCCTCGGCAGCGTTGGCGACACTGGCGAGCATGCGCGTCATCGCGTCGCGTCCTATTCTCCGTCGGGCGTGCACGCTTGCCGACGCCGAACGACGCCGAGGGCGACGTCAACGTGCACTTCGGCGGCTTGATTGGCCGCGAGCCCGATCTTATCATTACACTCGAGAGGAAACGCAAATGCATCCTGCGGCCCGCGCCGTTCTCGCGATCGCGATCGTGGCCTCATGGGCGCCGCCAGCGGTCGCTCAAATCAAGGGCAAGACCGATCCGGACTGGCCCTGCCAGCAGATCAAGACGCCGACTTTTTCGCTCGCCTCAGTCTGGGCTGGGCCTCAGCTCGATCTGAACTCTCAGAGCTGGCGCGATGAAGGCGACGTCGCGGATCTAAAGGCGCAAATGGCGCAGCGGCGTGTTCCCATCGCCGATGTGGAGGCCGCGATCACCGACTTCAAATCGAAGGCCGGCCCCGACGCGGACGCCAAGCTTCTGCGCGCCTTCGCCGCGGCGTTTGCGGATTTGTCCGAGCAACGCTCCCAGATCATCAACGGCCTGGATCGGATTGGCCGCAAGCAAAAGGCTCTGGCCGATCGCATCCGGGCGGAGAACGAGGACGTGCAAAAATCGTCTGACCAGAATCCGGCCGGCCAGTCGCCAGCTGGCGGCGGCAGTCAAGAACGGCTGCTATGGGATCTTCGCGTCTTCGACGATCGCCGCCAGACGGTCACTTACGTCTGCGAGGCGCCGACGCTGATCGAACAGCGCATCGGGGAGATCGCCCGCGCGGTGGAAAAGACTCTCTAGCGCCAGACCCATTTCGGCGGAGCCGTCCCGAGGAAGCGCACAAGTTCACGCTCCACAATACTTTCAGCTACTTACCTGCTCTTTTACGCAACTTTTTTCGATCACGCCCCAAGCCGTTCGCCTATCCTCGCCGCCCATGCGCGGATGCGCTTATTGCATCATTCAGAATACAATAGCACACGGTTCTGATTATGTCAAGAACATGCAGCATACCCGCACGATCCGATTCCTTCGGGCCGTAGCCCAGCCAGGCGCAGGCGTCAGGGCGAGATCGGCTTGTCGTTCTCGTCGAGCAAGGGCACGCCATAAGAGCGCAAGATCGCTTGAATTTCGTCCTGATTCTCGGAGATCAGCTTATTGAGGGCGCGCTTCCAGTTCTGATCCGAATGCCGCACCCCCATGACGATCCGAAAGACCATCGGGGGGCCGCCTTGCTCTTTCACGAGCGGAACGACCGCGGTCGGAGTCTTGGCCTTCGACGCGTAGTAGCCGGCGAAGGGGCCCCAAAGCAACGCGACGTCGATTTCGCCCTTGTCCAAATCGTCCATCATGTCATGGGTCGACGAGTCGTATCGCGTGTCGACACCGAGCCGGTAGGACTTGATCTGGCCGAGCAGACCATTCATTGCGAGGTAGGTCGCCGGCGGGGTGCCCGCGACGATGCCGATCCTCGCCGTTTTCAGACGCGGATCGCTCAGCGAATCCAGCCCCTTGAGGGGACCATCCTGGTGATACGCGGCGGCGTAGCCCGTTCGATAGTAGGGGTTGGTCGGCTGAACGAGGTCGTCGCCTTGAGCGATTCCCAGGACGACGTCGCAGCGATGGGCGTTCAGCGTGTTGCGAATGAAACCGGTGGCGTCGGGATAGAACGTGTATGCGACCGACTTGCCTAGCTTTCGCGCGAACAGGTCGGCGATCTTGTTTTCAAAGCCCTCGCCGGCCTCGTCTGACAGGGGAAGATCGTGCGGATCCGCGCAGGCCCGAAAGACGTGGGGGTCGACCAGCTCGATCGCGCCTTCCGCATCCTGCGCGCCTACGGCGCCAGGAAGGGCGACCCCAACCACCGCGAGAAGTGCGACGGCGATCGACTTAATCGCGCTCGCCATTGCCTCACCCGCCCATGCACTTCGTTTCGGCTTCTCCGAACTCAGGCGGCTTGTCTTCATGTTGGGCGGGCCGTCCGCGGGGAATCGCATCCTGCGAGCGTGCGCGCAGATAGACGTAAATGTCGTCGAGATAGCACATCACATTCTTGTTATCAGCGAAGGCCGGCATGACCTTTTCCTCACCCGCCCCGACCTGCTGCTTGCCGCCGGTGACGATCCCGAAGAATTCGGCGTAACCGATCGTCTTGAGCGAGTTCGCGAGCGCGGGCGCATAGGAAGAGCCTTCTCCATCGGGGCCGTGGCAAACGTGGCATTCCGAATGATACCGACGGAAGCCGGAATACGTATACCAGTCGACGGTCCCGTCGGCGGATACTTTAAAGGTCGGATCGCCATCCTTGTCGCGATACTTGCCGTGGTCGTTGGTGACCGCGGCGGGGTCTCCCGGCGGATCGGCGCGGGCGACGAGCGGCGCAGCCAAGGCGACCGCAAACCCGAGCCCAAGCATAAGTTTGGAAATCGTCACGTTTGTTTCTCAAGCGGACTGGAGCAAAAGAAAGGGCCCGGCGCGTGCTTTGCTTGCATGCGCCGGGCCCCGGCTATCCCCGTGGAGTCGGTCGGTCGCTCAATCGCTCGGAAGCGCGAACACCGTGAGCGTGCCGCCGAGCGACGTATAGTCCGCGAGCGCGGCGTAACCGCCGACCGCGCCGAGACCGGCCGTGCCGACGATCTTTGCTTGGTCAGGAAGGTTCTTCTGACCCGTTACAGCGTCGTGCCACTTCTGCGCATTTTGCGGTTGAAGCAGCCCTGCGGCCAAGCCGATCCCGGCCCAACCGCCGACGCCGGACAGCATCGCCACATATTGCCGGCCGCCATGCTCGTAGGTCATGACGTTGCCGATGATGCCCGACGGAGTTTTGAACTTGTAGAGCTCCTTACCGGTCTTGGCGTCGACCGCCTTCAGATAGCCTTCCAAGGTGCCGTAAAACACCACCCCGCCGGCGGTCGCAAGAGCGCCACCCCACGCCGAGAACAGCTCGGGATCAGACCAGACGATCTTACCGGTCTTGCCGTCCCAGGCAATAAAATTGCCCATGTTGTTCTGACCCGGAGCCGGATACATCGACAGCGTCGCCCCGACGTAGGCCTGGCCCGCGGTGTAGCTGACCTTGAACGGTTCGTAATCCATGCAGACATGGTTGGTCGGCACGTAGAAGAGTTCGGTCTGCGGCGAATAGGCCGCAGGCTGCTCGTCCTTTGTGCCCAACGCCGCCGGGCAGATGCCCTTGGAGTTGGTATCCTCGCCATTGGCTTGCGTCGACATCGCCTTGACCCGGATCGGCTTTCCATAGTCCGGCGAAGACTTGTCCATATTGACGCCAGTGGCCCAGTTCACCACCGGATCGAACTTTTGCGCGACCAGCAATTCGCCGGTTGCGCGGTCGAGCGTGTAGCCGAAGCCGTTGCGGTCGAAATGCGTCAGCAGCTTGCGGTCCTGGCCGTCGATCTTCTGGTCGGTGAGGATCATCTCGTTGACGCCGTCATAATCCCATTCGTCGTGAGGCGTCATCTGGTAGACCCACTTGGCCATGCCAGTATCAGCATCGCGTGCAAAGATGGTCATCGACCAGCGATTGTCACCGGGCCGTTGCGTCGGGTTCCAGGTCGATGGGTTGCCCGTGCCGTAGTACACGAGGTTGAGGTCGGGATCGTAGGAATACCAGCCCCAGGTCGAGCCGCCGCCGATCTTCCACTGATCGCCTTGCCAGGTGTTGGTGCCGGAGTCCGGACCGACCGGCTTGCCGAGGTTGGTCGTCTTTTCCGGATCGATCAGCGTATCGGAGTCGGGGCCTTCGGAATAGCCGCGCCACGCCAGCTTGCCGTCCTTGATATTGTAGGCGCTGACCCATCCGCGCACGCCGAACTCGCCGCCCGAAACGCCAACGAGCACCTTGTCCTTGACGACTAATCGGCGCATCGGTGCCGGTCTGAGCCTTGGACGGATCTCCGTCCTTCACCGACCATACGACCGCGCCGGTTTTCGCGTCGAGCGCGACGAGGGTCGTGTCCGCCTGATGGAGGAAGATCTTGCCATCGGCGTAGGCCACGCCGCGATTGACGGTATCGCAGCACATGACTGCGATGACGGCTGGATCCTGCCTGGGCTCGTATTTCCAGAGGATCTTGCCGTCGTTGTTGAGGTCAAGCGCAAAGACGGTGTTGGGGAACGGCGCATGAACATACATCACGTCGCCGACCACCAGCGGGGAGCCTTCGTGACCACGCAAAACGCCTGTCGAAAACGTCCAGGCCGGCGCGATCTTGTGGACGTTCTCGGTATTGATCTGCTTGAGCTCGGAATATCGCGTATTCGCGTAATTTTGGGTCGGCATCACCCACTGGTTCGGGTCCGCGGACAGTTTCATCAGTTCGTCGTTCGCGAAGGCGTATCCGGCCGTAAACACGGCCGCGGCGCCGAAGCAGCTTGCAAGCAAGAGTTTTCGCATTGTTTCCTCCCGGTTAGACTTATAGCAAAGCGCTGCGCGACCCATCACAGGTCAAAGCGCCTTGCAGCGACTGTCTCATGGGATGGTGTCGACAGCGTGTCACGACACGGCGAAACGAGCAGAGATGCTCGCGGGGAAGTTCGCCTTGCCTCCGAAAAGTGCGCCAAGGCTCCCGTTCCCCGACGCTCGTGCAACCGAAACCAACGGGAAGATATCCCGATCGAATTTTGAGCGCAAGAGGCAACTCAGCGTTTGTCGCGATAACGTCATTGGGCTGGTGAAGTTCAAATTTTGAGCAAGATCCGTTTGTTCCGCACGGGCGGAGCGCCTGTCAGCTAACGGCGACTGCCGCTCGTTTCGCCTTCGCCCGCGTGGTCAGAAGCAGCGCACCTCGCCCTCGGCCTGCGCGCGTCGCAGCCGGGCAAGCGCGTCGCGCGCGATTGCGGTTCCGCGAAACATGGAGCCGATCTGTCCGGGTTCTTGGTTCATCGACGCCACCGTTGCGGCGGCCACATAGGCGTCGTAGGGAATCAGCGAAGCGATGACATCGATCGAACACGAGCATTGGTCGAGCGCCTCTCGGGTATCGCCATTGGTCTTCATGCAGGCGAAGACATATTCGGCGCGCGCGGATGTCGGATAGTCATTGGTGGCGGCGGGCATGGTGGCGACTTCAGCTGCGCCCGCGAGACGGACGCCTGCAGACATAAATAACACGACGCTCGTCAAGCGCATGATCAACTCTCTCTCCCGCCCTTAATTGACCTACAATGACTCCGGACTAGACGGAAGCGCTCCCTCGTTCGCCGCAAGCAACGCCACCGCGACCGCAGGCGCGCAATGCGAAGCTTCGGCGGGGGCCGAGATCAACGTAGAAAATCCGACGCAGGACCGGCGCAGGCGGCGCGCCACTTCCGCCGCGACGCCTTCCCCGACGCCTGCAGCGACCACTGGCGCCGCAATCGCGACATCGTTGCGGGACAGGCGCAGCGAGGCAGCGTCGGCGATTTGGCGTATTTGTGCTTCCGCAAACCAGGCGGCGAGCCCATTCCATTCTGAAGCGGCGCCTTCGCCGACTTCGCGTCCGATCATCCGCGCAAGACGCGCCCGCGAAGCCTCGACGGTCTTCTCGCGGCCGTCAGCGGTCGCCATTTTGTCGGCGCCGTCGGGCAAGTCGCCGAGAATACGATGAACATCGGCGCTGCTGGCGAAATATTCGTTCATCAGCGACGTCCAAGCGCCGCGAAACGGCGCCCGCGAAGCCATTGACATGACGAAGCTGCGCGTCATTCCGGCATAGACCAGTTCGCCCGAAGCAAGCCGTTCCCCGTCGCTGTAGCCGACTGCCGCGACGTGGCCGGCGACGATTGGAATGAGATCGGCTGTCGTTGAGCCGATGTCGATGAACAGCGCGTCCCGAAGCTGGAGCGCGACGAGCGCAGCGCTCGCGTGCCAATTGGCCGACGCGATGTCCGCGGCGTGCTGGGCGGCTTCGCCAAGTTCGACGAAGCCGGCGCGGCCCGCATAGACGCTCGGAGCTGAAGGAGCGAGACGATTTGCTGCAATCGTAACCAGACCCGCGACACCCTCTTCGCGCGAAGCGAAAGCGTCGCACAGCTCGCCAGTCATCGTGATCACGTGATGATCAGCGGCGCCGAGTTGAGCGCGAAGCGCGTCGAACGCGGCTTCCAGGCTGCCGAGTCCCAACCAAAGCGGCGTCGCCGCCTGAACCACCGCTTCGACGCGCCCGTGCTTCACGCGCGCCGCTTTCAGATGCGCTCCCCCGATGTCCCAGCCAATAACGACGCTCACCGCTCCTCCCAAGTGCCCGAGGCGACGCTAGATCGGACCAAAATGGACGGTCAAGCCAGTCGCGGTCGACATCGCGGCGGCTCGACCCCTAAACTAGGCGTCGGGCCGTCGTTTTACTGATGGAACACAAAGGCGGGAAGAGCGGCGATGAAGCAGGTTCTGGTCGAAGCGATGAAAGCGGTCGGCCCGCGCGCCCGCTATGCCCGAGGCGCGCAGAACTGGCCTCGCGCGCTCGCTTGAAGGGCGCGGCCGTCTCCTCTCGCGCGCGCCTCGCCATTGTGAAGTTGGGCGGCAGCTACGCAACAGGACCGCACCTCAAGGACTGGCTTGCGGCGATCGGGGCCGAGGCTGGGTCGATCGCAATTGTGCCGGGCGGCGGCCCCTTTGCTGACGCGGTGCGAACAGCTCAGGCCCCGATGGGCTATGACGATCGATCCGCCCACGTTATGGCGCTGATGGCGATGGCGCAGTTCGGTTGCGCGCTCCAGAGCCTCAATCCTGCCTTGAGATTGGCCGCGTCGCGTTCCGCGATCCTGCGAGCGCTTAAAGAGCATAAAGTTCCGGTCTGGTCGCCCGAACAGATGACGCGCGCAGCCGCGCTGCCGGAAACCTGGGACCTGACTTCCGACAGCCTCTCGGCATGGCTGGCGGGCGCGCTCGGCGCTGGCCGACTGCTGCTTATCAAGCATGGCCATTTCGACACTGAAACCGTCGATGCTCATGACCTCGCCGCACAGGGCGTCGTGGATCCACTGTTCCCCCACTATCTTAAGGAGAGTGGCGCTCGGGCTTGGCTGGCCGGACCAACCGACAGCGCGAAACTCGCCGAAGGGTTGCGGGGAGGAATATTTCCTGAAATCGTGGTGGCGACCTCAAATCGATCGCCGGCAGCACAATGACAAAACGCCAAACGCCGCGCTGGGGATGGGCGCTCACGGGATCCGGTCATTTCCTGAAGGAAAGCCTGGCCCTGATCCATGAGCTCGAACACGTCGACCTCTTCCTCAGCAAGGCGGGAGCCGAGGTGCTGCGGATGTACAAGCAGGACCTCGACCTGCCCCCATCCGTACGCATTTATCGCGACACGTCGGCGAGTTCGGTGACCGTCGGACAATTCTACTACGGAATGTATCATACGCTGATCGTCGCTCCCGCGACTTCGAACGCGGTCGCCAAATTTGTCTATGGGATCTCAGACGATTTCATCACCAACGTCTTTGCCCAGGCCGGCAAGTGCCGCGTGCTGACTATTGTCTTCGCCTGCGACACGGCGCCCGAGCTCGTGACAGAAGCGCCGAAAGGAATGGTGAAGGTCTATCCGCGCGCGATCGATTTGGAGAACCGCGAGCGACTGGGAGGTTTCGCCGGCGTGACGACGGTCGACTCGATCGCCGAGCTTCGCGAAGCCATCGCGCACCGACGAAGCAAAGTCGCGGCATGAGGGAACGCATTCTGTTTTTGACCGGGCGTCTCGCCCAGAGCCGTCTCGAAAAGGTCTTGCAGGGCATGGAGCCTGCGGCGTTCGACTGGTCGGTCTTCAGTGTAGGGGTAAAGGTCGCGGCGCTGATGACCGAACCCATCCTCATGCGCAGGCTGCCGCGCCCGATCAACGCCGACCGCGTGGTCGTCCCGGGCCGTTGCCGCGCCGACCTCACGCGCTTGGCTCAGGAATTTGGCGTGTCCTTCCAGCGCGGCCCCGATGAATTGAAGGACCTGCCAATCTTTCTCGGCAAGGCCGGAGCGGCTCTCGATTTGTCGCGCCACGCGCTGCGCATCTTTGCTGAGATCGTCGATGCGTCGCAGATGAGCGTCGAGGCGATCGTCGCGCGCGCCGAACGTCTGCGCTTCGAGGGCGCCGACGTCATCGATCTCGGGTGCCTGCCAGATACTCCATTTCCCCATCTCGAAGATGCAGTGCGAGAATTGAAGGCGAGGGGATTGGCCGTCAGCGTCGACTCTGCCGACCCGAACGAACTGCGCCGCGGCGGGATCGCGGGCGCTGATTATCTCCTCAGCCTCACCGAGGGCAATCTCGCGATCGCCGAAGAGACGGGCGCACGACCGGTCCTGATTCCGGCCCAGCATGGGGATCTCGCGTCGCTATATCGCGCCGCTGAAGCCGCGCAGAAGCGCGGTCTTAGCGCTATCCTCGATCCGGTTATCGATCCCATCCATTTCGGTTTCGCCGAGTCGCTCTCGCGCTATCGCGAAGTGCGCGCGCGGCTGCCCGACGCGGAAATGCTGATGGGCACTGGGAACCTGACGGAATTGACCGACGCCAATTCCGTCGGCGTCACGGCGTTGCTGCTTGGGATCTGTTCGGAGCTCGCGATCGCCAACGTGCTCACCGTCCATGTCAGCCCGCACACGCGCCGCACCCTTCAAGAGCATGACGCGGCTCGCCGCATCATGTACGCGGCGGCGGCGGACCACAGCCTGCCGCGAGGCTATGGGCGGGCGTTGTTGCAGGTCCACGACCAGAAGCCATTTCCCTATGCGAGCGGAGAGATTGCGGAGAGTTCAGCGCAAGTGAAAGACGACAACTACCGGATAGAGGCGGCCGAGGACGGAATCCACGTCTATAACCGCGCCGGCCATTTCGTCGCGCGGGATGCGTTTGCGCTGTTCGATAAACTCGGGGTCGAAACAGACGGCGCTCACGCCTTCTATCTCGGGGCCGAGTTGACGAAGGCCGAAATCGCTTTTCAGCTTGGCAAACGATACGCGCAGGACGAACCCCTGGATTGGGGCTGCGCGGTCGATCGCCGCGTCGAGGACAGGACACGCTTAAGCGAAGCGGGCCACACGCTGCGTTCGCGTGCGGCGAACGAGTGACTCGATGCCCTTGATTCGCGAGGCCATCGTCACCACCGTCAATGCGCTCGGCGAGCCCCACATCGCGCCTTTAGGGCTGATCGCCGAAGGCGAGGGATGGATTCTGGCGCCGTTTCACCCCTCGACGACGCTCGACAATCTGCGCCAGGCGCCGTTCGCCGTCGCCAACTTCACCGACGACGTGCGCGTCTTTGCGGGATGCCTCACCGGACGTCGCGATTGGCCGCTGACGCCCGCCACTCTTGTCGCCGCGCCGCGATTGGCGACGACATTGTCGCATCTCGAACTCATTGTCGTCGAGGTGCGCGAACATGAGCTCAGGCCTCGCTTCGTATGCCGCGTTGCGCATCGCGCCTCGCACGCGCCCTTCCAAGGCTTCAATCGGGCACAAGCGGCGGTGATTGAGGGCGCGGTGCTGGTCAGCCGTCTGCACATGCTGCCGCGGGCCGAGGTTGAGATGGAGCTTGCCCGCCTCGAAATCACCATCGGAAAGACCGCCGGACCGGCTGAGGTCGAGGCGTGGACTTGGCTCAAGGACAAGGCGGCCCAGGTCTTCGCCCTTGACGCCTCGCTCGGAGGCTAGGCTTGCAGGTCATCCCAGTCCTTGACCTCATGGCCGGGGAGGTCGTCCGCGCACGAAGGGGCGATCGCGCCTCCTATCGGCGGCTCAAATCTTCGCTTTCGCCGACCAGCGACCCAGTTGCGGTCGTGCACGGCCTGCTCGCGGTCTATCCGTTCCCTACGCTTTATGTCGCTGATCTCGACGCGATCCAGTGCAACGGGGATAATACCGGCGCACTTCGCCGTATTCGCGCAGAGTTTCCAGCATTGCAGATGTGGGTGGATAACGGAGCGGCAGACCTCGCCGCGCTTGACGCGCTCATCGGCGCCGACCTGGGAATACCGGTCATCGGCAGCGAATCTCAACGCGACAGCAAGCTGATCGCGCAGCACCGGGGCTCGAGGCGTGTCGTGCTCTCGCTCGATTTTCGCGGCGACGCGTTTCAGGGCCCGCGCGAGATCTTGACCGAACCGGCGCTTTGGCCCCACCGCATCATCGTGATGACGCTTGGCCGAGTCGGCAGCGGCGACGGCCCCGACCTTGCGCGGCTCGCCGAGATCAGAGCGATCGCGGGTGGGTGCGAAATCTATGCTGCGGGCGGCGTCCGCGACGCGGCCGATCTCTCAGCGCTCAAGGCGGCGGGCGCCTCCGGCGCCCTGATCGCGACCGCGCTCCACGAGCGACGGATCTTGGGGACAGATCTAAAGACGATCTGAAATCCACCGCATCGAGACGATCAAATTTTCTTGCCGTCGGGACCGAACTGCTTGAGATAAGCGATGACATTGGCGATGTCGTCGTCAGACTGCAGACCGGGGAAGACCATCTTGGTTCCCGGGACCTTCGCTTTCGGGTCCTTGAGATATTCCTTGAGGGTCGCCTCGTCCCAAGTGATGCCTGAATTCTTATTCGCGTCGGAGTAATGGTAGCCCTCGTAAGTGCCCGAGTGGCGGCCGACGACGCCGTTGAGGACTGGACCGACCATGTTCTTGGCGGCCTCGCCGATCTGGTGACAGATCTTGCACTTGGCGAAGACCTTCTCGCCGGCTGCCGCGTCCTGCGCCACCGCACCGCCCAGCGAAGCAAGGAGCGCCGCCCCCGCAACCGAAAAACTCAACAGCTTCACATTGTCCTCCCTGACCTGGATATCTCCCGGCTGCCCTACTGGCGAAGCGGGCCGTCGCGCCGTATCGTGACTTAGCAATTGAGGCGCCCGAGGGATAGGGGTGCGAGTTTCTGCGCGCAGCGACGTGATTTCAGTACCTTAGGTCAATTTTTCTGCAACTCCGCGCGACTCAGTCTATCCTCCATGCGACTCGGAAATGGCGCCGCAACCCCTTGTATAGCTGTTCGCGGTCGTTCGTAGTTGTCCGCTCGCGCGCAGTTTGTGTTGGTCAAACAGTGAGTTACCATCCCTCTGTGTTCGCGCTCGTTCGCCTCGAGCCGCCAATTTTGTTGCGACGGTGTTGCGACAGGGCGAACATAAGAGGGACTAAGGGCCATGGCTTTTGGGGCCGGACTGACACGCGGCGCGCAGCTGCTTACACATCGTACAATCGAGACTTTGCGGCCGGCCGAGGCGCCCTATCGGGTGACCGATCAGCGCTGCAAGGGACTGGCGGTGCGGGTCGCGCCGAGCGGCGTCAAGACCTGGGACTTAGCCTACCGCATTCGAGGAACGGCGAAGATGCGGCGGCTGTCGCTCGGCCGAACGACCGACGTGAGCCTCGAACAGGCGCGCGAGCGGGCCAATGAGCTGACCAGCGCGGCGCGCGGTGGCCGTGACCTGATCGGCGAAGAGGGCGAGGCCAGAGATGCGGCAGCCTCACGGATCACTGTCGGGTCGTTGATCCATCTGTATCTTCGACGGCGAGTTGTTGGCCGCCTGCGCACCGCCAAGTCGATTGAGAAGCCGTCTGAAGCGCACCCTGGCGCCCATCCTCCAACGATGTGCCGCCGACATTTGCGCGACGTGACGTACGCGAGATCCTGGATTCCATCGCCGACCAGGGCAGAGGCGCGAAGCGAAAAGCGTCGGCAGGTTTCGCACCGCGATGTTCCGCTGGGCGCTTGTCGCAGGACATCGTTGCGCAGATCCCGGCCGCGGCTGACGCCATACGATCGAGGCGTCCCGCGCGATCGGGTCTTGACCGTCAAAGAAATCGAGTTGGTCTGGAAGTGGTTGGAGTCCGACGCCCTTTCTCTTGAAGCGGCGGACATTCTGAAGCTCGAGCTTTTGACCGGCGCGAGGTGCGGGGAGATCAGCGGGCTCCGCGCCGAGGAGATCGATCGTCAGAAATGGACTTGGACGCTGCCCGCTGGCGCGCTCGAAAAATGGGCGTCAGCGCGTCACGCCGATTGTAGGCCTCGCGCGCGAGATGCTCGAACAACGGCTATCTGGCGTCGAGAAGGGACCCCTCTTCCTGCTCGACAAGGGCGTGGTCGTCACCTCAGCCCATATCGGCCACTATCTGTTGACGCGCCGGACAACATTGCCGATCGCCGTATTCACTTCGCATGATCTTCGACGAACGTTCGCGACCATGCTGGCGGAGATGGGGATAGCGCTCGATCTGGTTGCCGCCATCGTCGGTCATGATCGGGCGGCAAAGACACCCGGACGCTGGTGCGCCATTACGTGCACACCGACATGCTTGAGCGGAAGGCGCATGCGCTCAAGGCGTGGGACGACCGGCTGAAGGGCATTGTGATGGGCGAGGAAGCCGCGAAGGTGGTGCAACTGCGTGGCGCAGGATGAGACGCGTCGCCGTCACTGGCGCGACGTAGGGCGATGCCGACCCGAGCGCTAACCGCAGTCTTGCCATGTGGAGGATTGCTTCGGCGACACCCCATTTCGTCCAGGACCCACCATCAGCCAGTCACTGCCGGCGTCAGCATCTCAACCACCGCCGAATGGCTACGTCCACCTAGACGCTGTTTCGAACAATTTCCTTCGCGTAGCGAGGCGCAGGCATTCGTGGGCGTTGTGCTTTTCGTATAGTTGTGGCATCGTTACGTTGCTGGTCGTTGGCCAGAGAAGCCGTTTGCCGAGGCTTAAATCGGCGAAAGCTGGCCATTGAGCCGGAGCCCGTTGCTGGTCGGTGTAACCAGTGACCTTGCCTCGGTACGGAATGATCCGAGGCAACCCGTCGTCTCCCTGTTGGGGAGAGCCCGCCGGCCGGTAAGCCGAGTTCCCTTGCGCCGCTAATCCGGCACTTCACGTGCGCTTGCGTTCGTCGCAGGCGTGCGCTCGGAGCTTAGAGGGAGACGGGCGGTGCCCATCGACATCGCGCCTGACGTGGTCACCACGGTCACGATTACGGGAGCGGAGTTTAACAAGGCCATCGCCGACGCTGTCGGCGAAGGGCTCAAGTCGTCCATCGCCGACGCTGTCGCCGAACGGCTCAAGTCATCCTTCGCGGACGCCGTCGCCGAATTGCTCAAGTCGCTAGGCTTTGGCGCTCGAAAGGTGAAGCCTGCCGCGCCGAAGCTTGGCTATTCGGTCAGAGAAGCTGCTGCAGCCAGCGGTCTCGGCCGAACGACCCTTTATGCGGCCGTTCGACGGCACGAATTGCGCGTCGTCAAGAAGGGCGCACGCACAATCATCCTCGATCGCGATCTGCGGCGCTGGCTGGAAGGTCTGCCAGCGTCCAACGCCTGAACTTCGAATGCGCCGAAGCACGCACCGGTTGGTTTTGTCACCCACGACCCCACCAGTCGTCGACAGGCTGCTCAGCACGCGTTGGCCGCAGAAACGCAAGCGCGACGAGAAAACGCGAACACCAGGAGGCAGCGCGATGACTATGGGAGCCGGCATTTTTTGTGTCGTGTGCGGCGCGCGCCCTTATCCACAACTGGGCCCGCCGGAGACGCGCGAAGACTTCGATTTGATGAGGCTCAATCGCAAAGGTCGCCCGGCCGAGAGCCCAGCCTCAGGCGAGTGGTTCTGCTCACGTCATTTCGAGCGCAAGCGTCGCCGCTATCGGGTCACCGCCCAATGGATATGGGCGAACGAGGAGCCCGCACGCCGTGAGGCCACGTCGGAGCCGCTGCTCTGGGAAAACCCATCGGAATCGGATGCGCATCCCCCAACCGGAAACGATCCGCTGCGCTCGTTCGAAGACCTCGACAAAATCCCGTTTTGAGGCGCCCGGTGAGCCACCTCAAGAGAGCCGCCACACGCGTCGAAGTGGAGACAAAATAGGCGGACCCGAAGGTCCGCCTATCCTGACAAAGGTAACTCGCGACGCCGCCAGCGCGCGAAATCAATGAAGCGAGGTAGCTTCAATGACCAATCGCTATTCTAGCCTATTGGTGCGGAAACAGCCAACGCTCCGCTTGACGCGCTACCCGACCGCCGCCGAGGTCGCGGCCATCTTGCGCGGGAAGAGACAGGGCGACGGCAGCTATATGTGCAGTTGCCCCGGCCCCTTGCATCGCCACGGCGATCGCAATCCTTCGCTTAGCGTCAAAGACGGGCGCAATGGTCGGGCGTTGCTCCATTGCTTCGCCGGCTGCGCGTACGACGAGATCGTAACGGCTCTGCGCGACCGAGGACCCCGCGCATGAGTGAGCAGTGGAGCAAGCTCGGCGCTGAGCTATGGTCTGAGGCGACACCGATAGCAGGAACACCCGCGGAAGCCTATTTGCGTGGACGAGGGATATCGCTGCTGCCCGGACCGGAGGTTCTCAGGTTCCATCTCGCCGCTGAGCACCCCAAGCTCAAACGGAAGCTTCCGGCGCTGATCGCTCAGGTGACCGGAGGCGTCGAAACGTCGCACAATTTCACCTGGCTCGCCGCCGACGGGAAGGGCAAGGCGGATATCGAGAAGACGGAACAGCGACGCACGCTCGGTTCTAGCAAAGGCGCCGCCGTGCGCTTCGCTCAGCCGATCGACGGCAAACCGCTCATCGTCGGCGAGGGAATTGAGACGACCGCCACGGCAATAGAGGCGACCGGCCTACCGGGCTGGGCGAGCTTAGGGACCTCCGGGCTCGGCAACATCGAATGGTCGGGCGATATTCGCGAGGTCATCCTGCTGGCAGAGAATGATGAGAATGCCGCCAATCAGCGCGCGCTTGACAAGGCCTGCCCGGTTCTCGCCGAGAAGGGGATCAAGGTTCGGGTGGCGCAGCCGCCCCAGGGCTTCGGCGATTTCAACGATCTCGTGGACCCGAGCAAAGAAGGCGGAGGGCCGGGCGGGCTTATCATCGCCAGGATGATCATCGAGGCGGCGCCGGAATGGCGACCGAAGCGCGGCAAAAGCGCAAACCCATCTGCGCCGAAACAGGCGTCGCAAGCTTCCTTCATCGTCGATCTCGCCGCGTCCCGGTGCAATCTTTTCTGCGATCCGGCCGGGGAGGCCTACGCCAGCTTCGCCGCTGAGCACGCCACCGGCGAACACCGAGAAACCCATCGGCTCCGGTCCAAGAGCTTCAATCTATGGCTCAGGTTGCTCTTCTACGCCGAGAGAAACGGCGCGCCGTCATCGGAAGCCATAGCGTCAGCGGTCAAGACCCTCGCGGCGAAATCGCATTTCGACGGGGATCGGCGCGATGTGTATCTGCGCTCGGCTCCACTCGAGGGCAAAATCTATCTCGACATGTGCGATCCGCTCTGGCGGGCTATCGAGATCGACGCTGACGGCTATCGCATCGTCGACGATCCGCCAGTGCATTTTCGCCGCGAGATCCGGCATGCTGGGGTTGCCGGTGCCCTCGACGATCGATCCCAGGAAAGGGATTGAGCGCCTGCGCGAGGTGCTGCGTCTCCGCGACAAGCGCGATTTCGGTCGTCATTGTCGCTTGGCTGCTCGCGGCGCTCGCCGGTCGATCTCCCTACGCCGTCATCATCTTTCTCGGCGAGCCGGGCGCCACCAAGACCTCGGCGGCCTACGCCGTCCGCTCGATCATCGACCCTAATGCTTCGCCACTGCGGACGAAGCCCAAGGATCCCCACGACGTCTTTGTCGCCGCCACCCATTCCCTCATCGTTGGATACAACAACCTCTCCAGCCTGCCCGACTGGTTGTCTGACACCATTTGCGTTGTGTCCGAAGGCTCGGGCGAGAGCCGGCGCGAATTGTTCACTGACGCCGACGAAAGCCTGATCGTCGCCTGCGCGCCGTTCCTACTCACCGGGATCGAGAACGTGGTCAAGCGGGGCGACCTCGCCCAGCGCACCCTCTACGTGCATCTAGCCAGCGTGCCCGACGGCGAACGCCTGACCGAGCAGACTTTTAAGGCACGGTTCAGGCGGGCCCATGCCGACCTACTCGGGGCGTTGTGCGCGGCTGCCTCTGCTGGGCTCCGAAACGAGAAAACCTTGAAACTTGATTCTTTGCCGAGGCTCGCAACTTTCTTTCATTGGGCTTCGGCTTGCGAGCCAGCGCTGTGGCGCCGAGGCGAATTCCGCCGCGCATTCGCCGCCAACGCCAAGGATGCCACCGAGGACGTCATCGAGGGTGAGCAGGCAGCCTCGGTATTCCGCCGCTTCGTGGCCGAGCGAGGAAAGTGGGAAGGGACCGCAACACAGTTGCTGGCGGAGCTGGTTGGCTTTGTCCGGCGGCCCGTCAGGGAAGCAGAAGCCGCTCACGCGCAGGCCGCTAAGGACAAGGACGACATCGCAAAGGAAAAGACCGCCGCAACGCTACGAGAGGCGCGCGCGACGGCGCGCGATATCCTTGGCGACGGGTGGCCCAAGGCGCCGAACGCGCTCACCGGCAAGCTCAAGCGCGCCTCGCCAGCGCTGCGCAACGCAGGCCTCCGTGTCGATTGGCCGACCCGACACGGCGACGAAAAAATCATCAGGATCACGACGAGCGCGCCCAAGAGTAGGCGGCAAAAATCGTCCCCATCGTCCTCGTCTTCCACCCAACCTAACTACGTCAACGGCTTAGCGCAAAAATCGAGGGACGATACGGGCGGGCGTGAGGACGATGTCGCCGTCGTCGAGGACGATCCTGGCGGGGACGGTCCCGCTCAAGGCAGGACGATGGCGGGACGGTCGCCGCCGGATAAATCGTCCTCCGATACCCCATTGAACTCACTGCGCAAACTGTCGCCAGAAATGAAGCAGGACGATGGGGACGATCTTCGCCCGCACTCTCTGATGCGAATGGCTCGATCGCCGCGCGCATCGTTTCCGACTTCGACCAGTGCGGTTTTCGCATCATGCTCGCGCACGACGGCTCGCTCGCGATCCAGGATCTAGCGGGGCCGCGCCAGCGACCACGATCGCCGCCGCCGCAACTCATGGCGGAGTTTGGCGAGCACGCCGATGTAATCGGCCGGTGGTTGCAAGAAGGCGGGACGATATGAGCGGGAGGGCCGCCGAAAAGAGGTTGGCGGCCCTGAGCCTCAGCGACGGCGGCAATCGTTGCGACGTCGCGCCGAGCCGCTTTAAACGCTTCGACCGGGACGAGTACTTCACGATCGACGCGGGCTGGATTATCCCGGCGCTCTGCTGTGCGGTCCAAGTCAAAGGCCCGATCCTCGAGCCCTGCGCCGGCCGCGGCCACATGGTTCGCGAATTGCGCGCACAAGGTTTTGTTGCGCGCGGGGCCGATCTCTACGCATACGCCGATACGCTCGTACCTGATATAAAGTCCGGCGCCGACGTCTTCGATCTTAAGTCGCTTGCCGGCTATCGATTTATCGTTACGAACCTCCCCTACCGCGAACAGGCCGCCATCCTCGCCCATCTGCTGCCGATCGCGGCCCGCGATGAAGTCAACGTGGCGGTCCTGGCGCGCTCCGAATGGAGTTCGGCTAAGGCTCGCCGCGCGCTTGTGCATGAGAACCCGTGGTTCGCTGGAGAAGTACGGCTTACGAAGCGCCCTGAGTGGGTTCGCCCGGCGATCGCGTCGCCGCGCCACTGGTTCAGTTGGTTCGTCTGGTCGTCGAAGCCGCGCGCACCTAGCCAAGACCCCTTTCTGCGCTTCGCTGGCCATGTGTCGGAAAGACGCGGGTGACGGCTGGGGTCACGCATCTGAGGTGCGCCGAGCACGGAGGGAAAGCCAATGGGACGACAGCCGCTTCGGGTCCCATTGGCTTTCCCTCCGTGCTCGGCGCACCTCAGATGCGTGACCCCACCGTGACCCACATCTTTCCGACACTCGGGTCTTGGGCGCGCCGCTTTGACGACGAGACGAACGAACTGAACCAGTGGCGCGGCGACGCGATCGCTGGGCGAACTACCACTCAGGCGCTTCGTAAGCCGTACTTCTCCAGGCGACCGCGATTCCTGCACGAGCGCGCGGCGAGCGTTGGCGGAATTTCTGGAGCGCGCCAGCAGGCCGCCGCGTTAGACTATCGCGGGCCTGCGGCAGAGGATGGGCCGAGGATGGCGGCCTGTCGCGGTAGGGCAGTCGTAACGATGAATCGATAGCCGGCAAGCCATAGATGAAAACGTCGGACCGGACTTTATGTCAGTACCAGCGTATCGGCGATGCGTAGAGATCGGCCCGCGCGCAACAAAGCTCTGTGCGCGAACAACTCGCGAACCATGTGGCCGCGCCGGCGCAGGCTGAGGATCGGGGCCTATTCGAGCTTGACCGCACAGCAGAGCGCCGGGTAATCCAGCCCGCGTCGATCGGTCCGAAGTAACTCCCCCGGTCGAAGCGTTTCAAGCGGCTCGGCGCGACGTCGCAACGATTACCGGCGTCGCTGAGGCTCAGGCCGCCAACCTCTTCTCGGCGGCCTCGCCGCCATCGGGCTTTCGTCCCGCCTTCTTGCAACCACGCGGCCGAATTCATCGGCGTGCTCGCCAAACTCCGCCATGAGTTGCGGCGGCGGCGTGGTCGAGGCGCGACCCCGAGGAGTGCTGGATCGCGAGCGAGCCGTCGTGCGCGAGCATGATGCGAAAGTCGCACTGGTCGAAGTCGGAAACGATGCGCGCGGCGGATCGAGCCGTTCGCACCAGAGAGTGCGCGAAAGATCGTCGCCCATCGCCTGCTTCATCTCTGGCGACGTTCGCGCAGTGGTTCAATGGGGTATCGAAGGACGATTTAGCGTCCGGCGGCGACCGTCCCGCCATCGTCCTGCCTTGAACGGGACCGTCCGACCGGTGACGTCCTCGACGCGAGCAACATCGTCCTCACGCCGGCCCGGATCGTCTCGATTTTGGAGGTAGCCGCTGAGCATGTGCTCCGGGTGGAGACGAGGACGATGGGGACGATTTTTCCGCCTACTCTTGGGCGCGCTCGTCGTGATCCTGATGATTTTTTCGTCGGCCGTGTCGGGTAGGCCAATCGACACGGAGGCCTGCGTTGCGCAGCGCGGCGAGGGCGCGCTTGAGCTTGCCGGTGACGCGTTCGGCGCCTTGAGCCACCCGTCGCGAAGGTATCGCGCGCCGTCGCGCGCGCCTCTCGTAGCGTTGCGCGTACTTTCCTTTGCGATGTCATCCTTATCCTTAGCGGCCTGCGCGTGAGCGGTTCTGCTTCCCTGACGGGCCGCCGGACAAAGCCAACCACGCTCCGACCAGCAACTGTGTCGCGATCCCTTCCCACTTTCTCGCTCGGCCACGAAGTGCGGAATACCGAGGCCTACCTGGTCGCCCTCGATGACGTCCTCGGTGGCATCCTTGGCGTTCGGCGGCGAATGCGCGCGGAATTCGCCTCGGCGCCGACAGCGCTGCAGTCGGCAGACCGAAGCCCAATAAAAGAAAGTTGCGAGCCTGGGCAAAAGAACTTCAAGTTTCAAGGTTCTCTCGTTCCGGAGCCCGCAGACGCAGCCGCGCAACATCGTCCGAGTAGTCGGCATGGGCCCGCCTGAACCGTGCCTAAAGGGGTTCGGTCAGGCGTTCGCCATCGGGCACGCTGCGCTAGATGCACGTAGAGGGCCTTGCCTGGGCGAGTCCACCCGCTGACCATTCTTGATCCCCGGTGATAGGAACGGCGCGCGAGGCGACGATCGGCTTCGTCGCGTCACGTAGTGAACAATTCCGCCGGTTGCTCGCCCGAGCCTTCGGACACAACGCAAATGGTGTCGGAGTACGAGTCAGGGCAGGCTGGAGAGGTCGTCGTATCCGACGATGAGGGAAAAATGAGCGGCGACAAAACGTCATGATATCCTTCGGCTTCGTCGAAGTGGCGAAGCATTAAGGTCGATGATCGAGTGGACGGCGTAGGCCGCCGGATCTGGTGGCGCCCGGCTCGCCGAGAAAAGCGAGACGGCGTAGGGAGATCGACCGCGAGCGCCGCGAGCGGCCAAGCCAATGACGACGAAATCGCCGCTGTTGCCGGAGACGTAGCACCTCGCGCAGGCGCTCAATCCCTTCCTGGGATCGATAGTAGGGCAACGGCAACCCGAGCATGCCGAACTCTTGCGGCGAAAATGCACTGGCGGATCGTCGACGATGCTAGCCGTCGCGTCGATCTCGATTGCCGCAGAGCGGATCGCACATGTCGAGATGTTGTCGTCGAGTGGGCCGGCGCAGAATACGTTGCGCCGATCCCGTCGAAATGCGATTTCGCCACGAGGGTCTTGACCGCTGACGCTATGGCTTCCGATGACGGCGCGCCGTTTCTTGCGTAGAAGGACCTGACGATGGTCTTTCTTGAACGGAGCCGATGCGTTTCTCGTGCTCGCCGGTGCGCGTGCTCGGCGACGAAGCGGGCGTACGCCTCGCGCTGGATTCGACAGAGATCACCGCGGCAATCGCGGCAAGATCGACGATGAAGAAGCTGGCGACGCCTGCTTCGGCGCAGGTGGGTTTGCGCTTTTGCCGCGCTTCGATCGCGATCCGGCGCCCCCTCGATAATCGTCCTCGCGATGATAAGCTGCTGGTCCCTCCGCCTTCCTTGTTCGGGTCCACGAGATCATGAAATCGCCGAAGCGGCCTGGGACGGCTGTGCCACGCGCACCTTGATCCCCTGCTCGGCGAGGACCGGGCAGTGCCGTTGTCAAGCGCCGCTCATTGGCGGCATTCTCGATCGTTCTCTGACCAGCAGAATGACCTCTGCGAATATCGCCCGCCATTCCAGAGTTCGAGGCCGGAGGTTCCTAAACTCGCCCCAGCCCGGTAGGCCGAAGTCGCCTCTCATTGCCGTGGGCGATCGTCTCAATTCCCTCGCCGACGATGAGCGGGTTTCGCCGTTCATCGGCTCCGGCGAAGCGCGCGGTGGCGCCTTGCTGAACCGAGCGTACGTCGCTGTTCCCGTCTTCTCGATCTCCGCCTGGCCCTTCGTCGACGGAGAGCCAGAGAAATTAGCAGGAGGTGTCGACCCTCCGGTCACCGGGCGATCAGCGATCCGGAAGCTGATCGTTGCTTGGGTGCTCAGCGCGAGACGGAACCTAGAACCTCCCGTCCAGGAGCAGCGACATCCTGTTGACGTAAAGACGCTTCGCGGTGTTCGTCGTATCGATGTCACCTCGGACCAATAACGTCGGCCGCGAGCTTGCTCGACTCTCGCTCATGCGCGGAGTCTCACTCGCGCAGGGGCCGTTACGATCTGGTCGTACGCGAGCGCGCGAATACGAGCAACGCCCGACCGATGCGCCCGTCTTTGACGCTGAGCGGATTGCGAGATCGCCGTGGCGATGCAAGGGGCCGGGCCGCTGCCCGCGTGTGGGTCCCCGTCGGCCTGTCTCTTGCGGCGTAAGAGTGGCCCGACCTCGGCGGTGGTCGGTAGCGACCGCAAGCGGAGCTTGGCTGTTTCCGTGCGACAAGCTAGCGACTGAATTGGTCATTGAACCGCTACCTTGCTTCATTGATTTCGCGCGCTGGCGGCGTCGCGAGTTACCTTGTTAGGATAGAGGCGGCCTCGGGCCGCCTGTTTTGTTTCCACTTCGACGCGTGTGGCGGCTCCTCTTGAGGTGGCTCGGCCGGGCGCCTCAAAACGGGAACCTCGAGGTCTTCGAACGAGCAGCGGGAATTACAGTTTTCCGGTTGGGGGATGCGCATCCAGATGGGTTTTCCCAGAGCAGCGGCTCGACGTCACGGCGTGCGGGCTCCTCGTTCGCCCATATCCATTGGGCGGTGACCCGATAGCGGCGACGCTTGCGCTCGAAATGACGTGAGCAGAACCACTCGCCTGAGGCTGGGCTCTCAGCCGGGCGACCTTTGAGACGAGACCTCATCAAATCGAACTGCTTCCGCGCGTCTCCGGCGGGCCCAGTTGTGGATAAGGGCGCGCGCCGCACACGACACAAAATACCGGCTCCCATAGTCATCGCGCTGCCTCCTGGTGTTCGCGTTTTCTCGTCGCGCTTGCGTTCTCAGGGCCAACGCGTGCTGAGCAGCCTGTCGACGACTGGTAGAAATTTGGGTGACAAAACCAACCGGTGCGTGCTTCGGCGCATTCGAAGTTCAGACGTTGGACGCTGGCAGACCTTCCAGCCAGCGCCGCAGATCGCGATCGAGGATGATTGTGCGAGAGCCTCGCTTGACGACTCGCAATTCGCCCAGTCGAATCGCCAGATAGAGGCTCGTTCTGCCGAGGCCGGTGACGCTGACGGCCTCCTTTATCGTGTAGGCAAGCTTCGGCGCGGCAGGCTTCGCCTTCCGTGCGCCGAACCCCAGCGACTTGAGCGCTTGGGCGACGGCGTCCGCGACGGCCTTGTTGAGCTCCGCTCCGGTCATCGTGACCGTGGCGACCGCGTCAGGCGCGATATCGATGGGCATCGCCCGTTTCCCTCTAAGCTCCGAGCGCACGCCTGCGACGAGCGCAAGCGCACGTGAAGTGCCGGATTAGCGGCGTGAGGGGAACTCGGCTTACCGGCCGGCGACGGGCTCTCCCCAACGGGGAGACGACGGGTTGCCTCGGATCATTCCCGGACCGAGGCAAGGTCACTGGTTACTACACCGACCAGCGGCGGGCTCCGGCTCGAACGGCCGGCTTTCGCCGATACTCGCCTCGGCAAACGGCGTCTCTGGCCAAAGACCAGCGAGGTAACTATGCCACAACTACACGAAAAGTACAACGCCCAGAATGCCTGCGCCTCGCTACGCGAAGGAAATTGTTCGAAACAGCGTCCAGGTGGACGTAGCCATTCGGCGGTGGTTGAGATGCTGACGCCGGCAGTGACTGGCTGATGGTGGGTCCTGGACGAAATGGGGTGTCGCCGAAGCAATCCTCCACATGGCAAGACTGCGGTTGGCGCTCGTGTCGGCATCGCCCTACGTCGCGCCAGTGATGGCGACGCGTCTCATCTTGCGCCGCGCAGTTGCACCACCTTCGCGGTTTCCTCGCCCAGCACAATGCCCTTGAGCCGGTCGTCCCACGCCTTGAGCGCATGCGCCTTCCGCTCAAGCATGTCGGTGTGCACGTAATGGCGCACCAGCGTCCGGGTGTCTTTGCCGCCCGATTCGTGACCGACGATGGCGGCAACCAGATCGAGTGCAATCCCCATCTCCGCCAGCATGGTCGCGAACGTTCGTCGAAGGTCATGCGAAGTGAATACGGCGATCGGCAATGTTGTCCGGCGCGTCAACAGATAGTGGCCGATATGGGCCGAGGTGACGACCACGCCCTTCTCGAGCAGGAACAGGGGTCCCTTCTCGACGCCAGATAGCCGTTGTTCGAGCATCTCGCGCGCGAGGCCTACAATCGGCGTGACGCGCTGACGCCCATTCTTCGAGCGCGCAGCGGGCAGCGTCCAGACCCATTTCTGGCGATCGATCTCCTCGGCGCGAAGCCCGCTGATCTCCCCGCATCTCGCGCCGGTCAAAAGCTCGAGCTTCAGAATGTCCGCCACTTCAAGAGAAAGGGCATCGGATTCCAACCACTTCCAGACCAACTCGATTTCCTCGAGGGTCAAGACCCGATCACGCGGGGCGCCTCGCTCGTATGGCGTCAGCCCGGCCGTGGCATCATGCGCAACGATGTCCTGCGACAAGGCCCAGCGAAACATCGCGGTGCAAACCTGCCGACGTTTTTCCGCTTCGCGACCTTTGCCCTGGTCGACGATTAGTCCAAGATCGCCCGTATGTCGCGTCGGCAAATGTCTGCGGCATATCGTTGCAGGATGGGCGACAGGGTGCGCTTCAGACGGCTTTCAATCGACTTGGCTGTGCGCAGGCGGCCAACAACTCGGCGTCGCAAATAGAGATGGATCAACGACCCGACGGTGATCCGTGAGGCTGCCGCATCTCTGGCCTCGCCCTCTTCGCCGATCAGGTCACGGCCACCGCGCGCCGCGCTGGTCAGCTCATTGGCCCGCTCGCGCGCCTGTTCGAGGCTGACGTCGGTGGTTCGGCCGAGCGACAGCCGCCGCATCTTGCCTGTCCCTCGAATGCGGTAGGCTAAGTCCCAGGTCTTGACGCCGCTCGGCGCGACCCGCACTGCCAATCCCTTGCACCGCTGATCGGTCACCCGATAGGGCGCCTCGGCCGGCCGCAACGTCTCGATTGTACGATGTGTGAGCAGCTGCGCGCCGCGTGTCAGTCCGGCCCCAAAAGCCATTAACCTTAGTCCCTCTTATGTTCGCCCTATCGCAACACCGTCGCAACAAAATTGGCGGCTCGAGGCGAACGAGCGCGAACACAGAGGGATGGTAACTCACTGTTTGACCAACACAAACTGCGCGCGAGCGGACGGCTACGAACGACCGCGAACAGCTATACAAGGGCTTGCGGCGCCATTTCTGGAGTCTCGCACGGAGGACAGGCTGAGTCGCGCGGAGTTGCAGAAAAATTGACCTAAGGTGCTGATATCACGTCGCTGCGCGCAGAAACGCCCACCCCTATCCCTCGGGCGCCTCAATTGCTAAGTCACGATACGGCGCGACGGCCCGCTTCGCCAGTAGGGCAGCCGGGAGATATCAGGGAGGACAATGTGAAGCTGTTGAGTTTTTCGGTTGCGGGGGCGGCGCTCCTTGCCTCGCTGGGCGGTGCGATGGCGCAGGACGCGGCAGCCGGCGAGAAGGTCTTCGCCAAGTGCAAGATCTGTCACCAGATCGGCGAGGCCGCCAAAAACATGGTCGGTCCAGTCCTCAACGGCGTCGTCGGCCGCCACTCGGGCACTTATGAGGGCTACCATTACTCCGACGCGAATAAGAATTCTGGCATCACTTGGGACGAGGCGACCCTCAAGGAATATCTCAAGGACCCGAAAGCGAAGGTCCCGGGAACCAAGATGGTCTTCCCCGGTCTTCAGTCTGACGACGACATCGCCAATGTCATCGCTTATCTCAAGCAGTTCGGTCCCGACGGCAAGAAAATTTGATCGTCTCGATGCGATGGATTTCAGATCATCTTTAGATCTGTCCCCAAGATCCGTCGCTCGTGGAGCGCGGTCGCGATCAGGGCGCCGGAGGCGCCCGCCGCCTTGAGCGCTGCGAGATCGGCCGCGTCGCGGACGCCGCCGGCAGCATAGATTTCGCACCCACCAGCGATCGCTCTGATCTCGGCGAGCCGCGCAAGGTCGGGGCCGTCGCCGCTGCCGAACTCGGCCAAGCGTCATCACGATGATGCGGTGGGGCCAAAGCGCCGGATCGGTCAAGATCTCACGCGGGCCCTGGAACACGTCGCCGCGGAAATCGAGCGAGAGCACGACACGCCTCGATCCCCGGTGGTGCGCGATCAGCTTGCTGTCACGTTGCAGATTCGCTGCCGATGACCGGCATTCCCAGGTCGGCGCCGATGAGCGCGTCAAGCGCGGCGAGGTCTGCCGCTCCGTTATCCACCCACATCTGCAATGCTGGGAACTCTGCGCGAATCCGGCGAAGTGTGCCGGTATTATCCGCGCTGCACTGGATCGCGTCGAGATCAGCGACATAAAGCGTAGGGAACGGATAGACCGCGAGCAGGCCGTGCACGACAGCAACTGGGTCGCTGGTCGGCGAAAGCGAAGATTTGAGCCGCCGATAGGAGGCGCGATCGCCCCTTCGTGCGCGGACGACCTCCCCGCCCACGAGGTCAAGGACTGGGATGACCTGCAAGCCTAGCTTCCGAGCCAGGCGTCAAGGGCGAAGACCTGGGCCGCCTTGTCCTTGAGCCAAGTCCACGCCTCGACCTCAGCCGGTCCGGCGGTCTTTCCGATGGTGATTTCGAGGCGGGCAAGCTCCATCTCAACCTCGGCCCGCGGCAGCATGTGCAGACGGCTGACCAGCACCGCACCCTCAATCACCGCCGCTTGTGCCCGATTGAAGCCTTGGAACGGCGCGTGCGAGCCGCGATGCGCGACGCGGCATACGAAACGAGGCCTGAGTTCATGTTCGCGCACCTCGACGACAATGAGTTCAAGATGCGACAATGTCGTCGCCAATCGCGGGGCGGCGACAAGAGTGGCGGGCGTCAGCGGCCAATCGCGACGTCCGGTGAGGCATCCCGCAAAGACGCGCACGTCGTCGGTAAAATTCGCCACCGCGAACGGCGCCTGGCGCAGATTGTCGAGCGTCGTGGAGGGATGAAACGGCGCCAGAATCCATCCCTCGCCTTCGGCGATCAGTCCTAGTGGTGCGATGTGGGGCTCGCCGAGCGCATTGACGGTGGTGACGATGGCCTCGCGAATCAAGGGCATCGAGTCACTCGTTCGCCGCACGCGAACGCAGCGTGTGGCCCGCTTCGCTTAAGCGTGTCCTATCCTCGATGCGGCGATCGACGGCGCAGCCCCAATCCAGGGGTTCGTCCTGCGCGTATCGTTTGCCAAGCTGAAAAGCGATTTCGGCCTTCGTCAACTCGGCCCCGAGATAGAAGGCGTGAGCGCCGTCTGTTTCGACCCCGAGTTTATCGAACAGCGCAAACGCATCCCGCGCGACGAAATGGCCGGCGCGGTTATAGACGTGGATTCCGTCCTCGGCCGCCTCTATCCGGTAGTTGTCGTCTTTCACTTGCGCTGAACTCTCCGCAATCTCTCCGCTCGCATAGGGAAATGGCTTCTGGTCGTGGACCTGCAACAACGCCCGCCCATAGCCTCGCGGCAGGCTGTGGTCCGCCGCCGCCGCGTACATGATGCGGCGAGCCGCGTCATGCTCTTGAAGGGTGCGGCGCGTATGCGGGCTGACATGGACGGTGAGCACGTTGGCGATTGCGAGCTCCGAACAGATCCCAAGCAGCAACGCCGTGACGCCGACGGAATTGGCGTCGGTCAATTCCGTCAGGTTCCCAGTGCCCATCAGCATTTCCGCGTCGGGGAGACGCACTCGCACTTCGCGATAGCGCGAGAGCGACTCCGCAAAACCGAAATGAATGGGATCGATAACCGGATCGAGGATAGCGCTAAGACCGCGCTTCTGCGCGGCTTCAGCGGCGCGATATAGCGACGCGAGAATCCCCATGCTGGGCCGGAATCAGGACCGGTCGTGCGCCCGTCTCTTCGGCGATCGTGAGATTGCCCTCGGTGAGGCTGAGGAGATAATCAGCGCCCGCGATCCCGCCGCGGCGCAGTTCGTTCGGGTCGGCAGAGTCGACGCTGACGGCCAATCCCCTCGCCTTCAATTCTCGCACCGCATCTTCGAGATGGGGGAATGGAGTATCTGGCAGGCACCCGAGATCGATGACGTCGGCGCCCTCGAAGCGCAGACGTTCAGCGCGAGCGATGATCGCCTCGACGCTCATCTGCGACGCATCGACGATCTCAGCAAAAATGCGCAGCGCATGGCGCGACAAATCGAGAGCCGCTCCGGCCTTGCCGAGAAAGATTGGCAGGTCCTTCAATTCATCGGGGCCGCGCTGGAAGGACACGCCAAATTCCTGAGCCAAGCGCGTGAGGTCGGCGCGGCAACGGCCCGGGACGACCACGCGGTCGGCGTTGATCGGGCGCGGCAGCCTGCGCATGAGGATGGGTTCGGTCATCAGCGCCGCGACCTTTACCCCTACACTGAAGACCGACCAGTCGAACGCCGCAGGCTCCATGCCCTGCAAGACCTTTTCGAGACGGCTCTGGGCGAGACGCCCGGTCAAAAACAGAATGCGTTCCCTCATGCCGCGACTTTGCTTCGTCGGTGCGCGATGGCTTCGCGAAGCTCGGCGATCGAGTCGACCGTCGTCACGCCGGCGAAACCTCCCAGTCGCTCACGGTTCTCCAAATCGATCGCGCGCGGATAGACCTTCACCATTCCTTTCGGCGCTTCTGTCACGAGCTCGGGCGCCGTGTCGCAGGCGAAGACAATCGTCAGCACGCGGCACTTGCCGGCCTGGGCAAAGACGTTGGTGATGAAATCGTCTGAGATCCCATAAACAAATTTGGCGACCGCGTTCGAAGTCGCGGGAGCGACGATCAGCGTATGATACATTCCGTAGTAGAACTGTCCGACCGTCACCGAACTCGCCGACGTGTCGCGATAAATGCGTACGGAAGAGGGCAGATCGAGCTCCTGCTTGTACATCCGCAGCACCTCGGCTCCCGCCTTGCTGAGGAAGAGGTCGACATGTTCGAGCTCATGGATCAGGGCCAGGCTTTCCTTCAGGAAATGACCGGATCCCGTGAGCGCCCATCCCCAGCGCGGCGTTTGGCGTTTTGTCATTGTGCTGCCGGCGATCGATTTGAGGTCGCCACCACGATTTCAGGAAATATTCCTCCCCGCAACCCTTCGGCGAGTCTCGCGCTGTCGGTTGGTCCGGCCAGCCAAGCCCGAGCGCCACTCTCCTTAAGATAGTGCGGGAACAGTGGATCCACGACGCCCCGTGCGGCGAGGTCATGAGCATCGACGGTTTCAGCGTCGAAACTGCCATGCTTGATAAGCAGCAGTCGGCCAGCGCCGAGCGCGCCCGCCAGCCATGCCGAGAGGCTGTCGGAAGTCAGGTCCCAGGTTTCCGGCAGCGCGGCTGCGCGCGTCATCTGTTCGGGCGACCAGACCGGAACTTTATGCTCTTTAAGCGCTCGCAGGATCGCGGAACGCGACGCGGCCAATCTCAAGGCGGGATTGAGGCTCTGAAGCGCGCAACCGAACTGCGCCATCGCCATCAGCGCCATAACGTGGGCGGATCGATCGTCATAGCCCATCGGGGCCTGAGCTGTTCGCACCGCGTCAGCAAAGGGGCCGCCGCCTGGCACAATTGCGATCGACCCAGCCTCCGCCCCGATCGCCGCAAGCCAGTCCTTGAGGTGCGGTCCTGTTGCGTAGCTGCCGCCCAACTTCACAATGGCGAGCCGCGCGCGAGATGAGACGGCCGCGCCCTTCAAGCGAGCGCGCGAGGCCAGTTCTGCGCGCCTCGGGCATAGCGGGCGCGCGGGCCGACCGCATTCATCGCTTTGACCAGAACCTGCTTCATCGCCGCTCTTCCCGCCTTTGTGTTCCATAAGTAAAACGACGGCCCGACGCCTAGTTTAGGGGTCGAGCCGCCGCGATGTCGACCGCGACTGGCTTGACCGTCCATTTTGGTCCGATCTAGCGTCGCCTCGGGCACTTGGGAGGAGCGGTGAGCGTCGTTATTGGCTGGGACATCGGGGGAGCGCATCTGAAAGCGGCGCGCGTGAAGCACGGGCGCGTCGAAGCGGTGGTCCAGGCGGCGACGCCGCTTTGGTTGGGACTGGGCAGCCTGGAAGCCGCGTTCGACGCGCTTCGCGCTCAACTCGGCGCCGCCGATCATCACGTAATCACGATGACTGGCGAGCTGTGCGACGCTTTCGCTTCGCGCGAAGAGGGTGTCGCGGGTCTCGTTACGATTGCAGCAAATCGTCTCGCTCCTTCAGCTCCGAGCATCTATGCGGGCCGCGCCGGCTTCGTCGAACTTGGCGGAGCCGCCCAGCACGCCGCGGACATCGCGTCGGCCAATTGGCACGCGAGCGCTGCGCTCGTTGCGCTCCAGCTTCGGGACGCGCTGTTCATCGACATCGGCTCAACGACAGCCGATCTCATTCCAATCGTCGCCGGCCACGTCGCGGCAGTCGGCTACAGCGACGGGGAACGGCTTGCTTCGGGCGAGCTGGTCTATGCCGGAATGACGCGCAGCTTCGTCATGTCAATGGCTTCGCGAGCGCCGTTTCGCGGCGCTTGGACGTCGCTGATGAACGAATATTTCGCCAGCAGCGCCGATGTTCATCGTATTCTCGGCGACTTGCCCGACGGCGCCGACAAAATGGCGACCGCTGACGGCCGCGAGAAGACCGTCGAGGCTTCGCGGGCGCGTCTTGCGCGGATGATCGGACGCGAAGTCGGCGAAGGCGCCGCTTCAGAATGGAATGGGCTCGCGGCCTGGTTTGCGGAAGCACAAATACGTCAAATCGCCGACGCTGCCTCGCTGCGCTTGTCCCGCAACGATGTCGCGATTGCGGCCCCAGTGGTCGCTGCAGGCGTCGGGGAAGGCGTCGCCGCGGAAGTTGCACGCCGCCTGCGCCGGTCCTGCGTCGGATTTTCTACGTTGATCTCGGCCTCCGCCGAAGCGTCCTATTGCGCGCCTGCGGTCGCGGTTGCGTTGCTTGCATCGAACGGGGGAACGCTTCCATCTGGTCTGGAGTCATTCTAGGTCAATCGGGGGCGGAGAGAGAGTCGGTCATGCGCTTAATGAGCGTCGTTTTATTTATGTCTGCAGGCATCCATCTCGCGAGCGCAGCGGAAGTCGCCACCCTGTCCGCCGCCACCAATGACTATCCGACATCCGCGCGCGCCGAATATGTCTTCGCCTGCATGAAGGCCAACGGCGATACCCGAGAGGCGCTTGACCAATGCTCGTGTTCGATCGATGTCGTCGCTTCGCTGCTTCCCTACGACGCGTATGTGGCCGCAGCCACGGTGGCGTCGTTGAATCAAGCGGGCGGACAAATCGGCGCCGAGTTCCGAGGCGCTACGATCGCGCGCGACGCGCTTGCCCGGCTGCGACGCGCCCAGGCCGAGGGCGAGGTGCGCTGCTTCTGACCACGCGGGCGAAAGCAAAACGAGCGGCAGTCGCTTAGCTGACAGGCGTTAAGTCGTGCGGAACAAACGGATCCTGCTCAAAATTTGAACTTCACCAGCCCAATGACGTTATCGTGACAAACGCGCTGAGTTACCTCTTGCGCTCAAAATTCGATCGGGATATCTTCCCGTTGGTTTCGGTTGCACGAGCGTCGGGGAACGGGAGCCCTGGCGCTTTTCGGAGGCAAGGCGAACTCCCCGCGAGCATCTCTGCTCGTTTCGCCGTGTCGTGACACGCTGTCGACACCATCCCATGAGATCGTCGCTGCAAGGCGCTTTGACCTGTGATGGGTCGCGTAACGCTTTGCTACAAAGTCTAACCGGGAGGAAACAATGCGAAAACTCTTGCTTGCAAGCTGCTTCGGCGTCGCGGCCGCGTTTACGGCCGGATATGCCGTCGCCAATGACGAATTAATCAAACTATCCGCAGACCCGAACCAATGGGTTATGCCCGCGGGAAACTTTGCCGCGACGCGGTATTCAGAACTCAAGCAGATCAACACCGAGAACGTTCACAAGATCGCGCCCGCCTGGACTTTCTCGACCGGCGTTTTGCGCGGGCATGAGGGCGCTCCACTGGTAATCGGCGACGTGATGTTCCTCCACGCGCCGTTCCCGAACACTGTCTTCGCCCTAGACCTTAACAACGACGGCAAGATTCTCTGGAAATACGAACCCAAGCAGGATCCCAACGTCATCCCGGTGATGTGCTGCGACACGGTGAACCGTGGGTTATCCTACGCGGACGGCAAGATCTTTCTTCATCAGGCGGATACGACGCTTGTTGCTCTTGACGCCAAGACCGGCGCGGTCGTTTGGTCGGTCAAGGACGGCGATGCTTCGAAGGGCCAGACTGGCACCGACGCTCCGTTCGTCTTCAAGGATAAGGTGTTTATCGGCGTATCTGGCGGCGAGTTTGGTGTTCGCTCCTGGGTGAGCGCCTACAACATCAAGGACGGCAAGCTCGCCTGGCGCGGCTATTCCATGGGTCCTGACTCCGACACGCTGATCGACCCCGTGAAGACGACCGCCCTCGGCAAGCCGGTCGGCCAAGGATTCCAGCACCAGCACCTGGCAGGGAGATCAGTGGAAGATCGGCGGCGGCGCGACCTGGGGCTGGTATGCCTTCGATCCCGCACTCAATCTAATGTATTACGGTTCGGGCAATCCCTCGACCTGGAATCCGAAGCAGCGTCCCGGCGACAACAAGTGGTCGATGACCATTTGGGCGCGTGACGTCGACACCGGCCAGGCGAAGTGGGTTTACCAGATGACGCCCCATGACGAGTGGGACTACGACGGCGTCAACGAGATGATCCTCACCGACCAGAAGATCGGCGGCCAGGACCGCAAGCTGCTGACGCACTTCGACCGCAACGGCTTCGGCTACACGATGGATCGCGCCACCGGCGAGTTGCTAGTCGCTGACAAGTTCGATCCGAAGGTGAACTGGGCCACCGGGATTAACATGGACAAGTCTTCGCCGGACTATGGAAAGCCGATCCGGGTCAAGGCGATGTCGACCGAAGCGAACGGCGAGGACGTCAACTCCAAGGGCATCTGCCCGGCGGCGTTGGGCTCCAAGGACGAGCAGCCGGCGGCCTATTCACCGCAGACCGAGCTCTTTTACGTGCCGACCAATCACGTCTGCATGGATTACGAGCCGTTCAAGGTGAGCTACACCGCGGGTCAACCCTACGTCGGCGCGACCCTGTCCATGTATCCGCCCGCGGGCGAAACCAATATGGGCAACTTCATCGCCTGGGACGGCAAAACCGGCAAGATCGTCTGGTCGGATCCCGAGCAGTTCTCGGTCTGGTCGGGCGCTCTGGCGACCGCTGGCGGCGTTGTCTTCTACGGGACGCTGGAAGGCTATCTGAAGGCGGTCGACGCCAAGACCGGCAAGGAGCTTTACAAGTTCAAGACTCCGTCGGGCATCATCGGCAACGTCATGACCTACGAGCACGGCGGTCGCCAGTATGTCGCGATCCTGTCCGGCGTCGGCGGCTGGGCGGGCATCGGCCTCGCGGCCGGTTTGACCAAGCCGCAGGACGGTCTAGGCGCTGTCGGCGGCTATGCGGCCTTGTCGAACTACACGGCTCTCGGCGGCACGCTCACGGTATTCGCTCTCCCGACCGACTGAGCGGCCGGCGCTGACTGCACGCGGATAAACGGGGCTCGGCGCGGGGAACAAAACCCGCGCCGGGCCCCTTCTTTGATCCAGACCGCTTGAGAAACAAACGTGACGATTTCCAAACTTCTGCTTGGGCTCGGATGTGCGCTCGCCTTGGCTACGCCGCTTGTCGCCCGCGCCGATCCGCCCGGTGACCCGGCCGCGGTCACCAACGAGCAAGGCATGTGGCGCGACGCGATCGGCGACCCGACCTTTAAAGTATCCGGGGACGGGACCGTCGACTGGTACACTTATTCCGGGTTCCGCCGTTATCATTCGGAGTGCCACGTTTGCCATGGGCCCGATGGAGAGGGCTCTTCCTATGCCCCCGCGCTTGCGAACTCGCTCAAAACGATCGGTTACGCCGAATTCTTCGGGATCGTCACCGGCGGCAAGCAGGACCTCGGGGCGGGTCAGGAAAAAGTCATGCCTGCCTTTGGCGACAATAAGAATGTGACGTGCTACCTCAACGACATTTACGTCTATCTGCGCGCCCGCTCTCAAGACGCGATTCCGCGTGGTAGGCCGCCCAAGCACGACGACAAGCCGCCTGTGTTCGAACAGGCCGAAACGACATGCATGGGTGGCTAATGGCGAGCGCCGCTAAGTCGATCGCTATCGCGCTTGTCGCACTGGTCGGTGTGGCGCTTCCCGGCGTCGCTGGCGCGCAGGATGCGGGAGGCTCGATCGAACTGATCGATCCGAACGTCTTTCGGGCCTGCGCCGACCCGCACGCTCTGCCTTTCTCCAACGAAGCCGGCGAAGGTTTCGAAAACAAAATCGCGGCGCTTCTCGCGCACAAACTCGGCAAGTCGGTCGCGTATACGTTTTATCCCGACGCCACCGGCTTCATTCGCAACACGCTCAACGCCCATCGCTGCGACGTCGTCCTAGGAATTGCTCAAGGCGATGACCTCGTTCAGCCGACCAGCCCGTACTACCGAACGAGCTACGCGATCGCGTATCACCAGGACGGTCCTTTCAAGGGGCTGGATTCGCTGGGCGATCCGCGTCTGAAAACAGCGAAGATCGGCATCGTCGCGGGCACCCCGCCGGCGACCTTCCTGGCCGAAGACGGCTTGCTCGGCCACATCAAATCCTACGCGCTGGTCACCGATACGCGCTTCGATTCGCCGACCCACGAGATGATGGACGACCTGGAACGCGGCGAGATCGACGTTGCGCTGCTCTGGGGTCCGATCGCGGGCTACTACGCGACGAAGGCCAAGACCCCGACCGCGGTCGTTCCGCTCGTGAAAGAGCAAGGCGGCCCCCCGATGGTCTTTCGGATTGTCATGGGGGTGCGGCATTCCGATCAGAATTGGAAGCGCACCCTCAATAAGGTGATCTCCGAGAATCAGGACGAAATTCAAGCGATCTTGCGCTCTTACGGCGTGCCCTTGCTCGACGAGAACGACAAGCCGATCTCGCCCTGACGCCTGCGCCTGCGCCTGGCTACGGCCCGAAGGAATTGGATCGTGCGGGTATGCTGCATTTTCTTGACATAATCAGAACCGTGTGCTATTGTGTTCTGAATGATGAAATCAGCGCATCCGCGCATGGGCGGCGAGTATAGGCTAACGGCTTGGGGCGGGATCGAAAAAAGTTGCGTAAAAGAGCAGGTAAGTAGCTGAAAGTACTGTGGAGCGTGACCTTTTGCGCTTCCTCGGGACGGCTCCGCCGAAATGGGTCCGGCGCTAGAGAGTCTTTTCCACCGCGCGGGCGATCTCCCCGATGCGCTGTTCGATCAGCGTCGGCGCCTCGCAGACGTAAGTGACCGTCTGGCGGCGATCGTCGAAGACGCGAAGATCCCATAGCAGCCGTTCTTGACTGCCGCCGCCAGCTGGCGACTGGCTGGCCGGATTCTGGTCAGACGATTTTTGCACGTCCTCGTTCTCCGCCCGGATGCGATCGGCCAGAGTCTTTTGCTTGCGGCCAATCCGATCCAGGCCGTTGATGATCTGGGTGCGCTGTTCGGACAAATCCGCAAACGCCGCGGCGAAGGCGCGCAGAAGCTTGGCGTCCGCGTCGGGGCCGGCCTTCGATTTGAAGTCGGTGATTGCGGCCACCACATCGGCGATGGGAACACGCCGCTGCGCCATTTGCGCCTTTAGATCCGCGACGTCGCCTTCATCGCGCCAGCTCTGAGAGTTCAGATCGAGCTGAGGCCCAGCCCAGACTGCGGCGAGCGAAAAAGTCGGCGTCTTGATCTGCTGGCAGGGCCAGTCCGGATCAGTCTTGCCCTTGATTTGAGCGACCGCTGGCGCCGCCCATGAGGCCACGATCGCGATCGCGAGAACGGCGCGGGCCGCAGGATGCATTTGCGTTTCCTCTCGAGTGTAATGATAAGATCGGGCTCGCGGCCAATCAAGCCGCCGAAGTGCACGTTGACGTCGCCCCCGGCGTCGTTCGGCGTCGGCAAGCGTGCACGCCCGACGGAGAATAGGACACGACGCGATGACGCGCATGCTCGCCAGTGTCGCCAACGCTGCCGAGGCCGGCGTTGTCCTACAGCTTGGGGCCGATATCGTCGATCTGAAGGACGCGCGGCGCGGCGCGCTCGGAGCCGTCTCGCTCGATATTGCGCGCCAGGCGATCGCCGCTGTCGCGGGACGAATCGAAACGAGCGCGGCGCTCGGCGACCCGCCTTACGATCAAGAAACGTTGCTCGCGGACGCACGGGCGCTGGCGGCGATGGGCGTCAATTACGTCAAACTTGCCGTTGACGCTCCAACGCTCCAACGTCTCGGCGAGCTTTTGGGCAGGCTGGCTCAGGACGTCGCGCTCGTCGGCATGATGTTCGCGGACGAAAAGCCCGATTTCGCTCTTCTCGCTAAACTCGGGAAGCTGGGCTTCAAGGGCGCGATGCTCGACACGCGTGACAAGAACTCGCGGCCGCCTCATCGCGCATCTCGAGGTCGTGCAGCTCAATCAATTCTGCTCGCAGTGTCGCGCGCTCAACTTGATGAGCGGCTTGGCCGGGTCGCTCGAAGCGCCTGATGTTCCGCGACTGTTGCTCGTGCGCCCCGATGTCCTTGGATTCCGAGGCGCGCTTTGTCACGCCCGCGATCGGCAAGGCGCGATCGACCCGCATGCCGTTGTTCTCATCCGCGATCTGATCCCGCGCGAGAGAGCGGAAGCCGACGCTTCGCCGAAGATCGATTGGCGATTGCTGGCGCGCGGGATCATCGGGGGACGCGACCACGAAGGCGAACTCGACCGCGTGTTCGTGCGCGACTTTGTCGTCTCCGCCGCGATCGGCGCCTATGATTTCGAACGCGTCATCCATCAGCGCGTCGTCTTCGACGTCGAGGCTCTGGTGCGTCGCGCCGGTGCGCATGCCGACGACATGCGTTCGATTTTTTCCTACGACCTGATTCTCGACGCCATACGTCTGGTGGTCGGGCGCGGCCACGTCGATTTTGTTGAAACGCTCGCGGAAGAGGTCGCTGCGGCCCTGTTGCAGCATGTGCGGGTGCGGACGGTTCGCGTCAATATCCGCAAGCTCGATGTGATCGAGGGCGCGGTAGGGGTCGAAATCCGCCGCGAGCGCGCCTCGGGCTCGGCGGACGTGCGGCCGGTCGGCGTCATCGATCGAGGCGCTTAACCGGGATGCAATCGACTTAAATCGGCGACGTCATCGCGAGAAGCGAAGTGATGCGGCGATCCAGGAGGCCGGAGCGCCCGACCCTCCTGGATTGCTTCGCTCCGCTCGCAATAACGGCTTTGGGTCGACCGGAAACCATCCCCTCCGGCGCGCGGGCCCCCCCGTCACGCCAGCGTGCGCGCGAGATCGAACGCCTGACGGAAGTCGAGACGCAGCGGGGTCTTGCTCTCGGTCATCTGCTTGAACAGCCCCGACTCGGTTCGATATTTGACGTTGCCGATCGCAAGTGCGCCGACGCCAAGCGCGCCGCGGTGGCCGAGCGGCGCGCCGTTGGCCTGCGCCTCCACGCCTTCAATCCCCGACGGCGGCACCGCGTTGACGTCGGCCGCGACCAGTAACTTCGCAGCGCCCGCGATCTCAGCGGCGTCGAGCACGCGCACGCCCGCTTTCGACGTGCAGAGCACGATCTCCGTCTCTGCCAGGATCGCCGCCTTCTTATCGGGCTTCGAGCCGTCGGCGACGGCAAGGTTGACGCCGAATCTCCGGTTGACCTCAGTGGCGTGATCAGCGGTGCGACGCGTTCCGTCGCGCCCGGCCAAGGTGACGGATGCGCCCTCGAGAGCGGCGATGACGGCTGACGCGGTTCCCACGACGCCTGTTGCGCCAAAGACCGAGACGGCGGAGCCGCGAAGCGCGCGATCCTTCTTCTCCCGCAGCGTCTTTTCGACGACGGCTATCATCGCGGCTGCAGTTGTGAATGAGCCCGCGGGGTCGGCGAACAGCGAAATCTCGAACGGCTTGAACAGCGCCTTGCCTGCGGCGTCGAGCATATCGAGGGCCAGAAGCGCGTCTTTGCCGCCGATGAACACACCCGTGCGCACCGCGTCGCGCGGCGACCGCGAGAACATGGCGTCCTGGACGAGGTCGGTTATCTCGGCGAGCGAAACATGGGTGTAGGAAGCCGTCGCGTCATAGCCTGCGTCGAGCGCCATGTTGACGTCGAAGGGGCTCATGTGCGCGAGCGGCGTCATCATGTGCAGGATGTTCTTGGCCATTGTTCCTCCCAAGCGATCATCGGACTGAGACGTCCTCTTCCTCGCGGATTTCGGCGCCGCAATGCCGCGCGTTGCAGATTTTGATCTCCACCCCCGATTCGCACTCGGCGTGGGCGCGCCGAGCGAGGAATTCCGCATGGTCGGGGTCGGATGCAAAGGCGAAGCCGGTCGGTCCCCAGGAGCTCTGGCCGATGCCATGCGCCCCGAGAGCCTTCAATTGCGCGGCGACCCTGCTGACCGGCTTGCTGGTGAAGCGACCGCCGCCCTGAGCCGGTGCGAAATGATCGCCTACCATTTCCTGAATCTTGGCGACGCCCTCGCCGAACGCCTCGATATCCACTTCGGCGGCGCCGGGTAGGACTTGCATGAGCGTGCGACGGCAGATGTCGCTCGCCGCGTCGGCGGGAAAAGGCGGCAATCGAGCGAACGCCCGCGTTTCCGCGGCGCCGTGCGCCCCCTCGACGCGCGGGTCCAAGATTAGAAGAATGCGCCAATCGCGGGGGAAGTTCACCCACGCGACCACCGGTGGGATCTCGGTGCTTCGACCCTCTGCCGGCATCGACCGCCAAGCCGCCGCGCTCGAACAATGCAACGCCTACGCCCGAACGCGCGCCGCGATCGAGCAGACGCGCATCCTCTCGCGCCTCGAGCGGCAATCCGGCCAAACAGCGAAACGCCGTCGCGATCGCCAGCGCCAGCTGAGTCCCGGAGCCGAGTCCAGCGTGCGCGGGAATTGCGTTCGAGATGACGAGCCTCTTGCTAGTATCGAGGCCAAGGCTTTCGGCGACGCGGCGCGCAAGGCGCGCACCCCGCTCGCGCTCCTCGCCCAACACTTCAAGGCTTGTCGCCTCGCGAAGCTCGATGCGGGTCTCGAACGCGTCGATGGCGAGACCAATTGATCCGAACTGTCGGCCAAGGTCCCCGGCGAGATCGAGAAAACCCAGATGCAGGCGCGCCGCCGCCGTGACCTGAACCCCTTTCAACGCGGGCCTCTTTCTCGATGGTATTCGCCGGTCGCGGTTTCCAACGAAGTCATCAGAACTTTGCGAAACTTTGCGCGTTTTGCCAAGCGCCGAATACGAGAAGTGCATGCCGGCTCGCTGGCGAGTGGTTCGAGGGATTTTGCCGAATATCCTGCGAACCGACGGGCCCATCGCAATGTTGCGGCCGCTCGTTCAAAATGCCACACTCGTTCGGTGGAGGGACTGTGCGGCTCCGCTTGAACATGGGTGGGCGATGATTGAGCTGATTCTGACGGTGTGCGCGCTCAATGCGCCAAGCCAGTGCGACGAACAGCGGCTGCAATTCGTTTCGCAGGGATCGCTTATGCAGTGCATGATGCAGGCGCCGCCCTATATCGCGCAGTGGTCGGACGAACATCCATCGACGCGCGTCACGCGGTGGCGATGCGCCTTCCCCGGCGACCAGAAGATCTGATCAAGGGCAGCGATCACCGCGTGGCGACGCACGGCGGTGAGCTTGTCGCAGCCTGCCGCAGAGTGACCACGCCATTGACAAGAGGCTTGCTTGTGCTTGCGATCGCGGTCGGGCTGGGCTTTTGGCGCCTATGCACAGGACGCCATGCGTGGCCTCGACCTGACCTCGCCGGAGATGACGACCGCCGAGATGACGCGCGCCGAGGTGGAAGCTGCGCTCAAGACGGCGTCCGGCGGACATGGGGCCGATTTCACAGGCAAACGCCTTTCAGGCCTTGATCTCTCCGGTCTCGACTTTTCCGGCGCAAACTTGCGGGCGTCGCGGCTCAACCACGCAAACCTTTCGCACGCCACGCTCGATGGGGCGACCGTGGACCAGGCCTGGGCGCTTGACGTCGATCTCACTGGGGCCAGCCTCGTCAAGGCTAGCCTGTTCGCGACGCAGATGGCGGGCGCGCGTCTCGATGGCGCCAATCTCAGCGGCGCGCGTGTGACCGCCGACCTAACCGGTGCGCATCTCGTCGGCGCTCGGTTCCCAGATGCGAATTGCAGCGCCGACGAAAAGAATCAGTCGATGGGGCTCATGCGCGCGATCTTCAAATCGGCGGACCTAAGCCGCACCGACTTCTCGCACGCCAATCTCGCCCGCGCGGACTTGCGCTTCGCCAAGCTTTCCGGCGCCAACCTCGCCGGGGCGACGTTGCGCGAGGCGGACGCAAGCGGCGCAGACTTCCGCGGCGTCGTTCTTCAAGGCGCCGAGACATCGGGCCTGGATCTCGATTCGGCACGTATCGACAGGACGAACGTCCCTTATCTCGCCAAGGCGATCCATCTCGAGCGCGCCTATCAAGAGTGAATGCGCGGGGTGGGCGAGAGTGGCGCTGCTATTTCGCGTCCTTAGGGGGCATACGCGGCGGGGCGAGCGGCGCAAAATTAATCGTCTGGTTCTCGCCGTGCGCAGACTGGGGATCGAGCGGACCGCCGGAAGAGGGGTCGCCGCCGCCCGTTGTTGTGATCGTTGAGGGCGTGACCTCGCGCGCGGTCGCTTCTGCTACGCCGCCCTGGCCGTTGCCGAAATCCGCAGTGCGACCACCTTGTGGTTTGCCGTCGGCGCTCGCGCGGATCGCGGCCTCTGTCCTCTCGGCCAGACGGCCGTCATAGGGCAGACGATAGGCGCGCGGCACGCCGCTTGGGAAATTGTCGTCGTCGAGCGCCTCGACCCACAAGTGAATGGCGCCGGGATCGCCCTCAAGCGAGTGCGGTTCAACGATCCGGGCGCCCAAGAGCTTGAATTTCGGCGGGAGAGGATCGGTCGACGACCAGCCGAGCAGGCCGCGGGTCGCAAAGAAGCTCACCACGTAAAAGGCGCTCGTCAGCACGATAGCGCCTGCCTTCACTCGCCACGGGACCTTGGCGAAGACGCAGATGACGAGCAAAAGGACGCCGAGCAGAGCATAGGCGATCGACAGCCAGATGATGACGTCGCTGAGGTTGGTCACAGCTGCTTCACGTAACCTGTTTTGGGGTCGCGGTCGGCGCCGTTCTGGCGCACATTGCGAAAGGTCTCCATCAGCGACTTCGGCCGGCGATTGACGTCCGTGACTTTGCCTTCGCTATCAAGCGTGAACCGGACCGCCGTCTTCTCGTCGCCGGTGTGATCGACGAAGACTGTGTCGTCGAAAACGACCTGCGCGGTCGGGTTAAGCTTTTGCACCTTTCACTTTCGCGGGCACCGGCGCGCTGGTTGTCGCCACGAAATGGCTGACGTTGACCGTGTATTCGCCGGCGACGAGGCCGCGGATGGTGACGATCTCCTCGCGAATTGGCGAGGCGATCTTCCTGGCGTTGACCACGATGAAATCGTTGGCGCCGCCGCGGTCGTCCCGGTCGAGCACCAGAAAGCCAGCCTCGCGGTGACGATACCAGGCGATGTTGCCCACTGGATCCTGCACAAACAGATCAAGATCGTCCGGATGGCTATCGGGCCAATCCATGGTGATGATGAACTCGGCTTTCGAGTTGATCTTGCCGTCCTTGGCCTCGGGCGATATCGCCAGCAGCGCGAGGAAAAAGAGAAACGCAACCACCTGCAGCGCCTTGAACAACATCACACTGAAGGGATCGAACGGCTCTTCGCGCGGATAGAGGCCGAAATCATCGATCATGCGCGTATGGCCAGATCGTGGGCTGCGCTCTAAGGCTGGAACGACGCGCGTCTCGGTCAGCGTCACCGCGCGTGAGAACACCTTCGCCGTCGCGCTCTCGAGCATATAATACTGGACCTTCAACAGAATAGAGCCGACGAGGCCAGCGAGCGTGGTGTACATCGCCACCGCCATCCCCTCGCTCATCAGCCCCATCGAGGATTTCAGCACTGACTTGTCGCTCACGTCGAGCCCCGCGATCGGCGCTAGCATGATGATGAAACCGATGATCGTTCCTAGCAGGCCCAGTTTCATCAGCGTGTCGCTGGCGAAGGAGCCGAACCCATTGGAGCCGCGCAGGCGATCGGCGAGCGAGCGGAGCAGCAGCGTCTGATCGAGCCGCCACGCCCTTGCGTTCGCGCTTTCAAGGCAAGATCGCGGATGTGGTCGGCGATAAGACCATCGGGGAGCGCCGCCGACGGGTCGAGTGTGGGGGCGTCCGCGCCTCCCGTCTCGATGCGCGCCGCGACCCGCTGTCCCGCATCGCCTTCGCGCGAAACGACGATCGTTCGCCAAACACAATGCAGCGACGCTCCCACGTAGATCAGAGCGATCACCGAGGACAGGTACGTGCGGTCGGAAACAACCATCAAGCGAATGAGGCCGTAGCGCCACAACAGGAATCGCGGCAAAAACGGTCGCACCGGTAAAGATCAGCCAACGCAAGAGGGGCGCGCGATCCACGCCGGACCACGCACGTTCAGGCTCCGGCGACAGGACGACGGCGGTCATGCCATTTCCTTCCGAAAGTCGTCCGCCCCGCGCCGATAAGCCAAGGATAGCGCTCGCGTTGCGGAGCGCAAGCCGCCGGAGGGGAACGCTTACGGGCTCGGTAGTAAAATTTCTCCCTTGCCGAGCGCGGCCAGATCACCTGCCCAACGCCGCAACGGCCGGCGGAAAAGCGTCGCCAGCTTCCCGCTGAATTTGGCGATGTGATTGGCCAGAAGCCGCGCCGCGACCAGGTCATGTTCGCCGCAATCGCTGAAGCTCGGCGAGAACAGCGTCGCGCCTCGCCCAAGAAGATCGTGCCGCGCCCCATCAAATAGCCGGGCAGATCGCCTGCTTCGCCCCCGATCGCCAAGGTGCCCGCGATCATGCGGCTGCCCGCGTAGGCGCCTGCACGGCCTTCGATCAGAACGAAGCCGCGCCTCAGCCGGTCGCCGGCCCGTGCGCCTGCGTCGCCGCGCGCTTGTAGGCACGCACCCCTCATGCCTACCGTCTCCCCGCTCAACGGGCCTCCGAGCCGCTCGCCCGCATTGCCCTCGATGTCCAGCGTTCCGCCTTTCATTCCGGAACCCGCAAACGGGCCCGCATCGCCGCGAATGGTCAATTGTCCGCCCGACATCAGGCACCCCGCCTGAACGCCGACTTCCCCTTCGACGTGGATTGAGCCTGTGGCCATGCGCATGCCGACGCGATCGAAACGTCCGCTGCCGCCTTCTATGACAATTGTCTCGGGATCGCCGT
>CAVUPE010000027.1:0-36600 GCA_963743265.1 uncultured Alphaproteobacteria bacterium | reverse complement strand
TCGGCCTCCTCGACGACGTCACCCAAATGAATGCCAATGCGGAACTCAATGCGTCTCTCGGCCGGCACGCCGGCGTTGCGTTCGATCATGCCGTGCTGCACTTCGATCGCACAGCGTACCGCGTCGACCACGCTGCGAAATTCGGCGAGGAGCCCGTCGCCAGTGCGCTTCACCACCCGCCCCTTGTGAACGGCGATGGTCGGGTCGATCAGGTCGCTGCGCAGCGCCCGCAATCGGGCGAGCGTGCGATCCTCGTCAGCCGCGGCGAGACGGCTGAATTCAACCACATCGGCGGCGAGGATCGCTACGATCTTTCGGTTTTCGCTCATCCGGCCCGCTTTCGCGCACTCGAGTCTAGCACAAATCGCGAATTCCGCTCCGGGGCTTGAAATGTTCGATACGATCCAAAGGACATTGGATCGCTGATCGCGCCGCCGCTAGGGTCGATTTGACTCGGTCTCATCCAAACCCGTTCGACTCGCAGGCGGGCTGTCGGCCAGATCCGGGTCGGCGCTTTTCGTCTTGCCGGCGAGCGCGTGTGCGCGTCGCAGAATGCCTTCTCGCAGGGAATCGTAGAGAGGCGGATCAGACAGGAGCGTCGGTATCAACATCGCCGCAAAGCAGGCGCCGAGCATCGGCAAGAGCATCGTGACATTCGCCGTCATCTCGGTGACGAGCACGATGCCGGTCAGCGGCGCCCGCACCACGCCGGTGAAGAAGGCGGCCATGCCGACGACCGCGAAGCCCTCCGGTTGAATGTCCAGATCGGGAAATGCGAGACGAGAAAGCAGCCCAAAGAACAGGCCCAGTTGCGCTCCCAGCACAAGCAAAGGCGCAAACAGCCCGCCTGGGGTCATCGCGGCATAGGACACGGCGCCGAGCCCGAGCCTCAGCAGGAAGAGAAGCGGAAGGATGGCAAGCGTCTCGGCTCCGGCCAGAGTGCGCTGGGTGATCATGTCGCCGCCGCCCACGAGATCGGGCCAGTACCAAGCCAGCGCTCCGATCGCGGCCCCGATGAGCGCCGCGCGCAGTTCGGCGGGCGCGCGGCCCAGCCATTCCGCCGCGGCCATGGTCGCGAGCAGCGAGCGATTGTAGACGATCGCCATGAGCCCGGCGATCGCGCCTAGGACAAAATAGAGCGGCCTGGTCTCGGCCGCGGCATAGTTCAACGCTTCGACATGAAAGTCCGGCGCATTGCCGAGCAGCACGCGCGACACTGCAATTGCGGTCGCCGAGGCGCCAAGCGCCGCGATCGCAATGCGCGGCTCGAAGCGGCGGTCGAGCTCCTCCAGGACGAAGATGGCGCCGGCGATCGGCGCGTTGAACGCGGTCGCAAGGCCGGCGCCGGCGCCCGCCGCCAGAAGCACTCTGCAGTCGGGCCAGCCGCGGCGGAACAGCTTCCCGATCAGGTGGGCCATGGTCGCCCCCATCTGAACGCTCGGGCCCTCTCGCCCAAGCGCAAGCCCCGCCCCGATCGCCAACACGCCGCCGACGAACTTGACCGGAATGATGCGAAACGGCGCCTCCGGCAGCTCTCCGTGCAACACCGCCTCGACGTGAGGGATGCCGCTCCCCGATGCATAAGGCGAGAAGCGCCGAACCAGCGAGGCCGCGATGAGCGTCGCAGCCGCACAAGCGGCGACCACGATCGCGAAGCCCTCAAGTTGCTGGCCGTGCGCCCAGGCTATCAAGGCGTCGCGCAGACGGTCTGCCTGCTCGAGCGCGAGCCGGAAGACTGCACCCACAAATCCCGCCGCGGCGCCCACAATCAGCGCCAAAAGGGCGAGCGCGAGAAGATTGCCGGAGCCGTCGGCGGCCGAGACGTTCTGCCTGCGAACTCATTCGTGTGCCGATACTGAGGCGCCCCGTTGCAAAATGGCGGCAAAGCGGGCGCCGCCACCGCCTACCTTCGTTCCGAGGTATAGGCGGCGCACAACACAGATTCAATTTGAAATCGGCATCCACCTAGCGTCGATTTGGCGCCTTGATTGCACAGCTGAAGGCTTGCAGCCTCGACGACCATCAGGTCCGTCACCATATTGGGCGTGCCCGCCATTGGCGCTTTCGAGAACCTTGTTCTAGAACGCCCGTTAGCCGGCCTTCTCCTTCAAGCGATTTTGGTTCATGAGCGGCGTCAACGACATCCGATCGAACTTCCTCCAGTTCTTCGCCAAGAACGGGCATAACGTCGTGCCGTCGAGCTCGCTCGTGCCGCGCAACGACCCGACGCTCATGTTCACCAACGCCGGGATGGTGCAGTTCAAGAACGTCTTCACCGGTGTCGAGAAGCGTCCCTACGTCAGGGCGACGACCTCGCAAAAATGCGTGCGCGCAGGCGGCAAGCACAACGATCTCGACAATGTCGGCTATACCGCGCGCCACCACACGTTCTTCGAAATGCTGGGCAACTTTTCGTTCGGCGACTATTTCAAGGACTACGCGATCGAATACGCGTGGGGCCTGCTGACCCGCGACTTGGGGCTGCCTGCGGAAAAGCTCACCATCACCGTCTATTACGACGATGACGAAGCGTTCAATCTGTGGCGGAAGATCTCAGGGCTCCCCGAGGAGCGGATCATCCGCATCGCGACGAGCGACAATTTCTGGGCGATGGGCGACACCGGCCCCTGCGGGCCGTGCTCGGAGATTTTCTACGATCACGGGGACCACATCCCGGGCGGTCCGCCCGGCTCGCCGGATGCGGACGGCGACCGCTTCATCGAGATCTGGAATCTCGTGTTCATGCAGTTCGAGACGCTGCCGGGCGGCGAGCGCGTCAACCTGCCGCGCCCGTCGATCGACACCGGCATGGGGCTCGAGCGCATCGCCGCCGTGCTGCAGGGCGTGCACGACAATTACGACATCGACCTTTTCCGCGCGCTCATCCGCGCGAGCTCGGACCTGACCGGCGTCGATCCCGATGGGCCGCAGCGCGCCTCGCACCGGGTCATCGCCGACCATCTGCGCGCGTCCGCCTTCCTGGTCGCGGACGGCGTGCTGCCGTCGAACGAAGGCCGCGGCTATGTGCTCCGCCGCATCATGCGCCGCGCCATGCGCCACGCGCAGATCGCTCGGCGCGCGCGATCCGCTTGATGTGGCGGCTCGTTCCGGCGCTGACGCGCGAGATGGGTCAGGCTTATCCCGAGCTGATCCGCGCGGAGTCGCTGATCTCTGAGACCCTGAAGCTCGAGGAGACGCGCTTTCGCTCGACGCTTGCGCGGGGCCTCGCCATTCTCGAGGACGAGACGCGCACGCTTAGGCAGGGCGGCGTGCTGAACGGCGAGACGGCGTTCCGGCTCTACGACACCTTTGGCTTCCCGCTCGATCTGACGCAGGACGCTTTGCGTGCGCGCGGACTTTCGGTCGACACGGACGGCTTCAACGCCGCGATGGAGCGCCAGCGCGCCGAGGCGCGACGCGCCTGGGCGGGGTCGGGGGAAGCGGCGACCGAAACGATCTGGTACGGCTTGCGCGAACGCGTCGGCGCGACTGAGTTTCTGGGTTACGAGACCGAGACCGCCGAGGGCGTCATTCGCGCGATCGTCAAGGACGGCGTCGAAGTCGAGACGCTCAACGCGGGCGAGCGCGGGATCGCTGATCCTCAATCAGACGCCCGTTCTACGGCGAGTCCGGCGGTCAGGTCGGCGACGTCGGCGAGATCACGGCTTCCGGCTTCCGCGCCGAAGTCACGGACACGCGCAAGAAGCTCGGCGACCTGGTCGTCCATGACGTGACGATCGTCGAGGGCGCGGCGAGCTTAGGGCTAGCGGTCGAGCTTCAGGTCAATCACGACGCGCGCACGGCGACGCGCGCCAACCATTCGGCGACGCACATTCTGCATGAAGCTTTGCGCATGGTGCTCGGCGATCATGTGTCGCAGAAGGGCTCGCTGGTCTCGCCCGAGCGGCTGCGCTTCGACATCGCCCACCCGAAGCCGATCACGCGCGCCGAACTCGAAAAGGTCGAGGACATCGCCAACCACGTGGTGCTGGAAAACGCCGAGGTGACGACGCGGCTCATGGGCCTCGACGATGCGCGCGCGTCCGGCGCCCGCGCTCTGTTCGGCGAGAAATATGGCGACGAAGTGCGCGTCGTCAGCATGGGCGAGATCGACGACGGCCACGATCACGAGCGCACCTATTCGATCGAGCTTTGCGGCGGCACCCATGTCCATCGCACCGGCGACATCGGCCTCATCACCATCGTCGGCGAAAGCGCGGTCGCGGCGGGCGTGAGGCGCATCGAAGCCAAGACGCGGGACGAGGCGCGCAAGCGGCTCGAGGCCGATTCCCGCGCTTACGGCGATCTCGCGGCTCTGTTGCGCGCGCCGGCTGGCGAGGCGACCGAACGGCTCGAGGCGCTGATCGAAGATCGACGCAAGCTCGAGCGCGAACTCGCCGACGCCAAGCGGAAGCTCGCGATGGGCGGCGGCGCGCGCGACGGAAACCAACGCGGCGCGCGACGTCGCGGGCGTCAAGCTCTACGCCCGCGCGGTGAGCGGCGTCGACATGAAGGACCTGAAGTCGCTCGCCGACGAAGCCAAGCAGAGCGTCGGCTCGGGCGTGGTCGCGATTGCGGCGGCGAGCGAGGACGGCAAGGCGAGCATCGTCGTCGCCGTCACGCCCGATCTGACGAGCCGCTTCAATGCGGTTGACTTGGTGCGCCTCGGTTCGGCGGCGCTTGGCGGCAAGGGCGGCGGCGGCCGCCCGGACATGGCGCAAGCCGGCGGCCCGGACGGCGCGAAAACGCAGCGAAGCGCTGGCTGCGGTCGAAGAGGGCGTCCGCCGGGCGGCTGGGGCGTAAGCCAGCGCGCTCGCGCTGTTACGCCATCGCCTTCTTCAGGTTCTGATCGATCTTGTCGAGGAAACCCTCGGTCGAGAGCCACTTCTGATCGGGGCCGACGAGGAGCGCAAGATCCTTGGTCATAAAGCCGGCCTCGACCGTGTCGACGCAGACCTTCTCGAGCGTGGAGGTGAACTTGGCCAGCGCCTCGTTGCCGTCGAGCTTGGCCCGATGCGCAAGACCGCGCGTCCAGGCGAAGATCGAGGCGATCGAGTTGGTCGAGGTCTCGTTGCCCTTCTGATGTTCGCGGTAGTGGCGGGTGACGGTGCCATGCGCCGCCTCGGCTTCGACGGTCTGTCCGTCCGGCGTCATCAGCACGCTGGTCATAAGGCCGAGCGAACCGAAGCCCTGCGCGACCGTGTCCGACTGCACGTCGCCGTCATAGTTCTTGCAAGCCCACACGTAGCCGCCCGACCACTTGAGCGCCGCGGCGACCATGTCGTCGATCAGGCGATGCTCATAAGTGATGCCGAGAGACTGGAACCGGCTCTTGAACTCGGCGTCGTACACCTCCTGGAAGATATCCTTGAAGCGGCCGTCGTAGACCTTCAGAATCGTGTTCTTGGTCGAGAGGTAGACAGGATACTTGCGCAGCAACCCGTAGTTCAGCGACGCGCGGGCGAAATCGCGGATCGAGTCGTCGAGATTGTACATCGACAGCGCAATACCGGCGCTCGGGAACTTGAACACTTCCTTCTCGATCACCGTCCCGTCGTCGCCCTCGAACTTCATGGTGAGGCGGCCTTTTCCGGGAACCTTGAAATCCGTCGCGCGGTATTGGTCGCCATAAGCGTGGCGGCCGATGATGATCGGCTGGGTCCAGCTCGGGACGAGACGCGGCACGTTCTTGCAGATGATCGGCTCGCGGAAGATGACGCCGCCCAGAATGTTGCGGATGGTGCCGTTCGGGCTCCTCCACATTTCCTTCAGATGGAACTCTTTGACCCGCGCCTCGTCCGGGGTGATGGTCGCGCATTTGACGCCGACGCCCGCCGCCTTGATCGCCTCGGCCGCATCGATCGTGACCTGATCGTTGGTGGCGTCGCGGTTTTCGACCGAGAGATCGTAGTACTTGAGGTCGATGTCCAGATAGGGATGAATGAGCTTGTCGCGAATCAGCTGCCAGATGATGCGCGTCATCTCGTCGCCATCGAGTTCGATAACCGGATTCGTGACCTTGATCTTAGGCATCTAAGAGGAACTCTCGTTGACGGGAGACGCGCGACGTGCGGGCGACGAGCCCCTATAGCATCGGCGCCTTAGCGGGCAAAGGCATGCACGACGCGTGCCGCAGGCGAGGTTTAGCCAGCGCTTTGCGGAAAGCCATCGCGCTCGCCGCGCTCGTAGCTTGCCTGAAGGCCGAAGTGGCGCGCGCCGACGCCGGCGCCGAAACCGACAACGCGGTCGCGACCCTGTGCGGGATCGTCGAGGCGTCCGCCAGGGCGGAGGGGCTGCCGCCGACTTCTTCACCAAGCTCATCTGGCGGGAGAGTTCGTTCCGGCCGAACGCAGTCAGTCCCGCGGGCGCGCAAGGGGTCGCCCAGTTCATGCCGGGGACGGCGAACGAGCGCGGGCTCATCGATCCTTTTGATCCCGCCGCGGCGATCCCAGCCTCCGCAAGGTTCTTGAACGAACTCAGACTCCGCTTCGGCAATCTGGGGCTGGCGGCCGCCGCTTATAACGGAGGGCCCACGGCGGTTGCCCATTGGCTCGCCAACAAGGGATCGCTTCCGTTCGAAACGGAGGATTACGTGCTCGCCGTCACCGGCCATACGGCCGATGAGTGGCGTAGCGACAAGCCGCCGGCGGAGCCGGCGCTGGACAAAAGTTCATCCTGCCTGAGCCTCGTCGCCAATCTCCGCGTGACGGCGCCCTCCTCCGTCGTCTCGGGCTGGTTTGCGCCCTGGGGCGTGCAGATCGCCGCCAGCTTCTCGAAAGGCTCGGCGTTGCGCGCCTTCGCCCGAGCGCAGCATGAGTATTCAAGCGTGATGGGAGACATGCAACCGTTCGTTCTCGGCTCCGTCCTGCGCAGCCGAGGCTGGCGGCCCTTCTACCGCGTCCGCCTGCCGGCTCAGACCGGCGGCGAAGCACGGAAGCTTTGCGCGCGCATCCAGGCCGTCGGCGGCGCCTGCGCGGTGCTGCGGAGCTAGCCGGTCATTCCTTTTTTCGCCAGCCCCGCCTTGCGCAGGCCTTCAACGATCCGCTCGAAATCGGCGGGATTCTTGTATGGCGTTTCGAGCTGGTTCTTCCCAAGAGAATAGCCGGGATTGACGCGCATGAGCTCTCGCCATGTGTCCTGCGCCTCGTCGACGAGGCCCATCTGGCCGTAGCACGCCGCCAGCAACGCGCGGGCGAGGTCGGTTTCGGGATTGCGTTGGATGCGCCGCTTCAACAGCGCAACGGCCTCAGGATAGCGGCCGAGCTGATAGACCGCCTGAGCTTTGAAATAGAGCCAGAGACCGGGAAAATAAGGATCAAGCGCCATTGCGCGCTCAAAACATGCGATCGCGTCTTCGAAGCGGCCGGTATAGAGCCGGGTCACGCCGAGCACCGTATGGGCTTCAGCATAGTTCGGGTTGACGGCGACCCCCTTTTCGCCAGCGCTGCCCGCTTCGTCGTACTGTCGCGTGAAGACACAGATCATCGCGAACGCCCAAAGGGCGAGGGAATTGCGCTCATCGAGCCGCCACCCAAGCGCGGGTGAGCTTCTGGGCGGCTCGCGGCGTCGGCCTTAGCGCGCAATCGAGAGCGCGCGACAAGCGGAGCGGCGATGTTACGCCATCGCCCATGAGGTCGCCGTCGATCTCTTCGACCACGTCGCGCCGAGATGAACGCCGATGCGGAATTCGATCCGCCGGTCTTCAGGCAAAGCGGCGTTGCGCTCCGGCATGGCGTTCTGGATATCGAGGGCGCAGCGCACCGCGTCGACCACGCTGCGAAACTCGACGATCAGCCCGTCGCCGGTGCGCTTAACCACCCGACCGTTGCGCGCTGCGATGGTCGGATCAAGAGATCGCTGCAAGCTTACGTGTCTCCGTCATCCTCGGCCCCTGCCCGTTCCGCCGAATATCAGGGCGAGGGCGCGCTGCCGAGATAATTATTCAGACGCGATGGGGGAAAAGTGACTCGCCCGCGTTCCGTCGCCGACCTCGAGGTCGAAACCCGCCTCACGCTTTCCCGCGCCCGACGCGGCCGAGGGTGTCGAACTCCTCGTCCGTGAGCTTGATCGCGGCCGACGCCGACGTTCTCCTCCAAATGCGCGACCTTGCCGGTGCCGGGGATCGGCAGCATGACCGGGCTGCGCTTCAAGAGCCAGGCGAGCGCGATCTGGCCCGGGCTCGCCTTGTGCTTGTGCGCAATCGCGTCCAGGGCCGAGCCGGGCTTCGCCGAGGCGCCGGCATCGAGCGGCGCCCAGGGGATGAAGCCGATGCTGTGTTTCTCGCAGTAGTCGAGCGCCGCCTCGCTTGCGCGGTCGATGAAATTATAACGGTTCTGCACCGTGGCGACGGGGAAGACCTTCTGGGCCGCCTCGATGTCGGCGACGCTGACTTCCGACAGACCCGCGCAGCGGATGACCTTGTCCTTGATCAGCGTGGCGATGGCGTCGAACTGCTCCTTGGCCGGCACTTTCGAATCGATGCGATGCAATTGCCAGAGATCGATGATGTCGACGCCGAGCCGCCAGCGGCTCGTATGCGCCTGCTGGATCAGATATTCCGGCCGCCCCAGCGGGATCCAGATGTTCTCCCCGGTGCGCGTGAGGCCGCCCTTGGTCGCGACGTGGATCTTGCCATAGGGCGCGAGCGCTTCTTTGATCAGCTCCTCGGAAAAATTGGGGCCATAGGAATTGGCGGTGTCGATGAAGTCGACGCCGAGGTCGGGCAGCCGGCGCAGCGTCTTCAAAGCCTCGTCGCGATGCGGGGTCGGGCCCCAGATCCCTTTGCCAACGATGCGCATCGCGCCGTAGCCAAGGCGGTTGACGTCAAAAGCGCCGCCAATGCGAAAGCGGCCGGATTCAGCGGCGTTGGTCATGGGTTCTCTCCGAGAGTTTTTGTCTGAGCGCCTTCAGGGCCAGCTGGCCAGCGGGGGCATCGAGGACAAGATCGAAGCGACGTTGCCGCCGGTCTTCAGGCCGAAGATCGTGCCGCGATCATAGAGCAAATTGAACTCAACGTAACGTCCGCGGCGCGCCAATTGTTGCTCGCGCTCGGCCTCGGTCCATGGTTTCTCGGCGTTGCGCCGGACAATATCGCTATAGATCGCAAGAAAGCTCTCGCCGACGTCGCGCACGAAGGCGAAGTCCGCATCGAAAGCAGAATTTCCAGGATCGCCTGCGCTGTTGAGATAGTCGAAGAAGATGCCGCCGATCCCGCGCGGCTCCTTGCGATGCTTGAGATAGAAGTACTCGTCGCACCAGGTCTTGTAGCGCTCGGCGTCGCGCGACGCCGGAATGGCGCTCGCAAGCCGCCCGCATCGCGGCGTGAAAGGCGATGGCGTCCGGATCGTCCGGCTTGCGACGCTCATCGAGCGTCGGCGTCAGATCCGCGCCGCCGCCAAACCATGTCTTGGTCGTGCGCACGAGCCGCGTATTCATGTGCACGGTCGGCACATGCGGGCTCCACGGATGGGCGATCACCGAAACGCCGGCCGCCCAGAAGCGCGGGTCTTTGTCGGCGCCGGGAATTTGTGAGGCGAATTCGGCCGGAAAGGCGCCGTAAACGACGGAAGAATGCACGCCCATCTTCTCGAACAGGCGCCCGCGCAGCATAGCCATCCGCCCGCCGCCGCCCGGCGCGCCGCTCGCGTCGGTTCGCTCCCAGGGTTCGAGCTGAAATAGTCCCGGCGGACGATCGGCGCCAACGCCCGCGAACTCGCGCTCGAGCGCCTCCATCGCGGCGATGATCCGCTGCTGCAGCGTCCCGAACCAGTCGCGGACGGCGGCGAAACGCGGGTCTTCGATCGAAGCTATGTGAATCGTTCATGGCGCTTTTTGGCCGCGCACCCGGGCGACGAGGCGCTCGACATGCTCGACAGGCGTTTCGGGCACGACGCCATGGCCGAGATTGAAAATATGAGGCGCGGCTCTGAAAGCCGCTGAGCACGCGCTCGATTTGCTCGTCGAGGCGCCGTCCGCCCGCAACCAGCGCGAGGGGATCAAGATTGCCCTGGAGCGTGACCCGCTCGGGCAGAGCGGCGATGGCGGCTCGGGGATCCGTGGCGGTGTCGAGGCCGATCGCGTCGATTCCGGCGAGGCCCGCGAATTTGGCGAGCTGCGTCGCCTGCGCCGCGCGGAAAGGCGATCAGCCGCGCATTCGGCGTCTCGGCGCGAACCTTGGCCGCGATCGCCTTGATCGGCGCGACGCACCAGCGGTCGAATTCAGCCGGCGGCAGCACGCCCGCCCAGGAATCGAAGATCTGCGCCGCATCCGCGCCCGCCGCGAACTGGCGGCGAAGGTATTCGGCCGAAGCGTCGACAAGCCGGTCGATCAGGCGCGCGAACAGGTCCGGATGGCGATAGGCGAAGAGCCGCGCCGGCGCCTGGTCCGGCGTGCCTCGGCCCGCGATCATGTAGCTCGCCACCGTCCATGGCGCGCCGCAGAAGCCGATCAGCGCTGTCTCTTTCGGCAGGTCAGTTTTGAGGCGGTCGAGCGTTTCGAACACGGGCTGAAGCCGGCCCCAGTCGGGCTCGTCTCTCAGCGTAGCGAGCGCCTCCGCGTCGCCGATCGGATCGAGACGCGGGCCACCGCCGCTCTCGAACGACACGGCCTGACCCAAAGCGTCGGGGATCACGAGAATGTCGGAGAACAGGATCGCCGCGTCGAAGCCGAAGCGGCGGATCGGCTGCAAGGTCGCCTCAACCGCGAGGCGGGGCGTGTAACAAAAATCGAGGAAGGTCGGGGCCTTCGCCCGCAGCTCGCGGTATTCGGGCAAGTAGCGGCCGGCTTGGCGCATGAGCCAGATCGGCGGCGTCTTTTGCCGCTCGCCGGCAAGCGCTGCGAGAAAGGGCTTGGCCAAGCTCGCTGTGGGCTCCGAACGGACCCCTATTCCGCCGCCCGTTTCATCTCCGGATAGACGCAATGGGCGTCCTCGCTCGCATTGGCGCGGAACAGCGGGATCACGCGCGCCTCCTCGAACTTGAGGCCGAGTGTCTTCCACACGTCGACCAAAGCCTCGACCAGATCGGCGACCTGGGCTTCGCTATGGGCCGGCGTCGGCGTCACGCGCAGGCGCTCCGTCCCCCTGGCGACGGTCGGATAGTTGATCGGCTGAATGTAGATCGCATGCCGCTCGAGCAGGAGTTCGCTCGCCGCGCGGCATTGCCTGGCGTCGCCGACAAGCACCGGCACGATGTGCGAGGGATTGTCCATGACCGGCAGGCCGGCGGCGCGCAAGCGCGTGCTTGACGAGCTTCGCCATGTGCTGGTGGCGGTCGCGCTCGGCGTTCGATCGCTTCAGATGCTTGACGGCCGCGGCCGCGCTCGCGGCGACGCTCGGCGGCAGGGTCGAGGTGAAGATGAACTGGGGAGCGAAGCTTCTCACCGCGTCGACGATCGCCTCGCTCGCCGCGATATAGCCGCCGAGCGAGCCAAAACCCTTGGCGAGCGTGCCTTCGATGATGTCGATGCGGGCCGCAAGCCCTTCGCGCTCGCTCAAGCCTCCGCCGCGAGGCCCATAGAGGCCGACCGCATGCACCTCGTCGATATAGGTGAGCGCGTTGTATTTTTCGGCCAGCGCCACGATCTCGGCGATCGGCGCGATGTCGCCGTCCATCGAATAGAGGCTCTCGAACACGATGAGCTTCGCACGGTCGCGCGGCTCCGCGGCGAGCAGCTCTTCGAGATGGGCGACGTCGTTGTGCCGCCAGACCCGCTTCTCGCAGCCCGAGCGCCTGACGCCCTCGATCATCGAATTGTGATTGAGCGCGTCGGACAGGATGAGGCAGTCGGGCAAGAGCCCGGCGATGGTCGAAATCGACGCCAGATTGGACACCCAACCGGAGGTGAAGACGAGCGCCGCCGGCTTGCCGTGCAGGTCGGCAAGCTCGGCCTCGAGCTCGACGATCGGATTGTGAGTGCCGGAAATGTTGCGGGTTCCGCCCGCGCCGGCCCCGTGGGCGCAGACCGCCTTGACCGAGGCTTCGATGACGTCGGGATGGCCGCCCATGCTGAGATAGTCGTTCGAGCACCAGACCGTCACTTCGCGCGGGCGGTCTTCCTCGCCCTCCGGGCGCCACTGGGCGATCGGGAACCGGCGCGCGTCACGCTCGAGATTGGCGAAGGTGCGGTAGCGCCCTTCCGCCTTCAGGCGGGCAATCGCCTCCTCGAAGCTTCGCTGATAGTCCATCGCCTGTCCTTCTCGGCCTGACCCTTTTAGCCCAGCACCGCTTTCCTCTTCGCTAAAGGGCGCGCTAAAACTTGTCCAGTCTTTCGGGCCTATTAACCACGTCCAGAACGTTACTCATCCAGCCGAAGCCAATGATTTCAGTGCGCTCGGCCGACGGTGAACTCGACCGCGTCGCGCAAAGCATGTTTCCAAGGCGAAGCGGCGAACAATTCGAGCGCGTCGCGGGCCATCGCGCCGTAGTGCCGGGCGCGCTCGATGGTGTCTTCGAGCGCGCGATGCTTCTTCATCGTCGCAAGCGCGAATTCGAGATCGCCGTCGACGACCTCGCCCTTTTCCAAGGTCCGGCGCCAGAATTCGCGCTCTTTCGTCCCCCCGCGCCGGAACGACAGCACGACCGGCAGGGTGATCTTTCCCTCGCGGAAATCATCGCCGACATTCTTGCCGAGCTTGGCCGACGAGCCGCCATAATCGAGCGCGTCGTCGATGAGCTGAAAGGCGATGCCGAGATTGGCGCCGTAGCCCTGGCAGGCGGCGATCTCCGCCTTGGAGCGGCCGGCGAGAATGGGCCCGACCTCGCAGGCCGCGGCGAACAACGCCGCGGTCTTGGCGCGGATGACCGCGAGATAGGCGTCCTCGGTCGTCTCCGTGTCCTTGGCGGCTGAGAGCTGCATCACTTCGCCCTCGGCGATCACCACGGCGGCGCCGGACAAGACCTCGAGACAGTGGAGCGAGCCGACCTCGACCATCATCTTGAAGGCTTGGCCGAGGAGAAAATCGCCGACCAGGACGCTGGCCTCGTTGCCCCAAAGCACCCGCGCGGCCGCCTTGCCGCGGCGCAGGTCGCTCTCGTCGACGACGTCGTCGTGGAGAAGGGTCGCGGTATGCATGAATTCGACCGCGGCGGCGAGCTTGATATGGCCCTCCCCGGAATAGCCGCAAAGGCCGGCCGTCGCCAAGGTCAGGATCGGACGCATCCGCTTGCCGCCCGAGGCGATGAGGTGATTGGCGACTTCGGGGATCATCGTCACCTCTGATCCCGTGCGCGACAAAATAGTCTGATTGACCTTCCCCATGTCGCCGGCGACGAGCGTCGTCAGCGGCTCGATCAGGCGATCGGCCGATTTATCTTCAAGTGGAACGACAATTCCCACGCAAGCATTCCCTTGCCAGATCCCGCGCCGCGACCATAAAGACGGCCTACCGACGCGGCAAGTGAGCCAATCGAGGTCTATTTTGGTCGAAATCCTGCGCACCAACGATCTCGTTCTCATCAGCGTCATCGAATCGATTCTGAAGGCGGAGCGGGTCGCCTATTTCGTCGCCGACCAGAATATGGCCGCCGTCGAGGGCTCGCTCGGCTTCCTGCCGAGGCGGATTCTGGTCGACGGCGAAGAGGAGGGGCGGGTTCGCCGTCTCCTGGTCGAGGCGGGTCTCGGAAAAGAACTGCGCGATGCCTGACCCCTCGGCGGAGCTTGAGAGCGCCGCGACCGCGGACGGGCTGACCGAGGACCGATGGCTTGGCGGCCGGCTCATGCTCATCCAGCCGAAGCGCGGCCATCGGGTCGGGACCGACGCCGCGCTGCTGGTTGCGGCGGCGGGCGACGCTCGGCAAGGCCGGATCGTCGACGTCGGCGCGGGAGTCGGCGCGGTCGGGCTGGCGCTGGCGCAGCGCAACCCGCTTACCTCCGTCGATCTTGTCGAAGTCGATCCCGAACTGGCGCGGCTCGCCGAGAGCAACGCGGCGCGCAACGGGCTTCAGGCCCGCACGCGGATCTTGCGGCTCGACGTGCTGAATTCGAGGGAGCGCCGCGAGGCCGGACTTGCCGACGCTTTGGCCGATTGCGTCGTCACCAACCCGCCGTTCTTCGACGCCAAGGCGGTCCGCGCCTCTCCGGACAAGGGCAAGGCGCGGGCGCACGTCTTGCCCGCGCAGAGGCGGGCGCGGCGCTAGCCGATTGGATTCAGGCCTCGCTCGCGATCCTGGCGCCGGGCGGGCGGTTCGTGATGATCCACCGGCCCGACGCGCTTGCCCTGATCCTCGCCGCGATTGGAAGCCGGCTCGGCGCGCTGGCGCTTCTGCCGGTTCATCCGACGATCGGCGCGAGCGCGCATCGTCTGCTCGTCTCGGGCGTGAAAGGCTCCAAGGCCCCGCTTGCGCCTTGCGCCGGGCGCTCATCCTGCACGGGGCCGACGGCCGGCTGACGGCTGAGGCGGACGCCATCCATCGCGGCGAGCGGCTCATCGACTGGGGCGGTTAGGCTCGGCCTTGGGCTTAAAATTGTACGCGCAGCCGGAGTGTACGGTTTTGCGCGCGACTCAGTCTTTTCAGTTGCTTAGCCTCATTTTTCTGCAACTCGAAACGGCCGAGTGTTCATGCGTCAATAATACGTACTAATTGATGTAAATAAGCGCGTTCTAGTCTCCTTTAAACGTTGTCGAGTCGAGCGATTGCTGACATCCGGCCAGCAAATTCGTTAAACCCTCCGAAGCGCCGGCGCTTCGGCGCCGGTTCGACAAGGGGAAGGCCATGCGGCTCGGCGTCAAACTCATTCGCTCGCCAGCAATCGCGGCCATTTTGGCGGTCCTGGTCTTCTGCCCCTCGCAGGGTGCCAAATTCCGCCGTCCGGGATCCCGACCGCGGCAAGCATTCGAGGGCTCAGGCCGTCTGGCACGGTGACGATGACCCAGGCCTTTCTCTCCGGCGTGGGCGCTGGCAGCGGCGTCCTCACCTTCAGGGGCAGGTCCTATCCGTTCACACTGACCGGCTCGCTGATCGGCCTTGGGGCGATTTCCACGCTGCAGGCCGCCGGCGAGGTCTACAAGCTCCGCGACGTCTCCCAGTTCCCCGGCGCCTGGATCCAGGGCACGGGCAGTCTCGCCATCACGACCAAGGCGAACGGCGAATTGTGGCTCGAGAACCGAAACGGCGTCGTCATGCGTCTCACCGCGGCGCAAGCAGGGCTGACCTTCAGCGAGGGACGGTACGAGATCTTTATCCAGCTGTCGCAATAGCGGCGTCTCCCGCGCGCTGCTAAACTTGCCGCCTCTCCTTCCTCGAGCGAGGCGCCATGTCCGAAGCCTTTCTGGCCCACATCCGCGCCACCCTCGACGACATCGAGGCGGCGGGCCTCACAAAACGCGAGCGGCTGCTGACCGGACCGCAGGGCGGGCGCATCCATGTCGCGTCCCCGCAAGGCGCGCGCGAAGCCGTCAATCTCTGCGCCAACAATTACCTCGGCCTCGCCGATCACCCGGACGTCATCGCGGCGGCGCGCCGCGCGATGGACGAATTCGGCTTCGGCATGGCCTCGGTGCGCTTCATCTGCGGCGCGCAGACGCTGCATCGTGAGCTCGAGCAGGCGATCGCCAAGCACTTGGGCAAGGCGGACGCGATCGTGTTCGCCGCCTGTTTCGACGCCAATGGCGGCGTGTTCGAACCGCTGCTCGAGGAAGAGGACGCGATCATTTCCGACAGCCTCAATCACGCCTCGATCATCGACGGCGTGCGGCTCAGCAAGGCCAAGCGCTACCGCTTCGCCAATTCGGACATGAACGAGCTCGAGGATCGCCTCAAGGAGGCCGACGCCGCCGGCGCGCGGTTCAAGCTCATCGCCAGCGACGGCGTGTTCTCGATGGACGGCTACGTCGCCAAGCTGAAGGAGATCTGCGCGCTTGCCGACCGCTATGGCGCGCTGGTTCTGGTCGACGACTGCCATGCGACCGGGCATCTCGGCGAGAAGGGGCGCGGCACGCCGGCGCTGACTGGCGCGGGCGACCGCGTCGACATCGTCACCGGCACCTTCGGCAAGACGCTTGGCGGCGGCATGGGCGGCTTCGTCGCCGCCGATCAGCCGATCGTCGATCTCCTGCGCCAACGCGCGCGGCCCTATCTCTTCTCCAATTCGCTTGCGCCTCCGCTCGCGGCCGGCGCGCTGAAGGCGCTCGAGATTGCGATCGGCGCCGACGCGCGTCGCGCTCTGCTCAAAAACCATGCGCGCCGCTTTCGCGAAGGCGTCGAGAAGGCCGGATTTACGGTCGTGCCCGGCGAGACGCCGATCATTCCGGTGATGCTGGGCGAGGCGCAGCGGGCGCAGGATCTGGCTCACGCGCTCGACGAGCGCGGCGTGTTCGTGGCCGGGTTCTTCTTTCCCGTGGTGCCGAAGGGCCAGGCGCGCATCCGCACGCAAATGTCAGCGGCGCTGACCGAGGCCGACATCGACTTTGCGATCGCGGCCTTCGCTGACGCGGGCAAGGCGCTGGGGATTGTGTGAGGGTGGCGCCGCATGCGCGTAGCATTCACGCTAGACGACATTCCGCTTTGGCCGCGGTCGTATCCGCCTGCCGGCTACACCATCGCCTCGATCATGCAGCAGATATCTGACGCACTGGTGAGGAATGGCGTTCGGAACGTCTATGGCTTTGGCAATTCATGGTCGTTGGCGCAGCACCCGGAGCTCGGCGCAGTCTTGGACGCTTGGCGAGCCGCGGGGCATCACGTCGGCAACCACACGCATGCCCATCCGGTGCTGACCGAGATCGACGCGATCCGATACTGCGGCGAGATCGACCTTGCCGACCGCCATCTGGAGCCTTGGCTGTCGAAAGCGCCGACCCGATACTTTCGCTACACGCTCTGCCATTGGGGCGACACCGAGGAGAAACGCGCGAACGTTCTGGCGCATCTTGCCGCCCGGGACTACAAGCCCGCCGACGTGACGAGCTGGTGGTATGAATGGCACTGGAATCGCGCCTGGCGCAACGCCAGCGACCGGGGCGACCCTGAGGCCGTGGCCGCGCTCGAGGGTGATTTCGTCGAAGCCTGCGTGGCGCAGTTGCGGTACGATTACGACACGTCCGCGGAATGGTTTGGTCGCGATGTCCCCATGATCGCGCTCGGACATACCGTGCCGTTTTTCGCCAAGGTCGCGGACGCGCTGTTCGAACGGCTTGTCGCCGAGGACGTCGTGTTTATCTCGCTTGAGGAAGCCGCGTCGGATCTCGCCTACGAGCAGGTCGGCAAAGTGGTGAGCGGCAAATTTCTCGTCTATCAGCAAAAGCTCGCTGACGCCGCCGGTCGGCCCATCCCGGCAATCGCCCCCGCGATAAGCGAAATGCATGAGAAAGTGCTTTTGGCGGCAGCCGGGCCGCTTCGGTGAAGCGACGCGACGCTCCATTTGGAGGCGGCGCTCGGAGCCGATGCCCCGCGCACAACAGGGAGGGAGACTATGGCGGGAGAACTGGAGGGCAAGGTCGCCGTCGTGACGGGGGCTGCGTCGGGCATCGGACTGGCCAGTTCTGAGGCCATGCTGGCGCTGGGAGCGCGCGTGGTGATGGTCGACCGCGACGAAGCGGCGCTGAAAAGACTGCGCGACAAGCTTGGCGACGCCGTGATCCCGCTGGTCGTCGACCTGCTCGACCCGAAGGACTGCGCGACCCTGGTTCCGAGGGTCCTCGAGAAGGCGGGTCAACTCGACATCTTGCACGCGAACGCCGGCGCGTATGTCGGCGGCGACCTGATCGACGCCGACGCTGCGGCCATCGACCGGATGCTCAATCTGAATGTCAACGTCGTGATGAAGAACGTGCACGACGTGCTGCCTCACATGATCGAACGGCGCACGGGCGACATTATCGTGACAAGTTCGCTCGCGGCCCATTTTCCCACGCCATGGGAGCCGGTCTATGCATCCTCCAAATGGGCGATCAACTGCTTTGTCCAGACGGTGCGACGACAAGTGTTCAAGCACGGCATTCGCATGGGCTCGATCTCGCCCGGCCCGGTGATCACTGCGCTGCTCGCGGACTGGCCGGCTGAGAAGCTGAAGGAAGCCAGGGAGTCCGGAAGCTTGCTCGAGGCCAGTGAAGTGGCCAATGTGGTCACGTTCATGCTGACGCGGCCTCGCGGCATGACGATTCGGGACGTGGTCATGCTGCCCACCAATTTCGACCTCTAGGGCTTCGCGGTCCGGTCCCGCTATCGCAATCCCGCTCGAGCGGCTAAATCGTTGCGCCGATCCAGTCGTCCAGCCCCTCCGTCGGCCACCCAGTTCTCGGAAGTCCCCATGCGCGCCCTCGTCAAGGAAAAGCCGGAGCCGGGCCTGTGGCTCGAAGAGCAGCCGATTCCCGAGATCGGCCCCGACGACGTGCTGGTCAAAGTGCACAAGACCGGCATCTGCGGCACCGACATTCATATCTTCAATTGGGACGAGTGGGCGCAGAAGACGATTCCGACGCCGATGACGGTCGGCCACGAATATTCAGGTGTGATCGCCGAGCTCGGGGCGAACGTCAGACGTCTCAAGATCGGCCAGCGCGTATCGGGCGAAGGCCACGTGATCGGCATGAAGAGCCGGGCGGCGCGCGGCGGGCGCTATCATCTCGATCCGGAGACGCGCGGCATCGGCGTCGACATACCCGGCGCCTTCGCCGAATATGTGCGCGTGCCCGCGTTCAACATCGTGCCTCTGCCCGACGAAGTCGATGACGAGCTCGGCGCGATCCTCGATCCGCTCGGCAATGCGGTTCATACGGCGCTCGCTTTCGATCTCGTGGGCGAGGACGTGCTGATCACCGGGGCCGGGCCGATCGGCATCATGGCCGGCGCGGTCGCGCGCCACATTGGCGCCAGGCATGTCGTCATCACCGACATCAATCCGAAGCGCCTGAAGCTCGCGGAGCAAGTCGCCGACGTCGTCGCGGTCGACGTCTCGCAAGACCGACCTCGAGGAGACGATGAGCCGGCTCAAGATGAAAGAGGGCTTCGATGTCGCGCTCGAAATGAGCGGCGCGCCCGCGGCGTTCGATCAGCTGTTCGACGCCATCCTCACCGGCGGCCGGGTCGCGCTGCTCGGCCTGCCGGCGAAGCCCGCGCTGGTCGACTGGAACAAGATCATCTTCAAGCATCTCACCATCAAGGGCATCTACGGGCGCGAGATGTTCGAGACCTGGCACAAGATGATCGCGATGCTGGAAAGCGGGCTTGACGTGCGCAAGGTCATCACCCACCGCCTGCCGGCGGAAAAATTCCTCGAAGGTTTCGAGATCATGCGGCGCGGCGAGAGCGGCAAGATCGTGCTGGACTGGGCGGGCGAGTCGGGCAAGAGCAAAGGAGTCTAGGCGCCGCGTCCGCGATCACACGTCGCCGATTGTCATGCCCGCGAAAGCGGGCATCCAGCGAGTTTCTCGCGACTTTGGATTTCCCGCTTGCGCGGGAATGACAGGCGCCTATCCCCTCCACCCGAAAGCGCGTTGGCTTAGAGCGCCTGCTACAGCTTTCCGATGAACGCCTCGAACTCGTCGTCGGCGATCGGCACGAGATGTTTGTCCTCGGGATACACGCCCTTCTCGACGTCGGCCCGGAACTCCTGAAAGGCCGCGATGCGCTCGCGCTGCAGCCGGTCGTATTCGGCGCGGAAGTTGCGATAGACTTTGGCGTGGCGAGGCTGATGGCCGCGCGAATAGCCGAGCACGTCCTCGGCGAACAGATATTGCGCGTCGCAGCCTGAGCCCGCCCCCATCGACATGAGAAACGAGCGACGTGCGCTTCGAGATCTCGCTCGCCACGCGCGCCGGCACGACCTCGATCTCGGCCGCCACCGCTCCGGCCGCCTCGAGCGCCTTCACATGCTGATAGACTTGCAGGGCTTCGGCGGCTGTCTTGCCCACCGCCTTGAATCCGCCGGTCCATGTCGCACGCGCAGGAATGAGCCCGACGTGGCCCACGACCGGTATGCCCTCGGCCGCGAGCTTGGCGATCGTATCGAGGCTGCCGGCGCAGTAGAAGGCGTCGCCGCCGATCATGAGATTCTTGTGCGCGGCGCGCAGATAGTCCTCGTAGGTGCAGTGCTGGCCGTAGATGAGCCCGACCTGCACGAAGCAGTCGCCCGCCGCCTCACGCATCGCAGAGGACCAAAGCGGCTCGACGATCGACAGAATATCAATGCCGGCCGCAGACGCCGCGGCCGCTTCGTCGACCGTCTCGACGAACAGCATCGTCAATTGCCGCTTGCCCTTGAGCTTGCGCAAATCGCTGACTGTCAGCCGATTGTGTTTCGTTAAAGCCACGTCGTCCCCTCCCGCACGCCTGTCCGATTATGCAAGGGCGCGGCAAAGCGCAACGCCGCGTTGTCTCGGAAACGATGATGCTCTTGGGCTCCTCGGGTCTAGGCTTCGTCGCTCGCGGGCGACGGCGAGCGAACACGGCTTCCGCCGCGCCCTGAGCCGCGGCGGGCGCCCCGCTTGGGCCTGCCATTTCCGAGTCCGTTTTGAGCGATTCCAAAGCCTTGCGGCGCCATTTCCGAGTCATTCCCGGTTGACGACGGCCCTCTTGGGCGAGGGCGCGGGGCTCAGAGACAGGGTCACCCTCGACTCCGCAAGCAGGGCGCATCAACCGTCGTTCCAACCTTTCTTGACAAATTCAGATAACTCTGTAACATAGAGTTATCTGAATGAGGTCTATCATGTCCCTTTCCTCTCTCTCGCATCTCGCGCTCGGCGTGCTTGCGCTGGTCGGCGCAGCGGCGATCGCGATCGTGTTCATGCTGGCCTCGCCGGTGCGCCGGCCGCCGCCGCTCGCTTCCATTCATGCCGGCGCGATACAGATCGACCAAACGGGCGCGCCCGATCTCAGCCGCTTCCAGGCCCGCGACGGGACCTGGCTCGCGTACCGGCTCTATCCTGCTCCAAATGGAGCGCAGGACCGGATCGCGATCCTCGCGCACGGCTCTTCGGCCAGCTCGATTGAAATGAACGCCGTCGCGAAGGCGCTGGCGGGCGCTGGCGTGACGGCCGTCGCGTTGGACATCCGCGGCCACGGCGCCTCGGGAACGCGCGGCGACATCGCCTATCCGGGCCAGCTCGACGACGATCTCGGCGATCTCGTCGCCCAGCTGCGCAAAGCCTATCCGGCCGCCCGGTTTTCGCTGATCGGCCATTCCGCCGGGGGCGGGTTCGCGCTGCGCATCGCCGGCAGCAAGCTCGGCGATGCCTTTGAGCGCTTCGTGCTGCTTGCGCCCTACCTCGGCTATTCGGCGCCGACCAACCGGCCGGCGGAAGGGCCGGGCTTGTGGGCTCAGCCGGACTTGCCGCGCATCATCGCCACCCTGGCGCTCGAAAGGCTCGGGATCGACTGGCCGCAGTCCCTGCCGGCGCTTGCCTTCGCCACCGCGCCCGAGGCGAAGATGTTCGTCACCAGCCAGTATTCGTTCCGTCTGATGGGCAACTACACCGCGCCGACCGATTGGCGTGGCGCCTTCGCGCGCGCCAAAGGCCGGATCACGGTCATCGCCGGCGCCGACGACCAACTTATGGACGCCGAGGCTTACAAGCGCACCTTGCCGCCGCTCGGCGTCCCGCTGACGGTCGCTTCCGGGCGTCGACCATATGGGAATCGTCTATAAGGCGGAGGCGATCAAGGCGATCCTCGCCGCGATGGCCGAAGGCGACTCATGACGTGGGAGGGCTCATGACCAGGCTCGTCGCGATTGCGCGCTTCGCGCTCGCCGAGTTCGGGCCGCTCATCGTCTTCTGGCTCCTCGCTCTGACGCTCGGGGTGAAGCCTGCGATCCTCGGCTCGATAGTGTTCATCGTTGCGGACGCCGTTTGGCGCTGGCGAAAGGGGCTCAAGTTTACACGCCTCTATCTGCTCGTTAGCGCGCTGACGCTCATCTTCGGCTTCGTCGATCTCATCTCGACTTCGCCGTTCATGCTGAAATACGAGGCGGCGGTCAGCAACGTCGTGACCGGAATCGCTTTCGTCATCGGCGCTCTGGGAGAGAAGCCGATCATCCAGGAGGTTGCCGAGCAGCGCGGCGAGAGCTTCGTCGCCACCGATGAGATCCGGGCGTTCTTTCGCCTGTTCACGCTCGTCTGGGCGGCGTACTTCTTTCTGAAGGCTGTTCTGTTCCTGTGGATGGCGTGGACCCTGCCGATGCTGGAGGCGATGGCGCTGCGTTCGGCGATCGGCGGTATCAGTCTCGGCGTGATGATCGCGATCAGCACCACGCAGGGCCGGCGGCTCTTCTTCCTGTGCCGGCGCTTTGGCCTGTTGCCCAAGCCGGCCCCGGCCGAGACCGGCGCCCAAAGCGTGGCGAGAGGCGCATGACCGTCCGGTCCGATGAAGCCGCCGCGATGCTCGCCGACGTCGACAGGGTCGTCGCGAAGGTCAAGCAATCGCGCCTTTATCGCACCGCGGCGCTCATCATGATCTTGTGGGGCGTCGTGAACCTCGCGCGCGACGTTCTCATCGCGCTAGCGCCTGCCTGGTTCGGCCCGCACTGGTTCTTGATCGACGCGATCGGGATCATCGGCACGCTCGCCCTTCTTCGCTGGGTGGTCGAGCCCGGCGCGCGATTTCCGCTCAGAACGCTAGCGGCGTTCTGTCTCTTTTACGCCTTCGGCTGGATCTGGGCGAATTTCCTCGGCGGGTTCGGTACGCGCGAACAGATGGTGTTCTGGCCGACCCTGTTCCTATTCGGTTACGCGCTCGCGGGACTTTGGTTCGGGGCGGCGTTCTCGGCGATCGGGCTCGGCCTCACGGCGCTCATTCTCGCCGGATATCGTATGGTCCGGGCCGGCCTTTCCGCTGTGGCTCGCGGCGGTTTCCGGCGGTGGATTCATTCTCTGCGGCCTCTGGATGCGACGGGCCTGAGCGATGGACGCGCCGGACGACGTCATCCATCAGCCGATCCGCTTGCGCGTCATGGCGGCGCTGACCGCCTGCGATCCAGGCGACGAGGGGCTCGACTTCACCCAGCTCAAGAAACTGACCGGCGCGACCGACGGAAACTTGGGCGCGCATCTCGATCATCTTGCGCGCGCGGGCTACGTCGAAGTGACCAAGGCCTTCGTTGGCCGAAGACCCCGCACCACGGTCAAAGCGAGCCCGCAAGGGCGGGCGGCCTTCTCGCGCCACGTGGCGTTTTTGAAGTCGATCATCGCCGGGGCGTGAGAGTTGGCGCGGATGCGACAATCAGTGAGAGGTCGCGCGGCGCTTTCGCGCCACCCGTCTGCGCCCAACATCCGCTTGAGGTGACGGTCTAGTCATCTCGGTCCCTGGGAATGCGCCCAGAATGATTTCGAAGGGGATCTCCCCGATGCGAAAGAGCCCACGCTCGGCTGCTTCCGCGTCCGCCATGCTGATCTGCCGCACCAGCGCGCGCAAATCCTCGGCGGTGGCGTCGTCGGGAATCGAGGGAGCAATGCCGCGCAATCCAACCTCGAACCTTTCGCCCCTTCCGAGCGGCCGCTCGTAGTCGTAGTAGGCGTCCTGGCGTCCGACAACCATGAGTTGCGGCACGTCCAGGAGGGCGGTGATCCACGCTTGACCGTCCTTCCATTCGAGCGTGGCGAAACTCCGCGCCCCCTTTCGTGTTGATAAGTTCAACCCCCCTTTGTCACTGAGGTTCAGCGCCAGCGTTGCGCCGCGCAATGCGGCGAGTTTGCGCGCTGCGCCGTCAATCAGCAAACCCCAGCCAGCTGGCCCGCCCTCGACATCCGCAGTGACCGCTCTATCCCAGTCCGCAGGCCAATGAAAAACGACAGCCGCGGTATTGTTCAAACCGATGACGTCGCCGCTGTTCAGGACGAACTCGACGTCCGCAAGATGCGCCGGCCTCGCATTGACCGTCGTGCCGTAGCGGCTGCGAAGATCCAAGATCTGACCACTCTTCAACACAAGGAACTGGCTGCGTGATACCGCCCGACCGGCGAGCGGCGTTACGCCCCTGCGCTCCCGGGGGGCTCGGCCGAACAGAGAGCCATACCCAAGCAGGGGATAGACCTGGGCCATGCTGACGTCCGTGAGGAAGGCGAACGGGCCGCGCGCGAGGTACTCGTCGCACCAGCGCAGGACGGGCTTTGCCAGCACGTCGTGGAAAAGGAGGAAGCGCTTGTCCGCCTCGCGCAGGATTCGTGCTTTTGGGCCTGTCAGTTTTGTGAGGAGGGCTAGCACCTCGGGCTCGTCTATTTTGCGTTCCGCGTCCTTGCTCGCTTGGTCCGCAAGATCGCCCGCGGCGTAAGCGAGCTTCCCGCCTGACGGCGTAACCAGATAGTGAAAACAGGCGGCGGCCAGCGCGAGCTCGCCATAATTGAGCGTGCCGAAAACCTCTTGAAGATGGTCCGAGACGATGGCGTCAACGCCGTTCAGTTTCTTGCCATCCGGCAGTTCGCGCGCCAAATTCACCAGCAGCTCGGGGCCCAAGACTCGCTCGGGCCGCACATTCCTGCGGCTGCGCTCGTTCATCTCTTTCCACAGCCTTTGCAGGGCGAGCTGAAGGAACGGCAGCTCGATAAGGAAATTGCCGCCCGGTGCAGCGCGGCGCTGGCTGATGGCGCTGATCGTCTCCTCGAGTTGACCAATTAGCTCGTCCGCGAAACCCTCAGCCAGACGAACGCGCGATGGCGCTTTATGCTCTCGATTGTATACGCCGATCGGACCTTCGATCGCCCGATGTACGTCCGGCGTGGCGAGGTGACGAAGCTCCAGCCTGTTGTCCAGCAATCCGGATAGACGCCCGCGCAGCGCGTCCAGCAAAAAGAGCCCGTCGTCGCGCAGGCTGATCAGGAGGTGCGTCTCGTGTTCCCGCGACGCCAGGGCTTTCGCCAGCGCGCTTTCGAACGCCGCGTGCGTCGCCTCGGTTCGATAAAGGAAATACTCCTCGAACTGGTCGAGAACGAGCATGAGCGGACGGTCCGGCGCCTTTTTCACGCGCCTGAGCTGCTCCGTGAGCCAGCGCTCCGGAGGCTCCGCCTCCGGCGTCCAGTCTTTCCGCACTTCGAAATGCACGTCGCCGAACGCGTCGTGGAGCGCGTTTGGCAGCCCGACGTTGAGCACGGAACTCTTGCCGACGCCGCTCGCGCCATAGAGAATCGTGGCCGGGCGGGTAAGGAAATTATTGGCGATAACCCGCGAATCGACTTCACGTCCGAAGAAATACCGCTCGTCTTCGCGCGTGAACGGACCGAGTCCCACATATGGGCAATCGTCGGTCATTGGGTCGATTGCGGCGCCTTGAGATTGCGCCGTTTATCGAGTTCTACGCCCAGGCGGTCGGCGAATTCGTCGAGGTCCATCTCAAGCATTTCCAGTCGGTCGGCGCGCCAGATTTCTTTCTCCGGCACGGTTGCTTCCCTCACAATCGCCCAGGAGTTCGACCTTGGTCGCGGCGCCGCGCGTTTGGGCAAGCTTCCTCAGCATCACCCTCACGTTCCAGTCCTTGAGTCCGTAGCCAAGGAAGAGGAAGTTCTTCTTCTTCATCAGCGTCGCCAGCATCTGCGGCACCTGCACGGTCTCCGGACGGCCGAGGAAGTCGACATAGTGTTCCTCGGTGATCAGGAACCAGTCGTATGTCTTGTCCGCGCGGTCGAAATTGCCATGCATCTTGTAGATGATCGGCGTCTTCTCTCCCGCGCTGCGCCGCTGTTGTCCTGGGCCGCCTTGGAGCCGTTCCGTCTCGAGCTGGTCGAGATGATCCGAGGTGAGTGTCTGGGCCTCTACGACACTCCATTTGCCCTTGCCGCGAAGCCACAATTCTCCGGGGACGCCATGGTCGACCAGGACCCACGGCTCGCGTCCCTCGAACGCCTGCTCGATCAGGTCGTCGTAGTTTGTTGTAACGATAAGCTGGAGAGGCTTCACGGTCGCCAGGAGCTTGTGCAGCTTTCCGGGCGCAGCCGCGACAGCGAACGCCTCGCGGAGGCGGCGCTCAAGCGTCAGCGAGTCCCGCTTGAGCGCGAGGAACGAGGCCACCTGCGCCAGGTTGTCGCAGAGGCTGCGCTGTTCGGCCTCGTCGGGAAACTCGACGACTTTGAGAAGCTCCTTTAATAGGATCCCGGCCAAGGTCTTGGCGGACGGCAGACCCGCCGCGATCGACGCCCCGGCGCCGAGAAAGGGAATGACATCGCCCGCAAGCATCGCTTCAGCGATATCGGCGATGAAAGCGTCGTCGGCCCGCGGCAGTTTTTGAGCTGGCGCGACCCTCGCCGGTTTGCCCTTGCTCGGGCGGGTCGGCTTGGCTTTGGGAGCGGGGCGAGCTTTTGAAGCCAATCTAGGCTTGGAAACAGATTTCAAGTTCGATCGCCTCATCGATCCTCCGATCGCTGGTGTCTCAAAGACCTCGGCTGCGCGCCATTTGTCTTCTGCGCTGCTGCTTGCGGGTCGTACCAAGCCGTTTTGAAATGCCGAAAGGATATTCCCCGGGCGCGTTCGGCGCAACCTCCGCCGGCGTGGAGCTGGGGGCGCGGCGATCCGCGCGGCTTTTCATCCCCGTGGTCTTCCAACGCGTCGGCGAGGTTGCGACTCGACTTCCGCCATCGCCAATTCGGGTCGGCGAGGTCTGACGCAGCGACGATGCAGCTCTGTCGGTGAGCCCCTGATCAAAAAGACGGCGCGCCGCGTCGGCGGACGCAGGCCCAGCTCACCGTCTCGGATAGCGCGCGCCCAAAAGCTCGAACAAAGCCCGCGCCGCCTGGATCTCGCCGCCCGCAGGCCCATGTGCGCGCGCCTTCGGGTTCCAGGCGTAGACGTCGAAATGCGCCCATGATTTCGTGTTCTCGACGAATCGCCGAAGGAACAGCGCGGCGGTGATCGAGCCCGCCATGCCGGCGCCTGAGCCCGAATTGCTGATGTCGGCGACAGATCCCTCGATCATCGCGTCGTAAGGGCGCCAGAGCGGCATGCGCCACACCGGATCGCGCACGCGCGCGGAATGGCTGGCGATCGAAGCCGCGAGCGCCTCGTCGTCGGTGTAGAAGGGCGGCAAGTCCGGGCCGAGCGCGACCCGCGCGGCGCCGGTCAGCGTAGCGAAGTCGAACATCAGTTCCGGCGCGTCCTCGTCGGCGAGCGCGAGCGCGTCGGCAAGGATCATCCGCCCCTCGGCGTCGGTGTTGCCGACTTCGACCGAGATTCCCTTGCGGCTAACGATCACATCGCCCGGCCGCATCGCGGGGGCTGAGATCGCGTTCTCGACGATTGGGATCAGCGTCCTCAAGCGAAGATCGAGCCCCGCCTCCATGATCATCCGCGCCAGCGCGAGCGCCGTCGCGGCGCCGCCCATGTCCTTTTTCATGAGCTCCATGCCCGAGGCCGGCTTGATATCGAGGCCGCCGGTGTCGAACGTCACGCCCTTGCCGATGATCGCGACTTTCGGCGCGTCCTCGCGTCCCCAGGAAAAGTCGACGAGCCGAGGCTGTTCAGCGCCCGCGCGTCCGACTGCGTGGATGAGGGGAAAATTGGCGCCGATGAGTTCGTCGCCGCGCACCACCGTGACGCTGGCGTCGAAGCGCTCGGCGAGTTTGACGACCTCTTGTTCGAGCGCGTCGGGGCCGAGCACGTTGGCGGGCGCATTGACGAGATCGCGTCCGTAAGCGACCGCCTCGGCAATGCGCTGAATCTTGATCGCGTCGACTTCGTCGGGCGCGACGAGGCGCGGCTTTGGCCCCTGGTCGGGTTTGAAGCGATCGTACCGATAGAGCGCGAGCAGGAAGCCAAGCGCAGCGAGATCCGCGTCTGGAGCCGCGTTGGCGAAGCGGTAGGCGCCTTCGGGCAACGACGTCGCGAGCTTGCCGGGCGCGAACGGATCGCGCGTCGGGGCGTTCACCGCGTCAACGCCGAACAGGACGCCTGCGAGCGCGCCTCCCTCACCGGGCAGAAGCTGCATGCGCCCCGCCTTCGGCTGGAAGCCGCAACGTTCAGCGAAGGCCGCGGCGGCTGCGCCGATCGTCGATTTGACCGTCGGCCAGGTTTCCGCGCTGACCAGCCATACCGGCGTCGCGTCAGGTGTTGGCGAAGCGAATGCGAGCAAAAGCTTAAGCCTCCATCGGGCGGACAATGCCGGAGGCGGCTTAGCCCGATTTCGCCGCTCGGCAAAGCCTGCGGCTTTCCCGCTTGAGCGCAAGGCTTGACTTGCCCGCGCCCTTGCGGTCGTTAGGGCCGCGCACTCAGATTAGGCGCCGCTCGGGCTGGGTTCCTGAGCGCGTTGAGGAGGATCGATTGTCCGAGCCAAGCGTGAATCCGAAGGTCCGCCTGCTCGGCGAGGTCGGGACAAGCGATAAGCCACTCTTTCCGATGCCGGCCCGGGCCCCGGCGCAACCAGCCGCGCCGCCCGTGTCGATCACGCCGCCTTCCCTCGCTCCGGTCCAGGCGGAGCCGATCTTCCTTGGCGATTCGGCCGACGGGGCGGACCTCTTGAACGCCGGCGAAATCGTGCGGCCGCTGGCTCAGCTTTGCGTGACCCCTCAGGTGCAGACGCCGTTTCTGGCGGCGATCTTAGGCCCGTCCGGCGCCGGCAAGACATTCGCGTTGAGACGTCTCACGCAAATGATTGAACAGCTCAGCGCTTTGGCGACGACAGGCGGGCCAGCGCTTCAGCGAGTCGTGCTGGCGCGCGTCGATGCTTCGATCGGCGTCGAAGCGCCGGTGGCGATCGCGAGCGCCGCCTATGCCGCGCTCGATCGCGCGCAAGGTAGCGCCGACTATTCGGGCCTGTTGGATGACCTGCGCCATGCGGGCGGTGATCCGCACCGGGCGGCGAGCGCCGCTTCAGATCGTCATGACGATCTCGTCAGGAAGCTTGAGGCCGAGCGCGCGCAGCGCGACGAGGTCGAGGCCAAACGCGCGCGTCTCGCGGACGCGCTGGCCTTCGACACGCCCGGCTCGCGACTCGACGTCTTCGCACGAGCTCACCGAGGAACGATCGAAGCGCAGCTGCGCCGTTTCGGGCTGGCTGGAGCGGATGCGGACTCAAGCTACCGCAATCTGGCGCGCGACGTCTCGACCATCGGCGCGGGCGGCCGCGTCGGGGTCGTCATTCGGTCGATATGGGCCTACGGCAGTCAGGCGCGGCTCCTGCTCTGGGGGATCGTCGCCTTCGTGCTGGCCTTCATCCTCCGGTTTCTGCATGGCCAAACGGCGACCGACGCGATCGAGCACGGGAGCGACTCGCTCAAGCCCGCGGGGGATTGGGTGGCGGCGCACGGCGATTGGTTCGATCGAGCGGCGCAGATTCTGTTCATCCTCGGGGCGTTGGCCATCGCGCTCAATCTATGGCGCGCGCTTGGGTTCTCGAACCTTCTGTTGCGCGGTGGGCGATTGCTCACCAGCGAGGTCCGCGACCGTCGTAACGACCTCGACTCACGCGCCGCTCGCCTAAATCAGCGCGTGGCGGCGCTGACGGCGGAATCTGACGCAGCCGCGAAGCGCGCCGAAGCGGCGAGCCAACGCGCCGGAGGCATAGCGGCCATGCGGACCCCCGGGCCTGAATTTCTGGAATCGAGCCATGCGCCGTCGGGCGCGGCGCGCGAATTCCTCACCGCGCTTGGCGCCAGGGTCGGACAACCAGCCGCGGCGGGACCGGCGCTGGATCGGCTCATCGTGGTCGTAGACAATCTCGACGCGCTGCCGCCGGCCGCGGCTGCCAACTGGATCGACGCCGCGCAGGGCGTGATCGGACCGGGCTGCATTGGTCTCCTGGCTTTCGATCCCGGCCGGCTTGCGGCCGCGCTTGGCGGCGCGCGCGAGGCGCGCCGGCGCCTTGGCAAATGGCTGCAAGTCACGGTCAACCTGCCGGCCCGCAAAGACGCCGACGGCGAGGTCGTGGTCGCGCGCCTTCTGTCGGCGAGCGCGCAGCCAGCGCCCGCGCCGGATGCGGCAATTGCGACGGCGCTCATGGAGCCGCTGTCGAGTGCGGAAACCACGCTGCTCGCGGCGCTCGCGCCCCTCGCCGCGCATTCGCCGCGCGACGCCAAGCGCTTCCTCAACGCCTATCGCCTTGCGCGCTGCTCGAACTCGCCGCGGCCGGTGACGGCGCTGATGCAGGCCGTCGCCTTCGCTGATGACGACGCGCAGGCGGCGATGCTCGAGCGGCTCGCCGATGGCTCCGGCGAACTGACGGAGATCAAGGGACCGCCCGCGTTGGTCGAAGCCGTCAAGGCCGCCCGCGCCGCCAACAACGGCCCGATATCGATTGCAGAGGCGCGCGCTGCGGCGGAAACGGCCCTCCGGTACGCCCTCCCGCTTTAGAAGCGGCCGCCGTATCACTCTGCCGGCGCTGTCGGCGCGACGCCGTGGCGCAGGTAATACCTGCGCCACAACCCCGATAGCCACTTGCCGAAATTGTCCAGGTAAATGAACACGACCGGGGTCGTGTAGAGCGTCAGCACCTGACTGACGATGAGCCCGCCGACGATGGTGATGCCAAGCGGATGGCGGAGCTCCGAGCCTTCGCCGGTTCCGAACGCCAGCGGCAGCGCGCCGAACAGCGCGGCGAAGGTCGTCATCATGATCGGGCGAAAACGCAGGACGCAGGCCTCTTCGATCGCTTCGCGCGTATCGCGCCCCGCTCGCTCGGCTTCGAGCGCAAAATCGACCATCATGATGGCGTTCTTCTTGACGATGCCGATCAGCAGCAGGACGCCGATCGCGGCGATAACCGTGAACTGGGTGTCGGACACCCATAACGCCAGCGCTGCGCCAACGCTGGCGGAGAACAGCGTCGAGAGGATGGTGAGCGGATGGATCAGGCTCTCGTAGAGAATGCCAAGCACGATGTAGATCGTCACCAAGGCGGCGCCGAATAGAAGCGGCATGCTCGACTGCGATTGCTGAAAGGTCGCGGCGGTGCCGGCGAACGCGCCACGGACGGTCGAAGGCATGCCGATGCGCTGGATCGTATTGTCGATCTCCGTCTTGGCTTCGCTGAGCGACCGGCCTGGAGCCAGATTGAACGAAATCGTCGACGCGGCGAATGGTCCCTGATGATTGACGCTGAGCGGGGTGTGGCCCTGTGCGTATTTGGCGAAGGCCGAGAGCGGAACCATCGTCTCAAGCGAGGTCGTGACCGCAGCCCCTGTCGAGGCGGCCCCATGGCCGCTGACCGCCAAGGAATTGGTCGCGAGGTTGCGCGCTGAATCCGCGGCGATCGTCGCCGCGGTGTTCTTGGCGCCGGTCGAGGACACGTAGTCGCCGGCGGCGATCCCAGTCTGCTGGACCCCGGTTGGATTGGCGCCCGACGTCGAAACATAGATTTGATCCAACGTGCGTGGATCCTGCCAGTAGCGCGGCGCAATCTCCATGACGACGTGATACTGGTTGAGCGCGTTGTAGATCGTCGAAACCTGCCGCTGGCCGAAGGCGTCGTAAAGGGTGTTGTCGATCGCGCTGAGGGTGAGCCCAAGCCGCATCGCAGTGTCGCGATCGATCGTGAGGTTGGTCTGGAGACCGCCGAGCTGCTGATCGGAGTTGACGTCCTTGACGATGTCGCTCCCCATCAGAGCCTGGGTCAGCTTGGGCGCCCAGGCGTAAAGCTCCTGCGGGTCGTCGGAGAGCAGCGTATATTGATAGGCCGCGTTGCTCGCCCGCCCGCCAGTCCTCAAGTCCGAGACCGCGAACATGAAGAGCCGCGCGCCCGCGACCTGCGCGAGCTTGGGCCGCAGTCGCGCGACGACCTCATCGGCGGTGACCTTGCGTTCGGCGTAGGGCTTCAGCGATGAGTAGATGAAGCCGGTGTTTGTTCCCCGTCCTCCCGTGAAGCCGACGACGCTGTCGACCGCAGGGTCGTCCTGCACCATTGTTTGCAATTGGGTGAACTTGGTCTTCATCGCCTGGAAGGAGATGCTCTGATCGCCCTGGATCGACCCGATGATGAGGCCCGTGTCCTGCACTGGAAACAAGCCATAGGTCATCTGATAGCGGAACATGTAGTAGTTGAGCCCGATCGTGGCGAAGAGCGACAACGCCACGGCTCCGGGATGGCGAAGCGCGATGCGCAATGTCGATCGATAGAAGGCGAGCATCGCCGTCGAAGACGCGCTCGGTCGCCCGGTAAAGGCGCCCGTGTTCGACCTGACCGCGCGGCAGGATCAGCGCGCACATCATCGGCGTCGTCGTCAGCGAGACGACCATGGAGATCAGCACCGCGACCGTGAGCGTGAGCGAGAATTCGGTGAACAGGCGCCCCACGATGCCGCCGAAGAACAGGAGCGGCGCGAACACCGCGATCAGCGACAGGGTGATCGAAACGACGGTGAAGCCGACTTCGCCCGCGCCTCGGATCGCCGCTTCGACTCCGCGGCATGCCCTGTTCGAGATAACGCGAGATGTTCTCGAGCACGACGATGGCGTCGTCGACGACGAAGCCGGTCGAAATCGTCAGCGCCATCAGCGACAGGTTGTTGAGGCTGAACCCGAGCAGATACATCACGCCGAACGAGCCGATGATCGAAGTCGGCACGGCGACGCTCGGAATCGCGGCCGCCCGAACACTGCGCAAGAACGCGAACACCACCAGAATCACCAGAAAGACCGCGATCACCAGCGTCGTCTCGGTGTCCTTCAGCGATTGCCGGATGGTCTTCGACCGATCGACGGCTACCGTCAGGTCGACATCGCCTGGCAGCGAGGCAATCAGGCGGGGCAACTCGGCTCGAACGTTGTCGACGGCCTGTATGATGTTGGCGCCTGGCTGGCGCGACAGAACGACCGCGACACCCGGCTTGCCGTTGACAAGACCGGCGTTACGCAGGTCCTCGACTGAATCCACGACTTCGGCGACGTCGGCGAGCCTGACCGCCGCGCCGTTGCGGTAGGCGATCACCAGATCGCGATATTGCGCTGCGCGGGACGCCTGATCGTTGGCGTAAATCTGATAGTGATAATCGTCGTCCTCGATCGCGCCTTTTGGACTGTTGGCGTTGGCCGAGGCGAGCGCGGCGCGAATATCCTCGAGGCCGATGCCGTAGTGGAAGATCGCGCCGGGATTAATCTCGACGCGCACCGCCGGCAGGGCAGCGCCGGAGATGTCGACCTCGCCGATGCCCGGAAGCTGCGACAGCCGCTGCTGCAGAATGTTGGAGGCGAGGTCATAGAGCTGTCCCGCCGTGTGGGTCGTCGACGACATGGCGATGACCATAATCGGCGCGTCGGCGGGATTGACCTTGTGATAGGTGGGGTTCTGGCGCAGGCTGGTCGGCAGATCGACCCGCGCGGCGACGATGGCGGCCTGGACGTCGCGGGCGGCGCCATCGATATCGCGATCGAGGCCGAACTGGAGCGTGATGCGGGTCGAGCCGAGCGTGCTCTGCGACGTCATTTCGTTGACGTCGGCGATCTGGCCCAAGTGCCGCTCGAGCGGCGCCGCGACCGAGGTCGCCATGGTGTCGGGGCTCGCCCCCGGCATGTTCGCTTGAACCGAGATAACCGGAAAGTCGACTTGCGGCAGCGGCGAAACCGGCAGTTGCGAATAGCCCAGGAGCCCGCCGAACACGATTCCGATCGTCAAGAGGATCGTGGCGACCGGTCGGCGAATGAAGAGCTCGGAAAACCGGTTGTTCACGGCGTTTCCGTCGCCAGAGCGGAACCGGCGGCGCCCATGCCGAAGCGCTCGCCGAGTCGCTCGAAGAAGAGATAGATGACCGGCGTCGTATAGAGGGTCAGCACCTGGCTGAAGGCGAGACCGCCGACAATCGCCAGCCCCAGTGGACGGCGAAGCTCCGAGCCGACGCCGGTTCCCAGCATCAAAGGCAGCGCGCCGAAGATCGCCGCGACCGTCGTCATCAGGATCGGCCGGAGGCGCAAGAGACAGGCCTGATAGATCGCTTCGCGCGCCGGCAGTCCCTGCTCGCGCTGCGCATCGAGCGCGAAGTCGATCATCATGATCGCGTTCTTCTTGACGATGCCGATCAGGAGCACGATGCCAATGACGCCGATGATGTCGAGCCCGGCGCCGGCCGCATTGAGCGTCAACAGCGCGCCGATGCCGGCGGACGGAAGCGTGGTCAGGATCGTGATCGGGTGGATGAAGCTCTCGTAGAGCACGCCGAGCACGATATACATGGCCGCAATCGCCGCCGCGAGCAGGAACACCTCATTCGACAGCGCCGACTGGAAGGCCTGCGCCGCGCCCTGGAAGCTGACGGCGAAGCTCGGCGGAAGGTCAATCTCTTGCAGCGCCTGGCCGATCGCGTCGACCGCCTCGCCGAGCGACGCGCCCGGCGCGAGGTTGAACGAGATCGTCGTCACCGGAAACTGCTTCAGGTGCGAAATCTGCAGGGGCGCGGTTTTGACGGTGAAATTGGCGACCGATCCGAGCGGCGTCTGGCCGGTGGTCGTGGCCGCGGACGGCAGGTAGATCGAATCGAACGATTTCACCGAGGTGGCCATCGTCGGATCGACATCGAGGATGACGCGGTACTGATTGCTCTGGGTGAAGATGGTCGAGATGATGCGCTGGCCGTAGGCGTCGTAAAGCGCATTGTCGACGATCGCCGGGGTGATGCCGAACCGCGCCGCATTCGCGCGGTCGAGATCGACGGTCACCGAACGGCCGTCCGGCTGCAGATCGCTGGCCACATCGACGATCGACGGAATCTGGCTGAGGCGCTGCAACACTTTCGGCGTCCAGGTCTGCAGCGTCGGCAGATCCTGGTTCTCGAGCGTGAACTGATATTGGGTCGCGCTGACCGCGGTGTCGATTGAGAGGTCCTGCACCGGCTGCATGAACAGGGCTATGCCCGGAACATTCGCGGTTTCACTGTTGGATCCGCCGAATGATCTCGCTCGCCGTCGCCTTGCGCTCCGCATGCGGCTTGAGGTTGATGAGGAAACGGCCGGAGTTGAGCGTGATGTTCGAGCCGTCGACCCCGATGAAGGAGGACAGGCTTTCGACGTCCGGATCGGCAAGGATCACTTTCGCCAGCGCCTGTTGATGGTCCGCCATCTGGTCGAACGAAATCGCCTCCGCCGCCTGCGTGACGCCTTGGATGACGCCGGTGTCCTGGATGGGAAAGAAGCCCTTCGGGATCGTCACGTAGAGATAGCCGGTGAGCAGGAACGTGCCGAGCGCGACCAGCAGCATAACGCCCTGATGATTGAGCACGACGCGCAGCGTCGAGGCGTAGAAACGGGTCAGAGCCTGGAAGAACCGGCCGCCGCTCGCTGCGCCGCCGCGCCCATGCGGCCGCAGGAGCTTGGCGCACAGCATCGGCACCAAGGTCAGCGACACGATGGCGGAAATGACGATGGCGGCGGAGAGCGTGATCGCGAATTCGTGGAACAGCCGTCCGACGACGTCGCCCATGAACAGAAGCGGGATCAGAACCGCGAGCAGCGACACGGTCAGCGAAATGATGGTGAAGCCGATCTGCGCCGACCCCTTCATCGCCGCGTCGTACGGACTGTCGCCTTGCTCTAGAAAGCGCGCAATGTTCTCGATCACGACGATCGCGTCGTCGACGACGAAGCCGGTCGCGACGGTCAGCGCCATCAGCGAAAGATTATCGAGACTGAAGCCGGCTTGGTACATGATCGCCAGCGCGCCGATCAGCGACAGCGGGACCGACAAGCTCGGGATGATGGTCGCTGGGATATTGCGCAGGAACAGGAAAATGACCATCACGACCAGGCCGACCGCCAGCGCGAGCTCGAATTCGACGTCCTCGACAGAAGCCCGGATGGTGACTGTCCGGTCTGTCAACGGCTTGACCGTGATCGTCGCCGGCAACGACGCGCTAAGCGTCGGCAAAAGCGCCTTGACGCTGTCGACGACCTTGATGACGTTAGCGCCCGGCTGGCGCTGAATGTTGACGATCAGCGCCGGCGTCGTGTTCATCCACGCCCGCAGGCGACCGTTCTCGGGACCGATCTCAACCCTCGCGACATCGGAGAGCCGGATCGGCGCGCCATTGCGGTAGGCGATGACCGATTTCGCGTAATCGTTTGGGTCGCGGATCTGATCGTTGGCGTTGATCGCCGAGGCTTGCGCTGGTCCGTCGAAATTTCCCTTCGGCGTGTTGACGTTGAGGTTGGCGATCGTCGTACGGAGATCGTCGAGGTTGATGCCCACGGAGGAAAGAGCAAGCGGATTGACGTGGATGCGGACGGCAGGCCTCTGTCCGCCCGAGATCGAGACCAGGCCGACGCCTGGGAGCTGCGACAGTTTCGGCACCAGGCGGGTTTCGATGAGGTCTTCGACCTCGGTAAGCTTCATCGAATCGGAAGCGACGCCAAGCGTCAGGATCGGCGCATCGGCCGGATTGACCTTGGCGTAGATCGGCGGCGCCGGCAGATCGGCGGGCAGGAGATTGCCAGCGGCGTTGATCGCCGCCTGCACTTCCTGCTCGGCGATGTCGAGACTGATGTCGAGACCGAACCGTAAGGTGATGACCGACGCGCCCGCGGAGCTTTGCGACATCATCTGGCTCAGGCTCGCCATCTGGCCGAATTGCCGCTCGAGCGGCGCCGTCACCGCGGAAGTCATCACCTCCGGGCTCGCGCCCGGATAGAAAGTCTGGACCTGGATCGTCGGATAGTCGACCTCGGGCAAAGCGGAGAGCGGCAGGAAGCGAAAGGCCATGATGCCGACAAGCAGAATCGCGATCATCAGGAGACTGGTCGCGACCGGACGATCGATGAAGATGCGGGACG
>CAVUPE010000026.1:0-125903 GCA_963743265.1 uncultured Alphaproteobacteria bacterium | reverse complement strand
GACACTCCGTAGAGGACGTGGATGATGGCGGCGTCCACCACCATCATGATAAGGAAGATGGCGAACAACGGCAGGAACTTGCCGATGAGCGCGACAAGCGGCCGTCCGCCAGCGACGCGCATCCAGGCGCGCTTGCTGCGCCGAGAGAACTCCGAGCCGACCGCGTAGCAGCCGGCGATCCCCACCACGACTTGCAGCACGGTCGGCAGAACCGCCCGCAGCAGGAACTGGGCGAAGTTCAGCGCCGGGTTCGACAGGACATATTGTTCGGCGACGAGGACACCCGGCTTGTAGCCGCCGCCTGCCTCATGCGGCAGCGTGGCGGTCGCCGCCGAGATGGCGTTCGAGATCGACGAAGCCGCGTTGTTGCCAGGGGTAAAGTATTGCCGGTTGTAGAGCGACACCACCTGCGGCCGCTTCCGGCGCGAGCAGGTCGCGCTCGAAGTCCTCAGGAATGTAGACGGCCGCGATCGCATCGCCGGAGCGAACGGCCTCCATGGCGCTCCTCATGTCGCTCGATCGCTCGGCGACGGTGACGCCCGGCGCGGAGGCGATCGACTGGATATAGATGAGCGAAGTCGCGGAGCGGTCAGCGTCGACGATGGCGACCCGAAGATTGCGGATGACCGCATTGCTGAATGTCAGGGTCAGTATGGCGAAGGCGATGACCGGAACCAAGACGGCCAGAACCAGCGCCACCCCGTCGCGTCGCATCCAGCGCAGCTCGCGTGTGGCGACCAGAAGCAGTCCCGGCTTTGGCGGCGCTCTCACTTATGCTCAGCCGTCGGCCACTCGGCGTAAACGCTCATGCCCGGCCGAAGGGCGGGGAGGGGTGAAACGGGATAGGCGCGCACTTCGAAGGTCCTGAGGTCGAAGTCGCCGGTCGCCCGCGTCGCGCGCCAACCCGCATATTCGCCGCGCGTCTCGATAAGCTTGATCTCCGCCTCGATCTCCTGATCGCCGAGCGCGGGCGCGCGCATCTTGAACTTGTCGCCGACCTTGAGCCCCTTGACCAGATCCTCACGGAGATTGAACCGCAGCCAGACGTCGTTGAGGTCGTATAGCGAGAGAAGCGGTACGCCGGGCGAGACATATTCCCCGAGCTCCGCTCCGATCTGATAGACCTGCGAGGCGATCGGCGCCTTGACCGTGAGCTCGTCGACGTCGGCCTTGATCGTGTCGACGCTTGCTTGCGCCTGGAGCACATTGGTTCGAGCAATCTCACGCTGTTCCTTGGTCGCGCCATTCACGGCCTCGTTATAGGCGAGCTGGGCGCTGTCCTGCCCCCGCCTCGCGACTTCGAGCGAGTTCGTCGCCTCGTCGAGCCGTTGCAGCGGCGCGTTGCCGGTGCCGGCGAGGTCCTTGATACGGGCGTAGGTCTTGTCGGCGAGCTGGAAATTGGACTGGGCGCTTTCGAGAGCCGCCTTCTTCTGATCGACCACTTCCACGCGCGTGCCCACCAGGATGTTGGCGAGCTGGGCCTTTGCGACGTCAACGCCGGCCTGGGCCTGGCGCCATTTGGTGATCAGCTCCGGATTGTCGATCTCAAACAGCAATTGCCCGGCGGCGACGCTTTGGCCGCGCTCGACGGGACGCTTGCCGACCCTGCCGTCGACCCGCGCGGCGATGTCGATGCGGGTCGCGTCGGCTTCGCCCTGGACGATGAGCGGCTGAGGCCGCGCGAGATACCAGACCGAGAGGCCCACGATCCCCGCAACGATGAGCGTCACGATCGCCGCAGCAGCCGTCGCGCTTCCGGTTGCCCGCTCCCGCTGCGGCTCGGCTTTGGCCCGATCCTCCGACGCCGCGCCCTCTTTCACGTCCGTCATCCGATGCTCGTCTCCCGCCGCGAGGGCCGCCTACGCGTTAGTCGTCGCTCAGCGCGCCGCGCGCCAGCATAAAGAACGAATGGCCGCGCCGCTATTTGGCGCGGCCTGCCATTTTGCAGCTCGCGCAAGCGTGAATTGCGGGAAACGCGGGACGTGATTAAAGAGACGGCGGGCGCCGTACGTTGGAGCGTGCTGCGTGGAACGTCATCGCGAGGAGGCCGAAGGCCGACGTGGCGATCCAGAGCCGTCGCGCCTGCCTTCACCTCCCGGATTGCTTCGCCATAGCCTGCCCGGAAGGACGGGGCGTCTTTCGTCGCCCTATGGCTCCCAATGACGAGCGCGGGCTAGTCGATCGCATCACGGTCTAGGAGAGCCTTGAGTGCGTTCAATCCTTTGCCTCGCAACGATGCTCGCGGCGTCCAGCTTGGCGGCCGCCGAGAGGCGCCGCTGACGATTGATCAATTGCTCGCGCAAGGGTGGGAGATCGCCGGCTATGCGAGCGGCTACGACAATCGCACCTCGCTCATGCTGTTCCGCCACCCGGGCGTGAATGCGCTTGTCCAGTGCGGCGTTCTCTACGACGTGACGCGCAATCCGCGCACGATCATCAATTGCTACGAGCTCAAGTGAAGGCGCCGATCAGCGCGCAGCGAGCCTCGCGATGACCAAATCCGCCGCCGTCCGCGCCGCGCCGCCAATCCCGCTCAGGGCTTGCTGCAGCAGGGTCTTGCGCGCTTCGGTCGACACTTCGTAGAGGCGCGCGCTGTCGCGGGCGCGGAACAACAGGTCGTCTCCAGTCGAGAGCTCGTCGACGAGGCCGAGAGCCAGCCCTTCTCGCGCCAACCAATAGTCGCCGTTGGCGACGCGCGAGATGTCCACCTTCGGGCGGCACTCCGCGACATGGGCCTTGAAGGCTTCATGGGTCGTATCGAGCTTCTCGCGGAAATGTTCGCGGCCCGCCGGCGTGATCTCGCCGAGGACGGAGACGGTGCGCTTGAACTCGCCTGCCGTTATTTCCTCGAAGTCGATCTCGTTCTTCTTCAGGAGCCGATGGAGGTTCGGCACGGGCGCGACCACGCCGATCGAGCCAACGATCGCAAAGGGCGCGGCGACGATGCGATCCGCAGCGCAGGCCATCATGTAGCCTCCGCTCGCCGCAACCTGGTCGACCGAGGCGGTGACTTTGATCTTGCGTTCGCGCAAGCGCAGGATCTCAGCCGCCGCAAGGCCATAGCCAGTCACCGTGCCGCCTGGGCTTTCGATCCGGATCACGGTCTCGTCGGTCCCCGGTCGCGCGGCGATGAGGACGGCGTCGATCTCCGCCCCAAGGCGCTTGACCGCGCTTGCGCGCATGTCGCCCTTGAAGGCGAGCACATAGATGCGCTTGCCCGGCTCGCCGCTGCGGCGCGCCTTGGCGGCGGCTTTCGCCTCCTTTTTCCGCGTCTTGGCGAGCGCCTTGCGTTCCTTCCGGTCGAGCAGCGCGTCGTTCATCGCGTCGCTCATGTCGTCGTAGCGCTCGTCGAGCGAGCGGACCTTGATCTCCTGGTCCTTCGGTTCGCTGGAGCGGGCGAGGCGCGCGATCAGCACGGCGAGGCCGCCAAACGCTGCGACGATGATCAGCGCCTTGAGAAGAAAGGCGGCGATGTCCAACCAGAACGCCATGTACGGATCCGCTTAAGGAAAGGGTCTTGCGGAGCGCGTGTTTCACGACGAGGACCGAATGGCAAGCCGCAGATCCGTCGCTCTCAGTCCCGACGCTATTGGCCGCTTGATCGAACCGCCGAGGCTTCCAGCGCCGCGATGATGGGTTTTTGTCCTTTGTGTATCTTCATGAACGCCTCGTCGATCGAATACCACGCGGCTCGGTCGACCTCTGGGAATTCCGCCGTTCGTCCCGAGCGCGGCGGCCATTCGAGCGTGAACGTGTTGCTCTTGAGCGATGTCGGATCGAAGTCTCCCTCACACGCCCAGGCGGCGATAGTCTTGCCGCCCGGCTGCTTGTGCGTCCCAAGGTCGACAAACTCGCCCGCGATCGTCATGCCGGTCTCCTCGAGGAATTCGCGCTTGGCCGCCTCAAGCAGATCCTCACCCTCGTCCGCGAGCCCCTTCGGAATCGACCACGCTTCAGCGTCCTTCTTCGCCCAGAACGGACCGCCCGGATGAACGAGCATCACCTCGAGGCCTGCGGGACGACGGCGGAACAACAGGATTCCGGCGCTCACTTTGGGCATCGTCGTGGTCCCCGGGGCCGCGAGGGCGCGCTTCACGCACCCGCCCTCGCTGCTGGTTTATCTTGGGAGGTTGTACTGCAAGCGCCTTTCGCGAGATAGACAAAATGGACATGTGGAACAAAGACAAATGAATTGGAAATGGCGCCGCAACACATTGGAATTGCTCGAAACGGACTCGGAAATGGCACGGCTATTCGCGATACGGCGTCACGAACAGGCCGCCAAGTTCAGCCGGCGCGTTCGGACCGCGCGGAAGCTTAAGAGGCGAGCCTTCGCCGAGATTGCGCGCATACATGTCAGCGTAGGAGCCGGCGGCGCCGACGACGCGTTTGTCCCAATCGTCGGCGAGGCCGAGGTCTCGCCCCGCTACGCCTACAGACTCGAGGCCGCTCGCCGCCCAGGGCGTCGCTGGGAGCTCGGCCCGCTGCAGGGAGTAGATCGCCCAGGCGACAATCGCCGACCATTGCGGGTCGCTTGATGGCGTCGCGGCGAACAACGGGAAAGTCGCAAGCGGCTCAGTCAGGATGCGGCTCGCCGGCGCTGCGTGTTCCTGGAGCCGGACGGCCGCGAGATCCCCGCTCTCGCCCACTTGAACCTCGCAGATCCGGGCGTTGTAGGCGTCATGCAGTTCGCCATATTCCATGTAGCCCATGCGCACGAAATCGAGACGCCGCGCCGCCATCGACGCTTCAAGGTTCAGGTGCGCGTTGTCGCCCTGGTAGAAGCAGATGGACTTGCCCGCGAGATCGCTCAACTCTTGGATCGTCGCATCGCCATGGACCATTGCCGCAGTGGAGACGAAGTAGACGGCCGGCCCGAGCGCCACTGCGCCCGCGAGGCGATGATCGGCGAGGTCTGAGCCGTCGAGGAAGAACAGATCGTCGGCGCCGTCAGCGACGCGCGTGAACGCCTTGTCGGAATCATAGGGGTGAAATTCGATCCTGCCTTCTGGCCCCAGCAGCGCCGCGCCGATCGCGCGGCAGAGATCGAGATAGAGGCCGGAGAGCGCGCCGTCGGCCGACTGGCCGACCAGGCCTGGCCGCGGGACGCCGCCGCAACGAATGACGCCGGAGGATTTGATGCGATCGACGATCGAGCCGGCGTGGGCGAGCGGGCACAAGCCGAGCGTGAGGGCGATTGCGGCGGCGAATTGTCTCACGGGCGCGGAGCGCGCAGCTCAATTGTACGCGGGCAATGTCACGGGCAGGGAATTGAAACCCTCCGGGATCACGTTCGGAATGCCTTGGCGCACATCCTCTGGCGTGACTCCGATGGCCGCGCACCCTTTGCCGCCGTAGTGAGGAAAAGAGTCGATGTCAGCGTCGGGGATCATCGCATAGGAGCCTGGCAGCGGCGGCAGCGCGCCGGTGATCCGGGCCTTGTCGAAGCCGGACAGCAAGCTTGCGGTCGTGGGCGATTCCGCATCGCGTGGGCCGAGATACTTCTGCTCAAAGCCGGGCGGCCCGAAGGCGTTGAACTTGGGCGAGTTGCCGGCTGCGAGAGCCTCCTTTTCATCCGGCAGGCTGGACAAAGCCGGTAGACCGAACAGCGCGTTGATCGTCTCGATCACCGCGTTGTGGTCGCCCTCGGCGTGCGAGACCGCGTGCACGCGCGCGTAAGGCGAGATGAGCAGGAGCGGAATGCGGATGCCTCGTGCGAGCGGCAGGCCGTCGGGACCGTAGCTGAGGATCTCCGGCGCGACGTGATCATAAAGGCCGTCGGATTCGTCATAGGTGATGACGATGGCGCTGTGCTCCCAGATGTCCGGGTTGGCGGCGATCGCGTTGATGACGCGCGCGGCCATGGATTCCGAGAGCTGGCTGTCGGAATAGCTCGGATGATCGTCGTCGCCGGACTTCGCCGTCTTGATCGCGGCGAGCTCGGTCGGCGTGAGGCCGTTCTTGTTGGGGTAGTTCGGGTTCTGGATGACGGCGGTTTCGCTTGGATATTTGAGGTTGTAGTAGCCGCCGCGGACATAGAAAACGCCGCCCGTGCGCGGCAAGACGTTCTTGCTTAAGTCGGAGAAGAAGTCGCCTTCGCCGCGCAGGTTGGTCTGCTCGGCCGGATTGTTGGCGATATAGCCGAAATATTGCGCGCCATTGTGGTGGCTGACGTAGTTCTGGTGGGAGGCTTCGCTTCCTGCGTCAGTCGGCTCGTGATCGTAGCCGTTCTGGTACCACCGCCATTGCACGGGCGCGCCGCCCAGCGCGCCGATGTAAGGAATGTCCTTCGTCACGTCGGGGAGGTCGAAGGCCGGATTGCGATCCTGGTCGGTGAACCAGTTGATCCACCCCCCCATGAAGGTGAGCGGCAGCGTCGCGAAAGTGAGGTTCGAGGCGATGTTGTTGGACTTGTACCATTCCTTCGGCGACCCGGCCGGTTCGCGGCCAACGACGGTGTTGTCGAACTCGGAACCCCACCACGGCTGCGGGTCTTCGACTAGGGGCGGCCCTATCGTGGTGGCCGTTCCGGAATAGCTTTCGCCGTTGATCGTGCCGCTGATCGGCGCGGTGAGGCCATCCTGGGTGGCGTCCTGTGTCTCGCTCGGGTGCTTGACCCACTGGGTCTCGCCCGATTGGCCGGCGATCACGGCGACCGCGTTCGGCGTCGAGGGTGTGTCTTCGGTGGCGAAATTGTTGTCGAAGATGGTGAAGCGGCTGGCATAGCGCCAGAAGAATGGGATGGTGTCGCAGTCGATATGCGCCATGACGAGGCGCGCGAACTGCTTGCCCATCGCTTCGCGTGCGGCGCCGCCCGCGCGCGCATATTTGCGCCACTCGACTTCGGCGAACTTGTCCATCTTGGGGATGCCGTTCTGCACGTCGAGCTTGGCGGCAAGGCCGGGATGGGAATGGTCGGTCGAGTCCTTGATCGTCGAGTTCTGCTCGGGACCGACCCGGAATGGCTGAACAGAGACCGTCTCGCCGGTGTTCGTATCGAGGTAGCTTTCCGTGAACCCTGGCGTGTCGGCGGGCGACCGCGGAGTCTTGCCGTCGGAATAAAGGCCGTTGACGCCCGGAAGCGTCCCGTATTCGTGGTCGAACGAGCGGTTCTCGTTGAAGATGACGAAGACGTATTTGATCTTCTGTCTGAGCGTCGCAATGTCATCAGCGGACCATTCCGGACTACTCCAGCGGGAGTCCGTATCGGCGATGAAATAGGGCGCGACGTCAGGTGGCGGGTCGGGTTGTGTGGTGACGAGCGGGAGGGACGAGGCGGCGAAAGCGGGCTGCGACAGACTAGCGGCGACCGCCAACGCTGTTACGCCGCGAAGCATGCGTTTCATATGCGTCATTCTCCCAAACCGCGATTGTAAAGGCCGGCGCTGCAAGATGGACGTCCGCTAAGAGTCGGATGGCCTGATGACAGTTCGATGACGAGGACCTGTGCTTAGTCGGCTTTGTGTGGCGTCAACCAAACGAGTGCGAGACCAACAGCGCTGAGAACGGCGCAGACGACAAAGATTGAGGGGTAGCCGAATGCTTTCGCCAGGCCGCCGACGCTAAGCGCCGCCAGCACGGAGCCGAGCTGCCCGGCGTTCGAGAACAGCGCCGCCGCGGCCCCGGCGCGATGGGGCATGAACGAGTGGAGGAAGCTGATCCCGAGATAGGTGACGAGACCGATGGCGACCGCTCGAGGGACCTGCGCCCAGAAGACCGCGCCGACGCTGCTCGCGAGCGCGAGTGTCAGACAGTAGACGACGAATGCCGCGAAACCGACGACGATCACAATGCGCTCGCCGCGCTTCAGCGGCCGCCAGATGATCGCGCCCATGACGACGATCTCGATGGCCGCGCACAGACTCATCGCGATCCCGACGTCGCTCGTCGCGCCGCCGAGCGATGTCGTGAGCACGATCGGAAACGCGAACTGGCTCAGAAACATGGCCGTATAGAACAGGACGAGAGCCGCGAAAGCGAGCCCGATCGTCAAGCCGCCAGTGACCTCGGCCGGGCGGACGGCGTGAACCGCTTCGCGGGAAAGCGCCTTCGCACGGACGAAGGCGAGGGCCGCTAGGGCGGCGAGGCCCGACGCGCCGCTTGCGAGAAAGGCGCCGCGAAATCCGGCCGCTCCGACGATCACGGCGCCCACCATGGGACCGAAGGCCCAGGCCAGCGACCAGCTCGCGCGCATGACCCCAATGGCGCGATTGACGGTGTGGGGGCTCGACCGATCGAAGCATCGCTTGACGAGCGCGACGGATTGAGAGAAGGCGGCCGCGCCAATCGCGATCGGGAGCGCGGCGATGATCAGGAGGGCCAGAAAATTGGTCGTGAACCCGAGCAGGCCATAGCCGATCGTCGAGCCTGCAAGCGCGAGGACCAGCGGTTTGAGCGTTGTCCTCTTGTCGATCCAGGCGCCGAAGGCCCAGCTGAAAGCGATGGAGCTGGCCGCTCTCGCGGTCAGAATCGCGCTCAGCGAAAGCGGGCTCAAGCCCGCCTTATCGACGAGAAAGAGCACGATGTAGGGAAGCGAGATCGCATCGGCGAGGCCAACGAAGATGTCGACGATGACAAGCCCGATGAAAAAAGACGAGCGGTCGGCGTCCGTGGTCAAAGAAGCCTCGTTGTTGCGACGAAGGACGCCGAAGGCTTCTCTACTGGGAGCGAATCGAGCGACTAGCGAGTGGAACTCATAGTCGACCGACGCGCGCCGGTCCTCCTTAATAACCGCAGCTCAAACGGATTTGATCGGGCGGAATGCCAGCCGAAAGGCGGAGTCCGCGCGACAAGCATCTTGTCGCGTGGACCGTATCCCCCGCTTGACGATTGCTCGAAAGCCGGCGCATCCGCCGGCTCGAAACAATGCTAGATCACGTAGGACTTCAGCGGCGGGAAGCCGTTGAAGCCGACCGAGGAATACGTCGTCGTATAGGCGCCCGTTCCCTCGATCATGACCTTGGCGCCGATCTCGAGCGAGACCGGCAGCAGGTATGGCTCCTTCTCGTACAGGACGTCGACCGAGTCGCAGCTCGGCCCCGCGATGACACAAGGGCCGAGCGGATCGTCGTCGTATTCCGTCCGGATCGGATAGCGGATCATCTCGTCCTGCGTCTCGGCAAGACCGTTGAACCTGCCGATGTCGAGATAGACCCAGCGGCTCTTGTCCTCGTTCGATTTCTTCGAGATCAGCACCACTTCGGCCTCGATGATTCCCGCGTTGCCCACCATGCCGCGGCCGGGCTCGATGATCGTCTCCGGAATCTGGTTGCCGAAGTGCCGACGCAGAGCGCGGAAGATGGTCTGCCCGTAGGTCCTGATCGCGGGCACATCCTTCAGATAGCGGGTCGGAAAGCCGCCGCCGAGGTTGATCATGGAGAGCTGGACGCCGCGCTCGCCGAGATCGCGGAAGATCGCGGCCGAGACCTTCAGCGCCCGATCCCACATGCGGGGATTACGCTGCTGCGAGCCGACATGGAACGAGAGGCCGTGAGCGACAAGTCCGAGCGCATGCGCGCGCTCGAGCACACCGGCCGCCATTTCAGGCGCGCAGCCGAACTTGCGCGACAGCGGCCATTCCGCGCCCGCGCCGTCGCACAAAATTCGGCAGAACACTTTCGCGCCCGGCGCAGCGCGGGCGATCTTCTCCACCTCGGCCTCGCAATCCACGGCGAACAGGCGGATTCCGAGCGCATAGGCGCGCGCGATGTCCTTTTCCTTCTTGATCGTGTTGCCGAAGCTGATGCGGTCGGGGGTCGCGCCGGCGGCCAGCGCCTGCTCGATCTCGGCGACCGAGGCCGTGTCGAAGCACGAGCCGAGCCGAGCAAGCAGATCGAGAATCTCGGGGGCCGGATTGGCCTTGACGGCGTAGAACACGCGCGTGTCCGGCAGGGCGCTGGCGAAGCCCAGATAGTTCTCGCGCACGACGTCGAGATCGACGACGAGGCGGGGCCCATCTTCGCGATTGCGGGCGAGGAAGTCCTTGATGCGGTCCGTCATGAGCGGCATCCCCCAAGAGCGCGGATGGCTCCGCGCCTGGCAAATGAAGGATTCGCCGGCGATGCGACTTTGCGCTCGCGCGTTGGAAACGCGACGCGCAGTCGTTGACCCGCCGACGCGACCGCTAGCGCGAATCCGGCGACGGGCTTTGAGAAAAGCCATCGACGGACCGCTCGAGCGGTCAGCGGCTACGCCGTGGCCAAGACGCGCCAAAGGCGGGAAGCCTCAGGCGATCAGAGCCATCGTTTGGACGAGGAAATGTCCTGTCCGCACGCCCGGCAAGATAGACAAGCCTCTTTGGGCGCCGACCTTTGGAGGGCCAGCAGAGACCAAAAAAGCCCGGTCCGTCGTTGCTTCAAGTCGCGTCCCCCGTTGGGCGGGGTTCGCCGGTTCGCCTCCGGCTGCCGGTCTTCCAAGGACGGTTAACTGGCCTCTTGTCCAGATCCCCGCCGACCGACACACGACCACAGGCACGTGCGTATTGGGCAAGATCACTATTTGGGCGAATCGCGCGTCGGCGCAAGAGTTTTCTTCTGCTCAGGTGAACAATTTCGCGTGGGAGGCGGCCGCCTCGGATCGACAACGCGCCTTGCATGCCCAGAGTGAGAATGATCGGGCCGCCTGTTGGTCGTCAGCGACTTGGCTCTCAGCGATACGTTGGCTAGAGGCCGCCTCGAATCCCAGTAACGGCGACCAGCAAAAAGAATTGAAACGATTCTAAATTGAAATCATTCCGATTTAGCAGGCCGATCTTTTGGTAAGAGGGGTTCGAGTGTTACGTGCTCGACTGCATACCGCAGTCCGAGAAGCGGTAGATTCGTGGGGCACGATGACTATTCGATGGGGGCGGCGCTTCGGCGCCGGTGTGTTCGCGTCTGTTTCACTGATTGGCGGTAGAATGCGGAGGTGGGATTTCAGTGGCCGTCGCGCAGACCGCCGTTTCCGTCAGTTCCCAAATGCCGCTGCCCAGTCTGGGACAGGTGAACACGCCCGATCCGTATCATGAGCTGGAGACGAAATACATATTCGGCTTCACTGAGGGAGCCGACATCGGCGCCGAGGGCGAGAAGTCGATCGAATTTGAGACGACGACCGCATCGGGCCTGCGCGGCGGCACATACGCAGCCCTCGAGCAGGAGGTCGAGTTCGAGAGCGTGCCGACCCAGAATTTCGGTTACGAGCTCAGCGCTCATGGGCTGGCCGTCTCCGTCCAACGACGTGCCCGGAATGCCGGACGCCCACGGGACCAACTTCAGCGGCCTGTCGGCGGAATTCCGCTACCTGGTCATTGGTCGTGGTCCAGGCTCGCCGGTCGGGCTCACGCTGGTCGCCGAGCCGGAATGGGCCCGTATCGACGACGGCGGGCAACCGATCACCGACTTCAATATGACGTTCAGAGGGATCCTCGATACGGAACTCATTCCCAACCGGCTCTATGCGGCGACGAACATCTTCTACACCCCTGACTATGCTCGGTCGCCCGGAGAGTCATGGGCATGGTCCGCAGAATACGGGGTATCGGGCGCGATGGCCTATCGCTTCACGCCCAAACTGACGATGGGCGCCGAGATCGAATATGACGCCGCCTATGACGGGGCGGGCATTCAGTCGTTCCAGGGCCAGGCGCTCTATCTCGGGCCGACGTTTCACTACCAGTTCAACGGCCATGTGATGCTGGCGGCGGCCTGGTCGACCCAGATCGCCGGCCATGCTAGCGGCGAAAACTTTGGCCTCGACCTCACGAACTTCCCGCACCAGCAGGGCAATCTGAAGTTCGAAGTTGAGTTCTAGCAGCGACACCAGAACAGGAGTGACAAACATGCGCATCGTTTCAACAGCCGCCCTAGGCTTGGCGTTCGTCATCGGAATTGGCGCCCCTCTCGCCGTCGCGGATGACGCCGCGAGGGTGAGCGTGACGCTCAAGGACCACAAATTCTCGCCTGCCGAGCCGACGGCTCCTGCAGGCAAGCCGATTATAATCGACGTGTCCAACCTCGACTCGACGCCTTCCGAATTCGAAAGCAAGACGCTGCGCGTGGAAAAGGTTGTGCCAGGCGGCGGGAAGATCGCCGTCCAGATCCGCCCGCTCGGGCCGGGCCGCTATCGTTTCTTTGACGACTACCACGAGGACACGACCGAGGGTTTCCTGATCGTCAAGTAAGCGTCAGCCGGTCAGCAAAATACGGATAGAGAACGGCGATGCTTGGCGCGCTCATTATTGTTTTTCGTGAGGTCATCGAGGCCGGGCTCATTGTCGGCATCGTGCTGGCGGTGACGAAGGGTCTCGCCGGCAGCCGGCTCGCCATAGCGATGGGCGTGCTGGCCGGTGTTGTCGGCGCCTCGCTCGTCGCGGCGTTTGCGGGCGCGATCGGCGAGGCCCTGGCCGGGGTTGGCCAGGAAATATTCAACGCCACGATCCTTCTCATCGCCGTCGTCATGCTGACCTGGCACAATGTCTGGATGGCGAGCCACGGCCGGGAGCTCGCCGCCGACGTCAAGCGGGTCGGCGAAGCGGTGCGGTCAGGCTCGCAATCGATCTTCGCGCTTGGCGTGGTCTGCGCGGTCGCGGTGATGCGCGAAGGCTCGGAGGTCGCGCTCTTCATGTATGGCCTTGTCGCGGCCGGAGGCTCGACGGCGACCGAACTCGTCATCGGCTCGGTTCTCGGGCTTGCGGCGGGCATCGCCGTGTCAGCGCTGACCTATCTGGGTTTGGTGGCGATCCCGCAGCGGCGCCTGTTTGCTGTTACGACCGGGCTTATCAGCCTGCTCGCCGCGGGGCTCGCGGCGCAGGCGGTCCTTTTCCTGCAGCAGGCCGGCGTTCTTGACCATGCTGAGCCAGACGGCGTGGGACACGTCCGCCATCCTCTCCGACACGAGCCTGTTCGGTCGGGTGCTGCACACCCTGATCGGCTATTCGGACCAGCCCTCGGTGCTTCAGGTCGTCGCTTATTGCGTGACGCTTGCCGTGATCTACGCTCTGACAAAGACGGTTGGGTCGCGGCGCGCGCCAGCGGTCAAGGCCCGAAGCGCGACGGCAGGGTGAGCGGAATGCGCCGAGCGCTCCTTTCCGATTGCAGGTGACAGGCCGCGCGGTCGGGTGTAGCTTTCTTCCAATCAGTCCGCGCGAGATTTCGCGACGTTAAGGTCCTCCTGGCTGACGCCCAAATCTCGGTCGGCGCAGACGACATGAAGGAGGATCGCTGTGACTTCCGCTTTCCACGTCTATTTCGGACCTGAGGCCCTCACTGCGACGCCACGAGTGCGGCGCATCGGCCCGCATGACTGCTTCTCCGCGCTCGCGGAAGGGTTCGACGATTTCTTCGCGATGCCGACGTATCCGATATTCGTCGGCCTGTTCTACGCAGTCGCCGGAATCGCGCTATTCGCGATGACCTCATTCGGCAACGCGCTGCATCTGGCGTTTCCGCTCGCGGCCGGCTTTGCGCTCATCGGGCCGTTCGTCGCCATCGGCCTCTACGAGATGAGCCGCCGGCGCGAACGCGGACTGGTGGTGAGAGGACGGGACGCCTTCACGGTCCTTCGCTCGCCCGCTCTGCCCTCGATTCTTGCGTTCGGCCTGCTCCTGCTCGCGATCTTCGCCGCCTGGATCTTCGCCGCCGAGCTCATCTATGTGTGGCTCTACGGACCCAATCCGCCCGCCGCCGCGATCCCATTCCTTCAGGACGTTCTGAGCACCGGTCGCGGGTGGACGTTGATCGTCGTGGGTGTGCTGGTCGGCTTCTGCTTCGCCGCGCTCGCGCTTGCGATCAGCGTCGTCTCATTCCCACTGATGCTCGATCGCGACGTCGGCCTCGTGCCGGCGCTTGAGGCTTCGTTGCGCGTGACGCGCGCCAATCCGCTCGCCGTCGCGTTCTGGGGCCTGATTGTCGCAGTGGCGCTTGTCCTCGGCTCGCTGCCGGTGTTCTTTGGCCTCGCCGTCGTCATGCCGGTGCTCGGTCACGCGACATGGCGCCTTTACCGAAAGGCGATCGAGCGCGACCCCGCGCATGAGGTCCCGATTGAAGGCCCATTGAACCCGGACGTCACAAGAAACCCGGCCGTGCGGCTCGTCTGGATTTTCCTGGATATGGTCGATTTCCTTCGAGAAGGAAAAGAGCCAAAGCCGCCGATCGCAAAAAATTGACGCGACAATGCGCAGGGCGCCGGCGCGCCGTAAGGCCGCCGGCCCTGCGCGCGTCATTGCATCAGCGGACCCCAGGAGGGATCGCTGGCGTAGTTGGGAGTCGGCACCAGGAATTCAGCGTGGCCGAAAATGTCGGTCATGTAGATCTTCGGACCGCCGGAGCCGCCAGCGTCGCGGAAGAACATGAGATAGAGGCCGTTCGGGGCGAAGGTTGGCCCTTCGTTGTGGAAGCCTTCGACCAGGATTCGCTCGCCCGAGCCGTCCGGCTTCATCACGCCGATGCCGAACGAGCCGCCCTTGATGCGCGTGAAGGCGATCAGGTCGCCGCGCGGCGACCAGACCGGCGTCGAGTAGTGGCCTTCGCCAAACGAAATGCGCTTGGCCGGACCGCCGCTCGCGCTCATCACATAGATCTGCTGCGAGCCGCCGCGGTCGGATTCAAACGCGATCTGCGAACCGTCCGGCGAATAGGTCGGCGAAGTGTCGATCGCCGACCCCTCGGTGAGGCGAGTTGTGGCGCGCGAGCGCAGGTCCATCGAGTAAAGGTTGGTGCTCGCCCCGTCCGAGAGCGACAGCACGATCTGTTGGCCATCCGGAGAGAACCGCGGCGCGAAGGTCATGCCGGGAAAATTGCCCACGGACTCGCGTTGTCCGGTGTCGAGATTGAGCAGCGTCACCTTAGGGTCGCCATCGCCGAAGGACATGTAGGCGACTTGCTGGGCGGAAGGCGAGAAACGCGGGGTGACAACCAGTTCTTTCCCTCCGTCGAGGTATTTGATGTTGGCCCCGTCCATGTCCATGACCGCCAGCCGCTTGCGCCGCTTCTCCTTCGGACCTGTCTCGTCGACGAAAACGACCCGCGAGTCGAAAAATCCTTTTTCGCCCGTCACGCGCGAGAACACCGCATCGGCGATCATATGCGCGACGCGGCGCGCGTTCGCGGTGTCGGTCGAATACTGCTGGCCGGCGACCTGCTCGCCAGTCGCGGTGTCCCACAAACGGAATTGCGCAGTGACGCGCCCCGCGTCCTGATGCAGCACCTTTCCGGTCAGCACGAATTGTGCGTTGGCCGTCTTCCAAGCATCCATGTTGGGCGATGCCTCAGGATTGGCGATCGTTTCGGGAAAGCTGGCCGGATTGAGCGGCAGAAGGAAGATCGAGCGGGCGAAATCCGAGGTGACGACGCCGCTGATCTTGTCGCCTGCCTCTTCGCCCGCGAACGGGGTCACAGCGATCGTCACTGGTTTGAAATTGGCGCCCGCATGCACGTAGATGTCGCCGTCTGCGATCGCGGGCGCGCCGGCGAGCGCAGCAAGGCCGAACGCCAAGGCCGCAAACGCATGGCGACGAGACACAAAACAAAAAACATTCATTAGGCGATCTCGCAGGACAACAACCAACCTTCGCCGCCTGCGCTCACCGAGCAGCGACTTGAGGATCGAAGTGGATGGTCTTGGTTTTCCATTGCTCATAAAACGGGCGATATTGCGCCGGCACCGGCAAAGGGTTGCAATTCTGCACCGCGGCGAGGACGCTCTTCGCCTGCGGTTTGAGAGCCGGGTCTGACGGCGGATTGACGAGCTTGGCCTTCGACAGCGAGCCGTCCGGGTTGTAGGCGAGGCGCACCTGCGCGACATAGACATCGGCGTCGCCCGGCTGCCGCGCCGGCTTCCAGCATGCGAGATACGTCTTGATCAGCCAGGCGTCGAAGCCGGCCTGCTGTGCTGAGGTCATATGTGCGGGGGGTTCGACCGGCGTCGGTTCCGTCGACGCTCGAGCCGCTGCGATAGCGGCTGGCGGCGCGGGGGGCATGGGCGATTCCGCGGCGGGTTTGGGAACTTCCGCGACGCGGGAGGGATGGCGATGCCACAAGCGCTCGTAACCACCGTAAGCGGCGGCTGCGACCGCGATGAGAATGATCGCCCCGATAGGCCTCGGTAAAATACGCATTGCGCTGAACTCTCGTTTTCTTTTGTTAGCCGGCGCGCGGAGCAGCGCGGCGCTGCGATTGCACGGACGTCATCCCTGGGTCTCTCGAGGATCGAAATGGATCGTTTCGACCTTCCATTGGTCGAAGAAGGGCATGTATTCGGCCGGAACCTTAAGGGGGTCGCATTTCCGGACCGCGCGCATCGCGCTTTCCGCGTGCGCTCGCCAGGCCCGGTCGCCCGGCGGATTCAGGAGAACCGGACGCCCCGAGAGCGATCCGTCAGGATTGAAGACGACCTTGATTTGCGCGACATACGTGTCGCCGTCAGGCATGCCCGGCGGAGGCGTCCAGCAGTTGAGGTAGCTCTCCGTCAGCCACGCGTCGAGCGCCGAAGCCATCGACATCGACATGTGCGGCGCGTCGTGATGCGGCAGCCCCTGTGGCGTCGCCGCAGACGCAGTCTGGCTCGGGGCGGCTGTCGCCGTCTTGCCCTGTCCGATGAGCTTGGCGATCGAGTTCGGGTCAAAATTGCGTGACGGCTTGGGCTTCTCCGGCGCCGGATCCTTCGGTCGTTCGGGCGGCGGATCGACGAATTTTGGCCGCACGGGCGGCGCAACCGGCGCTTCTTGGGTGGCGAGCTTCGGCGGGGGCGGGGTCGGCGGCTGGGGTCTTTCGGGCGGCATCACTTCAGGCTGCGGCGGAAGCGTCGCCTCCGCCTTGGGCGGCGGCGCGGACTTCGGCGGAGGAGTCTCGGCTTTGGGCGGCTCGGGCGTTGGTTTCGGCGCGGGCGCGGCCTCCGGTTTAGGGGGCGGCGTCGGCGTGGGCTGCGGCGGGGGCGTAGGCTCAACGGTGGCGCGCAGATCCGGCGGGGGCGGAGGGGGCGCGGGCGTGGCCTGCGGCGCGGGTTTGGCGTTCTTCTCGCCGTTGGCGATCTGGTTGAGTTCGCTCAGCGTGACAGTTTCAATCGCAATGGCTTCAGGGCTGTCCGCGAATTTCGGCGCGGAGGCGAAGCCGAGCAAGAGCAGCGCGACGACCGCCCCGTGCAGCGCTGCGGAGCCTGCGAAATTCGAATATGAACGCCGTTCTTCCAACGCCGCTCCCGGCTATTGTTTGATCGGCTCGGTGACCAGGGCCACCTTCTTGAACCCGGCGGAGGTGACCGCCGCCATGATCTCCGCCACGCGTCCGTAAGGCACGACCTTTGAGGCGCGAAGGTAGATGCGCTGATCGACATCGTTTCCTGCAGCCGCTTGAATCTTCGCGACCAGATCTGTGTCAGCGGTCGGCTGGTCCATCACGTAAAGCTGGCCTTGCTCGTTAAGCGAGACGGCGATCGGCTTCTGCTCGACATTGAGCGCAGTGGCGCTCGCCCGGGGCAGGTCGACGGACACGCCCGTGGTGAGGAGGGGCGCGGCGACCATGAAGATAATCAGAAGCACGAGCATGACGTCGATGAACGGCGTCATGTTGATGTCCGCCATCGCGCCGTAGCGCGGAACGCCGCGTCGCCTTCGACCGCTCTTGCGACCACCAAGGACAGGGGAGGCCATCGCGTCGCTCCGCTCGCCTCAGGAGACTTTTTCGATCGACAAATGATGGTCGATCTGCCGAGACAGGATGGACGAGAATTCGTCAGCGAAGCTTTCCAGCCGCGCCTGCGCCTTGGCGACGTCGCCCTGGAGCTTGTTGTAGGCGATGAGCGCCGGGATGGCGGCGAAGAGCCCGATGGCCGTCGCCAGCAACGCTTCCGCAATGCCGGGTGCGACGACCGCAAGCGAAGTGTTCTTCGATGCTGCGATCGACTGAAACGAGTTCATGATGCCGAACACGGTGCCGAACAGCCCGATGAACGGTCCGGCGGAGGCGATGGTCGCGAGAACAAGCAGGTTCGATTCGAGCCGCTCGACCTCGCGCGCGATCGAGACGTCGAGAACCTTGTCGATGCGCGCATGAAGGCCGCGAAATGAGCCGGCCGCCTGTTGAAACGAGCGCTTCCACTCCCGCATGGCCGCCACGAACAGCGCGGCCGCGGCGGAGTTGTTCGGTTGGTTGGAGAGGGACGTGTAAAGTTCCTCGAGCGACTGGCCCGACCAGAAAATCTGCTCGAAACTTTCCATCTCGGTCTTGAATTTACGAAACAGGCGCGTCTTGTCGAAAATGATCGTCCAACACCACAGGGAGGCGAGGAAGAGCCCCAACATCACCGCCTTCACGACGATATGGGCCGACCAGAACATCTCGAGGATGCTGGTTTCCGGAGTTGCGGCGGCGGCTACGTCGGCAGGATTCATGGGGATAGGCGACCTTGTGTTGGCGGCGGGACCGCTGGCCGCGGCGGCGGAAACGGGATCGGCCGGGTCCTGCGCTGCAAATCAGCCGAAACTTGGGCTTTTGTCGGGCCCTGGAAAAGCCCGAATTTCTCGTTGCGATTTAAGACTCTGATAGTGTTAACGGCGGGTTATCAGTTCACGCAATCTCTGGCGAGCAGCGAAGTGTTCCCGGCTCGCCACAAAGTCGAGAGGCGCGGTCGTCTCTGCCCGCTCCAGCGCCAGGAGCCCGACCGCGCGGCGTTGCGACACGCGCTGATGGCGACACTCGACTCCCTACCCAAATCGCGCCGCCGCCTTTATCGTGATCCGACCGGGCGCGATCGTTTTGCTCGGAGGAGGCGGGTTAATGGGGGCGCTGGCAAGCTTTGGCTGGGAATGGGGTTCGGCGCTGTTGCGCTGGCTCCATGTGACCGCCGCCATCGCGTGGATCGGCGGATCGTTCTTCTTCATGCATCTCGACGCCAGCTTGCGCAAGAAGGCGGGCGACGATCCGGCGGTTAAGGGGACATCCTGGCAGGTGCATGGCGGCGGCTTCTATGAAATGAAGAAGTACATGCTCGCGCCCGCCGACGCTGCCCGAGCATCTCATCTGGCACAAATGGCAGTCCTACTGGACCTGGCTGAGCGGCTTTGCGCTGCTCTGCTGGGTCTATTACGGACAGTCGTCGCTGTTTCTGATCGATCCCGCGGTCATGCCGCTCGAGCCGTGGCAGGCGGCGCTGATCGGGATCGTCGCGCTGGCGCTTGGCTGGCTCGTCTACGATTTCCTCTGCCGTTCGCCGCTCGCCGCCAACGAGCCGCTGCTGGCGCTCGTTGGTTTCGGCTATGTCATTGCGACGAGCTGGGTGTTCACGCTCGTCTTCTCCGGCCGCGGCGCGCTCATCCACACTGGCGCGCTCATGGCGACGATCATGACGGCCAATGTGTTCTTCATCATCATGCCGAACCAGCGCAAAAGCATCGCCGCGCTGCAGGCCGGCGAAAGGCCCGATCCGGCTTGGGGCCAAAGCTCGAAGATTCGGTCGACGCACAACAACTACATCACCCTGCCGGTGGTGTTCATGATGCTGTCGAGTCACACGCCGTCAGCCTTCTCCAATCCGCGCGCCATTCCCGCCATCGTGACCTGCATCATCGTCGCCGGCGCGATGGTGCGCTATTTCTATAATGTCTGGCATCTCGACCACGACCGCGCCCCCTGGTGGGCATGGGCGGCGGCGGCGGTCGCCGTCCTGTGCGCCTTTGGCGTCGCGGCGACCGCTTCGCCTGGCATGCGCACATGGATGGGACTGGCCGATCTGCCGACCGAGACCGCGAGGCTCGACGAGCCTAAGGCGCCGCAGGAGGTCGTCGATATCGTGCAGCTGCGCTGCATGATGTGCCACGCAGCTCAGCCGATGGAGGAGATCGGGGAAGCGCCGAAGGGCGTCGCTTCTCGATACGCCCGAGCACATCGCGCGTTTCGCGCCCGCCATTCGCCAGCAGGCGGTTCTGACCCACGCGATGCCGCCCAACAATTTCAGCCAAATGACGGACGACGAGCGCAGGACGCTGGCGCGCTGGCTCGGGGTCGAGAAGACGGCGCAGAATTGATCGACGTTCGCATAATCTAGACCAAGGACACTCGAGGAGACGACCATGAGCAAGCGCTTTTTCGGCGACATCGGCCCCGTGCGCTTTGAGGGGCTGAAGAGCGACAACCCCTACGCTTACCGGCACTACGATCCGTCGCGCGTGGTGATGGGCAAGACGATGGCCGAGCATCTGCGCCCCGCCGTCTGCTACTGGCACAACTTCGCCTGGATGGGGACGGACATGTTCGGCGCGCCGACCTTCGAGCGCCCCTGGGACGGCGAGACGATGAAAGGCGCGCGCGCCAAGGCGGACGCTGCGTTCGAGATGTTTTCGACCCTCGGCTTTCCGTTCTTCACCTTTCATGATCGCGACGTCGTTCCCGAGGGCGACAGCCTGAAGGAGTTCGGCAAAAACCTCGCCGAGATGACCGATCTCTTTGCCGAGAAGATGCAGAAGACGAAAACGAAGCTTCTCTGGGGCACCGCCAACCTATTCAGCCACCCGCGCTACCTTGCCGGCGCCGCGACCAATCCCGACCCGGACGTGTTCGCCTACGCCGCGGCGCAGGTGAAGAACGTGATCGAGGCGACGCATAAGCTCGACGGCGCCAATTATGTGCTGTGGGGCGGCCGCGAGGGTTACGAAACGCTGCTCAACACCGATCTGCGTCGCGAGCAGGATCAGCTCGGGCGCTTTCTGTCCCTGGTCGTCGAGTACAAGCACAAGATCGGTTACAAGGGTGTGATCCTGGTCGAGCCGAAGCCACAGGAGCCGACCAAGCATCAATACGATTTCGACGTCGCGACCGTGTTCGGCTTCCTGCAGCGCTTCGGGCTTGAGCGGGAGGTCAAGCTCAACATCGAAGTCGGCCATGCGGTGCTTGCGCACCATTCCTTCGAGCATGAAATCGGGCTGGCGACCGCGCTCGGAATGCTTGGGCTCGATCGACGCGAACCGTAACGACTATCAGTCTGGCTGGGACACCGACCAGTTTCCCAACAACGCGGCCGAGCTCGTGCCGGCGCTCTATTTCATCCTCAAGTCGGGCGGCCTTGCGCCGGGCGGCTTCAATTTCGACGCCAAAGTACGCCGTCAGTCGATCGATCCGGCCGATCTGTTGCTCGGCCATATCGGCGGCATCGACGTTTGCGCTGCCGCGCTGGTCGCAGCCGCGAACATGATCGAGGACGGCAAGTTCGATGCGCTGCGCGCCGAGCGCTACGCCGGCTGGGATAAGCCCGAGGCCAAGGCGATGCTGGCGAAGGGCGCGACGCTCGAGTCGATCGCGGCGCGGGTCGCCAAGGAGAAGATCGACCCGAAGCCGAAGTCGGGACGGCAGGAATATTACGAGAACCTGCTGAACCGCTATCTGTGAGGCCACGGCAAGGGCGCCATGCAGGAACGTCAGATGGGTCGGCGCTTTGCCGCGGTTGCGATCATCGCGCTCAGCCTCGGAGCGGGAGCGCAGGACGCCGCCGCGCGACCGCTGGTCACCCGCGTTCACGGCATCGCGACGGGGATCGCGGCCTGCTGGCGTCCGCCGCACGATGACGATCAAGTTACGGTTCGCGCCAGCTTCACGCGGGACGGCGCCGTTATCGGCGAGCCGAGGATTGTGTTCGTACAGTCGAGCGGCGGCCGGGCTGACGATCGCCGCGCTTGCCGATTCCATGAAGGCGGCGATACGCGAATGCACGCCGCTGCATTTCTCCGCTCGGCTTGGCTCGGCGATTGCGGGCCAGGTTCTCGACATCCGCTTCATCGGTCGCAGCCGGGCGACCATCGTCGCCCCGCCCTGATGCGGCCGCCGAGCGGCTCTAACCTCCTGGCTGCGGCGATATGTCGCGGCTCCATAGCTCGTTGTCAGACGGGCGTTCTTAAGAACGCCCTTTGGAACGCGGCTGACGCCGTCGGCTAGGGCGTCCGCGAGGACGCCCGTCTATCGACGGGCTATCGACCGCGTTTGCATCGCTCCGGTGCGACACCGATTGCAATCTGCGCGAATGGATTCACCGGATTTTCGCGTCTTCGGCGGCGATGCTCTGAGAGCCGACGTCGACGACGAGGCGGCGCCCGAGCGGAGGCGCGATGTTCGGGCGCGTGATTTTTGCGTGATCCTGCGGCGTCGCGGCGGCCTTGCTCGGTTCGTTCTCGCTGCTGGAGCGACTGTCCGCGCCGGCGCCTGTCGTCGCCGCGCCTGCTTCCGCCGCTCGGCCGTAACGGCTTGGCGGCCAGAGGGGCGCCGCGTCTGAGCCGCCTCAGCGCCGATCGTCCGGCTATCGAGAAGCGTTGCTCGAGGCTGACCAGCGCGGACAATATGCCGCCGGTGTCTCTGATCAACGGGGCGCCAGTGCGGATGCTTATCGATACGGGCGCGACGTAGGTCTGCATCTCCGCTTCGACCGCCAGACGGTTGGGACTTAGCCCATCGGGAGGACGCAAGCGCCTGATCCAGACGGCGAACGGTCAGTCGACCGCTTCTCCGACAGTCCTAAGAAGCCTGAGCCTTGACGGCCTCTATATGAACGACGTCGAAGCGCTCATTCTCGCGCCCGAGGCAGGGGAAGTGAACCTGCTCGGGGAAAGCTTTCTCAAGCGCCTGATTAGCGTCGAGCAGCGCAACGGGACGCTGGTCCTACGTCAGTAGCCCAGAAGAAACGAGGAAGGATTTGGCGCCCCTTCTGCAGAAGGACGCCAGGCCCTATGAGACGCGAATGAGCCGCGTCAGCTCGAACGGGATGTCGTAGCCGTCCCAGATGAAATCGAAGTCGAGCGCCGTGCCGATCGGAGCCCAGCGCGACACGCCGGGTCCCACGCGCGACGCCGCGACCGCTTCGACCTCGCCCCGTTCCCAGCCGAAATAGGTGATCGTCTGGTCGCTCTCCCGGATGAAGCCCGGGACTTCATCGAGCGAGCGGATGAAGACGACGCTGAGGAAGCCTCCGCCCACCCGAATATCCTGACGCTCCGGCGCGCTTGCGACGACGCTCGTCAGGTTCGTGTTTTGCCAGTTGATGGACGATGCGCGTCCGGTGCCCGCCGCGTAGAATGCGGCCGTCATCTTGCCGATCGCGTGCCCGACCCGGCCCGCGGGATCGTCCATCGTCCACTCAGCCGCCGATGCGTCGAGGAGGCGCCGAACCGCCGGCGCATGCGCCGCGGCTTCGCCGACCACATAGAGCGCATGCGGGGACGAGCAGGCCATCTGGTCGAAGACGAACACGTCATTGTGGAGTTTCTTGGCGAGCGCCCGAAGGGCGGGCTCGTCCAGCTTGTCGAGCGCGGCGCCGTTGATCGTCGAAAACGAGAAGCGGTCGCCGAACCAGATCGACTTTCCGCCATTGCGCAAGGGCAGGGGAGCGAATAAGGCGACCTTGGCGTCGCCGCCCCAGACGACACGCGCGTCACTCCGGGCGGAGATCTTGGCCCCAAGGTCGCCCTGCGAGGGATAGTGGACGAACAATTGCGACTCGTCTCCCTGGGCCTCCAATCGCTCGAGGAAGAGGTCGACGATGTCGCGCATCCGGGCGCTGATCGCCTGCGGCAGGCGCACGATATTGGCGTTGCCGGCCAGATAGGAGAGCGCCCACGAGTAAAGGAAGACCGTCTCGACATTCTGCGGCGGCAGATGAAAGACGAGGCCGCGCGGTCGCGCCAGCGCATGCTGCGGCACGCGCGCCGCGAAACTCGTCGCAAGCTTCATGAGCGCGGCGCGGCGCGTCCAGAAGGCGAAATGGGCGGCGGGGCCGGAGGCGGTGGACTGTCGCGAGCCTAGAAGGGCCTCAGCGACGCTCGCGACCAAATCGACACGCTCGGGCGCGAACGGTGCGGCGAGCTGTTGGCGGGCTGCGTCGAGCTTCGCCAAGAGCGCGCTCTCTTGGACCTCGGCGTCACGCGCGCTGGCGCTGTAAGCGAGCACGTCGGTCACGGGTCTGTCCTCACTCTATCGCTCACGCGGCGATCACGTCGCTGCAGCCCCGGAGCTCGGTCTTCGGAGCGCGGCCGACTACACGAATTGCTTTGCCGAAGCGGCCGCCAGCTCCAGCGTCGATCGTTTCGACAACGCCCATGTCCTCCGTCAGCACGCTATGACCGGGATAGGATCGCGGCAGCAGCGAGACAACCTGGATGACGCCCTCTTCGCCAACCTCTGCCGGCTCCCAGCTGTGCCCTCGCCTGATGATGACGTCGGTGAAATTTGGCGGATAGAGCAATCCATCCGGGCCTTCGATGAACACAGACCCGATTTGCTCGACGAAGCCGTAGAAGTTGAAGATGTTGGTCATATTGAACCGGCGCTTGAGCGCGGCCCGGAACTCGGCGTTGGAGACTTTTTGCGCCTCGAGCTTCTTCCATCCCCCTGAGTGAATAAGGATCGCGTTGGAAAGATCGACCTCGCCATCGGCGAAGCTCCGATAGAGCTTGTCCCAGACGAGAAAGGTGAAGCCGAAAATGAGAAACGACTCGCCGCCGTTCGCGCGGGCGAACGTTCTCGACAAGCTCCTTGTCCATCTCAAGTTGCCCGTCGAGGGCGAAGGCTGTTTTGGCGCCAAACTTCATCATGCCCAAGCACGCCGCCGCCGCGCGCCGTGAGATCGGTCGGCTTGATCACGTCCTTGGTGTCGATTGCGAGGAACGGTAGACGGCGGGCTGCCAAGAATGGGACGGAACGACGCGACCAAAGCTTCCGACTGACGTCGCGCCGTCTCGTTGTCGATGATGATGCGGCTCGTTCGTTGTCCAGTGGTGCCGCTCGAGCGCATGACCATCGCCGGAAGCGCGGTGCTCTTCAGCTCCATTTCCTTGAACAGGCTCACCGGCAGATAAGGAACCTCGGCGACTCGAGTCATAGTTTCTTGGGCCGCCCCAGGCCGCATCGATGATCCGCTTATATTCGGGGCTCTTCTCGTAATGATAGCGCGTCAGCTCGTTGAGCCCCTCGAGCAGAAGCGGCTCTTTGTCGGCCTGCTTCAGCGAATAGGGCGGCTGGTTGAGGAGACGCTCAAACACTCACGAGATCCTTCAGTCGCGCATAATCGATCTTGCCGCTCGAAGCGCGTGGGATTTGCGTGACCTTCCGCAACGCGAAGCTCGAGGAGGGCACCTTGTAACTGTCGGCGAGCTCGCGGACCCGAGCCTTGAGCGCCGTCTCGGACTCCTGCTCGTGCGCGACGGCGATTTTCTCTCCAAGGTCGAGACAGGCGACCGGGCACACGGAGAACAGCTCCTTTTCGATCTCGTCGAGCCCAAGGCGATAGCCGGCGATCTTTGCGAAACGCTTGGTGCGGCCGGTCAGGTAAAGAAACCCCTCCGCATCCAGTCGACCAAGGTCGCCAGTCTCGAGGCGGCCCTTCATCTCGTCACCATTGCCGAGATCGGCCCTGGACGTGGCGTAACCCAACATCACGTTGGGTCCTTCATAGACGACGGTCCCGATCGCGTCGGCCGGCAGCGGCGCGCCACGATCGTCAACGATCGAGAATTGGCCGCCGGCCAGCGCGACGCCCACCGACCCCGCTTTGCGGCCGTGATCGGCGTGCTGCAGCGTCGCCATACGCGGCGAGGCCTCGGTCTGACCGTACATGACGAAGAACTGGCCGCCCCGCTGCGACGCCCATTCGCGAATCTTGGTCTGTACGCGGAGATCGAGCGGTCCGCCGGCTTGCGTGAACGTCTTGACGGAGTTTGGCACAAGGCCCGCGCCCAATCGGGCGAGCGCGACATAATGAAAGGGGACGCCCGGGAAATGCGAGCCGCCGACGCTTTCGATCTTCGACCAGAAGCTCGGCGAAGTGATCGAATCGTTAATGAGGCAAAGTCGACCTCCGGACGTCAGGTGCGAGGTAACGACCGAAAGCCCGTAGGAATAATGCAAGGGCAGATGGGCGATGCCGACGCTCCGTTCGTCAATGGCCAGCGCCTGAGCGATCTGACGCGCGTTGGCGACAACAGCGTCACGCGACAGGCGCACATATTTTTGGCTCCCGGTCGTCCCTGACGTGGACAGAAGCAGCTGCAACGGGGGGTCGATCGGCGGGGACGACGTCCCGCTGTCTCTTGCGATCCATTCGACGACGTGGGCTCGACAATCAAGCGAGCCCGAGGTCCCCTTGACGTCTGCGACGGCGCGGAGCTTTTCGCCAATAGCGCGCGCCCCAAGAACAAGCTCGGGCTGATAGGCTTGGACGAGACTCGTCAGCACGTCTTCGGGAGCCGAGGGATCAATCAGCGCGGTCGCGTAGCCTGCTGCCGCAGCCGCAAGCAAACCAATCACGGTTTCGGAATTGACGCCGCAGAGGAGAAAGACTAGGCGCTTTTGCTCAGAGGCGATGGCCTTGGCGAGATCGAGGCTCGCAGCCCGAAGCTCTTCGCGCGTGAGCCAGCTGTTGGTGCGGTCGTCATAAATTGCCGGCGACGCCTCAAGGGGTGCGATAAGCGGAAGCAGTCCGCCGCAGGAGGGGTCCAAATCGTTCATTGCGATTGCGGACGCGATCGGATCATCGGCGCTTTCCACCCGCCTCACACAACGAGGCCGCCATCAACTCCGATGATCTGCCCAGTCACATAAGATGAGAGGTCAGAGGCGAGAAACAAGATCGTGTTGGCGACGTCCTGCGAGGCGCCAACCCGACCCATCGCGATTTGCGCCTCCAGGCTCTTGCGTTTGTCGCCAGGAATGGCTTCGATCATCGAGGTTTGGATCAGTCCCGGCGCCACGGCGTTGACGCGGATGTTCATTGGCGCAAGTTCTTTAGCCGCGGAGAAAGTCGCGCCAATGACGGCGGCCTTGGTCGCGGAATAGACCATCTGGCCGCTATTTCCTCGCCTCCCGACGATCGACGAGATGTTGATGATGGATCCGCTCTTGCGTCTCGACATCAGGCGCGCGGCAAGCTGGGTGATCTTGATCAATCCGATAATGTTGACGTCAAACAGCTCGTTGATCTCTGCGTCCGAAATCATGCCAATCAGCTTGTCGCGAAGGATGCCGGCGTTGTTGACCAGGATGTCGAGGCGCTTGTGTTTCATCGCGCTCTGGACGAGCGCGGTCGCTGTAGCGCTGTCCGCCACGGAACCGTAGGCTGCCGTCACGCGATCGGGGTAGGCCTTCTCCAACTCCGCGAAGCTCGCCGATGCTTCGTCGGATGCGCGAGCGTTGAGAATGACGATGCACCCCGCCTTGAGCAGGGTTTCGGCCGCCGCTCGTCCGATGCCGCGAGACGCGCCGGTTACGATGGCCACGCGGCCGCTTAAATCGATGACGGTCATGAGTTCTGCCTGCAGGTCAATCGGCAGTCGGCTTCACGAAGCCGCTTTTTCGGGCGCCTTTTCGTCGGATACGGACGACGCCGTTCCGAAGTCCGCCCGGACCGTCCGATTAATAATGCCCAATCGGCCGGTTTGAATGCCTTTCTCCATGATGCGCGCGGGATTCCCGGCGACCAGGCAATTGGACGGCACGTCCTTCATCACGACGCTCGCCGCGGCGACCACGCAATTGTCGCCGATCCGGACCCCTGCCATAATAAGGCTGTTTGCGCCGATATTGCAGTCTTTGCCGATCCAAGTCTCTGCGTGAACGCCGCGCGGGGTGTCGTGGGTGAGAATGCAGGCGCCGAAATTGATCGCCGTGCCTTCGCCAATATGAATGCCACGCGGATAGCTCTTATCCAATTTGGCCGAAAAAGAGATCCGGCACTCGGGACCGATATCCATTCCCCACAGCCGATTGAAATAAATGCGGCGCAATTCGCCGAAGAACGGTCGGAGCTCGCGGCGCACGACGGCCAGGACGCCGGTCGAGCGCAGGTCGGATAAGATCACGGTCGAACTCCATCAGCAAAAGCGCCCCGAACCCCGCGTTCGCGCTCGGGGACCGTCCCGTTCGTTTCGCCCCCGACACTATTGAGATGACTCGTCCCTAGGGGGCGGCGACAAACCGCTCGCTCCACCCTTAGCAGGACTACAGCCTAAATTCTAACAGTTCGCGCATTAGCGTCAAGCGCCGCATGACCAGACGCAGGGCGGCATGAGGATTGAGCGTGCATCGCCCCGCCGCGCCTTGAGCTCCGCGGCGCGCCCGCGCGCGAGTTGCGTCGGTTGTTTGGGTCCTCTAAGCCCCGCGTCAGGCCAGCCGCCGAGCGCCCACGCCCCAATGCCCCATGGCTGAGGTTCCCTTGTTTCCCAAACCTGAGCCCAAACTCTCCCCCAATACCTACGCATTTGAATCGCAGCCGATGGTCAAACCCACCGGCTTTCGCGAATACGACGCGCGCTGGCTGTTCGAACAAGAGATCAACCTCATGGGCGCGCAAGCGCTGGGACTCGGCCTCGCGCGCCTCCTGAAAGAGCTTGGCGTTCGTCGCGAAATCGTCGTCGGCCACGACTTTCGCAGCTATTCGGCTTCGATCAAGCTGGCGTTGACTACGGGACTGATGGCGGGGGGCGCGCACGTGCGCGACATCGGGCTCGCGCTGACGCCGATGGCCTATTTCGCCCAGTTCGCTCTCGATACGCCGGCGGTCGCGATGGTGACCGCCTCCCACAACGACAACGGCTGGACCGGGGTCAAGATGGGCGCGGCGAGGCCGGTGACGTTCGGGCCCGAGGAGATGGCGCGTCTGCGCGACATCGTTCATCGCCGGCGACTACGGTCCGGAGGCGGGGGGCGGCTATGAATTCGTCGCCCGACTTCCCGGCCCGTTACATTGCCGATCTGACCGGCCCGGCCGAAATTCCGCCGCCCGCTTCAAGGTCGTCGCCGCCTGCGGCAACGGGACCGCCGGGGCGTTCGCGCCCCAGCTCTTGAGCGCGCTCGGCGTCGAGGTCGTTCCCCTCGACTGCGAGCTCGACTTCACCTTCCCGCGCTACAATCCGAACCCCGAGGATATGCGGATGCTGCACGCGATGGCGGCCGCGGTGAAGGAGAGCGGCGCCGACCTCGCGCTCGGCTTCGACGGCGACGGCGACCGTTGCGGCGTCGTCGACAACGAGGGCAACGAGATTTTCGCCGACAAGATCGGCGTCATGCTGGCGCGCGATCTGTCGACGCTCCACAAAGGCGCAACCTTCGTGGTCGACGTCAAGTCGACCGGGCTGTTCGCGACCGATCCCGCGCTTCGCGCCAACGACGTCAAGGTCGATTTCTGGAAGACCGGCCATTCGCATATCAAGCGGCGGGTCAGGGATCTCAACGCGCTCGCAGGCTTCGAGAAGTCGGGGCATTTCTTCTTCAACGCGCCGGTCGGGCGCGGCTATGACGACGGCTTCGTCACCGCGATCGCCATCCTCGACATGCTGGACCGCAACCCGGGAAAGTCGATGGCCGATCTCTATCGCGAGCTGCCAAAGACCTGGGGCTCGCCGACCATGTCGCCCCATTGCGCCGACGAGATCAAATACGAAGTCGCCGACCGCGTCGTTGCGCGGCTCCAGGCGATGCAGGCGCGGGGCGAGCCGTTCGCCGGGCAGCCGATTCGCGACCTCGTCACGGTTAACGGCGTCAGAGTTACGGTCGAAGACGGCACATGGGGACTGGTCCGCGCTTCGTCGAACAAACCGGAACTGGTGGTCGTCGTCGAGAGCCCGGCGTCGGAAGCGCGGATGCGCGCGATGTTCGAGGCGGTCGACCGCATCCTGCGCGAGAGCCCGGAAGTCGGCGCCTACAACCAGACGATCTGAGGCGATGGACGCGGCTCCGCATGTCCTGCCCGACCTCATCAAACCGGGGTTGAAGATCGTCTTCTGCGGCACCGCGGCAGGGAACGTGTCGGCGGCGCGCGGCGCCTATTACGCCCATCCGCAGAACCGGTTCTGGTCGGCGCTCCACGCCTTCGGGCTGACGCCGCGAAAGCTTAGGCCGGAAGACTATTCCGAACTGCCGCAATGGGGCTTGGGTCTGACCGACATCGCCAAGCACGTGAGCGGCATGGATCGCCAACTGCCGATGGGGGCGCTCGGCCGGGAGGCCTGCGCCGCGCTCGAGGCGAAGATCAGGGCCGCCGAGCCAAATTGGCTCGCGTTCACGAGCCTCACCGCCGGGCGCCGGTATCTCGGCCGCGCCGCCGGCTTCGGCGAGCAGCCTGAGCGCATCGGGCGAACCCGGCTGTGGGTTCTACCTTCCCCGTCGCCGACCGCGGGCTGGAACTGGGAGAGCAACACGCACTGGTGGCAAGCGCTCGCGGAGCAGAGTGGCTAGCGCCGCTGACCGCAGACGTGGCTAAGGACGCAGCCGCACGCGTGTGGCCGCGGCCCGTTCAATAAACGCCAGTAAACGCAGTAAACGCATAAACGCTAGTAAAAATGCTGGCGTTTACTAGCGTTTATTTTTTCGAATCGAGACTTTTCAATGGGTTATCGCCGATTTCAAACAAAAAAATCTTTTCCCTCTCTGGCTTTCCGCCGGCACCTCCGAAATGCGGCTTCCGTCTCCAGCTGTCGTGGCCCTGCAGCGGCAACCATCCGTTCGATCTCCGGCACCTGTTTAATGATATAGCACCAGATTCTGCTTTTCTCAAGATATTGTCGCGTTTTTTTCTTGGGGCCGCCGCGGCTCAGGTCCGCCGGGGTTCGACCCCTTCGGGCGCCATGTGCGCCCCGTTCGGCCGCGACGTTCGGCTTGACGCCCCGGGATGGAGAAAGACCAGGCAGCATTCGTTGCTCCATTTCCCCGTCGCTGGGTTGCAGTAACTGGGCGGCAGAAGATTTAAACATCAAGCGCATTTTGTTAACCTCGCCCCTGTCAACCAAATATGCACCAACCGCCCGTAAAATGTGAACTCGTCTCCGCGACGAACTGATACAGAATCGAACGGCCCAGGCGACGTGGATTGAGGCGAGACGGCGGAATTCGCCGGAGTTTAAGTAGGTAACCCCGATGGCAGGCGATCCGATCACTACATTTCCTGGCGATACCGTTGTTTTGATCGAAAGTCCCAATCCAGATGGGGATGGATACCTGCAGGGTTCAGGGGTTGTTATTGGACCTCACACGATCCTGACAGCTTCGCATGTCGTATTCGATATTTCTGCACAAACCCCTGACCAGAATATCGTGCTGTATCCCGGTTGGGATAGCACGGATCCCGCCCAAGGACCCGGCGATGTTCCCACGACTTACACCGATCACTTCAACGAGATTGGCGTCTTGGGGAGCGACGACGTCACTCGCGCGCAGAGCGCCTCAGATTTCGCCGTAATCGACACAAGCTACACGTTTTCGAATTGGATGGGTGTCCTGCTCAACTATGCGGGCGGTGTCGTTACTGCGACGGGATACCCCGCGACCGCGGGCGGGCTCCAGACTAATCAGGTCGGCTCCGTTTCCGCTGATCCTTCAGTTTCGGTGTTGGATTACGAAGGTCTGTCCATTTCGCCTGGGAACAGCGGTGGCCCGATATGGCTGGACGATAACGGATCGGACGACGTTGTAGGAATTGTTTCGACGACGGAATGGGCGACCCAACTTACCACAGCTGATTGGACCCAAATCGAAAGTTGGGTCAGCCAGGACGGCTACAGCCTCACGGCGAATGTCTCGCCTGTGGTGACCGCCGTCCCGAGCGGAACGATTGCTGTGGGCCAGTCGATCTCGGCGTCCTCACTCATCGCGTCGATCTCGAATCCGAACGGCGACGATATCACGAACGACATCTACGAGGATCTTGGCGGCGGAAGCGGCTATTTCACCGTCAACGGGGTGCGGCAGGCGGATAATGTATGGATTTCCGCGGCCCCCTCGGAGAACGTCCAGTATGTCGCTGGATCCTCGCCCGGGAGCGATACGCTCGGCGTGGGAATCCACGACGCGACGACCAATAGCGACTTCTCAACCTCCATAGTCGTCACGACGGTACACGCCGCGCCGGTGGTGACCGCTGTTCCGAACATATCGCTCGGAGAAAATCTGTCGATCCCGGTGTCTTCCATCGCGTCGATTTTCAATCCGAGCGGCGACGATATCTTGGAGAACATCTATGAGGATTTCGGCGGTGGGAGCGGTTACTTCACGCTGAACGGTCTAAAGTACCCAGATAGCACGCCGCTCTACGCGTTGCCCTCGGATGACGTCGAGTACGTTGGCGGATCCTCGCCGGGGACCGACACCCTTACCGTCGGAATCTTCGACCTTACAACTGGCACGTCGATCTATGCTTCCAACTCGGTCGCCGCCACGACGACACTCGCTGGGGGAAATGTCTCTGGCCTCCTTTTTCAAAACGCGAATAGCGGCCAAGCCACGATCTGGGACATGGTTGGCGACGCCCTGGTCGGCGGCGGGCCAGTCAGCCCAAACGCGGGGCCTGCTTGGAAAGCGATCGGGACCGGTGATTTCAATGACGACGGCCTCTCCGATATCCTGTGGCAGAACGCGAGCGGCGGCCAAGTCTCGATCTGGGAGATGAACGGGAGCAGCTTGATCGGCGGCGGACCCGTGAGCCCCAATCCTGGGCCTGCCTGGCAAGCGATCGGGACGGGCGATTTCAACCATGACGGCTTTTCCGACATTCTTTGGCAGAACAAGAGCACGGGCCAGGTTTCGATCTGGGAGATGAACGGGAATACCGTGATCGGCGGCGGACCCGTGAACCCCAATCCGGGGCCGGCCTGGCGCGCATCGGAACCGGCGATTTCAACCACGACGGCTTTTCCGACATCCTTTTCCAGAACAAGAGCAGCGGCCAGGTCTCGATCTGGGAAATGAACGGGAACACCTTGATCGGCGGCGGGCCCGTAAACCCCAATCCGGGGCCTGCTTGGCAAGCGATCGGAACGGGCGATTTCAACCACGATGGCTTTTCCGACATCCTTTTCCAGAACAAGAGCACCGGCCTGGTCTCGATCTGGGAAATGGACGGGAATGCCCTGATCGGCGGCGGGCCGGTCAGCCCCAACCCTGGGACGAGTTGGCACGCCATCGGAACCGGTGGCGGGGGTTCCGACATCCTTTTTCAAAACACGAGCGGCCAAATCGCGATCTGGGATATGAACGGGAACACCCCGATTGGCGGCGGGCCGGTCAGTCCCAATCCCGGGCCGAACTGGCGGGCAATCGACCTGACCTGAGCATAAAGAGTGAAAAGACACCTGGGTCGGCAGGCCATCGCGACGCGGCGCTAAGCGCCGATTGCTGTCGCCTCGAGCCTGGCGCTCAGCCCCAGTGCGTCGTGGATGACGATCGCGCCTCGCCTGCGTTCGATGAGGCCCTCGCGCTCCATGGCGTTGATCTCGCGCGACACGGTTTCGCGCCGCGTATTGATGCGCGAAGCAAGCTCCGACTGGTTCGGCGGTGAGAGGATGATGGCGCGCTTCGGATCCTCGCGATCGGGACGGGCAAGGCGCAAGAGCTCGGCGTGGACGCGGCTGCGAACGTCGAGCGCGCCAAGTTCGCCGACCCGGCGGGTCATCGTGCGATTGCGCGCGACCAGCGTCGCGACGACCGCCTCGCCGAGCGGGCGGTGCGTGAACACCGTCTCCACGAAGACCGCGCTTGGCATTTTCGCGACCGTCGAGTCGTTGACTGCGAACACGCTGAGCGACCGCGGGCCGCCGTCGAGAGCGGCCAGTTCGCCAAAGAACGAACCCGCTTCCATATCCGAGAAAATAAGATCCTGCCGCACCCCGTGAGAGACAGCCCTCAGGCGTCCGCTCATGACGAAATAGACGTCCCGGTCATTGGCCGTTTGACCGAGGATCCACTGACCCGGCGCCGTCTTGAGCCAAGTGCAATGGCGATCGAGGACCCGACAGAGTTCGGGATCGAGCGTTTTGAAACAGGGATGCGCCGAAAGGGAGTTTATTATCATCGCCGCCGACGACTACGAGTGGCGGACGCAAGCTCATACGTCAAGCGGCTTTCTCAGCGGTCACGACGGCATTGGGCTGACATAATTGGGGAGGCCACTCCCACAAATCTGGGCCGCGTTTCGCCGAATCGCGGTGTATTAGCTTGCAGTGTGACGACGATCACAGCCAGAGCCCGCTCGGTCGTCTACTCTTTCCTCGACGCCCTATTGGGCCGCTCAACGCAATAGAGGGTGGGGTTGCCGGGTTGGCGATCTTGTACCCCGGGGTCACGATCCGCGTCACCGCGCCTCGGGGCTTGGCGCGAAGCGCGGCCCTCGCGCTGATCTCCCACAGCGCGGGGCGAAGAGCGCGGCGCCTGCGCTAGTTCCGCGGGCTCGGGCGCCGCGCTCGCTAGTTTTTCTCCCGCTCAATGGACGCGGAACTCCATATGTGCACGTCCATGGATGCGCTGGGAGCCTTGCGTGTCGTAGAAGCGCGTGCTCGGCGCGTCTTGCGCGCCGTAGGAGCGCGTGCGCGGCGCTCCGTGGCTGTGTCCGTACCAAACCCGATGCGGCGCGGCGCGGGCGGGTTGCGGGCCGCCGTGAAGCTGACCGACACCATTAGCCTTGGGTCCTTGCCGGGCGAGACAGGCATTATACGCCATCGGCTCGCGATATTGTGCGCATCTCGGATCGTCTTGAGCCAGCGTGGTCCCGGGCCAGGCCATAGCGATAAGGCAAAGTGCGATCGCGGCGCGGGTGGCCATGGCTTCAGCTCCTGAGCGCAGCGCCGGTCTTTTTCGAGACCTCGGCCACGATCTTGGATATTGCGGCGTCGATCTCCGTGTCGGTCAGCGTACGCTCGCGCGGTTGGAGGGTCACGTGAACGGCGATCGACTTTGCGCCCTCGGCCATGCCCTGGCCGCGATAGACGTCGAACACCCCGACCCGGGCGACGAGCGCGCGTTCGGCGCTCTCCGCCGCCTTGACAATATCGCCGGCGCTGACCGTCTCGCCGACGACGAAGGCAAGGTCCCGTTCGACCGGCATGAAATCCGAGCGGATGAGCTTCGGCTTGGTCTTGGTCGGCCTCGCCTTCGGCGCCGGGATGGCGTCGAGCGTGATCTCAAAGGCGACGATCGGTCCTTCGGCGTCGAGCGCCTCGCACGCGCTTGGGTGCAATTGTCCAAACCATCCCACGACCGTCTTCGGCCCGAACTGAAGGGTCGCAGACCGGCCCGGGTGTAGGAACGAGGGGCCGCCGGGGACGACCTGAACCGCGTTCGCGTTGACGCCGAGCGCCGCGAGAAGCGTCATCGCGTCGCGCTTGGCGTCGAAGACGTCGACCAGCCCGCCGCCGCTCCAATTCCGCCCTTCCGCGTCCGCTTTAGCCCTGCCGCGCCGTACAGCCGCGGCCGCGATGCGCTGGTCATTTTCGCCAGGGCCAAGAAAGATCTGCCCGACCTCGAACAGCGCGACGTCGCTCAAGCCGCGGCGGGCGTTGCGTTCGGCCGCCGCAACGAGGCCCGGAATGAGGCTCGGGCGCATGTCGGAAAGGTCGGCCGCCATTGGGTTGACGAGCGTGAGCGAGGGCGAGCCGCCGCCGAACAGCTCCGCCGTCGCCTTGGAGACAAAGGACCAGGTCACCGCCTCGCGCAGCGACAGCGCAGCAAGGGTGCGCTTGGCGAGCCGCGTACGCTTCTGCATGAGCGTCAGCACGGGTTTCGGCACGCCGTCGTCGAGCCGGGGCAGGGGAGCGGGCGGCGCGCGCTCGACGCCGGCGATGCGCAGGATCTGCTCCACGACGTCGGCCTTCACCTGGATGTCGGGGCGCCAAGAGGGAACGAAGGCGCGCCCGTCTTCGAGACCAAAGCCCAGTCGGCGCAGGATCGCCTCGCCTTCCTCGCGCGGAATTTCGACGCCGAGCAGCCGCTTCACTTCGCTATACTGGAAAGGAACCGAGCGCCGCGGCGCCGATGGATCGCCCGCCACGATCATACGTGACGGCTCGCCGCCGCAGATCGAAAGCACGAACTCGGTCGCGAGATCGCAACCGGGGACGCAGAAATCGGGATCGACGCCGCGTTCAAAGCGATAACGCGCGTCGGTCGTGATCCCGAGTTTCCGCCCGGTTTGCGCGGTCGTCGTCGGGTCCCAGAGCGCGCTCTCGATCAGAACGTCGCGCGTCGTCTCGTCGCAGCCGGAATGCTCGCCGCCCATGATCCCGGCGATGGACTCGACGCCGTTTGCATCAGCGATCGCCACCATGGTCTCGTCGAGCGCATAGGTCTTGCCGTCGAGGGCGAGCACGGTTTCGCCAGTGCGTGCGCGGCGGATCGTGAGATCGCCGGCGACCTTGGCGAAGTCGAACACGTGCAACGGACGGCCGCGATCGAAGGTGATGTAATTGGTGATGTCGACAAGCGCGCTGATCGGCCTCAAGCCAATCGCCCGCAGCCGCTTCTGCATCCATTCGGGCGAGGGGCCGTTGGTCACGCCGCGGACGAGCCGCAAGGCGAAGGCCGGGCAAAGATGCGCGTCGGCTGGGGTGAAATCGAGATGCACGCCGGTCGGGCAGTCGAATGCGCCGGCATAGGGTTTGGGCGCCGGTGTCTTCAGCTTGCCGAGGCCCGTTGCGGCGAGATCGCGCGCGATTCCCGCGACGCCTGTGGCGTCGGGACGGTTCGGCGTCACCGCAACGTCGATGACGGGGTCGTCGAGCCCGGCGAAGCGCGCGTAAGGAACGCCAACCGGGGCGTCGTCGGGCAGTTCGATGATGCCGTCGTGATCCTCGCTGAGCTCGAGCTCCGCCGCCGAGCACAGCATGCCGTTCGAACTCGACGCCGCGGATGACGCCCTTGGCGAGCGTCAGCTTCTTGCCGGGAATATAAGTCCCGACGGGCGAGAAGACGCTCTTCATGCCGGTGCGCGCATTCGGCGCGCCGCAGACAACCTGCACCGGGCCGGCCGCCGGCGTCGACGATGCAGACCTTCAGCCGATCGGCGTTGGGATGCTGCTTGGCTTCAATGACGGAGCCGACCACGAAACCGTCGTACTTGCGCGCCGGGTCCTCGACCGACTCAACCTCGAGGCCGACGCGGGTCAGCGTGTCGACGATCTCGGCGAGCGAGGCGGAGGTGTCGAGGTGATCTTTTAGCCAGGAGAGGGTGAATTTCATCGCAATTCAGCAGCGAGGCGTCGGCATCCGTTCACCCGCTCAATCCTCCTGCAAGCGTTGGGATGTCGAGCGGCTTGAAGCCATAGTGATTGATCCAGCGCAGATCGGCGTCGAAGAAGTCGCGCAAATCCGGCAGGCCGTATTTGAGCATCGCCAGGCGGTCGAGGCCGATCCCCCAGGCGAAGCCCTGATAGACCTCCGGGTCGATGCCGCAATTGGTCAGCACATTGGGATGGACCATGCCGCAGCCGAGGACTTCAAGCCAATCCTCGCCCTCGCCGAGCCGAATTTCCCCGCCCGAACGGCGGCATTGGATGTCGACCTCGAGCGAGGGCGAGGTGAAGGGGAAAAAGCTAGGGCGAAACCGTATGCCGATGTGGGGCGCCTCGAAAAAGGCGTTGAAGAATTCCCCCAATACCCACTTGAGGTTGGCGAGCGTCGCACGATCGTCGACGACGAGGCCCTCGATCTGGTGGAACATCGGCGTATGCGTTTGATCGGCGTCGCGGCGATAAGTTCGTCCGGGGCAAATAATCCGGATCGGCGGCTTCTGCGTGAGCATCGTGCGCACCTGCACCGGGCTTGTGTGCGTGCGCAGAAGCCTTCCGCGCGCCCTTGTCGTCGGGCTCGAGGAAGAACGTGTCGTGCATCTCGCGCGCCGGATGGCCGGGCGGGAAATTGAGCTTGGTGAAGTTATAGTCGTCGCTCTCGATGTCCGGCCCTTCGGCGACGGCGAAGCCCATTTCGGCGAAAATGGCGGTGATCTCGTCCATCACCTGGCTGATCGGATGGATGCGACCGGTCTCGACGCCGTTCAAGGGAACCGGCAGCGTGACGTCCAGCGCCTCGCGCTTGAGCTGGGCCTCAAGCCCCGCGCGCTTGAGGACCGCGCGCCGCGCCGCCAGCGCTTCCGTGACCTGATCCTTCAGCGCATTGATGGCCGCGCCCTGCGTCTTGCGTTCGTCCGGCGCGAGCTTGCCGAGGGTCGCGAGCAGCGCGGAGATCGATCCCTTCTTGCCGAGCGCAGCGACGCGCGCGGCCTCGAGCGCGCCCTCATCCGGCGCGGCTTCGATCGCGGTCAGGGTCTCCCTTTCAAGAGCGGAAAGGTCCGACATTCCTCTAGGACTCCCGGCGAGGCCGCTCACTCCGCCTTCCCGTACGACGGGAAGGAAACTGGCCTAGCCTAAGCCCTCCGTCGCGTGCGCGAGGGGAGGGCGGTATGCCTGCCTCAGGCGGCCTTCGGCAGCGCGCCCTTCGCCTGCTCGACGATCGCGGCGAACGCCGCCGGCTCGGAAATGGCGAGGTCGGACAGCACCTTGCGGTCGACTTCGATTCCCGCCGTGGCAAGGCCGGAGATAAAGCGGCTGTAGGTCAGCCCGTGCTCACGCACCGCAGCGTTGATGCGCTGAATCCACAAAGCGCGAAACTCGCGCTTGCGGTTCTTGCGGTCGCGATAGGCGTACTGCATCGACTTGTCGACCGCGGCCTTGGCGGCGCGGATCGTGTTCTTGCGCCGGCCAAAGAAGCCCTTGGCGGCTTTGAGCACCTTCTTGTGCTTGGCGTGGGCGGTTACGCCCCTTTTGACGCGTGCCATCGTTCAAATCTCCGGGAAAAAAGGTTCAGCCGTTCGGCAGGAAGAATTTCTTGACCTTTTCGCCGTCGGTCTTGAACAGAACCGACGTGCCGCGCAGATCACGGATCTGCTTTGGCGTGCGCTTGATCATGCCGTGCTGCTTGCCGCGCTGGGCGTAGACGACCTTGCCGGTCCCGGTAAGTTTGAAGCGCTTTTTAGCGCCTGATTTGGTCTTCAACTTGGGCATTTGGCTCTCCTTAGGCTTGACGCCCTTTTGAATTTGGCGGGGCGAAAGCCCCGTTCGCATCGGAACGAGCGAAAAAAACCGCCACGGCAGCCCTTTCGGCCGGGCGGTTTTCATGGGGCGCTGATACGCGAAAGGAGGCGGCGATGCAAGCGCGAGGTGAAGGTTACGAACGCCCCCGTAAACTATTGAGGGGTGTGCGCCTCGAGGCGCCAAGACCTAAACCGACAGCCCGGGGTAACTTAGCGCCCGGGCGGGGGCCTCTGGTTGAGCCTTCCGGCTCGCGCTACTTGAGAGTCGCTGACGCTACCGGCGCAGGGCGGTCGGCGAGATGGTGCGTCTGCACGCCGATCTGAGTCGACACGAAGAACACCGCAAACGCCACCATCCACCCCATCAAGATCGTTACGAAAGCGATCGCCAAAGGGCGTAGGTTCCGGTCGTCGATCATACCGTCGTCGTACGGGTGGGAGGTCCCTAGATTTCGTGACATCATCTTATCTCCAGAGCCGCCGCCACTTTTGCTTCCTGCGACGGTCCATCTCATAGTCAGATTTAACCATAACTCCCCCTGAGAGGATGTGACGCAGATCACACTGCGACATCCCGCCTTGAGGTGGGGTCGCCGCCGTTCTCATGGGCTCGTGGGCGCCCAGTCAAAACCGCAGCGGGAGCGGACATGCGCGCGCCGGGCGGCCTAGTGTGGCAGGTGACAGCGCGCCGATCAGCGGCCGTAGTTGGGTGAGCAATTCTGCTTGCGGCGAAGCGATCTCAATGGCTTAGGCGCATTTTTCTGCAAGTCCGGATGATCCGCGCGCGCCTTGGGCGCTGACTGGGACGGTTGTGCCCTATCCGGAATTGGCGGAGTTGGCACACAGGGCTTTGGCTTCGCCCGGTGTTCGGCTATGGGGCCTTCTGCGCGGGTGAGTTGACCCGATCGCAATTGGCGGGAACTGGCCCGAAGATCCGGCAATCTTCCCGGTCGCCACCGCCAGTGGCGTGAAAGCCCGGTTGCAACGACCATACCGGCTGCGGTAGGCTGCTCAAATCAGCGAGAAGCAAGCTTTCGAGCCGACCGCGCGATGATCGATCGGGCCGCAGGTCGTCCGCAAACAATCCACAACCTGTTGCAGCGGTGAGATTGCCTATGGAGAGGACTGCTTTGGATCTCCCCGCCATGCCCGAAACATTGGCCAAGCCACGGGAAGGTCTCTTCGCCAGCCGCTCGGCGCTTTACATAGGCGTTGTTCTTCTCGCGGTGCTTGCTTCCTACGCCTATTGGCTGAAGACCAGGTCCATCTTCGCCTGCCAAGCTCAGGGGTACAGCTCAGATCGTTACCTCGCCTATTGTGGCGGCGGGAACTATGCCGATTTCGAGCACGGCGCCTTTTATTTCAATCTCGAACCTCCGGCGCTGGATGATGCCCGCGATGCTGACGTCTTGGTTCTCGGCAACAGCCGCCTGCAAGTGGCGTTGTCCAACGCCGCGACGGCCGATTGGTTCAAGCGCGCCGCGGCTCGATATTACCTGTTGGCGTTCAGCTACAACGAGAACATGAATTTCACCCAGGAGCTTCTGCGCCGGATAAATCCGCACGCGAGCGTCTTCATCATCAATGTTGACGACTTTTTCGACCGAAGAGAGACCTCAGCGGCGAAGTCGATCCTGCGCGATCCCGACGCACAAAGTCGATACCAGTGGAAGTATTTCTCGCAGCGGTTGCACCAGCGGATTTGCGGAACGACTCCCTGCGCTTTGCGGACGGAAGTTTGTCATCTTCCGGTCGCGCGAAACCGGGGCTTACTACCGCATTCCTCATGACGAACCGGTCTACCCGCAGAATGCCGTCAGCTATGACCCGAAGGTTGATCAAGCCGTGGTCAGCGACAGTACGGCGCGTGCGATCGACTTTCTCAAGCAATTCGCTAAGGGGAGATGTGTGATCCTGACCAATACGTCCTTATCCAGGAACGAAAATGGGCGAGGCGGCGGCGATCGCATCCGGCGCTGGCTTGCCGCTGGTGGCGCCCCAACTGGACGGCCTCAACACCTCAGACGGCTACCACCTCGACGGGCCGAGCGCGGATCGGTGGGCGCGAGCGTTTTTTGAGGCGGCGGGGCCAGAAATTCAGCTCATGTCTCGAGTCGCATGGCGCGACCCACTCCTGAAGTTCGGCTATTTCCATTCCCTGCTCAACCGATCGGGTCGTTCCCATGCTGCAAGGCGCCTCCCCCCGAAGTCCGATCATGAGCTGGCTGCCGGTCGCGGGCGATTTCCGCGGCGATCTGCGCGCGGCGCTCGATCAGGCCAAGCCGACGGATGCGCTCGACGGCCTCGCCGCGCTTGCCGCGCGCCGGCTCGGGTTTCTGGAAACGGTGCAGCTCGATCGCGCGCTGGCGCGACTGGATTTGAAGGAAGCGCCCGGCTTCCAGCCGGTCCGGCTCGCTATCCTCGCGTCCTCGACCGTCGATCATCTCCCCCCCGCGATCCGGGTCGCGGGCTTGAGGCGAAGATTGCTGATCGAGGTCCATAGCGGAGCCTACGGGCAATACCGGCAGGATCTTCTGGACGCCGGTTCGGCGCTGCACCGGTTCGCGCCCCAGGCGGCGCTGTTCTCGCTCTCCGCACGGGAAGCGATCGCGAGCATATCCCTCGCCGCCACAGCGGCCGAAGTCGACGACACGATCGGGCGGTTCATCGCCGAATTGCGCTCGTTGTGGCGCAAGGCGCGCGAGATTGGCGCCGCAGTCATTCAACAGACCTTCATCGACGTGAGCGAGCCGCTGTTCGGCGGCTACGACCGAATTGTTCCGGGCGCGCCAAGCGCGGTCGTGGCTCGGCTCAACGCTCGGCTCACCGAAGCGGCGGCTGAGGACGGGGCGCTGCTGCTCGATGTCGCGCGGGCCAGCCAGCGGGACGGGATCGACGCCTGGTTCGACGTCGGGCGCTGGCTTCAGGGCAAGCTGGAAATCGCGCCGCAGGCGGCCCCTTTCTATGGCGATCTTGCCGCCCGCATTCTCGCCGCCCTGCGGGGCCTGTCGAAGAAGTGTCTGGTGCTCGATCTCGACAACACGCTATGGGGCGGCGTGATCGGCGACGACGGGCTTGAAGGCATCGTGCTGGGCGAGGGAAGCGCGGCCGGCGAAGCCCATCTCGCCTTGCAGCATTACGCCAAGCAGCTCAAGGAGCGGGGCGTCATTCTCGCCGTCTGCTCCAAGAACGACGCCAAGATCGCAGAAGCCGTCTTTCGCGATCATCCGGAAATGGTCCTGCGCCGCGAGGATATCGCCGCCTTCCAGGCGAATTGGGACGACAAGGCGCAAAACCTGAAAGCGATCGCGGCCCGGCTCAACATCGGCGTCGACAGCCTGGTGTTCGTCGACGACAATCCGATCGAGCGGGCGCGCATCCGTCAGAGCCTGCCGATGGTCTCGGTGCCGGAACTGCCAGACGACGCTGCGCATTATGTTCGCTGCCTGGCGGATGCGGGCTATTTCGAGGCGGTCGCCTTCACCGCCGACGATCGGAGCAGGGCCGAACAATACGCCGCCAACGCCGAGCGCGAGGCGCTGCTTGGATCAGCGGAAAGCATGGACGACTTCCTCCGCGGGCTCGACATGACCGCAGTCTATGGCCCGTTCACCGCCGTCGATCACGCCCGTGTCGTCCAGCTCATCAACAAGACCAATCAATTCAACACCACGACGCGTCGCTACGCCGGCGAAGAGGTCGCGCGGATCATGGAAGACCCTGAGGCGGTGACCCTGCAATTCCGCCTCCTGGATCGCCTGGGCGACAATGGGCTCATCAGCACGATGATCCTGCGCCCGACGCCGGAGGACGGCGTGCTCGAGATCGAGAATTGGGTGATGAGCTGCCGCGTGTTCGGCCGAGAGCTTGAATTCGAAGCGATGAATATCGCCGTCGAGGCTGCGCGGGAGCGCGGCGCGCGGGCGCTGGTCGCAGAATACATCCCGACGCCCAAGAACGACGTCATCAGCAAGCTCTACCCGAGCCTCGGCTTCACCGAGGTCGGTCGACCCGCGCCGGCCAATGGGGCGACGCGCTGGCGCCTCGATCTTACCGACTACGTCACCCGGAACACTCACATCGTTGGGCAAGAGCAGCAGGATGACCGATCAAGAGATACTCGCCAAGTTCACCCGCATTCTTCGCGATCTGTTGCTCGACGACTCGATCGAGTTGACGATGGAAACGCGGCGTGAGGACGTGCCCAACTGGGATTCGTTCAACTACATCAACTTCATCGTCGCGGTCGAAATTGAATTCGGCGTGAAGTTCAAGGTCGCCGACATCGAGTCGTTTCCGAACGTCGGCGCGATCGTCACAGAGACGACGAAGATGCTGGCTTAGCTTCGACTCAAGGGTCAGCGTGTGAGCTTCCAGTCGAGCCTTGCTCGCCGTCTCGTTCAGCCAGTTCCAGCTCGGCTGGACCGAGCATGACGAACGAGATGTGCTTAGCCAGCCGAACCTTCACCGAGGCCGACCAGATCCAGTTCGCCGAGGTTTCGGGCGATCGCAATCCGATGCACCTCGACGCCGTCAAGGCGCGCCGCACCCAGGCGGGCCTGCCCGTGGTGCACGGCGTCCATTTGGTGCTTTGGGCGCTCGATGTGGCGGTGCGGAAGGACGTGGCGCGTTCGCCGATGCTGCGCTTGAGGGCCAACTTCAAGCGATTTGTGGCCCTGGGCGAAACGGTGGCGCTGGTGCTCGCCAAGCAAACTGAGGCGAACGTGCAGCTGCACTTCGTGGTCGCGGGACTGACGGTGGCCCAGATCAGCCTCGACTTCGGTTCGCCCGTCCGTGCGAGCGAGCGGCTCGTCGGCGAGGATGTTCCGGCTCCGGCGACGCCCCGCGATCTGACGCTGGAAGAGATGGAAGGATTGTCAGGGAGGCTATCTTTCGCGAGCTCCCCCGACACGGTCGCCGCGATGTTCCCGGCGGCCTCCGGCTGGCTCGGTTCGCGCCGGGTCGCCGCGTTGGCCGCCACCTCCCTGTTGGTTGGCATGGTGTGCCCTGGGCTGCATTCCATCTATGGCGACTTGACGGTCGAGGCTTGTAACGAAACAGACCCGATGGATCGGCTGGGTTTCCAGGTGGTCTCGACCGAACCGCGGTTTCGTCTGGTGCGCATGGCCATCGAGGGCGGGGGCCTGGTTGGTTCGATCAAGACCGCCGCACGCATGCCGCCCGCCCCGCAGGCGTCGTCCAGCGAGTTGAGCGGAGCGGTCGAGCCGGACGAGTTCGCGGGCAGCACGGCTCTGGTGGTGGGCGGTTCGCGGGGCTTGGGCGAAGTGACCGCCAAACTGCTGGCGGCGGGCGGAGCGCAGGTCATCATCACCTACCGCGTCGGGAGCGCCGAGGCCGACGCGGTCGCGCTGGACATTCGCGCCGCAGGCGGGACGTGCGAAACGCTCGCCTATGACGCGGGGTGCCCGGCCGAGGCGCAATTGGCCGGCCTGGAGCATGCGCCGACGCATGCCTACTACTTCGCCACGCCGACGATCTTCCGTGCGCAATCGGCTTTGTTTGAACGTGCGCGGCTGGACGCGTTCCTCGACGTGTACGTCGATGGATTCGCACGGCTGGCGGAGGCGCTGCGGGCGGCGCGCAACGACGTTTCGCTTTTCTATCCCTCGTCGGTCGTATGTCGAAGAGCGGCCGCGCGGCATGATTGAATACGCCATGGCCAAGGCCGCCGGCGAGACGCTGTGCAGCGAAATGAATCTGGCGTGGGCGCCGCTGCGCGCTATCTTCGGTCGGCTGCCGCGCTTGCCGACCGATCAGACTGCGTCGGTGATAGAAACCAAGTTTCCCTCTCCCGTCGCCAGTTTGCTGCCGTTCGTGCGGGAGACGCAATCCTGGCCGCGGCAGGCGAAGAAAGAGACTCCCCAATAACAGCCACCGGATTCATATCGGACCGTACCGCCGGCCCGGGTCGGCGTGTTGGATTTCCTTACTAGGACAGGCGCCAATGTTGTTCAATTCGCAGGAATTCCTGTTCGTTTTTCTACCCGTGACTCTGCTTGGATTTTACTTGCTCGGCCCGATCGCTCGCCAATGGGCGATCCTGTGGCTGATCTTGATGTCCCTGGTGTTCTACGGCTGGTGGCGGCCGGTCAACATCCTCATCATCGGGCCCTCGATCCTCATCAATTTCGCCCTGGCGTCATACCTGCTCAAGCTGAGCGAGCGGGGCGACCAGCCCGGTCGCTCGCGCGCGGTGCTGCTCGTTGGCATCCTCTTCAACGTCCTCTTCCTCGGCTTCTTCAAGTATGCGGATTTCGTCTACGGCACGATCAATGACGTGTTCGGCGCCAATTTCATTCTGCTGCACGTCATTCTGCCGCTGGGTATCTCGTTCATCACCTTCCAGAAGATCGCGTTTCTGATCGACGTCCAGGCCGGGCGGGTGAAGGCCTTCACATTTCGCGAATATTGCACCTTCGTTCTCTTCTTTCCGCAGCTCGTCGCCGGCCCGATCGTCCATTATCGGGAAATGATGCCGCAGTTTGCGGCCGCCACCTGCCGGTTCGACAAAGACAACTTCGCGGTCGGGCTGACGCTTTTGTTCTTCGGCCTGTTCAAGAAGGGGGTGCTCGCCGATAACATCGCGCCTCTGGTGACGCCGATCTACGAGCATTCCGCCGCCGCGGGACACACCCCTTTCTTGCTGGCGTGGCTGGCGGCGCTCGGGTTCACATTGCAGCTCTATTTTGACTTCTCGGGCTATACCGACATGGCGCTCGGGCTCGGCCGGTTCTTCGGCATCAAGCTGCCGCCGAACTTCAACTCGCCGCTCAAGGCGACGAGCATCATCGAGTTCTGGCTCCACTGGCATATGACGCTGACGCGCTTCCTCACCGCATACCTCTACAATCCTCTGGTGCTGTGGATGACGAGGCGCCGGGCGGTCAAAGGGCGGCCCGGATTCGGCGGCCGTAACCCGTCGATCGGCGCGTTCGCTTCGCTGCTGATGGTTCCTCTGATCACGACCATGTTCATATCCGGGCTTTGGCACGGGGCCGGTTATGGATTCGTCATCTGGGGCCTCATCCATGGCGCCTATCTCGTCATCAATCATGGCTGGCGAGTCTACGCTGCGCATCGGTGGCGCGACCGGGCGGCCTACGCCCGGTTCATGAAGCCAGTGGGTTTCGTCCTTACGTTTGTCGCCGTCACGATCGCGATGGTCTTCTTTCGCGCGACGACAGTGAGATCTGCGGTCGACCTGGTCAAAGGCGCCTTTGGACTGAATGGGATCTCGATGCCGCACGGCGCCGCGGCGATCGCCGCGACCTATGGGACCGACATCGAGAAGGCTGTGATGTGGGTCGCGATCCTGCTGTTCATCGCTCTCATCTGCCCCAACACGCTGCAAATCCTCGCTCCCTACGAACCAGCGCTGGGTGTGAAGCCGGCCTCGACGGCGCCGATCATCGGAAGATTCAGCATTCCGGCATGGGGGCCCTCGCTGCCGTGGGCCGTGGCGATATCGGTCATCGCCGCGGTCGCGATCTTTTACACGGGCGGCCCGAGCGAGTTCCTATATTGGCAGTTCTAACGCGCTTCTCGCGCTCATGAGTGAGGAGAGGGCGGCGCCTCAGGGCTTCGCCGCGCTCGCCGTCGAGGCCCAGGACGACGATTTTTCCGGTCACGACATCGGTGGGCCAGGTGACTCCTGTGAGGCCGGTCGTGACGGCGATCTTTTCGCCCCCGTCGGCGCGATAGGCGATGACGCCGCCGCCGATCCCTCCGCCGATCTTCTGACCCCAGAGCTTGTCGCCGGTCGCAGCATCGAGAGCATAGAAATTGCCGCCCACATCGCCAACGAACACCAGACCTCCGGCGGTTGGCGTCACCCCGCCGACAATCGGATAGTTGGACCTCAGCCTCCACTTCCAGACGCCGGTGTCGGCGTCGACCGCGTAAACCCAGCCCGCCCAGAAATCCTCTTGGCGGCCGAACAAATTAAACGGGTTGCGCATCGCGTTGCCGAACCAGGCGCCGCCCGTCGGGGCGTCCTGGAGCTGCTCGTCAGTCTGCCGTTTCACCGTCGTGCACCAATCGACTTCGCCGGTGACGATGAGGTTCGTGGTCGGATCGTAGGCTGGGCCGTTCCACTCGGACCCGCCGCCATTGCCCGGGCAGAAATGCACCGCCTTGTCGGTCGCAAACGGGGCGTCGACATTCTCGATCTTGGTGACGGGCGTGCGATAGGCGATGGTGTTGTCAGTAAGGTCGATCCCGTAGAGATGTCCGTCCTTGGGCGCGGCCGAAAGCAGTCTCTTGCCCCCCTGCGTGTGAATTAGAGCGGGCGCGCTGGCGACATCCCAGTCGTGCCAGTCCTTGGGCACGAGCTTGAAATGGCGCTTGTAAGCGCCCGTCATGGCGTCGAGCACGACAACCGAATCCGTGTAGAGATCCTCGCCCTCCCGTACGCTGATCGCATAAGCGGGCGACGGATTTCCGACGGGCACGAACAATTCTCCGGCCTCCGGATCGAGCGTGTACGACGTCCAGGTCGCGCCGCCGCTGATCGGGAATCCAGGCCCGTTGCCCCAGGTCGACGCGTCAAGCGGCGAGACGCCTTGCGGACCGCGGGGCCGATCGCCCTCGGTCTTGGGCACAAGATAGAACTCCCACACGATTTTGCCGCTTCTGGCGTCGAGCGCATACATTCGCCCCTTGCCGCCCTTGCCGTCGCCGCCCCCGTTGCCGATGAAAACGAGTCCGTTCCACGCGATCGGAGCGGCGTTGACGAACTCACCTTTGCGCACGTCCCCGATGGTCGTTTGCCAGATTCGCTTGCCGGTCTTGAAGTCATAGGCCAGCACCCGCCCATCCTGGGATCCGCGAAACAGCATGCCGTCCCAGTAGGCCGCCCCTCGCATGGCGGTGAGGATCGAGGCCGGGAGGTCCTCTCGGGTGCGCCAATTCTCCTCACAAGTGGCCGGGTTGATCGAGAAAATGTCGGTCAGCGTCGTGCCGATCAGAGCCCCGTTGACCATGATAATACCGGGCTCGAAGCTCGTGTATTGTTTGGTGTCATAAGTGCATAGGATCTTGAGCGCGCCGACGGTCTTGGCGTTGATCTCCGCGAGCGGCGAATAGCGCTCTGAAGTGAGCGTCCTGTTGTAGCTTGGCCAATCGTCGCCGGCGGCGTTCGGCGCGGCCACGGTCGAACGCGCCGGCGCCGCCGCAGCGTCTTTGTAAGCAGGGTTTTGTTCCGTCGTGGTCGCGCCAGGAGGCGCTCCCCAAGAGCGAACATAGTTGCGCGTCAGGGCGGCAAACAGCGACATCTGGACCGGGTAGGCGCGGTATAGAATGCGCCCCGCCGCCGCGCCCGCGGCAAGGACCGCGAGGGCGACGATTGCGCCGATAAGCAGGCCTCTCCTCATTGAGCGGCGCCCACACGGCTAGCCTCGGTGATGACAACCACGTTGCCCTTAATGCGTTGCGTCATAGCGTCATCCGTTCCGTTGTTCGTCTTGGCGCGCGTTCAGCGGGCCGATCAGATGTTTGAGGTTCTCGGGGTGTCGTTCCCCCTGTATCGTGATCTTCGACGCGGCGCCTTCTAATCTTGCGCGTCTGCGTTTGGGCCTGTCCCTGCTCAGGAAATCGCGGGCGTAGTCAGCGGAGCGATCCGCCGCGAGGGACGCCGCGCAGCGCAGGAGGCCGACGCGCCGACCGACGATCTCGTCGTTCGGCGTGGGAGCTCAGCCTCGGTACTGCTCCTCGCTGACCTTCTCCATCCATTCGACCGCCTTGCCGTCGAGCCTTTCCTGGATGGCGATATGGCTCATCGCCGTGGTCGGCGCCGCCCCGTGCCAATGCTTCTCCCCCGGCGCAAACCAGACGACGTCGCCGGGCCGGATCTCCTCGATCGGGCCGCCCTCGTGCTGCACCCGGCCGCAGCCGGTCATGACGATCAGGGTCTGGCCGAGCGGGTGAGTGTGCCAGGCGGTGCGCGCGCCAGGCTCGAAGGTGACGAGAGCGCCGGCGACGCGGGCAGGTTCGGGCGGACTGAGCAGCGGGTCGATCCGGACAGCGCCGGTGAACCACTCCCCCGGTCCCTTGCCGGACGGTTGCGAGCCGCCTCGCTTGATGTCCATCACCTGCTCCTTTTGCTTACAAGCTCGCGGCGCTCCGGCTCGCCGCGGCCAGTGATTTAGTCGCGCGCGCCGTTCATGACCAGCGGCATTGGCGGTCACGGGCTCCCGCGCTGCGACCTTAAGCCGTCGAGCAGGAGGTCGATGAGGCGCCGTGCGCTCGCCTCCCAGTCCGGCGCCGAATTGACGTAGGCGAAGCCGATCAGCGCGCGCAGCAGATCGGCGGGATCAGCGTCGGGACGGATGTCGCCGCTTGCCCTTGCGCGTTCGACGAGGAGCACGATCGCCTCATTGATCCGCGCGCCCGAATCCGCATAGAGCGCCGACCCGCCGCCGACCAACGATTTGAGAGCGGGCGCGATGACCTTCTTGGCGGCGATATAGTCAATGAAGAGCCGCATCCAGGCGCGAAGCGCCTCCGCGGGCGGCAGGGATTCACTGAGGCGGGGCGCGGCGTCGCCCAACTGTTGGACCTCGCGGCGATAGACCGCCTCGACCACCGCTTCCCGGGTCGGGAAGTGCCGGTAAAGCGTGCCGATACCCACGCCCGCCCGTCTGGCGATCTCGTCGAGACTCGCTTCCGCCCCGACCTGCCCGAACGCCGCCTTCGCCGCCTCGAGCAGGCCGTCGCGGTTGCGCTGGGCGTCAGCGCGAGGCTTGCGCGCCGCGCCCGGCGCTTTTCCGCCGGCCGTTCGAGGGGGCCGACCCGTGGCGGCGCTCAAATTTTATGTTTCCTCTTGCTAAACGGAGGGGTCCTCCGTATATCGAACGGAGGCGCCCTCCGTTTATTCCCGCTCCGCCCCCGCTGGCAACCTCCGCGGCGGCGGCGAAGCGGCGGCAAACCCGCATTTATTCCAATCAGGAGACGATCATGGCGAAACCCTTCGGCGCGGAATCCACCACCGATGAGGTGCTCGAGGACGTAAACCTGACCGGCAAGCGTGTGCTGGTGACGGGCGTGTCGGCCGGCCTCGGCGTCGAGACGGCGCGCGCGCTGGCGGCGCATGGCGCCGAGGTCGTGGGCGCCGCGCGCGATTTGACGAAGGCGAAAGCCGCGACCGCGCCGGTGCGCGCCGACGCCGCGAACGGCGGCCGCCTTGAGCTGGTCCAGCTCGATCTCGCGTCGCTTGCGAGCGTGCGCGCTTGCGCCGACGCGCTCGTCGCCAACGGCAAGCCGTTCGATCTCGTCATTTGCAACGCGGGCGTCATGGCGACGCCATTCGGCAAGACCGCGGACGGGTTCGAGACGCAATTCGGCACCAACCATCTTGGCCATTTCGTGCTGGTCAACCGGATCGCGTCGCTCATGAAGCCGGGGGCGCGGCTCATTAATCTCTCCTCGGCCGGCCATCAGATTTCCGACGTTGATCTCGACGATCCAAATTTCGAGCGCACTCCCTACGGCGCATGGCTGGGCTATGGCCGCTCGAAGACCGCCAACATCCTGTTCGCCGTCGAGTTCGACCGCCGCCACAAGGATCGTGGAATCCGTGCCGCGGCTCTCCATCCCGGCGCCATTCATACCGAGCTTAGCCGCTACCTGAGCGACGAGGCGCGGCGGGAGCTGACCGAAATCATGACGCAAGTCGCGCGCCTGCCTGGCGCGAAGCCGATCGTCTACAAGTCGGTCCAGCAGGGAGCGGCGACGTCGGTCTGGGCCGCGGCGGTCGCGAAGGCTGACGCGGTCGGCGGACGCTATTGTGAGGATTGTCACGTCGCCGACGTCATCGACGCGCCCGGCTTCACCTTTGGCGGCGTGCGCCCCTATGCGCTTAACCCCGAGACGGCGAAGGCGCTGTGGGCGAAGAGCGAGGACATGGTCGGCGAGCGCTTCGCCTGAACCAGAGGACTCGCGCGCTTTGCGCATCCTTTTAATTGCAACAACTGCTCGCTACGCGACCTGACATCAAGGAGATGCCTATGCCTGCACTCGATCAAACCACTGCAACAAGGACTTTTGGCGCGACATCGACCACTGACGAAGTGCTCGAGGGCGTGAAACTGAGCGGCAAGCGGGTGCTGGTGACGGGCGTGTCAGCCGGCCTCGGCGTGGAGACGGCGCGCGCGCTCGTCGCTCATGGCGCTGACGTGGTCGGCGCCGCGCGCGATCTGAGCAAGGCCAAAGCCGCGACCGCAGGCGTGCGAGCGGGCGGCGCGAACAGCGGCGGATTTGAGCTCGTCGAACTCGACCTGGCGTCGCTGGACAGCGTCCGCGCCTGCGCCAATATGCTCGTCGACAACGGCAAGCCGTTCGATCTTGTCATTGCCAACGCCGGCGTCATGGCCTGCCCATATGGCAAGACAGCCGACGGGTTCGAGACCCAGTTCGGGACGAACCACCTCGGCCATTTCGTGCTGGTCAACCGCATCGCTTCGCTCATGAAGCCGGGCTCGCGGCTGGTCAATCTGTCCTCCGCCGGCCATCGCTATTCCGACGTCGACCTCGACGACCCGAACTTCGAGCGCACGCCCTATGATCCGTGGGTCGCCTATGGCCGCTCGAAGACCGCCAATGTCCTGTTCGCGGTCGAGTTTGACCGCCGCCATAAGGCGAAAGGTATCCGCGCGACCGCAGTCCACCCCGGCGGCATCCACACCGAGCTTTCCCGCCACATCGGCGAGGAGGGGATCAAGCAGCTCATCGAACGCGTCAACGCGCAAACGCGCGCCGCGGGCGAGCCGGACTTCAAGTTCAAGACAATCCCGCAGGGCGCGGCGACGTCGGTCTGGGCGGGCGTGGTCGCGGCGGCCGATGAAGTCGGCGGCCGTTATTGCGAGGACTGCCACGTGGCGGAGATCGAGCCAGACGCCGCCAAGCGCGCCGGCGTCAAGCCTTATGCGCTTAACCCGGAGACAGCCAAAGCACTATGGGCGAAGAGCGAGGAGATGGTCGGCGAGCGATTCTGAACGGCATAGGGCGTCGAGAGACGCCCGTCCTCTCGGTCGGGCTATGGCGAAAACGCCGCCCTTCACTTGCCCATTTTCGCCCTCATCGCCTGGATGGCCTTGCCACAGCCGATGCTGACCTCTTCCTTGTGTTCCTTGAGGCAGGCAATGATGCGTCCCCCGCCCATCTGCACGCCGGGGCAAAGGCGCGCGACATCCGCCCTGCAATATTTCATCGCCTCGCGCTGTTGGGCGAGCGCGCTTGGCGCCGCAGAGACGAGAGCGGCGAGCGAAAGCGCCGAAGCGATGGCGAGATAACCGATGCGCATATGTTTCCCTCCCTGGCCGCCGGAAGCGGCTTTGCTCCCGATCCGATAGGGCGGGCGCATCCGGCGGTCAAATGAAAACGATCGGTTGGCGCTAAAGGCGAGCCTCGGCCGTCCAGGGAACCTTCATAAGAGCTTTCCCGTTCTTGCGGAGCGAACTGCCGGCGATGTTAGCCGAAGATATACGAGCGTTTTTCCGACCGCTTCGGCAATAGGATGACAGTCTCGCCTCTAGCTTCCTGGGCCGCCAGGCTTTAAGACCGCGCCGCGCTGGCGAAATAGGAAGCTGCCTTGAACGCCCCCCAAGCCGCCCATGACAAGCGGCCCGTGTTCACGCACGGGTCGTTGATGCGCCATGTCGCGGTGATGACAGCAACCGGCGCCATCGGCTTGATGGCGATCTTCGTCGTCGATCTGCTGTCGCTGTTCTGGGTGTCGAAGCTCGGCGATCAGGCGTTCAAGGCCGCCGTCGGCTATGTCGGCTTGATGACGTTCTTCGTCATGTCGATCAACATCGGGCTGACCATCGCGGCCTCGGCCACGGTCTCGCGCGCGCTTGGCGCTGGCGACCGGCCGCGCGCCCGGCGCCTCGCTGCCTCCTCGCTCATCATCACCGCCGTCTTCTCCGCCGTGATGGCGGCGGCAATGTTTATTTTGCGCGATTGGATCCTGACGACGGTTTTGCACTGCGCATGGCGAATTGGCCGAGGTCGCCTCGAAATTCATCGCCATCAGCATTCCAGCCAATGTGCCGCTCGCGGTCGGCATGACGTTTTCGGGAATCTTACGCGCGGTCGGCGATGCGCGCCGAGCGATGTATGTGACGCTGTCCGCCGGGATCGCCACGGCTTTTCTCGATCCGCTGCTCATTTTCGGCCTTGGGCTCGGAGTATACGGCGCCGCCTGGGCGACCGTCCTTTCTCGTCTGATCCTGCTTGGCGTGGGCTGGCTTGGCGCGGTTGGCGTGCACGATCTCGTCGCGCGGCCGAAACTCAACGCCGCGCGCGGCGACTTCGGCCCGATCATGGCGATCGGATTTCCGGCGATCATGGCCAACATGGCGGCGCCGGTCAGCTCGGCCTACACGCTCCGGATCTTCTCCGATTTCGGCGAACCCGCGATCGCCGCGTCAGCCGTGATCGATCGCGTGACGCCGGTGGCGTTCGGGGTTGTTTTCGCCCTCACCGCGTCGGTCGGGCCGATCATCGGCCAGAACTACGGCGCGAGACTTATGGATAGAGTGCAGCGGACGCTGACCGATTCCTTCATCCTGTCGATTGGCTACGTTCTTTTCGCTTGGGCGGTTCTTGCTCTGGCCGAGCCGGCGCTTATCGCCGCATTCGAGGCCAAGGGGGAAAGCGCGCAATATCTCGCTTTCTACTGTCGATACGGAGTTGTTGCCTGGGTCTTTCTGGCGTGCTTGTTCGTGGCCAACGTATCGTTCAACAATCTCGGCTTTCCGGTGTTGTCGATGGCCTTCAACTGGGCGCGCGCGACCTTGGGGACGATTCCGTTCGTGACGGTTGGGGCGCGTTATGGCGGAGTGCAGGGCGGCATGCTGGGCTTCGCGCTTGGAGCCGCTGTGTTTGGCCTGATGGCTGTCGCGACGGCCTACGTGGTGACGTGGCGGCTGGCGAAGGCGATAGACGGCGGCGGTCGCGCGGACCTGCGGGCGGCGGCGAAAACGCCCTGAGGAAGGCGCACGACGTTACGGAAAGGCGCTCGCGATATGCGTGAAGCTTGAGCTCAACTGGGTTCCAGCCGCGCCGACACCGGTCACGATCACGATAGCGATGAGCGAAGCGATGAGCGCATACTCGATCGCCGTCACTCCCTGGCGGCAGAGCATGAACCGACGCAACAGCTTGGTCATGATGGGTGTCCTTGAAATTCACCCGCATCAGGCCCGAAACTTCCTAACATTGGATGAGACCGAGCGAAGACTTTTGGGTTTGCGGCGGGCGCCTGCCGTAACGGTTAAGGCGGTCCGAAGGCCGGCCGGGTTTCTGTACCTTTTCCGACACCCTTTGCATTGTCGGAGCGGCGCGACTATCTAGCCGGTTCGCCGGCTCACCGGCCGCTGGGGTAAGCGCCTTTATGGCTCGGGACGTCGTCGATAGTGAAGTTGTCGAATCGCGCGATGCGCTCGTCGCCTGGTTCGAGGCGGGATGTAAGCCGACGGGCCCCTTCAGGGTCGGTACGGAACACGAAAAGATCCCTTTCTACCGCGCCGATCATTCTCCCGTCCCCTATGAGGGCGAGCGGGGCATTCGGGCGCTGCTCGAAGGCATGCGCGCCCATCTTGGCTGGGACGGCATTGAGGATCACGAAAACCTGATCGGCCTCTACGACGCTCACGGTGAGGGCGCCATCTCGCTTGAGCCGGGAGGACAGTTTGAGCTTTCGGGCGCGCCGCTTGAGGACGCGCACGCGACCGCCGCCGAACTCGATCGTCATCTCGCCGCGTGCCGCAAAGTGGCCGAACCGCTCGGCATAGACTTTCTGACGCTCGGCATGAGTCCAAAATGGTCGTTGGCCGAGACGCCGGTCATGCCAAAAAGCCGCTACGCGATCATGGCCCGCTACATGCCGAAGGTCGGAACCCGCGGCCTCGACATGATGTTTCGCACCGCGACCGTCCAGGCCAATCTCGACTTCAAGAGCGAACGGGACATGGTCGCGAAGATGCGCGTGGGTCTCGCTCTGCAGCCTGCGATCGCGGCTTTGTTCGCCAATTCCCCGTTTACCGACGGCAAGCTCAATGGCCTCATGTCCGCTCGCTCAGAGATCTGGCGCCATACCGATCCGGCGCGCACGGGCATGCTCGCCTTCGCCTTCGAGCCCGGCATGGGATTCGAGCGCTACGTCGACTACGCGCTCGACGTGCCGCTCTATTTCGTGAAGCGCGGCGACCATTATCAAGACGTGGCCGGAGCGAGTTTCCGCGACCTGCTCGCCGGCCGGCTCAAGCAAGCGCCTGGGGAGCGCGCCACGCTCGCCGATTGGGCGAACCACCTGTCGTCGATCTTTCCGGAGGTGCGGCTCAAGCGCTTCCTCGAAATGCGCGGGGCCGACGTCGGGCCGCCGGATCGTATCGTCGCGCTCGCAGCGCTGATGGCCGGCCTCTATTACGATCCGGGCGCGCTTCAAGCCGCCGAAACGCTGATCCAAGGCTGGACCGCCGAAGACCGGCAGAAGCTGCGCGACGACGCGCCGGTGCTTGGCCTCGGCGCCGAAATCCGCGGCCGGGATCTGCGTTCGGTCGCGAGGGACATGCTGGCGATCGCCCATGGCGGCCTCAAACGGCGAGCGCGTCTCAACGCGAAGGGCGAGGACGAGACCATCTTTCTTCGTCCGCTGGAGGCGATTGCAGAGAGCGGCCGAGAGCCGGCGCGACATTGGATCGAGCGCTATGAAGGTCCCTGGAGCCGTTCGGTCGAGCCAGCGTTTGACGAAGCGGTGTTTTAGCAACCAAAATTGAAATCACGGCGCGCGTCGAGGGCGGGTTCTCGTTGGCCGATGGCCAGCCGGAGGCGCCGCAGGCGCACGCAAAATGATATTACTTTGGCGCCGGGCCGGGCGTGACGATTTCTGAGGGGACGGTCCCGATCCCCATTGCGTTGTGACGGTGCGGATTGGGATCAATCCATGCAGCTTCATTATTCCATGCGCGGAGCCGTCTGGATCCTCATTTACCTGCTCTTCATTCTCGCCCCATTGTTCGCGCTGCTGACAGGATCGTTCGCGCCGACGCCGCGCGATTTCTGGGGGGAGTTCGCCGTCGCGATCGGCTACTCAGGCCTGGCGATGATGGGTCTGCAGTTCGGCCTCACGGCGCGCTTCCGATACGTCACTGAGCCCTGGGGTGAAGACGTCATCTATCACTTTCACCGCCAGATATCGCTGGTTGCCATCGCCCTCGTCGTTTTGCATGTCTTCATCCTCTTCGCCCTGCGTCCGCAGCGGCTGGCCATGCTCAATTTTTTGGAAGCCTCGTGGCGCGCCAGCTTTGGCGCTCTGTCGATCTACGCGCTGATCGCGCTGGTCGTTATGGCCCTGTGGCGCACGAATTTGAAGATCAGTTACGAGACGTGGCACCTGTCCCATATTGTACTTGCGGTCGTCGCAATCGCGGCGGGACTCCTGCACATGGTGGGCTTTGGCCGGTATCTCGTCGACCCGTGGAAGCAGGCATTGTGGGTCGGCCTGACGATTTTCTGGATCGGGCTTCTCGTATACGTGCGGATCGTCAAGCCGTTGTTCATGCTGCGCCGACCCTATCGGGTCGCGGAAGTGCGCAAGGAGCGTAGCGACACCTGGACGCTGGCGATGCGGCCCGATGGCCATCCCGGCTTGCGCTTCAGCCCTGGTCAGTTCGCCTGGCTGACGGTTTGGGGAAGTCCGTTCAAGATCACTGGACACCCATTCTCATTCTCGTCCAGCGCGGCGGTCACGGACGGCCGTGTTGAGATGTCGATCCGCAATCTCGGCGACTTCACCTGCGCGATCGATAGCGTGCCGGTAGGACAGCGTGTCTACCTTGATGGCCCGTACGGCGCATTCACGATCGGCCACCCGGCGGACATGCATGTGCTGATCGCCGGCGGCATCGGCGTCACGCCGATGATGAGCATGATTCGCACGCTTGCCGATCAAGGCGACAAGCGCCCAGTGATCCTGCTCTACGCCAGCAAGGACTGGGAATCGATCACCTTCCGTGAGGATCTGGAGGCGCTAGAAACACGGCTCAATCTGACGATCGTTCACGTGCTGCAGAATCCCCCGACGGGATGGACAGGAGAACGGGGCTACATCACCGCCGAAATGTTCAAGCGTCATCTACCGCCGCCGTATGCGGACCATGAGTATTTCATCTGCGGACCGGACGCGATGATGGATGCGATTGAGAAGGCTCTCAAGGAGCTGGGCGTGCCGCTGTCGAAGTACCATTCCGAGCGCTATAGCTTCGTCTAGGGAGGCCCTCGATGCGCCGTTTATTTGCCGATCGCCTCGTCATCACCACGGCCGTAATCGTGATCCTTATGTCGGCGCTATTTGCGTATTTGCGCGTGGCGTCCGGATAGAGCGCTTCGGCGTTAGCGCGCCACGCCATCCGGGGTCGCCGGCGGCAAAAAGTGGTCGCCGCCTAAGGGCGCGCCGACAATCGTGACGCCGTAAGCTTGGTTGCCGGCGATGCCCGGCTCATCGATTGGCGCAAACGGGTCCGGGTCGGCCGCCAATCCGTTCGCCGGATCCAAAGCGCGCGCCTGCGGCGATATAGCCGCTAATCCGCGCGCATCCGGCTCTCGTCGGCGCGCCCAAATCCTGGTCTGATCCTTCGCAATAGGACCCGCGCAGCGTGGACTGAGGGTCCGGCGCAGCGCCCCCGGCGCTCGCCACGTTCGGGAGACTTGCCCCCATGATCGCCAATAAAGGCGCGCTCAGCGCCGCAACTATCCGAGCGACCCTGCGCGACGCGCCGATGGAATGATGAATCATTGTTAGCCGGGATGCCGTCACATCGTGGCGGCAAAATGGCGAACGCGCCTCGTGGTGTCAGGAAACTAATGCCCGTCGCCGTCGAGTCTTTTTGGCCAATCGCCAAGTGTGGCCTGGATAAGCGCCAGCGCCGCGACTGCGGCCGTGTCCGCGCGCAGGATGCGCGGCCCGAGGCTCAACCGGAGCACCCGCGGCGTCGAGAGGATCGCGGCGCGCTCTGCGTCATCAAAGCCGCCTTCCGGCCCAATCAGCAGGCTAACGCCGCCGTCCGCGCGCGCTTTCGCTAGCGCGTCGAGCGGGCTGGCAGAATCGGCCTCCTCGTCGCAGAAAACGAGGAGGCGCTCGGCTCCCCAGCGTCTGAGCGCTTCGCCGAGCGGCTCGACGGGCGCGATCTCCGGAATCCAGATCACGCCACACTGTTCGCAAGCCTCGATCGCGTTGGCGCGCAGACGCTCGAGATTGACGCGCGTGACCTGGGTGTGGCGGGTGATGACCGGCCGCAGTCGGCGCGCGCCCATCTCGACCGCCTTCTGCGCCATATAGTCGAGCCGGGCGTGCTTGAGCGGGGCGAACAGATAGTCGACGTCCGGCGGCGCCTCCTGCGCGCGCGTCTGCAGGCCGACGGCGAGCGAAGCTGATTTGCGAGAGCTCGTGTTGAGGCTCGCGGAGAATTCACCGTCCCGGCCATTGAACAGAAGCACGGCCGAGCCCGCGCCGAGACGCAGCACGTTCACGAGATAGTTGGTCTGCTGAGGATCGAGCTTGACCTCGCCGCCTATTGCTAAATCCTGTGAGACGTACAGGCGGGGGGTTCGGAAATCGGTTCGAGCCATGCGCTCCCATAGCTCGGGCCGAGGTCGGCGGCCATCGTGGACCCGCTTTGGGGCACGAGTAACAAATCCGGCCTGCCGGCGAATGCGGATTTAGTGGCGCGCGTATGGCGCACGCTTTCGCGAGCAGGAGGATACCCATGACGGCCTGGAGAAAAATCGGGGTTGGGGTCGTAGCCCTTGGCGCGCTCGCCCTTCCGCCGCGTTCGGCGCTTGCAGGGGACGCCGCGCACCCGACCGTGGTCGAATTGTTCCAGAGCCAGGGCTGTTCGTCATGTCCGCCGACGGAGGCCAATGTTGGGGCGATCAGCGATCGCCAGGACGTGCTCGCGCTCGCGTTCGAGGTCGACTATTGGGACCGGCTTGGCTGGAAGGACACGTTCTCCAAGCCCGCTTGGACGGCGCGCCAGTACGCCTATGCCCGGACGATGGGCCGCGACGGAGTCTACACGCCCCAGGTCGTCGTCAACGGCCGGGTCGAAGGCGACGGCTTGGAGGCGAGCGCGCTTGCCGGGTTGATGAGCCGCGGCGACCGCGGCGCCGGCGGGCCGAGCGTCAGCTTTTCCGGGGGGAAGGTGACGATTGGGGCAGGGGCCGCGCCGGCCGGCGGGGCCGACGTATGGCTTGCGCGCTATATTCCGCACACGGTCGAAGTCACGATTCCGCGCGGCGAGAACTCCGGCCGCACGTTGCCCTACAAGGACGTGGTGCGCGAAATGGTCCTGCTTGGGAAATGGCGGGGCGAAGCCGCGACCTTCCCAGCGCCCGACGGCGACGCGAGTCTAGCCGAGGCGGCGATCGTGCAGGGGAGCGGGGCAGGGCCGATTCTCGCAGCGGCGAAGAGGTAGAGCGAACCGGAACCGCCATCTTGTCATTCCCGCGGAAGCGGGAATCCAGCGATGTCGGCGAAAGTCTGGATGCCCGCGTTCGCGGGCATGACAGCGTACCGCGTCAGCGGATCGCGCAGCTAACCCTTGCGCTGGTTCAGTGCGGGAAGTCGCTCGAGCGGTCCTGGATGTCCTCGGTGCGGACTTTGTCGAGCGGGAAAGAAGAAATGGCCTTGCCCGCGAAGTCCAGTTTCGAGAGGTCGACCGAACGCATCCGGCGGTCGTACATCGTCCAATAATAATAGACCTTGTGGCTCATGTCGGCGATGACCGACCATTGCGTGTAGCCGAGATGGAAATCCTCGGGGCTGGCGCCCTCGCGGACCAATCCCTTGGGGATGTCGAAGTTGTTGAGCATCACCGAAGCGGCGTTGACGGCGTCGGCCGCGTCCTTGGCCGGGATCATGGTGTTGACGAAGGCGACCGCACGGACGAAACGCGAAGGCGGCGTGAAATCGCCGGGCAATCCAAGCATGCCGCTGCCCGCTCCAAAGGGCGCGAGTGAAACCCCATCGATGCTGTGCGGCCGCGCAGCTTGAGGCGTCAGGTTGGCGTAGTTCCTTAAGTTCAGGAGATGCCAGTCGTAACCGGGCGAGTTGGTCATGGCGCCGACCTTGTTGTCGGTCACGCTCAACTGGCCGTCCATATATTCGATGACGATCGACGCCCCGCTCGCGTCGGTTACGATGTGGTGAAGGGGCAGGGGTGTGCCGAACTCCTTTTCGATCTCGGCGTTGCGCACCACCCGGATTTTCGGCATCGCGTCGCGCACTTCATCGACGGTCTTGAAGTTGCTGAGGATGTAATTGACAAGATCGACGTTGCTGACGGTCGTGGACAGTTCGTCGGCCTTCACTTCCTGGTATTTGGCGAAGCCCGGAAAGAAGAACGCGCCAACGGTTAGTCCGGCTTCGTTCATGCCGTCGGTCGCATAGGGGAGGCCGGCCGCGTTCACGCCAACAAAGCCGTACTGATTTTTCCACGCCGCGCCGGTCTTGCCCTCACCCAGAGCGGACGAGAACGCCATCGCTCGAGGCACGAGCATCATCTCGGATTTGAGATCGGAGGCGCCCCATTCCATCGTCCGCGCATAGATGCGTGTGCCGTCCTCCGCCTTGAATATGAGCGAGGTGCAGGCGTCGGCGCTCCCAGGCGCCAAAACCGGCAAGCGCCCCCGCCATCGTCAGCGCGATCAGCCTCTTAGTCATTGCCCCTCACCTTCGTTCGACGCATGTTTTCCCTGAAAACCTTGTCCGGGGCTTTCTCTTCCAACCGAGCGCCTAGAACGGCGCCTTCGCCGGCTGGAACTGCGACGTGACGTCGCCGCTGAGATCGATGTTGTTGGGATTGAGCGTCAGCACCGGCGCGCCCACCGAAAAATTGAGCTTCGTCAGATCTGTCCAGATGACGTTCGGAGCCGTGGTCAGCTCGAAAAAGTAGCGCTCGGCAGTCAGGTTGCTGACGGTTCTATACTCAGTGTCGAAGGTCGAGCCGTTGACGGGCGCGCCGAACGGGATCGAGACGTTGCGGATGAGCCCCAACATGCCGGCGACGCCGGCGCGCTCCGATGTGGGCTTGGTCAGGACTGAGAGGAAATAGGTCGCCCGCTGAAATCGGTCACGCGGATTCACGTTGCCGGGAACCTGAGTTTCCATAGTCGGGTTCGCAAAATCCTTGTTGCTCAAAAGCTCGAGCTGCTTGTCGTATTCCGGCGCGTTGGTCATGACGCGAAACTCGCGTCCGTGATGCACGACAAGCTTGCCGTCGAGATATTCGAGAATTGCGGAGTCGCCCGAGGCGTCCTCGAGCGCGACATGGACCGTCCCGGTCTGCTTCTGGCCATGCACCTCGATCTCGACCTTGACGATCTGGACCGTCGCAAGCTTTGCCAGCGCTTCCTCGACCGTCGCGGCGTTGTCGAGAGCGTATTGCGCCCATAGCGCGGCCTGCACACCGGGCTTGGAGGGATCGCGCGGGCCGTAATCGGCCGGAGGGAAGTAGAGCATGTGCGCGGCGAGGCCGCGCTCATTGATACCGTCGGCCGTTCCGACGCCAAAAATGGTCGTGACGACGCTGCCGTATTGCGACGTCCAATGGGCCGGATTGTCGGTGACCACGGTCATTGGCCCCGCGTTGCCCCCGTCGCGGGCGAGCCCCCGGGGGAAGACGGTCAGCACCGGCTCAGTGGTCGTCGCCCAGTCCATGCTGCGCGCGACCAACATCGTCTCGCCCTTGTCGTTGGCGAAAATTCGCGTGCAGGCCTCCGCATAGTGCGCAGCACCCACGATGGAGAGCGCCGCAACGCCGGTCATCGCGGCGGCCGTGAATCTTGAAGGCATAGCAACTTCTCCATCGGCCAAGATCGGCGGGACAACCCGCACCCGAGACTGTCTCAATCGGGAGAGCAGGCGCCTGAGCACGAACTTTCCGACGGCGACTCACATTACTACTGCATTGCGACGGTTTATCGTTCCTGGCAAGCCGAGGGCGCTGTCCTTTCTCCGGTTGCACGCCAAAATCATTGGGACATCTGCAATAGCGGCCCGCCGTCGACCGCTCGCCCAACCGACGCTTGCAGAATCCGAACTCGGCAATTCTACGCGCCCAAAGGCTTAAAATCATGCTAGTGCGCTCGGGCTGGGCGGAGGGCCCAAGCAAGGTTGGAGGGCATCCATGAAACTAGGTCGAACACTCAGTCTTTTGGCGACCGTGGGGGCTGCGGCTCTCGCGCTCGCCGCCACGCCGTCAAGCGCAATTGCGCAGGACGCCAAGCCGAACATCATCGTCATCATGGGCGACGACATCGGCTGGGAAAACATCGGCGCCTATCATCAGGGCCTGATGTACGACACGACGCCGAACCTCGATAAGCTCGCTGCCGAAGGCATGCGCTTCACCGACTACTACGCCGAGCCGAGCTGCACGGCGGGGCGCGCCAATTTCATCACTGGCGAATTGCCGATTCGCACCGGACTCACCACGGTCGGACAGGCCGGCGCCAAGATCGGGATGCCCGATGAAGCGCCAACCATCGCCACGGCGCTCAAGTCCATGGGCTACGAAACCGGGCAATTCGGCAAGAATCATCTGGGCGACTTGAATCGCTACCTGCCGACCGTGCACGGCTTCGACGAATTCTTCGGCTACCTCTATCACCTCGACGCGATGGAGGACCCGTTCTGGCACTCCTATCCGCAAGCGATGGTGGACTCGGTTGGGCCCCGCAATCTCGTTCACAGCTTCGCGACCGACGTCGACGACGCGACCGAGCAGCCGCGTTGGGGCAAGGTCGGCAAGCAGACGATCACCGATGAGGGGCCGCTGCCGCCGCATCCAATGGCGGGCATCAAGTACAATATGGAGACCATCGACGAGGACATCCTCGACCACACGGTCAAGTTCATCGACAAGGCCGAGAAGGACAGCAAGCCGTTCTTCGTTTGGCTCAATCCGACCCGCGCTCACGTCATCTCGCATTTGTCGCCGAAATATTCCGCGCAGCTGACGCCGGAAAACCAGTGGTACCTGGAAGAAGGCGTGATGAAGCAGCTCGACGACGTCGTCGGGGGCGTGATGGCGAAGCTGAAGGCTGACGGCCTGGACAAGAACACCATTGTTGTCTTCACCACCGACAACGGCACCGAAAACTTCACCTGGCCCGATGGCGGCAACACGCCCTTCTCCGCAGGCAAAGGCACGATCATGGAAGGGGGCATGCGCGCGCCGATGATCGCGCGCTGGCCCGATCACTTCCCGGCCGGAAAGGTCGAGAACGGGATCTTCTCAGGGCTGGACTTCTTTCCCACTCTCGTGTCGCTCGCCGGCAAGCCAGGAATCAAGGAAGACTTGTTGAAGGGCGCGCAACTCGGCGACCGAAACTACAAGGTCCATCTCGACGGCTATGACCAGACGGATCTGCTGACCGGCAAGGGCCCGTCCAACCGCCATGAAGTCTTTTATTTCGCGGAAGGAACGCTCGGCGCCGTTCGCATCAATGACTGGAAGTATCGCCTGATCGACCAGCCCGACGGGTGGCTCGGCGGGACAGTCCATCTTGACTGGCCGATTCTTTCGAACCTGCGGCTCGATCCGTTCGAGCGAATGCAGTTCCCGAAAGGCAACAACGGCTCCTTCATGTATGTGCCGGACTTCTACATGCACGAGTTCTGGCGCTTCGTCTTCCTGCAGCAAAAGGTCGGCGAATACGCCCAGACGTTCGTCGAATTCCCGCCGATGCAGCGCGGCGCGAGCTTCAATCTCGAGGCCGTCAAGGCGGAGATCGAGGAACGCCTCAAGGCGATGAAGGGCAAGATGGAATAGCGGGCATCGTCCAATTGTAGCAACCCGCCCGGGCTTTGAGCTCGGGCGGGACCCTAAAACACTACCCCGACGCGCAATCAGCCAGCCGCGTCGCTTGTCATGCCCGCGAAAGCGGGCATCCAGCAAGATTTCGCCGGAGTCTAGATTCCCGCTTGCGCGGGAATGATCGATCATCGCACCCGATGCCGTTTGAGAGAACGTCGCGCCAGCTCAGCGGTTCGAGGCCCACCTAGCGACGTTAGCCGCGTCGCGGCGAGTGGCAGCCGCTCACGCGACGCAGATGCCCGGCACGGCGACCGGCCGGAAGAGGTGGGGGCTTGCGGTCGCGCTCTGCGGGTATTCGCCCAGCCGCGCGCGGAATTCAGGGTTCGCAAAGGCCGCGCGAAAATGCGCGACCGACTCCCAAACGGCATAGTTCAGGAACGCGCCGCTGCCGGCGACGCCCCGGTGAAGCTGGGTCGAGATGAAGCCCGGCTGTCGCTTCATGATCGCGGCGTCTGCGGCCCAAGCCGCCAAAAGTCGGTCGGCGTCTTCCGGCGGCACGACAAACGTGTTCACGAGAACCACCGCGCCACCCTCGTCCTTGAGTTGGTCGGCCAGCGTGACTGTTTGGTCCATCTCAACGAATTTCGGCATATCAAATCTCCTCGTCGGACCCGACGGTCGTGGTGATTGAGGGCGAAGCCCCGAGCCGGCGCTGCAACTCGCGAAAGAGAAGGCTCGCGGCTTCGATCTCCTTGGGCGACAGGTCGGCCGCCAGCACGTCCGCCCAACGCTGCTGGCGCTTGCTTGCGGCGCGATAGGCGCTCTGGCCGCGCTCGGTCATCGTGACCAGCATAGCGCGCCGGTGGTGAGGGTTCGGATCAAGCCGGACCAAGCCGTCGTTGCGCATCTCATCGACGGAGCGCTGCACAGCCTGGCGGGTGAGGCCCATGTTGCGCGCGAGATGCGCCACCGGCAGCGGAACCGGCGAGAGGGCGATGGCGCCGAGCACCTGCCAGCGAGCGCTGGTCAGCCCGAGATCCCCCACCAGGGCGTCGCCGGAAGCGAGCAGGGCGCCGTTCAGGCGAAACACGTCGAGGATCAGCTCGGTCAGCGACCGGCGCAAGCGGGTCCTGTCCTCGATGGCGGCAAGCTGGGTTCGGGCCATGCGTTTAAGCTAGCTCAAAAGCATCGTTGTGTCAATTGGACAATATATTGTCATATTGAATGAACCGGTCGAGATCGCCCTCTTACGGTCGCGCGCAGCTGAGAGCGGACGAGCAGATTCCGGTCCAGGTCCGGGCACTTAGAGCAGATTGCATTTGGGTTGAGCCGCTATTGTAGCCGCGCTCGCTGAGCGCAGCGACGCGGTCAACGACCGCGTCTACAACGTCCGATCCGACGGAACCGCAATCCGCTCTAAGAGGGAACCGCCCGACGCTATCCGTCCGCCCGCTGCCAGACCCGCATCGTGTCCGGCCCGTAGTCCAGCGTCTCAACGGAACAATATCGCGACCCGTCGACCAGCGTTGCGCGGGCGTCGGGGTCGAGCGCGGGGACCCCGGGCCGGCCGAGCGGCTTCTCCGCCTTGATAAGCGCGACTTCGTCGGCGAGCTTAAGCGCGATGAGCCGGGCCGCGACCTTAGGTCCGCCTTCGCTGAACACGCGGGTGATCCCGCGCGCCGCGAGCGCCCGCAAGGCGTGATGGAGATCGACATGGTCCTCCGCGTCGAGGGGAACGCGCTCGATCATCACGCCGAGATCTTCAAGCCGCCGGACCGCTTCGTCCGGCGCTGCGGCTCCCGCGATGACGAGGGTCGGGATCTCTCCCGCGGTCGAAGCGACACGGGACCCTTCGGGCAGCCGCAGATGGGTGTCGAGGACGACGCGCAGCGGCTTGCGATCGACGCCCGTGGAGCCGCACGGTCAAGGCCGGATCGTCGATGAGCGCCGTCTCGATCCCGACCATGATCGCCTCGTGCGTCGAGCGCATGAGCTGGACGCGAAGGTCGGCGATCGGTCCGGTGATGCGCAGCCGCGCATCGTTGGCGCCGGCGGAGGCGAAGCCGTCAGCGGTCTCCGCGAGCTTGAGCGTCACGCACGGCCGCCCCGCCGTCACGCGCAAGATGTGGCCCAGATGGTCCCGCCTCGCCTGAGCCGCGCCAGCGCCGACCGAGACGGCGATCCCCGCGGCCCTCAGCCGCGCGTGGCCCTGTCCGGCGACGAGCGGATTGGGATCCTCCATCGCCGAGACGACGCGGGCCACGCCCGCCGCGATGATTGCGTCGACGCAAGGCGGCGAGACGCCGAAATGAGAACAGGGCTCAAGCGTCACGTAGAGCGTCCCGCCCCGCGCGGCCTCGCCAGCGTCGTCGATCGCGATTCGCTCGGCGTGTGGCCTGCCGCCAGGCGCTGTCGCCCCGCGCCCGACAACCGCCCCGTCTTTCACCAGGATCGCTCCCACGGCGGGATTGGGGGCCGCAAGGCCGAGCGAGCGCGAGCCAAGATTGAGCGCCGCCTCCATCCAGCGCAGATCCTCATCCGGGTCTGCGGCTGCTGCTTCCGCTCATGTAGCGGGAGCGTTCCGGCGCTGGCGCGGAGCTTCCTTCGCCGGAGCGGGCGCCGGCTCAGGCTCAGCCTCCAGCTCGCCGACGATGGCGTTGAAGTCCCGCGCCTCGGCGAAGTTTCGGTAGACCGAGGCGAAACGCACATAGGCGATGTCGTCGAGCGCCTTTAAGCCCTCCATGACCAGTTCGCCGATCCGCTCGGTCGGGATATCCCCATCCGTCTGGCTCTCGAGCTGGCGCACGACGCCGTTGATCATGCGTTCGACCCGCTCGGGCTCGACCGAGCGCTTGCGCAGCGCGACCTGGACAGAACGCACGAGCTTGTCGCGATCGAACGGCGCGCGGCGGCCGTTCTTCTTGACGACCTGCAATTCGCGCAGCTGCACGCGCTCGAAGGTGGTGAACCTGCCGCCGCAATCGGGACAGATGCGACGGCGGCGGATCGACGAGGAATCGTCGGTCGGCCGCGAGTCCTTCACTTGCGTATCGAGGCCGCCGCAATAGGGGCACCGCATTGGAGAGCCCGCCCTTCAAAGATCGTCCGGCGTCCTCAGTAGATGGGGAACCGCCGGGTGAGTTCGGCGACGTCTCCGCGCACTTTCGCCTCGACCGCCACATTCCCCGATTCGCCGCTCTGCGCCAAGCCGTCCAGGACCTCGACAACCATCCGTCCGACGTCGGCAAACTCTTGCGTCCCGAAGCCGCGCGAAGTGGCGGCTGGCGATCCGAGGCGGATGCCTGAGGTGACCATCGGCTTTTGCGGGTCGAAGGGAATGCCGTTCTTGTTGCAGGTGATGTTGGCGCGATCCAGCGCCGCCTCGGCCGCCTTGCCGGTCAGGCCCTTGGGCGTCAAATCGACCAGCATCAGATGGTTGTCGGTGCCCCCGGTCACAAGCTTGTAGCCTCCGGCGAGGATCGGCTCGGCGAGCGCCTTGGCGTTGGCGACCACGGCATGCGCGTAAGCCTTGAATTCAGGGGTCAGCGCCTCGTGGAGACGCGACCGCCTTGGCGGCGATGACATGCATCAGCGGTCCGCCCTGCAGGCCCGGGAAGATCGCCGAATTGATCTTCTTGGCGAGGTCCGCGTCATTGGTGAGGATCATGCCGCCGCGGGGCCCGCGCAAGGTCTTGTGCGTGGTCGTGGTGACGACATGGGCGTGCGGGAACGGCGAGGGATGGGCGCCGCCCGCGACGAGCCCGGCGAAATGCGCGATGTCGACGACGAAATAAGCGCCGACAGCATCGCAAATGGCGCGGAAACGCTCGAAGTCCCAAAAGCGCGCATAGGCAGAGCCGCCTGCGATGATCATTTTCGGCTTGTGCTCGCGCGCCAAAGCCTCGACCTGATCCATGTCGATCCGATGCGTCGTTCGGTCGACGCCATAGGGGACGGGCTTGAACCAGCGGCCGGACATGTTGACTGGCGAACCGTGGGTGAGGTGTCCGCCCGCGGCGAGATCGAGGCCCATGAACGTGTCGCCGGGCTGCATCAGAGCGAGGAAGACGCCCTGATTGGCCTGGCTGCCGGAATTGGGCTGGACGTTGGCGAAGCGACAGTCGAACAATTGGCACGCGCGCTCGATCGCCAGATTCTCGGCGATGTCGACGAACTGGCAGCCGCCGTAATAGCGTTTGCCAGGATAGCCTTCCGCGTATTTGTTGGTCATCACCGAGCCCTGCGCCTCGAGCACGGCGCGCGACACGATGTTTTCCGAGGCGATGAGCTCGATCCCGTCGCGTTCACGGCCAAGCTCGAGTTCGATCGCGCGGGCGATCTCCGGATCGGCGTCGGCGAGGGCTGCGGAAAAGAACGAGTTCGAACGGATCGATGCTGCGGCGACGCGGTTTGGAGCGGTGACGTTCATGGCGGCGGACCTTCCATAATCTCAAGGCGGCTTTAACACGGTGAATGCGAGACGGGCAAAAGAGAGTGCGGCGCAAACAAAAAGGGCCGCCCGAAGGCGGCCCTTTTATGTGTTCTATCGGCTCGATCAGGCGGCCGCGGACCCGATCGCGCAACAGCGTGGACCGATGCAACCGAGGCCCGTGACGCGCACGATCACCGTCGTCGAAAGCTCGGGAATGGTCGACAGTTTAGTCACGAGGGACATGCGTCACTTTATCGCTGAGGGAGCAATAGGGCACAACATCGATGTATCATCTTCGACGCTCGTGGTTGTCAATAGGCCAGAGCGCCAGCGAACGGTCAGGAAGCGTTTATCCAACTGAAAGTCGATCGGGGTTCGGCGCTGTCGGCCCGCGATCCGTGCAAGTCTCAGCGGCCTTTGGGAGCGCCCGGTGAAAATGACCACCTCGTCCTTGGCCACGCGATCGATGAGCGCGTGCGCCTCCTCGTCCAGGAGATCCCTGTCGATGCTTTCCGGCCTGAGGCTCGCGACGCGCAACTCCCAGCGCGCACGTTCATCCTTGAGGCCCGCGAGCTGAGCTTTCAGTTCGACCGCCTCGGCGTCGAACTGCTCTTTGGCCTTGAGGCCATGCTCGCCGTTCGACGCGCCCCAAACCAGATAGCCGCTGGCGACCCCGAGCACGAGGTAGAGAACGATCGGCAGCACGATCGAGCGCAGGCGAGTCCTTACGACCATCCGCCGATCTTGGCGGGGACAGCGTTAGCGCGAAGTTAATAAAAGGCGCTTTTCACGGCCGCTCATAAGTGCTTCAGCAGTTCGCGCGGTCGGCCAACACAGTCGCGCGACTTGCGTATCTTGGATGGCGCGGCGAAGGTCATCGTTCCGACACTTGGCTCCAACATTTGGCCATGCGCGAAACGCTTCGATAGGAGAGATGATCCAGTGCGGTTGGGATTGTGCTTTCCAAACACCATCGGCCTCAGCGTCGCGATCGCCTTGTCGGCTTCGGGCCCATCCTATGCGGCGGGGCAGCCGGCGGACGTTCCGGCTTGGCTGCAGGCCCATGTGGGCGAAGGCGAAGGTCAAATCGCTCGAGTTGTCCTGGAGAGGGCTCGCGCGCTTTACCTGCAGAAGGCGGTTAGAAATCCCTGCTACTTCGCCATGGACGCTACACGCCCGAATGGCGGCGCAGCGGGGCGCCGGTTTTACATCATCTGCGAAGCCGACCGGTCGTTTCGCGCGATTTCCGCGGGTCACGGCGGCGGTCGTGATTTAAGCGGCGTCGCTGATTTCGCAAACGGAAGACGGTGCGCGAAGAACTTCGGCAATGCGATGGACTTCTGAACTGACGGCCGGCGGGGCCTATGTGACGAGCGAAACGAAAACCTCTTTCAAAGGCTACTACCGCGTCTCAGGAAGAGAAGACGCGGTTTTCCTCCGCCCGTTCGTGCAGTTTGACGGCGAAGGCGAGGCCGCAAACGCCAGGCAGCGTGCAATCGGCGGGCATCCCGCCGAGGTGTTGGCGGGAATATGTTTGCGAAAAAGTCCGGAGAGCCCCTACGCGAACCACGACGGTTACGTTCCGGTTGGAAAGCTGGTGGACTACGCCGGCGGCCGCAGCGACGGCTGCACCAGTTGGTCGCCATCAGACGCCCGGCAAATCATCCCGATGGTGAAGGACAATCCGACGACAGTTTACATTTATCCTGAGTCGCACGACATCGACGCCGTCGCGCGCGCCGGGCGCGGAGGATCATATTGGAACGCTTCCTGCTTGAGTGAGATCGGCTCACCCAAGTTTTGGCCTAAGGAAACTCTCGAGCCGATCCTTGCCCGATACGAGAAGGATCATCCAGCGCCGCCGCCGCGCACGCCGCCAATTTGCAAGGAGCCTTGAACACCCTAATGGTCAAAATCTGACACTTGGTCCCCACACCGACGGGCGGGAGTGGACCCGAACGCGAGGTCGGCTCGCACTCAGCCTGCTCCGGTTCCTGTCGGCGGCCTAACCTTGAGCCCCAATGCAAAACCGATCCCCGTTCGGTGATATGATGGGGCGGCATCAGCTGGGACCAACCAAGTGGAGAAGGCGATGGCGGCGAACACGCTCGATTTGGCCGCGTATTTAGATCGAGTGAATTGGCATGGACCCACCGAGCGCAACTATGCGACGCTGGCCGGGCTCCTCGACGCCCACATAGCTCATATCCCCTTTGAGAATTTCGATGTCCTGCTGGGCAGGCCCGTGCGGCTCGACCTGGAGGGGCTCCAGTCCAAGTTGGTTATGTCCCGCCGCGGCGGCTATTGCTTCGAGCATGCCACCCTGTTCGCCGCGGTGCTGGACCGGCTCGGTTTTGAGCCGATCCGCCACGACGCGCGCGTCACCGTATTCCAGCCCCACTCGGAGGTGGCGCGGACGCACATGTTCCTCACCGTAGAGTTGGACGGTGCCCGCTTTGTGATCGATCCGGGGTTTGGGCCGTTCGGGTCAAACCAGCCCGTGCCGCTGGATGACATCGGCGTGCCGGTCGGCTGCTCAACACACCGGATGGTTCGTGAGGGCGATCTTTGGGTGATGCACGGTACTCGCGATGGGGCGAATTTTTCCGCGTGGGTTTCCACGCTCGAGACCCAGTATCCGGTCGATTTCGAAATGGCCAACCATTTCATCGCAACTCATTCAAGCTCCCGGTTCGTCAATGGGATTCTTGCGAGCGCCGTAACGACCGAAGGCCGGGTCAACGTGATGAACCGCGACGTCACGGTGCTCTGCCGAGGGCCAGTCGAGAAGTCCATCTTGCCCGACCGCTCGGCGTTGCGAGTTTTGCTGGCCAAGCATTTTGGCTTCGATCTCCCGGAGGTAGAGACTATGCGAGTGCCGAACGTACCGGAGTGGCGATAACCGGCGTGGGCGTTCGGTCTTCGCGTGTGACGCACCCCATGGCGGACGCACCGGTCGGGTACCAAGCCTTTGAGTTTGACCGCTAGGCCGCCTTGATCGCCGCCCGCCCGGCATAGCGGGCCTGATCGCCGAGCTCCTCCTCGATCCGGATCAGCTGATTGTATTTCGCCAGGCGATCCGACCTTGAGAGCGAGCCGGTCTTGATCTGTCCGCAATTGGTCGCGACCGCGAGATCGGCGATGGTCGAATCCTCGGTCTCGCCTGACCGATGCGACATCACGGCGGTGTAACCGGCGCGCTGCGCCATATCGACGGCGGCCAGCGTCTCGCTGAGCGAGCCGATCTGGTTGACCTTGATGAGGATCGAATTCCCGACCTTTTCTTTGATCCCGCGATCCAGGATCTCGACGTTGGTGACAAAGATGTCGTCGCCGACGAGCTGGCACTTGCCGCCGATCTTGTCGGTGAGCAGCTTCCAGCCCGCCCAGTCCTGCTCGGCCATGCCGTCCTCGATCGACAGGATCGGATAGGCGCCCTGAAGCTTGACGAGATAGTCGACCTGTTCCTCGACCGAGCGCGTCTTGCCTTCGCCCTCGTAGACATATTTCCCGTCCTTGAAGAACTCGGACGCCGCACAATCGAGCCCGAGCACCATGTCGTCGCCAGGTTTGAACCCCGCCGCTTCGACCGCCTTGAGGCAGAAATCGAGCGCCGCTTCGGCTGACGGCAGGTTTGGCGCAAAGCCTCCCTCGTCGCCGACATTCGTGTTGTGTCCCGCCTTCTTCAGCGCGCTCTTAAGCGCGTGAAACGTCTCCGCGCCCCAGCGCACCGCTTCGGCAAACGAGGGTGCGCCGACCGGCAGAATCATGAATTCCTGAAAGTCGATGGGATTGTCGGCATGGACGCCGCCATTGACGATATTCATCATGGGCGTCGGCAAGACTCTCGCCATAGCGCCGCCGACGTAACGGTAAAGCGTCAGGCCCGAAGCTTCCGCCGCAGCCTTGGCGACCGCAAGCGAGACGCCGAGAATTGCGTTGGCGCCGAGCTTCGATTTGTTCTTCGTGCCGTCGAGCGCGATCATCGTCTCGTCAATCTTGAGCTGATCTTCAGCCTCGAGGCCGGAAACGGCATCGAAAATGTCGCGATTGACGGCCTCAACGGCCTTCAGGACGCCCTTGCCGCCAAAGCGTCCCTTGTCGCCGTCACGCAGTTCGACCGCCTCGCGCGTGCCAGTCGAAGCGCCTGATGGAACGGCGGCTCGTCCCATCGAGCCGTCTTCCAGCACGACATCCACTTCGACCGTTGGATTGCCTCGGCTATCGAGGATTTCGCGGCCGACGACGTTCACGATCGCAGTCATTTTGACTCCAAGGCTGCAAGCATTGGCCTTGGGTCTTACGGCATCCAAGTAACCGATGAAAGACGGACCCGGGGCGGCAAGATGGTCGGTTGCGCAGCACTTTTGCATTCGTCGGCGCACATTTGACCAAATTGGTCCAAGCTAGCAAAAATATGCATGGCAGAGGCGCTTAGCCACGTGACACAGCCAAAAAATTGGACTAGCAATGATGCGCTAAAAGGAGGCCGCTGCCAAAAGGTTTGGCGCCGGACGCCGTAGGGTCTGTGGGAGGACAAAAGCGTTCGACAGTCTTTGAATTGCCGCTAGTTGCGCGGAAGGGATAGTAGAAAAAACATCCGAGATTGTAAAACGCGATACGAAACTGAAAAAGAGGCGGGCCGCCGGAAAGGCGTCCCGCCTCTTATCTTTTGGCGATAGCGCTTCTACTTGTTTGCCGGAGTAACGCTAGCGGCGCCCCGAGCGGACCCTCGTGTCATTCCCGCGTAAGCGGGAATCCACATCTCGTTAAAGTCTCCTGTAAAGCCGTGCTGCCGTTCCCGTATGCGGGCATAAGACCCTATCGATGGCATGTCGGGGAAGATGCCGGCCCTTCGCGAACTGGCGACGCTTGGGCGCCTTGCGCCTGAGTCAGGCTTTTTTGCATCGGGAGAGCGCGGGCGACGAGAGCGCGAAACGAAAAGAGATCAACGCATTGAAACAACAATCCGGTGAAATGGCTGATTCAATACCATAAATGATCTCAATGACTTACACCCACGTAGCGAAATGTTTGGTTTCGCTTGCGAAACCGCCATGCGACGCGAGGGTCGCCAAATGTCTGAGGGGCGATGCGCGCATCGCGCGGGCGGGAAAGCGACCACGCCGTCCGTGCCTCTTGAGCGTTACTTTCGGCAAGCTCGGGGCACGCTTCGAGGCCGCTTCGCTGCGCCTCAGAACGAGGTCATTGGGTCGAGACTGAAGAAGCGAGAAAGTTGCGCGAACGAGCAGCTAAGCTGTTGAACTAATTTGCACGCGCAAACTTGTGCGCGGGCCAGCCACCAGGGCTCCAAGCGGCTCGGCCTCATCCTCGTTCCGCCTCGCCCTCCGCCCAATTTCGTTGGGTGTCTTCGATATAAGCGTCCAGCCGCCCTTCGCTGATCGCGAGCCGCACGCCGGACATGAGATCCTGATAATAGGCGAGATTGATTTCGGTCAGGCCCATCATCGCAAGGATCTCGCCCGACTTGACCAGATGGCGCCAATAGGCGCGGGAATAGTCGCGCGCCATCGGCGACGACGACAGCGGATCGATCGGGCGCGGATCGTCGGCGAAGCGCGCGTTGCGCAGGTTGAGACGGCCCCGGCGGGTAAACACCATCCCGTGCCGTCCCGCGCGGGTCGGCATCACGCAATCGCACATGTCGACGCCGCGCCTCATCGCCTGAAGCAGATCGTCGGGCGTTCCGACGCCCATGAGATAGCGCGGCTTGTCGAAGGGCAGATGCGGGACCACGATATCGAGCGTCTCGAGCATCGCCGCCTGCGGCTCGCCGACCGCCAACCCCCCGATCGAATAGCCGTGGAAGTCCATCTCGACGAGCGCCTGGGCGCTGAACAGGCGAAGGTCTCTTTCCGTGCCTCCCTGAACGATGCCGAAGATCGCCCGGCCCGGCTGCTGGCCGAAGGCGTCCTTCGAACGCTCGGCCCAACGGAGGGAGAGGCGCATCGCGCGCTCGGCCTCCTCGTGAGAGCACGGCAGTCGCACGCACTCGTCGAGCTGCATCTGGATGTCCGAACCGAGGAGGCGCTGCACCTCCATCGAACGCTCGGGCGTCAGCTCATGGCGCGATCCGTCGATATGCGACTGGAAGGTCACCCCGCGCTCGGTGAGCTTGCGCAGTTTGGCGAGGCTCATCACCTGAAAGCCGCCGGAATCGGTGAGGATGGGATGGGGCCAGTTCATGAATTTGTGCAGGCCCCCGAGCGCCGCGATCCGCTCGGCCCCAGGCGCCAGCATCAAATGATAGGTGTTGGAGAGCACGATGTCGTAGCCGAGCGCCCGCACCGCATTCGGGTGCATGGCCTTGACGGTCGCGGCGGTGCCAACCGGCATGAAGGCAGGCGTGCGGATGATTCCGCGCGGAGTGGAGATTTCGCCGACCCGCGCCTTGCCGTCGGTCGCATGCACGGCGAAGGAGAACTCGGCGCTCAAGGACGCGCGTCGCTCGAGCTTGCGGGGCCTGCGCGGGTCAACAGGCAGGCGTCGCCGTAGGAATAAAACCGATAGCCGCTTTGCATGGCGTGCGCGTAAGCCGCCTGCATCGTCTTGAGCCCGCTGAAAGCCGAGACGAGCATGAACAGCGTCGACCGCGGCAAATGAAAGTTGGTCATGAGCGCGTCGACGCAGCGAAACTCATAACCCGGGGTAATGAAAATATCCGTTCGGCCTGAAAACGGCCGAAGCCGCCCGTTCTCGTCGGCAGCGCTTTCGAGGACGCGCGCGGACGTCGTGCCGACGCAGACGATCCGGCCTCCGGCTTCCCGCACGGCGTTCAGCGCTTCGGCTGTGGCCGCGCTGATCGAACCCCATTCGGAATGCATCTTGTGGTCGCGCGTATCCTCGACCCTGACCGGCGCGAAAGTGCCTGCGCCGACATGCAACGTGACCTTATGCAGCGCGACGCCGCGAGCCGCGAGGCGGGCAACCAGCGACGGGGTAAAATGCAGCCCCGCCGTCGGCGCCGCGACCGCCCCAGGGTTGGCGGCAAACATCGTCTGATAGTCCGCTGGGTCGCTGGGCGACAAAGCGCGCCGCGAGGCGATGTAAGGGGGCAGGGGAGGCGCGCCAAGGCGTTCGATCGCCTCGTCCAGCGCCGCGCCGGCGAACTCAAAGCGCAGCAGAACCTCGCCTGCTTCGCCTTTGTCCTCCACTTCCGCGTCGAGCGCTGCGAGAAGGCAGGCCATGCTTTCACTCGCCTCGCCGAAACGGATGCGCTCGCCGACTTTGAGCCTCTTGGCGGGCCGCGCGAGCGCCCGCCAGCGGCAATCGTCGACGCGCTCGATCAGGGTCGCTTCGATCGAAGCGATCGCCTCGCCTCGGACCCGGACGCCCTCGAGCCGCGCCGCGATGACCCGGGTATCGTTGACGACCAGCGCATCGCGGGGCGTGAGAAAGTCCGGCAGATCGCGCACGTGCGCATCGGTCAAATCGCCGTCGGGCCGACAACCAGCATTCGCGCGCTGTCCCGCGGATTCGCGGGAGCCAGCGCGATGCGCTCCGGGGGAAGAACGAAATCGAAGGCGTCGACGCGCATCGCGGTCATCGCCGTCCTGTCGAGGCGGTCAATCCGTTAAGCGGCAACCGGCGGCAGAGATTGTCGGGTCTCAGCTCAGCGTCGCTTTGACGATCTTGTCGGGATCGCGAACGGGCTCGCCGCGCTTGATCTTGTCGACATTCTCCATGCCCGACACGACCTTGCCCCAGACCGTATATTGGCGGTTGAGAAAGGGCGCGTCGGCGAAGCAGATGAAGAACTGCGAATTGGCCGAATCCGGGCTCGAGGAGCGGGCCATCGAAACGGTTCCGCGCACATGCGGCTCGGCGTTGAACTCGGCCTTGAGGTCGGGATATTTCGACCCGCCCGTCCCGGTTCCCTTCGGACAACCGGTCTGGGCCATGAAGCCGTCGATCACGCGGTGAAAGACGATGCCGTCGTAGAATCCTTCACCGACCAGGCGCTTGATGTGCGCGACATGGCCTGGCGCAAGCGCCGGGTTCATCTCGATCACCACCGGGCCCTTGCTCGTCTCGAGCGTTAGCGTATCGCCTGCGCTGCTCATGTCGTTGCTCCTACTTACTTCGCGCCAGACGCCATGCGCATGGTGACGATCTTGTCGGGATTCGTGACTGCGCCGTTGTTGTCCTGGGTTCCGGCCTTGATCTTGTCGACGACGTCCATTCCCGAGGTGACCTCGCCGAACGCCGTATATTTGCCGTCGAGGAATCCGGCGTCGGCAGTCGTGATGAAGAACTGCGAATTGGCCGAATTCGGATCCTCCGCGCGCGCCATGCCGAGGACGCCTCGGGTGAAATGGGTCTGGTTGAACTCAGCCGGCACGTCGGGGAGGGTCGAACCGCCTGAGCCAGTTCCGGTCGGATCGCCGGTCTGGGCCATGAACCCGGGAATGACGCGGTGGAACGTCAGGCCGTCGTAGAACTTCTGCTTCACCAGCGTCTTGATCTGCGCGACGTGCTTAGGGGCCCAGTCCGGGCGAAGCTTGATCGTGACCTTGCCGTGCTTCGTCGTGAGCACGACCGTATCGTCGGAGTCTTCAGCCGCCCAGGCGGACGAAACGGCGAGAAGAGGAAGCCAGAGCGCGGCGCGTCGGCTGCAAGCAAACATGAACGGACCCTTTGAAGAGCGGCTGCCGGTTGGGGCGCGCGGCTTGATAGCAGGTTAAAGAGGCATTGCAACCCGCGCCGCTACCGGGTCGCCTTGACAGAAGGCAGGTGCAGAAATTTCGCGCTTTCGCACGGCGCTGGCCTGATAGTATACATGTGTTTCGCGTTCAGACACCGATAGGAACTCCAAGCCATATGTCCCGCAGCTGTCTCGCCCTGATCGCATTCGCCGCGCTGATCGCCTCCACAGCGCCGAGTTCGGCGGCCGGGCCGGTGACGCGACAATGCGACTACCGGGGTGAAGGCAAACTCGGGCCCCTCGTCGTCGCCTATGACGAGTCCGCGCACCGGGTGCGGGTGACCTCGTCCGACGGCCGGCTTTGGCTCTATCAGGACGGGGCGACAGGCAGGCTCGGGCCCGCGATAGCCGCAGCTGACGATCCAGGACCGGTCGCGCAATTCGTCATCGAGCGCGCGGGCCGCGTGGAAGTCGGCTTCCGCTGGCCAGACGACGGAACGATGGGCCATATGGCTTACTTTGACCCAGCGGCGTTCAAGAACCCGGCGAAGCGCTGCGTCTGGCGCTCGCTTTGGGACTTCGCGATGGGCTGAAGCCGGCCCCACGCTCTCCGCGATAGTTTGCGCGGCGGCCCGTGACTACTCCGCCGCCACCTTCGGCAAGTGCGATAACGAACTTTCAAGCGCCTTCGGATCGTAGTCCTGATCCAGAAGCTTGCCGGCGAAATAGTCGGTATAGGCCTGCATGTCGAAATGCCCGTGGCCGCTCAGGTTGAACAGGATAGTCGGCGACTTGCCTTCCTCGCGCGCCTTCAGTGCTTCATCGATCGCCGCGCGGATCGCGTGGGTCGTTTCGGGGGCTGGCACGATGCCCTCGGCGCGCGCGAACTGAACGCCTGCCTCGAAGCAGGGGTTCTGGTGGTAGGCTCTCGCTTCGATGAGCCCTAGCTCCTTGCAGTGGCTGACCAGCGGCGCCATGCCGTGATAGCGCAGGCCCCCGGCATGGAAGCCGGGCGGGATGAACTCCGATCCCAGCGTATGCATCTTGACGAGGGGAGTGAGATGTCCGGTGTCGCCGAAGTCGAACGCGTATTTGCCGCGCGTCAGTGACGGACAGGCGGCCGGCTCGACCGCGATCACCCGCACGTCCCGCTTGTCGCGCAGTTTCTTGCCGATGAACGGGAAGGCGATGCCGGCGAAGTTCGAGCCGCCGCCAGCGCAGCCAATCACGATGTCGGGATAGGCGTCGGCCTGCTCCATTTGCTCGATCGCCTCGAGACCAATGACGGTCTGGTGCATGAGCACGTGGTTGAGCACGCTGCCGAGAGCATATTTAGTGTCGGGGTTCTTGGCCGCGACTTCCACCGCCTCCGAAATCGCGATGCCGAGACTGCCCGGCGAATCCGGGTGCGCCTTGAGGATCGCTCTGCCGGAATTGGTCTCGTCGCTCGGGCTGGCGACGCATTTCGCGCCGTAGGTCTCCATCAGCGCCCGCCGGTAGGGCTTCTGATTGTAGGAGACCTTGACCATGTAGACTTTGACTTCGAGGCCGAACAACGCGCCGGCGAAGGCGAGCGACGAGCCCCATTGCCCCGCGCCGGTTTCAGTCGACAGCTTCGCCGACGCCCTCTTCCTTGTTGTAGAAGGCCTGAGGGACGGCGGTGTTGGGTTTGTGGCTCCCTGCGGGGCTGACTCCCTCATATTTGTAGAAAATGCGCGCGGTTGTGCCGAGCGCCTTCTCGAGCCTGCGGGCCCGGTGAAGCGGCGTCGGGCGCCACAAGCGGTAGATGTCGCGGACTGGCTTCGGGATTTCAACGTGCCGTTCCGTGCTCACCTCCTGGCCGATAAGCGCCATCGGAAAGAGGGGCGCGAGATCGTCGGGCCCGACGGGCTTGCCGGTTCCAGGATGCAGAACCGGGGGCGGCGGAGCGGGCAGGTCGGCGACGATATTGTACCAGGCCTGCGGAATCCGGTCCTCGCCCAGGAGATATTTGGACTGCTCGCTCATGCCGTCTCCTCCACCCGCGGCGCGTTCTCTACGGTCGCCGCCGTTTGACGCTAAAAGCTAAGCGCGCGCCGATATCGCCAACGCGCCTCACATGCCCGCGGTCTGCTGCGGCGCCGGGTCGCGGTAGTACGTATTGAGGATCGACAGGCGAGGCTTCTCGACCGGGACCGAGATCGCCTCCCGCCCGTGCCAGCTCGACCTCAAGAGCGAATAGGCCGGGTGGATAACGACGAACGCGTAGCCCGAGTTCGGGAGGAAAGGCACAGTCTTGTCCTTCACGAGCCCGTAGGATTTCCAGGCAAAGACGCCCATCGGCGAAACCTTATAGATTGCCGTGCCGAGTTCGCGCTGCGAGTCGTCGGCGGGCAGGTAGATCTGCATGGTCAAGACCTTCCGGCGGGTGTCGGGATGGGGCTTGATCGCGTAGCCGTTGAGGTCGGTGTAAAGCACCGGCCGCGGATGCATAGGGACCGGCCAGCTCTCGCCGCTTCTCTTGGCGCGGATGCGGAAACCCTCATCCAGCTTTTCCCGCAGCGCCGAGGCGATCTCTGACGAGGACAGCACCCGCCGCACGATCCCCCAAAGCGCGCGGCTCTCTTCCGACCCCGGATCGCTTCGCTCGTCGTAGAGGGCGTATTCCCGCCGCGTTCCATCTCCATTCAGTCCGGCAAAACGGTCGACATCGGGGAAGCGCTGCAACAGGCGGGCGTAGAAATCGCTCGGGAAGAAGTCGCGAAAGCGAATCAGCGGATAGGGCCTACGAAACGCCTCGGCCGTCAGGATCGAGTTGGTCGCGGATTCGAGAACCCGTCGGAACTCATCGCCTGCGGCGTCGTTTAGGTAAGGGCTAGTTTTTTCGCTGGCCTCGGCCATACCCATCATGTCTTGCCTCAATCGCGATCTCGATCGACCAACAGCGTTATAAACCGGACGACGAAGTAAGCCCAAGTTTTCCAGAACTCAAATCGGCTCGTCGCGGGGGACCCGGCTTGACAGAACTCGACGCTCGTCGCAATCAGCCGCCGCGGCCGGCGGGCCGATATCTAGCCGAGCGATGATCCCCTCGACGTCCCTCCGTTACCGTCTGGAATATATCGGGTTTCGGGCCGCTCAGGCGGCCGCGACTTCGTTGCCGCTCGAAGCTGTGTCGCGCGCCTCGGGCCTGGCCTGGCGGCTCATCGCGCCTCGTCTCCAGCGGCAGGAACGCGCGCTCCGCAACCTCGCGCTGGCCTATCCCGAGCTTTCGGAGGCCGAGCGCAAGCGGATCGCCGGGGCCATGTGGGAGAACCTCGGCCGAACCTTCGGCGAATCGTTCCATCTGAGAGAGATCGTCGCCGAGAAGCGCATCCGCTTCGAGCCTATCGAGCAGCTCGAAGGGATTATCCGCGGCGGCCCGTGCATCGTTTGCGGCCTGCATCTCGGCAACTGGGAGCTCGTTGCCTATGCGAGCAAGCTCATGGGCGTACCGTTCACCGGCGTCTATCAGCGTCTCAGCAATCCGCTCGTCGACGAGGAGACCCGCAAACTGCGCGCCGTCCTCTATGAGGGAGGTCTTCTGCCGAAGACCCCGGTGACCGCGCGTTCGCTGATGAAGACGGCGAAGAGCGGAGGCTATCCCGCGTTCCTGGCCGACCTCCGCGACGACAACGGCGCGGCCGTGCCGTTCTTCGGACGCCCGGCGCTCGCGACCGTGTTTCCCGCTCTGCTCGCCCGCAAGACGGGGCTGCCGCTCTACGCCGGCGCCGCCTTCCGCGAGCCGAAGGTGCGCTTCGTGATCCGCGGCGCGCGGGTGGAGGTGCCGCACACCGACGACCATGCCGCTGACGCGGTCGCGGGGACGGCGGCGCTCCACGCCCAGTTCGAGGCCTTCATCCGGCAAGCCCCGGAGCAATGGATGTGGGCCCACCGGAAGTGGGTATAGCTGGCCTGTACGGGCGTCGCGAGGCGACGCGGGCGCCCAAATAAACGCCAATAAACGCGCGTAAACGTTAGTAAACGCTAGTAAAATAGCTAGCGTTTACTAGCGTTTATTTTTTGGAATCGGGACTTTTCAATGGGTTACGGCCGATTGGAACAAGAAAAATCCTCTCCCATGTGCATATCGTCCCAACTGCCTTTTCCACTCCCGTCATCGGCGGATTAGATCTGGCGATTAGCAAGACAGTAGCACAGGTTTCTGACGTTCGCAATCAAATGAATCAAAAATCTTGCCGCGGGCGGCCCGTAAGCCCCCGGCCCAGACGGTTCCGGTCCTCTCCTCACATGGAGCGCCGCATCCTTGTCGAACGGAGATTGCATCTCTACGCTAGGCTTAAACCTAAGATCGGCTCCAAACTCGGCGAGGTCCTCATGACGGCGGCGCGCGCAATCGTGGCGATAGTTACGGCTCTTGTCTGTGGGGCGGCGGTCTGCGCCACCCCCGCGGGGGCCGCGGTTTTCGAATTCACCCTCGGCTCCGAGCCGGAGGTCACCCTTTCATCGTTTGCGCTTAGCGAGCACGGGCCGGCCTTTGGGGCCACCGCGCGGCTCGACGCCTCGACGGCTAAGTGGGTTCAGGATGCGGCGACGGCCAAAGTCTTTGAGACAGCCGAGGTGACGGTGACGGTGTCCGGGAGCGTCCGCACCTTCGATTTCTCGGGCGTCTCGGCAGTGTCGGTGTCCGAAAACACATTTGGGGACAGGCCGACCATTTCAGCGATCTTCGCCTATAGAACCCTCAGCCGGCCGACGGTTCCCGAACCCTCGACCTGGGCAATGCTGCTCCTTGGCGGCGGCGCGCTCGCGATCGGCGGCCATTGCGCCTCGCGCACGCGGCGGTCCTGCGCCTGACGTCATCGACGTTGAAGGTCGCGATCTTTGCGCTGGCCTCGATTGTTCGCGCTTTCCCGCAGAAACCGGCGTCACGCACCCTTAATGCCGTCCCGCTTAGAGACTAGGACTGCCTGCTGGCCTGCTCATGCGCCAGCGAAGCCCGCACGGACAACAGTTCGGACTGAGTGCCTCGAAAATAAAGCCGTCCGTTTTGGTCGAGAAGCGGCAACAGTTCAAAGCCGGAACTTCTGTCGGCAATCGGCTGTCGCGTCACGGCGATTTTCATAGACATAATGACTGTATCAATCCTTTTCGTCACATACAGCTCCACTAAATGCCGCAGCATTTTCGGCTGAACACAAATCTCCAACCGCGGAAAATCAAGATCCACGTCATTCCAAATCATCTTCGCTGACCGGTGAAGTTCGTAAGGCTCGAAATACTCGTCAGTTTGCAGAAACGCCGCAACATCGACCTCAAAGCGATTGAAACTTGTCCCGCTATCGCCAACAGACAGCGCGTTCGCGACTGTCCCAACACCGTTCAGAACAGAATATTCGAACGATGATGAGGGCGGGAGGCGCGCGAGATCACGACTCGGTATTATTCGTTGTTGTCGAATGATATCGTTAAAGGTGACGTTGATGTCGAGCCAATACAACCTCGAACGCGAATCCGGTCGCTCGCGGAATGAAGTGCGGACAGTGCCGGTTGCCATGGTTCAAATGTAGCTGTTAGCGACCACGAGAGAGGACACGTTCAACATAGTATCTTAGACAGACTTGCATAGCAGTTTGTAGCGCTTTTCCGCAAAAAAACATTCACCCGAGTTCATTCAAGGGCGGGCAGCGACTCATTGGAAACGGCGCGCCGGGCGCTGTAACTAGGATATTCTCTTGATTGCGAGGCTTGAGCGAGGCTTTCAATGTTCACTGGAATTATCAGCGACGTCGGTCAAGTCATTGATATTGCGTCGACCGGTGAGCTGAGGCGGCTGAGGATCGCCAGCGCCTACGACGCCGGAACGATTCCGCTGGGGGCGTCGATCGCGAATTCCGGCGCGTGCCTGACCGTGGTTGGCGCCGAGCCGCTCAAGGGCGGTTCCGCGGTCGCTTTTGACGTCGGGGCCGAGACGCTTGCGGTGACGACGCTTGGGGGATGGCGCGCGGGAGGGCGCGTCAACCTCGAGCGGGCGCTCCGAGTCGGCGACGAACTCGGCGGCCACATGGTGAGCGGCCACGTAGACGGGATCGCCGAAATCGTCTCGCGGCGCGATTTCGACGGCATGGCGCATTTCCGCTTCCGCGCCCCGAAGGATTTGGCGAAATTCATCGCCGTCAAAGGCTCGGTCGCGCTCGATGGGACATCGCTCACGGTGAATGCCGTCGACGGCGACAGCTTCGAGGTCCTGCTGATCCCGCATACGCTGAAGTGACGACCTGGGGCGAACGGCGGGCAGGGGAACGAGGTCAACATCGAGGTCGACCAGATGGCGCGCTACGCCGCGCGGCTGATGGAGGCGGGCATGGGGCGACGAACTGGACCGCACCTCGCTTGTCAACAACATTGCGACAGGCAGCGCACAATGGCAAGCTTACCGGTGCGATTGCGCGAAGGTCGCGCAGACGAGCACGCCTCGGATGCCCTTGATATGAGTACGACGGCAGATCTCCGCGGACAGGGTAGAGTTACGCATTGATCGGCCGCCGTTCGCGGCGGATAAAAGTAACCGAAATGGGAACTGGAGGAGGAGTCTGTGCATCGCAGCTGTTTCTCATCCTTATTTGCGGCCGCCTTGTTCTGGGCTGCCGCTGCGTCCGCACAGACGGGCGCCCCGGTCGCGGACATATCGGCAATCGCAGATGGCTCTGGGTGTCGCGCCGCATTGGACGGCGTCCTGTCGTCTTACGTGCGGGGGGTTGCGATCGTATTTGCGCGGGCGGCCTGCCAGCCGGATCGCGACGACGTTAAAATCGTCTCGGCTGCGCGATCAGACGCCCCAAGGACTGACGCTCTGTCATGGTATGCGCCGCAGTTCGCCGCCCTCATGATGCCGAACGACCGCGCGGCGCCGACACCTTGAGGCACGTCTACGCTTTGCTCCTCGGCCTGGGTGTTCGCAAATCCAGCGGCCGTTATTGCGTGGGCCGCGATTCGACGGCGGATTTCTCCGGGGCTGACAGCGCGGAAGCGGGTGTATTCCAAACGTCCTGGGGCGTTCATACGTCAAGTTCCGTGCTGGAGCCGATGTTCCGTCGCTACTCGGCGGACCCGCGAGATTGCCTCCTCGACATCTTCAAGCCCGGCGCGCGATGCAGCCGCTGGGATGCTCGAACCTGGGGCGAGGGCACGGGCGCCGACTGGCAAAAATTGACAAAGGCCTGTCCGGCGTTCGCGACGGAATATGCGGCTGTGGTGTTGCGAAGCAGCGGCGGCAGTCGGGGTGAGTTTGGACCGATCCGCAGCAAAGCGGCCCAGTTGACGAAAGCCTGCGACGGTATGCTCTCGAAGGTTCAAGCTTACTTAGCCGCCAATCCTCAGGCCTGCGCGGCCTTGCATTGAGGCGCCGACGATTCGCGATCTGACAACGCTCATGATTGCCGCCCTGCTTGCAGCAAGTGCGCCTGCTGCGGCGGCGGAGTCGCTCTTCGAGAGCGAAGCTCTGACCGGCCCCAACCTGTTCACGGGCCACATCGAGGGACCTTCGACCGACGCCGACGGCAACGTCTACGTCTGCAACTTCCGCGTTGACGGGACGGTCGGGCGCCTGCGTCCCGGAAGGTCCGATCCCGAGGCCTTCCTTGCCTTGCCGCGCGGATCAATCCCCAACGGGTCGAGGTTCGACAAAAACGGGCGCATGTTTCTCGCCGACTTCAAAGGGCATACGATTTTCGTGGTCGAGCAAGGCGCGCGGAGCGCGGCCATCTATTTCCACTCCGCGCAGTTTCATCAGCCAAATGACCTCGCCATTTCGTCCGATGGCGCGCTCTTTGCGAGCGACCCCGATTTTCGCCACGGGACCGGCCGCATATGGCGGGTCGCTAAGGGAGCTAACGGGCGTGTCTCCGGTTCAATCATGTCTTCGGACAGGGCGATGGGCGTGACCAACGGCCTCGACCTCAGCCCGGACGAGAGGACGCTTTACGTCAGCGAATCCAATACGCGCGAAATTTGGTCCTATGCCATCGAGGGCGACAAGCTGACCTCTTCCAAGCTTATCCATCGCTTCGAGGGAGACGAGCTCGACGGGCTTCGCACGGACGCCAATGGACGCATCTTCGTAGCGCGTCCGAGAGCAGGGACAATCGCCGTCCTGGGCCAGGACGGAACGCTCGTGCGCGAGGTGAAAACCCTTGGTCCCAACCCGAGCAATCTGACGTTCGGCGGTCCCGACGGCATGACGGTCTATGTGACGAACGGCTCGACGCGCGGCGTCGAATTTTTCCATGCCGACGGATCCGGCCGCGAGTTCTGCTGGCGGGGCGGCCCATCGTGCCCGCCCGGCAATCGGCCTTAAGCGGACCGTGGTCGGGCTTCTTCCGAGAAGGACAGCGGGCAAATCGATAATCGAACCCAATCCCAGCCTCCAGAACATTTGGCTGTCCTGGGAAGATGAGCGTTCTCGCGGCCGTAGCATCCGAGATAAGACTTATTTGACTTATACCCCAAGTAAACACGAATGTGCTATGCAGATTCAGCCGTCAACAGGATGGCCGCCCGGCTCGTATGGCGCGGATCATTTCACTGACTATCGTTACCTTGCCAATTTTTTTGTCATGAGGCTGGGTGACGCGTGGACGTGGATTTTGAGGCCACGTCCTGTCCGTCCGGGCATAGAAAAGCAAAATGCCAGAGGTGGCAGACGATAGAGTGGCTCTGACTGCCTCAGCCCGCCCGCGCGCGGACGTAGGCGCGTTCGCCGGTTCTCGGACACGACCAGACTTCCACCATCTCGCCGGATGGCGGGTCGACGAAGCGTTCGCCCGTGAAGCTCCAGTCTCGTCCGGGCGGCGCGTCGAGAGGGCGGCGCTTGTAGCCGCCCTTGCGGAAGACAAACCAGATCAGAAGGAGCGCGAGGCCGAAGCCGACGGGCAAGCCGAACGCGATCATGAGACGGGTTCGATCACCGCCGCCGTGCCGTAGGCGACGATCTCGCTCATCGTCTGGCCGATCTCGGCGCTGTCGTAGCGCATCATCACGATGGCGTTGGCGCCCATCGCGGTTGCGTTCTCAACCAGCCGATCCAACGCGTGGCGGCGCGCCTCCTCGAGGAGCCGCGTATATTCGTGGATCTCCCCGCCGACGATGGTGCGCAGCCCCGCCATGATGTTGCCGCCGAGCCCGCGGCTGCGCACGACGACGCCGAAGCATTGTCCGAGCGTCCGGACAGTGCGATGGCCGGCGATGTTTTCGGTGGTGGCGACGATCATTGAGCGAATCTCCGTGTTTCCAGCGAGCTTCGCACGTCAAACCTAACTGGGGGTTGCAGCGACCCAGGACGGGCGGCGCCCGTTCTGCAGAGCAGCGGCTCCGCAGCGAGAGCGATTTAACTGCTTAAATCCCTCGGCGTCAGCGAAGCGATCCGGGCGTCTACGGGCGCCCTATCGCCCCTGGATCGCCACGTCGCTCCGCTCCTCGCGATGACGTCTCTGGGATCGATCCGAATTCATCCCGCCGCCAGCAGCCCTACTTGTTGACCGTCGCAGCGCCGACCATGCACGCCGCCTCGTCCTGCGAGCCTGCGCCGCCGGAACAGCCGATCGCGCCGATCAGCTTGCCGTCTTCGATCAGCGGAATGCCGCCGCGCGAGCCAATGATGTCGTCGAGCGTCAGTTGATATTTGTAATCGTTTTTCTGAATGCCCTCTTCGAAGGCTTTGGTCGGACGGCGGAATTTGACCGACGCACGCGCCTTGTGCTCGGAAATGGCGATCGAGCCGAGTTGCGCGCCATCCATGCGCGCGAAGGCGACGAGGTTGGCCCCGGAATCGACGACAGCGACATTGAGCGCCCACCCGCGCTTCTCAGCCTCCGCCGTGGCCGCTGCGATCGCTCCTTGTGCGCGAGCAAGCGAAATCGGCGCCCCATAGGGGGTGGCGTTCGGCATCTTGTCGGGGATGACGTCGAGGGGATTCTGCTGCGCGCCGGCCGCGCTTGAGAAACCAAGAAACGCAATCAAAGTCGCCGCACGCAGCCGAAGCGTCATGGTCGTTCCTCCCGAAAGCCCCCAGAGCAATACTGCGCCGCTCATCGCCGCTCGGCAAGGACCGGTTTGCCTCATGGCGACGCTTTACGAAACCACCGATCCGACTTAGTTTTCTCAAAAGTCCGATGCGGGCTGTTGGAGCGGGGTGACCCATGCTGAGTGTGCGAAGTTTCATCTTCATTGGCCTTGCGAGCATGGGCGTCGCGGCGACCGAGGCGTCGGCCCAGTCGCTGTTCAATTTTCCGCTCAGCTTGCCCGGCTCGGCGCCCGCGGCCAACCCGCAGACCTTTCTGCCGCCGGACGCGGATCCGAACTATTCGACCCCAGGCGGTTTCGACAATGAAGTCGACATGGCCCGGTTCACCCGCAAGGAGGTCAATGATCCGACGGGCCAGCCGGCGGGCACGCTCACCATCAATACGCGCGAACGCAAGCTCTATCTCTCGGAGGGCGGCGGGCGGGCGCTGCAATACGGGATCGGCGTCGGGCGCCAGGGCTTCGCCTGGAAAGGACTGGCCGAGATCGGGAGGAAGGCGTTTTGGCCCGGATGGACCCCGCCGCCGGAAATGCTGGCGCGACAGCGCGGCCTGCCGGTGCATATGGATGGCGGCATGGAAAATCCGCTCGGAGCGCGGGCGCTCTACTTGTTTGAAGGCAAGAAGGACACGTTGTTCCGCATCCACGGGACCAATGAGCCCGAACTCGATCGGCAAAGCCGTGTCGTCCGGATGCATCCGGATGATGGACGCCGACGTGATCGATCTCTACGGGCGGGTCGCGAAGGGGACGCCCGTCGTCGTGCTGTGAGGAGTGACCGGAGGCGCTATTCCGGCACGGTGAACACCGCGCAAGGCGCGGCGATGCCGCGCAAAGCGTGCACACCCAAGGGGATCAGCGGCGCCGTGGTCGCGGCGGCGAAGGCGCCCGAGATGAGGACAGCCTTGTCGAGCGGCCGGCATAATCCCTCGAGGCGGCTGACCAGATTGACGGCGGGGCCGATGGCGGTGAAATCCAGCCGGTCGGCGGCGCCGATATTGCCCCACAACATCTCGCCGAGATGCAGCGCAACGCCAAAGGGCAGGGGCGCCAGACCGTCCCGCCGTCGCGCCTCGTCGAGATGCGCCATTCCGCTCCGTGCGGCGGCGACCGCCTTGAGCGCCGCGTCGCATGCGTTGCGCGGCGAGCCGGCGGCGACCGGAAAGATCGCCAGCACGCCGTCGCCCATGAATTTGAGCACTTCGCCGCCGAAAGCGTGCACGGATCCGGCGATCCGGTCGAACCAGGCGTCGAGCGCGGAGATGACTGCGGTGGGCGGACTGCTTTCGGACAGCGCTGTAAAGCCGCGCAGGTCGGCGAACAGGAGCGCCGCCTCGATGGTCTCGCCGACGCCGCGCCGCAACGGACCGACCAGCACGCGCGCCGCGCTGCGTCGGCCGAGGTAGGCTTCGAGCGTTGCGCTCAATGTCGCTCGCGCGGTGAGGGTGGCGAGCGGCGCCGCCGCGAAGCGCGCCGCCTCACGTAGCTGGTCGGCCACATCGGGGGCGAACGGACGCTGGCCGACCCAGCCCAATTTCGGCCCGTCCGGAGTCGGTCCGACCGCGTCTTCATGCGGCGGGCCGGCTGCAAGGCCCGCAAGCCAGCGCCGACCCGCTTCGGCCGGCGGACCGTCCGCCCCCGAGAAGCCGCCGGCGGCAAATCCCAGCGCCTCTATGACCTCGCCGCTCCCGGCCCGCCACAGCCAGGTGCGGCGGGCGACGAGCGGGTGCGGCGCGGCGAGCGTCAGAGCGCCGCCGGCCAGCGGGGCGCCATCATCGATCAGACGCTGGCCGAGGTTCGCCAGAAAAAGTTCAGAAGTTGGCAACTCGGCGGCCGCGTCGACCAGCCAGGCGAGGGTTGAAGACAGGGGCATGGCGCGATCATCCGCCGGACTTGCCTTCGTTGTCATTAGCGTTTCAGTTCCGCTATCCGCCGGCCGATCACCTTTTCGGTGGGCGTTCCTACAATCATTCAACCAAACGGTTGATCTTCGATCAAGGCACGCTCATATGGAGTGTTGGAACCCAACGCGTCTCGGGCGCATGTCGATTTGGCGGCCGCTTACGCGTCTGTAGTGCGGGAATGAGTTTTCACTTTCAGGAGAGTCCAATGGATAAATCGCTCGTGGTCCGGCGCGAGACCCAGGTCGCAGCTCCCCTCGCAACCGTCTTCGCGTTTCTGACCGATCCGCAAAAGATCCTGAGCTGGATGGGCGCCGAAGCGGACACGGACGCCCGTCCGGGCGGACTTTATCTGGTCAAGGACATCGCCGGGCGGCCGGGCCGCACCGCGCGCGGGGAATTCCGCGAGGTCGTCCCGGTCCATCGCCTCGCTTATAGTTTCGGCTGGGACGACGACGAGGATGTGCCCCCCGGCTCGAGCCTGGTGGAGATTGACCTCTTGGAGCGGAATGGCGGCACGCTTGTGCGCATGACCCATACCGGACTTCCCAACGCCTATGAGCGCGAAGGCCATGCCAAGGGCTGGGCCTACTATCTCGGTAGACTGGGAGTCGCCGCCACGGGCGGAGATCCGGGCGTCGATCGCAGGTCCGGCCGGCCACGGTAGCGCATGAAAGTTTACTGGAGAGTCCTGAAGTCGGTTATGATCGGACCGAGGGCCAGCGCGCGCGAAAGGGGCGACAAATGGCCGATACCGACGTTCCTCGTTATGATCGTGACTTTCTGCTCAGTTCGGCCAAGCGCAACCAGATCGTCGAGCTGTGGGAGGTCGAAAAATTTGGCCGCGACAGCTTTGGCGATTCGGCGCGGTTTCGCTCTACGGTATGACGCCGGCCCAGTGGCATGGGCGCGGCGTTCGCATCCTTGCCCGCACCGCGCTTGAGGCGGTGCGCGATCCCCTGGGAAATCGCATCGGCGAGGACGTTGCGCGCGTTGCCGCCAGAGCCCCACCGGGTTCGGTGTTCGGCGTAATCGATCCTTTTGCGGGCTCGTGCAACGCCCTGTTCTGGATTCTGCGGCGCCTACCGAGCGCGGAAGGGCTTGGCTTCGAGTTCGAGCAGGCCATCTTCGACATGAGCGCTCACAACATCGCGCTCGCTCGGCGCATCCATCCAGTTGTTGCGCGGCGATTACGGCAAATTGCTTGGCCAACACCGCTTCTCTGCAGCCCGCCGCATCGTGGCATTTCTTGCGCCGCCCTGGGCGGACGCCTTGAGCGCCGAGGCGGGTCTCGATCTTGGTCGCACCAAACCGCCGATCGAGAAGATCGTTGATGACTTCGAACGCGTCTATCCGACTAACCCGATCCTCTACGTAACGGAAGTGCACGAGCGTCTCGTACCGAATCTCGCTGCCTTGCGCACCAGATTCGAGTGGTCGGAACTTCACATCTATGACATTCCGGGGCCTACCGGACGACACGGCGTTTTGCTCGGCGCCGTGCGTTGGGATGCATTAAACGCTTTACCCGGGAGGCAATGAGTTGCCATAGATACCTCTATTATAACTACGGCCGACGATACCAAACGTTAGATTCGTTCCCCTAGGTCCGTCGCGACCTGACCCGTCCGAAATGCCACGCGCAAAAGAGGGCCATTAAAAGCACGCCCAAGCCGACAAACGCCCATTCGAGAACGACATCTGCCCCCTTTGGCGCAAACTCGAACAACAGCGCGAAGCCGACGGCTAGATTAAGAAATCCCCACAGAACGTTGATGACGGGCGAGGTTCTCGCTCGCCGAGCGGGCGGCCGCGGCGTTTGCGCGGGTCGAGGAGCTCGCCCCAGGATGCTCGGCGCGCGAACTCGCTGACCTCTTCATCGACTACAAGCTCAGGCAGGGGACGGATCGGGACGCGGCGATTGCGCTCTCGAGCCTCGTCGCCGGCATTGTCGAGCGCCGGAAACCGCTCGGCGATGCGCTGCGGGGACGGATCGCCGCAATCCTCAGCGCCGGCAACTCTGCGCTTGCCCAGGATGAGGCGGCGGCAGCGGCAGTCGTCGTGAACCAGGTCATGAAGATGGTCCCGGCGCTCGCGGCGACGGAAGACGAGAGGGCGGCGGCGCTGATCGGCGAAGCGCGGAAACTCCTGGCGCTTTACATCGCCGAGGTCCTCGGGAGGTAGGCCGACGACGATCCGACCGATCGGAAATGGCGCCGCAAGCGATTGAAAAGCTTCGTTTCGGACTCGGAAATGGCAGCGTCCGCGCCGGCTACACCTCGACCGAACGCACTGTCCGCCGCTGACCCAATCCGGTGGCAAACGCCCTCAGTCTCGCTGAACTCAGATTAGGGCAATCGCCTCGCCCGCTGCGGCCCGATCCCCGCTCGCATCACCAAGCGCCGCAACGGCCCCACGGCGGAGAGCGTCGCCAACGCGGCCCCGCGCGCGAGCCCGACTGCGCCAAAGTGAGTGAGCAACGACCGGTTGAGGCCGTCAACGGCGCCGGTCCTGATCGCGATGTCGGCGCGCCTCGCGTGCTCATAGGCGCGCAACGTCTCCGTCCCGCCAATATCGCGTCCCGCCGCGCGCGCTTCGACCGCGCAGGCGATGATCGCCTCGACGTCGCGTAAGCCAAGATTCAGTCCTTGCGCGCCGATCGGCGGCAGGACGTGCGCCGCGTCGCCGACGAGCGCCACGCGGTTCAGCCGTGATATTCGGCACGGTCTGGCGCACCATGGGGAAGAATCCGCGCTCGCCCTCGATGCGCATGGCGCCGAGGATAGAGTGCGCCTGGCGCTCGATCTCGCGCGCAAGGGCTTCGTCGTCGAGCCCCTCGCGCCGGCGCGCGTCCTCTTGCCCCATAACCCAGACGAGGCTTGAGCGGTTGGGCGCTGTCGCGCTGGCCGGCAGCGGAACGAGCGTGAACGGCCCGCCTCGGGTGTGGAACTCGGTCGAAAAGTCGTCGTGCGGCAGCCGATGGGCGAGGAACGCCGTCAATGCGCTCTGCGGGTAGCGATGAACGCGCGCTTTGAGCCCCGCGGCGCGCCGCGCCCTGGAATCCCGGCCGTCAGCGCCGATCGCGAGCCGGGCCGAGATGACGCGCCCGTCTCTCAGCCGCGCCAAGACCGCGTCGGCCGCGAACTCGTAAGTCGCGACGCCCGCCGCGACGCGCTCGACGCCGGGAACCCCGTCGATCCCGGCGCTAAGGGCGTCAGCCATTCGGTCGTTCTCGATATTCCAGCCGAAGGCGTCGAGCCCGATCTCCGCGGCGTGAAACTCGACCGGACGGACCGGAAATAACGATCCGGTGTCGTCGATGAGGCGCAATGAGCGCAGTGGCGCGGCCTGCGCTCGCAAACCCGCCCAAAGGCTGAGGGATTCGAGAAAGGCGGCGGATTGGTCGAGCAGGGCGACGGTGCGTCCCCGCCCCGTCCGCTCCGCGGCGCCGCAGCAGACGACGTCGAAGCCAGCCTGCGCCAGGCCGAAGGCCGCGGTAAGCCCCGCGAGCCCCGCCCCCGCGATCAGGATGTCGGCGCCGCGCCCGGCAGGCTCATCGCCACTGGTCATCGTCCGTCTCCACGCTCTTCCCTTGCTACCGCGCCTGGCTCAGGTTGCGATCGGGGAGACGGCGTCGTGCAACTTTGATAAGGCGGAAGCTGTAAGGTCAAGCCAACGCTGGACCCGCAAGCAAGTCGCGGGTCGTGGGCAGGGTGGGGCATGTCGATCGAAAAGCGGCCCGTCAACGTCGCGAGCGCCGCGGGTTTCTCCGTCCATCTCTTCACCGCTTCGGGCGGGGCAGTCGCTGTGCTCGCTTTATACGCGGCGATCGAGCGGAATTTCGCAACCTCCTTTGCCTGGCTTGGGCTTGCTCTTTTCATCGACGGAATCGACGGCACGCTCGCGAGGGCCGCGAAGGTGCAAATCACCGCGGCGACGATTGACGGGACAGTCCTCGACCTGGTGGTCGACTTCCTCACCTACGTGCTGGTGCCAGTGATCGCGCTTTGGCGCTCGGACCTGATGCCGACTCAAGCTTCGTTCTGGATCGGACTTATCGTCACGATCGCCTCCGCGCTCTATTTCGCTGACACCCGGATGAAGACCGACGACCTGTGGTTTCGCGGATTTCCGGCCACCTGGAATATCGTTGTCCTCTATTTGTTTGTCCTTCGACCGCCATGGGTGCTCAGCGCGCTCATTCTGCTTGGCGCGGCGGCGCTCATGTTTACCCCGGTCGTCTTCATCCATCCGTTGCGGGTGGTCCGATTGCGCGGCCTGACCATCGCGATGACGATCGCTTGGTTCGCCCTGGCGGCGCTGGCGATCGTCGAGAATTTGGCGCCCCAGCCCTGGGTTGGCTGGGGGCTGATCGTGACGGCAGCCTATTTCCTTGGCTTACCGTTCCTGCGTCATTCCCCGCTGGCGCACGGCTGAGCAAGGAAACAGCGGAAGCCTCCTTGCGAGCGGGGTTAAATCCTTGGTATAGGCGCGCCTCGCGATGCTGCCTGGCTTCATCGTCGGCCTCGTGGCGGAGTGGCTACGCAGAGGACTGCAAATCCTTGCACCCCGGTTCGATTCCGGGCGAGGCCTCCAATAAAATCAGACGCGTTAAGCGACACAGAATCCGCGTTAAAATCGTAACGTTAGAGAAAAGTCAGCAAAGCAGCTGAGGAGTGATAGCTTGCCCCTTGGCCGGCCCAGTGGGCCTCCAGGCGGCGAGCATAGCCCCGCCCTTCATCATCGGTCATCCCTGACCTCTCGCGGCTCATTCGGGTTGGCCGGAAGCGCCGCGGGATCGGGCGCAATCGTTCTGTCCCCGCGCGATCGCGCCACTGTTTTCGTAGCGGTCAGATGCGCGTCGAGCACGGCCGTATCCGCGAGCAATTCGGCGCTCGGCGCGGCGTGAGCGATGGCGCCGCGATCGAGCACGATCGCCTGATCGGTGAAGGGCAGGATTTTTTTCGGCTTCTGTTCGACAATGATCATCGACAGCCCCGCGCGGCTGAGTTCGCGCAAAGCCGCCAGCAATTCGTCGACAATGATCGGCGCAAGTCCCTCAGTCGGCTCGTCGAGCAGCAGAAGGCGCGGGTTTAGGACCAGCGCGCGGCCGATGGCCAGCATTTGCTGCTCCCCGCCCGACAACTGCCGGCCGCCAGCGCGGCGCCGCTCCTCGAGACGGGGAAAGAGGCCGTAAACGCGTTTGACGGTCCAGGGTCCCGCAATCGCGACCGCGGTCAGGTTCTCCTCGACGGTGAGCGAGCGGAAGATGTTGCGCTCCTGTGGCGTCCAACCAATGCCGCGCCGCGCGCGGAGATATGGCGGAAGAGGCGCGATGTCCTCGCCGCCGAGCACGATCTGGCCGCCGAAGCGGGTAGTGACGCCGATCAGCGAATCGACAAGGGTCGTCTTCCCGACGCCGTTGCGCCCAAGCAGCGCCAGCGACTGGCCGTCCTCCAGCGCGAAACTGACGCCATGGACCACCCGCGCCTCGCCATAACCGGCGGTCAAATTTTCGACCTGAAGGAGCTTAGCCATGCGCGTCTTCGCCGAGATAGACGGCGCGGACGCGCTCATCCGCGGCGATCGCCTCCGGCGCGCCTTCGATCAGCAGCTTCCCCGCAACCAGCACCGAAATCCGCTCGGCGAAATTGAACACGAGGTCCATGTCGTGCTCGATCAAAAGGATCGCGACTTCCGACGGCAGCGCGGCGAGAGCGGCGAGAATGTCCTGGCGTTCCTCCTCCGGCACGCCGGCGGCGGGTTCGTCGAGGAGGAGCACCTGCGGGCGCGTGGCCAACGCGAGCGCGATCTCCAGGAGGCGCTGCTTGCCGTACGGAAGCTTGCGTGTCGGCCGGTCCATGTCGGCTTCGAGGCCGAAGCGGGCCAATAGCTCCACGATTTCGGCGACGACCTCCGGTCGGTCGCCCGCTACGCGCCAGAAATCGGCGCCAGAGCCGTTGCGCTCCGAGATCGCGAGCGCAAGCGACTCGGCCGGCGTCATATCGGGGAAGAGTTGATTGATCTGGAACGTGCGCGATAGCCCCATCCTGACGCGCGCGCTTGACGCGAGATGCGTGACGTCGCGCCCCGCTAGCCGGACCTGACCTGCGGATGGCTTGATCACGCCGGTGAGGAGGTTGATCAGCGTCGTCTTGCCGGCCCCGTTGGGTCCGATCAGCGCTTGGCGGGCGCCGGGCTAAATCGCGAACGACACATCGTCAGTTGCGGTCAGGGCGCCGAAACGGCGCGTGAGGCCGCGCGCTTCCAGCGCCGGAGCGCTCACGCTGCGCCTCGACGCGCTACGCGGGGCGCGACGAGCGCGATGAGTCTCCGGGGCGTCGTTGCAATTCGCTCGCGGCCGGCGAGCACCAGGATGACCAAAGCGAGACCGATCCAGAATTCCCAGTATTCGGGGGTCGCCGCAGAAATCACGTCCCTCAGCACGATGAACGCCGCCGCGCCGATGAGTCCTCCGTAAAGATATCCTGCGCCGCCGATGATGAGCATAAGCATGACGTCGGCCGATCGATGAAAATCGAATAGGTCGAGCGATACGATCTGCGTCGTTTGCGCCAGCAGCGCGCCCGCCGCGCCGGCGTAGGCCGCCGCGATTGTATAGATCGCAACGATGCGTCGGCTGGTGTCGACGCCAAGCGCGCCTGCGCGCAGGCGATTTTCGCGGGTCGCGGTCAGCGACAGGCCGAACGGCGAGTGCGCCAGTCGGCGCGCGATCACAAACAAAATGAAGAGCACGGCGAAGCTGTAGAGCGCCGCGTTGCGCTGTCCGGTGAAGCCGATCGGGAACAGTCCAAGCACCGGCGCGATCGAGAAATTGAGCCCGTCCGCGCCGCCGGTGAGCCAGCCGTTGCGGTTGGCGAGTTCCCCGAGCATGAGCGAGACGCCGAGCGTCACCATGAGCCGCGTCAGATCGCCGCCTCGAAGCAAAAGCGGCGCGGTCGCGAGGCCGACAACCGCGGCGACGGCGGCGCCAACGGCGAGCCCGAGCAGTGGATCGGCGAACCCCTGGCTTGCCAGAATGGCCGCGGCATAGGCGCCGAGGCCAAGGAACGCCGCATGTCCGAGCGATACGATTCCCGTCAATCCGAGAATGAGATCGAGCGACAAAGCGAAGAGGCCGGCGATCAGGACTTCATTGATAATCGCCGCCCGTGACGGCAAGGCGAAGATAGCGGCCGGGATGACGAGCCAGAATACGATTTCCGGCCATCGCCAGCGCGCGTGCCGACGCAAATGCGCGGCGAGGCGCCGCGTCGTTTCGGCTGGGTCGGGGACGCTCAACGTCCTTCCCCGCGTGCAAACAGCCCCTGCGGCCGCACGATCAGCGTAATCACCATCACCGCATAGATGATGAAGGCGCCGATCGAGGGCGCGTAATATTTGCCCGCGACATCGAGCACGCCGAGGAGAAGCGCGCCGAACAGAGCCCCCATGATCCCGTTCGAGCCCCCGATGGTGACGACGATGAGAAAAGTCACCAGGAATTTAACCGGAAACGACGGATCGATGCCGCCGACGACATCGGCGGCAAGCGCTCCGCCCAGGCCGGCAAGACCGCTTCCGACCGCAAAGGCGACGGCGAAGATGCGGTCGACATTGATGCCCAAACCCTGAGCGACGCGCGCGTCGTCCACCGCGGCTCTCAGCTGCGCGCCGAACCGGGTCTTGATCAGGAACATCTGCAGCGCCGCAGCGATGGCGCCGCATATGGCGATGATGAATAACCGGTACACGCCGATGCCGACGCCATCGGATCTCGATGCGTCCGCTGAGCCAGGCGGGAAGATGAACCTGTTGCGGCTCGTCGCCGACGAGGTAAGCCGCGATTGGCATCGCCATCAGCACGAGGCCAATGGTGAACAGCACCTGATCGAGCGGGCTTGCGCCGTAGAGCCGCCGATAGAGCGTGCGCTCGAGGACGACGCCGAGAATTGCGGGGATGAGGAAGGCGGCCGGCAGCGTGACGAGGAACGGGACGCCGGCGCGGTTCATGAGCAGGGCCGTGACATAGCCGCCGACCATGGCGAAGGCGCCGTGCGCGAGGTTGATGAAGTTCATCAACCCCAGCGTCACCGACAGCCCGCTCGCCAGCACGAATAGCAGCATCCCGTAGGCCACGCCGTCGAGCAGGATGGTCAGCATCGGGCGTCTATCGTCTCCCGGCAGCGCCGGCGGTCAGTGCTTCCCGGCCTTGTACGGGTCCTTCACATCAGGAATGGTCGCAAACTCGACATTGTACAGCGCGCCGTCCTTCTTCTCGACTTTGCGGACATAGATGTTCTGCACGATGTCGCGGGTTTCCGGGTCGATCGACACTGGCCCGCGCGGGCTCATCCAGCTCATGCCCTTCATCGCCGCGATCAGTGCGTCGCCGCTGGCGTCGCCCTTGGTCTTCTCCAGCGCCTGATAGATGAGCGCCATGCCGTCATAGGCGCCGACCGCCATGAAATTCGGCCGCATGCCGTTGTTGGCCTTCTCGAACGCCTCGACAAAAGCTTTGTTCTCCGGCGAATCGTGCGCCGCCGAATAGTGATGTGTCGTAACAGCGCCGAGCGCGGGATCGCCGATGTCGGCGAGAAGGTCGTCGTCGGTCACATCGCCCGTGCCGATCAGCTTGACGCCTGATTTGTCGAGGCCGCGCTCGACGAACTCCTTCATGAAGACCGCGCCCTGGCCTGAGGGCACGAAAACAAACACCGCGTCGGGCGCGTCGTCCTTCACCCGTTGCAGGAAGGGCGCGAAGTCCGGGTTCTTGAGCGGCACGCGGATCTTTTCCGCGACGGTTCCGCCGTTCTTCTCGAATGTGTCGGAGAACCATTTCTCAGCGTCGATACCGGGGTCCGTAGTCGGCGACGATGGTGACGACCTTCTTGATGCCGTTCTTGGCGGCCCATTCGGCCATCGGCGTCGACGCCTGGGGGAGCGTGAACGAGGTGCGCACGATATAGGGCGACTTCTCGGTGATCATCGCCGTCGCCGCGGCGCTGACGATCTCGGGAACCTTCGCCTCCGTTGCGACCGGCGCCGTAGCCAGCGCCAGAGGCGTGAGCCCGAAGCCCATCAGCGCCTTGGCGTGATCGTTGCCGATCAGCTCTTCCGCCAAGCGCTTGGTGACGTCGGCCGCGCCGGTGTCGTCCTTGACTTCGAGGACGATCTTCTTGCCGGCGACCGTGTCGCCGTGCTGCCGCATGTAAAGCTCTGCGCCGGCGCGCTCCTGCTTGCCGGTTGACGCCTGCTGGCCGGTCATCGGCAGGATCATGCCAATGGTCACGGTATTGTCGTCGGCGCGCGCGGCGCCTGCGGCGAGCAGCGCGGCGAGGGCGGCCCCGAACATCCACAATCTCGGCATCAACCCTTCTCCTCCTGCTCGGCTTTGTATTGGCCGACCTTCTGTTTGTCGTATGAGGCGACGCTAGCCTCTCGGCTGCCGAAGCGAAAGAGAGACCTTGGACTTAAGTCTCGTCAGCCCTCATGGCGGGTCGGGCGTCGAGAATCCGGTCGGCCAGGACCATCGTATCGGCGGCCTCGCTGCGTTCGCTCGCAAACGGCGTTTACCGACCCAGTCGTGCGGATCCATGTCGAATTGGCGCAGCTCCGGCCGTTCGCGCGGAGCCGGACACGGCCTGAAGGCGCCTTGCCGACGTGAGCGAAGGCCACTAAAGTTTGACCCGGCTGGTTCGGAGCCGCCAACTTGCACCCAAAAACACGAAAAGCGGCGTCGCCGCACGCACGTCGAATTGGCCGTCGCGCTGTTCTAAAAGCCGGCCTGGCATGCGCTGCGAGCGCGGTTGGGGCGCCGTTTCCAATTCGGGCTCGCGAAGAACCGTCGGTAAAAATCGGCATGGTCGAGCCGCTCACTGGGGTCTTTGCGCAGCTCGCTGAAGCGGAGGTCGCCGGCGCTCGGCTCGCCATCGAAGAGATCAATCACAGCGGCGGCATTCTTGGGCGTGAGGCGCAGCTGCTCGTTTCTGACTCTGCTAATGACATCATGACCGGAGTCGAACAGACTCGGCAGCTCATCGACAAAGACCAGGTCGATTTCATCACCGGCAACGTCAACTCGGCGGTGGCGCTCGCGATGACGCGGGTGACTGCCGAGAAACGCAAGCTGCAAATCGTGACCGGCGGGCACACTGACGAAATCACGGGCAGCCAGTGCAGCTGGAATGTCTTTCGCGTGTGCAAATCGACAACGATGGAGGCGAACGCGATTGCCGAGGTGCTGATCGAAAAATTTGGCGCGCGATGGTATTTTCTGACGCCCGATTATGTCTATGGCCACGCGCTGCAGGAGGCATTCGAAGTCAAGCTTCGCCAGCATGGCGCGGTCTGGGCGGCCGACTTTCTGCCCGTCGGCACTGTCGACTATTCCGACGCTCTAACCAATGCGGCGGCATTTCGCCCGAATGTCCTGATCGATCTCATGGGCGGCGACGATCAGGTCAACAGCTTGAAGCAGATCGCGAGCTTCGGGCTCACCCATGACATGGCGGTCGGCGGCGCTCTGTTCGAGCTGGAGAGCATTCTGTCCGTGCCCGCCGAAGCCCGGGTCGGCTGGTGGACCATGGAATGGTGGTGGAATCAACCCGACGTCCCTGGGATCAAGACGTTCGACGCCGCCATCCGCAGCCGTACCGGCAAGGCCGCGAGCGCCCGCAGTTGGTTCGGCTATGCCGGGATCCGCACGATTGCGCAGATCGCCAATCAGGAGAAGTCGCTCGACGCCGTCGTGCTCGCCCGGGCGCTGGAGGGATACACATTGCCCGCGGATATCGCGCTCGACCACAATCGCGCATCTTTCCGCGCGGCTGACCACGAGCTCATGAGCACGATTCTGGTCGGCGAAGTGCATCCGCCGGGCGCTGACCCGTTCGATGTGTTTACGGTGCGCGTGCGGGTCGAAGGCGAGAAGGCCGAGGGTCCTGACGCGGCGCGCGCGTGCAGGCTCGCGTTCCCCAGCTAGCCGACGCGGCTCAGGACATCTGCCCCGGCGGCGCCTGCCGGACCTTGACCTTGTGACCGTCGGTCAAGTCGACCGGCGGGTTGAGGATCACCTGGTCGCCGTCCTTTACGCCGGCGCTGACCTCGACCGTCGTGCCGAAGTCGCGCGCCAGGGTCACTCGGCGCACCCGGGCGACGCCGTTCTCGACCACCATGACGTTGTTACCGTCGGCGTTGAACACGATCGCCCCCGCAGGAACGATCAGCGACGGCGTCTTGCGCGGGATTTTGAGCTCGACGGTGCAGTAGACGCCTGCCGGCAGCGCGTGGTCGGGATTGGGCACGTCGATTTCGGTCAACAACGTGCGCGTGCCGGGCTGGAGCGCATCGGCGATACGCGTCACCGTGCCGGGAAATTCACGGCCCGGCAGCTCCGGCACACGCACGACCGCTTCGACGCCCGGAGCGACCCCGAATGCCTGGTCCTGCGGCACAAAGAGTTGAATGCGGAGCATATCGTCGTTCATCAGGGTGAACATGTCGGTGCCGGTGTTGGCGTCGGCCTGCACCAGGCTGCCAACATCGACGTTGCGCTGGGTGATGTGGCCGTCAAACGGAGCCACTACGGTCTGATACGTCTGTTGCTGGCTCAGAACCTCGATCTGCGCTTGCTGCGCCTTGATGTTCGCTTCCGCTACTCCCACCGCAGCCTGATCAGCCGCGAGCGTCAATCGATCGGTGTCGCCCTGCTGCAGCGTCACCCAGCCTTGCTGAACCAAGGTTTTGTCGCGCCCCCAGGTGACGTTGGCGAGGTCTCTATTGGCCTGCGCCTGCACCAGCGCCGCCTGATTTTGCGCCAGCGTCGCCTTGGCTTGAGCGATTTGATGCTGGATCTCCGGCGCCGTGATCTCCACCAGGACATCGCCCTTCTTGACGCGGCTGCCGATGTCGACGTTTCGCGTGATGATGTATCCGCTCGCGCGAGCGAAGATGTCGGCCAAATTGAAGGCCAAGGTCGAGCCGGGCCAAAAGACCGACACGGTCGCCGGGCTCGCGCGCACGGGGGCCGTCAGAACCGACGGAACGAAGTCCCGCGTTTCTTCCGCTGTCGCCATGACTTCGGTATGAACTTGATAATGGCGCCACGCGCCATAGCCCACTGCGCCGAACAAAATAAGCAACGCGCCAAACCCCAGCAAGCGGCGTCCGGTGCGGCTCGCGCCGGGGGCCGGCGGCCCGTGCTCAACTTCACGCTCGGGTTTGCGAACAGGCTCGGGTTCGCTGGGTCGGAGAAGCTCAACCGGTCGAATATCTTCCTGCGTCTTCGCCATCAGTCCAATCCTTCAGCGAATACCCCGTGTGCGGCCTTGCCGTCAGCGCCCTTGCGCAGCGTCGCAAATAAATAAGGCACGAGTAACAGTGTGGTCGGGGTCGCGAACAGGAGGCCGCCGACGACCGCGCGCGCCAAAGCGGCGTTCTGCTCTCCGCCCGGCTCGCCGATCGCCATCGGCAGCATGCCGACGATCATCGCCGTCGCCGTCATCAGCACGGGCCGAATTCGGGTGACGCCGGCCTCCACCGCGGCTTCAAGCGCCGGTTTTCCAGCAAGCTGCTCATCGCGGGCATAGGTGACCAGCAGGATGGAGTTCGCCGAGGCGACGCCGACCGCCATGATCATACCCATCAGGGAGGGAACGCTGAGCGTCGTGCCCGTAATGAACAGCATGGTCACAGCGCCGCAAAGGGTCGCAGGAAGGGCCAAGATCACGACGAACGGGTCGGACCAGGTCTGATAATTGACGACCATCAGCAGGTAGACAAATATCGCCGCGAACACGAGCCCGAGCGACATATTTTGAAAGGCTGTGTTCATGCTTTCGATCTGGCCGACCACTTGAATGGTATTGCCTGGCCGCAACTGTTTCTGCTCGTCCGCAACGATCCGATTGATGTCGCTCGACACGGAGCCGAGATCGCGGCCCTGGGTGTTGGCGAAGACCTCGTATACGGGTTGTATATTGGCTTCGTTCAAGTTCGTCGGGGTCGTGTCGCGCGTGAACGTCGCGACGTTGCTCAGCAAGCCGGGCACCGCGCCGGTGGTGGCCACCACGGGGGCGGCGATGGCGCCGATCGGCGTGTTCTTGATCTCATTCAAAGAGTTGGCGAGGTACTGCGGCGTTTGCACCGCCAGGTAGTAGGGTATCCCGCTGGTGGGATCGGTCCAGAAATTCGGCGTCACCTGTTCCGAAGAGCTCAGCGAGATATTGATGTCGTTGGCAATCCCGCTCGCCGTGAGTCCAAATTGCGTCGCCCGCGCTCGGTCGATCTTGGCGAGAAAGTCGGGCCCGTCCAGCTCCTGTTGGAGATGGACGTCCACCAGGCCGGGGATCGCCGCCACCCGGCGGCGAAGATCTTTCGCGACGGCGAGGTTCTTCGTCCGGTCGTATCCGACGGTTCGTACATCGATTTGCGTGGGAATGCCGAAATTGAGGATCTGCGTGGCGATATCGGCGGGCTGGAAATAGAAAAGCTCCTCGGGAAAGGCTGCCGGCAGCGCCTGTCGCAGTTTCTTGACATATTCGGCTGTCGGCGCGTGCCCCTCTTTGAGCGCGACCAGGATCACGCCGTCGTTGACGCCGATCGCCGTCCCATCCATGAACGCGTAATTGTAAGTGCGCGCCGGCAGGCCGATATTGTCGACGACAATATCGCGGTCGCTTTCCGGGACGATTTGGCGAATCTTATTTTCGATTGCCTGGAATATTTGCGTCGTCGTCTCAATGCGCGTTCCTGGGGGAGCGCGTACGTGGAGCTGGATCTGGCCGGCGTCGATCGCGGGAAAGAAATCGCGCCCTACGGAAGTGAACAAGACGCCGCCGAGGATCAGAATCAGTCCCGCCACAGCCGGCACGACGAATTGGCGGCGCACCAATCCTCCGAGCAGATCGGCGTAGTTGGCCCGAAAATGCTCGAACCCCCGGTTAAACCCCGCGTTGAAGCGCGCGAACCAGCCACGAGGAACATCCGCCTCGCCGTGCTGCTCGCCCTTCAAGAGATAGCCGATCAAAATCGGCGTCAGCGTCCTGGACAACGCGTAGGACGCGAGCATGGCGAAAACCACCGCAAGGCCCATCGGCGTGAACAGGAATTTGGCCGGCCCGGTGAGGAACACGACAGAGGTGAAGACGCAACTGATCGCCAGCGTGGAGACGAGCGTCGGGACTGCAATGTTGGCCGAGCCATGGAGCGTCGCCTGGGGCAGCGGCATCTTTTCTTCAGACAGGTAGCGATGCGTATTTTCGATCGTCACCGTCGAATCGTCGACGAGAATGCCGATCGCCAGCGCCAGGCCGCCAAGCGTCATCGTATTGATCGTCTCGCCGAGGAAATAGAGGACGACGAGCGACGAAAGGATCGACAGGGGTATGGAGACCATGACGATCAAGGTCGAGCGCCACGAGCCCAGGAACAGTATGATCATGAGCGCCGTCAGAGCCGCGGCGATCGCGCCTTCTCTCAGCAATCCGATGATCGAGTCCTTGACGAAGACGGACTGATCAAACAGCTCCTGAATTTGCATGCCGCTCGGCGCCGCGGCTCGCGCAGTCTTCAAGGCCTCCTTGACCGCGTTGACGACCGCAAGCGTCGAGGCATTGCCGTTCTTGATGATGCTGAGAAGAACCGATTGCTTGCCTTCCGTGCGAACGACGTTCTGCTGGACCAGCCAGCCGTCGTGAACCTGCCCGACGTCCTTGATAAATACAGTCGCGCCGTTGAGAAATTTGATCGGGATGTTGTTGAGGTCGTCGATCGTCGACGGCAGCGCGTTGGTCCTGACTGTGTATTGCTTGTCTCCCAGTTTCGCGGTCCCGGAAGGAACGGTGAAGGCTTGCGCGTTCACGGCGTTGACGACATCGATTGGGGTCAAACCTTTGGCCTGGAGTTTCAGGGGGTCGATATCGACCATGATCTGGCGATATTTTCCCCCGGCCGGGGTTGGCAGCGTTACGCCGTGAATCGGCGCGAGCTGCTGGCGCATCCGGTAGATGCCGTAGTCGTAGAGCTGGGCGCCGTTGAGCGTGTCTGAGCTTAACGAGATCTGGAGAACCGGGACGCTCGATGCGTCGTAGCGCACGATGGTCGGAGGCTGAATGCCGGGCGGCATCAGGGCGCGAATGGAGTTCGTGGCGGCGACAATCTGGGCGATCGCGAGATCGATATCGACGTCGGGCTGGAAATAAAGCTTTTGAATGGAGATGCCGTTGAGGGTCTGCGCCTCGATATCCCTGATGCCGTTGACGCTCGTCGAGATGGAATATTGGCTGTAGGTCGTGACCCTCTGCTCCATCTCAGGAGTCGAAAGACCCGTTTCCTGCCAAATCACCGTCACGACGGGGATATTGATCTCGGGAAAAATGTCGGTCGGCATGGACAAAATCGCCGACACGCCCAGCACGAGGATGAGCGCCGCCAACACGAAAAACGTGTGCGGAAACTTCAGCGCGAAGCGGACAATTCCCATGACGCGTCTCTCGCTTTCTCGTTAAGCCCTAGAGGCAGGGCTTTGCAATCAGGCGGACGCCTTGCTCACGACCGGGCGGCGCGAAACGTAGTTGATGTCGCCGCGGCCAATGCCGATGTCGCTGAGATCGTGGTCGGAGAGCTGGGACAACTCACGCACTGCCGCACGGTAGCGGCGCCAAGCGGTCAGCTTCTCAGAAACCGTTTTCAGGGAAATCATTTTCTAATTCCTCTTTTGTTTTGGCGGACCGTCCGTCTGCTGCACTGCGAAATGATGGCTTCGCGCTGTCGCAGTAGGCTCGCATAGGAGAACCAGACATGCGTTTTTCACATGGCTTGCTTCCGATCAGCGTCAGAGATCAGCCCAGGCAAAATCAAAAAAATCATGGAATCATTGCTGTTTGGGCGATTTCGTCAGCCGGAAAGTCAGAAATACTGTTGGGTGAATCTGTGTGAATCCCTCATTGTTGCGGTGCGGCGCCCCAAACACAAAGTCGTGACGAGTCTTTGCATTGGCCGGGCGTTGAGGACATCCCCAACCGGACAGTTTCCACGACGCTCGCGCCCAAGTTGGTAAGCCGGGCCCGCGTGAGCTCAAAGGCTAGGCGTCTCGCGCTCAATCATTCCGGCGAGGCCCTCTGGGCGGCCTCGGTCCGTCAGAAACTGCGATCAGCCGGCGGCTTGCGCCTAGACGGATCAATGACGGATCGCTTGCTTCTTCAGCCAACTGTCGGATATTTTAAGCGCCGTGACGTGAAGTCCTTTGACCCGCAGATGGCCGTTTCGTTCGCACTTCGTCAGTGTCGCGAAGCGCCGTTTTCCGTTGTCGAAATCGGTTTTCTCGTCAGTATCAGGAGGTTACGGAGGCCGGCAATGACGGGCTGCAAATCCTTGCACCCCGCGGCCTCCAGACAATTTTCATCCGGGGCGGCGATCCGTCCCATATCGTGGGCCTGAGCCCGGGGGGCGCACATTTCGGCTGACACGATGCTTGACCGGCGCCTGCACATGGTCAACAGCCAGCTGCGCACTGGCGGAATTGTCGATAAGGTCGTGCTGGCGGCGTTTTTCGACGTCGCGCGCCAGCGTTTCGTGGCGCCTGCACATGCGTCGCTCGCCTATGTGGACCGCGAACTGCCCGCGCGCGGAGCGAAGGTCCGCCGGCTGCTGGCGCCCATGGTCTTGGCGCGGATGCTCCAGGCGGCGACGGTCGTTCCCAACGACCGCGTGCTCGATGTGGGGGGCGGATCCGGCTATGGCGCCGCGATTCTCGCTGCAATGGGCGCGAAGGTCGTCCTGTTGGAATCCGACGAGGGCGCAGCGGAGGTTGCTAAGGCTGAACTTCACAGTCGCGTGAACGTCACGGTGGTTGTTGGGTCGCTCGATAGCGGGGCCGCCACCCTTGGACCTTTTGATCTCATCGTCGTCGAGGGTGCGTTCGGGGTCTTTCCGGATCGTCTTGTCGCACTGCTTGCCGATCCTGGACGCCTTGTTGGCATCGACGCCTCCTCCGCGCCGTCGCAGGCAGTCGTTTATGAAAAAACCGGCGGGGGGATTAGCCGCAGGGCGCTGTTCGAGACCAAAGCTGACCTTCTGGACGGCTTTCAGCCTAGTGTGAGCTTCGCCTTCTAATCGATTGGAGAGGCAAGGCAAATGGACCTTTGGTCGTGTCAAGTGTCTCATCTTTGCGACGCTTGACGGAAAAATGGGCTCGTGCCGACTAGCTGGCGCAGCTTCCGTAGCGCGATGAGGATTTCTGCGCCTATGATGCTTGCGTTTTGGCCGCTTTCCGGGAGCGGCCGGAGCGCGGTAGCGGCAGAGGTCTATCTTAAGGTGGTCGCGCCGGACGTCTTTGATTTTCGCGGCGGACGTGCGAGTTAGGGCGGCGAGGCGTTGACCGCTTTGTTTGACGGTTCGACGAGGGCGCATGAGGCGGGGATGATTTGGGGCTCAGGCGCATTTCAGGAGCGGCGCGCTGCATCGCGCAGCCGAAAGCCGTGCAGCCTCTTGCGCGCGGCGCTCCTGGCGGGGGTCGGTCTGGCGGCGCTCGGCGCCGGAGCGGGTCGGGCGGAAACGGTCGGCGGCGCGCTTATCAAAGCCTATCTGACCAGCCCCGACATCAACGCGCAGCGCGCAGCGGTGCGAGTCGCCGATGAAGGCGTTCCCAAGGCAAACGCCGGGTACCTGCCGACCGTCGAGGCGACGGGCAATATAGGCATCGAACGCGCCCAAACGAGTTTGAATGGCCCTAATGGCGGCGTCGCAGGCAGCGCAGACGTCTTTGCGAAACCGCGAGGCTACGGCGTCAGCGCGAACGAGACCGTCTTCAACGGCAACCGCACGCTCAATTCGATCCGCCAAGCCGAGTCTCAGGTTTTTGGGGCGCGGGAGCAATTGCGCAATACCGAGCAGAACACCCTTCTTTCGGGCCTCACCGCCTATATGGACGTGTTGGAGGATACGGCCATTCTCGACCTCGACCGCAACAACGTCGATGTGTTGAAGGAACAGCTGCGCGAGACGCGGGACCGCTTCACTGTCGGCGAGGTCACGCGCACGGACGTGGCGCAGGCGGAAGCGAGCCTTTCGAGCGCCGAGGCCACCGCGCTCAGCGCGGTGGCGACCCTGCAGGCCGCGGTGGCGCGCTACCGTCAGTTCATCGGCGATCAGCCGACCAGCCTTGCGCCCGTGAAGCCGCTTCTTAGGCCGCTGCCGAAAACCCTGCCCCAGGCGATATCCATCTCACAGGTCGAGCACCCGGCAATCAGTGGCTCCTTGCATGGCGTCGACGCGGCGCAATTGCAGGTGAAGATCGCGGAGGGCGCGCTGTACCCGTCGATAGGGCTGAGCGCGGCAATCTCCAACCAGTACGACGTAAACGGAATCCCCGGTTTTCACCTGCTGTCGGGCCAGATCCTGGGCCAGTTGACAATCCCGATCTATCAGGGCGGTGCGGAATATGCTGCGACCCGGCAGGCGAAGGAGAGCCTGTCGCAGCAGGAGATCCAGACGGATTCCTTGCGCAACCAGGTCCGACAGGCCGTCGTCGCCGCCTGGGGCCTCAATGAAGCTGCCGTCGGCGTGGTCCGCGCAGCCCGCGCGGCCGTATCCGCCAACGAAGTGGCGCTGACCGGCGTGCGCGAAGAGGCCAAGGTCGGCCAGCGGACGACGCTCGACGTACTTAACGCCCAACAGGCTTTGTTGTCGTCGCGAACGACATTGGTTCAGGCGGAACACGATCAGGTTGTCGATTCGTACTCGTTGTTGTCGGCGATTGGCCGCCTTAACATCCCGACCCTCGGACTTGCAGTCGCCGAGTACGATCCGAGGGTTCATTTCGATCAGGTGAAGAATAAGTGGATCGGCCTGAGGACGCCGAGCGGACAGTAAGGGTCTTGGGATTTTCCCGGGCCGCTCGCCGGTAGTCGAGTGACTATCGTCTATTGATTGGGACAAGGCGGTCTGATGAGCGCAATCAATTCGAACTCCGGCGACGGCGACCTCGAGGCGATTCACCGCGCGCAGCGGGCTCACGAGCCATCGATGGAAGAGATTCTCGCCTCGATCCGCAACATCATCGCCGATGGTCCCGCCAAGGGTGCGGCGCCCAAGCCGCAGCAGACTCCGGCGTCGATGCCGCAGATCCTCTATTCCGAGGACAGCGCCGCTGCGTACGGCGACGCCTACGGACCGTCCCGGCGCCCAGACGCGAACGCGCCGACGGTCGTGTGGCGCCGCCCGCGAGCGGTCGAAGCCGAACCTGCCGCTGACGCCGATGCGGTCCAGCGAAGCGAGGAGCCGTTGCTGTCGCCGGAAGCGGACGAGGCGGTGGCCTTGTCGTTCGGGGCCCTGACGGCCGATCTCGATGTTCGCAGCGCCGCGCTCGCCGACAGCATGGTGCGCGACATGCTCCGGCCGATGGTCAAGCAGTGGCTGGACGACAATCTCCCGACCCTCGTCGAGCGGCTGGTGCGGGAGGAAATTCAGAGGGTCGCGCGCGGCCGGAAGTAGGCTCTCGGCTCTCACGCGCGTTGACTTCGACCCCGGCGACGCATTTATAACGCCCGTGGCGCTTGCGCCTGCGGCGTCCGTAGCCATCCGCTCCGCTCGGAAGGCCGCTGCCTGATCTCAGGAGCGTCTCCGATGGCGTCGCAGACCAGAATTTCATGATGGAAAAATCGTTCGACTTCGCTGCCGCGGAAGGCCGCGCCTCCGCGCTCTGGGAGGAAACCGGCGCCTTCCGGGCCGGTCGCGCCGACCGGGCCGCGGCGCAACCGTTTTGCGTTGTCATTCCGCCGCCGAACGTCACCGGCAATCTGCATATGGGCCACGCGCTCAACAACACGCTCCAAGATATTCTGTGCCGCTATTGGCGCATGAACGGCCGCGACGTGCTGTGGCAGCCAGGCGTCGATCATGCCGGCATCGCCACGCAAATGGTGGTCGAGCGCCAGCTCATGGAGCGGCAGGAGCCGGACCGCCGCGCGATGGGACGCAAGGCGTTCGTCGAACGCGTCTGGGCGTGGAAGGCGGAATCGGGCGGCGCGATCGTGGCCCAGCTCAAGCGCCTCGGCGCCTCTTGCGACTGGAGCCGCGAGCGCTTCACGCTCGACGAGGGCCTTTCGCGCGCAGTCGCCAAGGTGTTCGTTCAGCTCTATCGCGAGGGGCTTGTTTACAAGGACAAGCGCCTCGTCAACTGGGACCCCAAGTTCCAGACCGCGATCTCGGACCTGGAGGTGGTGCAGGTCGAGACGAAAGGCTCCTTCAAATGGTCGCGGGAGGACGGTGCTCCGCTCGACGCCGCGGCGCTCGCCAAGGTGCTCGCCAAAAACCCCAATGGGCACCTTTATTACTTCGAATACCCGGTGGTGGACGCGAAGGGCGAAGAGACCGGCGAACGCGTGACCGTCGCCACCACGCGCCCCGAGACGATGCTGGGCGATACCGCCGTCGCGGCGCACCCCGACGATCCCCGCTATCAGCAGCTGTTCGGCAAGCACCTTCGTCTGCCGCTGGTTGGGCGCCTGATCGCGATGGTCGCCGACGAGTATTCCGATCCCGAGAAGGGCGCCGGCGCGGTCAAGATCACGCCAGCGCACGACTTCAACGATTTCGAAGTCGGCAAGCGGCACGAGGCCGAGGGCGTGCGAGCGATCAATATCCTCGATGCGCAGGGGCAAGTGACGCTCAAGGGCAATGTCGACTTCTTCGAAGGGCTTGAGAGCGACAACGATCACGCGCGGCTCATCGCCGCCGTCGACGGTCAGGACCGCTTCGTCGCGCGCGAGCCGGATCGTCGAGATGATGGCGCTCGCCGGTCTTCTGGCCAAGATCGAACCGCATGCGCACGCGGTGCCGCATGGCGACCGGTCGAACGTGGTCATCGAGCCCTGGCTCACCGATCAATGGTACGTGGACGCGAAGACGCTCGCCGAGCCAGCGATCGCCGCGGTCCGCGAGGGCAAGACCCAGTTCGTCCCGAAGACCTGGGAGAAGACCTATTTCGACTGGCTCGAGAACATCCAGCCGTGGTGCGTTTCACGCCAGCTCTGGTGGGGGCATCAAATTCCGGCGTGGTACGCCCCTTGGGGCGCCGTCTTTGTCGAGGAGACGGAAGACGCAGCCTACGCCGCGGCGCTCGCCGACGGTGTCGAACGCGGTGCTTTGACCGAAGCCGAGGCTCAAGCGCTTGCGGGCGATCCCGCGCGACTGGCCGAGATGTTCAAGCGCGACGAGGACGTGCTCGACACCTGGTTCTCCTCGGCGCTGTGGCCCTTCTCGACGCTCGGCTGGCCGGACGAAACGCCGGAGCTCAAGCGCTTCTACCCAACCGATACGCTGGTCACCGGCTTCGACATCATCTTCTTCTGGGTCGCGCGGATGATGATGATGGGCCTCCACTTCATGGACGACGTCCCCTTCCACGACGTCTATATCCACGCCCTCGTCCGCGACGAGAAGGGCGCGAAGATGTCGAAGTCGAAGGGCAACGTCATCGACCCGCTCGAGCTCATCAACCGGTTCGGCGCCGACGCGCTGCGCTTCACGCTCGCGGCGATGGCCGCGCAGGGCAGGGACATCAAGCTCAGCGAATCTCGGATCGAAGGCTACCGGAACTTCGCGACCAAGCTATGGAACGCCGCGCGCTTCGCCGAGATGAACGGCTGCCTCCGTGTCGAGGGTTTTGATCCGTCGGCCGTGCGCGAACCGCTCAACCGTTGGATCCTCGGAGAGGCTGCCTCGGCCGCGGCGGAGACGGCGGGGGCGATCCTAGCCTATCGCTTCAACGACGCCGCCAACGCGGCTTATAGGTTCGTCTGGAGCATCTTCTGCGACTGGCATCTTGAACTCGCCAAGCCCGTGCTGCAGGGGCCCGCCGCCGACCCGGCGGCCAAGGCCGAGACACAGGCGACGATCGCCCATGTGCTCGACATGATCTACGCGATCCTGCATCCCTTCATGCCATTCCTCACCGAGGAGCTTTGGACGATCACCGGAGAAGCCGGCCCCAGGCGGATAGGCCCCCTGGCGCTCGGGCCATGGCCTGCCCAAGGCTTCGAAGTCGACGAAGCGGTTGAAGCCGAAATCGGCTGGGTGGTCGACCTCATCGCCGAGCTCCGGTCGGTGAGGTCGGAAATGGGCGTGCCGCCATCGACGCAGACGCCGCTTATCCTCGTCGCTCCGAGCGAGCGAGCGGCGAGAAGCGCCCGCGCCTGGAGCGACAGCATAGGGCGTCTTGCCCGCGTGGGCTCGATTGAAACCGCCGAGGCGCCGCCGCCGGGCGCGCTGCTCCTCGTCGTGCGCGGCGAGACGGTGGCGCTGCCGCTTACCGGCGTCGTCGACCTCAAGGCGGAGAAGGCGCGTCTCGACAAGGAGATCGCCAAGGAGAAACTTGAAATCGCCAAGGTCGAGGCGAAACTCGGCAATGACGACTTCGTCGCCCGGGCGCCCGAGGACATCATCGCCGAACATCAGGAACGTCGTGAGACGTTTCAGGCACGGCTCGTTAAGCTTACCGGCGCGCGGGAGCGTCTGGAGCGGGTTTGAGGCGGCGCTCGAAGGGCCAAATTGTTGCTTTTGCGCAACATCTCCGATGCAACTCTCGCGAGTCGGGATTCCGGCTGGAAGACGCCGCGATTGCGCCATAAACCGCCCGCACTTTGAAATCAGTTGATGACGGAAGTCGTCCGTGTCGCGAGCCGTCAAAGGAACGCGGCGCGGCCGGATGGCAACTCGGGATCGATATGCGCGTGGTTGCGTATGCGAAGGTAGCGGTCGACAGGGCGTCGTTGCGCCGCCGCTTCGCATTCGCAATCATCGGATCGATGACGCTGGGGTTGGCCCCCGCCTTTGGCTTCGACGGGTCCACGTCCGATCCGTCGGAGAAGATCCCGAAGAATTTCACCGACCCTAAGCAGGCGCTGCTCGCCGGCATTGACGACTTGAAGGCAGGCGACGCCGATGCGTCGGTTCGCGCTCTTACCTACGCCGCCGACGGCGGGCAGGATCTCGCGCGCTGGAAACTCGGCGAGATGTACGCGGATGGTCAAGGCGTGCAGCGCGATGACGTGAAGGCGTACCACTACTTCAACCAGCTGGTCGAAGACTACGACGAGGACCAACCCGACCGGCGAAACCTGAGCGCGATTTCCAACGCGTTCGTGGCCGTCGGCGTCTATTGCCTGAATGGCATAGCCAACAGCGAGGTGCGGCCAGACCCGCAGCGTGCGCACGAATTGTTCCAATACGCGGCGACGATCTTCGGCGACCCGAACGCGCAATACAATCTCGCCCATATGTACATGGTCGGCGCCGGGGGCCTTGCAAAGGACAACGTCGCCGCCGTTCGTTGGCTGGCGGTGGCGGCCCAAAAGGGTCATGCTCCCTCGCAGGCTCTGCTCGGCCATATGCTATTCATGGGCGACGGCGTGCCGCATCAGCGCGCGCGTGGGTTGATGTGGCTCGAGATTCGCCAAGGACGCCGCGCCGGATCCGAACGAGGTGTGGATCCGCGACCTCTACCAGCGCGATTTCGACTCGGCGAGCGACGACGACCGGCAGGCAGCTGCAATCCTGTACGGTGCGCGCGCCAAGGGAGCGCCGCCCTTCACTCCGGTCAGAGACATCGTCAAGACCGTCCTTAAGCCGCTCGGCCCGCTCGCAGGCCCTCTTTCGCCTGCGCAGTAGACCGCGGCAATCATTTCTCGCTCGACTGTCAGCGCGCGCGTTGAGCCAAGCGAACGACGCCGATCCGGGGCCGCGACGGTCTAGGCTGCAGCCATAACTGAGCGTTGGCCGCTCTCGCTGGAGCGCCCATACGACGAGCGGTCGGCCGACGGAAATGTTCCTGTCGGAACTTCCCGCATCGGCTCTCCGCCTCGCGTCGGTCGCGACGGATGACATGACGCCCTGGATGCGATAGGCGGCTCAAGCGGGAGGCTTAGTGACCCGGCCAACGTGCGATCGTTGGTTTCCTGGGAGATTTCGATCGGACATGCTTGAATTTGGCCTTCGATTCCTCAAGGGCCCCTGGGCGACCGCGGCGCTCATCTGTCTTGCGGCGTTCGTCGTTCTGTTCGCGCTCGCCGGTCAAACCGTCAACGCCCTGTTCGTCTATACCGCGCCGAAATGAAGCGCAGCGCCTCGCTCGATTTCCTGCGTGGAGCGGCGGCGTTCGCGGTCGCGATCCCTCACTATCTGACGGCCAACGCGCCGTTTCAGCCGTTTGCGGAAGCGTTCGCGATCGCTGGGGTCGAGGTCTTCTTCGTGCTCAGCGGCTTTGTGCTCGCGCCGCAGATCGTCGATTGGGTGGTGGACAAGCCGTGGCGCAATCTCGGCGTGTTTCTGGTCCGGCGCTGGATGCGCACCATCCCGCCCTATGTCGTCGCGCTTGTCGTCATCGCGGTCCTGACCGGCAACCTGCTGACCGCCGATTTTGTGCGCTATCTCTTCTATGTCGAGAACCTCTTTTCCTCCGCCAACCACGTCGATTTCTACCCCGTCGCCTGGAGCCTCGCGGTCGAGGAATGGTTCTATGTGCTGTTTGCTCCCGCCCTGTTTCTTGTCGCGCGGCTGCTCGGGAGGGGCGACAGGCGCCTCGAGCTCACCTTTGCGATCCTGGTCATTCTCGTCGTCGCGGCGCTGCGGTTCTCGATCGCGCCGCACGACTGGGACCTGAACGTCCGGCGGGTCACGCTGTTTCGCATCGATTCCATCGTCTGGGGCTTTTTGCTTTATCTCGCGCTCGAGCGTCGCGCGCCGATTGGCCTGGACGCGGCCTCAGGCCGATGGCGCCTCGGCGCGCTGCTCGCGCTGCTCGCGGTTGCGATTCCCGCCGAGCTCGGCGTCGCGATCCTGGCCGTCGAGCGGCGACCATTGGCGCAGCGGGCGTTTCCCTACGTCTCGGCGGCGTTCGGCATGATCGCGGTCGGCGTCGTCTGGCAGGCCGAGGGCCTCTTCCGCAATCGCTGTCGTGAGAGGCGCGAGCTTCTATCTCGGCCGCATCTCATACTCGGTTTATCTCTTCCACCTCATCGCCATCATGGCGTTGAAGCCGCTGCTCGCGGCAGCGCCGCTGGCCTTGCAACTCGCGATCTACGTCGCCCTGATCCTCGCGTTCTCGACCGTCTTCTTTGCCGGATTCGAGCGACCGATCCTGGCGGCCCGGCCCTACTATAGCGGCGGTGGGACGCGTAGCCGCGGCGACGACCGTTACGCCGCGACGAGAAGCTCGCCGCTGGCGCCCGTCGCTTCTCGCTATCGCGCTCGGCCTTGCGGCGCTCGGCGTCGGCGTGCTCGCCCGCAACGCCTTCATGGCCGACAAGCCCTACGCCTTCTATTCGCTGCTCGTCGCGACGGCGGTTCTCGTCTTTGCGCTTGCGGAGACCGTGCGCCCACGTACGACCGGCGCAGCGGCTGTGGCGGCGCGCGCCTTCCTTCTGTTCGCGCTTGCGCTGCCTTGCGTCGACGCTCTCTACCGCAGCTCGACCGGATTGCCGCTGGTCGCGACGACCGCTGAGCCGACCTATTCCTATCGCGCCGCGCACGCCAATCCGACGGCCTTCGCGACTTGGTGGTTCTATTATCTCAACGAATGGATCCGCGAGGACGGCATTAGAGCGGCGATCGACGCGCCGGACCCGCAAAAGAAGCTGCCCTTCGTCCTCGTTCCGGGCAGCTCCGGGCGCATGTTCGACACCACGATCCGGATCAACAATCTCGGCTTTCGCGGTCCCGACTTGCCGCGCGACAAGGGCGACGCGTTTCGCATTGTCGCGCTCGGCGAGTCGCAGACCTTCGGGCCCACTTTGCGCGATGGCGAAAAGCCTTGGCCCGAGCTGCTGCAGGACCTGTTCGACCAGCACGCCTCATGCGGCCGCAAAATCGAGGTCATCAACGCCGGAACCGAGGCCTATACGCTTGAAAACAATCTCGAGCGCATGCGCCGCGACATCCTGCCGCTCAAGCCGGATCTCATTCTCAGCACGCATGGAATGAACGGCTTTTTTCCGTTCGGCTTGCGACGCGTCCCGGAGCCTAACGAGCCGGGGGTCAGGCCGCGCGCCTCTGCGCTCATCGGCCGCGCCGTGCTGACGATCGAGCGCGCCGCGCACGATTGGCGCGATCGGAATTCAGCGCAAGCGAGCGCGGTTGCGCTCGCGCCGATGTCGGATGCTGAGCTGATGAAGAGCCGGTACGCCGACGAGTATCGTAAGCTGATCGCGCTTGCTCGCGACAACGGCGCGGATATCGCGCTCGCCGATTCGACCATGTCGGTCAACGAATCGAGTCCCGCGCGAGGTCAAGGACTTCTATGGCGCGGTGTTCAAGCCGATCGACGACATCATCGCCGCCAACGCCGCGCACAACCGCATGGTCAAGCTCATCGCCCGCGAGGAGGCGCGCCGCTGATCGACATGGCGGCGGGCGTCGACGGGATATGGGACGACGACCTCTACCTCGACATCGTCCACTTCACTGAGGCGGGCAACGAAGCGGGTCGCCGGCCTCATGTTCCAGGCGCTACTCCCGATCCTGGCGGAGCGGCACGGCCTGCGTTGCGAGCTGCGCTGAGCGGGTTTGCCAGGATGCGAGGCGGGCGCGGATTGCATTTCGGACGCTGCGGCGATTGACGCGGGCAACGACCGCGTCAACAAGACGGCGACGGGGTGAGATGTGCGTCCGTTGATCGCGGCTGTGTTCGCGTAACGGCAAGCCAGAATGCGCCCTCAAGCCTCGCGCGAGCTGCGCACTGTCCAATCGAACCTAGGCCGGATAGAATGCGCGGGGCAAGAAGGGGGCTCACCGTGGCTCAAACCGAAATCGACGCCGTTCGCGCGCTCCTGAGCGCCAAGCCGCGGCCGGTGGGCTGGGAGGAACGTCGACGCCGGATCGAGGAGGTTGGCGCGGCCTGGCCGGTCGCGGACGACGTCAAGCTCGAGCCGGTCGATCTCGACGGAGTTCCGGGCGAATGGTCGATCGTTCCCGGCGCCGACGCCTCCCGCGTGCTGATCTACTTTCATGGCGGCGGCTATTGCTCGGGTTCGATTGTCAGCCACCGCCGATTGGTGACCGAGGCCGGACGGGCAGGGGGCCTGCGCACCTTGGCCCCTGCCTACCGCCTCGCGCCCGAGCATCCCTTTCCGGCCGCGCGCGACGACGCGCTGACGGTCTGGCGGCGTCTGCGTCGTGACGGCTACGCGGCCAACAGATTGCGGTCGGCGGCGACAGCGCGGGCGCGAATTTGACGCTCGCTCTGGTCGGGGAGCTCAAGCGCGCGGGCGAGGATCTTCCCGGCTGTCTCTGGCTCCTGTCGCCGTGGGTCGATCTCACCATGTCGGGGGCGACGCTCGTGAGCAAAAGCGCCGTCGATCCGCTCATTCAGAAAGGATACCTGGAGGAGCTGGCCAAGGCCTATGTGCCGGCCGGAATGGACCGGAAAGACCCGCGCCTTTCGCCTCTCTACGCCGATCTTAAGGGACTGCCGCCGACCCTCATCCAAATCGGTTCGGCCGAGACCTTGCTCGACGACGCTGTCCGCTTCGCCGCCGCCGCCGGCGAGGCCGACGTCTCCGCGACGCTCGAAATCTGGCCGCACATGATCCATGCGTGGCCGCTCTGGAATGCGCGGCTCGAGCCTGGCCGGCGCGCGCTCGAGCACGCGGGCGCGTTCCTCAGGGAACACCTGTAAGCGCCGGTGCGCCCACACGGATCGCGCTTGCCAAAGCCGCGCAATGCGAGCACGCAAATCCCGGGGACCGGACCGCATCCGGATGTCGGGGCGGATGATTTGACCACCGAACTGAACGTCGAGCCCGAGACGTCATCGAACGCTGAGCTGCCCTCGGGTCTGCTCAACAATCCCGCTTTCATGGTCATCCTCGTCGCGACCTCGTTTTCGAGCGTCGGATTGGCGATGTTCGACACGGGTTCGGCCTGGATGATGACCAGCCTCAATCCGAGCCCGAGACTGGTCTCCGCTGTCCAGGTCGTCACGACCCTGCCGTTCTTTCTCCTGACCTTGCCGGCCGGAGCGCTGACCGACGTTGTGGACCCGCGCCGGCTTCTGATCGTCGCTGAGGCGGGCGTCGTCGGCGATTTCGATCGCCTTCGCGGCGGTGGTTTCGGCTGGGCTCGCGAGCCCGCTCTCGCTCCTTGCGACATCGTTCCTGATGGGCATGTGCGGCGCGCTCGCGGCGCCGGCATGGCTCCTCATAACCACGATCCTCGTGCGAAGGGCCGAACTCGACAGCGCGATCGCGATCGACACCGCGGGCTACAATGTCGCGCGGGCGATCGGTCCGGCGATCGCCGGATATGCGATCGCAAGGCTCAGCATCGCCGTTCCATTCTGGTGCTGCTGCGTCGGCAATCTCGTGCTGCTTGCGGCGTTGATCTGGTGGCGGGCGCCGCGAAGGCCGACAGGAAACGCTGCCGGCCGAACGCCTGATCAGCGCGATGACGGCCGGGGTGCGTTACGTTCGATACAGCCGCGAAATGGACGCGACGCTCATCCGCGCAATCGCCTTCTTCCCCTTCGCCAGCGCCTATCTCGCCTTGCTGCCGCTGGTCGCGCGCAGCCAGACGGGCGACGGGGCGGAGGTCTATGGCCAACTCATGGCCGCAATCGGCGTCGGCTCGATCGTGGCGACATTCGCGCTCAACTGGCTGAAGAGCGCGGCTGGGCGCGAACGGGCAGGCGGCGCTTGGCGCGATCGGAACCGTCGTCTCGCTGTTTCTCCTCGCCGCAGCGCATGAGCCCATACTGGCGCTCATCGCCAGCTTCATCTCCGGCGCCGCGTCGATCGTCGCGCTGACGACCTTTTTTGTCTCGGCGCAGGTGGCTTTGCCGGCAATGGGTGCGCGGCCGGGGCCTGGCGATTTTCCTCACTGTCTACTTCGGCGCTCTCACGCTCGGCAGCGCGGTGTGGGGCGAAGTCGCGACAGTCAAGGGCGTGCCCTTCGCCCTCTATTGCGGCCGGCGCAGGAACGTTGATCGGCATGGCGCTCACATGGGCGTGGAAGCTGCAAACCAGCGAGGCGCAGGATCTGACGCCGTCGATGCGCTGGCGAGCGCCGTCGCTTCCTCAATCGGGTCACTGACGATCGGGGCCCAATCCTCGCGATCGCCGAATATCGGATCGACCCCAAGGACAGCTCGGCCTTCCTCGCCGTGATGCAGGATATCAGCCTCGAGCGGAGGCGGGACGGCGCCTACGCCTGGCATATGTTCGAGGACCCCGATGAAGAGGGCAAGATGATCGAGACCTACCTCATCCATTCCGTGCTCGAACTCAAATATCGTCAGGCGCGCATCACCGTCGCCGACGAGATGATGGAGGAGCAGGCGAGCCAGTTCCTGAAAGCGCCGGCCGAGATCCGCTATCTGATTGCGCCTCAGCGCGGCCCCCGCGGCGGTCGTGGCGGAGGCGGTCGAGCCGCCCGCAGGGCGCTGCGCCCACGGGCGTGACGCCGCGCCGAGGCTTGCGTCGCGTCGCCTAATAGTAACGCGGAATTGGACCGTTGTGCGGCGTCTTGCGGTCCGAGAGATCGAACATCACCTCGTCGACGAAGCACCATCCCCAGCCTTCCGGCGGATCATAGCCCTCAATGATCGGATGGCTGGTGGCGTGAAAATGCTTGGTCGCGTGCCGGTTTGGCGACTCGTCGCAACAGCCGACGTGGCCGCACGTGCGGCAGATCCGCAAATGCACCCAGGCGTCGCCGGTCTTGAGGCATTCCTCGCAGCCGAGCGCGCTCGGCGTCACGTCGCGAATGGTGTTCAGATGCGCGCAGGTCTTCGTCATTGGGATCGCCCGAGGGTCTAGAGATGCGGAGCGTGAGAATGTCCGAGGAAATTATGGATCGCCGCCACCACCTGGGCGCCCTCGCCGATCGCCCCGCCGACCCGCTTGACCGATCCCGACCGCACGTCGCCGACCGCGAAGACGCCAGGCACGGACGATTGCAGCGGCGAGGGGGCAGGGGCGCCATTGGCCGTTCCAACGCCGGTTATCACGAAGCCCGCCTTGTCCAGCGCAACGCAGCCTTGCAGCCATTCGGTGGCGGGATCCGCGCCGACGAACAGGAAGACGTTACGGATCGGCGCCTCGGTCTCCCGGCCAGCGCGATGGTCGCGCCACCGCACCTGCTCGAGGTTGCCGCCGGCCGGGCCACTCAAGGCGACGATTTCGGTCTCAGTCATGAGTTCAATGTTTGAGGTGGCGCCGATGCGATCGATCAGGTAGCGCGACATGCTTTCGGCGAGGCCCGGCCCTCTCACCATCATGCGGACTTTGGAAGCGTGGGCGGAGAGAAACACCGCGCCTTGACCGGCTGAATTGCCGCCGCCGACCAGAATGACCTCTTCACCGGCGCACAGGCGCGCTTCGATCTGCGACGCCCAGTACCAGATTCCGCGGCCTTCGAACTGGGCGATATCGGCGATCGTCGGATGGCGATAGCGCGCGCCGCTGGCGACCACGACGGTTCGGGCCAGAATGCGATCGCCGCCCTCCGTCTCGAGGACGAATGCGCCATTGGCGCGCGAGCAGTCGAGCGTCTTGACGCCGACCGGGATCATGACATCGGCGCCGAATTTTTGCGCCTGAACGAAGGCGCGGGCGGTCAGCGCCTGGCCGCTTATGCCGGTCGGAAAGCCAAAGTAGTTTTCGATCCGGGCGCTGGCCCCCGCCTGACCGCCGTAAGCGCGGGCGTCGAGAACCGCGACCGACAGGCCCTCGGAACAGGCGTAGACCGCAGTCGAGAGCCCCGCGGGCCCAGCGCCGACTACGGCGGCGTCATAGACGAAGTTCAATCGCGACGCGGCCGTCAAGCCGATCTGACGGGACAGGGCGCGCTCCGAGGGATTGCCGAGCACCGTGCCGTCCGGACAGACCACGAGAGGCAATCCTCCGGCGATATCTGTATAGCGGCCGATCACCTCTTTGGCCTCGGGGTCGCGAGCCGGATCGAGCAGATGGTGCGGATAGCCGTTCCGGGTGAGAAAGCCCTGCAGCCGGATCACGTCCGCCGCGTCCGCCGAGCCGATCAGCACAGCGCCTGCAGCCCCGCCTTGAACCAGGGCCATCCGCCGCAGAATGAGCGCGCGCATAATGCGTTCGCCGAGCTCGGCTTCGGCGACCAGGAGGGCACGCAGGCCGTCCGTGGGAATCAACAAGGTCTCGACGTCGCCCTCCGCCGCGCCGTCGACCAGCGCCGCGCGCGTGGAAAGCTGGCCGACGTCGGCCAGAAACTGACCTTCGCCCTGCTCGAGAATTGGCGTCACATGGCCCAAGCCGTCGCGCTGGGTCAGCGCCACCACGCCCTTGAGCACGACGAACATGCCCGGGCTGACCTTTCCGGCCTCAAACAGCTTCTCGCCATCCGAATATTTGCGTAACGACCCATAGCGGCGCAGTCGGTCGATTTCCTGCGCCGTCAGCGCGGGAAACGTCTCCTGTTGGCGAGGGAACTGAGCGGTGTAGACGGAATCGGCCATAGGTCTCGACTATTCGCGCCGAACACTTGAATTGGCGCGCTCAAGCGTGGGGCTTTGCGAGCTCTTTTTCAAGCCCGGCTGCCGATATGCCGGGATATGGCCCCGCGCTTGGCGGCGTCGCCCGACGCCGATTAACACTTGCATCGACGACTGCCGTTCCCGATGAGGAACGTGGCGCAGCTGGAGCCTATGCGACGATGACCGAAACGTTTCAAATTCTGATCCTGCTTTTGGCCGTCATTTCCGTGGTCGCGCTGATCGCCAAGCGACTGCAGATTCCCGCCCGCCATTCTCCTCGTGATCACCGGCGTCGGGCTCGCCCTGATCCCCGGGCTGCCGAGCCTGCAACTCGCCCCCGATCTTGTCTTGCTGCTCGTCCTGCCGCCGATCATCTATTGGGACGCGGTGAAGATGAGCTGGAAGGAGTTCCGCTTCAACTTGCGCCCGATAGCGCTCTTGGCGATCGGTTGTGTCGTGTTCACGACCATCGCCGTTGCCGCCGCGGCGCATTTCCTGTTGGGCTTTCCCTGGGCGGCCGGCTTCGTCTTGGGCGCCATCATTTCGCCTCCCGACTCCGTCGCACCGCTGGCGATCGCCCGGCGAATGCAGCTTCCGAGGCGCCTCCTCGTCATCCTCGAAGGCGAGGGACTGGCGAACGACGCAACGGCGCTCGTCCTTTATCGCTTCGCGGTCATGGCGGTGAGCGCGGGATCGTTCTCGTTCGTCACGGCCGCGGGCAGCTTTGTGGCCATCGTCGCAGGGGAGGTCGTCTGGGGAATTGGCGTCGGCTGGCTCGTCCTTCGCCTGCGTCGTTGGGTCCGCGATCCCGCCATCGAGATCATGCTCTCGATCCTGACGCCGTTCATGGCCTATTGGCCGCCCGAGCAGCTTGGCGGCTCGGGCGTGCTCGCCACATTGGCGGCAGGGCTCTATGTCAGTTGGAACGGCCTGCGGTTGATCCCGGCGGCGACCCGGCTCCCGGGCGCCGTGTTCTGGGACTTTCTGACTTATCTGATCGAGGGCATGGTGTTCCTCATCACCGGTCTGCAGGCGCGCACGCTCGTTCCCAGCCTTCGTCATTACACCCTCGCCGAACTGATCATGGCCGCCATTGTCGTCTGCGCGGTCGTCATCCTGGCTCGCTTCATTTGGATGTATCCGGCGACTTACCTGCCGCGTTGGCTCTTCCCCGCGATCCGGCGCCGCGACCCTTATCCGCCGTGGCAGCACCCGTTTCTTTTGGCTTTCACGGGGATCCGCGGCATCGTTTCGCTAGCCGCCGCGCTCGCGATCCCCTTCACCGTCGCCGACGGCAGCCCGTTTCCAGATCGCGATTTGATCTTGATTCTGACCTTCTGTGTCATCTTCGTCACTCTGGTCGGCGAAGGCTTGACGCTTCCCGCGGTAACCCGCGCGCTTGGTCTCGCGAACGCGGGACGCCGCGAGCGCCAGGCCGAGCGGGAGGAGGAGTTCAAGGTCCGCAGGCGCGCGATCGAGGCGGCGATCGAACGGCTCGAGGCGCTCGCCATGAGCGACAAGCTTCCGGAGGCCCTGGTCGGACCGATACGCGCCCATCACCGCAACCGGCTTGAAGACGTCGAGCATCGCAAGGACGGCAATGAACATCACAAAAAGCTTGCCGAAGTCGGCGATGACCTCGAACTCTCGCTGATCGAGGCGGAACGGGGTCTCGTCAACGATCTCTACCGGGCCGGCGAGCTGAAGGATGAAGGCCGCCGGCGCATCGAGCGCGAGCTCGATCTGCGGGATACGCTTCTCGCCAATCTGCGGTCGGCGGAGTGAGCCGTTCAGCCGGTCGAGGGACACGTGCAAAATTTTCCCCCGAAAATGCGGGGCTTTTGAGAGAAGGCGGCGTACACATATCGGAACGCCCGCGTCTGCTTCGGGCGGACGGAGTTTGGCATGAGCATCGAGTTTGCGGCGACCATCGTCAGCGCCGCCGAACGTCAACGGGAAAGTTGGTCGAACGCTAAGCGCGGCAACGCCTCGTGGTTCACCCTATTTAGCAGCGATGTGACGCCGACGACTGCCATGAGCGCGGGCGTTATGGAAATCCCTCCGAATGGAGGCGTCCTCAAATCCCACCGGCATGGACAAGCAGAAATCTACTTTGTTCACGAGGGAACGGGTTCGCTTACGGTCAGTGGTGTTGCAACGACGATCACCGCGGGAACGGCAGCGTTCATTCCTGGAGATGCTGAGCACTCGGTACGCAACGATTCGACCGCCACGCTCAAAATCTTTTACGTGTTTCCTGCGGACTGCTTTAGTGACGTGGTGTACCATTTCCCAGATTGAACGTGTCTTCAGCGGCGATCGCCGGTGTGTAGAAATCAAGATTTTTCCGCGATTGCGCCAGACCCGGAAGTCAGCGGCCTCGAATCCGCAAAAGTCGGGCGGCTGGCGCTCCACAGAATGGGACCGCGACGGGATGCGGTGTGGTCAGGACAGCGACGGCAACCGCTCGTCAACGTCGCGTTGGAACGGCTTCGACACCACCACCATCACGCCAGCGCCAGACCCTCGGTAGAACGTCCACCGTGTGCGGTCGGGCTGCGACGCCGGGATATTGGTGTCTTTGGCGTTCGGCATCTCGATCACGGTGAGACGAACATCGCACCAACACAAGGAACACGGTCACACCGCCCCAGACCTGGCTCGCGCTGCGAGTCCATTGACAACCCGCCGGTTGTAAACCATAGTCCGGTCGTACTTTGCGGTTCGAGGGTGACTGCATGGATAACAAGCCGTCCTAAAGCAGCGCGTTTCATCGGGGCGTGAAGGGCATGGGTCGGGTTTGAGGCTCGTCCCAGCATTAAAGGGAGGCTTTCATGAGGAAACTGGCAACTGGCCTTGCGCTGGCCGTATTGAGCGCAACATCTGCAAGCGCGGCCAACCAGACGTTCGACGTGACGTTCAGCGCCAACAGCTTTTCGTCCATAAGCTTCAACCCGCCGCCGGTCGATCCGGTGACGGGCTCGTTCCGCATCACCTTTGACACGACGAAGACCTATCTCAACGACACGGCGGACATTCAGGCTCAAGACGCTCAACATCGATATCTCGTCACTCTTGTCGCTTCACCTACTCAGCCGCCGGGGTGCCGGGAGCAGTCGGCGCCCGACCAACTGGTGGTCGGCGGCTTGCAGGACGGTCGCTGCGCATGTGCGATTCAGCCCCGCCAGCAACGACTTCTGGCTGTTTATCGACAACGTCGTCGACCAACGCGAGCTTCGATCAGGTCGGCTACTCGCAGACCAGCGTCAACGGCGACAACCTGTTCTTCACCAACAATCAGCACCGGCAGCATCGGCGTCACGCCGGTCATTCCATCCGGCATGCCGGAGCCATCGACATGGGCGATGATGCTGCTTGGCTTCGCGGGGCTCGGTTACGCCGGTTTCAGGCGAACGCCCAAGCCCAGTCTTGCGTGAAAGCCGGAAGGCTGCTTTCGGGCGGCCTTTGGCCGGGTCTATCCGCGCTTGGCGTGCAGCAAAGGCCCGGCAAAAATAAAATGTCGAAAGAGTTCGACATTTTCTTTTCTGAAAACCTGATCCGTGCTATAACTTTCCCATCGCCGGATCAGGCGGCTGGGCAAAGGTCAATGACGAAAGAGGATGGTGGTAGCTCCGACACAGACGCTGGGATGGCCCTGGGAGGCGGCCAGAAAATTTTACTCCAAACGGCCGTAACCCATTGAAAAGTCACGATTTGAAAAAATAAACGCTAGTAAACGCCAGCAATTTTACTAGCGTTTACTAGCGTTTATTGGCGTTTACTGACGCTTATGTTCCGCCGCGGATAAGGCCGCGATCGCGGACGATTTGACGTGGCCGGGAGCGCCGCCGACCCGGCGACTATCCCGCGGAGACCTCGATCTCATCGTAGCCGTTAACCCGGTAGACGACATAGGAGATCGCCCAGGCGGCGACGAACACGCCGACGATCACGATAGCCGAGCGTGCCGAAATTGTCGTTGAGCGAACCGACCGCTCCCCAGAACCCGCCCCCGTCAGTGAGGCCCAGCTGATCGCCGATCAGATTGAGCGTCTCGAGGCCGCCGACGATCAAAGCGACGAGGACCGACACGGCCGTGATGGTGAGATTGTAATAGAGCTTGCGGATCGGCTTGATGAAGGCCCAGCCATAGGCGCCGAGCATGAGGATGCTGTCGGTCGTATCGAGCAGGGTCATGCCGGCCGTGAACAGCGCGGGAAAGACCAGGATCGACCAGATCGAAAGCCCCTGCGAGGCTTGCGTGGCGGAGACGCCGAGCAGGCCCACCTCGGTCGCGGTGTCGAAGCCGAGTCCGAAGAGCACGCCGAGCGGATACATCTGCCAGCTGCGCTCGATCAGCCGAAAAAAGCGTCGGAACAGGCGCCCGAGCACGCCTCGGCTGGCAAGCATGAGGTCGAGGTCCTCCTCGACGAACCGGCCGCCGCTCTTGACGATTTGGAACGTCCGCCACACCGAAACGAGGACGATGATGTTGGCGATCGCGATGGCGAACAGGAACAGCGCCGACACCAATGTGCCCGCCACCGCGCCGAAGCTCTTGAACACGTCGAAACGACCCTGCAACGTCGTTGTCGCGACCGCGATCGCGACCGTCAGCGCGACGACGATTGTCGAGTGGCCGAGCGAGAAAAACAGTCCGACCCCGACCGGGCGACGGCCTTCCTGCATGAGTTTGCGGGTCACGTTGTCGATCGCCGCGATGTGATCGGCGTCGAAGGCGTGCCGCAGGCCAAAACTATAGGCGAGCGCGGCCGTGCCGAGGAGGACCGGATAGTTATGGAAGGCGACAATCGCCCACAGCCACGCGGCGGCGTTGAAGACGAACAGGAGGACGTAGACCGCGATGACTTTGCCCCGGATATTCTCCTGCTTGTCGTTGAAGAGATTGGCGACACTGACCATCATTCCGGAGGCTCCCGCTATTCCGCGCAGAGACTATCGGAGCTTGGTTGCCGCGCCAATGGTTTGGAGGCGCGTATCGCGAGTTTTCAGATGCGAAGTGCAGCCAATGAATGAGCCGGCGCTCTCTCGTCTCTGCGGTCGGAGAGACCGTCGTTATTGCCGCCGTTAATTTTATCTCAACGCGATTGGCCGAATATCGCGCAAACCGTTGGGTAAGCGACGCGCGGTCGCTAGGACACGCATCCCGAGCCACGCTTCGGCGTCGAGACCAAGAGGGCGGATATGCTTGCGTGGTTGCTTTGGCAACTGGAAAAGATCGAGCGAATACGCTCGGCGGCCTGCGCGCTCATGAGTGAATTTGGCGATGAGGCCTACGCTGAAGCGCGGCGTCGGGAGAGCGCGGCCGATCGCGGTGAGACGGCGGAAGACTGGAGACGAGTCGCCCTGGTCGTCGCCCGCCGGACGTCTGCGCGCGTCGACCTCGATCCCGCGATCGCACCCGCCGCCGGAGCTTAGTCTAGTCGACGAGCAATCGCGCACTGTCTCGGAACAGCCGCGGATATTCCGGATCCAGTTTGTTTGCGGGACGGTCGACCGCGGCCCGACGAATTTGACGGAGAAGCAGATCCAAGTGGCGGACACGCCCGCCGCCATCATCGCCGCGGCAAACATAAAGTGGCCGCCTCAGACGATCGGAGTGCGGATCCTCGATCGCGAAGGCCACGAAGTCTTCGCCCGACAGAAAGCAAGGCGGGCGTAAAACGATCGTATTATGGCGCGCCCAACGGGAATCGAA
>CAVUPE010000025.1:0-62079 GCA_963743265.1 uncultured Alphaproteobacteria bacterium | reverse complement strand
CATCTGTTTCAGCCGCTTCTCTATCAAGCGGCGACGGCGTCGCTTGCGCCGTCGGAGATGGCTGGCCGATCCGGCATCTCTTTCGCCGACGCAAGGATGTCACGACCCTGCTGGCGTCAGTCGAGACGATCGATAAGCAAGCTCGTGAGCTTCGTCTCGATGACGGCTCGACGGTTCGCTATGACACGCTCGTGCTGGCGACCGGCGCCCCGGCACGCCTATTTCGGCCATAATTCCTGGGAGCCGTTCGCGCCTGAGGCCTCAAGACGCTCGAAGACGCGACCACCATAAGGGGCCGCATCCTCCTCGCCTTCGAGGAGGCCGAGCGCCAATCCGACGAGCAAAAGCGCGCGGCGCTTTTGACTTTCGTGATTGTAACCGTTCAGCCCATCCAGGGCGTCGAGCTTGCCGGCACGATTGCCGAGCTGGCGCGCGCCACCCTGCCCACGAGTTCGCCGCATCGACACGCGTCAGGCGCGAATCGTTTTGGTCGAGGCCGGTCCGCGCGTTCTTCCGGCTTTCGCTGAAGATCTGTCAAATTACGCCAGGGATTCGCTCGAACAGCTGGGCGTCGAGGTCGTGCTTGGGCAACCAGTCTCGGAATGCAATGCCGACGGAGTCCTCTTCGGCGGCCGGACTTTGGCTGCGGCGACCATCATCTGGGCCGCGGGCGTCCAGTCCTCGCCTGCCGCCCAATGGCTCGACGCGCCAGCGGACCGGGTTGGGCGTCTCAAGGCTGAACCCGACCTCACGGTCCCGGGACATGCCGATATTTTCGCGATCGGCGACACAGTTGCGATCGTCCTCCGCCCGGATGGGCAGCCGGTTCCCGGCATTGCGCCAGCCGCCAAGCAGGAGGGCGCCTATGTCGCCAAGGTCATCCGCGCCCGGCTCAGCGGCGCGCCCGCGCTTCGCCCTTCCGCTACAAACATGCCGGAGACCTCGCCACTATCGGCAAGCGGCGCGCGGTGATCGACTTTGGCTGGATCAAGCTCAAGGGCGCGCTCGCCTGGTGGCTCTGGGGCTTCGCGCACATCTACTTTTTGATCGGGGTGCGCAATCGGCTCAGCGTCGCGCTAAACTGGCTATGGATTTATGCGCGCGACCAGCGCGGCGCGCGGCTCATCACCTGGTGGGGCGGTGAGGTTGAGGGGACCAAGCCTTTCCCGCGTGGGGCGGAAAAACCGCCTCTATAGTTTGAGGCCGTGGCGCGTGAGCTGCCGGGTGAGGCTGCCGTCCGCGGGAAAGAGGGGGATGAGGCAGGCCTGTACGGCGTGATAGATGTCGGGTCGTCCCTCGAAAACGCGCGAGACGGGATTGAGCGCGCTGTCGAGTTCGGGCTGCCAGCCATGCGTCTTGTCGATCACATGGGTTGAAGGAAGCTCCAGATGCGCCGGTACCATTCCTCGTAAATCGGGTCTGAGGAATTGACGGAGCCCAGGACGGCTGCGGCGCCGACGCCCTCGGCGCAGGGCCACCAAAAGCGATCCGTCTGATCGGGTCGGTCGCTCCAGTCGAGCGTGAGCAGAAACCGCCAAGCTTCTTGTCCCAGCCGATCGATACGGTCTTGCGGAACAGCTCTGCCGCGGCTTCGATCGTCCATGCCTTACTGCGGTCTCCAAGCTCCCAGAGTTGGACAAGCAGGCGGCTCCATTCGAGCGCATGGCCGGGCGTCGTGCCGCTCGGGCGGAACATCGGATCGCCCCTGTATGCGCGGTCGACATCCCAGCCCTCCGTGAAATGTTCGGCCACCCGCCAGCCCTCGTTGCGGGCGTGGCGGTTGATGATCAACGAAGCGATGCTCTCCGCCTTGTCGAGATAGCCACGCTCGCCCGTCGCCTCAAAGGCGGCCATCAGCGCTTCGGTCAGATGCATGTTGGAGTTCTGGCCGCGGTAAGTCCCCATCGGCGACCAGTCGAGATTGTATTCTTCAGTGGTCGCGCCGGCCGCCTTGTCCCAGAATTTTTCTTCGATGACCTGCGTCACGTCCGCAATCAGACGCGGCGCGTCGGGATGCCCCACGCACATCGCGGACGAGGCGGCGAGCAGGACGAAGGCATGGCCATAAGCCTGCTTCGTCGGATCGGTCGGTTTCTCGTCGTCGACGCCCCAGAAATAGCCGCCGTTCTCGCCGTCTCGCATCCGCTCCCACAGGAACGCCAGCCCATGGTCGACGATCCGGTCGACGCCCGGAATCCCGAGGAGATGCGCGATGGCGAAGCCATGCACTATGCGCGAGGTCTCGTGCACCTGCCGGTTCGCGCCCTTACGTCCGGGCTTCGGCGGGAGGGGCCGCGCGTTTTCGTCTAACGAAAAGAAGCCGCCGGCGGGATTGAAAGAGGGGAGTTGGAAGAAGTCGAAGAGGGCGCGGGCGTTGTCGACGAGCCAGAGGCGATGGGCCGCGAGCGTCGTGAAGCGTGGCGTCCCGGCCGCCGGAAGGTCCTTGATTGCGAGCGCCGCCATCGTACGCAAACCCAGCTCTTATGATCGAGAAGGACCGCGTTATAGATCAACGTCGGTTCGATCGTAAGCCGAAGCCTGCGCCGGAACAGCACGGGACCGAACCGCAGAATCAATGCGCGAACCTCCGCTGCGCAGTGCAGACCCGCGGGTGAATGCAATAGGGAAAACTACCTATGGCGCTCGCGGCTCATGCCGATACGTTCGCGGCCGTTAGGGGCTTCCGTCACACACTGCCGCCGGAGAACATCCCGCACGGGTTTTGCCGCGCGGCCTCCTTGGATTGCGGAGTGAGTGGGCAGCCCTCTCGATAACCGCATTAACAACGAGACCCACATCGTGGCCCGCACTCCCTTGCTGCAATTTCTTAAAACGCTGTCTTCCGATGTCCACCTTTGCCAGAGCCGGAGACATCTCCGTCGCGGAGTCAATGGCGGAGCGACCGGCCGCGCCTTCGCGTCGCCAGTTCGTCGCTGGCGCCGCTGCGATGGCGACGAGCGCAGTGGTTCCGGAGGCGGCCCTCGCCGCGCCTGCGCAAACCCGCATCGCCATCGTCGGGGCGGGGATCGCCGGGCTCAATGCGGCGCTCACCCTGCAGGATTCCGGAATCGCCAGCACCGTCTATGAAGCCTCGAACAGGATCGGCGGCCGGATGTTCTCGGCGACGTCGATATGGGCGGACAATCAGGTGAGTGAATGGTGCGGAGAGCTGATCGATTCCGATCACGAGACGATCATCGGCCTCGCCAGACGGTTCGGCCTGCCGCTCGAGGACTTCGCCGGAAATCCGAGCCTGCGCGACACCTACAAGATTTTCGGCCGCTACTACACCGTTGAGCAGGCTTACGAGGATTGGCGGGGCGGCGTTCAGCAGGCGATCGCCAAAGATCTCGAAGCTGCCGGCGAATCGACCACTTACGACAAGTTCACGCCCGAAGGGCAGAAGCTCGATCAGATGTCGGTCGCCGAATGGATCGACAGCCGCGTCCCCGGCGGCCGCAAATCGCCGATCGGCGCTCTGCTCGACGTCGCCTACGCGATTGAGTACGGGGCCGACACGACGGACCAGAGCGCGTTGAACATCGTCTACCTGCTCGGCGCGAACAAGCAGAGCGAGGCCGGACGAGGGATTCAACGTCTTCGGCGCCTCGGACGAGCGCTATCACATTCGCGGCGGCAACCAGCAGCTTCCGACGCGGATCGCCAAGCATCTCCGCACCCCCGTGCAGCTCGGAATGCGGATGACGTCGATCGCCCGCAACGGCGACGGAACCTATGCCCTCACCTTCGACGGCCATCCTTCGGTCACGGCCGATATTGTGATCCTGAGCCTGCCTTTCGCCGTCCTGCGCAAGATCGACACCGAGCGGCGCCGGCTTCGACGCGCGCAAGAACACCGCCATTCAGGAGCTGGGGCGCGGCCAGAGCGGCAAGCTGCAGCTCCAGTTCACCTCGCGCTACTGGCGCGAGCCGGGCCCCTGGCCGGGGCGCGGCAACGGCTTGTCCTATACCGACGAAGGCTACCAGAACACCTGGGAGGTCAGCCGGCGGCAATTCGGCGCAAGCGGCATTCTCAACAACTATACGGGCGGCTCCGCGACCGCCGCCAAGACGACGAAGACGCCGTTCGCGACCGCCGCGGACGCCGACGTGAAGCAAGATGCCCAGGCCTTCCTCGGCGGCCTCGAGACAGTCTTTCCCGGCGGAACCGCCAAATGGAACGCGCGCGCCGCAAGCTCGCTGCCCGCGCTCGATCCCAATCTCGGCGCGTCCTATTCCTACTGGAGAGTGGGCCAATACACCTCGTTCGCCGGCTACGAGAAGGTGCGCCAGGGCAACATCTTCTTCGCCGGCGAGCACTGCTCGGCCGACTACCAGGGTTTTATGGAGGGCGGCGCTGCCGAAGGCGCGCGCGCGGCGAAGGAGATCCTGGACCAACTCCGCGGGAAGAAGGACATAGGGCGTGCCCTGGATCGGGCGGCCGGTTTGGGTTTTCTTGGGCGCAGGCCATCTGGGCGCGAAAACCCCCGTTTTTGGGGGTTGGAAAAGCTTGGATTTCCTTGGATTCTCTCGTCCGAAATCGAGCCTTTTCAATGAGTTACACAGGATTTTCGCTGAAATAAATTTCTCGCGCCCTTTGCCGCGCGCGCCAGAACGGGGTTCATGGCGGTCTCGGTCATGCGGATGCGCAGAATTGTTCATCAGCCGAGCCTAGCGCAATTTCTGTTTTTCGTCAATGGATCGTCGCCGGAACAGAAATAGCGACCCGACAATTCCAATCAGCCATACGATCCTGACAATGCTGCGCCATCGACTTTCGACAATCTTGCGGCCTCCGGCTGATAAGCATTGATGCACTCGACGCCTCGTGTGCGCCAATTATGCAGACTGAAGAAGCGGGAATTGCTTCTCTGCAAGTCGGGGCAAATGTTCGATCAAACCGCCGATATCGCCAGACGTCAGAAAAAGTACAGCATCGTCCTTGCGTAACTCACCGCCAATTCTGGCAAGGCCCTCCTCACAGGAACGTATGGGCGTGGCGTCCACGCCGGCCGCGTTCACCCGCTCCATGATCTCGCCAAGACTTGCTTGCTCATGCGTGCCCGCCCCCTGGTTCGCCGGCTCAAATATGAAAACGCGATCACAGCCGCTAAACACGTCATCATACCATTCGAGCTTGTTGCGATTGCGCCACGAAAACGTGTGCGGTTCGAACACGACAAGCAGGCGACGCCGCGCAAAATGCGTTTTCATTGCCGCGATCGCGCTCTTCGCCTTGTCGTAGGACGACCCAAAGCCTTCGAACATCTGCACGCTGGTCTGATCTGATTTTCGGTCGAGCCGGCGCATAACGCCGCGAAAGCTCGCCATGGCCGAAATGTATTGCTCGACGCTGACAAGACCGCGGGTCAGCACGAACGCCCCGATCCCAACCATGTTTTCGATGTTGTGCGCGCCGAGCTGGCTGGTCTTGACTCGAGCGACCTCACGGCCTCGCTCAGTCAACGTGAACCCGGGAGACTTCGCCATACTCGATCGCTTCCGCGCGCCAATCGCCGCTTGCGAGCCCGAAGGTCACGACATCGCGTTTCGCTTCGGCGAGAAATCGCTCGCTGAGTTCGCCCGAGGTCGCGGCGACGATGAGCCCGTCGCGCGGGACCAGATCAAAGAGTTGATGGAAGGGCGCGAGGATAGGATTCAATCGTCGGAAAGACATTGACGTGGTCATGCGCCAAGGGCGCCAGCAAGACGTGCGCGGGGCGGTAATGCAGAAACTTCGACTGATTGTCGGTGTTGGAAGACGGATATTCGTCGCCTTCGAGCAGGAATAATTTTCCCGTCCCGGCGTTGGACGCGCGAACGGGCGACAAAGGCACGGCGCCGATCATCCACGAAGGATCGAGCCCGGCGCTCGCGAGAGCATGGGCCATCATCGCAACGCTCGTCGTCTTGCCGAAAGATCCGGCGACCACGATGTTTTCGTGTCCGCGCGAAAGGAGCGCGAGCACTTCGGCGAAGGACAGAATCTTCGGGCCCTCGGGCCTCGCGGCGCGCGCGAAAGCCTCCGCCACCTCCTCATTCTCGCTCGGAACCAACCGCGCGTTTTTGCCGATGACGATAAGATCGAAATCGTCAGGAATATTCTCCGCCGCATCAGGCGTCCGACACGCGAAGGCCTCCCGAGCCAACACCTGCGAGATCGGCGGATAGATCGCTTCGTCGGAGCCTGTCACGGCGACGCCGCTGTCGCGCAGCAGGATCGCCGTTGCGCTCATGCCCACGCCGGCAAGGCCGATAAAGTGGGCTGTACGAAATGGAAATGCGGTCATCGTCACTGTGTCTGGACGCTCTTTTGATCACGCGCCCCAGTTCATCGAATCAGAGAGGCGCACGGCTGCGAACCCTTGTTTATGCCAGCGACCCCAGCAACAAGGAGAATCACGCCCCGTCGCCGACCGCAACCAAACGTCGTAACCGCCGCGCGCCGGAAGGCCAGAAAGACGGGCGCAACCTGTTGGTCGAGCTCGTCGCCGGGCGCTCGAAAGAGCCCGGCTGCAAGCACACTTCGCTGCTCGAAGACCACAAGCAGACCGGGAGTTGGCCGCGGCTGATTGAACGTCTGATATCGGCGTTAGGGGACTTTGCGGATTTAGCTGTGAGCGTCGCAGTTGGGCGGAAAACGGGCGTCGCTTGTCCCCCGCTCGCCCCCTTTCCGCGTGCCTGAAACCGATATCAGCTCTCTTCCAACTTAGGGAAATCCATGTATGCTCCCCAAGTACGCGCTGAAATCTACTTGGCGGAGACCAAATGATGCGACGGACAGCTTTGCTTCTAGCCTTTCTCGTCGCTGAAAGTCGTTCTGCCGCCTTTGCCGAATGCTCGCTGACCGAGTTCGGCCATCACACGCAACCGCCCTCGACACTCCGGCCAACTCCTGTAGACAACACATACGCTCAATTTTCTTATGGATCGGATGTTTGGACCAATCCGCAAACGGGTAATTATGAAGCGTGGAATTTCATAAAGAATGATGACACGCAGAAGAATTTGGCTGTCGATTGGCCCAAGGCCGGAATACATTACAATATTGGAAGCACGCTTTTACCGAATCAACTCGCCTGCAACTATAATTCGCTAGCGGAGCCGTCGGACAATCCTGGTGATTTCAAGACCTATGTTGATAAGGACACGCCGATCACGTACAGTTCGAACAACCAGGTGCAAAGAGCTTGGGTCTACGCGGAGCCCACGAATGAGAGCAAGCGCTCCTCAAGCTCCGGAGCCGACACGAGGTCTGGGTCAAGTTCCGGAGGAGGACAAGAGCTCGGCGCCACCCAGCTCCGAGGCAGGCAAGAAAACAGAAGGTTGGTTGAAGCATATCTTCTCCCGATTTGTTACCGACCGTCGATTTAAAAGGCGCGCGTTATAACGTTGACGTCAGTATCAATTCCGCTTATAACCAAGATAAATTGCAAATACAGGTCCAAACGAGCCCTCCGAACTTCACGGTAGGGATCGCGAAGTTGTCTGAATTTTGGGAGCCGATAACTTTAAGTTGGCTCAGGGACAATTTGAGAAGCAAGGTTATTCTGTTAAAATCAAGCCAGCTTATGAAGCCATGGGATATGATGCCGCAAAGGCGTTACTAAATGAAGGAGAGGTGAAGTCTGAGGTTCTCTTGTTAGGCGGTCAGAAAGCGGCACCGCCGCCGTTCCACTGCCGCCCAACGCTAAGCTCACGCGCCAACCGTCGATAATGGTGATACTCGATAACGAGGACCATCCCATCGCCGCTGATGGGATACGCTTATATCAACTCACGCTTCAATAAATCCCTCTAGTGAAGGAGCTTCTAAAATACCTCTTTGGTAAGTCGGCCGCGCCGGCGATACCCGGACTGTTATCGCTCGGCAGTTGGTTCGCTAGCCAATACTTTGTACTTCCGGTTCATGCAGGGATATTTCCTGCGGGCGCAATCTTAGGCATACTCTTGGGCTATGCTTTAGGAAGCGTTGTTAAAGGAATCGATCATCCGAACCGCCTTCTTATTGTTGTTTCGGCGGTGGCGGCTTTCCTTATTGGCCTATTTTTCATGGTCATTCCCACTTCTATGTTACCCTGGCCACGTTACCGACTACGCGCAGGTGTTATGGGCGGTCACTCAGCTCGGTCTGGTCTTTGCGTGTGCGGGATACCTGATGCCCATCGCCACCATTATCTTCGGTACTCCCAAAACCGAGGAGGAGAAAGACGAGGAGGAGGAGTCGAAGGATTAGTATGCTGATCGCGGTGGTACGAGGTGGCGGTCGCGCTGTGTACAGGTGACAAGCCACATAATCAATGGACAATTCGCCTTCCACCTGGATCTCCCACGTGCGCGGTTGGTCCTCGTTACGCGTGACTTGTCAGCGATGACTCCTCAAAAGCCAATGTCGCGGACCTGATGTCCTCTCATTGGCAGACCAAACCTGAAGGTCCACAAAGTCAGTCGCACCCATTCGAGGCGACGTCGGCGAATGTCCGCTGATTGCGCAAAGCGGACGTGGCGGCGGCTGACCGCTCGATGCTCGCCGACGTGGATGTTTTTTTGCTGCGGGCGAATAGGCCGAGGTCCTCGACTCAAGCGCTTGGGAATCCTGACCGCACCCGCGAGGAAGCGGCTCACCCCCGCCTTCGCCCTCATCTTCCCGCCCTTCGGCCGCGCTTCGCCGCCGCCCCAATTGTGCGGGCCCATGTCGGCGTCGGTGGGTTTGCGGGGGCGGGTTGAGGGCAGGTTGGCGGCGCGGCCGAAGGGGCGCTCGCCGGCGTAAGACCCGGCCGTCGCCTCGATGTCCATCTGGCGCGCCATCGGGTCGTCGCCGACCGCGAGCGCGACCGATTGCAGGCGCTTGATCTCGTCGCGCATGCGAGCCGGCTTCCTCGAATTCGAGATTGCCCGCCGCTTCCTTCATCCGCTTCTCGAGATCGGCGATCGTCGCCTGCAGATTGTGGCCGATGGCCGGAGCGTCGGCGAGGCCGATGTCGACCGTCACGTGATCGGCCTCGTAGACGGAGCCCAGAATGTCCTGGATGCCGCGCCGGATCGATGACGGCGTGATGCCGTGGGCTTCGTTATAGGCGGTCTGCTTCTCGCGCCGCCGCGCGGTCTCCTCCATCGCGCGCGTGATCGAGCCGGTGACCACATCGGCGTAGAGCACGACCTTGCCGTCGACGTTGCGCGCCGCGCGGCCGATCGTCTGCACGAGCGAGGTCTCGGAGCGCAGAAAGCCTTCCTTGTCGGCGTCGAGAATGGCGACGAGCGCGCATTCGGGAATGTCGAGGCCTTCGCGCAGGAGGTTGATGCCGACCAGCGCGTCGAACGCGCCGAGGCGCAGATCGCGGATGATCTCGATGCGCTCGATCGTGTCGATGTCGGAATGCATGTAGCGCACGCGCACGCCGTTCTCATGCAGATATTCGGTCAGGTCCTCGGCCATGCGCTTGGTCAACACCGTGACCAGCGTGCGATAGCCGCGCCGCGCGACCTCCTTGACCTCGCTCAAGAGGTCGTCGACCTGGCTGCGCGCCGGGCGGATCTCGACCGGCGGATCGATGAGGCCGGTCGGGCGGATCACCTGCTCGACGAACACGCCTGCGGTCTGCTCCATCTCCCAATGTCCGGGCGTCGCCGAGACATGCACGGTCTGCGGCCGCATCGCCTCCCATTCCTCGAACCGGAGCGGCCGATTGTCCATGCAGGACGGCAGGCGGAAGCCGTATTCGGCGAACGTCGCCTTGCGCCGATAGTCGCCTCGTACATGCCGCCGATCTGCGGGATCGTCACATGGCTCTCGTCGGTGAACACGAGCGCATTGTCGGGCAGATATTCGAACAGGGTCGGCGGCGGCTCGCCGGGCCTGCGTCCGGTCAGATAGCGCGAATAGTTCTCGATGCCGGCGCAGGAGCCGGTCGCCTCCAGCATTTCGAGGTCGAACAACGTGCGCTGCTCGAGCCGTTGCGCCTCCAGCAGGCGCCCTTGCGCATGCAGCTGATCCAGGCGACCTTTAAGCTCGAGCTTCATCCCCTCGATCGACTGCAGGAGCGTCGGGCGCGGCGTCACATAGTGCGAATTGGCGTAGATCTTGACGAACTCGAGGTCCTGCGTCTTCACACCCGTGAGCGGATCGAACTCGACGATCAACTCGATCTCGTCGCCGAACATCCCGATGCGCCAGGCGCGGTCCTCATAGTGGGCGGGGAACATTTCGATCGTGTCGCCGCGCACGCGGAAAAGCCCGCGCGAGAAGTCGCCGGCCTGCACGCGCTTGTACTGCAGCGCGACGAGATCCTTGACGAGCTGGCGCTGGTCGACCTTGTCGCCGAGCTTCAAGGAAAAGGTCATCGCGGTATAGGTCTCGACCGAGCCGATGCCGTAGATGCAGGAGACCGAGGCGACGATGATGACGTCGTCGCGCTCGAGCAGCGCGCGCGTCGCCGAGTGGCGCATGCGGTCGATCTGCTCGTTGATGTCGGATTCCTTCTCGATATAGGTGTCGGTGCGCGGGACGTAGGCCTCCGGCTGGTAATAATCGTAGTAGGAGACGAAATACTCGACCGCGTTGTCGGGAAAGAAGCTCTTGAACTCGCCATAGAGCTGCGCGGCCAGCGTCTTGTTGGGCGCGAGAATGAGCGCCGGGCGCTGGGTCGCCTCGATCACCTTGGCCATGGTGAAGGTCTTGCCCGAACCGGTGACGCCGAGCAGCACCTGGTCGCGCTCTTGAGCGCGAACGCCCTTCACGATTTCCTCGATCGCCTGCGGCTGGTCGCCCTGCGGCTCGAATTCGGACACGACGCGAAAGCGCCGCCCGCCCTCGGACTTGTCCGGCCGCGGCGGCCGGTGCGGAACCCATGGCGGCCGGTTGCGGATGTTGGGGTCGCCCTCTTCCAGCAGCGCTTTGAGCGAATCGGCCGAGACGGCCGCGCCCGTCAGGCCGCGCGGATGGCTCTCCGGGAAGGCCCCCTCGAACTTCGGCTGCGGCGCCTCGCCGAACCCTTGCGGCTTGGGCTCGACCAGCGCGGGGTTGAGCAGCTCGGCCAGATGCTCGCCGAGCGGATGGACCTCGGGCCGAGAGGCCTTGGACTTGGGTCCAGAAGACTTGGGTCCGGCGGCAGTTTTTCGGGGGGCGGGCATGGACGGAATATGGGGCGATTTAGGGGTTGAGGGAAGGGCGAACGTCCGGCAAAGGCGCTATCCACGCCTCGTGTCTTGTCCAACTCCTCTATCGTTCGACGCTGTTCCGGGAGTGACATGGTTTGTCAGCCCGCCGAGGCGGTGGGTAATCGCCTGAGAGCGCACGGCCGCATTCAGCCAATTTCTAAGTTCCGGAATTTGTCTCGGATTTTTCTTGCTAAAATCATAAACCTATGTTACACATTTCTACTCGCGGGTCTGAACCACGCTCCAGAGCGCCGGAGTTGGATCATGGAAGAATGGAGGATGCGGTCGGTTCGAGCCGTGTGACGCCGGCCAGAAGACAGGACAGGATTTTTTACTCCAATCGGCCGTAACCCATTGAAAAGTCTCGATTCGAAAAAATAAACGCTAGTAAACGTTAGCTATTTTACTAGCGTTTACTCACGTTTATTGGCGTTTAAGAGCGCTTATTGAACGATTTCACTGCCCGATTGCGTAGTCACCTCCCGTTCCTCGCGCGTGGTAGCGCGGCGCGGCGCAAGGGCAGTGCCTGCATCCTTGGGTCAGCACCGAGCGGCTTCAAATTGACTGAAGGAGACGTTTTGCCGCCACCGGATGCTGGGCGCGGTCCGGTCGCCCGGCGCTCGCGCTTCCGCGCCCGGCTGAACAGGCGAAGTCCAGGCGGGCATCGACTTCGCCTACGCGCACGGAGGCGGCGGCTATTGACGCCGCGCCCGACTCAGGGCGCGGTGGCCCTCGACCGGCGCGGCTGAGGTTTCTGCTGCGCCGGCCGGCGTGATTTTAGCCGCAGGCCGACCATGCAAGACCCCATCAATTCCCTCGTCGTGTTCATCGCCATGTGCGGGAGCGCCACGATCGGCTTCTTCATTCATTCCCGCTTACCCGAGAGGCATCGGTCGCCCGAGTCCATCGCGCTGGTGCAGCTTATGATCACGCTGCTTGTGACCTTCACCGCCATCGTGCTCGGTCTTCTCACGACTTCGGTCAAAGCGGGGTTCGACGCCGCCTATAGCGCTCGCGGCGACGACGCCGCGCAACTTGCGCAACTCGACCGCTGCCTGCGCGACTACGGTCCCGAGACGGCGCCCATTCGCGAGCAATTGCGCGGATATGTCGCCGCGGTCATCGCCAGCACATGGCCCGACGAGCCGCGTCCTGTCGACGTCGCTTTTCCCGATCCGTCCAAGATGCCAAGGATCGGGGAATCGCCGCTCTTGTCCGACGTCTTGAGCGAGGTGGGACGCGGCGTCCACGGGCTTCAGCCGACAGACGCACTCCACAGGACTCAGATGGCGGCGTGCGTCGGACAATACAGCGACCTGCTGAGCGCCAGGTGGAAGGTGATCGAGGGCGCGCGCCCCTCTTTCTCGCCGCCTTTCTATTGGGTGTTGGTGATCTGGCTCTCGATCCTGTTCGGATCGTTTGGCTTGACCGCGCGTCCGAACGCGATGGTGACGACGATGACCGTTTTATGCGCGCTGTCGATCACAATCGCGGTCTTTGTCATCCTTGATATGGATGAGCCCTATGGCGGACTTTTCGGAGTGCCCAGCACCTCGATGCGCAACGCGCTCGCCGATATGATGCGTCCCGGCTGAGGCGCGAGGGTTTAACGCCAGTCCTGCCTTTGGACGGCATGCGCTTTGGAACGCGACGGCAGGAATCGGGTTGAATTTGCGGCTCGGCGGCGCATCTTTGGCTCATGACCAAACGGGAAGCGAAGCAATGAGCCAAGGTGCGCAACACTATCATGTCTTCGAGACGGCGATGGGCTTCTGCGCGATCGCCTGGAGCGATGCGGGGGTGTCTCGCTTTCAATTGCCGACGAAAAACGCTGAAGCCACCGAACGACTGATGCGGCGCCGCGCTCTTGGCGCGGAGCCGGGCGCGCCGCCGGAGGGCGTTGCGGACGTCGTCGAGGCGGCGAGACGGTACTTCGACGGCCAGGAAATGGACTTCTCGCAGGTGCAGCTCGACCTCGCGGGCCAGGACGCGTTCTTTGCGCAGATTTATGACGCCCTGCGCCGGGTCGGCTGGGGGCGCACGACTACCTACGGCGCACTGGCGAAGGAGGTTGGCGCCGGCCGCGAAAGGGCGCGCGATGTTGGCGAGGCGATGGCCCGCAATCCGGCCCCTTTGATCATTCCCTGCCACCGCGTGCTGGCCGCCGGGGGCAAGATTGGTGGCTTCTCTGCTCCCGGCGGCTCGACGACGAAGATGCGCATGCTCGAATTGGAGGGCGTTCGCCTTGGGTCGCCGGAAGCGGCGCAACCGTCGTTCAGTTTCTAAGCGGCCGAAGGCGGGCAGCCAGGACTCCCTCAGCTCGGTCCGCGGGGCCAGAGCCGTTGGAGGATCGCAAAGATGACAGAGCCGCCGACCCGACAACGAGCGCAGCGCAATTCGTTGTCCCTTGCAACCTTCGGCAAGCTCAAGCCCCGCAGAATCGCCCTTGTCATGTCGGGCGCCGCGCTTAAGTGGACTGGGCGCGACCGGCGCCGCGAGAAGCGACCGCAATCCCGAAGGACGAAGACCATGGCAAGGCACGTTTGGCGGACGGCCGCCGTGGCCCTCGCGGCGCTGGCCGCGATCTCGGCCGTGAACGCTCAGTCGAGCGACCCAGACCTGATCTTTCGTAAATCGACGACGTTCAAGCTTCTAACGCCGAACGATAAATTGGCCGTTTATGGCGTCGATGACCCGTTGGTCGAGGGGGTGGCCTGTCACTACACAACGCCAGAAAAGGGAGGAATCTCCGGCGCGCTCGGCTTGGCCGAACAAACGTCGGATATCTCGCTGGCCTGCCGTCAATACGCCCCGATTAAATTCAAGGACAAGTTCTCGCAAGGCGATGTGGTTTTCAGTGAACGCCGGTCGCTTTTCTTCAAGAAGATGCAAATCGTGAGGGGTTGCGACGCGAAACGCAACATCCTGGTCTACATGAGCTATAGCGACAAGCTGGTCGAAGGCTCGCCTAAGAACTCGACGTCGGCGGTTCCGATCGCGCCTTGGGGCGGGAGCGAGGTGCAAAAGTGCGGCGATTTTCTCCGCTAGGGAGAGCTTTGCGAGCCGCAGCAGGTTGTATTGACCTCAAAAGGCGATCTTCGATCCGGCGATAGGCAAAGCCGCGGGCTGAGGAATGCGCTAGATTCCCAGCGCCTGATCGAGGTCGCGGATCAGATCGTCGGCCGTCTCGAGACCGATCGAGAGGCGGACGACATCATCGCCCGCGCCAGACGCGGCGCGCTGCTCGTCGGTGAGTTGCCGGTGCGTGGTCGAGGCCGGATGCAAGATGAGGCTGCGCGTGTCGCCGATATTCGCCAGATGTGAGAAGAGGCGCACGCCCTCGACCAGCTTGACGCCGGCTTCGAACCCGCCCTTGACGCCGAAGGTGAAAACAGCGCCCGCGCCTTTCGGCAGATATTTTTGCGCGAGCTTGAAATACGGACTGTTCTTCAGGCTGGCGTAGGAGACCCAGGCGACTTTCGGGTGCTGGCTCAGAAATTCGGCGACCTTCAACGCATTCTCGACATGCCGCTCCATCCGCACATGGAGAGTTTCGACGCCGGTGATCGTCAGGAATGCGTTCATCGGCGCAAGCGCGGGGCCGAAATCGCGCAAGGCCACCGCCCGCGCCTTCATGGTGAAGGCGAAGTCGCCAAAATTCTCGAAAAACCTGAGGCCGTGATAGGCCGGCTCCGGCTCGGTCAGCGAGGGAAAGCGGCCGCCCTGCGCCCAGTCGAACTTGCCCGATTCGACCACGACGCCGCCGAGCGCATTGCCATGGCCTGCGAGAAACTTGGTCGTCGAGTGCACGACAATGTCCGCGCCGTGCTCGATCGGCCGGCAGAGATAAGGCGTGGCCAGTGTGTTGTCGACGATGAGCGGCAGACCCGCCTCATGCGCGACGTTCGCCACCGCCGCGATGTCCACGACCACGCCGCCCGGGATTGGCGAGGTTCTCGATGAAGATCGCCTTGCACTTCGGCGTCAGCGCCTTGCGGAAATTCTCGGGATCGGTCGGATCGACGAAATGGCAGGTCCAGCCGAGCTTCTTGAACGAGAGCCCGAACTGGGTGAGCGAGCCGCCATAAAGGTTGCGCGAGGCAACGAACTCGTCGCCCGGCTCCATCAGCGTGAAGAAGGTCAGGAACTGCGCCGCATGCCCAGACGAGGCGGCGACGGCGGCGCGACCGCCCTCAAGCGCCGCAATGCGTTCTTCCAGCACCGACACGGTCGGATTGGTCAGGCGGGAATAGATGTAGCCGAAATTGTGCAGATTGAAGAGGGATGCGGCGTGGTCGACATCGTCGAACACATAGGCCGTCGTCTGGTAGATCGGGGTCGAGCGCGCGCCGGTGGTTGGGTCGGGCGCAGCGCCGGCATGGATGGCGCGGGTTTCGAAGCCGTAATCGAGATTGCGCGGCGGCGCCTGGCGGGCTCTTGATCCGGCGCTGCAAGCGGCGCCGCGGGCGGGCGGTTCTGGATGATGCCGCTGTTGACGCCGCTCCACGACAATTCGCCGCCGAGCCGTCCGAATTCGATCTTCGGGCAGCGGTTCATGATGACTTCGAGCCCGGCCGCCTCCGCCGTCTTCGCGGCCGCGTCGTTGCGGATCCCCAGTTGCATCCACACGACCTGGGCGCCGATGGCGATCGCGTCCGCGACGATAGGGGCCGCGTCCTCGGACCGGCGGAAGATGTCGACCATGTCGACTTTGTCCGGGATGTCGCGCAGCGACGCGTAGACCGTCTCGCCGAGCAGGGTCTTGCCGGCAATGCCCGGATTGACCGGGATCACGCGATAGCCTTTGCCCTGCAGGTACTTCATGACGAAGTAGCTCGGGCGGTTCCAGTTCGCCGACGCGCCGACAAGCGCGATCGTCTTCACCCGCTCGAGGATCGAGCGGAGCTTCGCGTCGGAATAGGAAATCGGTTCGAGGACGGCCATGCTGCGCTCTATAGGAAAGCGCGCACGCTAGCGCAAAACCGCGCAGGCTTCAGGCCGAGCGGCCCCGTCTGGCGACCGAAACAAATCCAAGCAAATCCAAGCCCAACCAAATTAAACCAAGCAAAATTGCTTGGTTTAATTTGGTTTTATTCGTCCAAATCGGGACTTTTCAATGGGTTACGACGAATCCAAATAAGAATCTCCTCTGCCTTGCGCCTTCCCGAAAAGCGCTCCGCCAGGCGCGCCTTGTTTTCCGACAATCTGGAGATGATAGCATGAGTTTCCGACTTTACCAAAGCAGATTGTTTCAAAAAATGCTCCCTCTTGATTGCGACGAGGGTTTATCCGCCCTCAGCTTCACCACACCCCATCCGCCGTCAAAGATCCCTGGCCTTGCCCGTGCGAACGACCGCCGTTTGCGGTTCGCACACTCCCTCCCGCCTCAGTTGACGTTTGATTTCTCCTGGCAAAGGTGATGAGGATTGTACAGGGCCGCGCCCGGCTAATGAGCGCGTACGACGCTCAAGAGGGGCGACGACAAAGGGAGGGATAAAATGACTGCAAAGACGTTTCTGACGATCAGTTCCATATTCGCGATTCTATACGGACTCGCATTTTTGTTGCTGCCTGGGCCGTCGATCGCACTCTATGGGACCGAGCCCGAGTTTCACCTCATCCTTATTATGCGGTACTTCGGATCAACGCTTTTGGCCTTCGGCGTTTTAGAGTGGTTTGGTAAGGACTTTCGGGATTGGGAGGCGGTTCGTGCTGTTCTGATCGCCGTCATCGCCCTCAACGCAGTCGGTCTGCTGGTGACTCTGGGGGGCATGGCAGAGGGACTGCTCAATGCGACGGCGTGGTCATCGATAATTCTCTACGCCGTTTTTCTTGCCGGCGCCGTCTATTGCTTGTCGGCTGGAGCGCGGAAACTGGCGTAAGCCGCCGGCGCGGCGCAAGACTGTCAGACCTTATGGTCGCGGCTCGGGCGTGCGCTTCTCGACCGGCAAACCGGCCGCGGCCCAGCCGTCGGAACCCTCCGGATACCAGGCGATATCGGAATAGCCCAAGGCCAGCGCGCGCTTCGCCGCGTTCCAGGACATCCAGCAATCCTTGAGGCAATAGAACACGAGGGGACGCGAGCGGCCGTCCAAAGCCTTGTCGAGCCCACGTCGAAAATAGTCGAGCATGACGGGAGCAAGTTCGCCGTAACCGGTATCGGGGAGCCATAGGCTGCCCGGGATGTCGAACCGAGGCTTGTCCCGCCAAACGACATCGGCGGGCAAATTCTTGGGACGCGGGGCCTGGGGCAGGACGTCGATGAAAGCGGCTTCGCCCGCGCGCCACATCGCCGCCGCCTCGTCTGTCGTCAGCACGCGCGCGCCCTTGAGACTCGCGGGCGTCGGCGCGCGATAATCGCTCTGCCGATAGGAATCCGGCTCGGGCGGCGCGTCGCCGGCTGCTGCCGCAAAGGTCGCAAGGAGAGTGAAGCCAAGGGCCGCGACGACGGCCGACCGCAGATTGGTTCTCGTGATCGTAAAGCGGCGGGCGTTCCTGGTGGTCTGTTCAACGCTGGAGCCGCCGCAGCGGTCGCGAAGCGCTTGCCGTCTCTCAAACTCCTACATTCTGGCTGCGGCGCCTCAGAGCCCGTGAGGTCATGGCCGGGCTTGTCCCGACCATCCACGTCTTTGCAGCAGGCGGCGTTTGACATACGGTACGTGCGAATGCGCGGCGGCTGGGTCTACATCATGACAAACCGGCCCAATGGCACGCTCTACACCGGTGTCACCGCAGACCTTGCTCGCCGCACCTATGAGCATCGCGAAGGGCTCTGCGTGGGCTTCACGAAGCGGTATGCTCTCAGGCGGCTGGCGTGGTATGAATTTCATGAGGACATCACAGCAGCGATCCAGCGTGAGAGCAACATGAAGCATTGGCCTCGCACCTGGAAGGTTCGCTTGATCCTCGCCATGAATCCCGAATGGCGGGACCTCTATCTCGAACTGAACAGTTGACTCGCCTCGCCTTCGTGGATGGCCGGGACAAGCCCGGCCATGACGCTTCAGGACTGCCGCCGGTCTCCTTCACGTAGCGCCATCCCCTGGCTGGTCGGCGCCCTCATCGCCACCCTCGCCTTCTCGGCGCCTGGCGCCTTGTGCGGCGAAACTCTGTCCCCGCTGGCAGTCCAGGAAGTCGCGCCGGGCGTCTTCGTCCACACCGGCGAGATCGCCTTGATGACCGAAGAGAACCTGGGCGATATCGCCAATATCGGCTTCGTGATCGGCGAAAAGGGCGTGGCCGTCGTCGACACTGGCGGCAGCGTACCGGTCGGCGAGCGGCTGCTCGCCGCCATCCGCGCCCACACCGACAAGCCGATCCTCTATGTCATCAATACCCATGAGCATCCGGATCACGTCTTCGGCAACGCCGCTTTCGACGGGATCGGGGCGACCTTTGTCGGCCACCACAATCTGCCGCGCGCCTTGACGATGCGCGGCGAATTCTACCTCAAGGCGTTTCGCCGGATCATTGGCGACAAGCTCATCAACGAGGTGAAGACTCATTCCCCCGACCGTGACCGTAGCCGATCGTCTGACGTTGGATCTTGGCGGAAGGACTCTGGAACTGCAGGCTTGGCCAACGGCGCACACGGATTGCGACCTCACCGTCCTCGACACGGCGACGCGAACGCTTTTCGCCGGCGACCTCGTTTTCGTGCGTCATCTGCCGATCATTGACGGCTCCTTGAAGGGGTGGCTTGTCGTTCTCAATGCGCTGGCGCAGGTTCCCGCCGTGCGCGTCATTCCCGGCCATGGTCCCGTCGGCCTCCCCTGGCCTCAAGCGCTCGACAGCGAGCGGGCGTATTTCGACCGCCTCGCGAAGGACGTGAAGACGTCGATCGCCAAAGGCGAGCCTGTCGAAGCGGCCGACAAATCGGCCGGACAATCGCAGCGGGATGACTGGCGGCTTTTTGACGACTATAATGCGCGCAACGCAACGGCGGCCTATTCGGAATACGAATGGGATCAGTAGACGGACCGATATTGGGACGGAGGCGCTTCAATGGCGCGCACGCTTAACCGACGACAGACCCTCGCCAGCCTCGCGTTTATCTGCGCGACCGGCGGCCGCGCTTTCGCTGAAGACGACCAGGAGCCCGATTCCTGGCCGGACCTCGTGCGGATGTTTTTCAACGATGCGCCGATCGTAGAAGACCAAAGCCTGGTCAAGTTCGAGGCGCCCGTGCGCGCCGATGACGCGGCGTTGGTGCCAATGTCGTTCTCGGCGAAATTGCCAGAGGGAGATTCGCGCCGCGTCGTCAAGCTGACACTCGTCATCGATCAGAATCCGGTGCCGCTCGCGGCCGTCTTCACCCTCGGCGAGAAGACGGGGGACACGCGCATTTCGACCCGGGCGCGGGTCAATTCCTACACCAATGTTCGCGTGGTCGCGGAACTCAGCGACGGCTCGCTCCATATGGCGACGCGCTTCATCAAGGCGTCCGGCGGATGCTCGGCGCCCATGGCCAAGAGCATGGAAGAAGCGTTGGCGACGCTTGGCCAGATGAAGTTCCGCATCCTGCCGGCCACCCCCGAGACGCCGAACGAGGCGCTCCTCATGATCCGCCATCCCAACAATTCCGGTCTGCAGATGGATCAGGTGACCCGGCTTTACACGCCATCGCGCTACATCGACAAGCTTGCGATCTATCAGGGACAGGATCTCGTTTTCTCGATGGCGGCGGGGATATCGATCTCCGAGGACCCGAATTTTCGCTTCACCTACAAGCCCAACGGCGCCAAGGAATTTCGCGTCGAGGCCGAGGACACGGCCGGCAAGACGTTCTCGGGCGCGTGGCCCGCGACCCGCGACGGGGCGTGAGCGGGAGCTCAGGCTCAACGATCCAGCGCGAGAACGACTTCTTGGGCGGGCGGAGAGGCGCGCCAAGCAGATTGCTTCGGAGAGGATCGACGCGCGCCGCCCTTAGGCGACGAGCTGGGGCTTCCGATCGAGAAAATCGGCCCGCTCGAGACAACCCTGGAAATGCGTTACAGGGACGAGCATGTGGCTGCTGGCGCCGGACGGCGTCGCTATGAGGTTTGCAAGCCCTAGCCCCCCGAGGGTCTTGCAACGATGGACCATCTCGGCGTTTTCGGGGGAATTGTTGGGCCGATAGAAAAGCAGCAAGCGACTCGTGTTGTGGTTCCGCGCCCATCCGCTCCAGAATGGCACGTCGACATCGTGATAGAGGAACTCATAGCCCCAGGAGTCCTTAAGGCTTGCCAGCGCCTTGCCGCTCCCTCCGGCGAGTTCCCGCTCGTCAACTCCCGCGCCGCTGTGGCAAGCGACAATCAGACTGCGTAGCGAGAGGACGTCTGGCCAGCCGTCCCCGGCATGGGCGCGAATTGCGGCGAGCGCCTGGCCGAGAAAAGAATTGAGCCCGCCGTGAGCCGTCAAATTCCCAGGCTCGGACTTCGGACCGAGCGTAGGCGCAACCAGAATGACGTTCCGTCCACTCGCGTTCAACCGCTGGCGCAACTGGCCGTAGTCCTTCGTAAGATATTGACTGATAGATTTGACTCCGTCAGACTGTTGAAAGCCGTGCAGATAAAGCACGATGTCAACATCGGGCCCCTTTGAGAAGCCATCGGGAATATAGATGGCGGTTTCCGGGGCTCGATCTGCGATTCCGAGATCAATCTTTACAAAAAGTGTCAATCCAGGCGGTGGACGAGTTTCGATTTGCGTTGGCCGAATGAGTTCGGCCGCTTGAAAATCTTTGCTCGATAGGCGGCTATCCATGGGAAATTCCTCCTATAAATTAGTTTTTGCAAAAACAACGCTGAGTAGTGCCTGAAAAACGCATCGCTCTCGCGTGCACACCGTCTCCCGCCAATAAAGTCAGCGGGCAATCATTCGTGTGCTACTGTCCAGACTGGATGATAAGCTTATTGTCTGCAATTGGTAGTTTTACCCATTTTCGCTTCGGGTCTGACAACCACCTCACTCCACCGCGTCCCCGACCATCTTGCCCCTCGCCGCCACGTAGAGCCCGCTGCCGATGATGATGGCGTTGCCGACGATGATCGGGCAGCGTCGGCGCGTCGCGCCAGATCGAGCCAGCCCAGGATCGCCGCCCACAGGATCGCCGAATATTGCAAGCGGCGCGAGCACCGCGGCGCGGGCGAGCGCGAGCGCCCGGACGATGCAGATGAAGCAGATCATCGCGACGACGCCGACCAGGAACATGAGGCCGAGATCGAAAAGACTGGGCGTCGTCCACGCCCAGGGAACGGTCGCCGCGCCGATCAGGCCGCCGCCAACGAACTGCCAAAAGACAAGCGGCAGCCAGTGGATGCCCCGGAGCTCGCGGGTGATCGTCTGGCTGAGCGCAAAGGTGGTCGCTCCGAACAGCGCGATAGGCGCGGCCTGGGAGAACATCTGCGGCGAGGGCCTCAGCGCGATGAGGACGCCGACGAAGCCGATCAGGACGGCGACCCAGCGAAAGCGCTCGACCTTTTCGCCGAGCAGCGGCGCCGACAGCGCCGTGACGATGAGCGGCGTCGCCATATAGAAGGTCATCACGTCGGCGAGCGGCATGGTGCGCGTCGCGTAATAGAAGGCGAACGTGTCGACCGCCGCGCACAGGACGCGCAGAACCTGAAGCCACGGCCGGCGCGGATCGATCAAATTGACGCGCAGCGACAGGATCATCGGCGCCAGCACGACGCCGGCGCCGATCGAGCGCAGCATCATCAATTGGCCAACGCCATAGTCCGCGACCAGCCATTTGCCGAGCGCGTCGTTGACCGCGAACAGAGCGACGCCGGCGAGATAGAGGACAACGCCGAGGCCCGCGGTTCCGGAGCGAGGGATCGGCATGGGATCCTGGAGATTTGGCGGTTGTGCGTCCGCTGGCACGTCATCCCCGTGCGCAGGCGGGGGCCAGGCAAAGCCTCTTGAGCTATCGGCGCCCGGCGAAGGCCCGAGACCAGCGGGACTCGCTTCGGCGAGTCCCGAGCGAATTGTCAGCGCGAATAGAATTCGATCACCAGGTTCGGCTCCATGTGCGTCGGATACGGCACTTCGGAGAGCCCGGGAACGCGCGTGAGCTTGGCCGTGCCCTTGGCGTGATCGACTTCGATATAGTCGGGCACGTCCCGCTCGGCGAGGGCGTTGGCTTCAAGCACCAAGTTCATTTGGCGCGAGGATTCCTTGATCTCGACCAGGTCGCCCACCTTGACCTGATAGGAGGCGATGTTGACCCGCCGTCCGTTCACCTTGATGTGGCCGTGGTTGACGAACTGGCGCGCCGCGAACACGGTCGGCACGAATTTGGCGCGATAGATCAGGGCGTCGAGCCGGCGCTCGAGCTGGCCAATGAGGTTGGCGCTCGAGTCGCCCCTCAGGCGACGCGCCTCGACGTAATATTTGTGGAACTGGCGCTCCGAAATATTGCCGTAGTAGCCCTTGACCTTCTGCTTGGCCTTGAGCTGGGTGCCGAAGTCGGTCGCCTTGCCCTTGCGCCGCTGGCCATGCTGGCCCGGCCCATATTCACGCTTGTTGAAGGGGCTGCGAGGGCGCCCCCAGATGTTCTCGCCCATCCGGCGATCGATCTTGTATTTCGCTTCCGCGCGCTTCGTCATCGCTATTCCTCTTAAGATCAGTTCAAGTTCAACGAGGAACGCGCCCTCCTCTGCGCCCAAAGAGCGCCGACAGGCCATGAGCCGAGCAAGGCTTAAGGCCGCGGGTGCGTCAAAACAACAAACGCGCTCCCGTTGGCCGAGAGCGCGCCTGAAGTCGCGCCCTCGTAAAGGGCTCCGCCGCGGCTGTCAAACTCTATTCGGGGACACGGGGTCGACGGGGCGGCCCCGCCGACATTCGCCTCGAAGGACCAGGATCGCCTATGGGAGCAAGGACAGCCCGACATGCATCCGTGCTATGCACTGCAAGCTTGTCTTAGCGCCATCAGATATCGAAATGGTTAACTTTTTCTGCATTTAAGTGCCTAGTATGGCCGCCTTCGACAGCTCGTAATCTGGATGGCCATGCGGTTTTCACATTTATGTGTGCGCCGCAGCATTGACTTTTGCAGCGCAGCAATCTACCTAGGCGTGGTCTAGAGAGGGAGCGATTTCCATAGGCCTCGTCGTAGAGGCCGAAAATCAGGAGGGCGGTCAACCAAAAGGACACCGCCATGAAGATGTTCACTCGATTCCTGCGCACCCGCCGCGTCTATTGGCACGTCTTGCAGGAGCTTTCGGCCTATTCCGATCGCGAATTGCACGACATCGGCATCGACCGCGCCGACATTCACGAGATCGCCCGCCTGGCTTCGCGGGAAGAGGCTTAAGCCTCCATGGCGGCGCTCGCTGCGCCGCCATCGCCTCATTTCCGATCGTAGACGTCATCGATCCGGACGATGTCATCCTCGCCGAAATAGCTGCCGGTCTGAACCTCGATCAGCTCCAGGTCGATCTTGCCGGGATTCGCGAGCCGGTGCGTCGAGCCGATCGGCAGGTAGATCGATTCGTTCTCGTGCACGTGTTCGATCTTGCCGTTGAGCGTTACCTCCGCGGCGCCGCGCACGACCACCCAGTGCTCGGCGCGGTGGCGATGCTTTTGCAGAGAGAGACAGCCGCTCGGTCGCACGACAATGCGCTTGACCTGGTAGCGCGAGCCCTGGTCGATGCTCTGATAATAGCCCCAGGGGCGATAATTGCGCCGATGCTCGGTCGCTTCCGGGTGGCCCTGCGCCTTAAGCCGCTCGACGAGCTTTTTAACCTTGTCCGTCTGTGACCGGTCGGCCACCAACACCGCATCGCCGGTGGCGATGACGACTACGTCCTTCAGGCCGATAACAGCAGTCAATTGCTCTTCCGAGCGCACCAGCAGGTTCGAGGAATCAACGGCTACTGCGCGTCCGCGCAGGCTGTTGCCGTTCGCGTCGCGTGGACTGAGCCGCCAGACCGCCGACCACTCGCCGACATCCGACCATCCGACATCAGCCGTCAGCACCACCGCCCTGTCGGTTCGCTCCATCACCGCATAGTCAATTGAGGTCTTGGGCGCGTTGGCGAAGGAATCGTGGTCGAGGACCACGAACCCGAGGTCCTTTTTCGCAGCCGACACAGCCGCGGCGGCCGCCGCCGCGATCTCCGGCTCGAAACGCTGAAGCTCCTCCAGCATGACGTCGGCGCGGAAGACGAAATTGCCCGAGTTCCATAGATAACCGTCTTCAATGAACGCGCGCGCACGTGTTTCGTCGGGCTTCTCCACGAATCGCTCAATCCGACGCACTTGTGGATCGCACGCGAGCGGGGCGCCCGGGTGAATGTAACCGTAACCGGTCGCGGGATGGTCGGGCGTGACGCCAAAGGTGACGATCTCGCCCGCCGCGGCAGCCGCGTAGGCCTGCGCGCAAAGCTGAGCGAAGCGTTCACCCTCCTCAAACACATGGTCGGCCGCGAGCATGGCGATGACTGTCTTCGGATCACGAGCCGCCGCCCATGCGGCCGCGGCTCCGACGGCGGCGGCGCTGTCGCGCCGGTCCGGCTCGAGCAGAATCACCGCCTCGGCGCCAATCTCCCGCAATTGCTCGGCGACGCGAAAACGATAGTCGAAATTGGTGATGACCACCGCGGGATCGAACACGACTGGGTCGCTAACCACGCTAACGATCGATTGAAAGGTCGAACGCTGCCCGATCAAGGGAATGAACTGCTTGGGCAAGCTCTCCCGCGATTCCGGCCATATGCGTGTGCCGGATCCGCCGCACATGATGACTGGCATGATTTTGGCCATGCATTCCCCGGGTTGGCGGGCGCAGTTCGCAAATCGCCAGCCGGGCTTCCTCTGCAATAACGGCTGCGCCAAGGCAATGCCCAGATCTGGGCCGACAGGCCGGCGCCGTTTAGACTTTGCGGGGCGAAACCGCAGCCCGGCTCATGGCGGCGAAGACGGCGGCGGCCGTCATCGCCAAGGCAAGCGCGAAGGCGGCGAAGGCGGTCGGCAGCGACAAAGCTTGCGCGATGGCGCCGGTCGCCAGCGGGGCGGGCAGGCGAGTCAGCGCGCTGAACAGCGAGGCGGAGGCGAGTCCGACCGCGGGTCCGGCAGCCGACTGGCGCGCGGCCAGCGCAAAGCCGCAGGGCACGATAGGGCCCGTGCCGACCCCTATCAAGGCGAAGCCCGCAACGCTCAGCGCGAATCCGGCCTGAACGCTGACCAGAGCGAAGCCCAAGGCCGCAATCGCGAACGATACGATGATGAGGCGAAGGTCGCTGACGCGAAGGCGAATCGCGTCGGCGTTGAAGCGCAACGCAGCCTGACAGGTGGAAAAGAACGCCGCCCCCAAACCGGAAATCGCCGCCAGCTTCGGCGCTTCCTCGCGCAGCAGCAGCGTCGACCACAAGGACGCCGCGAGTTCCGCTGCGATCGAGACGCCGACGATGACGCCTATCCCGATCAGAGCCGGCGCGAACGACAATCCGCTGCGCCCCCAGGCTCCGACCGGCGCCGGAGCGGGAAGGTCGGCCCGCGCTGCCCGATGGTAGGCGACGCCGGCGAGCGCGAGCACGAGCGCGGCAAGAACGCCGGCCGCCCAAGGCGCCGTGCTGGCGGCGATCAAACTGCCGAGGATCGCGCCGAGCGCCATTCCAGCCGATGCCGCGGCGTGCAGCCGGGCCAGGATCGGGCGGCCGAGCCGGCGCTCGATCCGCGCGCCCTCTGCGTTCATGAGGACGTCGACGACGCCGCCCAGGAACCCCGTCACGATCAGGGCGATCGCGACCCAAGCTTCGCTCGAGGCATTGAGGAGCGCGCAAAACGCCGCGCCGCAGATGATCGCCGAAACAGAGAGCGCCTTTTCGACGCCGAAACGGTGCGCAAGCGCCCCGCCCGCTGACATGGCGATGAGATAAGCGCCGGTATAGACGGTCAGGAGGACGCCGAACGTCGCCGCATCGACGCCGGCGCGAATCAAGATCGCGCCAGAGGCGCCGCCCCAAAGGCCGAGGCCGAGGCCAAAGGCCAAGAACATCGCGGCGACTGCCGCGTGCAACGGCGCATGCGGGCGTCGTTTGGCGGGCGTGAGACGCGCTCAAAAGTCGGTCGGCGCGCCGCCTTCCGCCTTGCGGCGGGCGACGAAGGCGGTCAGCGCCTCGAGGCGTTCGGCCTCGAGCGGCGGCGCCACGAAATCGCGCAAGCGCTCGGCGACGATGCGCTCGGCCGCGTCCACCGCGGTCGGCGAGCCGGCTTCGCGCCATGTCTCATAGTTGCGCCAGTCAGAGATGGCTGGCGGGAAAAAGGCGGTGCGGTAGCGCGACTGGGTGTGCTCGGCGCCGAAGAAATGCCCACCGGGGCCGACTTCTCGCATTGCCTCAAGCGCGAGCTCCGCCTCGTCGACACGCAGCGGGCGCAAGAACTCGGCGACCATCGCCAAGAGATCGGCGTCGAGCGCCATCTTCTCGAACGAGGCTTGCAACCCGCCCTCCATCCAGCCCGCCCCATGCATTAGAAAGTTGACGCCGCCCATGATCGCGCCCCACAGCGAGAACACGCTTTCGTAAGCCGCCTGGGCGTCGAGCGAATTGGCGGCGTTGGCGTTCGAGGAGCGATAAGGCAGGCCAAGCCGGCGCGCCAGCTGCCCGCCGACAATCGCCGTTTTCATATATTCGGGCGTGCCGAAGGCCGGCGCGCCCGACTTCATGTCCACGTTCGAGGTGAATCCGCCATAGACGAACGGCGCGCCTGGCCGCGCCACCTGGGTCATGACGAGGCCCGCGAGCGCCTCGGCGTGCTGCTGCGCGAGCGCCCCGGCGAGCGTCACCGGCGCCATCGCGCCAGCGAGGGTGAACGGGGTCATCACCACCACCTGGTTGCGCCGCGCCATCTGGATCATGCCTTCCAGCATTGGCGTGTCGAGCCTTAATGGCGAAGACGAGTTGATGACCGTGAACAGCGAAGGCTCGCGCTCCAGCGTCTCATCGTCGAGCCCACGCGCAATTTTGACCATTTCGATGGCGTCGAGGTTGCGCTCGCGCCCGAGGCTGTAGGCGTGGACCGGCTTGTCGGACAGCGTCAGCATGTCGAACAGCGCGTCGAGATGACGGATCGAGGCGGGAATGTCGATCGGCTCGACCGGATAGCCGCCGATGAAGTGAATCGAATCGAAACTCTGCCCGAGGCGGATGAAGTTCTGGTAGTCGCGCCTGGCGCCAGGCCGCCGCCCTCCCGCGCGGTCGAACGAATTGGGGGCGCTCGCCACCGTGCCGAAGGCGACGCGGCGTCCGCCAATCGAGAGATCGCGCGCCGAATTGCGGGCGTGCAGCCTGAACTCTTTTGGCGCAAGGCCGATGTGCGCCTCGACCAGAGCAGGCTCGAAGCGAACGCGGCGCGAGGCCGGATCGACGTCGGCGCCCGCGTCCTTCAGCATTGCGCGCGCCTCGTCGTGCAGGAAGTCGACCCCGATCTCCTTGAGCACGGTCAGCGCCGCCTGATGGATCGATTCGAGTTCGTCAGGCGAGACAAGTTCGACCGGCGCGAACGGCGACTGAGGCTGGCCTTGCGGCTGAGACGCGCCGGACCCGCCGCCGCGTTCGGCCGTGCGCCGGCGGCGGCGCCCCGTATCCTGCGGCGACGAATCCGTCGTCATTGGGTTCCCCGGATTCCTCGCCGCCGGCGCCGATCGCGACGGGTCGTGCGACCTCTTCTAGCGGAGTTGACGAGACCATGCGCGCGCCAAAATGGCGTTTGACCATGCCAATTCGGCGGCCCCTATTTCGCCGCGCGTAGCTTTGGCGGCTCGGGGGCGACGGGTTCGGGCTCCGGCGGTCGAGCCGGCGCGCCGCCTGAAAACCGCGCGATGAGCCAGGAGCGGAACAACGCCACCGCCTCGTTGCTCAGATCCTCGGGGTGGGTGGTGAGATAATAGCCATAACCTTCGTCGAGCCAGAGATCGAAGGGACGCACCAGCCGGCCAGCCTTGATCTCCTCATGGAACAGCAGCGGATCAAGCAGCGCCAGCCCATCGCCCATCATCGCGTATTGGGCCGCGAGTTGCTGGGTGTCGAACACCAGGCCGCGATCGACGGCGATATCGGGGCGTCCGATCGAGCGCACGAACATTTCCCAGAAGAAGTGGCGCGGCCGGCCATCGATCTTGAGATGCAGAAGGTCGCTCGCGGCAATGAGCCGCGCCGGATCGCTGGCGTCGGTCTCTTCGAGCAGCTTCGGGCTGCACAGAAGCGTCGAGCGCACCATCCATAAGAGGTCATGGATCGCGTCGGTGACGCGGGGCTCGGAATAGACGATGGCGATGTCGATGTCGCCGTCCACTTCCGGCCCGGTCGTCGGCTTGGAGACGATTTCGAGCGAGATGCCGGCGTTTTCAGAGCGGAAATCGCGCAAGATTGGAATGGCGAGCCGATGCGCGAACGAGGTCGGCAGCGCGACCTTGAGCACCCGCTTCGGGCGCCCTTTCTCCTTGATCACCTCGCCGAGCGCCTGGTCGATACGGTCGAAGGACTTCGAAACGACCGGCAGGATGTGCCGCCCGGCCTCGGTCAGCACCAGTTGCTGGGGGCGTCGCTCGAACAGCGCGACGCCGAGGAAATTCTCGAGCACGATGACGTGACGGCTAACCGCGCTCTGCGCGACCGTCAGGCTATTGGCGGCGGCGGTGAAGCTGAGATGTTGTCCGGCCGCTTCGAACGCTCTGAGCGCGTTGAGCGGCAGCCACTTGCGATCCATTCCTCCTCCGCGCGCGGCGCATTTCGTTTCACCGGTGTTTTTGCGGGCGCGTCAATACTGAGTCCATAACCCATACCGAATGGATCGGACAATACGGTTCGGGCGAAGAATCCAAAGCTAGATTAAGGCGCTGCTCGATCGAACGGAGAGGCGCCGAGCCTCTGCGCTCGACGTGACCGCGACAGCCGGAGGCGAACGAGCTCTTCCCTCTCCGGCGCATCCGCACTAAGTAGAGGGCGTCCCTTCCCCACAATTCAAAGACCATGCCTGACCCCAACCCCGTCGCGCGCCGACGCACCTTCGCGATCATTTCGCACCCGGACGCGGGCAAGACGACGCTGACTGAAAAGCTGCTCCTGTTTGGCGGCGCCATTCAGCTCGCCGGCGAAGTGCGCGCCAAGGCCAATCGTCGCCAGACGCGCTCCGACTGGATGGGCATCGAGCGCGAGCGCGGCATTTCCGTCGTGACCTCGGTGATGACGTTCGAATACGGCGATTGCGTCTTCAACCTGCTCGATACGCCCGGCCACGAAGACTTCTCCGAGGACACCTACCGGACCCTCACCGCCGTCGACTCGGCCGTGATGGTCATCGACGCCGCCAAGGGCATCGAGGCGCGGACGCGCAAACTGTTCGAGGTCTGCCGCCTGCGCGACATCCCGATCGTCACCTTTATCAACAAGATGGACCGCGAGACCCGCGATCCGTTCGATCTCCTCGACGAGATCGAGAAGACCCTTGCGCTCGACTCGGCGCCGCTGACCTGGACAATCGGCCGCGGACGCTCGCTCGCCGGCGCTTATGACATCCGGCGCAGCCGCCTGACGCCGCTCGGCAAGGACGCGCAGACGTTCGCCGTCAACGGCCCCGACGATCCGCGCGTCGCCGAGCTCTTGCCGGAACACGAGCGCGCCCAGGCGATCGAAGAGCTCAACCTCGCGGTCGAGGGCCTGAAGCCTTTCGACAAGAAGGCCTTCCTCGAAGGCCATATGACCCCGGTCTTGTGGGGCAGCGCGCTCAAGGATTTCGGCGTCAAAGACCTCATCGACGCTCTGGCCGAATTCGCGCCGAGCCCACGCGCGCAGGAAGCTCAGAGCCGCACAGTGAAGGCGGACGAGCCGAAGATGACCGGCTTCGTGTTCAAGATCCAGGCGAACATGGACCCGAACCATCGCGACCGCATCGCCTTCATGCGCGTCTGCTCGGGCAAGCTCCAGCGCGGCATGCGGGCGAGGCTCGTGCGAACGGGCAAGCCGCTCACGCTGTCAGCGCCACAATTCTTCTTCGCCCAGGACCGTTCCCTGGCGGAAGAAGCCTTCGCCGGCGACGTGGTCGGCATTCCCAATCACGGGCTCCTGCGCATCGGCGATACGCTGTCGGAGGGCGAGGAGATCGTCTTTCGTGGCGTGCCGAGCTTCGCTCCGGAAATCCTGCGCCGGGTCAAACTTTCCGATGCGATGAAAGCCAAGAAGCTGCGCGAGGCGCTGCAGCAGATGGCGGAGGAAGGCGTCGTGCAGGTGTTCCTGCCGCATGACGGCGCGGCGGCGATTGTCGGCGTCGTGGGCGCCCTGCAACTCGATGTGCTCACTGAGCGCCTCAATGCCGAATACGGCCTGCCCGTCACGTTCGAGCCGAGCCGCTTCGAGATCTGCCGCTGGGTTTCAGGTGACAAGATGGAACTTGAGAAGTTTCTCGACGCCTACCCATCGTCCGTCGCCGCCGATCTCGACGGCGCGCCGGTGTTCATGGCGTCCAGCGCTTTCAACCTGCGCTACGAGCAGGAGCGCTGGCCGAAGATCGCGTTCGCGGACGTCAAGGACTATCAGAAGGCGGCGGCCTAGCGCCCACCGATCTGGTCGATCTCGCGAAAGCGGTCGCCGTCGACCTCGTTGACGAAGATGACGGCAGCCGTGTTGTCGCCCTTCGTGTCGAAGGCCTCGGGCGCGGCATAGGCGACGCCTTGAAACTTTATGTCCTTTAGCGCGGCAAGCACATCCGCGCGGTCAGGTAGGCCACCCTTCTTCGCCGCCGCCGCCTCGATCGCATTCATGACGATGCGCGCGCTGTCATAGGAGCTTGCAGCGTAATTGTTGATCGGTCCGAAGCGAGCCTTGTAGCGCTCAGCGAATTCGGCCGAACCTGGAACCTTGCCGAGTGCGGGCGCGGCCGACAGTACGCGGACGCCCTCCCCCGCGGTCGCTGCGCCCTCTGCCGGCTTGATGAAGCCGCCGACGCTCCAGCAGCCGTCGCCACAAGCGAAGACCTGATTGAGACCAGCCTTTCGCATGTCCTTGAGGACGTAGGCGCCTTCCTTGATGCCGCCGAAGAACAGCACGTCGAAATCCTTCGGCAGTTCCGCGACCTCGGCGGTGAAGTCCGTCTGGCCTGCTTTGGCGGTCCAGCGCTTGACGACCACGCCTCCCACGGCCGCGAAGCCGCTCGAGAACTGGTCGGCGATTCCCTTGCCATAGGGCGTGCCGTCGTCGACCACGACAGCCGATTTCTTACCCATCTTGGTCGTGAGCCAGCGCGCGAGAGCCGGACCCTTGTGGTCGTCGCGGTTGGTCAGGCGGAAGACGTTGGCTAATCCCTGCTCGGTGATGGCCGGATTGGAGGCCATCGGAGTCACGATTGGCAGGCCGCAATCGGCGTACACTTTCTCACTCGCGAGCATGACGCCGCTATTCACGTGGCCTACGACAGCGAGCACGCTCGGATCGTCGCAAAGCGCCTTAGCCGCGGCCTTTCCCTTTTCTGCGTCCGCCTGATCATCGATCACCGCCGCCACGATCTTTCCCCCTAAGACGCCGCCCGCCGCATCCCGCTCGTCGATTGCGAGATCGACGGCCTGGCGCATCTCGAGGCCGAAAGTCGCTGAGGGCGTGGTCAGAGGACCCGCGACGCCGATGCGGATTTCCTGGCCGGCGAGGTCCGCCGCAGAGACCGCCACCGGCGCAGAGGCGAGCGCCGCGGCGAAAATGGCGGAGAATTTACGCATACTAACCTCCCATATAAGTTTTAAGGGTTAGCATATCACGCGCGACAGCGCAGGCAAGGCGTGTTCCGACCGGCGCCCGAAGATCGCGTTTGCGGACCTCAGGGGCTATCAGATGATGAGGGCTTTGGGGCGCGCCCCTAAGCGGCTTCGAGCGGAGAGAAGTTCCATGGCAATAGCGCTGCGCGACGTCGCCGTTCCCGACTTTGGCGTTCCGCTTGAAGCACCGCGCATTCCCGCCGCGACCTATGAGAAGCGCTGTCGCGACGCCTATGCGCGGGCGAAATGCGATTGGCTCGTCGTCTACGCCGACCGCGAACATCTCGCCAACATCGCCTTCCTCTCAGGCTACGATCCACGGTTCGAGGAGGCGCTGCTGCTGCTCGGCCCCCGGGATCGGCGTGTGCTCGTTGTTGGCAACGAGGGCGAAGCGTATGCGCCGCTGGCCGGGCTTCCCGGCGTCGACATTGTGCTCGCGCAAAGCATGAGCCTCATGGGTCAGGACCGCTCGCTGAAGCCCAATCTCCCGACCGTATTGAGAGAAGCAGGAATTGGCCGCGGCCAGACGATCGGGCTCGTGGGTTGGAAATATCTCGAGCCGGCGGAATGGGACGACGCCGCGCCAGGCCTGTTCGTTCCCCACTATCTCGTCGCGATGCTGAGCCGAATTGCTGGCGGCCCAGAGGCGTTGAAGGAGGCCACGCCCGTGCTCATGCATCCGACGACTGGGCTGCGTTCGATCATCGACGTCGATCAGATCGCCTTGCATGAATGGGGCGCCGCGCGCGCCTCCGCCGCCGTCTGGCGCATCGTGACCGGAACGCGTTTGGGGTTAAGCGAGATGGAGGCGGCAAGCGCGATGGGCTACGCCGGCGAGGTTCTTTCCGCCCATGTCATGTATGCGACGGGCGACGCGAATGATCCGGTCATCGGCCTGCGCTCGCCAGGAGGCCGGATCGCAAATCGAGGTGACGGCGTCACGGCTGGGGTCGGCTACTGGGGCGGCCTTTCCGCCCGCGCCGGATTGATCGCCGACCATGATGAGGCGTTTCTCAAAACCGCCGCCGCCTATTTCGACGGCCTTATCGCCTGGTACGAGACCGCCGACATCGGCGTCGCCGGGGAAACCGTGTTCGACGCTGTCGGCGCGGCGCTCGCGCGCGGCGGCCTGCGCTCCGCGCTCAACCCAGGCCATCTCACCGGCCACGACGAATGGATCCATACGCCGATCCGACCGGGCTCCGACGAGCGCATCGCGTCGGGCATGCCGTTTCAGGTCGACATCATTCCGACCCCCATGCGAGCCGGATGGGCGCTCAATTGCGAGGACGGCGTGGTTTTCGCCGACGCCGCGTTGCGCGCCGAGCTGAAAGCCCGCCATCCGGCCGTGGTCGAACGGATCGAAGCCCGCCGAAGGTTCGTTCGCGATGAGCTCGGAATCCTGATCAAGGATTCGATCCTGCCGCTGTCATCGACCCCCCTATGCCTTCCGCCCTTCTGGCTTGCGGCCGGACGATTGCTGGCGCGCGCGTAGGGGCGGACGCGCTGGCCGAAGATCGCTATTCTGACGTCAGGGACGATCACACAGCGGTAGCCCGAGAGGCTCGCGGCGGCGGGCTTTGCGAACGCCAGTCGGAGACATGATGACCCAGTCTAACGTTGACCAAAACCCGCTTCTCGAAGCTTGGACGGGCCCGTTCGAGGCGCCGCCGTTCGACCGCATCGAACCCGGGCATTTCCGTCCCGCGTTCGACGTCGCGCTGAAAGACCATCGCGCCGAGATCGACGCCATCGCGGCAAACCCAGAGGCGCCCACCTTCGCCAATACGATTGACGCGCTGGAACGCAGCGGGCGCAGTCTCGATCGCGTCGCGAAAGTCTTCTTCAATCTCGCGGGCGCAGCGACCAACGACGAACTTCAGGCAATCGAGCGGGAGATCGCGCCCGTGCTCGCGCGCCATCGCAGCCAAATCTCCTTGAACGAGGCGCTGTTCAAGCGCATCGACGCACTCAAGGCCAGGGAGGACAAGCTCGGGCTTTCGGTCGAGCAGGCGCGCGTGCTCGAGCGCTATCATCTCGATTTCACCCGCGCCGGCGCCGGCGCCCCGGGAGAGGCCAAGGCGCGCCTGGCCGCGATCGCCGAGCGGCTGGCGACGCTTGCCGCGCAATTCGGCCAGAATGTGCTGGCGGACGAAAAGGGCTGGCTCATGCTCTTGGACGAGGAGGATCTCGTCGGCCTGCCGGACTTTTATGTCGCGAGCGCAGCGCGCATCGCCGCCGAGCGCGGCCATCCGGAACATTTCGCGGTGACGCTCGCCCGCTCGAGCATCGAACCGTTCCTGCAGTTCTCAGCGAGGCGAGATCTCCGCGAGAACGCCTTTCGCGCCTGGTCCGCCCGCGGCGAAAGCGATGGCGCGAGCGACAATCGCGCGATCGCCGCCGAAATGGTGAGGCTTAGAGCGGAGCGGGCGCACCTGCTCGGATATGAGTCCTACGCCCACTATCGCCTCGCGGACACGATGGCGAAGACGCCGCAAGCCGCGCTCGATCTGCTCGAGTCGGTGTGGGCGTCGGGCGTCGCCAGCGCGCGGAAAGATGAAGAGGCGCTGCAAGCGATCGCGGCGAGCGAGGGCGGCAATTTCAAGATCGCGCCCTGGGATTGGCGCTACCTCGCGGAGAAGCGGCGCAAGGCCGAGTTCGACCTCGATGAGGCCGAACTCAAGCCCTATCTGCAGCTCGACCGCATGATCGAGGCGGCGTTCTACGCCGCCGGCCGCCTCTTCGGGCTCGAGTTCGTCGAGCGCTTCGACCTCAAGCTCTACGATCCCGACGTTCGCGCCTGGACCGTGATCGGCCGCGACGGCGCGCCCATCGCGCTGTTCATCGGCGACTATTTCGCACGTCCGTCAAAGCGAAGCGGGGCGTGGATGAGCAATTTCCGCGGCCAACAGAAGCTCGACGGGCGGCAACTGCCCATCGTCGTCAATGTGATGAATTTCGCCAAGGGCGGCGAGGGCGAAGCGAGTCTCATGAGCGTCGACGATGCGCGGACGCTGTTCCACGAATTCGGCCACGCCCTGCACGGCATGCTGTCCGACGTCACCTATCCCATGATTTCCGGCACCCATGTCGCAGGTGATTTCGTGGAGTTTCCCTCGCAGCTCTACGAGCATTGGATGATTCAGCCCGAAATGCTGCGGCGCTTCGCGCTGCATTACAAGACAGGCGAGCCCATGCCTGAGCCGCTGCTCAGCAAGCTTCTCAAGGCGCGCCAATTCAATCAGGGCTGGGCCACGGTCGAGTATACGGCGTCGGCGCTGGTCGATCTGAAACTCCATCTCGATCCGTCGCCGGCGAACGTGGATGTGGTTGCGTTCGAGAGGCAGGAGCTCAAGCGGATCGGCATGCCCGAGGGCATCGCCATGCGTCACCGCACTCCGCATTTCCAGCATATTTTCTCGGGCGGCTATTCGGCCGCCTATTACAGCTATCTGTGGTCGGAGGTTCTCGACGCCGACGGCTTCGAGGCGTTCGAAGAGAGCGGCGACATCTTCGATCCAGCCTTGGCCCAGAAGTTACACGATTTCGTCTATGCCGCCGGCGCCACGCGCGACTATGAGGAGGCCTATCGAGGCTTTCGCGGCCGCGCGCCATCGCCTGAGGCGCTGTTCCGCAAGCGCGGCCTCAACGTCAGGGAGCGCTGAAACGTCAGCCGTTCAGGTCTGATCCGTCCGCTCCTCTTCAACGAGATTCCTGTGGACGGGATGGGTTGAAGGGTCTGGTGTTCCGCTTCGGCACCGTCTATCGCCTCAGGAACCTTCAGGGCGCGCAACCGCGCGTGGGTTGGGGAGGGAACGAATGAAATTCATGATATCGTTTTGTGCAATGGCGCTGTTTGGCGTCAGCGCCGCTCAGGCTCAGGTGGAGCTGTCCACCTATGCCGATGCGAAGGGCAACCTGGATGTCCAGAAGCTGACTTGCGCTCAGCTCGCCAACACCTTTCAGGAAGACGCTGACTTCATGACCGTCTGGTACAGCGGCTGGTACAACGGCCTCGCTGGCTACAGCAAATTGAAGGTCGATCGCGCCAAGGAGCTGGAGCATCGGGTCATCGTCTATTGCAAGGCCAATCCGAAGACGAAGGTCATCACGGCGATGGACATCAACATCAAGGCGATGCGCAAGGAACAGGGCATCAAGGTGAACGACGAGAAGTAACTTCGCGCTTGCGCGCTGGCTGCTCTGCGGACGGCCAAAGACGCGCCTCGTTGAACTCCTAAATCGGAAAGAGGGAAGACAATGGTTGCCTCAAGCACAAGGCTCTTAGCAAGGCTTGGTCGGGTCGATTTGCGTGTCGCGCTCATCGCGGCGGCGGGGCTGATCGCGTCCGTTTCAGCGTCTCAAGCCCAGGTCGAATTGAAGACCTACATGGACGACAAAGGCTATCTCAACGTGCGGGCGCTGACCTGCGCGCAGCTTGCCGGCACCTTTCAGGAAGACGCTGACTTCCTCGGCGCCTGGTACAGCGGCTGGTGGAATGGCCACATGAAGCGGCACTCGATTAACGTCGCGCGCGCAAAGCAGGGCATCCACGAAGTCATCGTCTATTGCAAAGCCAATCCGGACACTAAGGTCGTCGACGCGGTCGACGCCTATGTGAAGAAGGTGCAGGCCGGCGGTCAGTGAGCGAGGATCAGCCGGCGGCGCTTAGGCGCACGCGCCGCCGGATCTCGTCATTGCAGATTGGTGTGGCGATTTAGCATGATCCGGTGCGGGTCGGGGACGGCCCGCATCAGTTCGAGCACAATCGCATCGAGGAGAACGAGGCTCGTCTGCTCAAAGCGGCTGCCGCCGAACTGCGCCGTTGCCTCGATGGGAACATGAAGGACGGTGTCGGCGAGCTTCGCGAGCGCACTGTCTGGCTCTCGAGTGATCAAGGCGATCTTGGCTCCCTCGTCTTTCGCTATTCGAGCGAAGTGGACGGTGACCTGGGTATTGCCGGAGCCTGATACGAGGAGAAGCCCGTCGCCGGCCCGGATCGACGGAGCGGTCGCTTCGCCGACAAAATGCGCGGGACGACCCATGTGCATGAACCGCATCGCGGCCATCTCCGCCACGAAGTCCGGAACGTCCCTGGCCCGAGAAGAACCAGCGACGGCTGTCGTCCCGAAAGACGTCGACGAAGCGCTCGAACGCGCCAGCGTCCACGCGCTCCAGCGTTTCCGCTATCTCGCGTCCGACGGCCAGCCACGCCCGGGATTGCGCAATCGGTCCTTGATCCATGTAGCAACCCTTCTGGGGTCGTCCGCCCCGGTGATGGCGCCTCCCACGATCACAATCTCCGGCTCGGCCTCAAGCACGGCGTCGAGTGTCTCCGGTCCTAATCCGCCGGCAAGCGCCACGCGAAAACCTCGACGGCGCATAGCCGAAACAGCGTCGATATGCGCAGTTGATCGGTCGCCCGCGACGCGCATATCGGTCGGAGAATGGACGCCGACATAGGCGAAGCTCTCCGGAAAGGTCGCGCCCGCGGGCAAGAGCTCGGGCTTCCCGGACTCAAGGATGGTGTCGACAACGACAAGAGCGCCGAAGCGCGCCGCGACCTTTCCGACCGCGGCGTGAGTGGCAGGCGAGGTCGAGGAAAGGACCGTCATGAGGCGCGCTCCGGCCCCAAGCACCATCTCAGCTTCAAGGTCGCCTGCGTCCACCGTCTTGGTGTCGGCGAGAATCGGCGTATCCGGACAAAGCTCGCGCGCCGTCGCAATCACGGCGATCCCGAAACGTTTAAGGAGGGGGGTGCCGATCTCGATGATGTCGGCGATCCCTCGAACTTGCGCGATGACGCTCAGGCTCTCCGCCTTGTCGATCGCAACCTGCAGCAACAACGGACGTTCCCTCCCCATCGCGAGCCAGCGCCGCCGCCGCGAGAGAGACTTAGAAGTTCGGTCCCATCGTTGCAATGAGGAGTGACGGCTACCCGGTCGGCCCGGTCAAGGTTTCGCAAAACGCTCTTGAATTCGTCCGCGGACGCATAGGCTTTCTGGGTGCCGCGCCGGGTCACTGAGTCCGCGGCGTAGCGCGCCGCTTGCTTCAAAGCGGCCTCTAGAGGAACACCGCCCGCAAAGAAGCGCGCAAAACTCCCCACGAAGGCGTCGCCCGCGCCGGTCGTGTCGACAGCTTTCACCGGCACCGGCTCAATCTTTCGCGTGTCAGTCGACGTTGTCAGAAGTGCGCCCCGCGAGCCGAGCGTGACAATAACGGTCTGAAAGCCTTGGTCGAGCAGACTGCGCGAGGCGGCGACGACGCTCGATTCCGTATCAACCTGCATCCCGGTCAGGATCGCAAGCTCGGTTTCGTTGGGGATGAAGAACGTCACGTCACGAATTTGATTGACGTCAAGCGCGGGTGTCGCAGGAGCAGGGTTGAGGACTGTCTTCACTCCGTGACGCTTGCCGAAGGCGATGGTCGCGTAGACGGTTTCGAGAGGAACCTCGAGCTGCATGAGAATTAGGTCGCACGTCTTCAAAACATCCGCGGCGCGATCGATGTCAGCCGGCGAAAGATCGGCGTTGGCGCCCTTCACGATGAGGATCGAGTTCTCTCCCGACGGCTCGACCATGATGGGCGCAACGCCGCTGGGTTTCCCCGCCACCCGCCGGACATAACTCGTATCGACTCCGAGCCGCTCAAGATTGCTGATGGTGGCGTCCGCGAACATGTCGTCGCCAACGGCTGTGACCATTACGACGGATGCGCCGAGCTTGGCTGCAGCCACAGCCTGATTGGCTCCCTTGCCCCCATGGCCCATCTCGAAGCTTGGGGCCTCGACAGTCTCGCCCTTGACCGGCATCCGATCCACGTAGGTAACGAGGTCCACCATGTTGCTGCCAACGACGGCGATGCGCGGCTTGTCCGTCTTGATCATTTCCCTTGCCCTTCGATATTTTGAGGCGGCCAAGGCTGCCTCTTGCTCGCAAGTCGCGCCCGCAAATTCTTCCGTCCCGCGGCCGCGGCTCGACGTCGCTCCGGCAATCAACTACGCTGAGGCCCTGACATCGCAACGGAAATCGCGTTGGGAGGAGAAGAATGGCGTCGGTCGACGTTGTCAACGCGCGCAAGGCATATGGCGGCGTCGAGGTCATTCACGGCGTCTCGCTTTCGATCGCCGATGGGGAATTTGTCACTCTCGTTGGGCCGTCCGGCTGCGGGAAGTCCACACTTCTGCGGATGATCGCGGGTCTCGAATTGATCACGGAGGGAAAGGTCAAGATCGGCGCGCGGGTGGTCAACAACCTGGCGCCGAGGGATCGCGATATCGCCATGGTTTTTCAGAATTACGCGCTCTATCCGCACAAAACCGTCGAACAGAACATGAGCTTCGGGCTTAAGCTGCGCAACACGCCAAAGGACGAGATCCAAGCGCGCGTTAGGCGGGCCGCCGACATCCTCCATGTCGCGCCTTATCTTTCCCGTTACCCGAGACAGCTGTCCGGGGGACAGCGCCAGCGTGTCGCGATGGGGCGCGCGATCGTGCGCAATCCGCAAGTCTTCCTGTTTGACGAGCCGCTTTCGAACCTGGACGCTCAGCTGCGCGTGCAGATGCGCGCCGAGATCAAGGAACTCCATCAGCGCCTGAAGACCACGACGGTTTACGTCACGCACGACCAGATCGAGGCCATGACGATGGCGGATCGAATTGTCGTCATGCGCGACGGCGTCGTAGAGCAGATGGGCGCTCCGCTCGAGCTGTACGACCGGCCGGCGACCCTCTTCGTCGCGGGTTTTATTGGATCTCCGTCGATGAATTTGTTGAAAGGATCTGTCGCGGTCAAAGGCAAGCCCATCTTCGTAACTGAGGCCGGGGTGGAGCTGCCTCTCAAATCGGCGCCAAACAACATCGACGGGCGCCCCTGCATCTATGGAATTCGGCCAGAGCATCTGGCGATCGGCGCCGACTTCAAGGCGGAAGTTTCGGTGGTCGAGCCAACCGGCTCCGAAACCCAGGTGTTCGCCAAGCTCGGAGGTCATCCGATCGTCACCGTGTTCCGTGAACGGATATCGGCTCAGCCGGGCGACAGCCTTCCTCTGTCGCCAAACTTGGACGCGGTCCACCTGTTCGATGCCGAAAGCGGCAAGCGGCTGGAATAAGCATACGGGACGACGCCGGAGGCCGCATGCGTTACGAATTGATGCTGCCGCACCAGATTCGCGAAGCCATTGACGGGCATTGGCCCGTCGTCCTGCCTTTGGGGGTGCTTGAATACCACGGCGAGCACATGGCGGTCGGGATGGACACGCTCGCCGTGACCGGGATTCTCGAGATCCTGGAAACTGAGACAAACCTCGTCATCCTTCCCCCATTCTACTATGGCGCTGCGAGCTACACGGTCGAACCCCCGGAACGCACAGGCACGCTTCACGTCGACGCGGAGGCTCTCCTGCCGGTTGCCAAGGCGATGTTCACCAGCCTCTTGCGCATTGGCTTTCGAAACATTCACATCGTCATCCATCATCAGACCGAGAACTTCACGGTCGGCATGCCGACTGATCTCGCATTCAAGTTTGCGGCCCGGCAGGCGATCTTTGCCTTTCTCGAGGGGCAGCGCGGAGAGGGATGGTGGGGCGCTGAGGCGATGGCTGACTACTATGCGCGGCAATCGACCGGCGACGATCCTTTCAACTGGATCAAGGCGCACCCGCTTATGCCGCCCTCCGTCATGGACGGCTATCCTTTCGATCATGCGGGTCAAGGCGAAACCTCGCTTCTCCTGGCCCTCCTACCTGAGGCTGTCGACCAGTCGCGGATTTCAAGCGCCGAGTGGTATTCCCGGTCAGCCCGAGACGCGAGCGCAGAACTCGGGATGAAAGGCCGGGACCGTATTCTCGCGTATTTGCGGAAGGAACTCAGCGCCGAGCGGGCAAATGCCCACGGTGCGCGCAATTGACTTGTCGTAAAGCGCCCGCTTAGTCTTGCGACCTCGCGTCAGTCGAGTGCGCGCGCCGAGCGCAGCGCGGTGTCCAGATCCGGTCCGGAATCGCTACGTCGGCGCAAGGCAAGAGGGAGGAATCATCCATGCGTGTGCACGTCTACGAATTGCTCATGGCGATGCAGAGGAGCCGGCGGGATTTCTTGAAGGGGACGGCGGGCGCCGCTGCGACGCTGGCCGCCAGCTCCTCGATCCTGTCATCGACCCCGTCCTTCGCCGAAGACAGCATTGTCTCCCAGATCATGAAAATCCCTGGCGCAGGAAATGGATCTCCGACGGACGCCGACTGGCAGAAAGTTGGCGCACTCTGCCTCGGCCCGACGAAAGCCAATGTGAAGCCCGGCGAGTTCAACGGCGTCGAATTCTCCTTCATGGGCCTCAACAACCAAAACCTTCACAACTTCCTGTTCCGCGGTTTTCTGACGCCGTGGGAAGCCTACACCGGGGCGAAGATCAAATGGATCGATCTCGCGCAGGCCGACTATAACGCTCGCCTGCAGCAATCCATCGCGACCGGCACCGCCGACTTTGAGATCCTCGAGATGGGCGCGCCGTTCGAAGGCGACATGGGAGTGAAGGACCTTCTCTCCGACATGCCGGATTGGGTGAAGACGCAGATCGATTTCGACGACTACGTCGACTATCTCAAGCCGCCGGTCGGCACGTGGAACGGCAAGATCCACCGTGTCACCATCGACAGCGATTGCCACACCATCAACATCCGCACCGACGTGTTCTCCGATCCCGACCTCGGAAAACAATGGGCGGACTGGAAGGACAAGGCGGGCCTTGCGGCCTGGGGCGTGCCGAAGACCTGGCAGCAGGTTCAGCAGGTCACCAAGTTCCTCAAGGGCAAGAAGGTCAAGGGTAAAGAGGTCTACGGATTCCTCGATCAGCCAAAGCCTTGGGGCGGGTTCCAGTTCTATTTTACAGGTAGCCGTGCAACCGCCTACGCCAAATATCCCGGCGAGAAGAACTGGCTGTTCGACGAGAACATGAAGCCGCTCGTCAACAATCCCGCCTGGGTGCGCGCCATCCAGGACATCATCGACGCCCTTCCGTCCGAGCCCGCCGACCAGATCAACGCAGATCCCGGCACGACCGCGTTTCAACAATTCCTGCCGGGAACCGGCTCGCTACTCGAATGGTGGGGCGACATCGGTTCGATGGCGAGAACGAGCGACACATCGACGATCGGCGACGTGGTTGACTTCGACATTCTGCCGGGTTCGGACGACGTCTATAACTTCCGCAAAGGCCAGTGGGAGAAACTCGCAAGCGGCCCGAACCAGGCGCCGAACATGGCGTATCTCGGCTGGGGTATCTACGTGATGAAGAAGGTTGACAGCGACCCGAAACGGCAGAAGGCGGCGTGGAGCGCGGCGGCTCATCTCGGCGGGAAGGACCTTTCGATGTGGACGGCCGCTTATCCATCCGGGTTCCAGCCCTACCGTAAGAGCCACACGAATCTCGACCTTTGGGCGCTCGCGGGCTACGACAAGAAGTACATCGGGTCGTACATGAAGTCGCAGTCGGACTCCTACAATCACCCGAACTCGGCGATCGAACCGCGCATCCCCGGTATCTTTCAGTACTACAGCATCGCCGAGGACGAGTTGCAGAAGACGTTCGCGGGCAAGCAGACCGCGCAACAGGGCGCCGACAACGTCGCCGCGGCTTGGGACAAACTGACCGACAAGCTCGGGCGAGAGAACCAGGTCAAGTACTATCGCATCGCCATGGGCCTAACCTAGAGCGATCACCGCTGCAACGAGGTCCGCGGCGTATGCGCGCCGCGGACTTAATCGCCGAAACGGACATTGCGCTGTGAGCAGCGGAAGAATTGAAGCGGCGCACGAAGAGGTCCTTCCTGGCCACGCGTCGGCTGGCAATTGGATCTTCCGGCTTGGCTCGGCGTTTTTCGTCGTCGTAGCGGCGCTGCAAATTTGCGGCGCTTTGGGCCTTGGCTCGATCGGCTTTGGCAATTGGCGACCGACCCTGTTCGCGTTCCTCCTTTGGGGCGTCGCGCTCGGGATCAGCCAGGTGCTGAAGTACGGGGACTTCGGCAAACAGACGCTGTTCGTGCTGCCGGCGCTTCTGTTCACTGGTGCGATGGTGATCTTTCCCACGATTTTCGGGCTCTACATCGCCTTCACCGATTGGAATCTGAATGCGCAGTCCGGCCATCATTTCAACGGCCTCGACAACTTGCGCACGCTTTGGGGCGATGAATACTTCTGGAACGCGCTGCGCAATATGGTCTTCTATGTCGCGACGGTCCTCGTGCAATACGCCATAGCTTTCGGTCTCGCTCTGCTGCTGAATACCGAGATCCGCGCGCGCAAGTTTTTCCGCGTCGCGTTCCTTCTGCCTTTCATGCTGAGCCCGGTCGCAGTCAGCTGGATGATCGGCAAGTCGCTGATGGAGAACCGCTTCGGACCTCTCGCCAATTTCGCGAGGTGGCTCGGGTGGGACAATCCGGCCTTCTTCACCGATCCATGGATCGCGAGGACCACCATCATCGCCATGGACGCCTGGGTGTGGATCCCATTCATGGTGATCCTGCTTCTCGCTGGTCTGCAGGCGCTGCCGCTCGACGTGAAAGAGGCCGCCAAAGTGGACGGGGCCAGTCAGTGGCAGACGTTCTGGGAGATCACGTTTCCGCTCATGCTGCCGGTGAGTGTGACGGCAATCATCCTGCGGACCATTTTCGAGCTCAAGCTTGCGGACATCGTGATCAACGTGACCGCCGGCGGACCGGGCGGGGCGACGGATACGATATCGAGCTTCGTCTATCGCGAATATCGCGACCGTTCGAATGTCGGCTATGCGACAATGATCGCTGAAGTCTATCTCGTTCTCATCATCATCTTCATCACATTGCTCTTGAAGTTGGCTACCCGCTACGTGCAAAAGATGACTTGATGTGGTGACGATGGAAGTTTGGCGCGTCATGGAGAGACGTGGGTGACGACGGCGATCGCCGACCGGGCGGCGGATGAACGCGAGGACGAAGCCCGATCGCTCGCGTCGTGGGTCGCGCGCTTCGGGGGAAAAACGCTCGTCTATGCGCTGCTCATCCTGTGGACTGTCATCGCCCTCTTCCCGATCTACTGGACGCTTTCGACCTCGTTGAAGCTGGGCCGGGACGTGACGCAGGGCCACCTCATCCCCTGGGTCGATTTCGCGCCGGCCTGGAAAGGCTGGCAATCGCTCGGGCTGTCGCCCGACACCATCTTCGCCACCTCTAACGTCCGCGAGGAGTTCCTCAAGAAGTTCGTCAACAGCGTTATCTGCTCAGTCGGCGCATCGGCCTTCGCGATTGTTATCGGCTCGCTCGCCGCCTACGGACTGAGTCGGTTCGACTACAAGTTCGGCCCGTGGCGCAACAAGGACATCTCATTCTTCTTCGTCTCGCAGCTCATTCTTCCGCCCGTCGTCCTCGCTCTCCCGTTCCTCGTTCTCTACAGGGAGCTGGCGCTCCTCGATACGCGAATTGGTCTGATTCTCGTTTACACGCTCATGGTTCTGCCCATCGTGATCTGGGTCATGCGCGATCAGTTCGATACAATTCCCCAAGAGATGGAGCAGGCCGCACTGGTCGATGGCTGCACAATCTGGGGCGCTTTCTTCCGCATCGTTCTTCCGATGGCGCTGCCCGGCATGGTGGCGGCCTTCATCCTGTCCCTTGTCCTGTGCTGGAACGAATATTTCTTCGCCTCGCTGCTGACGGGATCTGACGCTCAAACGATTCCGGTCATGGTGGCGAGTCAGACGGGATCGCAGGGGATCAACTGGTGGACAATCGCGGCGCTCGCAACGGCCGCAATCACCCCGCTCCTGCTCATCGGCATCTTCCTCGAACGTTACATCGTGATGGGGCTGACTGTTGGAGCCGGAAAGTAGTCAGCATGACCCGACGGGCAGGCGCGGTGGCTTGACCGTCGGCGCCGAGCGGAAGGGTTGAGTGTGGCGCCGATCGGGGAGGTTTCGCGCGACCGCCTTCGGGCGCTCACGATGGAGCTTATGCTGATCCCTGGCCTCAGCGGGCATGAAGGCCGTGTACGCCGCGGCCTGGCTGCGGAGATGAAGGGACTCGGCCTCGCCACCGCGACCGATCGGCTTGGCAATTTGATCGCCACCGCCCAGGGCGATTCGGCTCGGCCGAGCGTCATGCTCTTCGCCCATATGGACCAGCTTGGATTCATTGTCCGGAGAATCGAGGCGGGCGGGTTCCTCCGAGTCGAGCGTCTTGGCGGCGTCCCCGAACGGGCGCTCGCCGCGCAGGAGCTTCTCATCTGCGTTGGGGAGGGCCGCGACGTCCGCGCGCTCATCGGCAATAAGAGCCACCACGCGACAAGCGCAGAGGAAAAGTATCGTGTCGTCCCATACCAGGAGATCTTAGTCGACGCTGGCTTCTCAAGCGCCGAAGCCGCCTTGTCCGCAGGCGTCAAGATCGGTTCGCCTGTGGTCTACGCGCCGAAAGCAGTCGCGCTTGCCGGAGACCGGATCGCCGGAACCTCGGTCGATGATCGGGCTGGCTGCGCCGTGATCGTGGAGGTCGCGCGGCTGCTCGCGCCTGTTCGTCAACGACCGACGATCCATTTCGTTTTCTCAACCCAAGAAGAATACAATCTGCGCGGCGCGATGACCGCGGCCCAGGCGCTCAAGCCCGATATCGCCATCCAGCTCGATCTCATGCTTGCGACCGACACGCCCGACATGCAGGCTCGCGGCGACCTTGCGCTTGGAGGCGGGCCGGGCATGAGCCTCTATAGCTTCCATGGACGCGGCACGTTGAACGGCACGATTCCGCACCCTGCCCTCGTCTCGCTCTTTGAACGGGCCGCGCGCAACGCGGACCTGCCGCTGCAGCGCAGCGCTCAAGTCGGCGTGCTCACCGACTCTTCCTATGTGCAGCTTGTCCACCACGGCGTCGCCGCGATCGATCTCGGCTTTCCTTGCCGCTATACGCATTCCGCTCTCGAGGTCTGCGATCTTTCCGACCTTGTCGGCCTCGCGGCGCTCCTCGTCACCGGAATATCGAGCATTGAGGCTGACCTCAGCCTCGATCGCGACGACTATCCGGAATGAACGCCACTCTCGGCATCGACATCGGGACCTACGAATCGAAGGGCGTGCTCGTCGACGCTGACGGTCGCGTACTGGCGAGCGCCGCCCGCCCGCATGAACTGATCGTGCCGCGCGCGGGCTGGGCTGAGCATCGCGCCGAGCAGGACTGGTGGGGCGATTTCGTCTGGCTGTCTCGAAAGCTTCTTGCCGATAGCCGGCTCGATGCTTCGGAGGTGAAAGCCGTCGGCGCGAGCGCGATCGGCCCATGCATGCTGCCCGTCGACGCTGACGGCGCGCCGCTCATGAACGCGGTCCTCTATGGCGTCGACACGCGCGCGGTCCGCGAAATCGAAGATCTCACCGCGGGCATTGGCGCCGACCGCATCCTCTCGCACAGCGGCAACGCACTGACTTCGCAGGCCATTGGCCCCAAGATCCTATGGCTCAAGCGTAACCGACCAGACATCTACGCGAAGGCGTCGAAATTCCTCAACGCAACGTCGTTCCTCGTGCATCGGCTGACCGGCCGTTTCGTGACCGACCATTACAGCGCTTCCAATGTCGCGCCGCTCTATGACATGGAACAAAGAACATGGAGCGACAAGCTCGCGCGGGACATCACGGAGCTCGAGCGTTTACCGGAGATCGCCTGGACAACCGAGATCGCCGGCGCAGTCACGCGTCGAGCAGCCGAAGAAACCGGACTTGCGTTTGGCACGCCAGTGATTGTCGGGACGATCGACGCGGCTGCCGAGGCGATCAGCGTCGGTGTTCTTGATCCGGGCGAGATGATGCTGATGTACGGCTCGACGATCTTCACGATCAGGATCGGCTCCGAGCGTATCCCCGATCCGCGGCTCTGGCATGCTCCGTGGCTTTTTGCCGATCAATACGCATCCATGGCTGGGCTTGCGACCAGTGGGACGCTCACCCACTGGTTCGTCGATCAGCTTGCGCGAGACCTCAGTCCGGAAGTGGCGATGGCCGCACTGGCGGCGGAGGCTCAAGCATCGCCGCCGGGCGCGAAGGGGCTTGTTTTTCTGCCTTACTTTTCCGGCGAGCGAACCCCGATACACGATCCGAATGCGAAAGGCGCCATCGTCGGTCTGACTTTGGCTCACACGCGCGCGGACGTGTACAGGGCGGCTCTCGAGGGCATTGCCTTCGCGACCAAACACATCCTCGACACTTACGCTGAGGCTGGGGCGCAGCCCTCTACGATCGTCGCGGTCGGCGGGGGACTTCGAAACCGGATCTGGACGCAGACGACCTCCGATATCTCGGGGCTCAGACAGCAGGCGCCAGAGGTCAGCATGGGCGCCTCTTACGGCGACGCTTTTCTGGCAAGACTTGCGCTCGGCGGCGTGTCCAAAGCTGCGATCAAGCAATGGAACCCAGCCGCGTTCACGATCGAACCTGACCCGCGCAACGCGCGCGTTTACGAAAAGCGCTATGCGACATTTCGCAAACTCTATCCGCGTATCCGCGATTTGATGGAGGAGCTAGGCGCCGGCAGCGAAACTGTAATGAGCGGCACGGACTGATCGCCCAGCGCAGCAAGGCAACAGTTCCCATGAACCGGCGACCGGCCGATTCAAACTCCCTGGCAAAGGACTGCCGCAAATTCGGAGTTGCTAAATCCGTAAATCGTAGTTCTACTCCGATTGGATTGGCCAAAGGCGATCTGTCGCGCCAACTGGCGGCATCGGGAAAGAGGGCGTCTCCTCGATTGAGGCGTTCCTACCGCTTCTGATGGGACCGCGCGACTAGAGCTGAACACGAGGAGGAACGCTATGAATAGAGGGCTAGGCGTCGCCGCGATTGTCGCGGCCATTTGTCTCTGGAGTTCGGGGACCTTCGCTCAGTCGGGCGCGATCAGCAAGGCGGTCGGCGGCTATACGTGGGAGGACGCCGCGAAAGAGGGGGCGACCACCAAGAAAGACGGCAAGCCGCTTACTTTCGCGATCATTACCCACACCGCCGGCAACGGCTTTTTCGATCCTGTCTATGTGGGGGCGCAGGTCGCCGCCAACGCCTTCGGTATCAACCTGATCAAGCTCGGGTCCGAAGCGCCGATGGACGACATCCCGCGCGAAATCCAGATCTTAAATCAAATCGTCAACGATCCCACTATCAACGGCGTCATCATGACGACGCCACAGGTCGGCGCCTATAACGACATCATCAAGAAGCTCGAAGATCGCGGCGTCGTTGTGGCGACAACCAACTCGTTCGATGGAACGCTGCTTGACCGCAGCAATATCAGCCACACCGGTCAGCTCGCTTCAGCGGCTGCGATCGGCGGCGAGGCGATCGTGAAGTGCCTGATCAAGAACAACATCAAAGGAGGCTCGATCCTGTTTCCGAACACCGTCCCCGTCGGCAATATCGAGGTCAACAACCGGGTGACCGCAGCCTTTCAGGCGACGGTTAAGGCCCTCAAGGCCGCCAACCGCCTGCAGGATTTCAAGGTCGACGCAGGGCCGAACAACATCGGCGTCGATGTCGGCGCCGACATCACCGCCGCCCCGATCGTGCAGTTGATCGAGAGCCGCAAGGACGTGGTGGGACTTTTCGGACCGAATGGCGGCGTGACGCCCGCAATCGGCGACGCCGTCTCGCAGCTCAAGCTCAACAACAAGATCTGCGCCTTTGGCTTCGACCTTGGGCCGAAGCAGCTCGAGCAGATCAAGACCGGCGCGTTGCAGGGCTCCCTCGGACAACAGCCCTTCCTGCAGGGCTTCTATCCGGTCATGCAGCTCTATCTGCAGCTTGATCGCAACATCGCGGCCGCGAACCTGGACACGCGCGCGCAGCTTGTGACCAAGGACAATGTCGACAAGGTCGGTAAGCGCTTCGAGAACTGATCGCTTTGTCCGCGCGTGAGGGAGGCCCTGAGGCTTCGCTCACGCGCCTTGGACGCGGTATCCGTGCGGCGTCAGATCAAGCAGCAGCGTAGATGACCTCTTTCACCAACGAAGCTAGCGTTCGGGACATGGGGCGCGAGGCTCCTCTCCTGTTCGGAGGCTGGGAGGTCGGTCTTCTCGTCATTATGGCGTGTCTGTACGCGGCTGGGCTCTATCTCAATCCGGCCTTCTTCGGATCGACTGACGCGCTCTTTTCTGTTCTGCGCGACGCGTCGCGCTACGGCGTGCTCGCGATCGGCATGACCTTCGTCATCGTTAACAAGGAGCTGGATCTGTCGGTCGGGTCGACGTTCGGCCTAACCGCAACGATCTTCGGCATGATTTTCGCGCCGACCTATTTCGACATGGGCATCTGGACGGCGGTAGCCTGGTGCCTGGTTATGGGTCTGGCGATCGGGCTGATCAACGGCTTCATGGTCACGGTCCTGGAAGTGCCGGCCTTCATCGCGACACTGACAATGCTGTTCATCGGTCGCGGAGTGATTCTCGGCCTCACCGGCGGCAAGAACATCGCCTTCGAAATCAAGGCTGGGGAATATCCCGCTTTCTTCCATCTGGGCGAGATCAACGCGCTCGGCTTCAATAATCAAATCATTCTGTTCGTCATTCTCGCCGTGGTTGCCGCCGCGGCGCTTGCCTACACCACGATTGGCTGGACGACTTATTCCGTCGGCGGCAACGAGCAGGCGGCGCGCTACGCGGGCATCAATACGCGCTTTGTGCGCATGCGCTCTTATGTTCTCTCCTCGCTCTGCGCGGTCATCGCGGGCCTGATGAACGTCGCGCAGAACAAGGACGCAGATCCGCTCGCTGGCTTTGGCGTGGAGCTCATCGCCATTTCCTCGGTGATCGTCGGCGGGGCGGCGATTTTCGGCGGCCGGGGACGAATCTTCGGCTCGTGTCTGGGCGCGATCCTCATCGGGCTCATCGACAAGGTTCTGCGCGAAGGGATTCCCACCACCCGCACAATCGACCTCGGCGACGGCGAGACCACGCAGGTGGCCGCGGTGACGCAACTGCCGCCCGGCGCGGTTCCGGCCTGCCTCGGAATGATCCTCATCATCGCGGTGCTGATCGAGCCCTGGCTCGTCCGACGCCGCGCCATTCCCCGCCTCTGGGCGTGGCTGCGCGGCCGGCCGCCGCCGCCCGTCCCCGATCTCGGCGGCGTCGCGATAATGGGCGTCCAGACACGCGGCGCGAACGTGCAGGCGCGGGGCTTGGGCAAACGCGGGCTCGCCGCCTTCTTCTACCGACGAGACGCGGCGGCCGTCATCTTGATGGTCGCGCTTTGGTTGTTCGGCTTATGGGCCCGGCCCGACTTCTGGGCCGGCCTCGACAACAGCTTTGCGATTCTGCTCGCGTTCTCGGAGATCGCACTGCTCGCCGTCGGCCTCACCTTTGTGATGGCCAACGGCGACATCGACCTCTCGGTCGGTTCGGTGCTCGCGCTCTCCGGCGCGGTCGCCGCCGTGATCATGAAGGATACGAGCTGGGGACCGTTGGCCGCGGTCGGCGGCGGAATCCTAGCTGGCGCCGTCGCAGGCGTCATCAACGGCTGGCTCACGGCTTACGTCGGTCTGCCGGCCTTCATCGCGACGCTTGGGACATTCTACTGGGCGCGTGGAATTGGATCCTCGATTGTCGCCGGCACGCAGCTCAACGGCTTTCCGGAATCGTTCAATCTCATCGGACGAAACCTTTACGAGCTCCTCGACGTCATGGGGATGGCGCCGACTGGCGGCCTCTGGCTCGCCGTCGCCAAGGCGGTCAGCGTGCAGACCATCTTTGTCCTGCTCGTTGCGCTGATTGCCGGAATCGTGCTGGCTCACACCACCTTCGGGGAGAAGGTCTACGCGATCGGCGGCAACGAACGCGCCGCGAATTTCGCCGGCATCAATACGCGGCGGGTGCGTTTCACCTCTTTCTTGATCTCGTCGATCTGCGCCGCATGCGCCGGAATTATCTACGACGCCTTCTATCGTAGCTTCATTCCGACCGCTGGTCAGTTGCGCGAGCTCGACAGCATCTCCTCAATCATCATCGGCGGCGGATCGATCTTCGGCGGCTACGGAACGATGATCGGCTCGCTTGCGGGCGCGGCGGTGATCACGCTCATTCGCTCGCTCTTGTCGCTCCAGATCATCCTGAAGGACGGCTCGTCCTTCGTCTTGCCGCAGCAATGGCAGAACGTGTTCATCGGCCTCATTCTGATTGTCGCCGTGGTCGGCGACATCTGGCTCCGCCAGCACAATATCCTCGGCCAATGGTTCAGCCGAAGACGCGTCGCCGAAGAGCCGAGGCGCGTCGAGCCCGTCAAGGAGGCCAAGGCATGAGCCGGCCGGTTGTGGAGATGCGTTCGATCGACAAGAGCTTCGGCCCTGTGAGAGCGCTGGTCGACGTGCATCTCACCCTGATGCCGGGAGAAGTCCTCGGCCTCGTCGGCGACAATTCGGCGGGCAAGTCGACGCTCATGAAAATTATGACCGGCGCCTATCAACGAGATACGGGCGAGGTGCTGGTCGACGGCGATCCCGTGCATTTCAAGAGTCCGCACGAGAGCCGCGATCTCGGCATCGAGATGATCTACCAGGACTTTGCATTGTGCGGAAATCTCGACGTCAGCCAGAACATTTTTCTCGGCCGGTGGCCGCGGCGCTTAGGACTCTTCGTCGACCGCCCCCGTATGCATCGCGATGCGCGCACGATCCTTGATCGCCTAAAGGTCGACGTGAACTCGGTCTATCAGAAGGTCGAAAGCCTGTCGGGCGGGCGGCAGCAATCCGTGGCGATTGCGCGCGCCATTTCATTCGAGCCCAAGGTGGTGATTTTCGACGAGCCGACCGCCAATCTCTCGGTGACCGCGACCAATCGCCTCCTGGAGACGATGCTCGAGCTGAAGCGACACCGCGTCTCGCAGATCATTATCTCGCATCGCCTGAACGACATCTTCGAGGTTGGCGATCGGGTGATGGTGCTGAAGCGAGGGCGCAATGTGGGCGAGCGCGCGATTGCCGACACGACGGAAAAAGAAGTGCTCGAGCTGATCGTCTCTGGCGTTCCTGAAGCGACCGCCGATGCGACGCTGAGCGCCTAAGAGCCTGCGTAATCACGTCACACCGTTTCGTGTCATGCCCGCGAAAGCGGGCATCCAGCAGGATTCCCTTGACGCTCGTGACCTGATTCGCTTTCGCGGGAATGACAAAGCGCCTTTGCTTCACCACGTCAGCGCGCGCTTGACAGTAAGACGGTGCGCTGGTCTGGTAACCAGACCAGCAGTGCAGTTTGGACAGGCAGAGGCACGAGTTTGCAGGCGTCGCCAAAGAGCATTCTTTCACGAACTCCGCATCTGAGGGCCGAGATTGGCCGGCGTACGGTGCGCGAACGGATTAGCGACAAGCTTGCGTCGCTCATCGCGTCGGGCATCCTTCAGGTCGGCGAAGAACTGCCGAGCGAGCGAGAACTCGCTGCGCTCTTGTCGGTCAGTCGTGAGACCGTGCGCGGCGCAATCCAAACGCTGGCGGCGATCGGGGTCGTGGCGGTAAGTCAGGGCTCGCGTACGCGTGTCGTGAGCCGGAAGATCGACACGCTGAAGATCGGCGTCGCCAGCCCGAGCGCGATCAATTCCTACGAGCTCGATTCCGTGCACAAGTCGCGCCTGCTGATCGAGCGCGCCGTCGCCGCCGAGGCCGCCGTCCACATCGATGACGCGACGCTTGCCCGCCTCGAACAGTCGCTGACAATCCAGAAACAGACAATGCGCGATCCGGTCCATTTCCTGATTTGCGACCGGGAGTTTCATCTCACGATCTATCGCAGCTGCGGCAACCCGCTGCTCGCGGACTTCGTCACCGATCTCTATACGTTCATGCTCGACCACCGCAGGACGGCTGTCTCTCAGCCAGGCGCGATCGAGAAGAGCTATCGCGATCATGTCGCGATCTTCAACGCTCTGAACGCCCGCGATCCGCAGGCGGCGACCGACGCAATCGGGCGGCATATCGACCGGATCTACGCAACGACGGTCGAGATCCTTGCCGACGAACCGAAGCCGAAGAGGACGGCTTGACTTCAGGCGCCGCCTCATGACCAGAGCCGCAATCGTCAACGCCGGGGCATCCGGCAAATTGGGAGGAAAGTCGAATGAAACTTAGCCGTCGAAGTCTCATATCCATCGTGTCGGCGCTCGCCGCGACAACGATCGGGATTCGCCGCGCCCGCGCGCGCCGCTGATACGAAGGAGATCGTCTATCTGACGCCAGGGCTCGACCTGCCATTCTGGCGCTATCTCTCGAACGGGATCGAGTCGGAAGCCAAGAAGGCCGGCTACTCCTATACGGCGCTCGATTCCCACAACAGCGCCGAGACGCAGCTCAAGAACGCGCAGGACGCGATCGCGCGCGGCGTCGCCGGCATCGCGATCTCGCCGACCGACAGCTCGACCGCGCCGAGCGTTCTCGCCGCCTGCTGCGCGCGCCAAGATCCCGGTCGTCGTCGCGGACATCGGCACGAACAGCGGCGACTATGTCTCGTTCGTCATCTCCGACAACTATCAGGGCGCGCACGGGGTGGGCGAGGCGCTGGCCGCGGCGCTCAAGGACAAGGGCTGGACCGACGGCTCGGTCGGTCTCATCACGATTTCGCAAGCGCGCAAGAACGGCCAGGCGCGCACCGCGGGCTTCCGCGACGCGATGAAGACCGCCGGCCTCACCAAGGAAGCCGGCCTGCAGCAGATGCAGGCCTATACCGCCGACGAGACGTTCAAGTTCACCCAGGACATGCTGACCGCCAACCCGGACATGAAGGGCATGTTCATCCAGACCGACCAGCCGACTCTCGGCGCGCTTCGCGCCATCAAGGCGGGCCACCGCGACGGCACGCTTCTCGTCGCCGCCTTCGACGGCATTCCGGAGTTCGTCGACCTTCTCAAGAAGGGCGACATCGTCGCCTCCGGCATGCAGCAGCCCTATCTCATGGGCGTGAAATCAGGCGAAGCGCTCGCCGCGGCGCTCGAAGGGCGAGCACGCCGGAGAAGCAAATCCTGGTGCCGATCGTCGTCGCCACCAGCAAGAACATCGACCAGATCCTGCCGACCATCAAAGAGACCGTGTTCGCCAACGAACTGACAGTAACAAAATGGGCCGGCGCGTCAGCGCCGGCCTCGTTCATGACTGAAACGATGACAGACCCGGCGACACCGCTTCTGGAAGCGCGCGCGATCTCGAAGAGTTTCGCGCAAACGCGCGCGCTTGTCGGCGCGAATCTCACCTTGCGGCCGGGCGTCACCCATGCGCTGCTGGGCGCGAATGGCGCGGGCAAGTCGACGCTCTCCCGCGTCATTTCCGGTCACGTCCGTCGCGACGGCGGCGAGATCCTCTATCGCGGCGCGCCGCGAGAGGTCCGCAGCCCGCGCGAGGCGCTCGACGCGGGCATCGCCATGGTCATGCAGGAGACAAGCCTCGCGCCGGACCTCTCGGTTCTGGAGAATATTTTCCTGCCCGATCTCGGCCGTCCGGGCCGCCTGTCGCGCCCGACGATGCGCCGGCGGGCGAGCGAGATTCTTGCCGATCTCGGTCAGGAGCACGCGGTCTCGCTCGACGCGGAGGCGCGTGACCTTTCCGCCGCGCAGCGCCAGCTTGTCGAGATTGCGAAAGCGCTCGCGCTCAAAGCCAATCTCATCATTTTCGACGAACCGACGGCGTCCCTGAGCCCGAGCGAAGTCGAGCGGCTGTTCGATGTCATCGCGCGGCTCGAAAGCGCGCAATGCGCGATCGTCTTTGTCTCGCACCGACTGGAAGAGGTGTTCGCGATCTCGGACGAGATCACCGTGATGCGCGAAGGGCGCACGGTCGCAGCCTCGCGGCCGACGTCGAGCCTGAACCAGACCGAGCTCGTGCGCCTGATGGTCGGCCGCGATCTCGGCTCGATCTATGCGCCCTCATCCGCTACCGTCGACACGCGCGGCGAGCCGGTGCTGTCCGTTCGCGCCCTTCGCGCGCCTCCGATGGTGCGCGACATCTCATTCGACTTGCATCGCGGCGAGATCCTGGGCCTCGGCGGCCTGGTTGGCGCCGGGCGCTCCGAGACGGTCGAAGACGCTCTTCGGCCTGCGCCCCCGCGCCGGCGGCGAAGTGCTTTACGAAGGACGGCCGTTCGCTCCCCGCTCTCCTGCCGAGGCGATCCGCGCCGGCATCGGATTCGTCGCCGAGGATCGGCGTCGCCAGTCCATCGTGCCGGACCTTTCCGTGCGCGAGAATTTGCTTCTCGCGCACCTCGGCGCGCATCGCGGCTTCGGCCTCGGCTACGGCAAGCGGGAGAAGAAAATCGACGAACTGATGGCGCGTCTCGAATTGCCGGCCGATCGGCTGTCCGAGCCGAACCTCTTGAACTTCTCCGGCGGCATGCAGCAAAAGATCATCATCGCGCGATGGCTGCTGCTGGAACCGAAAGTCTTGATCCTGGACGAGCCGACCAAGGGCGTGGACATCGGCACACGGGCCTCGATCTACGCGATCCTGCGCGACATTGCCGCGACCGGCGCGGCGATCCTCATTGTTTCGTCCGAATTCGAGGAACTGCTCGGGCTCGCCGATCGCGTGATCGTAGTCAGCGACGGGGCTTCGATCGCCGACGTCCCCAGCGCCTATCTCGATGAAGAGAAGCTGACGCTTTTGGCCGCCCCTCGCGCCTCGATGGAGCGTTACCGCCGCCTTTTGCAGGAGCTCGCCAATCAATGCGACGGCGCCGCGTTCTGGGCGATTCTCGACGACGATCGGGTGTTCTGCCTCAACACGGCGACTGCGAACCCAAAGGCTGATCCTTCGCTCAGCGCAGGCTCGGCGCCGCGATTCGACGAGACGCCGATCTCGGCCGCTTTAAGGGCGCGCGCCTCGGATTTCGTGCTCGATCCGACAAGCGGCCTGAAAAGCCTGCTGGTCGATGTCCGCAGCCACCGCGGGCATGAGCTGGGATCGATCGGCGTCGTGATCCGGCCCGACAGCGCCACCCCGCCGGCGGAGGCGATGCGCTCCGCAATTCAAGACCGTTTTCGCGCGACGTTATGACCCAGGACACCTCGAAACCGATCGGCGCCGTTGCGCCCGACTCCAGTTCCGAGCGGCCGAGGACGCGAGGCTTCAGCCTGCGATCGGCGCCGCTCGAACTCAGGATGCTGGCGCTCGCGATCATCATCGCGGTCGCTCTGTCGCTGCTCTCGCCCTACTTCCTCAAGACCAACAATCTTCTCAATCTGCTCGACCAATCGGTCGTCACCGGCATTGTGGCGATCGGCATGACCTTCGTCATTCTGACCGGCGGCATCGATCTATCCGTAGGCTCCGTAGTCGGCCTCACTGGCGTCATCCTTGGCCTTTCGCTGCATCACTTTTCGATTCCCATAGCCATCGCGCTCGCAACGCTCGCCGGCGCCGGCATCGGGCTCTTCTCAGGATTGTTGATCGCCTATTTCGACCTCGCCGCCTTCGTCATCACGCTCGGCGTCATGGCGATCGGAAGGAGCCTTGCCTACATATTCTCAGGGCAAACCTCGATCAGCGACATCCCGCCGCAACTGAACGATCTCGTCTACACCGAGGTTTTCGGCATCCAGACCAACGTCCTCACCTTGCTCGTGCTCTACGCGCTCGCCTGGGCCTACCTCACCTACACCAAGGGCGGGCGCACGATTTACGCGGTCGGCTCCAATCGCGAAGCGGCGCGCACCGCGGGCCTCAACGTCTCGTTCTACAGCGTCGTGCCCTACGTCGTCTCCGGGGCGCTTTCCGCGATCGCCGCGACGCTCATGTCGTCCCAGATCCTGTCGATCGATCCGCTCGCCGGAACCGGGCTCGAACTCGACGCCATCGCCGCTGTGGTGATCGGCGGCGCGAGCCTCTATGGCGGCCGCGGCACGATCATCGGCACGCTGATTGGCGTGTTCATCATGGTGATGATCCGCAACGGCCTCAATCTTCTCGGCGTCTCCCCATTCTGGCAAGGCTCCGCCATCGGCGCCATCATCATCGCCGCCGTCCTCGCTGAGCGCCTCTTGAGCCCGCGAACGCGACGCTAGCCTTACCGGAGCGAAGACGGTGCCCAAGTTCGCCGCAAACCTGTCGATGATGTTCACCGAGCACGCGTTCCTCGACCGTTTCGACGCGGCGGCGGAAGCGGGCTTCGCGGCGGTCGAGTTTCTGTTTCCTTACGATCATCCTCCCGAGGCGGTCGCCGAGCGGCTCGAACGCAATCACCTGACACAGGCTTTGTTCAACCTGCCGCCCGGCCGCTGGGATGAAGGCGACCGCGGGCTAGCCGCGCTGCCGGGACGGTTCGACGAGTTCAAGTCGGGCCTTACGCGCGCACTCGATTACATCGAGGCGACCAAGGTCAAGCGGATCCATATGATGGCCGGGATCGCCTCGCTAGAGGACGCCGAAGCTCAGGCAAGCTACCGTCGCGCAATCTTGTATGCGGCGCCGATTCTCGCCGAGCGCGGCGTCAATATGCTTCTGGAGCCGGTCAATACGCGCAACATACCGGGCTATTTCCTCCACGATTTCCCCTACGCGACCGCGCTCATCAATGAGCTTGGCCTGCCGAACCTGAGGCTCCAGTTCGACGCCTACCATCGGCAAATCCTGCATGGCGACGTGACCATGGCTTTCCGCGCGCTGCAGCCGATCGTCGCCCATGTTCAGGTCGCGTCCGTCCCGTCGCGAAATGAGCCGGACGGCGAGGAACTCAACTTCCCGTTCCTGTTCGCCGAGTTCGACCGACTCGGCTACGACGGCTATATCGGATGCGAATACAATCCGCGCGCAAACACGGCCGAAGGGCTCGCCTGGTTTAAGCCCTACAGGAGGGTTTGACATGCCGCTTTTGTTGGGCGCGGTCGCCGACGACTACACCGGCGCCTCCGACCTCGCGAACACGCTCAATCGCAACGGCCTCTCCACCATCCAGACCATCGGCGTGCCCGCCTCCGGCTTGAAGGTCGACGATGCGGAGGCGATTGTCGTTGCGCTGAAGATTCGCTCGATCGAGGCGAAGCAAGCGGTCGAGGCGGCGAGCGCCGCCTATGATTGGCTTAGCGCACGCGGCGCGAAGCATGTGATGTACAAGGTCTGCTCCACGTTCGACTCGACCGACGCCGGCAACATCGGGCCCGTCGCGGACGCTCTTGGGCGCCAAAGCGCACGGCGGCTGCGCTTTGGTGACGCCGGCCTTTCCGGAGACCGGACGGACGGTCTATCTCGGCCACCTGTTCGTCGGCTCGACGCCCTTGAACGAGAGCCCGCTCAAGGACCATCCCCTCAATCCGATGCACGATTCCAATCTCGTGCGCGTCTTGCAGCGGCAGTCAAAAGGGTCCGTCGGACTCATCGACCTCATGACTGTCGAACAGGGAAGCGAGGCAGTCTCCCGCGCGCGGGCCGAGCTGAGTGCGCAAGGCTATGGAACGGCGATTGTAGACGCCGTCTTCGAGCGCGATCTCGAAGCGCTCGGCGACGCCGCTGCTGAGAGCACGTTCTCCGTCGGCGCCTCGGGCCTAGGCCTCGGCCTTGCACGCGCGCTGGCTCGCGGCCGCGCCGGGACGGCGCACGGCTCTGCGCTCGAGGCGGTGGGCGGGAGCGCTGCGATCCTGGCGGGGTCGTGCTCTCGGGCGACACTAGAACAGATCGCGGCGGTCGAGAGAGAGTTTCCGGTGCTCCGCCTTTCCACGCAAAAGCTGATCGAGGATGCTGGCGAGACCGATCGGGCGCTGAACTGGGCGAAAGACCGCATAGGATCAGGCCCGGTCGTGATCGCGTCGAGCGAGGAGCCGGAACAGGTCGCGGCGCTCGCAGTCGCGCTATGGCCGAGACAAGTCTGGCCACGCGATCGAACACGCGCTCGCCGAGATCGCGTTCGGACTCGTGGGCTTCGGCGTGCGCCGGCTTGTCGTCGCAGGAGGCGAGACGTCGGGCGCCGCAGTCGATCGGCTCGGCGTTTCGGCGTTCCGATCTCGGACCGGAAATCGCGCCGGGGGTGCCGCTCATGCGCACGGTCGGGCGAAAGGGCGGCGAATTGCAGATGGCGCTCAAGTCCGGCAATTTCGGCGGCCGGGACTTCTTCACCCGCGCTTTGTCCATGACTCGATAGAGGACATGAGCATGGGTGATGAGACGAAGGCGCGCGATGAGATCTGCGAGGTCGGCCTGTCTCTGTTTTCCCGTGGGCTCACTTTCGGATCGACGGGGAACATCAGCGTTCGCCTTCCCGACGGCGGCTGGCTGATGACCCCGACCAACGCCTCGTTGGGAAAACTCGATCCGGCGAATTTGTCCAAGTTTGACAGCGAGAACCGCCTGGTTTCAGGCGGCAAGCCGACTAAGGAAGCGTTCCTGCACTTCTGCATGTACAAGGAACGCGCAGACGCGCGCGCTGTCGTGCATCTCCATTCGACCCATTCCGTCGCCGTCAGCCTGCTCGCCGACGTCGACCCACGCGACGCGCTGCCGCCGCTCACCGCCTATTTCGTCATGCGGGTTGGAAGGTTGCCGCTTGCGCCCTATTTTCCGCCCGGCGACGAAAGCCTGGCCAAAGCGGTCGGCGCCTTGGCCGGCGAGCACCACGCGGTGCTGCTCGCCAATCATGGGCCCGTCGTCGCGGGCACATCGCTCGAGAACGCGCAATATGCGACCGAGGAGCTTGAGGAGACGGCCAAGCTGTTCCTCATGCTGCGCGGCCAAAAAATCCGGCCGCTGACGCCGACCGAAGTGAGCGACCTGCGCGCGCGCTACAATCTGCGCTGACCGGACGCGCTCCTTTCTTGCGCAAACGTCACGCGCCTGTACTAAGATCAGCGCGATATTCAAGGGACTCTAACGATGGCCTTAATGGATGTGTTTTCGCGCGTCGTCGAAGGGATCGGCTCGGCGGCGATTGTCTTGCGAGGGCAGAATGGCCGAAAGGTGACGCAGGCCTTCGGCGCCAATCCAACCATCCCCGCGGCCAAAGCGCAGGGGAACATTCCGACGCTCAAAATGCCGACCGCGCGGGGCTGGCCCCAAGGCAAGACGCCCACGGTCGCTGCCGGCCTCAAGGTCAACGCCTTCGCGACCGGTCTCAAGCACCCCCGATGGATCTTCGTGCTGCCGAATGGCGATGTGCTCACAGCCGAAGCCCTCTTAACGCCCGAACCCGCGAACTCCCTGTTCGACTACGCCATGATCAGCACGCTGAAACGGGCGGCGGCGATGGGAGAAAGCCCGAACCGCATCACGCTTTTGCGAGACGCCGATCGCGACGGTGTCGCCGAGACGAAGAACGCGTTCATCGAGCGGCAGAACCAACCGTTCGGAATGGCGCTCGTCGGCGATACGTTTTACGTGGGCAACACCGACGGCGTCGTCGCCTTTCCTTACACGACGGGCGCGAACAGCATCACCGAGCCTGGCCGCAAGCTCACCACGCACAACGGCGGCGGGCATTGGACCCGCAGCCTGCTTTTGTCGCCCGACAAAACGAGGCTCTTCATCGGGGTCGGCTCGCTGACCAACATCGCCGACAAGGGCATGGAGGTCGAAAAGGGCCGAGCCGCGATTCACGAACTCGACTTGGCGAGCGGCAAGAGCCGCATCTTTGCCTCCGGCCTGCGCAATCCCGTCGGCCTCGCGTGGGAGCCTCAGACCGGCGCGCTGTGGACGGTGGTCAACGAGCGCGACGGCCTGGGCGATGAGACGCCGCCCGACTATCTCACGTCCGTTCGCGACGGCGGCTTCTATGGCTGGCCCTATTGCTACTGGGGCAAGACGGTCGACGACCGCGTGCCGCAAGATGCGGCGTTGGTCGCGAGCGCGATCCAACGCCAGACTATGCGCTCGGCGGACACACCGCGTCGCTCGGTCTCTGCTGGCTGCCCGCCGGCGTTCTCCCCGGCTTTCCCGAGGGCATGGTGATCGGGCAACACGGCTCCTGGAACCGGAGCACGCTGAGCGGCTACAAGGTCATCTTCGTGCCGTTCTCGAATGGACGGCCGGTCGGACCGTCGCGCGAATTCTGAGCGGCTTTCTCGCGCCGGACGAGCGATCCTCATTCGGACGACCGGTCGGAGTGGCGTTAGGCCCCGACGGCTCGCTGCTGGTCGCCGATGACGTCGGCAATGTCATCTGGCGGGTGACGGGGGCATGACGAGCGAATGGGCGCCGCAGGATCGGGAACCGCGAGGCGCCTCCGCCAACATTTGACTGTGCTTCTCGAAGGGAAGCGACTATAAGATAAAGGTCACCGACCGGGCGCGAGGAACAACGCGAGCAGTATTGTTAATGTATTCGATCAGGTTGTGAACCTCTCGCGCAAGGTAGACGGTGAGAATCGCACCTTTCAAGTGCTAAGCAGGGGGTTACCCATGTTTTACACATTCAAGCTATCCGTAACAAAGGTCGCCATAAGTCTTGCAAGTTCCGCGCTCGTGGTGCTTGCCGCTTTGTCAACGTCGGCCTCCGCCGATAATCGTGTTTAGCAACTTTGGCCCTGGCAATTCGTATGACACGCACGCCGGTTGGGTTATCGCGGGCCCTACGTCCGATGCACCCGATGGTCCCAGTGAATGGGCATTTGCCTTCACGCCTTCCGGCGACTTCGCGCTCACGCGGATAGAATTTGCGATCAGCAATAGCTCCTCGCCGATTTCCGTGACGCTGAGCCTAAATCACGCGAGCGGCGGGCTGCCGGGCGCAGCGATTGAGAGCTGGACTGTCACCGACCTGCCCATCTTCCCGACGGACCCTGGAATTGTCCAGACCGTCGTCCCGGTTTCGCCGGTGTCCCTGGTTTCCGGGGCCGAATATTGGCTTGTTGCGAGCGCTGCGGGCGATACGATCGATGCATGGAATGTCGCCCTTGCAGGTCCGAATGGCCCAGCGGCGCTAAACACTGGGAGCGGCTGGGCGCTCCAGCCTCCTCTAGATGAACCTTTTGGAGCCTTTGCTATCGAGGGCAACGCGATTCCCGAGCCGTCAACCTGGGCGATGATGCTCCTTGGCTTCGCGGGGCTTGGGTTCCTCGGCTATCGTTACACGCGCAGGCGAAGCTTCAGCCGGCATGAAGCCCCGCGGCCGTCTTGAAGCCCGCTCGGCCCGCGTTGGTTGCGCGGGCCTTCTCATGAGCGGGTGGACTGTCGCGCAAGGCGCTCCCGGTCGGCTACATGCCGATTGAGTTTTAACCCACCGCTTCAGCCCGCCGCTTTAACCGCGTTCATCCGCGCCTTGCG
>CAVUPE010000024.1:0-131252 GCA_963743265.1 uncultured Alphaproteobacteria bacterium | reverse complement strand
GCCGAGGCGCTCATGCCCGTCGCAAAGGCGATGTTCACCGGTCTCCTGGCGGATCTGCTTCCGCAAGATTTCAATTTCGTCAACCGATCATCAAACCGAGAACTTCACGGCCGGCATGCCGACGGACCTCGCGTTCAAGTTGGCTGCCCGCCAGGCCATCTTCGCCTTCCTCGAGGCGGAGCGCGGCGAGGGATGGTGGGGCGCGGAAGTCCATGGCTGATGACTATCAGCAGCACTCGACCGGCGACGACCCCTTCAACTGGATCAAGGCGCACCCTCTCATGGTGGCTTCGGTCATGGAGGGCTACCCGTTCGATCACGCCGGTCAGGGGAGACCTCGCTGCTCATGGCGCTCCTGCCGGAAGCCGTCGACAAATCGCGGATCTCGGAGGACGAATGGTATTCCCGGTCCGCCCGGGAGGCGAGCATCGAACTTGGGATAAAAGGACGGGACCGCATTCTCGCGCACTTGCGCCAAGCGCTCGGCGTCGAGCGGGCAACGACCAGGGTCCTCGCAATTGACTTTGCCCCAAAACGCCAGCTTAAGTCACGGAACTTGCGCTAGCCGCGCGTTGGCTGAATGCGAGCGCTATGCCGCGCCGCCTGTCGCTACGCGGCGCAAGAGGGAGGAATAATCGATGCGTGTCCAAGTCTACGAACAACTCATGGCGATGCAGAGAAGCCGTCGCGACGTTTTGAAGGCGCCGCCGGCGCCGCCGCGCTCGCCGCAAGCTCGTCCGTTCTGTCGTCCACGCCGTCTTTCGCCGAAGACAGCATCGTGTCACAGATCATGAAAATCCCCGGGGCAGGCAACGGCTCGCCGACCGACGCGGATTGGCAGAAGGTCGGCGCTCTCTGCCTTGGACCGACCAAGGCCAACGTCAAGCAGGGCGAATTTGCCGGCGTCGAGTTCTCTTTCATGGGCCTCAACAACCAGAACCTCCACAACTTCCTGTTCCGCGGCTTCCTGACGCCATGGGAGGTCTATACGGGAGCGAAGATCAAGTGGATCGACCTCGCCCAGGGCGACTACAACGCCCGCCAGCAATTGATTGCAACCGGCACCGTCGATTTCGACATCATCGAGATGGGCGCCCCGTTCGAAGGCGACATGGGCGTCAAGGACCTTCTTGTTGGACATGCCGGATTGGGTGAAGACGCAGATCGATTTCGACGACTACGTCAATTACCTCAAGCTGCCCGTGGGCACGTGGAACGGAAAGATCCACCGCGTCACCATCGACAGCGACTGCCACACTTTGAACTACCGCACGGATGTCTTCTCCGATCCGGACTTGGCGAAGCAGTGGAAGGAACTCCGGGCGGCCAAGGCGATCCTGGGGACCGCCGAAGACTTGGCAGCAGGTGCAGGCGATTACAAAATTCCTCAAGGGCAAGAAGTTCAAGGGCAAAGATGTTTTCGGCTTCCTGGATCAGCCTAAGCCCTGGGGCGGTTTCGGCTTCTATTTCCTCCGCCAGCCGGGCTACGGCTTACGCGAAATATCCCGGCGAGAAGAATTGGCTGTTCGACGAAAACTTCAAGCCGCTGATCAACAGCCCCGCCTTCGTGCGCGCGATCCAGGACGTGGTCGACGCGCTGCCGTCCGAGCCCCCGGACCAGATCAACGCTGAAACGGCAATACCACCGCCTTCCAGCAGTTCGTGACCGGGGACGGGTTCGCTCCTGGAATGGTGGGGAGACATCGGCAAAATCCGCGAGGACAAGCGACACCGCCACGATCGGCGAAGTCCTCGATTTCTCCATCCTGCCGGGTTCGGACGATGTGTACAATTTCCGGACGCAGAAATGGGAGAAGCTCGCGAGCGGCCCGAACCAGGCGCCGAACATGGCCTATCTCGGCTGGGGCATCTACGTGATGAAAAAGCGTCGATAGCCGACCCGAAGCGTCAGAAGGCCGCTTGGAGCGCGGCGGCCCACCTCGGCGGCAAGGATCTGTCGATGTGGACCGCGGCCTATCCGTCAGGCTTTCAGCCCTACCGCAAGAGCCATACCAACCTCGATCTGTGGGCGCTCGCCGGCTACGACAAGAAATACATCGGCGCCTACATGACTTCGCAGTCGACATCCTACAACCACCCGAACTCGGCGATCGAGCCCCGCATTCCGGGCATCTTCCAATATTACAGCATCGCCGAAGACGAACTGGAGCAAGGAGTCTACGCGGGCAAGGAGACTGCCCAACACAGAACGCCGACAATGTCGCGGCCGCGTGGGAGAAAGCTGACCGACAAGCTCGGTCGTGACAACCAGGTCAAATACTATCGGATCTCGATGGGTCTGACTTAAGACGCGTAAACTCTCGAAAACGATTCCCGTCTGCGCGCCTTGCGCGTTGCGGACGGAATTCCCGGGCTTTAGCTTTTGAAAACACTAATTGCGAAGGCGGATAGGGCGCTGTGGGCAGCGGAGACTTGAAGCATCGCACGAAAGGTGCTCCCCGAGCGATTGTCGCTCGGCGAATGGATCTTCCGTCTCGCTTCGGCGCTGCTCCTTATCGTCGCGGCGATGCAAATCGCCAATGCGGCGGCCTCGCCTCAATCGACTTCGCCGACTGGCGCCCGACTTCTACGCGTCGTTGTCTGGTGCGTGGCGCTCGGCGATCGCCAAGTTCTGGAACATGGCGTGCTCGGACAGCAACGATTGTTCGTGCTGCCCGCCCTCTTGTTCACCGGCGAAGTGGTGATCTTCCCGACGCTCTTCGTCCTGTCGATCGCCTTCACCACTGGAACCTCAACGCGCAAGGCGGCCATCATTTCAACGGCCTCGACAATCGCGCACGCTCTGGGCGACTCCTATTTTGGAACTCGCTCGGCGACATGGTCTTCTACGTACTCATCGTCCTCGTCCAGTACGTGATCGCCTTCGGCTGCGCTCCTGCTCAACGCAACATCCGCGGTCGCAAGTCTTCCGCGTCGCCTTCCTCCTTCCATTCATGCTGAGCCCTGGGCGATCAGCTGGATGATCGGCAAGTCGCTGATGGAAAACTGCTTCGGTCCTCTGGCGACGTTCGCCCGATGGCTCGGCTGATCCAACGTCGCCTTTTTCAGCGACCCCTGGATCGCCCGCACCGCCATCATCGCCATGGATGCGTGGGTCTGGATTCCTTTCTGGTGATCCTGCTGCTCGCCGGATTGCAGGCGTTGCCCCACGAGGTGAAGGAGGCCGCCCAGAACGACGGCGCGACCGGCTGGCAGTCCCTCTGGAAGATCACCTTTCCTCTCCATGCTGCCGGTCAGCATAACGGCGATCGTGTTGCGCACCATCTTCGACTGAAGCTCGCCGACATCGTCATCAACGTAACCGCGGCGATGCCGGCGGCGCGACAAATACAATTTCGAGCTTCGTCTACCGCGATACCGCGATCGCTCGATGTCGGCTATGCGACGATGGTGGCCGAGGTCTATCTCATCATCATCATCATCTTCATCACGCTACTCCTGAACGTCGCCAGCCGCTACGTACGGAAGGTGACATGATGCGCGCGATCTGGACGGAGGGCTGGCGATGACGGTCGACGCCGCTGCGGCCGCCACCGCGCTCGCTGAGCGTGACGACGCCGTCGCGCCGCGCAGTTTTGCCCGCCTTATCGGACGCTTCGCGATCTACGCGCTTCTGATCATCTGGACCTTCATTGCACTCTTCCCCATCTACTGGACCCTTCGACCTCGATGAAGCTCGGCCGTGACGTCACGCAAGGCCACCTCATTCCGTGGGTCGATTTCGCGCCAAGCTGGAGAGGCTGGCAGTCGCTCGGCCTTTCGCCCGACACAATTTTCAGCACGTCGAACGTGCGCGAGGAGTTCCTTAGGAAATTCGTCAACAGCGTCATCTGCTCAGTCGGGGCCTCCGCGTTTGCGATTGTCATCGGCTCCCTCGCCGCCTACGGGCTGAGCCGGTTCGACTACAAGTTCGGTCCGTGGCGCAACAAGGACATCTCGTTCTTCTTCGTCTCGCAGCTCATTCTTCCGCCCGTCGTCCTCGCACTGCCGTTTCTCGTTCTCTACAAGGGATTGGCGCTGCTCGACACGCGAATCGGGCTTATCCTCATCTACACATTGATGGTTCTGCCGATCGTGATCTGGGTGATGCGCGATCAGTTCGACACCATCCCGATGGAGATGGAGCAGGCGGCGCTGGTGGATGGCTGCACGATCTGGGGAGCCTTCCTCCGCATCGTCTTGCCGATCGCGTTGCCCGGCATGGTCGCCGCCTTCATCCTGTCGCTCGTCCTCTGTTGGAACGAGTACTTCTTCGCTTCGCTCCTGAGCGGGTCCGACGCGCAAACCCTACCCGTCATGGTGGCGAGCCAGACGGGCTCGTCCGGCATCAACTGGTGGACCATCGCGGCGCTCGCGACGGCGGCAATCACGCCGCTTCTGCTCATCGGGATTTTTCTCGAACGCTACATCGTCATGGGGCTTACGGCGGGAGCGGGCAAATAGCCGTGGCTCCCGTGTCCGGCGCCGGTCCGTCGCGCGAGCGCCTCCGGGCGCTCACGATGGAGCTCATGCTGATCCCCGGCCTTAGCGGACACGAAGGCCGTGTGCGCCGGCACCTCGCTGCCGAAATGGCTGGTTTGAGCCTCACGACCACAACAGATCGGCTCGGCAATCTGATCGCCACCGCAGAGGGCGACCCGAGCCGGCCAAGCGTGATGCTGTTCGCCCACATGGACCAGCTCGGATTCGTCGTCCGGAAAATCGAGGCGGGCGGATTCATCCGGCTCGAGCGTCTCGGCGGGGTCCCTGAACGAGCGCTCGCCGCGCAGGAGCTTCTCATCTGCGTTGGCGAGGGACGCGACATCCGCGCAATCATCGGCAACAAGAGCCACCACGCGACAGGCGTTGAAGAAAAGTATCGTGTCGTCCCATACCAGGAGATCGCCGTCGACGCTGGCTTCTCAAGCGCCGAAGCCGCCTTATCCGCGGGGGTTAAGATCGGGTCGCCGGTGGTCTATGCGCCGAAAGCCTTCGCGCTTGCCGATGACAAGATCGCCGGAACCTCGGTCGACGATCGCGCTGGCTGCGCAGTCGTCGTGGAGGTCGCGCGCCTGCTCGCGTCGGTGAGTCAACGACCGACGATCCATTTCGTTTTCTCGACCCAGGAAGAATACAATCTGCGCGGCGCGATGCCTGCCGCTCAAGCGCTGAAGCCGGACATCGCCGTCCAGCTCGACCTCATGCTCGCCACCGACACGCCCGACATGCAGGCTCGCGGCGATCTTGCGCTCGGGCACGGTCCGGGCATGAGCCTCTACAGCTTCCATGGACGCGGCACGTTGAACGGCACGATTCCGCACCCCGCGCTGGTCTCGCTTTTTGAGCGCGCCGCGGACCATGCGGCTTTGCCGCTGCAGCGCAGCGCTCAAGTCGGCGTGCTCACCGACTCTTCCTATGTGCAGCTTGTCCACGGTGGCGTTGCTGCGATCGACCTCGGCTTCCCCTGCCGTTACACGCATTCCGCTCTCGAGGTTTGCGATCTCTCCGATCTTGTGGGCCTGGCCGCGCTCTTAGTCGCCGGACTGTCGCGCGTTGAGGCCCACTTCAGCCTCAATCGCGACGACCATCCGGAATGAACGCCACTCTCGGCATCGACATCGGGACCTACGAATTGAAGGGCGTTCTCGTCGATGCAGACGGCGGCGTGTTGGCGAGCGCCGCACGCCCGCATGAGCTCATCGTGCCGCGCGCGGGTTGGGCTGAGCATCGCGCCGAGCAAGACTGGTGGGGCGACTTCGTCTGGCTGTCTCGAAAGCTTCTCGTCGATAGCGGCCTTGAGGCCTCCGAAGTGAAGGCCGTCGGCGCAAGCGCGATCGGTCCGTGCATGCTGCCGGTCGACGCCGACGGCGCGCCGCTCATGAACGCCGTGCTCTACGGCGTAGACACCCGCGCCGCCCGCGAGATCGAGGATCTGACCGCAAGCATTGGCGCCGACCGCATCCTCTCGCATGGTGGCAACGCGCTGACTTCGCAGGCCGTTGGCCCGAAGATCCTGTGGCTCAAGCGCAACCGGCCGGACATCTACGCGAAGGCCCGGATGTTCCTCAACGCGACGTCATTCCTGGTTCACCGGCTGACCGGGCGCTTCGTGACCGACCATTACAGCGCTTCCAGCGTTGCGCCCCTCTATGACATCGAACGCGGAACATGGAGCGACTTGCTCGCGCAGGACATCACGGACCTCGAGCGCCTACCGAAGATTGCCTGGACGACCGAGATCGCGGGCGCCATCACCCGGCAGGCCGCCGAGGAAACGGGGCTTGCCCTTGGAACGCCTGTCATCGTCGGGACGATCGACGCGGCGGCCGAAGCAATCAGCGTCGGCGTCCTCGACGCGGGCGAGTTGATGCTGATGTACGGCTCGACCATCTTCACAATCCGCGTCGGGTCTGAGCGCATTCGAGATCCACGGCTGTGGCATGCGCCGTGGCTGTTCGCCGACCAATATGCCTCGATGGCCGGACTTGCGACCAGCGGGACGCTCACCCATTGGTTCGCCGACCAGCTGGCGCGCGACCTCAGTCCGGAGGCGGCAATGGCCGCGCTGGCCGCGGACGCTGCGACGTCCCCGCCCGGCGCCAATGGGCTCGTTTTTCTCCCCTATTTTTCTGGCGAGCGGACGCCGATTCACGATCCGAACGCCAAAGGCGCCATTGTCGGCCTGACTTTGGCGCACACGCGCGCCGACATATACCGGGCCGCGCTTGAGGGCATCGCCTTCGCGACCAATGCCATTTTCGACACCTACGCCGAGGCTGGGGCTCCGCCCTCGACGATCGTCGCTGTGGGCGGGGGATTGCGCAACCGGATCTGGACGCAAGCCACATCCGACATCTCGGGGCTCAGACAGGAGGCGCGAAAGGTCAGCATCGGCGCTTCCTATGGCGACGCCTTTCTCGCAAGGCTTGCGCTAGGCGACGTCTCCAAATCAGCGATCAAGCAATGGAACCCGGCCTGCATTCACGATTGAGCCTGATCGGCGCAACGCGCCCGTTTACGAGAAGCGCTACGCGACGTTTCGCAAGCTCTATCCGCGCATCCGCGATTTGATGGAGGAACTCGGCGACACTGAAATGAGCAGCGTGAAATAAGCGGGGCGCGCTCCGATTTGCTAGTCAAACACTCTTCGGACCACAGATTCCGCAACGCGCAGAACGCGGATCGAGCCGAGCGGCCTTAAATATCCAGCGGAATAAAAATGCTGAATTGCAGCCACTCTTGACTTCAAGGAGTGGTTGAAAGCGACCGCGAAAGTGCTCCCTTCTTGACGCACGATCTTCGCGGAAACGGAAAAGTTTGGCAGCTGGATCTCGACGGACTTGCCTGGAGCGCCCGGCGGAACGCCAAAGATGCGTGCGCCGGTGATGGACACATCGGCAAGTTGCATGAGCTGGGTGCGGTCGGCCGTCTTGACCGAAACCAGTTCGCGCGAGGCGAACCGTTCAGCGGCGCGGTGGCGAGGCCGCTCGACGCAAACAAAGCAGAGCACGACGAGGACAATGAGATTGTACCAGGTCCAAGCCAGCGCGGGACTCGAGCAGTGAATTCGTTCGATCCCCCGTTCACGTAGAAGGCCCAGAGGACCGCCGCAAGCGACAGGACGATGAGGATGACGAAGGGACGCATGACCGTCCATTCGACAAAGCCCTGATTCCGATCGCCGCCCTTCGCCGTCACCTGGAATTTTTGCCCCTCAGGCCGCGCGAGCCCGAAAACCGCAGCCTTCAGGATCTGCGGCATCACAACGATCTGGCTTACGTCGAAAAGGATCGGCATGACCTTTCCGCTCGAAAGCCAACTCATCACGAGACCGCACCAAAGCCAATACGGCAAGAAGCGCGTTGCGAGGTCGTAGAGCGACGCGTGGAAAGGATGGAGACCGAAGGCCAGCGACAAGGGCGGAATGATCAGGCCGATGGCTCGCGAAAGAGGAACCGCCGTCCAATTGAGGAACACTTCCGTGAGCGACACGCGGTCGATGAACGCGAGCGGCGAACGTAGGGAAAGCGGGCCGCTGCGGCCACGCGCAATCTGCATGAAGCCGAGGCACCACCGGCTCCTCTGCGTGATGTATTCCTTAAGGCCTTCGGGCGCGAGCCCATAGGTCAGCGGCTCGTTCAGATAGGCTGTGAGAAAGCCCTTCTCCTTGAGCCGCAGGCTTAAGAGATAGTCCTCGGTCACCGAATCCGTCGGAAAGCCGCCGATCTCCATCAGCGGCTGCATCCTGACGATCGAGGACGTGCCGCAACAGAATGCAGCCGACCATGCGTCCTTGGCGGGGAGCACGATGTCGAAGAAAAAGCGCTGCTCGTCGGGCCAGAATTTCGTCGCGCCGAGATTGATCTGGATGGGGTCCGGATTGACGAAATGTTGCGGCGTTTGCACGACGCCAATTTCAGGATCGCGAAACAACGACATGGCGCGTTTCAGGAACTGCGGGGTGGGCACGAAATCGGCGTCGAGGATCGAGACGAATTCGGGCGGATCGGACAACTCAGCGATATGTTCAGCGCGTGATTGATGTTTCCAGCCTTGGTATGCGCATTGTCTGACCGCGAAAGGTATCGACAGCCGAGCTCGGCGCGGAGCGTCTTCACCCAACCGCGGCGGCTGTCGTCAAGCATCCAGACGCGAAAATTTGGATAGTCCATGCCGAGAGCGCCGACGATCGTGCGCTCCAAAATCTCTTTCTCTTCATTGTACGAGCAGATGAGCACGTCGATCGAAGGCGGTTGGGCTTGTGCAGAAAGCCAGCCTGCGTTCGCGTCTGCGTCGGGGGATCGATCCCGCGTCCGAGTGAGAAATGGGAACGAGAGGGCGGCGGTTACGATTCCGATCAGCTCGGCTGCGAGAAAGATAAGCGCGAGCACGTATTCGAAGGTGTAGGCAGGCGTAGGCAGCGTGCCCGTAATCCGCCACCAGGCATACTGAGCCATGAGGGGGCGAGGCTGCCCGCGACCATGAAGGCTCGACCTGTCGTGACAGGTTTTGGCCAGATCGCTGCGCAGATAAAGAAAAGCCCTAGCGTCGCCAGCGCGGGCCCAGCAGCGGCCAGGACAAAGTCGTCAACAAAGGCCAGCACGGCTTCAGCTTTCGGAAATGGAGCCCTTGAGACGCGGGCGGCTCTCACCGGTTTCCACGCGCGCGGAAGCGGTGTCCTCGTTTCCAAAGGTGACCGTTCCGGTTCGACCAATCGAGCACCCGGCAGCGCCCATGTCATCCATGGCGATCGTCACGTAGAACGGGCTCTTGCGCAGATTGATCGGCGCGATGGCGAAATTCGCCGGCGCGCCGGCCGCGCCCGTTAGATTGACGACGCTTCCGTGATAGCTTTTGCCGTCCTGGAGCGGCCGAAAGGTCGCTGGGCTGCCAACCTCGAGACGATTGTAGACCCGCTCATCGACATTCGCGCTGACAATCGGGTGCGAGCAGTCGAGCACGCGCATGAGGTCTTGGCCCTTGTTCACAAACTCGCCCGGTCCGACCAGCATCTCCCAAACCCGGCCCATCGACGGCAGAACGACCGTCGCTTCGGAACGGAGCCGGTGGCGCACCTCTTCCGCTAAAATCTGATCGGTGAGGTGCGTGATTTGCGTCCGCACTCCGGCAAGCTGGGCGTCGAGCTCGCCCTTTTTCATTTTGAGTTCGGTTTCGCGCTGAATTCGAGCTCGGGGCGTCATTGTAGCTGTCGCCGATGAACACGCCGTCTGCGACGGCGTCATGCTCGACTTTCGTTTCCTCGAGATGCTTCTGAGCCGCGGCTTCAGCGGAGGTCGCGGCGTTCCATTCGTAGTCGATCCGATCGCTGTCGGCTCCGGAAATAAAGCCCGTTTGCTGCAAATGGTCGCTGCGCCGCTTGGAGGCCGTCGTTTGAGACGTTTTCGCGCTGGTCGCTTGAAGCTCCGCCGTCTGCCTCGCAAGTCTCGCGTCAATCAACTTGAGGCGACCGGCGCGGTATTTTTCGGCCTGGAGGCTGACCGTGTCGAGCGCGGTCTGCGCCAATTGCGATTGCCGCCCAAGCGTTTCCTGTTGCGACTTCGAGCGTGTTCAGGTCGCGCCGGAGCTCGTCGAGGCGGCTCCGATCGGCGTAAGGATTGTTTATAGTGAGCCTCGGAGGCGCTTCGGTCGCGCTCCAGTTCGCATTCTTATCGGCGGGTGCCTGTACGATCCCTTCGATAGGCGCACGGATCGTCTCGATACGAGCGTTGACGATGGCCTCGACGCTGGTCGTCGCCAGCATCGCTCGAAGCGGCGCCCAGCCGAACGCGACCACGAGCCCAATCCCAAGCGCGATCTTGACGAAGCGCCTCGCCATCACGGCATTGATTAAGCCCTTCGTCGCGGAAGGCGATTTGTTGACCGCGTTTTCCTCAACCCCGGGTGCAAAGCGGCGCTCCAAAATAGTTTGGACGGACCGCGCGCCTGGCGACTGTTGTCGCGTGTGCACTCCGTCAACGTGCGTGCCGGCCGTCAGCCTGGCGCTTTCCGCGCTCAACGTCGGGTTCTGCGCTGCAATTGCGGCGCCGGTCGGCGGTCGCGATCCCTCTACGTATTTTAGGTTTGTGGACGGCATTCGGATGACGCTCGGTTAGGGTGAAGGCATGACGGAGCCGCAGCCCTATTAGCCGAGCATCCTCTAAAGAAATGAACAACCGAATCGTGCAGATAATAGCGATCGAGCCGGATCGATCCTTCGCCGCCAAGCCCATCGAGCTTTACGCAGCGTCCGCTTCCCGCCGCACGCCTCGAAGGAGGGAGCGACCACCAAGAAAGACGGCAAGCCGCTCACTTTCGCAATCATCACCCACACCGCAGGCAACGGCTTCTTCGATCCCGTCTATGTCGGCGCGCAAGTCGCCGCCAACGCGTTCGGAATCAACCTGATCAAGCTCGGGTCCGAAGCGCCGATGGACGACATCCCGCGCGAAATCCAGATCTTGAATTAAATCGTCAACGACCCGACCATCAATGGCGTGATCATGACGACGCCCCAGGTCGGCGCCTATAACGACATCATCAAGAAGCTCGAAGATCGCGGCGTCGTGGTCGCGACGACCAACTCTTTCGATGGAACGCTGCTTGACCGCAGCAACATCAGCCACACCGGTCAGCTCGCTTCAGCAGCCGCGATCGGCGGCGAGGCGATTGTGAAGTGCCTGATCAAAAACAACATCAAAGGCGGCTCGATCTTATTTCCCAACACCGTTCCGGTCGGCAACATCGAGGTCAACAATCGCGTGACCGCGGCGTTCCAGGCGACGGTCAAGGCGCTGAAGGCCGCCAACCGCCTGCAAGATTTCAAGGTCGACGCAGGGCCCAACAACATCGGCGTCGATGTCGGCGCCGACATCACCGCCGCCCCGATCGTGCAGTTGATCGAGAGCCGCAAGGACGTGGTCGGACTTTTCGGACCGAATGGCGGCGTGACGCCCGCAATCGGCGACGCCGTCTCGCAGCTCAAGCTCAACAACAAGATCTGCGCCTATGGCTTCGACCTCGGCCCGAAGCAGCTCGAGCAGATCAAGACCGGCGCGTTGCAGGGCTCCCTCGGACAACAGCCCTTCCTGCAAGGCTTCTACCCGGTCATGCAGCTCTATCTGCAACTCGATCGCAACATCGCGGCCGCGAACCTGGACACACGCGCGCAGCTTGTGACCAAGGACAATGTCGACAAGGTCGGCAAGCGCTTCGAGAACTGATCGCTTTGTCCGCGCGCGTGAGCGGGGCCTGAGGCTTCGCTCACGCGCTTTCGGCGCGGCATTCCTGCGGCGTCAGATCAAGCAGCAGCGTAGATGACCGCTTTCACCAACGACACAAGCGTTCGTGACATGGGCCGCGAGGCTCCCCTCCTGTTCGGAGGCTGGGAGGTCGGCCTTCTCGTCATTATGGCGATCCTCTACGCAGGCGGGCTCTATCTTAATCCTGCTTTTTTCGGATCGACCGACGCGCTCTTTTCTGTTCTGCGCGACGCCTCGCGCTACGGCGTGCTCGCGATCGGCATGACCTTCGTCATCGTGAACAAGGAACTGGATCTGTCGGTCGGGTCGACGTTCGGCCTAACGGCGACGATCTTCGGCATGATTTTCGCTCCGACCTATTTCGACATGGGCATCTGGACGGCCGTCGCCTGGTGCCTCGTTATGGGTCTGGCGATCGGGCTGATCAACGGCTTCATGGTCACGGTCCTGGAAGTGCCTGCCTTCATCGCGACGCTGACGATGCTGTTCATCGGTCGAGGCGTGATTCTCGGCCTCACCGGCGGCAAGAACATCGCCTTCGAAATCAAGGCTGGCGACTATCCCGCTTTCTTCCATCTGGGCGAGATCAACGCGCTCGGCTTCAACAATCAGATCATTCTGTTCGTCATCATCGCCGTGGTCGCCGCCGCGGCGCTTGCCTACACCACGATTGGCTGGACGACTTACTCCGTCGGCGGCAACGAGCAGGCGGCGCGCTACGCCGGCATCAACACCCGCTTCGTGCGCATGCGCTCTTATGTTCTCTCCTCGCTCTGCGCCGTGATTGCGGGCCTGATGAGCATCGCGCAGAACAAGGACGCCGATCCGCTCGCCGGCCTTGGCCTGGAACTCATCGCCATTTCATCCGTGATCGTCGGCGGAGCGGCGATTTTCGGCGGCCGGGGACGAATCTTCGGCTCGTGTCTTGGCGCGATCCTCATCGGGCTCATCGACAAAGTCCTGCGCGAGGGCATCCCCACCACCCGCACAATCGACCTCGGCGATGGCGAGACCACGCAGGTCGCCGCGGTGACGCAACTGCCGCCCGGCGCGGTTCCGGCTTGCCTTGGAATGATTCTCATCATCGCGGTGCTGATCGAGCCCTGGCTCGTCCGACGCCGCGCCATTCCCCGCCTCTGGGCGCGGCTGCGCGGCCGTCCGGCGCCGCCGGTCCCCGATCTCGGCGGCGTCGCGATCTTGGGCGTCCAGACCCGCGGCGCGAATGTGCAGGCGCGGAGCTTGGGCAAACGCGGGCTCGCCGCCTTCTTCTACCGACGAGACGCGGCAGCCGTGATCTTGATGGTCGCGCTTTGGTTGTTCGGTCTATGGGCGAGGCCTGATTTCTGGGGCGGCCTCGACAACAGTTTTGCGATTCTGCTCGCGTTCTCCGAGATCGCGCTGCTCGCCGTCGGCCTCACGTTCGTGATGGCCAACGGCGACATCGACCTCTCGGTCGGTTCGGTGCTCGCGCTCTCCGGCGCGGTCGCCGCCGTGATCATGAAGGACACGAGCTGGGGACCGCTGGCCGCGGTCGGCGGCGGCCTCCTGGCTGGCGTCGCCGCGGGCGTGATCAACGGCTGGCTCACGGCTTACGTCGGCCTGCCAGCCTTCATAGCCACCCTGGGCACATTCTATTGGGCGCGCGGAATCGGATCCTCGATTGTCGCCGGCACCCAGCTCAACGGCTTTCCGGAATCGTTCAATCTCATCGGACGAAACCTTTACGAGCTCCTCGACGTCATGGGCGCCGCGCCGACTGGCGGCCTCTGGCTCGCCGTCGCCAAGGCGGTCAGCGTGCAGACCATCTTTGTCTTGCTCGTTGCGCTGATTGCCGGAATCGTGCTCGCTCACACCACCTTCGGTGAGAAGGTCTACGCGATCGGCGGCAACGAACGCGCCGCCAATTTCGCCGGCATCAATACGCGGCGGGTGCGTTTCACCTCCTTCTTGATCTCGTCGATCTGCGCCGCCTGCGCCGGAATTATCTACGACGCCTTCTATCGCAGCTTCATTCCGACCGCTGGTCAGTTGCGCGAGCTCGACAGCATCTCCTCAATCATCATCGGCGGCGGATCGATCATAGCTGCCAGCCGACTGACAACGGCAGGAAAAACCTGAGTTGCCAAATCCGAAAATCCTAGGCTTACTCCAATTGGATTGGCCAAACTCGATCTGTCGCGCGCCGACGTCGCGGGATAGGCGCCTCTCTGAGGCGTTCCCGTTCCGTTGAGACTGCGCAACCAAGAGCTGATCACGAGGAGGAACGCTATGAAAAGAGGGCTAGGCGTCGCCGCGGCTGTCGCGGCATTTTGTTTCTGGAGCTCGGGGCATTCGCTCAGTCGGGCGCGATCAACAAGGCGGTCGGCGGCTACACGTGGGAGGACGCGGCGAAAGAAGGGGCGACCACCAAGAAAGACGGCAAGCCGCTCACTTTCGCAATCATTACCCACACCGCAGGCAACGGCTTCTTTGATCCTGTCTATGTGGGCGCCCAAGTCGCCGCCAACGCCTTCGGAATCAACCTGATCAAGCTCGGGTCCGAAGCGCCGATGGACGACATCCCGCGCGAGATCCAGATCTTAAATCAAATCGTCAACGACCCGACCATCAATGGCGTGATCATGACGACGCCCCAGGTCGGCGCCTATAACGACATCATCAAGAAGCTCGAAGATCGTGGCGTCGTGGTCGCGACGACCAACTCTTTCGATGGAACGCTGCTTGACCGCAGCAATATCAGCCACACCGGTCAACTCGCTTCGGCCGCCGCGATCGGCGGCGAGGCAATCGTGAAGTGCCTGATCAAAAACAACATCAAGGGCGGCTCGATCCTGTTCCCCAACACCGTTCCGGTCGGCAACATCGAGGTCAACAACCGTGTGACCGCGGCCTTCCAGGCGACGGTCAAAGCGCTTAAAGCCGCCAACCGCCTGCAGGATTTCAAGGTCGACGCAGGGCCCAACAACATCGGCGTCGATGTCGGCGCCGACATCACCGCCGCCCCGATCGTGCAGTTGATCGAGAGCCGCAAGGACGTGGTGGGACTTTTCGGACCGAATGGCGGCGTGACGCCCGCAATCGGCGATGCCGTCTCGCAGCTCAAGCTCAACAACAAGATCTGCGCCTTTGGCTTCGACCTCGGCCCGAAGCAGCTCGAGCAGATCAAGACCGGCGCGTTGCAGGGCTCCCTCGGACAACAGCCCTTCCTGCAGGGCTTCTACCCGGTCATGCAGCTCTATCTGCAGCTTGATCGCAACATCGCGGCCGCGAACCTGGACACGCGCGCGCAGCTGGTGACCAAGGACAACGTCGACAAGGTCGGCAAGCGCTTCGAGAACTGATCGCCTTGTGCGCGCGCGTGAGAGGGGCCTGAGGCTTCGCTCACGCGCCTTCGACGCAGCATTCGTGCGGCGTCAGATCAAGCAGCAGCGTAGATGACCGCTTTCACCAACGACGCAAGCGTTCGCGACCTCGGGCGCGAGGCTCCCCTCCTGTTCGGAGGCTGGGAGGTCGGCCTTCTCGTCATTATGGCGTTTCTATACGCGGGCGGGCTCTATCTCAATCCGGCTTTCTTCGGATCGACCGACGCGCTTTTTTCTGTTCTGCGCGACGCCTCGCGCTACGGGGTGCTCGCGATCGGCATGACCTTCGTCATTGTCAACAAGGAGCTGGATCTGTCGGTCGGGTCGACGTTCGGCCTAACGGCAACGATCTTCGGCATGATTTTCGCACCGACCTATTTCGACATGGGCATCTGGACGGCCGTCGCCTGGTGCCTCGTTATGGGTCTGGCGATCGGCCTGATCAACGGCTTCATGGTCACGGTCCTGGAAGTGCCGGCCTTCATCGCGACGCTGACAATGCTGTTCATTGGGCGCGGCGTGATCCTCGGCCTCACTGGCGGCAAGAACATTGCCTTCGAAATCAAGGCTGGGGATTATCCCGCTTTCTTCCATCTGGGTGAGATCAACGCGCTCGGCTTTAACAATCAAATCATTCTGTTCGTCGTCATCGCCGCGATCGCCGCCACGGCGCTTGCCTACACCACGATCGGCTGGACCACTTACTCCGTCGGCGGCAACGAGCAGGCGGCGCGCTACGCCGGCATCGACACGCGCTTCGTGCGCATGCGCTCTTATGTTCTCTCCTCGCTCTGCGCGGTCATCGCGGGCCTGATGAGCGTCGCGCAGAACAAGGACGCGGATCCGCTGGCCGGCCTGGGCCTGGAGCTCATCGCCATTTCTTCGGTGATCGTCGGCGGAGCGGCGATTTTCGGCGGCCGGGGACGGATCTTCGGCTCGTGTCTGGGGGCGATCCTCATCGGGCTCATCGACAAGGTCCTGCGCGAAGGGATTCCCACCACCCGCACGATCGACCTCGGCGATGGCGAGACCACGCAGGTGGCCGCGGTGACGCAACTGCCGCCCGGCGCGGTTCCGGCCTGCCTTGGAATGATTCTCATCATCGCGGTGCTGATCGAGCCCTGGCTCGTCCGACGCCGCGCCATTCCCCGCCTCTGGGCGTGGCTGCGCGGCCGGCCGCCGCCGCCCGTCCCCGATCTCGGCGGCGTCGCGATATTAGGCGTCCAGACCCGCGGCGCGAACGTGCAGGCGCGGGGCTTGGGCAAACGCGGGCTCGCCGCCTTCTTCTACCGACGAGACGCGGCGGCCGTGATCCTGATGGTCGCGCTTTGGTTGTTCGGTCTATGGGCGAGGCCCGATTTCTGGGCCGGCCTCGACAACAGCTTTGCGATTTTGCTCGCGTTCTCTGAAATCGCGCTGCTCGCCGTCGGCCTCACCTTTGTGATGGCCAACGGCGACATCGACCTCTCGGTCGGCTCGGTGCTCGCGCTCTCCGGCGCGGTCGCCGCCGTGATCATGAAGGATACGGATTGGGGACCGCTGGCCGCGGTCGGCGGCGGAATCCTGGCTGGCGTCGTCGCAGGCGTCATCAACGGCTGGCTCACGGCTTACGTCGGTCTGCCAGCCTTCATCGCGACGCTTGGGACATTCTACTGGGCGCGTGGAATTGGATCCTCGATTGTCGCCGGCACCCAGCTCAACGGCTTTCCGGAATTGTTCAATCTCATCGGACGAAACCTTTACGAGCTCCTCGACGTCATGGGCGTGGCGCCGACTGGCGGCCTCTGGCTCGCCGTCGCCAAGGCGGTCAGCGTGCAGACCATCTTTGTCCTGCTCGTTGCGCTGATTGCCGGAATTGTGCTCGCTCATACCACCTTCGGGGAGAAGGTCTACGCGATCGGCGGCAACGAACGCGCCGCGAATTTCGCCGGCATCAATACGCGGCGGGTGCGTTTCACCTCTTTCTTGATCTCATCGATCTGCGCCGCCTGCGCCGGAATTATCTACGACGCCTTCTATCGCAGCTTCATTCCGACCGCTGGTCAGTTGCGCGAGCTCGACAGCATCTCCTCAATCATCATCGGCGGCGGATCGATCTTCGGCGGCTACGGAACGATGATTGGCTCGCTTGCCGGCGCGGCGGTGATCACGCTCATCCGTTCGCTCTTGTCGCTCCAGATCATCCTCAAGGACGGCTCGTCCTTCGTCCTGCCGCAGCAATGGCAGAACGTCTTCATCGGCCTCATTCTGATCATCGCGGTGGTCGGCGATATCTGGCTGCGCCAGCACAATATCCTCGGCCAATGGTTCGGCCGAAGACGCGTCGCCGAAGAGCCGACGCGCGTCGAGCCTGTCAAGGAGGCCAAGGCATGAGCCGCCCGGTCGTGGAGATGCGTTCGATCGACAAGAGCTTCGGCCCGGTCAGAGCGCTGGTCGACGTGCATCTGACCCTGATGCCGGAGAAGTCCTCGGTCTCGTCGGCGACAATTCGGCAGGCAAGTCGACGCTCATGAAAATCATGACCGGCGCCTACCAACGAGATTCGGGCGACGTGCTGGTCGACGGCGAGCCCGTGCATTTCAAGAGTCCGCACGAGAGCCGCGATCTCGGCATCGAGATGATCTACCAGGACTTTGCATTGTGCGGAAATCTCGACGTCAGCCAGAACATTTTTCTCGGCCGGTGGCCGCGCCGGTTCGGACTCTTCGTCGATCGCCCGCGCATGCATCATGACGCGCGAACGATCCTTGACCGCCTGAAGGTCGACGTGAACTCGGTCTATCAGAAGGTCGAAAGCCTTTCGGGCGGCCGCCAGCAATCCGTGGCGATTGCGCGCGCCATTTCCTTCGAGCCCAAAGTCGTGATTTTCGACGAACCGACCGCCAATCTCTCGGTGACCGCGACCAATCGCCTCTTGGAGACGATGCTCGAGCTGAAGCGGCACCGCGTCTCGCAGATCATCATCTCGCACCGCCTGAACGACATATTCGAGGTCGGCGATCGGGTGATGGTGCTCAAGCGCGGGCGAAATGTCGGCGAGCGAGCGATTGCTGACACGACGGAAAAGGAAGTGTTGGAGCTGATCGTCTCCGGCGTTCCTGAAACCATCGCCGATCCGACGCTGAGCGCTTGAGGCCCATCACCTCCCGTTCCGTGTCATGCCCGCGTGCGTGGGAATGCAGGCATTCGTCATCGCGGAGCGCACGCGAAGCGATCTAGGGCTCCTGCCGCTCCTGGATTGCTTCGTCGCTTCACTCCTCGCAATGACCGGCAATGACTAAGCGCCTTGCTTCGCCTCGCCGACCGCGCTTGACAATCGGCGACCTCGCGTGCTGGTCTAGTCACCAGACCAGCGGTGCGTGGAGCAAGGTTGGCGGAATGAGTTTGCGCGCGCCGCCGATGAGCGTTTTCGCCCGAGTTCCACATCTGAGAGCCGAGATCGGCCGGCGCACCGTGCGCGAACGGATCAGCGACAAACTTGCCTCGCTCATCGCGTCGGGCATCCTTCAGGTCGGCGAAGAATTGCCGAGCGAGCGAGAACTCGCCGCGCTCTTGTCGGTCAGTCGCGAGACCGTGCGCGGCGCGATCCAAACGCTGTCGGCGATCGGAGTCGTGGCGGTGAGTCAGGGCTCGCGCACGCGTGTCGTCAGCCGGAAGATCGACACGCTGAAGATCGGCGTCGCCGGCCCGAGCGCGATCAATTCCTATGAGCTCGATTCCGTGCATAAGTCGCGCCTCCTGATCGAGCGCGCCGTCGCCGCCGAGGCGGCCGTCCACATCGACGACACGACGCTTGCCCGCCTCGAACAGTCGCTCTTGATCCAGAAACAGACGATCCGCGACCCGGTGCACTTCCTGATCTGCGACCGGGAGTTTCACCTCACCATCTATCGCAGCTGCGGCAATCCATTGCTCGCCGACTTTGTCACCGATCTCTATACGTTCATGCTCGACCACCGCAGGACGGCTGTCTCCCAGCCAGGCGCGATCGAGAAGAGCTATCGCGATCATGTCGCGATCTTCAATGCTCTGAACGCCCGCGATCCGCAGGCGGCGACCGACGCGATCGGGCGGCATATCGATCGGATCTACGCGACGACCGTCGAGATCCTCGCGGACGAACCGAAGCCGAAGAAGACGGCTTGACTTCAAGAAGCGCCGCATGAGCAGAGCCGCAATCGTCAACGCCGGGGCATCCGGCAAATTGGGAGGAAAGTCGAATGAAACTCAGCCGTCGAAGTCTCATATCCATCGTGTCGGCGCTCGCCGCGACAACGATGGGATTCGCCGCGCCCGCGCGCGCCGCTGACAGCAAGGAAATCGTCTACCTGACGCCGGGGCTCGATCTGCCATTCTGGCGCTATCTCTCGAAGGGGATCGAAGCGGAAGCCAAGAAGGCCGGCTACACCTATACGGCGCTCGATTCCCACAACAGCGCCGAGACGCAACTCAAGAACGCGCAGGACGCGATCGCGCGCGGCGTCGCGGGCATCGCGATCTCGCCGACCGACAGCTCGACCGCGCCGAGCGTTCTCGCGCTTGCTTCGCGCGCCAAGATCCCGGTCGTCGTCGCGGACATCGGCACGAACAGCGGCGATTACGTGTCGTTCGTCATCTCCGACAATTATCAGGGCGCGCACGGAGTGGGCGAGGCCCTGGCCGCGGCACTCAAGGATAAGGGCTGGACCGACGGCTCCGTTGGTCTCATCACCATTTCGCAAGCCCGCAAGAACGGCCAGGCGCGCACGGCAGGCTTCCGTGACGCGATGAAAACTGCCGGGCTTACTAAGGAGGCCGGCCTGCAGCAGATGCAGTCCTATACCGCTGACGAGACCTTCAAGTTCACCCAGGACATGCTGACCGCCAACCCGAACATGAAGGCCATGTTCATCCAGACCGACCAGCCGACGCTTGGCGCGCTGCGCGCCATCAAGGCGGGCCATCGGGATGGCACGCTGCTTGTCGCCGCCTTCGACGGCATTCCGGAGTTTGTCGACCTCCTCAAGAAGGGCGACATCGTCGCTTCCGGCATGCAGCAGCCTTATCTTATGGGCGTGAAATCGGGTGAAGCTCTCGCTGCGGCCTTGAACGGCAAGACGCCTGAGAAGCAGATTTTGGTGCCGATCGTCGTCGCCACCAGCAAGAACATCGACCAGATTCTGCCGACCATCAAAGAGACCGTGTTCGCCAACGAAATACAGTAACCAGATATAGGGGCCGGGGCCTCAGCGCCGGTCTCCAAGTTGAACGAATGACAGACCCGGCAGCCCCGCTTCTCGAGGTGCGCGCGATCTCGAAGAGTTTCGCGCAGACGCGCGCGCTCGTCGGCGCGAACCTCACCTTGCGGCCGGGCATCACCCATGCGCTCCTGGGCGCAAATGGCGCGGGCAAGTCGACGCTCTCCCGCGTCATTTCGGGTCACATCCGTCGCGACAGCGGCGAGATCCTCTATCACGGCGCGCCACGAGAGGTCCGCAGCCCGCGCGAGGCGCTCGACGCGGGCATCGCGATGGTCATGCAGGAGACAAGCCTCGCGCCGGACCTCTCGGTGCTGGAGAATATTTTCCTGCCCGATCTTGGCCGGCCGGGCCGCCTGTCGCGCCCGACGATGCGAAGACGGGCGAGCGAGATTCTTGCCGATCTCGGGCAGGAGCACGCGGTTTCGCTCGACGTTGAGGCGCGGGACCTTTCCGCGGCCCAGCGCCAGCTTGTCGAGATCGCGAAAGCGCTCGCGCTGAAAGCCAATCTCATCATTTTCGACGAACCGACGGCGTCCCTGAGCCCGAGCGAAGTCGAGCGACTGTTCGATGTCATCGCCCGGCTCGAAAGCGCGCAATGCGCGATCGTCTTTGTCTCGCACCGACTGGAGGAAGTGTTCGCGATCTCGGACGAGATCACCGTAATGCGCGAAGGGCGTACTGTCGCAGCCTCGCGGCCGACGTCGAGCCTGAACCAGACGGAACTCGTGCGTCTGATGGTCGGACGCGATCTGGGCGCAATCTATGCGCCTTCATTCGCTACCGTCGACACGCGTGGCGAGCCAGTGCTGTCCGTTCGCGCCCTCCGCGCCCCCCCGATGGTGCGCGACATCTCATTCGACTTGCATCGCGGTGAGATCCTGGGGCTTGGCGGCTTGGTCGGCGCCGGGCGCTCCGAGACGGTCGAGACACTCTTCGGCCTGCGCCCGCGCGCGGCCGGCGAAGTGCTTTACGAAGGAGGGCCGTTCGCTCCTCGCTCTCCGGCTGAGGCGATCCGCGCCGGCATCGGCTTCGTCGCCGAGGATCGGCGCCGCCAGTCGATCGTGCCGGATCTTTCCGTGCGCGAGAATTTGCTCCTAGCCCACCTCGGCGCACATCGTGGGTTCGGCCTCGGCTACGGCAAACGCGAAAAGAAGATCGACGAACTGATGGCGCGTCTCGAATTGCCGTCCGACCGCCTTTCCGAACCGAACCTCTTGAATTTCTCCGGCGGCATGCAGCAGAAGATCATCATCGCGCGATGGCTCTTGCTGGAGCCCAGGATGTTGATTCTGGACGAGCCGACCAAGGGCGTCGACATCGGCACGCGGGCCTCGATCTATGCAATCCTGCGCGACATCGCCGCAACCGGCGCGGCGATCCTCATCGTTTCTTCCGAATTCGAGGAATTGCTCGGCCTCGCTGATCGCGTGATCGTCGTCAGCGATGGCGCTTCGATCGCCGATGTGCCCGCCGTTTATCTCGATGAGGAGAAGCTGACGCTTTTGGCCGCCCCTCGGGCCTCCATGGAGCGTTACCGCCGCCTATTGCAGGAGCTCGCCAATCAATGCGACGGTGCCGCCTTCTGGGCGATCCTCGACAGCGATCGGGTGTTCTGCCTGAACACGGCGACTGCGAACCCAAAGGCTGATCCTTCGCTGAGCGCTGGCTCGGCGCCGCGGTTTGACGAGACGCCGATCTTTGCCGCTTTAAGGGCGCGCGCGCCAGATTTCGTGATCGATCCGACAAGCGGCTTGAAAAGCCTGCTGGTCGATGTCCGCAGCCACCGCGGGCATGAACTGGGATCGATCGGCGTGGTGATCCGGCCCGACAGCACGCCCCGCCGGCGGAGGCGATGCGCTCCACGATTTAAGACCGTTTTCGCGCGACGTTATGACCCAGGACACCTCGAAGCCGATTGGCGCCGTTGCGCCCGACTCCAGTTCCGAGCGGCCGAGGACGCGAGGCTTCAGCCTGCGATCGGCACCGCTCGAACTGAGGATGCTGGCGCTCGCGATCGTCATCGCGGTCGCTCTATCGCTGCTCTCGCCGTACTTCCTTAAAACCAACAACCTTCTCAATCTGCTCGACCAATCGGTCGTCACCGGCATTGTGGCGATCGGCATGACGTTCGTCATTCTGACTGGCGGCATCGATCTGTCCGTCGGCTCCGTGGTCGGCCTCACCGGTGTCGTCCTTGGCCTTTCGCTGCATCACTTTTCGATTCCCGTAGCCATCGTGCTCGCAACGCTCGCCGGCGCCGGGATCGGGCTCTTCTCTGGATTGTTGATCGCTTATTTCGACCTCGCCGCCTTCGTCATCACGCTTGGCGTTATGGCGATCGGAAGGAGCCTTGCCTACATATTCTCGGGCCAGACATCGATCAGCGATATTCCGCCGCAACTCAATGATCTCGTCTACACCGAGGTTCTCGGCATCCAGGCCAACGTCCTCACCTTGCTCGTGCTCTATGCGCTCGCCTGGGCCTACCTCACCTATACCAAGGGCGGGCGCACGATTTACGCGGTGGGCTCCAATCGCGAGGCGGCGCGCACCGCTGGCCTCAATGTGCTCTTCTACAGCGTCGTGCCCTACGTCGTTTCCGGGGCGCTTTCCGCGATCGCCGCGACGCTCATGTCGTCCCAGATCCTTTCGATCGATCCGCTCGCCGGCACCGGGCTCGAACTGGACGCGATCGCCGCCGTGGTGATCGGCGGCGCGAGCCTATATGGCGGCCGAGGCACGATCATCGGCACGCTGATCGGCGTGTTCATCATGGTGATGATTCGCAATGGCCTCAATCTGCTCGGCGTCTCGCCATTCTGGCAAGGCTCCGCCATCGGCGCGATTATCATCGCGGCGGTTCTCGCGGAGCGACTCTTGAGCCCGCGAACGCGACGCTAGTCTCACGGAGCGAAAACAAGTGCCCAAGTTCGCCGCGAACCTGTCGATGATGTTCACCGAGCATGCGTTCATCGACCGTTTCGATGCGGCGGCCGAAGCGGGGTTCGCGGCGGTCGAGTTTCTATTTCCTTACGACCATGCCCCCGAGGCGGTCGCCGAGCGGCTCGAACGCAATCACCTGACGCAGGCTTTATTCAACCTGCCGCCCGGCCGCTGGGATGAAGGCGACCGCGGGCTAGCTGCGCTGCCGGGGCGGTTCGACGAGTTCAAGTCGGGCCTTACGCGCGCACTCGATTACATCGAGGCGACCAGGGTCACGCGGATCCATATGATGGCCGGGATCGCCTCGCTAGGGGACGCCGAAGCTCAGGCAAGCTACCGTCGCGCAATCTTGTATGCGGCGCCGATTCTCGCCGAGCGCGGTGTCAATATGCTCCTGGAGCCGGTCAATACCCGCAACATACCGGGCTATTTCCTCCACGATTTCCCCTATGCGACCGCGACTCATCAATCAGCTTGGCCTGCCGAACCTGAGGCTCCAGTTCGACGCCTACCATCGGCAAATCCTGCATGGCGACGTGACCATGGCTTTCCGCGCGCTGCAGCCAATCGTCGCCCATGTTCAGGTCGCGTCCGTCCCGTCGCGAAATGAGCCGGACGGCGAGGAACTCAACTTCCCGTTCCTGTTCGCCGAGTTCGACCGACTCGGCTACGACGGCTATCTCGGATGCGAATACAATCCGCGCGCAAACACGGCCGAAGGCCTCGCCTGGTTTAAGCCCTACAGGAGGGTTTGACATGCCGCTTTTGTTAGGAGCGGTCGCCGACGACTACACCGGCGCCTCCGATCTCGCGAACACGCTCAATCGCAACGGCCTCTCCACCATCCAGACCATCGGCGTGCCCGCCTCCGGCTTGAAGGACGACGATGCGGAGGCGATCGTCGTCGCGCTGAAGAATTCGCTCGGTCGAGGCGAAACAAGCGGTCGAGGCGGCAAGCGCCGCCTATGATTGGCTTAGCGCACGCGGCGCGAAGCATGTGATGTACAAGGTCTGCTCCACGTTCGACTCGACCGACGCCGGCAACATCGGCCCTGTCGCGGACGCTTTGGGCGTCAAGGCCCGCGGCGGCTGCGCTTTGGTGACGCCGGCCTTTCCGGAGACCGGACGGACGGTCTATCTCGGCCACCTGTTCGTCGGCTCGACGCCCTTGAACGAGAGCCCGCTCAAGGACCATCCCCTCAATCCGATGCACGATTCCAATCTCGTGCGCGTCTTGCAGCGGCAGTCAAAAGGGTCCGTCGGACTCATCGACCTCATGACTGTCGAACAGGGAAGCGAGGCAGTCTCCCGCGCGCGGGCCGAGTTGAGGGCGCAAGGCTATGGAACGGCGATTGTAGACGCCGTCTTCGAGCGCGATCTCGAAGCGGTCGGCGACGCCGCTGTTGAGAGCACGTTCTCCGTCGGCGCCTCGGGCCTAGGCCTCGGCCTTGCACGCGCGCTGGCTCGCGGCCGCGCCGGGACGGTGCATGGCACTGCGCTCGAGGCGGTGGGCGGGAGCGCTGCGATCCTGGCGGGGTCCTGCTCCCGGGCCACACTGGAACAGATCGCGGCGGTCGAGAGCGAAATTCCGGTGCTTCGCCTGTCCACGCAAAAGCTGATCGACGATTCTGGCGAGATCGGTCGGGCGCTCGATTGGGCGAAAAAGCACTTGGAGGCGGGCCCCATCCTTATCGCCTCGAGCGAAGAGTCCGAACAGGTTGCGGCTCTGCAAGCGCGCTATGGCCGAGACAAATCTGGCCACGCCATCGAACAAGCCCTCGCCGAGATCGCGTCCGGACTCGTGGGCTTCGGCGTGCGCCGGCTTGTCGTCGCAGGAGGTGAGACGTCGGGCGCCGCGGTTGATCGGCTCGGCGTTTCGGCGTTCCGTCTCGGACCGGAAATTGCGCCGGGGGTGCCGCTCATGCGCACGGTCGGCCGAAAGGGCGGCGAATTGCAGATGGCGCTCAAGTCCGGCAATTTCGGCGGCCGGGACTTCTTTACCCGCGCTTTGTCCATGGCTCGATAGAGGACATGAGCATGGGTGATGAGACGAAGGCGCGCGATGAGATCTGCGAGGTCGGCCTGTCTCTGTTTTCCCGTGGGCTCACTTTCGGATCGACGGGGAACATCAGCGTTCGCCTTCCCGACGGCGGCTGGCTGATGACCCCGACCAACGCCTCGTTGGGAAAACTCGATCCGGCGAATTTGTCCAAGTTTGACAGCGAGAACCGCCTGGTTTCAGGCGGCAAGCCGACTAAGGAAGCGTTCCTGCACTTCTGCATGTACAAGGAACGCGCAGACGCGCGCGCTGTCGTGCATCTCCATTCGACCCATTCCGTCGCCGTCAGCCTGCTCGCCGACGTCGACCCGCGCGACGCGCTGCCGCCGCTCACCGCCTATTTTGTCATGCGGGTTGGAAGGTTGCCGCTTGCGCCCTATTTTCCGCCCGGCGACGAAAGCCTGGCCAAAGCCGTCGGGGCCTTGGCCGGCGAGCACCATGCCGTGCTGCTCGCCAATCATGGGCCCGTCGTCGCCGGCACATCGCTCGAGAACGCCCAATATGCGACCGAGGAGCTTGAGGAGACGGCCAAGCTGTTCCTCATGCTGCGTGGCCAAAAAATCCGGCCGCTGACGCCGACAGAAGTCAGCGACTTGCGCGCGCGCTACAATCTGCGCTGACGGGACGCGCTCCTTTCTTGCGCAAACGTCACGCGCCTGTACTAAGATCAGCGCGATATTCAAGGGACTCTAACGATGGCCTTAATGGATGTGTTTTCGCGCGTCGTCGAAGGGATCGGCTCGGCGGCGATTGTCTTGCGAGGGCAGAATGGCCGAAAGCTGACGCAGGCCTTCGGCGCCAATCCAATCATCCCCGCGGCCAAAGCGCAGGGGAACATTCCGACGCTCAAAATGCCGACCGCGCGGGGCTGGCCCCAAGGCAAGACGCCCACGGTCGCTGCCGGCCTCAAGGTCAACGCCTTCGCGACCGGTCTCAAGCACCCCCGATGGATCTTTGTGCTGCCAAATGGCGATGTGCTCGCAGCCGAAGCCCTCTTAACGCCCGAACCCGCGAACTCCCTGTTCGACTACGCCATGATCAGCACGCTGAAACGGGCGGCGGCGATGGGAGAGAGCCCGAACCGCATCACGCTTTTGCGAGACGCCGATCGCGACGGCGTCGCCGAGACGAAGAACGCGTTCCTCGAGCGGCAAAACCAGCCGTTCGGAATGGCGCTCGTCGGCGATACGTTCTACGTCGGCAACACGGACGGCGTCGTCGCCTTTCCTTACACGACGGGTGCGAACCGCATCACCGAACCTGGCCGCAAGCTCACCACGCACAACGGCGGCGGCCACTGGACCCGCAGCCTGCTTTTGTCGCCCGACAAAACGAAACTCTTCATCGGGGTCGGCTCGCTGACCAACATCGCCGACAAGGGCATGGGCGTGGAACAGGGTCGAGCCGCCATTCATGAGCTCGACTTGGCGAGCGGCAAGAGCCGCATCTTTGCTTCCGGCCTGCGCAATCCGGTGGGCCTAGCGTGGGAGCCTCAGACTGGCGCGCTCTGGACGGTGGTCAACGAGCGCGACGGCCTGGGCGATGAGACGCCGCCCGACTACCTCACCTCCGTTCGCGACGGCGGCTTCTACGGCTGGCCCTATTGCTACTGGGGCAAGACGGTCGACGACCGCGTGCCTCAAGACGCGGCGTTGGTCGCGAGCGCGATAACGCCGGACTATGCGCTCGGAGGACATACCGCGTCGCTCGGGCTCTGCTGGCTGCCCGCCGGCGTTCTCCCAGGGTTTCCCGAGGGCATGGTGATCGGGCAACACGGCTCCTGGAACCGGAGCACGCTGAGCGGCTACAAGGTTATCTTCGTGCCGTTCTCGAATGGACGTCCAGTCGGGCCGTCGCGCGAGATTCTGAGCGGCTTCCTCGCGCCCGACGAGCGGTCCTCATTCGGACGACCGGTCGGTGTGGCGTTAGGCCCCGACGGCTCGCTGCTGGTCGCCGATGACGTCGGCAATGCGATCTGGCGGGTTACGGGGGCTTAGCGCCTAGCCGAAGGCGGTTTCAACTTGCCGCTTTAGCCGCGTTCATCCGCGCCTTGCGCTTCTCGTAGCGCACGTTCATCCGCGCCTCGGCCTCGGGCGAGCCGTCGTGCCAGGTGCCGAACAGCTTGTCCAAAGGCACGAGCCCGTCGCCGTAGTTCACCTCGAAATATTTATGGTGGAGGTAGTGGCCGTAGGCATGGCTGTCGAAGGCGCTCTCCTTGCCCGTCTCGATCTTGTCGAAGCCGATGTGGCCGACAACCGCGCCGAACCCCGCGTAATGCAGCTGATAAAGCGCGAGCACCGGGTTCGAAGGGATGATCACATGGATGAGCGAGGATGAGAAATAGAGCAGCTGCTCGACCGGATGCATCGACAGCGACGACCATGGCGACGGATTGACCGAGTGGTGATGGACGCTGTGCACCGAGCGGTAAAGCGGCGGCCAGTGGATCAGCCGGTGAATGCAGAAGAAGTGGAACTCGTGGAAGATCGGCACGAGCAGCGCGAGCAACCCGAGATAGAGGGGATGCTGCGCGAAGGCGAGCCAGGGCGCATAGCCGTTGGCGAAGGCGTAGAGGATCCCGACCTCGTAGGCCGTCCAGATCGGCACGCCCGTTCCAAACCCCCGGATGATCCCCTCGAGGTTCTGGCTGCGGAACAGGAAGGCGTTGTTCTTCTGGTCGTTGGGAAATTTGGCGTGGTACTTGAAGCGATTTCCTTGAGCCCGCGACATGTAGAGCCGGTATTCGAAGGCGCTATAGAACAGGAACACCGCCATGCAGTTGACGATAAACAACCTGAGGATCCAGCCCCAGGCCAAGGTCTTCATGACTTCGACGTCCGGGAGCACGAAAAGCGCATAGGCGACCGCGGACGCCGCAAACAGCAGGTTCCAAGGCAGAAAATAGCCGGGAAGCCATTTCAGAAAAGCGAGAGGACGAGGCGGTAGCACGAAGACTGGAGCGATAGTGAGATAGGCGCTCGGCGTCCAGTCGCCTCGCTTGTTCCGTTTGCCGTAGGCGAAGTCGTCCATGAGGAGCCTCCTCCGTTCAACTGTGAGTGGCGCGCCCGGATCCGCCGGTTGGATCCAAAAATAGAACGAAGGTCAGCTGCTCGCACCTGGTTTTTTGATCGAATAGGATAAGCCAGACGGGTCTGCTCCGCTCGGAGCAATGGTCCGATCCTTGCGTCGGCCCTCCACGAGAGCAAGCGGGCTTTTTCTCTTCGTTGACCGCGAAGCTCGTTAGTTTACGTTGCTTCAGGTGCGCTCGTCAGCCAAACACGGCTGCTCCGTGGAAAACTATGAAAAGCGAAGTGGTTTCGATTGCCGACATCGAAGGCGCTGAACGCCTTTTAGGCGTCGCGTATACCGCTGCCGAACGCGAGCAAATGGTTGGCAACCTCGAGGGCCAGATCGCTTCAGCGATCGCTCGCCGGAAGCTCCGCTTCGACAATTCAATGCCAACAGCGAGCCGCTTCGATCCGCGCCTGCCGAACTTCCGCATGCCGGCGCTGGGTCCGCCGCGATTTTCGCGGGCCCCGGCCCGATCATTGCCGGCAGATGAGGCGGACATCGCCTTCGCGTCGATTGGGGAACTTGCGGCCTGGATTAGCGCCGGCGCGCTGACGAGCCGGCGGTCTGACGGAGATTTATCTCTCCCGGATCGACGCGTTGGGACCAAGGCTCGAATGTTTCGCCACGGTCACGGCGAAGCGGGCGCTGGCGGAAGCCGATGCTGCGGACGCGTTGCTGCGCGGCGGCGTCAACCTCGGCCCGCTGCATGGCCTTCCTTATGGACTGAAGGATCTCTTCGACAGCAGCGAGATCACGAGCGGTTGGGGCGCCGAGCCGTACAGAGATCGAGTCCCGGCCACGGACGCCACCATAGTGCGCAAGCTGCGCGCGGCCGGCGCCGTGCTTTTGGGCAAAACGACCGTTGGGGCGCTGGCTTATAACGACATCTGGTACGGCGGCTGGACGCGCAATCCCTGGAACCTCAATGAAGGCTCGAGCGGATCGAGCGCCGGATCCGCTTCCGCCACCGCCGCGGGTCTTTGCGCCTTTTCGATCGGCACCGAGACGCTGGGGTCGATCACTTCGCCCAGCCAGCGTTGCGGCACGACTGGCCTGCGACCAACCTTCGGCCGCGTGTCGCGCGCGGGGGGCATGGCGCTTTGTTGGTCGCTCGACAAAGTAGGGGCCATCTGCCGCTTCGTCGAAGACACGGGCGTCGTGCTCGCCGCGATCAACGGCGCGGACAGCGCTGACCGCTTCTCGATCGAGGCGCCGTTCCGCTTCGACGCCGAGGCTGCTATTTCCGGCCTCAAGCTCGGCTATCTTCCGGAAGCCTTCGGCGAAGGCGCAACGGAGATCGACCATGCCGCCCTCGCGGCGAGCCGGCGTCTCGGCGTCGAGGTCGTCGAAGTTTCCCTGCCTCCCCTACCGTACGAGGCGCTCATGAACGTGGTCTACGCGGAGGCCGCAGCCGCGTTTGAGGACCTGACCCTGTCCGATCTCGACGACACGCTCAAATGGCAGGACGACGGCGCTTGGCCTAACACCTTTCGTAAGGCGCGTTTTCTTTCAGCCGTTGATCACGTCCAACTGGACCGACTGCGCTATCAAGTCATGCTGGCGCTTGACGAGCTTTTCAGTAAGGTCGACGCGGTGATCGGCCCCTTCATGACAGGGCCGATGCTCATCGCGAGCAATTTCACCGGACATCCTTGCCTGCATCTGCGTGCAGGCTTTCTCGAGCTCGCAACGCGCGGCGCAGCCTCCCTCGGCTCTGGCAAGCTGACAACGGGAGAGCCCGAGGCTGCGGGCCGCACCTTCAAGGTTCCCCAGGGCGTCTCTTTGTGGGGGCGGTTGTTCGAAGAAGGCCCGATCCTCAATCTCGGCATGGCGCTTGAGAAAGAGCTGGGCGTCGCAGCGCTCCGCCCTGAATTTCCGGCCTAAATCTGTTTAGGCGATTGGTCTGTAAGTTAAACGTCAAAGTCGGATTCGAACAGCGAGCGAATGCTTTCAGAAGGAGCATGCCATGAAGCGTAGGGAATTCCTGACGTCGAGCGCAACATTGGTCGGAGCCGCCGCATTCGGCGGCTTTATGACCGGTCCGTCGCGGGCCGCTGACGAGCCGGTCAAAGGTGGTACGCTAATCTGGGGACATTCCGAGACGACGCAAAATCTTGACATCCACCAGACGGGCACAGCCTCGACGATCCGTGTGCTGCAGAACGTCCACGACGCAATCGTCACGGTCGACAAAAACCTGACGGTGATCCCGAGCCTCGCCAAGAGCTTCGAGCAGAGTCCCGATGGCCTCACCTACACCTTCCACCTCCGGCCGGGCGTCAAGTTCCACGACGGCAAGACCATGACCTCAGCGGACGTCAAATATTCCTTTGACCGCTGCCGGGCCAAGGAAACGGGCGCGGTCAATTTCGAGGTGTTCAATGATGTGGCGTCGATCGAGACGCCCGATGACCTCACCGTCGTGATCAAGATGAACCGCGTCAACGCCCCGTTCCTGAGCCGCCTCGCCGAAAACGGCGCCGGCGCTATTATGCCCCAGGGGTCGGGAGACCAGCAGGGCAAGACGCCGATCGGCGCGGGGCCGTTCAAGTTCGTGCGACGGGAATTCGGACACGAGGTCGAGCTCGTGCGCTTCGACGACTACTGGGACGGGCCGGCTTATCTCGACAAGATTATCGCCAGGGAAGTCACCGAGCCCACGGTGCGGCTCACGGGTCTACGCACCGGCGAAATGCATATGATCAACGACATTCCCGCCGATCGGATGAAGGAAGTGAAGAGCGACCCGAAGTTCCAGGTCGTCACCTGGTTTCCCCTCAACTGGGACTTCGTCAATCTCAATCACGATTTCGAACCCTTCAAAGACCAGCGCGTACGGCTCGCGATCGATCTTCTGATCGACAAGGAGGCGTTGTTGCAAGGGGCGTTGTGGGGCGAAGGCCGCACAACCGCGTCGCCAAGCTATCCATCTTCAGCCTCTTACAACGCCGCGCTCAAGAATCGCCCGCAGGACATCGAAAAGGCCAAGCAGCTGCTCGCAGAGGCCGGTTACGGACCGGGCAAGCTCGACCTCGTCTTCAAGGCGACCACGAACTATCCCTATCACGTCGAGTTGGCGCAGATCATGCTCGAATGGTTCAAGGAAGCCGGCATCAACATGAAGATCGAGCAGCTGACCTGGGCCGACTGGCTGAGCCAGGTCTGGGTCAACAAGGACTTCCAGATCTCAATGATGAACTTCTTCACATTGTGGGAGCCGGACTTCCTTTACTACAGCCTTTGGCATTCGACGGGCGCGTTCAACTATCGTCACATCAAGGATCCAGATCTCGACGACCTCTTGCAGAAGGCGCGTGTGACAGTCGACCCTGTTGCCCGCGCAGACATCTACAAACAGGTTCAACAGCGCATCTTCGATCAGGATCACGACGTGATCCTCTGGTTCCGGAACGGGTCGATCGGCGCGCAGCCCTCCGTCGGCGGCCTCGACACGATCGTTCATCCGAACGGCAGCAACTTCCAGTTTCACAAAGTCTGGTTGAGGGCCTGAGGGTCGCGGCCGGCGCCAGGAAAAGGCGCCGGCCGTCTCAAACGAAGCCGGCTTTGGGTCCGCATGTCTTACATCTTCAATCGCCTGCTCTCGATTGCGCTGACGCTGTTTCTGATCACAATTATCACCTTCGCGGTCACGACCATTCTTCCGGGCGACGTCGCGACCATGATCATGGGCACGCAGAGCAATCCGGAGGCGCTGGCGGGATTGAGGAAGACGCTTGGCCTCAACGATCCGCTCGTTCTTCAATATGGCCGGTGGATCGGCGGCATGCTGACCGGCCATTGGGGGCAATCGCTTATCTTCAAGGTTCCGATCGCCGATCTTCTGATCCAGAAGATCAAGGCGAGCTCGCTCATCGTCGTGATGTCGATGGGAATAGCGTTGATCTGCGCGATTCCGCTCGGCGTTTGGGCGGCCGTTCACCGCGACCGTTGGCAGGATGGCGCGAGCAGCAGCGCGGCGCTTGTCGGCGTCAGCCTGCCCGATTTCTTTTGGGGGATCATGCTGATCCTCCTGTTCGCTCGGACGCTTGGGTGGTTTCCGTCGAGCGGGTTCGCTGATCCGTCAGTGAGTTTTGAGCAAGCTCTGGCCCACGCCTTCCTTCCTTCGCTCGCTCTCGGGCTCGGCCTCATGGCGCATCTCACGCGCATGACCCGATCGACCATGACCGGAATTCTCGGGCAGGAATTCATTCGCGTCGGACGCGCGAAAGGTCTCAAAGAGCGAACAATCGTTTGGCGTTACGCGTTGGCCAACGCGATCGGCCCGGTGATCACGGTGGCCGGCCTTCAGGTTGGTTATCTCTTTGGCTCGATCATCGTCATCGAGACGCTGTTCAACTACACCGGCATGGGCTGGCTGACTTATCAGGCCCTGCTCAACCGCGACATTCCCTTGATCCAGGCCACGGTTTTCGTCATCGCGGCCGTCGTCATGCTCGCCAATCTCGCGGTCGATTTGCTCTACATGGTCTTCGATCCGCGCATCCGGCTCGCGTAGGAAAGGATGAAGCGCTTCCTCACCGCCAAAGGGCTCCTCGGCGCAGCGCTGGTGATCGCGATGGTTCTGGTTGCGATTGTCGCCCCGCTTGTCATTCCCGCCGATTACGGAACTCGGATGACCATGACCGCGCGGCTCCGCCCGCCCTCGGAGCTTCATTGGCTCGGCACTGACCAGCTCGGCCGTGACCTCTTCTATCGCGTGATGCTCGGCGGTCGAACATCGCTCGGAATCGCAGGCGCGGCGGTGCTGATGAGCCTCGTGCTTGGTCTCCCGATCGGGATGGCGGCCGGCTTCTATCGCGGCGGCATCGACAATGCGCTCATGCGTCTCGTCGACACGCTCCTGAGCTTTCCCGTGTTGCTGCTCGCGCTGACGATCAGCGCCATGCTTGGCCCGAGCATCCCCAACGCCATCATCGCCATCGGCGTCGCTTTCACGCCTTTTCTGGCGCGGATCGTGCGCGGCGAGGCGCTTCGTGTGACGCAGATGCCCTATGTCGAAGCCGCGCGGGCGGCGGGCGCAACCGACCTCAATCTTATTCTGCGGCACGTGGCGCCCAATGTCATGCCGCCCATCATTGTCCAAGCCACGATCAGTCTGGCTTTCGCCGTCCTTGCTGAGGCCAGCCTTTCGTTTCTCGGGCTCGGCACGCAGCCGCCACAATCCTCCTGGGGGCTGATGATCCAAGCGTCGCGCGACTATCTCGATGTCGCGCCATGGACCGGACTTGTCCCCGGCGCCGCCGTCGCGATCACCGTGCTCGGGCTTAACATGTCGGGCGACATTCTCCGCGACGTTTTCGATCCCCGGACGAGGTGAGGCGCAACGGTCAAATGTCGTCAACCGCCGAACCTCTTCTCGCATCGCAAGACCGACGCCCGGCCGCTGGTGGCGGTCGACGATCTGCGGGTCGAATTCAAGACCGATGGCGGGACGATCGTCGCCGTGGACGGCGTCTCGTTTTCGATCGACGCGGGTGAGACCGTTTGCCTCGTTGGTGAATTGGGTTCGGGAAAGTCGGTGACTTCCCTCTCTCTCATGCGCCTGGTCGAATTTGGCGGCGGGCGAATATCCGGAGGCAAGCTCAAGTTCGCATCCCGCTCGGGGGACCCGGTCGATCTCGCCGAGGCCTCGCAAGATTTCATGCGTGAGCTCCGCGGCAATCAGATCGGCATGATCTTTCAAGAGCCGATGACCTCACTCAATCCGGTCTTCACAATCGAGCGGCAGCTCGTGGATGGACTGAAGGCGCACCGGGGCCTGAAGGGGAACGACGCGCGAACGCGAGCGCTCGAGCTTCTCCGGGGCGTGCGGGTGCCTGAGCCCGAGCGCCGTCTGAAACAATATCCCCATGAATTGTCAGGCGGCATGCGTCAGCGCGTCGTCATCGCCATGGCGATGGCCTGTGAGCCGCGGCTCCTCATCGCCGACGAACCAACGACCGCGCTGGACGTCACGATTCAAGCGGAAATTCTCGCTCTCATCGACCGGCTGAAGCGCGAAAACCATATGGCCGTTCTCTTCGTCACCCACGATATGGCGGTCGTTGCGCAGATGGCAGACCGGGTCGTCGTCATGCACCGCGGCAAGATTGTCGAGGAAGGCGACGTCACGACGATCTTCGAGAATCCGCAGGCCGACTACACGCGGATGCTGCTCGCGGCGGTTCCGAAACTCGGCGAAATGCGTGGCACGGCCGCGCCAGCGCCCATGCGTAGGATTGGCGATTCCGCTATCGCGGACCCCAGCGTTTCTTCGTCGCGGTCGGAACCACGCCGTTTGCTGGAGGTCAAGAATTTGACCACCCGTTATCCCGTGAGAGGGGGCGCTTTGCGGCGCGTCGTTGCCAACGTCCACGCGGTCGAGGACGTGAGTTTCTCCATCAACATTGGCGAGACATTTTCGCTCGTTGGCGAATCCGGCTGCGGCAAATCGTCTTGCGGCCGGTCCATCTTGCGATTGGTCGAACCGCAATCGGGCGAGATATGGCTCAACGGTCAAGAAATCCGGGGCCTCGGACAAGCAGAACTGCGCGAAGCGCGCCGCGATATGCAGACGGTGTTCCAGGATCCGTTTGCGTCCCTCAACCCACTCCGCAGACTGCGCGATCAGGTCGCTGAGCCGCTCATCAACTTCGGCCTCGCCTCGAAATCAGAAATCGTGGATCGCGTGGCTGAACTCTTCGACCGCGTCGATCTCCCGCGCACTTTCCTCAACCGCTACCCGCACGAACTGTCCGGGGGACAGCGGCAGCGCGTCGCGATCGCGCGCGCGATCGCATCCCATCCGAGCTTGATCATCGCGGACGAAGCGGTCTCGGCGCTCGATGTTTCGGTGCAGGCGCAGGTGCTGAACCTCCTCGCGGAATTGCAGGCAGACCTGGGGTTGTCCTTTCTCTTCATCAGCCACGATATAGCGGTCGTCGAGCGGATATCGCACTTCGTCGGGGTCATGTATTTGGGACGTCTCGTTGAACTCGGTTCGCGGCCGGCGGTGTTCGAAGACGCGCGCCACCCCTACACAAAAACTCTAATGGCCGCGGTCCCGATCGCCGATCCGAGACGCCGGCGAATCCACGAGGCTCCAAGCTCCAAGCCTCTCGCCTCGCCGATCTTTCCAGTCGGCTATCGAGCGGAGCCTTCGACCTATGACGAGGTGACGCCCGGACATTTCGTCCTTCGTCAGGCTTGATCCGCGCTAGGCGAGCGAGACGCGCGAACGCCAAAATGCGCGACGAGACCGGGCGCGGCGTCGCGATCTTTTCGCCCTCTACGTTGCGGGCGCGCCAGCCTCTGCCTTCGGCTGGATGGGCTCAGATTTTTGAGAACGCCGGTGGGCCGCTCCCTCCCACGTGCTGAGGCTATGCGCCGAATTGATGAGCGCAAGATGCGAGAACGCCTGAGGGAAGTTGCCAAGCTGACGGCGGCTATGAGGATCGTATTGCTCCGCCAGCAAACCCACGTCGTTGCGCAACGCCAACAGGCGCTCGAACAGCGCGCGAGCCTCGTCGTACCGTCCAAGCAGCACATAATTATCGACAAGCCAGAAGCTGCAAGCGAGGAAAGCCCCTTCGCCGGGGGGCAAGCCGTCTACCTCGGTGCCCGTGTCATAGCGCAGCACAAATCCGTCGCGAAGGAGCGTGCGTTCGATAGCGGCGACGGTGCCTCGGACACGCGGATCGTCAGGCGGCAAAAAGCCGACGATGGGGATCAGCAGCAGACTCGCGTCCAGTGTCGCATCGCCGAAAGCTTGGACGAAGGTGTTTTGCTTGGGATCATATCCACGCTCGCACACCTCCTCATGAATCGCAGACCGGACTTCTCGCCAGCGCTCGAGCGGTCCGTCGAGCCCGAATTCCTCGATTGAGCGCACCGCCCGATCGAAGGCGACCCAGGCCATCACCTTCGAATGAGTGAAATGGCGCGGGCCGCCCCGCACTTCCCAAATCCCTTCGTCAGGCTCTTGCCAGATTTTCTCGAGGTGCGAAATGAGCGCGCGTTCCAACGCCCAGGTCGGCTCGCTGGTTGAGAGGCCTGCGCGGCGCGCGACGTAAAAGGCGTCGAGCACTTCGCCATAGACGTCGAGTTGAAGCTGTTTGACCGCCCCGTTGCCAATTCGGACCGGGACCGCGCCTTCGTAGCCTGGCAGCCAAGGAATTTCATATTCCTCGAGGCGTCGCTCGCCCGCCACGCCATAGACGATCTGCAGGTCGTCCGGGCCGCCGGCCACCGCGCGCAGGAGCCACTCGTGCCACGCCTTGGCCTCGTCGAGAAAGCCGGCGCCGATCAGCGCGTAAAGGGTGAACGTCGCATCACGAAGCCAGCAAAATCGATAATCCCAATTGCGGGGGCCGCCCAGCTGTTCAGGCAACGACGTCGTCGCGGCCGCGACAATGCCCCCGGTCTCCCAGTGTGCGAGCGCTTTCAAAGTCAGAAGCGAACGAAGAACGGCGTCGCCCCAATGCTCCGCTGGCTTGAAAGCCGCCGCCCATCCGGTCCAGAAGGAATGAACTTGTTTGCGGGCCTCCGCGAGTTCCGCTCCTGAGAGCGGTGGGGGAGCCATGCGAAATGACGGCGACCAGTTGAGAACGAAGCTGGCCTCTTCGCCTTCGCGGAGGGTAAATTCGCCAACGGTGCGAAAATCCTCTCCGTGCGTCTGAACGGTCGTATCGAGCAGAACTTTGTCCGGGCCCGCAATGAATTGAAGCCGCCCGTCCTCCTGCTGAGACACCCACGGCACAATGGAGCCGTAGTCGAATCGCACGACGATCTCGGTGTGCATGGGCACCTCGCCCTGAAGGCCCCTGGCGATGCGCACCAACTCGGACGACCCGTTTCGCCTGTACATGAAATCAGTGAGCGAGACCGAACCGTCGGCCGTCGTGAAAACCGTTTCGAGGATCAGAGTGTCGCTGAGATATCGTCGCGTGATCTGAACGTCAGTTTCCGCAGGCGCAATCAGCCACCTTCCGTGCTCCGGGCCGCCGAGAAGCGCGCAAAAACACGCGGGGCTATCGAAACGAGGCAGGCATAGCCAATCGATAGAACCGTCGAGCCCGACCAACGCGACCGTCTCACAGTTTCCAATGACGGCGTAGTCCTCAATTCGAAGCGGCATAGCGAGTCTCTCTCACCAGATTTGGCATGAGTGCGATCGAGCATCTGAAGGCTACGCAAACGCGCAACAGAAACCTTCCGTTGCTAGACCAGCCTTTTCAGCGAATCAGTCGTCATGAGAGCGACATGGCCTCGACCAGCGCGTCTTCCATCGCTCGGAACAGATAAGGTTTGGGGCAATTCTTAATCTGAGCATATCGGCTCCGAAGCACGTTGTCCTCATAGCCCGAGGTAAAGACGAACGGGATTTTGCGGGCGATGAGCAAATCAGCGACGGGGTAGGCGAGTACGCCGCCGAGATTGACGTCGAGAACCGCGGCGTCGAGATGGGGCTCGGAGTCGATTGTCTTGATCGCCTTTTCGACGGACGAAACCGGCCCCACGACTACTGAACCCGCGGTCTCCAGAGCGTCCTGCAGGCTCATGGCGATAAGATATTCGTCCTCGACGATGAGGATGCGGCGATCACGAAGCGGCGAGTTGGCCATCGTGGATCTCCTCAATCTGAGGTCCGGAGAGCGGAAGCGCGATCGTACAGTGGACGCCGTCCTGTTCGATTGCGAAAGTTGTCCGAGCTCCGAACTGATAGGGCAAAGCGTCCTCGATAAGGCGCCGACCGTTGCCGGCTCCCCTTGGCTCGTCGCGAAGTTGAGCGGTGTCGACGCCGCTTTCCTTCCAGTCGACAATGATCCAGGGCGACTCGTTTTCGGCCTGCACGCGCCAACGAACGTGAAGACGGCCACTCTTCTGACCTAAGGCGCCATGTTTCGCGGCGTTGGTTGTGAGCTCATGTAAGGCCATCGCCAACGCTTGGACGGAAATGGACCGAAGCACGACGCCCTTCGCTCCATCGAGCGTTACGTCTCCGCCGTTTTCGGCCGATTGAGCCGACAGTTCGGAGGCGAGAAGCTCATCAAAGGTGACGCTGTCGCCAGGCGCTGCGCGCGACAGCAACCCCTGGACACGCGCAAGGGCCACAAGGCGATCTCCGAAGCTCGCCTTGAATTCATCGAGGGTTTGGCCCGAGACCGCTGTCCTGTCGACCATGGCCATCACCACGCCGATGAGATTGCGGGTACGATGCTGCAACTCACCAACAAGGATGCGCATTCGGGCTTCGCTCTCCCTCAGCGAATCCTCCGCCCGGCGGCGCTCACCGATGTCGACGAACGTGACCACGACGCCGTCGATTTTGTCCTCAACGGTGCGGTATGGCTTTAGGCGAGTGAGATACCAGCTCCCATTCTCCCCCCGCACCTCGCGTTCGGTTGAAGCCAAATCCCGCAGAACCTTGCGCGCGTCCCCGGCTAGATCGTCGTACTCGAGGCGATGAGTGAAGTCGGTAATCGAGCGGCCTTCGTCGCCCGTCACGATATTGAAGAGTTCCGAGATACGCGGCGTAAAGCGATTGATCCGCAGCTGGGGATCAAGAAACAGGATTCCAACGTCTGTCGCGGCCATCAGGTTCTGCACGTCGCTATGGGCGCGCGAGACGCTCTCGAGCTTCGTTTTCAATTCGCTGTTGACGGTCTGCAGCTCCTCGTTGATGGATTGCAGCTCTTCCTTGCTGGTCTCCAACTCTTCCGCTGTCGACCGATACTCCTCGTTGACCGACTGCAGTTCTTCGTTGGCCGCCCGCAGTTCCTCATTTGCCCCTTCATATTCCTCTCGTGACGCCCGAAGCTGCGACTGACTGAACTGCAATTCCTGCAGAATTTGCTGAACTTGCTCGTCGGTCGCCTGTTCCTCGATTTTCGTTGAGGTCAGTGACGCCTCGCCAAGCGCCTCGCCTTCGAAGAAGAAGACAATGGCGGAGCGGCCGGCGCTGGGTTCAGAGCGCAACGGTCTTGTCTGCAAATAGACCCGCCGCGCCGAGCCGTTAAAGCGAACGCCAATCGGTCCGTTGAGACTTGCCTCACCGTGCACGAAAACTCGGTGAAGCGCCGCGCGGATGTCGAACCGCAACTCTTCGCGCGCCAACTCGGTAATGTCGTTGGTCAGCGTTCCCCCGGAGGGTTGCAGATAGCGCCCGGCGTGTTCAGAGAGATGCACGGCGCGATAGGACTCGTCGACAATTATGCTCGGCGGCGCCAAGCGTTCGAGCGCTTCGCGGTGAACTCCTGCCTCAATCGGCGCGCGAAATGGGGCCACCGTTCGAGGTGGCAACGGTTCAAGTCCAAATGTCACGGCGCCGGTCCGCGGCGTGACCCGCACCTCGGACGGAACGGACATGCGTTGATAAAGTCGCGCTTCGCGGTCGAGGGCGCGGAACGCTCCGACCGGACCATCTGCGTTTTCCGACGAGCCGAGGAAGAGGTATCCGCCCCGGTTCAAAGCGAAGTGGAAAGTGGCGCAAACCTGCTGCTGCACCTCCCGGTCGAGGTAGATGAGGACATTGCGACAGGAGATGAGGTCGACGCGCGAAAATGGCGGATCCCTTAGAAGGCTGTGCTTGGCGATCAGCACCATGTCGCGCAATTCGCGCGTCACGCGATAATGGTCGCCTTCCCGGGTGAAGAAGCGCCGCAGCCGCTCTTCTGTCATGTCGGCTTCGATGGCGATCGGGTAGCGACCATCCCGCGCGACAATCAAAGCGCTGTCGTCGAGATCGGAAGCAAAGACCTGGAGTCCGCAGCGGATCTCGTGACGCCCCGCTTCCTCAAGCAGCAGCATCGCAATCGAATAGGCTTCTTCGCCGGTGGCGCAGCCGGGAACCCAAACACGAATCGTATCGGCGGCGCCTTTGTCGTCGAACAGGCGAGGGATGATCGACGCGGCAAGCTTGTCGAACGCGCCCGTATCGCGGAAGAACGTCGTCACCGAGATGAGAAGGTCGGCGAATAAAGCCTGCGCCTCCTGAGGATTTTCGCGCAGGATCACGAGGTAGTCCGCCATTGTGGCGGCCCGCTGAACCTGCATCCTGCGCGCAATGCGCCGGCGAATTGTCGATTTCTTATAGCTCGAGAAATCGTGTCCGAGCGGACCCGCAGATGGGAAAGAATGCGCTGCATCACCTCCCCGTCCGTCTCGGTGAGGTCATCCGACGGCGGACTTTGTCGATTGCGGATCAGCTCGGGAAGTCGAGCGGCGATCTCCCGCACCGGCAGAACGAAATCCGCGAGGCCTGTGGCAACCGCGCTGCGAGGCATGGATCCGTATTCGGCCTCATCGGGATCCTGGACCAGAATGATGCCTCCCGCCTCCTTGACCGCCTTAATGCCCACGGAGCCGTCCGAACCGGCGCCGGAAAAAACGATGGCGAAGTGGTCGCCGCCCTCCGCGGCGAGGGAGCGGAAGAAAAGGTCGATCGGCGCCCGCTGCCAGCGAGGTTCGTCGAACTCGGTAATCGCCAAATGATGATCGGTCGCGCGTAACTGCCGGTTGGGCGGGATGACATAGACGTGGCGCGGTTCGATGGGCGTGAGGCCGGAAACTTGGGTGACCGGCATTTTCGTCCGTGCGGCGAGAATGTTGGAAAGCTCGCTTTGGCGCGAAGGATCAAGATGGACGACAACAACGAAAGCGGCGTCGACGTCGTCCGGCAGGCTTTCAAAAAACATCTGCAGGGCGTGGACGCCACCGGCGGACGTCCCGATGCCAACCGTGGGAAAGCGGTTCCCGGCCCCGTTCTGGCTCGCTCCTCCCTCATCTTCGGAAGGACGGACCCCATGATCAGCATCGTTCATCTAGGGTCCGAAGGTTGTGCGGAGGGACGCGCATTCATGACTACGCTCTTCGCAAGCGCTTCGATACTCGTTCTTGCGAGGAGGAGAGGTCAACGATCCCGATCGCCACTTTGTTTCCCGGCCTCTACGAACGTCCGGCAGAGCTTGGCGGACAAACCACGCCTGTACGATCAACGTGCATGCAGGAGAAGTGTTCCGCGCGCTCGCGCCCAAAAAGGTACAAGCGGAAACTCGCCTTCCGCCTTTTCGATCGGTGGGCGAGCGCCCCAGGCTTCAGACGTCCTCGATTCTCTGGCCAAAACGGAAATCGGTTCCATGATGTTCGGCAATAGAGACTTCGTCCAGTCCCCGCATTTACGCTCCTGGATCCACAACCCGGCGCGCAAATTCAAAAGGCGAAAACTTTCTTGTTTCCGTGCATCCGGGGCGCCCAGCGGCGGAATCGCTTATCCGTGGTCGGCTCGGGGCGGCGTGGCGATCTGATCGATCGAGCACTGCCGCGGCGGCTTGTCGGGCCTAAAGCGGATGAGCTTGGTCCCGTGGCGAAACCGGTCCCCGGTCACATGGTCGTATCGGACCTCGACGACCAGTTCTGGCCGGAGCGGCTCCCATTCGCCACTGCGCTCCGTGCTCCAGCGGCTGGGCCCGCCCGGCGCCTTGCCCGTGAAGCCTGGCGAGGCCTGCAAAGCGCGAAGCTTTCGGGTCAGCGCCGGCCGCTCGTCATTCGCGATCGTCGAGGTGAAGCCGACATGGTCCAGCAGGCCTTGCGCGTTGTAAAGACCCAGCAGCAGGGAGCCGACTTCAGGCCGGCCGCTCAGATATCGAAAGCCTCCGACCACGCAATCGGCGGTCCGCAAGCGCTTGACCTTGATCATCGCGCGCTCGCCGCTCAGATACTTTTCGTTGAGCCTCTTGGCGACGACTTCGTCTCTTCCGTCACGATCGAAATCGTCCAGCCATCGTGTCGCTTGGGCGAGATCGCGCGTGCACGGCGTAACGATGACCTTTCCGGCAATCGCGGCCTGCTCGCCGAAGGCCTCGAGCGCGCTTCGGCGTTCCGAGAGGGGAAGGGCCCCTACCGGCGAGCCATCGGGCCCCATCAGCATATCGAACAGAATGAGTCGCGCCGGCGTTTCAAGTGACAGTCGGCGAATTCGGCTTGCCGCTGGGTGCAGCCTGGCTTGCAACGCGTCAAAGGTCAGGCGCCCGTTCAGCTCGATGACCAATTCGCCGTCGACGACAAATTGCTCGAATGGGACGTCCAGCAGCGTCGCCACAACTTCGGGGAAGAAGCGCCTCAAAGACGTTCCGGATTTTCCCTTAATCTCGACAGCCCCGCCTTGCCTGAAGGCCAGACAGCGAAAGCCGTCCCATTTCGGCTCGAATTGCCACTCGCCCGGTTCAGTCGGAAGAGCCTCCGCTGATTTCGCCTCCATCGGCCCGGCGGCGAGCAGCGCAGAAAATAAGTCATGGGCCTCGATTCCCGGCGTCTTTCGGGCGCTCATCCTGAACCTCCCTTCTCGGCTGGCGCTCGCGAACCAGCACATCGGTTCGGGGCCTCCGGAACCGCTTTGTCAGATCCAAGTTTAATAAGGCCGAAACACCTCACACGGAGAAGACCAATGACGCCGCGCGAATCCGAGCCGCAGAAGGAGACCGTCGAACGCGTCATGCACGAGTTCAAGCATGGCGAGCTTCGTTCCGGGACGAGCGGACAGAAGGTTAAAGATCGCAAGCAGGCGATTGCTATCGCTCTGAGCGAGGCGGGCGCGTCCAATCAGCAGACTCCGAAAGAGAACGAGGAGCATCTCCGCCATACAAAGGCAAAGGAGCGTCTGGGCGAGACCGCCCAGGCTGAAACCGAAGGCAAGGAGCCACGCCGCCACCGATCCGCCAAATAGAAATCCCCAAGGCGCGCCTGGCGACCGGCTGGCGATACTAGGCCGGTCGCTCCGACGGAATCTCCTGCGGTTGCGGCGGGGTAATCACCTCGGGGGCCGGAGGAACAACAACGTCGGGCCCGGGCTGGGGCAAGTCGGGACCCTTGTCGGGCTGCGGCTCTTCCAACGGCGTTGGGGGGCGGACCACATCGGGCTTAGGGATCGGTATCGGTTGGTTTGGCTGTGGAGTTGGCAAGGATGCGGGTCCATTCTTTCATGCCGAGAGCAGCTTTTCATTCCTGCGATAACTCCAGGCGCAACCATTCGTTCCGGCTGGGACGATTTCGGTTGCGAGGCTAACTTGCTGAATGTGAGGCTCGCTCCACCCCGGACGTTAGCCCGCTGCCGAACGTACGTAGATCCCCGCGATCGTTCCGACCGGATCGGCGACGGCGCGAGCGCAGCGGGGAGGACGCATCATCCGCGATTCTGACCGTGCGCCGCATCCCCTCCTGCCAGTAGTCGGCCACTTTGCGGCCGATCTTCCGCCGGTAATTGTCGTCGTGAAGGGCGCGCGCGGGAGCTCGGTCAGGCGGGTGGCCGAGACGAGCATGGTCGGAATCGCGGTGCACGACCACCAACGTCGCATCAGGAAATAAGCGGGTCAGCGCGTCGAACGGAAACGTGTTTGGGCGACTTCAAGATCCAGCGGCGTGGCGTTCGGCTAATCCCTGAAGATGAGGGAGAAACCGGGCCAGGAACGATAACCGTCGTCTAGCCGGACTTATCGAGCCCGGCGCGGAGCGATAGAGGTCATTGAAGCGCGTCGTGAGGCCCCCGGGCCGTATTGGCGGACCCGGACCATGGCGTTGCGCCTGCGCCGTCATAGGGACTATGAAGTCGACGCGACGGATGGACCCGCGCCTTCGCAAGGCCCAGCAAGCGGGCAAGTCGACAGGAGGGAGCGGTGACCGAACTCGGCGTCGTCAAGCGCAAGGTCAAGCGCGCGAATCGAGCGGCCGTCGAGGCGCTCGGACGCTATGGCGTCGCGACCGTGCACGAGGCGATGGGGCGCGTCGGGCTGATGAAGCCCTATATGCGTCCGATCTATCCGGGCGCGCTCGTCTCTGGCACGGCGGTCACGGTTCTCCTGCATCCGGGGGACAATTGGATGATGCATGTCGTGGCCGAGCAGATCGAGCCGGGCGACATCGTCGTCGCCGCGATCACCGCCGACTGCACCGACGGCTATTTCGGCGATCTTCTGGGGACGAGCTTCATGGCCCGCGGCGCCAAGGCCCTCATCATTGACGCCGGCGTGCGCGACGTGAAGACTCTGACCGAGATGGGCTTTCCCGTCTGGAGCAAGTGCGTCAGCGCCAAGGGCACGGTGAAGGCGACTTTGGGCTCGGTGAATATTCCGATCGTCTGCGCCGGCGCGGCGGTGAACCCAGGCGACGCGATCGTCGCCGACGACGACGGCGTGGTGGTCGTGCCGGCCGAATGGGCGGGCAAGACCGCTGAGGCCGCGGCGGCGCGCGAGGCCAACGAGGGCGACAAGCGCGCCAAGCTCGCCGCCGGCGTGCTCGGTCTCGACATGTACAAGATGCGCGAGCCGCTCGAAAAGGCGGGTCTCAAATATGTCGACTGAAGGCGCTTGAACCGTGAGTGACGCCGGCAAGCCCGTCACCGGGCCGTTCGAGAAGACCAAGGGCTGGCTCGACTGGTACGAGGGGCCGAGCAAGCCCAGCTTCTCGCTTCCACGCGGAGCCGTCGACGCGCATTGCCATGTGTTTGGGCCAGGCGCCGAATTTCCTTACGCGCCCGAGCGCAAATACACCCCCTGCGACGCCAGCAAGGCGCAGTTGTTCGCTTTGCGCGACCGTCTCGGCTTCGATCGCAACGTCGTCGTGCAGGCGACTTGTCATGGCGCCGACAACAGCGCGATGGTCGACGCCTTGCTTTCGAGCGGAGGCAGGGCGCGCGGCGTCGCGACCGTCAGGCGCGACGTGACCGACGCGGAATTGAAGCGGCTCCATGAGGCGGGCGTGCGCGGCGTGCGGTTCAATTTCGTCAAGCGTCTCGTCGACTTCACGCCGCAGGACGAGCTCAAAGAGATCGCCGAGCGCATTATCGAGCACGACTGGCATATCGTTGTCTATTTCGAGGCTGCGGATCTGCCGGAACTGTCCGATTTCCTCTCCGGCCTGCCGACGACCATCGTCGTCGACCACATGGGCCGCCCAGACGTGACGAAGCCCGTCGATGGCCCGGAATTCGCGCGCTTTCTCAAATTCATGGACGACTACGAAAACGTCTGGTGCAAGGTAACCGGCGCCGAGCGCCTGTCGGTTTCCGGTCCGCCGGCGCTGAACGGCGAGAAGAACGCCTATCGCGACGTTGTCCCATTTGCCCGCAAGGTGGTCGAGGAATTTCCGGGCCGGGTGCTGTGGGGCACCGATTGGCCGCATCCCAACCTCAAGGACCACATGCCCGACGACGGGCTCATGGTCGACATCATTCCCCATATCGCTCCCGCCGCCGACCTGCAGGACCTGCTCCTGGTCGACAATCCGATGCGGCTCTACTGGCCTGAGGATAGGAGACGCTGAATCATGGCCCTCGAAAAGCCCTATCTCGACATTCCCGGCACGACCGTCTTCGACGCCGATCAATCGCGCAAGGGCTACTGGCTCAACCAGTTCTGCATGTCGCTGATGAAGGCCGACAACCGCGCCCGCTTCAAGGCCGACGAACGTGCCTATCTCGACGAGTGGAAGATGAGCGAGGAGCAAAAGCAGGCCGTCCTCGCGCGCGACCTCAACCGCTGCATCGAACTCGGCGGCAACATCTACTTCCTCGCCAAGATCGGCGCGACCGACGGCAAGAGCTTCCAGCAGATGGCGGGCTCCATGACCGGCATGACCGAGCAGGAATACCGCGACATGATGATCAAGGGCGGCCGGAAGATCGATGGGAATCGCAGGATCGGAGAGCACGGGGACGCCCAGCGCCCGCGGAAGGCGTGACGGGTCCTTATGACTTCTCCGACAAAGGACGTTTGAACATGGCCCGCATCACCGCCTCCCTGTACACCTCGCACATCCCCGCCGTCGGCGCCGCCTTCGACCTCGGCAAGACCAGGGAAGATTATTGGAAGCCGGTCTTCGCCGGATACGATTTCGACAAGCAATGGATGAAGGCGCACAAGCCCGACGTGATCTTCGCCGTCTACAACGATCACGCCACCGCCTTTAGTCTTGCGATGATCCCGACCTTCGCGATCATGACCGGGCCGGAATTCAATCCCGCGGACGAAGGCTACGGCGCGCGCCCCGTGCCGAAAGTCATCGGGGACCCCGAGCTTGCCTCGCATATCGCCTCGGAAGTGATCCAGCAGGATTTCGACTTGACCATGGTCAACGAGATTGACGTCGACCACGGTCTGACGGTGCCGCTGAGTTGCGTCTTCGGCGAGGTCAAGGAATGGCCGTGCAAGATCATTCCCTTCGCGGTCAATGTCGTGCAGCATCCCGTGCCGTCAGGCGCGCGTTGCCTGGCGCTCGGCCAAGCGATCGGCAAAGCGATCATGAGCTATCCCGAGGACATCAACGTCCATATCTGGGGCACCGGCGGCATGAGCCATCAGCTTCAGGGGCCGCGTGCCGGCCTCATCAACAAGGAGTGGGACAACAAATTCCTCGACCGGCTGATCGATGATCCCAACGGCCTGTCGAAGACGCCCAACATCGAATACATCCGCGAGGCGGGATCCGAAGGCATCGAACTCGTGATGTGGCTGGTTGCGCGCGGCGCGATGGCGGATGTCGTCGCTGGCGGTCCAAAGCCGAAAGTCGCGCACCGGTTCTATCATGTCCCGGCGTCCAACACCGCTGTCGGGCATCTTATTCTGGAGAATGCCGCGTAGCGCTTCAGATCTTTGTCATTCCCGGCAGACCATAGGTCTGACCGGGAATCCATGAGGCAGCGAGGGCTGTCAGCTCTGGATTCCCGATCGTCCGCTTCGCGGCCGTCGGGAATGACAAGGTAAGCCGATAAGCGAGGTTTCGCATGCCCAAAACCCTGAAAGTCGCGCTCGCCGGCGCCGGCGCCTTTGGCCTCAGGCACCTCGACGCGATCAAACTGATCGACGGGGTCGAGACGATCTCGCTCATCGGCCGCGAACTCGACAAGACCAAAGAAGCGGCGGCGAAATATGGCGTCGGCCACGTCACGACCGATCTCGCCGAGACCCTCAAACTGCCGGGGCTCGACGCGGTCATCCTGGCGACGCCGACGCAGATGCATGCCGCGCAGGCGCTTCAGTGCCTCAAGGCCGGCAAGCATGTGCAGATCGAGATTCCGCTCGCCGACAGCTTGAAGGACGCCGAAGCGGTCGTCGCGGAGCAGAAGACAACCGGGCTCGTCGCCATGGTCGGCCACACGCGCCGCTTCAACCCGAGCCATCAGTTCGTGCGCCAGCGCATTCTCAAGGATGAATTCCATATCCAGCAGATGGACGTGCAGACCTTTTTCTTCCGCCGCACCAACATGAACGCGCTGGGACAGCCGCGCTCCTGGACCGATCATCTGCTCTGGCATCACGCCGCGCACACGGTCGATCTCTTCGCCTATCAATGCCGCTCACCAATCGTCAAAGCCAACGCACTGCAAGGACCGATCCATCCGACCCTCGGCATCGCCATGGACATGAGCATCCAACTGAAAGCCGAGAACGGCGCGATCTGCACGCTGTCGCTGTCGTTCAACAACGAGGGGCCGCTCGGCACCTTCTTCCGCTATATCGGCGACACGTGCGACCTACATCGCCCGCTACGACGATCTCTTCACCGGCAAGGACGAGAAGATCGACGTGAGCCAAGTCGATGTCAGCATGAACGGCATCGAGCTCCAGGACCGCGAGTTCTTCGCGGCGATCCGTGAGGGCCGCGAACCCAACGCCAGCGTCGCGCAGGTGCTGCCCTGCTATCAGGTGCTCGACGACCTCGAGCGGCGGATGGGGTGAGCGTATCGCGATCAGATCGAGCCGCCGTCGTCATTGCGAGGAGTGAAACGACGAAGCAATCCAGGGATCCTAGGCGACGTCCCTGATCGTTCGCCAAGCCGTCCGGGATGGCTTCGACGCCTTCGCTCGCAATGACGGCGAGCAACTTGTAAAGATCGCAGCTGTAGGAATGATCGTTCACCTCAGCTCGGCGGTGAACTTCTGGATCTTCTTGCACGCCTTCTCGAGCTGCTCGAGCGACGTCGCATAGGAGACGCGGAAGTTCGGGCCCTGGCCGAAGGCGCTGCCCTGGACGGTCGCGACCCCTTCCTCCTCCAGAAGCTCGGTGACGAAATCGACGTCGGTTTCGATCACTTTGCCTGACGGCGCTTTCCTGCCGATCGCGCTGGCGCAGGACGGATAGACATAGAACGCGCCTTCCGGCTTCGGGCACTGCAGATGCTTCGCCTGGCCGAGCATTGACACGACGAGATCGCGCCGCTCCTCGAACGCCTTGCGGCGTACGGGCATGAAGTCCTGCGGCCCGTTCAGGGCCTCGACCGAGGCCCATTGCGCGATCGTGCAGGCGCCCGAGGTCTGCTGCCCCTGCACCATGTCCATGGCCTTGATGAGCTCGGTTGGCCCAGCGGCGTAACCGATGCGCCAGCCGGTCATGGCGTAGGACTTCGAGACGCCGTTCATGGTCAGCGTGCGCGCCTTCAGGCCTGGCTCGACCTGCGCCGGGGTCGTGAATTTGAAGTCGCCGTAGACGAGATGCTCGTACATGTCGTCGGTCAGCACCCACACATGCGGGTGGCGCATCAGCACGTCGGTGAGCGCTTTCAGCTCGCTCTCCGTGTAGGCCGCGCCCGACGGGTTCGACGGCGAGTTGAGCACAAGCCACTTGGTGCGCGGCGTGATCGCGCGCTCGAGGTCCGCCGCCTGCAGCTTGAACCCGTTCTCGATCGTTGTCGGCACGATGACCGGCGTGCCGCGGTTGATCGCGACCATCTCCGGATAGCTCACCCAGAACGGCGCGGGGATGATGACCTCGTCGCCTTCGTTCATGGTGACGAGGAAGGCGTTGTAGAGGATCTGCTTTCCGCCGGTCGCGACGATCGTGTCGGTAGCCTTGTAGTCGAGGCCGTTCTCGCGCTTGAACTTGGCCGCGATCGCCTCGCGCAATGGCGGAATGCCGAGCACGGGCGGATACTTGGTCTCGCCCTTCTCGATCGCCTTGATCGCCGCCTGCTTGATGTTGTCGGGCGTGTCGAAATCCGGCTCGCCGACCGAAAGCGAAATCACTTCCCGTCCTTTGGCTTTGAGGTCGCGCGCCTTCTGCGTCATCGCGATGGTCGCGGATGGCTTAACGCGAGAGAGGACGTCGGCGAGGAAGGCCATTTGGGACTGGCGCCTTTCGGTTAGCGAAGAAAATTGAGCGGCGCACCTATAGTGAGGCGAGTGACCTGCGGCAACCCCGGGGTCAGGACGGCGAACGGACTGATCCGCTCGACGAGCGCGGCGACCAGACGCGTCCCGCGCACAAGTTTACGTCAACTCAATGATTTCAATGACCTGAGTGCGCTTTCGCGCAAATTTTTTCGTCGGACATTCCAGTTCGCCCCGACGCGCCCGAACAAAGGGCGAGCGCCCGACCGGACGTTTCGCTCTTGGCCTTCACCGGGCCGAAAAACGGCTAAGACGAAACGCTCATTTCGCCCTGCGAAACGAAACGTTTCGCGGGGCATGGTGTAAGTCGTTGAAATCATTATAGGCGTCGAATCAGTCATTTCGCGTGATCGTTTGTTTTCAGTGACTTAACTCCGTTTTCGTTTCGCCGCCTTCACGGGTTGTTTGTTTCCAATGACTTCGCTCCCTTTGCGTTTCGCCTTTCCCAGCACGTGCGTCGGGCCTCACAGAGAGGTTACGAGCCCAGTCCGTTACGACGCCATTCCGCTGCCCCTGACGCCGAAGCCGGTCGCACATCGCCTATGATAAATACGAACCAGCCCACGTTAATTTCTGGAAAACAATATCAGCTGCCTGCCAGCCTGGCAAGCAATTGTCGCATGGCTGGTTGAATGGCTCCCGACGCTGAGGCGGTTCAGGCGCGGCCAGGGTCCCCGATCACGGCGAGAAAGGCGGGCCCGTATTTTTGCAGCTTGACCGCGCCGACCCCATGAACGCCGGCCAGTTCGTCAAGGCTGCGGGGCCGCCGCTTGGCGATTTCGATGAGCGTCCGATCGGGGAAAATGACATAGGCCGGCTGCTTCTGGGCATTAGCGATCGCGCCTCGCAGCGCCTTGAGCGCAGCGAGGAGCTCCGCGTCCGCATCGCCCGGTGCGTCCGCTTCGGCGGGGCGGCGCCGGCGCGCTTTCCGGCTCACCACATCCTCGCGCAAGGCGAAGGGGACGTCGCCGCGCAGCACTCTCCGGCCCTCTTCCGTGAGCATCAGCCGGTCGCGGTCGCTCCCGTCGCGCCCGATCAGGCCACCCGATTGCAATTGCCTGAGCACGCCGCGCCACTCGGCGGGCGCGCGATCTTTGCCCGCGCCGAAGGTCTTGAGCGCGTCATGGCCATGCTGGAGGACCGCCTCGGTCGCCTTGCCGGAGAGAATATTCGCCAGATGGCCAAAAAAGAATCGCCCCGAGGTGCGCAAAATGGCCGACATCGCCTTTTGCGCCTCGACCCGCCCGTCGATCAGCCGAACCGCGCCCTGGCAGACGTCGCAATGCCCGCATGGGGTCGAATCCTCGCCGAACATGGAGAGAAGCGTCTGGCGGCGGCAGCGCGCCGTTTCGCAGAGCGCCACGAGGTCATCGAGCTTGGCGGTCTCGACGCGCTTGCGCTCCTCGGGCGCCCCGTTGTCGAGAATCTGGCGACGCCTGAGCTCGATGTCGCCAGCGCTATAGAGCGTGAACGTGTCGGCGGGCAGGCCGTCTCGGCCGGCGCGGCCGATCTCCTGATAATAGGCTTCGATCGACGAGGGCATGTCGGCGTGAAAGACGAAGCGGACGTCAGGCTTGTCGATCCCCATGCCGAAGGCGACGGTCGCGCAGACAATGCAATCGTCCTCGCGCTGGAAGGCGTCCTGATTGCGGGCGCGAACGTCATGATCGAGCCCGGCGTGATAGGGGAGCGCGCGCCGGCCGGCGCGCACGAATTCGGCCGCGAGCTCCTCCGTCCGGCGCCGTGACGCGCAATAGACAATGCCCGTTTCGCCCCGGTGAGCCTCGAGCCGGTCGAGGAGCTGGCGGGTGGCGTCCGCTTTCGGCCGCATGGCCAGAAACAGGTTCGGGCGATCGAACGAGCGCACGAAAACCCGTGGGACGGCGGACGAACAGCTTCTCGGCGATTTCCGCCCGTGTCGGGGCGTCCGCGGTCGCGGTCACCGCGATCATCTGGACGCCAGCGAGCGCGTCCGCGACCTCTCGCAGGCGCAAATATTCAGGGCGGAAATCGTGGCCCCATTGCGAGACGCAATGCGCCTCGTCGATGGCGAGAAGATCGACCTCGACCTTCCTCAAGGTGGTGACCATGTCGTCGCGCAACAGCCGCTCGGGCGCGATGTAGAGAAGCCTCAGCGAACGCTCGTCGAGGCCACGCGCGACCCTCCGGCGCTCGTCGGGATCGGAGGAGGAATTGAGGCTTGCCGCCTCGACCCCGGCCTCGCGCAATTGGGCGACCTGGTCGCGCATCAGCGCGATCAGCGGCGAAACCACCAAGGTGAGGCCGCCGCGCACGATCGCAGGGAGCTGGAAGCAGAGCGACTTGCCGCTGCCCGTCGGCATGACCGCGAGCACGTCCTCGCCCGCGAGCGTGGCGGCGAGGACGTCCTCCTGACCGGGACGAAAGTCCGAGAAGCCGAATACGGTCGATAGCGCCGACCGCGCCTTCGCCATGAGCGCGGAATTGGGCGCCATCAGCCGGACCCGCCCTGGCCGCTGATAGGCGCGGCGCCGGCGCTTTCCGGCATTGGGGTCGCCTCGGCGATTGCCGGGCGCAACGCCCCGACGAGATAGAGCGAGCCGGTGACGATGAGCCAGGCGTTGGCTTGGCGAGCCAGTTCGAGCCCGCGCTTCAGCGCTCGTTTCGCGTCCGGCTCGACCTCGCTGACGAGCCCAAGCGATTGCGCGAGCGCCTTGAGCTCGACCGGCGAGCGGCCCCGGCTTGATCCCGGCAAATCGGTGAAGACGATGGTCGAGGCGCGCCCGGCGAGTTCGGCCACAAAACCCTGCGCGTCCTTGTCGGCGGCGAGCGCCACGATCGCTACGCACGGACCGGAGAGGTCGGGCTCAAGCGCGAGATCACGCAACACGGCCTCGATGTTGAACGGCACATGCGCGCCGTCCATGACGACGGGCAAGCGTCTCGGTCCGATTTCGACGTCGAAGCGCTCCATGCGCCCGGGGAGGCGCGCGGCCAAGCGCGTGTCGCCGTCGAGGAGCGTCGCGCCGACCGGCTCCCCGGAGCGCGAGATCACCCCTTTGCGGCGAAGCTCGCCGAGGACGGCGGCGGCGAGCGCGAGGTTGATTTGTTCGATCGGCGCCGATGCGTCCGCGCGCGTGCGCTTGACCCGCGAACCAAGCTCGTCGGCTCGCGCCTGCAGAACACGCCCGGCTTCGTCATCGGCGCCGAGCGTCGTAACGAGCACGGCCCCGGGCTTCAGGATCCCGACCTTCTCGCGCGCTATGGCCGCGCGCGTGGGCCCAAGAATTTCCGTATGCTCGAGCGCGATATTGGTGACGACGGCGATTTCGCCGTCGACGATGTTGGTGGAATCGAGCCGCCCGCCTAAGCCGACTTCGATCACCGCCCATTCGCGTTGCGTTTCGGCGAAGATAATAAAAGCTGCAGCGGTGAGAAGGTCGAACCAGGTCGCGTTGGCTGCGGCCGTGCCGCCCTTGCGTGCGGCCTCGTAGGCGTCGAGCGCCCGATTCAAGGCTCGCGCGAGCGTCGGCTCATCGACATCGTGTCCCTGAACGCTCACCCGCTCGGTGATGCGCTCGACATGGGGAGAGGCGTATCGGCCAACCCGAAGCCCAGCATGCGCGAGCGCCGCTTCGATCAAGGCCGAGACCGACCCTTTGCCCTTGGTCCCCGCGACATGGATCGCGCGAAAGGACTTTTGTGGGTCGCCGAGGCGCGTGGCGAGATCCTGCATCGGCTCGAGGCCGACGCGCATTGTGTTCCGCGGCCGGCGCTCCCAGTCGGTGAGCGCGTCGAGCCGGGCCTGCGCTTGGATGAGGTCACGATTCTCGGCCATCGCGCGGTGATACCCGAATCCACCACTTTCCTGAAAGCGGGGTTCTGGCCCCAACATTTCAGCGAGCGCGCGGCGAAGGCGAACGCCAAGCGCGTGACCTGAAATCCACGGGATAAAGGAAAACGAAGCGGAGCCGTATTTCCATTTTCAATCGGAACAGCCTTGCCGTAAGGATGCGGCGGGCAAGCTCAGAATCGTCAGCACTGGCGACGGGCGGGGCTGGGGCGATCGGTGGAACACTTCACGGCGCGGACAGGCGCCACACCTTCAGGGCGCGGCAGGTCGCTGAAACGGTCGTTTTCCGTTTTGGCGATTGTGTTTCTCGCCTTCTCCCTCGTCGCCTGCGCCTCGCGGCCCGAGACCGGCTTTCTCAGCGCCGTGGCCTACAGCCCTCCCGGCGCCGTCGACCATACCTTGCTTGTCGCGACGACCCGCGAACGCGACGAACGGCCGGGCACGCTGTTCAACGGCGACAGGGCGACCGCCACCGATTACGCCGAACTCACCGTCTCGATCCCGCCGAACCACAAGCAAGGCGAGATCGAATGGGCGACGACGCCGCCGGGCGACCCGAATGTCGACTACGTTGTCCGCGACGAAAAATATCTCGACGGCGACAAGGCGTTCGTTCAGGCGCTGAACGCGCAACTCGCGCTGCGCCCGCCAGGAAAGCGCAAGGTCCTCCTGTTCATTCACGGCTTCAATACGATGTTCGCCGAGGGGCTCTACCGGTTGGCGCAGCTCGCGCACGATTCAAAAGCTCCGGGCGTCCCGGTGCTGTTCACCTGGGCGTCGCGCGGAAAGCCCACGGCTTACGTCTACGATCTCAACAGCGCGACCGCGGCCCGCGACGGCCTCGAGCACACACTGCGACTCCTCCTCGCCAGCAACGCGGAAGAGGTGAACGTGCTCGCCCACTCGATGGGCAATTGGGTCACGGTCGAGGCGTTCCGGCAGATCAAGATTTCGGGCGACCTCAGTCACGCGAACAAGATCGGCAACGTCTATCTCGCCGCGCCCGATATCGACATCGACGTGTTCAAATCGCAGATGCGCCGCTTCGGCAAGCCGCGCAAGCCATTCTACATCATCCTGTCCACGGATGACCGCGCGCTGTTTCTGTCCAAAACCATCGCGGGCGGCGTCACGCGGGTCGGCGACAATCCCGATGTCGCCGAGCTTGCCACGCTGGGCGCGACGGTCATCGACCTTTCGGACCTCAAGGCGACCGATTCCACGAACCACGACAAATTCGCTCAGCTCGCGACCGTCGGGCCCGAGCTGCGCGGCGTTCTCGCGCGGGGAATACCGAGAGATCACCAAGCGAGCGACGTGGGCCAGACCGCCGTGAGCGGCGTCGGCGCGATCGTCTCGCTGCCGCTCACGATCCTCGGCGCGCCGATCAGGATCATCGCCAACCAGTAGGCGGACGACTCCGAGGTTCGAATAGACGAGCCTAGTCGTCATCTCGAGCGTATGCGAAGCGACCCATGAGAACTTCAGGCTGTAGCCCCACACACGCGCTTCGAGTAGCTTTTCTTGACGAACTCGCTTATTAACATTTGTCGGTCCGAGCGTTACGTCGCCTCCACCTCGAAGGAGGGCAAGATGTATACTGCGCGCATTTTTGCGATGGTCGCCGCCCCGCGAGCGTCACGGTCTAAAATCATTGGCGTTCGGAAGCTCTTACTTGTCGTCGCCACGCTGGCGGCGACGCCGAGCTATGCGGCCACCATCACGTACAACTTTGCGGCTCGGATTGGCGCGGCCGTCGCAAATCTCCAGGATTTTACCCTACAATCCGCGCAAGTGGGCGACACATTGCAAGGAACGCTGACCATCGATACGTCGTTACCCGACGTCAACGCCTCGCCCGACATCGGGCAATACGGTGCGACGTTAGCGCCGTCAGCCCTGAGTCTAACGATCGGGCCCTTCGGACCGTTTCCACAAGAGACGTATTCCACATCGAGTTTCGGCGTGAGAATTGCCGAGAACGGAAGCGGTTTTTTTGGGACCGACGAAGTCTTCATTGTTAATAACTGGTCATTTGTGGCTAATGGAAACCAAGTCGACACCTTCGAGATTAGGCTAGACTCTGACAGCCCCTCATTCTTGAGCGGAACAGGCTTTCCGACAGCCGTGGACCTTGGCTTGCTGAATACGCAATCCACATTCGAGTTCTTTGGCCACGATGCGACACGCCCCCTCGATGGCTTTGAGTTCTTCGGATCAATCACCGAGTTCGAGGTCGCGACCGCTGCGGTCCCGGAGCCGAGCGCCTGGATCCTCATGGGCAGTGGATTGCTTGCCCTCGCCGCGCTCCGACATCGACGGCGTCAAGCGACGTGAACTGAAAGCTCAGTCAACCCGACGGCGCCGCCAAAGGGAACGAAACGCAACGCGCGAACGCTCGCGCTCCAATTCGGCGGCGAGATCACAGCGAGATATCCGGCAACGCGCGCTGGCGGCGCGAGAAGGTCGTGTCGTGGACTAACTCGTCTGTGCGGAAGCGCGCCTTCGCCTTCGACCGCCCTCTCCGCTCGGCTCCTTGCGCGGGGGAAGCGCGATCTGATCGGCCAGATTGGGGAAGGCGTCTTCCTTGTTTGGAAACGCCATCGCGGCGACGAAATGGCGCTGGAAGTCGGGCTCGATCGCCGTCTCGATCTTGTCGATGCGCCTGACGACGCTCTCGATCTCCGCCCGAGCCGCGAGATTGAGAAGCGCGATCCGGGCGCCTGTTCCAGCCGCGTTGCCGGCGCTCGCGACCTTGGAGAGATCGCAATCGGGAATGAGGCCGAGCGTCATCGCATAGAGAGGATCGATGTGGCTGCCGAAGGCGCCGGCGAGCGTGACGCGCTCGGGCCTAGCGCCGGCGCGCTCCATGAGCAGCTTCGCGCCCGCATAGAGCGCGGCCTTCGCGAGCTGGATCGCGCGCACGTCGGTCTGGTAGATGAGAAGCCGCGGCGCGCCCTCGTGCAGCACATAAGCGAAGGTGCGGCCGACCTGTTCGATGCGCGGGGTTCGGCCCGCGAGCTCGCCGTCGATCACGCCGTCTTCCGAGACGATCCCGGCCAGGAACATCTCGGCGATCACCTCGATAATCCCCGAACCGCAAACGCCGGTGACGGCGATATTCGATGTCGCCGCAGCGAAGCCCGGCTCGTCGGACCACAGATCGCAACCGATCACCTTGAACTTGGGCTCGAGCGTCACGCGGTCGATGCGCACGCGCTCGATCGCGCCGGGCGCCGCGCGCTGGCCGCAGGAGATCTGCGCGCCCTCGAACGCCGGGCCGGTCGGCGATGAGCAGGCGAACAGCCGCTCGCGATTGCCGAACACGATCTCGGCGTTGGTGCCGACATCGACGAGAAGGGTCAGTTCGTCCTTGAGGTGCGGGCCCTCGGCGAGCACGACTCCGGCCGTGTCGGCGCCGACATGGCCGGCGATGCAGGGCAGCGCGTAGACAAACGCGCCGGGCGCGACGTCGAGGCCGAGTTCGCGCGCGCGCGCTTCGTAGGCCGCGTCAATGGTCAGCGCGAATGGCGCCCCGCCGAGTTCGGTCGGGTCGAGGCCAAGTACGAGATGATGCATGATCGGATTGCCGACCAGCGTCACTTCCAGGATTTCGCCGCGCTTGACGTCGGCCTCGCCCGCGGCTTCGCCGATCAGCGCGTCCATCGCCTCGCGCACCACGCGCGTCAGCTCCTTGTCGCCGCCCGGGTTCATCATCACGTAGGAGACGCGGCTCATCAGGTCTTCGCCGAAGCGGATCTGCGGATTCATCGCCCCGACTGACGGCGACGACCTCGCCGCTCACTGAGATCGGTCAGATGGGCGGCGATGGTGGTGGAGCCGACATCGATCGCGACGCCGAAGGCGCGCTCGGCGAAGCCCGGCATGATCGCGACGATGTCGCGGCCCTTGCGCAGCGCGACGGTGACCTTCCATTGCCCCGCGCGCAGCGCCTTCTGCAAGCCAGCGAGCGTCGCGAGATCGGCGTGAGTGTCGCTGGAGATCCCACTGCTCGTGCAAAGCCTGCTGGAGACGCCTTAGATCGCTCGCGGGCTCGTGCATATCAGGCTCGCGGACCTCGACGTAATAGAGGCGGACGACCGGGTCGATCTCGATCGGATGCGTCTCCGCGCGCTTGCGCACGACCTGCCGGTGAACCTGACTTTCGGGCGGCACGTCGATGACAAGATCGCCGCAAATCCTGGCCTGGCATCCAAGCCTGCGGCCGGCAGCGAATGGCCCCCGCTTCGAGGCATAACGGGCCTCGACCTCTCCCGATGGCGTCACATGACCGGCGCTGGAACGAATGGCGTGCTTGGCGAAATCGCCCTCGGCGATATCGACCTGACAGCGACCGCAAATACCTCGTCCGCCGCACACCGAATTGAGATCGACGCCGAGCGCGCGCGCCGCTTCGAGCAAACTCGCGCCTTCGGCGAACTCGCCCCGCTTGCCGGAGGGCGTGAAAACGATGCGATGGGTCAAGAGATCAACCTGTCATGCCCGCGAACAGCGGGCATCCAGAGGAAGCCGCGCATGTCTTGTCCGGAAAACCTTCGACAGCCTGGACCCCCGCTTTCGCGGGGGTGACACATGCGCGATGCGCGGCCGGCGCTCAACTCGCGCGATCACGCCGGGTTCTCGCGCCCGTCGTGCTTGGCCAGAATCGCCAGGCGATGCGTGTCGTATTCGGATTCGAGCCGTGCGGCGGCGGCCTCAGCTTCGATTTCGAGGTCGTCCCCGCAAGGCACGGGCTCGCTGCGCCGCCATTCGGCAAGATAAGCATCGTCGCTCTTGGCGCCGGCATGCATCGCCGCCGCGTCGATCGCGCGAATGAAACGCTCCGACAATTGGCGCTTGGCCGCCGAACGTCCGGCTTTCACGATGACCTGACTCGGAATGTCGCGCCAGTAAAGGATGGTCAGGCTGGCCACGCCTCGTCCTTCTTTTGCGTCGCGCCCTCGAGAAACGAGCGGATCCCGTCGAGGCCGGTGAAGCGGCGCTCATAGGCGAGGCCGAGCCTTTCAGCCGCCGCCTTGGCCTTCGTCTCCAAATCTGGATCTTCGAACTGCGCCAGATGGACGACCCGACGATAATTGCCGAAGTAATCTGTCGCGCAACTCAGGAAACCGGTCGAGGCCGAGACCTCGAATGACGAGCGCGTCGAAATGGCGGACGAGGAAATCGGTGAGGTAGAACGTGCCGGGCTCTTCTTCGGCCAGCGCCGAGAACGCCGCCCCCCCGGCATAGAATTCGTAGCAATGCGCGCCCTCGATGCGCCTTACACCCTCATCTTCGAGCACGCGATCGAGCTCGCCGCCGGTTCCGCAATCGCCATAGAGGCAGAGGATCTCGTCGTAGGCTTCGCGATTGGCGCGGATTTTCGCCCGCATCGCCTCCGGGATTTGCTTAGGGTGATTGTGAAGTTGCGCCGGCAGGCAGGCGATGTCGATATGCTCAAGCTTGAGCGCGAGCACTTCGCGCGCCAAGGCGCCGCAGGCGATGACAAGGATTTTGCGCACGCCTTCCCTGCTGCGGGGATAGCTTGATTCGGCGAAAACTTCGGCTGCGCGCTCTCCGGTCGCCGGCAAACTCTTAACAGCCTTTGGTCTTGTCTCGCCCACGCCCTTTGCGCTCAGACTTTCTCGCGCGCCTGCAGACTCCCCTGCCGGCGAGCGAGCAGCGCCCTCGCGGTTTCCACCGCCACCGCCGCGTCGCGGCAATACGCGTCGGCGCCAATCGCCTCGGCGAAGCTTTCGTTGAGCGGCGCGCCGCCAACCAGCACGATATGGTCGTTGCGGATGCCCTTCTCCTTCAGCGTATCGATGATGACTTTCATGTAGGGCATCGTCGTGGTCAGGAGCGCCGACATGCCCACGATCTCCGGCTGATGCTTCTCGATCGCCTCGAGATATTTGTCGACGCCGTTGTTGACGCCGAGATCGAACACTTCGAAGCCCGCGCCCTCCATCATCATGCAGACGAGGTTCTTGCCGATGTCGTGGATATCGCCCTTGACGGTGCCGATCACCATCTTGCCCATTTTCGGCGCGCCCGTCGCCGCGAGAAGGGGGCGCAGGATCGCCATGCCCCCTTTCATCGCATTGGCCGACATCAGCACTTCCGGCACGAACAAAATGCCGTCGCGGAAGTCGATGCCGACGATCCGCATGCCCTCGACCAGAGCCTCGGTCAGGACTTTGTAAGGCGCCCAGCCACGGTCGAGCAGAATTCGCACGCCCTCCTCGACCTCCTCTTTGAGCCCGTCGTAGAGGTCGTCGTGCATCTGCGGGACGAGCTCGTCGTCGGTGAGGGTTTTTAGGTCGAGTTCGTCGTCCGCCATCGCGTTGTCCCGCCAAACGTCTTTTCGCACGCGGTTCAACGCGCCCGTCAACGCTCTTAGCTGCTTTAGAGTTAGAGGAAGCGCGTCCGGCGCAGTCCGTTGAAGCGTTTGCATTATCTCGCGTGGTCGGTTCGCATCCAAGCACAATTATCGCGGCCAGACGTTCAATTTTGAGGCCCTGGCCGGTCAGGGAAGCCCGGCGCGCCGGCATGAGAATGCGGCGGCGGGAGCGACTTCCATTGAAGATGACAAGCCGGCTCGCTATGGAAATCAGACAGAGCGCCGCCTTGTCTGCCGTAAGCCTGTCACCGATAAACTGCAAAAATAACGGGAAAAGGGAGTGTTTCATGTCTCATCATCTCGATACCCCTCTTGCAGCCCAGAACGGCCAACTCTTTATCGATGATCTATACGTGTTCTCCGCCGCCGACAGCACCGTGTTCATCATGGACGTCAACTCGAATATTACGGGCGTCCACGTAAAGCCAGGGTTTCATCATGAGGCGCGCTATGAGTTCAAAGTCCATTTCGACAGAGCCGATTTCGAAACCCTGACCTACCGCATCTCCTTCGATGAAGCGGGCCCGGACGGACGCCAAGCGATGAAGCTGCACGCTCTCATCGGCAAGGACGCGCGCGAGGATTCCGCGACTGGCGATCTGGTCGTGCAAGGCCGGACGGGCGAGGCGGCTAGCGCCGGCGGGGCGCGGCTGTGGGCTGGACGCATCGCGGATTCATTCTACGTCGACCTATCCCTTCTGGGGAAAGTCAACGGAGCGGTAAAAGACGGGACCGCGGTCGACCTTTCGGGTTGGCGTCCAGAGAACGCGAAGAACAACTTCGCTGGCACCATGGTAGAATCGATTGTGCTCGAGGTGTCACACCGGCATCCCCAACTCAAACCCGGCGCTCGCATCGGCGTCTGGTGCGCCACCAAACTCGCCACAGACGCGGGCGGTTGGCGGCAAATCAATCGCGGCGGGTATCCGATGATGTGGCCAATCTTCTGGCCAGACGACGTTCACTTCACCAATCCCGTCGACACGAGGCACCCGTCCAAAGACTTCGAGGCGGAGGGCGACCACATCGCCGAGCATATCGCCGCGGTCGTCAAGGCCAGCGGGACCTCGGACGACCCAAAGGGCTACGGCCAGACCGTGGCTCGCGAACTCTTCCCCGATGTCCTGCCCTACGTGGTGGGAACGCCAGCGACATTCGGCTTCGCCGTCCGAAACGGAAGGACGCTGGCCGACAACGCGCCCGAAGTGATGATGTCTCTGGTCGCCGGAACCGCTATCCCGTCTGGGCTCAAGCCGTCGGTCGCCAAGAACCAACGGGCCGACAAGTTCCCATACGTCGTGCCAGCCTAGGCCACCGTGACGTTGGCCTTTCGCGACGCCCGATATCCGGCGAAGCCGAGCCCCGCGAAGCCCAGCAGCATCATCGCCCAAGTCGAGGGTTCGGGCGCCCCTGCCGTTCGACGTTACGGAACCATCGATCGTGATCGGGAAGAATGCCTGACCGTCAAAGAAGTCGGCTACCCGGAACGTTCCTGCCGGGCCGATGGCGCCGCCGTTCGCGGCCTTGGCCCCGGGCGTCGCCATCAATTCGAAAACAGCGCTGCTCTTAACGTCGATCGGCGCGAAGGTCAGGTCCGTATCGAGGAACATGGCGTTTGGCTGAAGAAAAGTTTGAAACGTCGTGAAAGCGCCTCCGTCCACGGACAGCAAGAGATCCATGGACCCGGGGCCGGTCGCCGAGGATCGCGTCGAGAGCATGAGTGAACTGATCTCGGCTTCGTGTCCGCTCGTCACGGTAAATCCGAAGGCGACGTAACCTCCGGGGGTGTCCCAGCCAGCCGAATTGAAACCGTTCGTCGCATCCTCCTCTACAAGACCGCCATTACGGGTGATGTTGTCGCCCATGATGCCAATCGCCACAGATGTAGGCGGCACGAAAGGCGTTGGGGGGCTCACCCCGGTAAGCTCGTACGTGACCAAATTCTGATCGGCGTAAGCGTCGGAAGCCGCCAATGTCGTGAGAACCGCGGCAAACCCGCACTCGCGATGCGCATCGCCGCTACAGGCGTCCGGCAAGCAATATATTTGATGGCCATGAAATGACTCCAATTATTATTAGAGGCACCACCACAATATCACGCCGTTTATGGCGTTTTTATCTCTCCACGACCCAATGGGAGGGCGATGCCGCCACTGGCGATACGCGACTGAATAACATAGCGCCGGCTACGCAGGTTCCTCAGGACTAGTCGCTGAGCCGCTTGCGGTGCTGCGCCACCGGAATGAGCTTTCGCGCGCGCTCCACCTGGCCCATGTCGATCCGGGCCGAGACGATGCCAACGCCGTCCGAGGCCTTGGCGACCACATGGCCCCAGGGGTCGGCGACGAGGGAATGGCCATAAGTGTGCCGTTGCTCATTGCCGACCGTGAACGAGCCCGTCTGGGCGCTGGCGCACACATAGGTCTCGGTTTCGATCGCGCGGGCGCGCAGAAGCACCTCCCAATGATCCTTGCCGGTCTGCATCGTGAAGGCGGCCGGCATCGCGATCATCTGCGCGCCTTTTTCCATGAGCGCCTGGAAGAGGTCGGGGAAGCGAAGATCGTAGCAGATCGAACAGCCAACCGTGACGCCTTCGCAATCGTAGGTGACAACCTTGTCGCCCGCCTTCACCGTCGCGCTCTCCTTGTATGCGGTTCCGTCGGGAGTCATCACGTCGAACAGGTGGATCTTGCGGTAGCGGGCGATCTCCTCGCCCTCGCGATTAAAGACGACTGACGTGTTGTGATAGCGGTCCTCGCCCGTCGATCGCCTCCATGATCGAGCCGGCGTGGACGAAAATGCGGTGCTTGATCGCCTGGCCGCGCGCCATTTCGTAGGCCGGGCCGCCCGGCAGGCGCTCGGCGGCGGCGAGCTTCTCCGCCCGCGAGCCACCCGCCCAGTCGAACTGTTCCGGCAAAAGCACCCAGTCCGGGCTCTCTTCTGCGACGGCCCGCTCGATCAGAGCCTCAGCCGCGGCGATGTTGGCGGCCTTGTCGCTGATCGAATTCATCTGGATGAGCGAGACTTTCATAATCCGGAAGCACCGTGTCGAGGATGATTTAACCTCGGCGCTCAGGCGACGCCCGTCAAGGAGGGACCAAATATGAAGCTCGGCCGAAGGGAACTTCTCAGGCTTGCGTCTGGAGCCCTTGCCGCGACCGGCCCGGTCGCATCCGGCCCACCTGCCCGGGCGGGCGTCAAAGTCAAGGCCATCGCTTTCGACGCGTTCCCGATTTTTGATCCCCGACCGGTCTTCAGCCTCACGGAGGAGCTTTATCCGGGGCGCGGCGCAGAGCTGGGCAGTGAGTGGAGGACGCGCCAGTTCGAATACGCTTGGCTGCGCACCCTCGAGGGCCAGTACGCCGATTTCTGGAGCGTAACCCGGGATGCGCTCAGTTTCGCGACCAGCAAGCTCGCCATTGTCCGCGATGAGGAAAAGCTGTCGCGGCTGATGAACGCGTACCTCGATCTGAAACCCTGGCCTGACGTTGTTCCGGCGCTGAAGCGGCTAAAAGAGTCTGGAGTACGGCTGGGGCTCTTATCAAACTTTACGGATCGAATGCTCACTTCCTGCATCGCGGCTTCCGGGTTGGACGGGATGTTCGAGCAGGTTCTCAGCACGGATCGGGTGAAAGCGTTCAAACCGGACCCGCGAGCGTACGAGATGGGCGTTAAGTCTTTCGCGTTGAAGCGCGAGGACATTGTTTTCGCCGCTTTTGCAGGATGGGACGCGGCGGGCGCGAAGGCGTTCGGCTACCCGACTTTCTGGGTGAACCGTCTGAACGCCACGTCTGAGGAACTCGGCGTTGTCCCTGACGGGACAGGTACGACCCTCAGAGAATTGCTGAGTTTCGCATTGACGTGACGCCGCCGCGCAGGCGGAATGGAGCCGGTCGGCGCGCGGATCGCCCGTCAACCGCGCGCGAAGGCGGCGAAGGCCTTGAGCTGGTCGGCGATGAAGCCGCGCGTCGCCGGATCGGTCAATTCGCCGGTCGCGGCGTCGATTTTCGTGTTGACCTGGGGGATGATGACCTCCGGTTTGTTCAGGACGCGCCCGTCGAGATAGACAAACATATGGCGCAGATGCAGTTGCGCTCTCAAGCCCCCGAACAGGCTCGGCGAACTGGTCTCGAGCGCGATTGGTTTTCCGGCGAAGGGCTGATTGGGCAAGCGTGAGATCCAGTCGATGGCGTTTTTCAATACGCCCGGAATCGAATGATTGTATTCAGGCGTGACGACAACGACCCCGTCCGCCTTGCGGATCGCCTCCGCGGTGGCGGTGACGATCGGCGGGAAACCGTCAAGTTGATCATCGTGGTTGTAGAGCGGAAACTCGCCGACCGAGGGCAGAGGCTCGATCGTCACCCCTTCCGGCGCGAGCGCCGGCAGAGCGCGGGCGATCGCCGCGTTGAACGAGGCCTTGCGCAAGCTGCCCACCATGACCGCAAAACGAAGCGGCGCTTCTTGAGCCATTGATTGTCCCCTTTTTCGAGCCAAACCTGCAGCCTCGCGGCGGTTCGGGGCCGCGGTTTGGCGTTTGTCGCGGAATTGCTATGGTCCTTAGCAAATCGCGACTTGCGCGGGGAGCCATGATCGCCGCAAACGAGCTTTTTTCCGTCCGGGGCCGCACCGCGCTGGTGACCGGCGGGCGCGACCGGTCTTGGCCGGATCTGCGCCGAGGCGCTGCTTGCCGCCGGCGCGCGGGTGCTGATCGCTTCGCGCAAGGCGGAGGCTTGCGAGACCGCAGCGCAGGAGCTTTCCGCACTGGGCCCATGCGAGGGCTTCGGCGGCACGGTCGCCAACGAAGCCGGCGTTGTTGCGCTAGCGGCGGAGACCCGCAAGCGCGCCGACGTTTTGCACATTCTTGTCAACAACGCCGGGGCGAACTGGGGCGAACCGTTCGAGACTTTCCCCTGGAAGGCGTGGGATCGCGTGCTCAACGTCAACGTGACCGGGCTTTTCACGCTGACGCGCGATCTCGCCCCGATGCTGATTGCTTCTGCGACGCGCGAGCGGCCTTCGACCGTCGTCAACATGGGTTCGGTCATGGGGTACGTGACGCAGTCGGAAACCGCATGGGCCTATTCCGCGTCGAAGGCCGCGGTGCATCACCTGACCCGCATCCTCGCGGCGGAGCTTGCGGGGAAGCAGGTGACTGTGAACGCGCTCGCGCCTGGACCGTTTCCGACCAACATGAACAAGTTCGCCACCGGCGACGAGGCGGGCCTGGCGCGCAGCGCGCGGGCAGTGCCGATGGGACGCGTCGGGCGCCCGGACGACATCGCCGGCGCGCTCCTGTTCCTGACCGGGCGCGGCGGCGCGTACACCACCGGGGCGATTCTGCCAGTGGACGGCGGGTTTGGCGTCACGGCGCCGCCGGCGATGTTCGGAGATCCCCAATGAGCGATTGGACGGACGTCAAGCGAGTTCCCGCCGCCGAACTCACCGCCATGGTCGGACATGAGTTCGTCTCCCATTGGCTCACAATCGATCAGGCGCGGATCGACGCCTTCGCCAAGGTCACCGAGGACGAGCAGTTCATCCACGTCGATCCCGAGCGCGCCGCAGCAACCGTGTTCGGGGGCACTGTCGCCCACGGCTTTCTCACGCTCTCGCTGCTGTCGGCCATGGCCTATACCGCGCTGCCCAGAACTCGAGGGCGCCGCCCACGGCGTGAATTACGGCTTCGACCGCGTGCGCTTTGTCCGGCCGGTCCCCTCAGGAAGCCGGGTGCGCGGACATTTCACGCTCCGCGCCGTCACGCCGCGCTCGGCGCGCGAATGGCAAATGAGCTACGACGTCAGCGTGGAGGTCGAGGGGACGCAGAAGCCCGCGCTGGCGGCGACCTGGCTCACGATGCAGGTGATGGCTGCGATTTGAAAAGCCGGCTGCGCGGTCAGCCTGGCCGCAAGGAAATGGCCTGCCATTTTCGAGTCCGTTTTGAGCGATTCCAACGGCTTGCGGCGCCATTTCCGATTACCTGCGCGGGGCTGGAATCCAGCTCAAATTGAACTGTCTATTGATGTTATTTTGTCGAACTGCCCATCGCTCAACTCCCAAACCGCACCGCCTCGCCCGTCGAGGGCGCCGTGAGTTCGCCCTCCCACATCACCCGGCGGCCGCGCACGATCGTTCCGACCGGCCAGCCGGTCACTGTCTTTCCGTCATAAGGCGTCCAGCGCGAGCGCGAGGCGATCCAGGAGTCGCGATCGTCTCGCGGCGCTTCAGGTCGACGATGGTGAAGTCGGCGTCGTACCCAGCCGCGATGCGGCCCTTGCCAACGATGCCGAACAGCCGCTGCGGCCCGGCGCTGGTCAGGTCGACAAAGCGCTGAAGACTGAGCCGCCCGGCGTTGACGTGGTCGAGCATGATCGGAACGAGCGTCTGCACGCCGGTCATGCCCGACGGGCTCTCGGGATAGGGCTTGGCCTTCTCCTCCAGCGTGTGCGGCGCGTGGTCGGAGCCGAGCACGTCGACCACGCCCTGCTCAAGGCCGCGCCAGATCGCGTCGCGATGATCGGGGCCGCGGACTGGCGGGTTCATCTGCATTTTCGTGCCTAAGCGCGGATAGTCCTCGGCGCTCAGCGTCAGATGATGCGGCGTCGCCTCGCAGCTCGCGACATCCTTGGCGCCGGCCAGAAACGCCATTTCCTCGCGCGTCGTGATGTGCAGCACATGCACTTGCGCGCGCGCCTCGCGCGCAAGGCGAATGAGCCGCTCGGTCGAGCGCAGAGCCGCGATCTCGTCGCGCCAGACGGGATGCGAGGAGGGATCGCCCGCGACGCGCAGGGGCTTGCGCTCATTCAAGCGCGCCTCGTCCTCGCTATGGAACGCCGCGCGGCGGCGAGTTTTCTTGAGGATCGCCAGCACCCCCTCGTCGTCAGCGACCAGAAGGCGTCCCGTCGACGACCCCATGAACACCTTGATTCCCGCCGCTCCGGGCAGTCGCTCGAGTTCGGGGATGTCGGCGACATTGTCGTGCGTGCCGCCGACCCAGAAGGCGAAGTCGCAATGCATACGGCCTTTCGCGCGGGCGAGCTTGTCGGCGAGCGCGTCTGCGCTCACCGTCAGCGGATCGGTGTTGGGCATTTCGAACACCGCGGTCACGCCGCCGAGCACGGCCGCACGCGAGCCCGTCTCCAGGTCTTCCTTGTGAACGAGCCCCGGCTCGACGAAAATGCACCTGGGAATCGATGACGCCAGGAAGAATGTGAAGTCCGTGGCAATCGATGCGCTCGCCCGCCGCGGCGCGGCTCAAATCGCCGATTTCTGCAATCCGCCCGTCGCGGACGCCGACGTCGCGCAGGCCGATCCCGTCGTGATTGACCAATGTCCCGTTGATCAGGACGCAATCGAAGCTCGGCCGCATGGCGGTTCTTTCTTGCAGTGGCGCGAAAGCGGCCTATTTGACAGTCTTCGCCCTTGCAAGCGCGACCGGAGCCGACTCATGCACAAGAAAGCCGCCATGCTTGAGGATCGCGGCGTCGTTTCTGTGATCGGCGCGGATGCGACCAGCTTCTTGCAAGGCCTGCTGACCAACGATGTCGAACGGCTCGAGCCCAGCGAAGCGCGCTATGCGGCGCTGCTGACGCCGCAAGGCAAGATCCTGTTCGACATGATCGTCGTGCGCGCGCCGGGCGAGGAGCCATCCTATCTCATCGACTGCGCGGCGGCGCAGACGGCCGATCTCGCCAAGCGGCTTGGCTTCTACAAGCTGCGCGCCAAGGTCGCGATCGCTGACGTGAGCGCCGATCGCGCCGTCGCCGCTTTCTGGGGCCACGAGCGGCCTAACGTCGACGGCCTTCTCTATGCTGACCCCCGCGATTCGCGCTTAGGCTGGCGCGCAATCCTGCCGCGCTCGGCCGCGACCGTGGTCGGGTTGGAGCACGTCAACGAATACGAGGGCCTTCGCATCGCCGTCGGGGCGCCCAAGGGCGGTCTCGATTTCGCCTATGCGGACGCCTTCCCGCACGACGCCAATTTCGACCTCCTCCACGGGGTCGATTTCGACAAGGGCTGCTATGTCGGCCAGGAGGTCGTCTCGCGGATGAAACATCGCGGAACCGCGCGCAAGCGCGTCACGCGAGTCAAACTGGATGGACCCGCGCCGGCGCCTGGGACGCCAGTCATGGACCGCGAGCTCGCGGTCGGCGCGCTCGGATCCTCATCGGGACGCGAGGCGCTGGCGCTGCTGAGACTCGACCGCGCCGAAGAGGCGATGGCGGCGGGCCGGACATTAAGCGCCGGTGGCGTCAGGCTTGGCGCTGGCCGAGTAAGCGTCCTCACGTCCAGCCTCTAGGCCGCTTGAGCTTTCGCCCGCCGCCGCATCGCGAGAGCGCCCAGCGAAACGAAGCCCACCGTCATCAGACCCCACGTCGCCGGTTCGGGGACAGGAGAGAAGGTCAACGGATTCCCGCCATCCGTGATCGACAGCGCGAAGGTTGGCTCTCCGCCGAAAGTAGCGAGATACTGGAAATAGACTCCCGAAGGATTGAATCCTTCCGTGTCGGACGGCAAGACTCCAGCTTGTGATATCGCGGAAGGCGAGCGAAAGTTTGAAGACGCTGCCGTCACAGGCCTTGGATACGCTGCCGTCGCACGTAGCCGTAACGCTCCCATCCCCCAGAACGGCAGGCAGAAGCAAACCCGGTGTGCCCGGAAGCAGCAGCGAGACCGTCACAAGATAGGCGGTGGCCTTAGTCGTCTGGGCGAACACCGGGCTCGTCGGATCACGGAGATCGGCCGTCACCGTCGGGACGCCAGGAGGGTCCGGCTGAGGATTGAACCCCACCAGCACGCCCGGATTCGTGGGACCTCCCGATGTGAGGAACTCGAAGCCAGCTGAGCCGTCCGGGAACGTATAGGCGGGCAAAAGCGTCGCCGCGTCGGCGATGGTCGGAGCCACAATCGCGGCCATGGCAAAAAAACGAACAAGCAAAACGTTCATGAAAACCTCCCCCGTTCTATCTCCGGCGTAAATGCCGGTATTGTTAACGCTATGGGGCGCCGGCGACTTTCGCAAGGGCAAGCTTCGCGGCGGGCGCCAGCCCGTGCTCGCCAGGCTTTTGCGCGCTTGACCGCTTCCGAGCCTGTCTTTAGGAACCCTCGTGGCTAAGGGCTGGCAAACGGCTCAATTTTGCTAAACGCCTCCAGCGCGGTATCGCTGCGCTGGTCTCATCGGGAGGAATGGAATGAAGAGATTTTTGCTATCTGCTGCAATGGTCGGCGCCATGCTGGCCCTCGCGGGATCGGCGCAAGCCGCCGACAAGAAGACGCTCGTGTTCGTCGTGAACGGCGCGTCGGACTTCTGGAAGGCCGCTGAGGCCGGCGTCAAGAAGGCGCAGGGCGAACTGCCGAACTACAAGCTCGACTTCAAATATCCCGAACAGTCGTCTGCGGCGATCCAGACCCGCCTGATGGATGACCTCGTCGCGGCCGGCGCCTCGGGCATCATGGTCAGTGCGGTCGACCCGAAGACGATGGGTGACGCGCTCGACCGTATCGGCAAGCAGGTGGCCTTGTTCACCACCGACAGCGACGCGCCCAAGAGCAGCCGCGTCGCCTATATCGGCTCGAGCAACGTCGACGCCGGCAAGCAGGCGGGCGAAATCGCGCTGAAGGCGCTGCCGAATGGCGGCAAGTGCATGGGCTTCGTCGGTTTGCCCGGCGCTGACAACGCGCGCGAGCGCATCGAAGGCTTCAAGGACACGATCAAGGGCTCCAAGATCGAGCTCGTCGACGTCCGCGCCGACGACATCGACAGGACCCGTTCGAAGCGCAACGTCGAGGACACGCTGACCGCGCATCCCGAGATCAACTGCATGGTCGGCTATTATTCCTATAACACGCCGGACATCTATACGGCGCTGAAGGACGCCGGCAAGCTCGGCCAGATCACCGTCATCGGCTTCGACGAGGATCCGATCACGCTCGGCGGCGTCAAGGAAGGAACGATCGCCTCAACCGTCGTCCAGCAGCCCTACGAGTGGGGCTATACCGGCATGAAGACGATGGCGAAGTATCTCGACGGGGACAAGTCGGTCGTTCCCGCCGGCGGCCTGATGATCATCCCGACCAAGATCATCAGCAAGGACAACGTCGACGCCTTCTGGGCGGAGCTGAAAGAGCGCCAGGGCAAGAAATAAAGCGGGACGAGCGGGCGCGAAAGAAGCGCTCGCTTGGCTTCGTTTGTGGCGCCGCGCTACCACGCGGCGCCGCCTTTTTCTTAAGGACCGAATTTGGCCGATCCCCTCCTCCGGCTGATCGACATCAACAAGAGCTACCCCGGCGTCCGCGCCCTTTCCCGTGTCAGCCTGACCGTGAACCGGGGCGAGGTTCTCGCGCTGATCGGCGAGAACGGCGCGGGCAAGTCTACGTTGATGAAGATTCTTGGCGGGGTGGTGAAACCTGACCAGGGAACGATCGAGATCGAGGGCGCCGCGCACGAGTCGCTTACCGTCGCCGAATCGCTGAATTCCGGAATCGCCTTCGTTCATCAAGAACTGAACCTCTTCGACAATCTCGACGTAGGCGCGAATGTGCTGATCGGGCGCGAGCCGCTGTCGGCCGGTCCCCTTAAGCTCGTCGACCGCAAGGCGACGAAACGCATCGTGGCGCCGTTGCTGAAGCGACTGGACGTCGACTTCGAGGTCGACGATCTGGTTTCCGACCTTTCCCTCGCGCAGCGTCAGCTTTTGGAGATCGCCAAGGCGCTTTCTCTCAACGCCCGCGTCGTCATTATGGATGAACCGACTTCCAGCCTGACGTCCACCGAGACCGATCGGCTGATGCGGGTCATCGGCGAGCTCAAGGCCGATGGCGTGTCGATCATCTTTATCACCCATCGGCTGAACGAGGTGGAAACCTGCGCCGATCGTGTGGTCGTCCTCCGTGACGGCTCGGTCGTCGGCGAGCTGGCTCGCGACGAGATCCATCGCGACGCCATGATCCGCCTCATGATCGGGCGAGACCTCAAGTCGTTGTACATCCCGCCCAAATCGCCCCCCGGCGCCAACGTTCTGGAGGTCGCGGGCTTACGAACCCTTTCTCGTCCCGGCCACGCTGTGAGCCTTTCGCTGAGAGCGGGCGAGATTCTGGGCATGGCCGGATTGATCGGGGCGGGGCGGACCGAGCTCGCGCGCGCTCTGTTCGGCATTGATCCCATACTGGGAGGCGAAATTCGGCTCAACGGCGCGCCCGTCGCCATTCGTTCGGCCAAAGACGCAATCGCGCAGGGAATCTACCTCGCGCCCGAGGATCGCAAGCGCAGCGGTCTCGTGCTTGAGGATTCGGTGACCGACAACATCTCGCTGCCCGATCTTCTGTCCTTCGCCAGATATTTCCTCATGGATGCGGGCGCGGAGCGCAAGAACGCCGAGCGGCAGCGCCAGTCCCTCAACATCAAGACGGCCGATGTCGAGACGGTGGTCCGCACGCTCTCGGGGGGCAACCAGCAGAAGGTCGTCCTCGCCAAATGGCTGTCGATGAAGCCCAAGGCGATGATCTTCGACGAGCCGACGCGTGGCATTGACGTGGGGTCAAAGTCCGAAATCTATCTGCTGATGCGGGAGCTGGCCGACGCCGGCGTGGCGATCTTGATGATTTCCTCCGACATGGAGGAGGTGATCGGGGTCAGCGACCGCATCGTGGTGATGCAGGAAGGCGCGATCAGCGGAACGCTGAACCGCGACCAGTTCAGCGAGGAGAACGTGATGCGGCTCGCCGTCGCTCGCGGAGCGGAGCAGAGTGCGGCGTGATGCTGAAGAAAGACCTCGGACTTTTCCTGCTCATCGTCGTCGTTGGCGCGGTGGTGGCGTTTCTCAACCCGCGCTTCATCTCGCCGATCAATCTGGAGAACACCGCCAATCTCGTCGGGCTGTTCGGCCTGTTCTCCATCGGCGAAGGCTTCGTCATCATAACGGGCGGCATCGACCTTTCGGTCGGCTCGCAATTCGCCCTGTTCGGCGTCGTCTTCGTCGACTTGCTCGTGAATTATCACGTGCCGTGGATCCTCGCCGTCCTCATCATTATCGGCTTCGGCGTGATCCTTGGCTTCGTGCATGGGTTTCTCGTCACGCGAATGAACCTGCAGCCCTTCGTCGTGACGCTTTGCGGCCTCTTGATCTATCGCGGCGTCGCTCGCTGGTACACCGACGACGGGACAGCCGGATTTGAGTTCGGCCAGAGCTTTCCGGCGCTCGAATGGATCACCACCGGACGCACCTACGGCATCCCGCACACCTTCGTCATCTTCCTGATCGTTGCGGCGATCATGGGGGTGCTGCTCCACCGCTCGGTCTTCGGGCGATACCTGTTCGCCATCGGCAAGAACGAAGAGGCGGCGCGTTTCTCCGGCATCGCGACCAAGAAGATCATCGTGGCCGCCTACGTCATCTGCGGCGCGCTCGCTGGCGTTTCATCAATCTTCCTCACGATGTATACGCGCTCGATCTCGCCAGCATCGCATGGCAATTTCTACGAGCTTTACGGAATCGCGGCTGCGGTTCTCGGCGGCTGTTCGCTGCGCGGCGGCGAGGGCTCGATCATGGGCATCGTGCTCGGCGCCATTCTGCTTCAGGTTCTCCAGAACCTCGTCAATCTGCTCGGCATCCCAAGCTCGCTCAATTTCGCCGTTATGGGGACGGTCATCCTGATCGGGGTGCTCGCCGACCAGCAATTGGTGCGGCTAAGGCAGAGCCGCGCCGACCGGGCGAAGGACACTCTACGCGCGGCGGCGCCGGCTGTGAGGTAGCAGGGAGTCGGGTCGGGCGAGGAATGCGCAGGCGCGATTGAGACCAAAAGGCGTGCTCGAAGCGTCCGTCAAGCTCCAGACAAGAGAGATGTCGTATGCGGGCGCTGAAGCGGGTAGACTCGCGGCCGCGGCGGCTTGTCCGCAGCTTGGTTTGATCAGAGGGGAGCCGTGATCCTGGAAGGCGCATCCATCTTCGCGCTTGTCGTCGCCGCCTTCGTGGTGATCACCGCTCTCATGGGCGTGCGCCAGGTGCCTCAGGGCTACAATTACACGGTCGAGCGCTTCGGCCGCTATTACAAGACCCTGACCCCCGGCCTGGGGCTCATCGTTCCATACATCGACACCGTCGGCCGCAAGCTCAACGTCATGGAGCAGGTCATGGATGTCCCGAGTCAGGAGATCATCACGAAGGACAATGCGACGGTGACGGTGGACGGCGTCGCCTTCTATCAGGTGCTCGACGCGCGCCGCGCGGCTTACGAGATCTCCGATCTTCAGTCGGCGCTGCGCAACATCGTCATGACCAATGTGCGCACGGTCATGGGCTCGATGGACCTGGACCAGCTGCTCTCGCATCGCGACGAGATCAACGCGCGCCTTTTGACGGTGATCGACGCCGCTTCCGAGCCGTGGGGCATCAAGGTCACGCGCGTCGAGATCAAGGACATCGTGCCGCCCAGAGACCTCGTGGACGCGATGGGGCGGCAAATGAAGGCCGAGCGCGAGAAGCGCGCGGTGATCCTCGAAGCCGAGGGCATGCGGCAGTCCGACATCACCCGGGCGGAGGGACGCAAAGCGGCGCTCGTGCTCGAAGCCGAAGGCCGTCGCGACGCCGCGTTTCGGGCGGCCGAGGCGGTCGAGCGAACCGCGGCGGCCGAGGCGACCGCCACGCGCCTCATCAGCGAAGCGACCGCCAACGGCGACGTTGTGGCGGTGAACTTCCTGATCGCGGAGAAATACATCGCGGCGCTGCACGCTATGGCGCAATCGCCCAATCCGAAGCTCATGATCGTGCCCATGGAGTTGAGCTCGCTTGCTGGCACGCTTGGCGGGTTGAGCCAGATCGCCACGAGCGCCATGGGCGCAGAGACAGCCACAGTCTCGCGCCCGCCGCCTCGGCCACGTCCCGCCGTGCCGAACGCTGGCGCAACGAGCACGCCGCCGGTTTCCCCATGGCAAGGGTCTGAGAATCCCCCGCCCGGCGGGGCTTCTTCCTAAAGGAGGATGGCTCGGAGCCACGATGGATAACCTCCTGCAGCCGCCCCATGTCGTCGCGCTCGCGTGGCTCGTCGCCGGGCTCGTTCTGAGCGCAATCGAGACGCTCGCACCCGGCGCTTTCTTCATCTGGTTCGGCGCGGCGGCGGCGATCGTCGGAGCCGTAGACTACTTCGTGCCCATGGGCTTCGTCGCGCAGCTCATTCTGTTCGCCGTTTTGGTGGCGGCGCTGGTTCTTATCGGCCGGCGCGTCTACGGATCGTTCGACAAGGGGCCCGGGCCGCTGCCCCAGAGCCGCGCGCATGCGATGGTCGGCGCCGACTTCTTCTTGGATGAAGCGATCGCGCGAGGCTACGGGCGCATCCGCGTCGGCGACAGTTCCTGGCGTGTCGCCGGACCGGATTGCCCAGCGGGCGCCATGGTGAAGGTGGTCGCCGTGGAGCAAGGTTCGCTCTTACGTGTCGAACGAGTGGACTAAGCCGCTCGGGGTCAGGCCCGCGGTCAGCGATAGACGAGCACCGGAATGGTCGAGTGCGTAAGCACCTTTGCTGTTTCGCTGCCGAGCAGCAGGGCCGAGATGCCGCGCCGCCCGTGCGACGCCATGACGATGAGGTCGCAGCCGAGCGCCTGCGCTGCGTCGATGATGGCGCGATAAGGTTGGTCAAGAACCTCGCGGACCGTCTCGCAGGGCACACCGGCCGCTTGGGCCGCCATCTTCACCTGCTCCATCGCCCTTTCTGAGAGGACGCGCGACTGCTCTTCGTAATCCCCCGGGTCCATCGGAATGAACACGGTGTCCATGCCCGCTGGCTGATACGGTTCAGTGACCGTGAGCCCTGTCACCTTCGCTCCGGACTCCTTGGCAAGCTGCACGCCATAAAGGATCGCCTTGCGCGACAGGTCGGAACCGTCGGTCGGAATCAGAATATGCTTGAACATAGGTCCTCCTCGGCTACCGGCCGCCTCCCCATCCGCTCGCCCCGACCGAGCGCAAAACGACCAAAAGGACAACCGCGCCAATCGCCGCTTCGATGATCATCCCCGTAAGGCCGCTCCAGATGTGGAAGTTGAAGCGCGGCAGGAGCCAGTCGCCGATCAGCGCTCCGACGATTCCGATCGCAGCGTCGCCGACAAGTCCGAACCCATTGCCGCGCAGGACCTTGCCGATCAGCCATCCGGCGACAGCGCCGACAGCTAAGATGACGATGATGCGCTCATTCGAAAGATGCACTGAGATTCCCCTTCGCGGAACCTAGTTCAATACACGTCAGTTAATGGATCGCTCAAGCCGCGGAGCGTCAGCTTGTCATGCAGTTGCGGCGCTGGCGTCCGGGGGCTAAATGTGGCCCACGGGGCCACCATAATGCGGGTTTCCGATTTCGCCCCAACCTCCCAAGGAGCCGTCTCATGGCCTTCACGCTGCCCGATCTGCCCTATCCGCACGACGCGCTGAAACCCTACATGTCCGCGGAAACCCTCGAATTCCATCACGACAAGCATCATCTGGCCTATGTCAACAACGGCAATAACGCGCTGAAAGGCACCGAATGGGAGGGCAAGCCGCTTGAGGAGATCGTCAAGGGATCGTTCGGCAAGAACCCCGCGGTCTTCAACAATGCCGGCCAGCATTATAACCACATTCATTTCTGGAAATGGATGAAGCCGAACGCGAGCAACAAGATTCCTGGCGAACTCGAAAAGGCGCTGAAGGATTCGTTCGGCTCGATCGACAAGGCCAAAGAGGACTTCATCCAGGGCGGCGTCACGCAGTTCGGCTCGGGCTGGTCGTGGCTCGCAGTCAAGGACGGCAAGATTCAGGTGATGAAGACGCCGAATGGCGAAAACCCGCTTGTCCACGGCGCGAAGCCGATCCTCGGCGTCGACGTCTGGGAGCACTCCTACTACATCGACTATCGCAATCGCCGGCCCGATTATCTGAAGGCGTGGGTCGATCACCTTATCGACTGGGAGCACGTCGCCGAGATGTACGGCGAGAAGTAGAACTCGCCCAGCGCCCTCTGGTTTTCGCGCCGGAGGGCGCGCCCCGCGCTAGTCGGTCAGGTTGAGCGTCTTTTGCTCGCAGACATTGACGTCCGACGCGTCCATCGACTGGCCGTCGCTGAAGGTTCCATGCAAGTCGACGCGGCAATTGAAGGGTCGCGGCAATTGAGCCGATGCGTGACTGCCGGATTTCAGCGCGCCGAGCACTTTCTTCCAGCTCACCAAGCCGCTCTCAGTCGCCTGCAATTGGACGAGATCGGCTTTGCGCGCGTTCGTCACCACCAGCGTGACCGTGGACGCGCCCTCCGAAGTCTTGGGCTCCGAAGTCTTGGGCCTGAGCTTGGTGGGCATGGCTGCGGCCGGCGCCGCGTTCTGCGCCAGCGCCGGCGCGACGATGAGGCCGCATAAAGCTCCGCCAAGCGCCGCCGCCAAGGTCCATCTCGTCATCAATCTCCTCCCGCCCCACGGTCGAGCCGCGACCTTGCGCTCGCGACGATGGCGCAAGGATGGCGAAGGCAGACCTCAGACCTCAGTGTAGCCGCCACTGGCGCGCCCTGACATTACATGTTGCGAGGGGAGACCGGGTCCTGAGGCTCGGGCTCGGCTGAGCGCCGGTCGGCGGCGGCGTGCAGCATCGGCAGCACGTCCTCTATTTGCTCTGCAACCATGTAGCGCACGTCGAAGCCCTCGCGAATGAAGCCTTGGAGACGCATGTGGGCGAATAGCGCAAGCAGCGGGCGCCAGAAGCCGCCGATATCGACGATGAGGATCGGCTTCGTGTGGCGATTGAGCTGGGCCCAGGTGAGCTGTTCGACCAGCTCTTCCACCGTGCCGACGCCGCCCGGCAAGGCGACAAAGGCGTCGGCGCGGTCGAACATCGCCTGTTTGCGTTCGTGCATGTTGTCGACGACCAGCATCTCCTGGACATCGGTCAGCGGATGTTCCTTGCGGATGAGGAAGCTCGGAATGATCCCGGTAACATAGCCGCCAGCCGCGAGCGTCGACCTGGCGAGGCGTCCCATCAGCCCTTCACCGCCGCCGCCATAAACCAAGCCGACACCCTCGGTCGCGAGCGTGCGTCCGAGGTCTTCCGCCGCCTCGCCGAACCGCGCGTCGGCGCCGTCGCTCGATCCGCAATAGACGCAAATGTTTCGAATCGCGCTCATGCGTCGATTTGCCGCCCGCGCTTGAGCGCCGTCAAGCCGCGCTTAGTCTTCCTCAAGTCCGAGCTCGCGCAGGATCTCGTTTTGATGCTCGCCGAGCGTTGGCGAACGGCGGTCAAGCGCAAGCGGATTGTCGCTCATCAGGATCGGACTTCGAAGGCCAGGTGTTCCCTGCGGCTCGATCCGCATGCCGCGCGCCTTGAATTGGGGGTCCTCGAACAAATCGGCGATTGTGTTGATCGGCCCGGCTGGCACGACCGCCTTTTCGAGCGCAGCGAGAAGCTCGTCGCGCTTCCATGAAGAGGTCGTTGCCGTGAGTTCGCGATCCATCTCGATGCGGTTCGTCACCCGCCCGGGGTTGGTGGCAAAGCGCGGATCGCGCGCCATTCCCTCCAAGCCCAGCACTCCGCAGAGCCGCGCGAACTGTCCGTCGTTGCCGACCGCCACGATCAACCAGCCGTCCGCGACCGGAAGCGTCTGGTAGGGCGCGAGATTGACATGGGCGTTGCCCATCCGCTTGGGCGATCGGCCAGACGCGAGAAAGTTCATCGCCTGATTGGCGAGCATCGTGATCATCGAGTCGAACAGCGCAAGGTCGATGTGCTGGCCCTTGCCGCTGCGCTCGCGCGCGATCAGCGCCGCCTCAATGGCGATGACGCCGTAAAGCCCGGTGAAGAGATCGCTGATCGCAACACCCGCCTTCTGCGGCGACCCGTCCGGCTCGCCGGTGATACTCATAATTCCCGACATGCCCTGGATGAGGAAATCGTAGCCGGCGCGCTTCGCGTAAGGCCCCGTCTGCCCGAAACCGGTCACCGAGCAATAGATGAGGCGCGGATTGATCGTTTTCAGGCTCTCGTAGTCGAGGCCGAATTTCTGCAGGCCGCCGACCTTGAAATTCTCGATGAGCACGTCGGAGCGCGCCGCAAGGCGCCGCACGATCTCGCGTCCGCGTTCGGTCGTAAAATCGGCCACGATCGAGCGTTTGCCGCGATTGCAAGAATGGAAATAGGCGGCCGACCGCTTGCCCTCGGTCTCGATGAACGGCGGCCCCCAGGCGCGCGTCTCGTCGCCCTCCGGGCTCTCGACCTTGATGACGTCGGCGCCGAGATCTGCAAGCGTCTGCCCGGTCGTCGGGCCGGCGAGCACCCGCGCAAGCTCGAGGACCCGGACGCCAGCGAGCGCGCTCGTGCTCAAAAGAACGCCTGCAGGCCGGTTTGCGCGCGCCCCAGGATCAGCGCGTGAACGTCGTGCGTCCCCTCGTAGGTGTTGACCGTCTCGAGGTTGGCGAGGTGACGCATGACCTTGTACTCGATCTGGATCCCGTTGCCCCCGTGCATGTCGCGCGCGGCCCGCGCGATATCGAGCGCATCGCCGCAATTCGAGCGCTTGACGAGCGAGATCATCTCCGGCGCCGCCCTGCCCTCGTCCATCAGCCGCCCGACCCTGAGCGACGCCTGAAGGCCGAGCGCGATCCGGGTCTGCATGTCGGCGAGCTTCTTCTGGAAGAGCTGGGTCTGAGCGAGCGGCCGGCCGAACTGCTTCCGGTCAAGGCCGTATTGGCGGGCGCCGTGCCAGCAATCCTCCGCCGCCCCCATCGCGCCCCAGGATATGCCGTAGCGCGCGCGGTTCAGGCAGCCGAACGGCCCTTTCAGGCCGGCGACGTTCGGCAGCAGCGCGCTCTCCGGCGCTTCCACGTTGTCCATCACGATCTCGCCGGTGACCGAGGCGCGCAACGACAGCTTGCCCTCGATCTTCGGCGCGGAGAGCCCCTTCATGCCCTTTTCGAGGATGAAGCCGCGAATCTTATCGTCGTGCGCGCGCGATTTCGCCCACACGACGAAGACGTCGGCGATCGGGGCGTTGCTGATCCACATCTTCGAGCCGGTGAGCCGGTAGCCGCCGTCGATCTTCTCGGCCCGCGTGGTCATGCCGCCCGGATCGGAGCCGGCGTTCGGCTCGGTGAGGCCAAAGCAGCCGATGAGTTCGCCCCGCGCGAGGCCCGGCAGGTATTTGCGATGCTGGTCGGAATCGCCATAGGCGTGGATCGGGTACATGACGAGCGAGCTTTGCACGCTCATCATCGAGCGGAAGCCGGAATCGACCCGCTCGACCTCGCGTGCGACGAGGCCGTAGGAGACATAGCCTGCGCCGGCGCAGCCGAACTCCTCCGGCAGCGTCACCCCGAGCAGGCCCGATTTGCCCATAAGCCTGAACAGCTCCGGGTCGGTCTTTTCCTCGAGATAGGCCTTCTGGACGCGGGGCGCGAGCTCCTTCGCGGCGAAGTCGCGCGCCGTGTCGCGGATCATCCGCTCGTCTTCGGTGAGCTGGGCGTCGAGCAGGAGAGGATCGTCCCACTGAAAGGGGCCGAGATCCGGTCCGTGAAAGGAGCTCATTCCATCTGCCTCCTAGGGCCGGGTCCAGCTGATCCGGCGGGGTCAGCCTCTGTTCTATTCGGCGCGTCGAGCAACGTCGAGGCGCGCGCTGGTCGGACTTAATCGGGAGGAACTCACGAAGCAGCGTCGTTCTCATTCAAAGTCGCCAGCAGTCCTCGCAGTTCTCATCAGCGAAAAATCTCCGCTATCATCGGCGGCATGAACAACGATCCGCTCTCGCACGGCCTCTGGGAAATAACCGCTCCGCCCGCGCCGCCGACCTCGCCCCTCAAGGGCCAGGCGCGGGCCGATGTCGCAATTATCGGCTGCGGCTATACGGGACTCTCGACCGCGCTGCATCTCGCGGAGGCAGGAGCGAAGGTCGTCGCGCTGGAGGCGGTCGAAATCGGCTTTGGCGGCGCAGGGCGCAATGTCGGCCTGGTCAACGCCGGCATGTGGCTCGCGCCCGACGACGTCGCGACGAGGCTCGGCGCCGACTATGGCGAGCGGCTGCTCAAGTTGCTTGGCGATGGGCCCTCCGAGGTTGAGGCGCTCGTCAACACGCACGGGATCGCCTGCGAATTCGTGCGCAACGGCACGCTGCATTGCGCGAGCGGGCAGTCGGGCATGGCCAAGATCGAAGAGCGCCACGCACAATGGGGCGCACGCGGGGCGCCTGTGAAAGTTCTCAGCCGCGAGGAGACGGCGCGGCGCATCGGCGTCGACATCTATGCAGGCTCGCTGCTCGATTTGCGCGCCGGCACCATTCAACCGCTCGCCTATGCGCGCGGCCTGGCGAGCGCGGCGCTCGCCGCGGGCGCCGCGATCCACACGCAGAGCCCGGTGCGTTCGGCTGAGCGAACCGGCAAGTTTTGGACGCTTACGACCGATAGCGGGACGGTCGCGGCCGACTGGGTCGCGGTCGCGACTGACGCCTACGCCCAGGGCGCGCCGTGGCCGCAGGGGAAGCGGGAGCAGATCCGCATTCCCTATTTCAATTTCGCCACCCGCCCGCTGAGCGCATGAGCTCAGGGCCGCGATCCTGCCGGGCCGCGAGGGCTGCTGGGACACGCGGATGATCATGAACTCGTTCCGTTTCGATCAGGCCGGACGGCTTCTCTTCGGCAGCATCGGGGCGCTGCGCCTCGCTGGTCTTGAGGTCCACCGCGCCTGGGCCAAGCGCGCGCTCAAGAAGACGTTTCCGCAAATCGGCGAGGTCGAGTTCGAGGCGCAATGGTACGGAATGATGGGCATGACCTCGAACGCGCTGCCGCGCTTCCATCGCCTGGCCGAGAACGTCGTCAGCTTCTGCGGCTATAATGGCAGGGGCATCGGCACCGGCACCGTGTTCGGGCGCGTCCTCGCCGATCATATTCTCGGCAAACTGAGCGAAAAGGACCTGCCGCTCCCAGTCACCGACCCGGACGCGCCCGCGCTGCCGGCCCTCAGGGAGGCGTATTACGAGGCAGGCGCCCAAATCGCCCATGCCGTCGGCGCAAGGCTATGAGCGCTTTTCGTCCACTCGTCGGGCGCCGAAATGCGAGGCGCCAACCGCCGATGAAGTCGTCGTAACGCTGGCGGCGGCTGTCTTGATTTTAACATTTTGTCTGGCTATCCGGGCTGGCATCGATGTCCGACTGACGACTCGACATCGCGTCTTGCGGCGCGACGAGGAAGCCTTCCGCACCGATAGCGGACTGGCGACATCCGGCCGCTCACTTCAACTTTGATCTATGGGACTGCATCTATGGCTACGGGAACCGTCAAATGGTTCAACGCAACGAAAGGCTTTGGTTTCATCCAGCCTGACGACGGCGGCAAGGACGTGTTTGTCCATATCAGCGCCGTTGAGCGCGCGGGGCTCCGCGAACTCAACGAAGGGCAGAAGGTCGCCTATGAGATTGTCGCTGACAAGCGCACCGGGCGCTCGTCGGCTGGCAACCTGCAGGTCGCCTGATTTCCTTCCAATCTGGCGCGCTAAGATACTCAGCCTCGGCGACAACGCCGGGGCTTTTTGTTTATGGTGGCCTCCTCACGGGAGGCGGCGATGACTGAGCGAACAAGCGAGACGTTTCTGGGGCTCGACATCGGCACCTCCTCGGTGAAGGCGCTGCTTGTCGATTTCGGACAGCGCGTGCTGGCCGAAGCTTCGATCCCGCTCAGCGTTTCGCGCCCTCATCCGTTATGGAGCGAGCAGAACCCTTCCGACTGGGTCGAGGGAGTCGAGGCGGCCGTCGCCGCCATTCGGAGCCAGGCTCCGACTGACTTCGCGAAACTGTCCGGCGTCGGTCTATCGGGCCATATGCATGGCGCGACGCTGCTCGACGCGCAGGACAAACCGCTCAGACCCGCGATTTTGTGGAACGACGGGCGGTCGTTCGCCGAATGCGCCGAGCTCAAGCGGCGCGTCCCCGATCTGGAACAGCGCACCGGCAATCTCGCCATGCCCGGCTTCACCGCGCCAAAAATGCTGTGGGTCGCCGCGCATGAGCCCGAGATCGCCAAGGCGACGAAGCGGGTTCTGCTGCCCAAGGACTATGTGCGCCTGCGGCTCTCGGGCGAGGCGGTGTCCGAGATGTCGGACGCCTCAGGCACGCTCTGGCTCGATGTCGGACGGCGCCGCTGGGACGACACGCTGCTCGCGGCGACCGGCCTCACTGAGAAAGCCATGCCGAGGCTAGTTGAGGGTTCGGAGGTCTCCGCCTATCTCGCGCCGGAAATCGCCGCCGCCTGGGGCCTCGAGGGGCGCAAAGTTCCGATTGCAGGCGGGGGCGGCGACAACGCCGCATCCGCCATCGGCGTCGGCGCAACGGCGCCGGGCGCAGGCTTCGTCTCGCTCGGCACGTCGGGCGTCATCTTTTCTGTCACCGACCGTTTCGTCAGCCTCCCCGAGCGGACGCTGCACGCGTTCTGCCATGCGTTGCCTAATCGCTGGCACGGCATGGCGGTGATGCTCTCGGCCGCTTCCTCGCTCGCCTGGGTCGCCGGCGTCCTGGGGCGCGAAGGCGACATCGGCAAGATTGATCGCAGGGGCGGATTCGTTCGCACGCGCGCCCAGCGCTGTCGCTTCTGCGCCGATTTTCCTGCCCTATCTCAGCGGCGAGCGCACGCCCCACAACGACGCTGAGGCGACCGGAATGTTCGCAGGTCTTCGCTCCGAGCACGGCGCCGACGCGCTCGTCTTCGCGGTCATGGAGGGCGTCGCCTTCTCGTTCGCCGACGGGGTCGACGTTTTGGACGCGGCCGGCGCGCGGCCGGTCCGGCCGCTGCTTGTCGGCGGCGGAGCGCGGTCGGAATTCTGGGCGCAGATGATCGCCGACGTCACCGGCTTGACGATCGATCTCGCCTCCGGCGCGGAAGCGGGCGCGGCGCTTGGCGCGGCGAGGCTTGGCATGCTTGCCGCGGGGGCGGGAAGCGTCGAGGCGGTTTGCCCGCGCCCGCCGATCCAGCGCGAATTCGTCCCCGATCCGAATCGAGCCGCTGCTTACGCCCCGCGCCTGAAGCGCTATCGCGCGCTCTACCAGGCCGAAAAAGCGACGCGGCTCTAGGCGACGCGCCACTTGCCGACGAGGTCGCCGATCGCGGTCACCAGGATTTGCACGCCGATGCACATGAGGAGGAACGCCGTCAGCCGCACGATGACCTGTCGGGCCGTGGGCCCGATCAGCCCGGTCAGGCGATCGGCGAAGCGATAGCCGATCCAGATGATTGCGGCGTTGGCCAGCGCAGCGATGCTCGCGCCGAGAAAGAAGGCGACGAGGCCGACGCCGCTCGACGGCCGCTCAGCGCCGATCGTGGTTGCGACGGCGATGGTGCCGGGCCCGGTGGTGAACGGCAACGTCAGCGGAAAGAACGCGAGCTGCATCGGATCGTCGTCGCTATTTGGCGCCGCTTCCCGCTCGTGGCCTTTTCTGGTCCGGATGCGAATTGCTCGTGGTCAAGAGCTGGAAACCGCTCAGCGCGATCACCGTCCCACCACCGATGCGCAAGGCGTCGATCGAGACGCCGAAGAAGGACAGGATGTAGGTCCCGGTCCACAACGCCCCGAACATGATCAGGAGCGAATAGAAGCCGACGCGCGCCGCGACCTTCACCCGATCCAACGAGCTGAAGTCCTTGGTGAAGCCATAAAAGATCAGCGCGCCGCCGATCGGGTTGATGATCGAGAACAGCGAGGAGAAAGCGAGCAGAAATGCGGAATTCGCCGTCGTGGCGAAGCTGCCCCAGTCCGCCACGCCCGAGGATTTGTTCCATGCTCGCCCCAGCTTGACGAGGATTGTGTGAACAGCGCGCTGTGTTTTCGCTGGTCACCTCTAACCTTTTAAGAAGCCTCCTGCGCTAGCCTTTTTGCGTCAACCGTGAGCCGAGGAGGCCCGTGTCCGGTCCCGTCGCCATCTGGGCAGCGCTGGAGAGCGCGCTCCTGGAGAATTTCAGGCCAGCGTCGGCCTATGGCGGGCCTGCGCTCTGCGGCGCGCTGGCGTTCTCCGCGCTCTACTATGCTGGCCGCCGTCAAGCGCGCGGCCGACGCGTCAGCGTGACGGGGTTCCTCCGCTCGACCTTCCCCAGGCGTATTCTCCTCCATCCCTCGTCCCTGATCGACATGCGCCTATGGGCGCTGAACGCGGTCGTGTTCGCCTCCGCCTACGGCATGCTGGGCCTCGGCCTGTTCTTCTGGCGCGACGCCATCGTCGCCTGGCTGACACGCGAATTCGGGCCTCACGCGCCCACTCTCTGGCCAGCCTGGATTATCCTGACGCTCGCGACCGTGCTCCAGCTCCTGGCTTACGAACTTGCCTATTGGTCCGCCCACTACGGCTTCCACAAGATCCCAGCGCTCTGGGAGTTTCACAAGGTCCACCATTCCGCCGAGGTGATGACGACCCTGACCGAGCTGCGCCAGCACCCGGTCGAGATCATCGTGTTCATGAACTGGATCGGGCTCGCGACCGGAATCGTGTTTGGCGTCATGACCTACGCCTTCGGTCCCGGCGTGCGCCCGTTCACGCTTCTGAATGGCAACATCCTCACCATGGCGTTTCTCCTGACCTATGGTCATCTGCGGCACAGCAACATGTGGATCGCCTTCACCGGCGTCGCCGGCCGGATCCTGCAGAGTCCCGCCCATCACCAGCTCCATCACTCCACCAATCCCGCCCATTTCGATAAGAACCTTGGCTTTGCGCTCGCTTTTTGGGACTGGGCGTTTGGCACGCTCGTGATTCCGGCCAAGACTCGCGAACCCATCGTGTTTGGCGTTGGCGGCGAGGCCCCGTTCCGCTCGGCGCTCTCTGCGCTGACCCTCCCATGCGGGCGCTTTGCCGGCCATGCGCTGAGAGTCGTCCAAAGAATCGCAGGCGCGCGCGCCGCCGACCGCGCCGCCCAAACGCCGCCCTGACTGCCGGTTCCCCTCGGCCACGAATCTCCCTATTCTCCTCATCGACCCCATCGATGAGGAGACATTTCCGTGCCGGACGAAAAGTCCGCCCGCCGGCGCGGCGTGCTGCTGGTCCTCGTCGCCACGGTCTTATGGAGCCTGGCGGGCTTGTTCGCCCGCCTTCTTGCCCATCTCGACGTCTGGACGGTGATGGGCTGGCGGGCGCTCCTCGGCGCGGCCTCGATCGCGACCGTCGGCCTGATCGAATGGCGAAGCGGGCGCCTCGACAACCCGCTTGGGCTTCGGCGCGCTGTCGCCGGTCGTGGCGCTGCTGGCGATGATCGCGATCTCCGCCTACACCGCCTCGGTGATGACCACGACCATCGCCGACGTGATGGTGATCTACGCCACCCTGCCTTTCGTCGCCGCGGCGATCGGCTTCCTCATCAACGGCGAGCGCGTCTCGGCCCGCACCCTCGCCGCCTCGGGCGTGGCGCTCGTCGGCATCATCGTCATGGTGGCGAGCGGCCTCGGTTCCGGGCGTCTCCTGGGGCAGGCCTTGTCGATGCTGATGACGCTCGCCTTCGCCGGCATGATCGTCTTGCAGCGCCGCCAGCCGGGCGCGTCGATCATCGTCGTCAACTGCCTCGGCGCCATCGGCTCCGGAATCTTCGGCCTCGCCAATTCGCCGCTTCAGGCGATCAGCCTCTATGATTTCGCGATCCTGTTCGTCTTCGGCCTGACGACGATCGGCCTCGCTTTCGTCCTCTTCATGGAGGGGGCCAAGTTCATCCCGTCCGCGGAAGCGGGCCTCATCAGCCTCTTGGATGTTGTGCTTGGGCCCGTGTGGGTGTTTATCGCCTTCGGCGAGAACCCGGGCCTGGCGACCATACTCGGCGGCGCGATCGTGCTCGCCGCCGCCGTCTGGCGGATCGCGCCGGAGCTGAGGCAAGAACGGGTTCCTTGAGGGTTAAGGGAGGAAGCATGGACGGCGAGCGTTTTGCGCTGGTGACGGGCGCGGGTTCGGGGGTCGGAAAGGCGTCGGCGCTGGCGTTGGCTCGCACCGGGCTGGCATGTGGCGCTGGCCGGGCGGCGGCGCGAGCTCCTCGAAGAGGTCGCGGGCGAGGTCAAGGCGCTCGGGCGCCGCGCTCTCCCCTTAAGCACCGACGTCGGCGACCCCGAGGCGGTCAAGGCCTTGTTCGCTCAAGTCGAGCGCGAGTTCGGCCGCCTCGATCTTCTGTTCAACAACGCCGGCCAGAACGCGCCGCCGGTTCCGATCGACGAACTGACCTTCGCCCAATGGAGCGCGGTGGTCGGCGTCAATCTGAACGGCATGTTCCTCTGCGCCCAGGGCGCGTTCGGCCTGATGAAGCGCCAGCAGCCGCAGGGCGGGCGGATCATCAACAACGGCTCGATCTCGGCCCACACGCCGCGGCCCCTGTCGATCGCCTATAACGCGACCAAGCACGCGGTCAGCGGGATGACCAAGTCGATCGCGCTCGACGGGCGCGCCCACGACATCGCCTGCGGCCAGATCGACATCGGCAACGCGCTGACCGAGATGGCCCGCAAGCAGACGCTTGGGGTCCGCCAGGCCGACGGCCGCATCGCGCCCGAGCCGACCATGGACGTGAGCGAGGTCGGCGAAGCGGTCGCGCATATGGCCAACCTGCCGCTCTCGACCAACGTCCTCACCATGACCATCATGGCGACCAAGATGCCCTTCGTCGGCCGGGGCTAGCGCAACCTGAAGGCGAATTTTAAGCCAAATAAATCCAAGCCAGACCAAGCCAGACCAAATCACTCCAAGCTATTTTGCTTGGTTTTATTTGGTTTTATTCGTCCGAATCGGGGCTTTTCAATGGGTTACGGCGAATCCAAATAAGAAATCGCACCCCCGGTCTCAACTCGCGTCTCGAGTTGTGTTCAGAGGGATTTGAGCGCATTTTAACTGTAGTTTCGCTTTCATCCTTCGCCTCGCCGCGACCCGGCTTGGGACGGGCGGCCATTTCCGACGATCTGGACACGATAGCACAGTTTTCTGGTTAAGCAAAGTTATTGCAGCAAAAAAATTGGCGACCTGAAAACGACCATTGCCCGCAGGCCACATAGGATGAGCCGTCCGCGTCGCGGCGAGGTTGCCGAGGTTATCCGCCAGCCGGCGGCGTATTCTGCGCCTAAAGCTCAAGTCACCCTGGCAGGATGAGAGGTCGTCGCGCGTCCTCCCGCCAGATACGAACCGGGCAGACAGCGTGTCTGGCTAGGCCTCGACCCATGTCACAACTTCGTCCAAGGAAGCGCGATCCGTGCGAAAACCATTCGCCATCGAAGCGCGATCCTCATATCCGAAGGAGATCCCGCAAACGACCAGACGGTCGTCGCCGAGACCAAAATGCTCGCGAACGAATTTCGAATGCGAAGCCAGCGCCGCCTGCGGAATCGAAGCGACGCCCAGGCTCTGCGCCGCGAGCAGGAAATTATTCACGTAGGCGCCGCAATCCACCGCGCCATACGTTCCGAGCGCCTCGTCCGATGTGATGATGGCGACATGGGGCGCGCCGAACAGCTTGTAGTTCTCGAAACCCTGTTTGGCGTAGGCTTCCCGATCGCCGCGCGCCACGCCGACAGCCTCGTAGAGGCCGAAGCCGCAGGCCCGCCTGCGTTCGAGATAAGCGCCACGATATTCACGCGGAAAGGCCATGTCAGGAGCAGGGGGATTTTTCGTCACGTAGTCGCACAGCGCCGCGCGAAAGCGCTCGGTGGCGGCGCCTTTGGTGATGATCACTTGCCATGGCTGGGCGTTGCACCAGGACGGCGTGCGTTGGGCAATGCTCAGGATTTGCGCGATTGTGTCGTCGTCAACGGAATCGCGAAGGAACCCCCGACAGCTATGGCGCGTCGATAAAAGACGCTCAAGCGCCTCGGCGTCGCTCGTCGCTGTCACCTGCATCCTTAAATCTCCTTCGAGGCGAGCGCGGCGCTGGCGAGGGGGAGGCTCGAGAGCCAAGGACTCGCTCGGCGCGGCTTAGCGATTGGCGGGCGCGGCCTCGGGGCTTGATCGCGTCGAGCTTGCGCCAGTCGTCCTCGGTGAAGCCGGCGACGCCGGGGCAGGTCTCGGGCTTCTCGCGCCCGGCCTTCATACGCTCGCGAACGCGGTCAAGTTGATCGCCAAGCGCAGACGACGCGCGCGGTGATAAACTACAGGCGGATGACACGTGCGCGGCGGACGATGAGGCGCGGGCGACATAGGGCGCTCCGTCACGTCGCAGGCGAGATCTCCAAGGAAATCCGCCAGTCGCTGACGGTGATGTGCGCCGTCAGGATCGAGCGCGAGCGATGCCTCCTGCCAATCCGCCCCATTGCTTTCGTCTGCAGCGTCCTGTTCAGCGTTTCGAAGTTTGGCTTCAGCCGAGTCGAAGCGCTTGGCGATGTCCGCCTTGTCCGTCCTCACTGGCAAACTCCGTCGCCGCAGCGATCCATTCGTCGATACCGTGGGCGTCAGGGGTTCGACCTGCGCTGACGTCGTCAGCTCTTCATGCGAGCTGAGACTCTTGTCGCTCGACCGAACCCTGATCGCTTCGCACCGATCGGATTGCCGACGCCAACACGATCTCGCCGGTCACCTCGGTCCTGTAGACCAAGGTCTCCGTCAAAGTCAGCTGTCCGTCATGTCGGCGCCGCTAAGGTCGGCGCCCTGCAACTGCGCCGAACCGAGGTCGACGCCCTGCAACTGCGCGTCGGAGAGGTCGGCGCCTTGCAACTGCGCGCCGAATTGAGGTCTGCGCCCTGCAACTGTGCGTCTGCTGAGGTCGGCGCCCTGCAACTGCGCCCCGGTTGAGGTCGGCGCCCTGAAGCTGCGCATTAGAGAGATCGGCGCCCTGCAACTGCACGCTGCGTGAGGTTCGGCGCCCTGCAACTGCGCGACCTGCGAGGTCAGCGCCCTGCAACTGCGCGCTCATGAGGTTGGCGCCCTGCAACTGCGCGCCATCGAAGATCGGCGCCCTGCAACTGCGCGTCGTCCAGATTGGCGCCGTCGCAACTGCGCGCCGCGGCCAGATTGCGCGCCCTGCATCGCCGCGTCGTTGAGCGAGACACCGCGCAGGTCGGCCCCGCTCAGATCGGCGGCCTGGAGGTCGCGGCCGTCGAGCTTGATCGTCGGGACGAAATCGCCGCCGCGCGAGGCGATCTCCTTCTTGGTCTTCTCCAGCTTCTCTTCGCCGACGATGGTTTCGCTTGCAAGTTTCAGCCGGTCGGGAAACAGGCCGAACACGACGCCGTTCTCGGTCGCGGCATAGTCCGGATTGACTTCGGGAACGGGGCGGCTTCCCCTCCATCCACTGCCCCCATTCCGTCGAGGAGACGGCCGGGGTTCGCCGGCCCAGCGCCCTTGCTGGAACGACAGCCAGTCGACGAGCGGCGCGAGGGCGACGGCCAGCAGAACGCAAAAGGCCATCGCCGTCGCCCAGCGCGGCTTGCGGCTGAGCGCGCCGAGCACCAGCGGCGCCTTCCTCACGCCGCGAGGGAAGAAACATCGGTAGGTCATCACCACGATCAGCACGAGATCGGCGACGACGATTCCGCGATGCCACCAGGTGATGCGCAAATGATGGTAGGGCAGGAACATCATCTGCATGAGGACGAGCGTCGCGAGCGGCGCGAGCACGATGGTGATGAGCGCGATGAGGCCCATCAGGAGCGCGTTGACGCCCGTGCGCTCGCCTTTCATGCCGACCAGCAATTGCAGGAACAAAGCATTCCCGACTTGCGCCCGGTAGCGCTCGCGTTCGGGTTCGCCCGGCAGCGTCGTGCGCAACTGCTTGTCGAACTCGGCCGCGGTGCGGGCGAGCAGCGCCAGCATCATCAAGAGATAGAAATGGAAGACGAGATAGAGCAGCGGCGCGATGACATAGAACGGCAGCAGCTCGACCTTGATGTTGAGGATCGGCAGAGTCTGCGGCTCGCCGAGCAGCAGATTGCGATGGGTCGTCGCGAGCGCCGCGATGGCGAGATAGAGCGTGAGGCCGAGGAAGGAGAACCACAAAGTCTGAAACCGCTCGGCCGAGCCGTTCAGCGAAGCGAGCAGCGCGTCGAGCTTCTTGGTGTCCGGCTCAGGCGAGGGCGGACCGAAGCCCCAAATCGGATAGGGCGCGTCAGTATTGTTCGTGTCCGGCCCGGCCATGCCCCAGCGCGCCCGTCCTCTTCTCCCGTCTCAATCTGCGTTTGAAGCGCGGCATTGTCCAGCGCCCTGGCGGCGCCTGGCGCGAGCGATCAGGCCCGGCTCGAGGACTGGGCCGGCGATGGGGCGCGGGCCGCGCCGGTCGGCGCGAGCGGCTCCAGCAATTGGCCGATCATGGTCTCCGGCACCGGGGTCGAGGTTCCGTAATCCTTCGGCCAGGCCTTCGGGAGATAGAAGGTGCCGAACAGCCGGTCGACGAACGGCAGCATCGACGAATAATTGTGGTCCTTGTGGTCCTCGAGCGTGTGGTGCCAGTGGTGGAAGGCGGGGCTGGCGATGATCTCCTCCAACGGCCCCAGCCGCCAGCGCACGTTGGCGTGGATGAAGAAGCTCCACAGCGAGCCGATGAACAACACCAGCATTGGCACCAGCGACGGGTTCGGACCGACCGGCGAAGCGAGTCCGGTGGCATAGAGCAGCGTCAGCCCGCACAGTCGGGTGAAGATGACGTCGACTGGGTGGCCGCGGGTGTTGACCAAAAAATTCACGTGCTCAGCGCTGTGATGAACGGCGTGAAATCGCCAAAGGAAGGCGCTTTCATGGCTCCATCGATGACCCCAGTAAAAGCCGATTTCGCCCACGATCATGGCCGCCACCATGCGCGCCCACAGCGGCAGGCCGGCCGCCGCTCCGGTAACGGACGCCGGCAGAGCCGAGTGGATGAGCCAGGCGATCAGTAGCGCGGGTGGCGCGAGAAGGAGCGTGGTGAAGAGGCCGTTAAAGAAATACCAGCCGAGATTGACCCTCCAGCCCTTCGCGAACAGGCTGCCAGGGCGAATGGCGAAGATATGTTCGAGCGGCGCGAAAACGAGCGTCACCACCGCCAGCAGTACGCAGGCCCGCAGCGCATTGACCGCGAACCCCATGAGATGCTGATGCGATGTCAGAAACTCAGTCATGAACGCGCGTCATCCCGAGGCCGCAGCTCGTGACCAACTTATAACAAAAATCCGGAGCGGAATGCAATCCCGCCCCGGATTAAGAAGCCGCGATCGCGACTCTCGCCTTTATGCGACGGCCAGAGCCGTCCGGCGGCGGCGAAAGGCGGCATAGCCGAGACCGCCGAATCCGACGAGCATCATCGCCCAGGTCGACGGCTCGGGGACGGCGGTCAGCGACACGCCATCCAGAAGGGCGAACGGCGGCAGGTTGGCGGCGGGCGTCCCGACTGCCAGGAAGGACAGCAACTCCGACGTGGAATTCGCGGTGAACGTGAAATTCTCGAGCATCCAACCCGAGAACGAACCAGGCTCTCCGGGAGTAATGGTGGTGTTCAGGTAAGTCGTCGTTGCGAACGGGTCGCCGCCGAGGCTGCCGGTCAGCTGGATTGACGTGTAGCCGGTGCGGTTAAAGAGCTCAGTCCCGGCCCAGTAGAAGCTGAGTTTGTACGTTTTGCCTGCGGTCAGGCCCATGATGGTCTGGTCCAGCGGCCCGTTCGCGGCCGGATCTCCGTCCAGTCCCATGAAGCTGCCGCCGTTGGGGCTCAAGCTGTTGAAGTTGCGTTGAGGTACTGAGGCTCACCGGCTGTGAAGCGAGTATCCGGGTTGATACTTTTGGCATTCGCCACGTTGCCGAAGAACAGGACGTTGTAGGTATTTGCGCCCGGCGAAGTCCAACCGGGCAGATCGCTGCCGTAGTGCCAGTTGGTATCGACCTCCGCCCCGCTCGCGTTCGCCGGATTAAGAGGCGATGGCAAGGTATTCGCTCGAAGCCGCCGTTTTGGACCAAATTCGCCGCCTGTGCGCCCGTGCTCAGCAACGGCGCCAGAGCAAGCGACCCAAGGGCCGCGGTCATCACCAAAGCTTTTCTCATAATAGGTAATCCCTTTTGAACTCGCCGCTATCCACACTTACGTGTAGTTAAAGTTGGAGTCAATCAACAGTTTTTTGATGGCTATCGGGCGGCGGCGCTTTGGCGGAGCTCAGCCAATTATTCAGTGGGCCCGGAAAGTGCGCTGGCAGTGACGGCGCGCGCTGAGCGATGGGCCCACTAAGGGCTAGCGTCACCCGAATAAGAAAAACAAATGCAGGCAAAATGGATGGCTGTGGCCGACGGCCTATCCTCTCGTCTCAATCTGCATTTGAAGCTAAGGGATTTGCTCCGCGTCATTGCGGGCTGGCCGCGTGCGATCGGGGAGCCGGTCGATTAACCAATCGTTAGTCGATCAACCAATAACCATTTGACGCAGCAGGGTCAGCGAAGGCGGTATGACTGCGCTCACTGCGCGTTTTGCCGGCGGGCGCCATAATTTAGCCTTGACATGGTCGCGCGTCAGGCGCTTTTGGCGGGCGCTGCGTCGGTGGGGGACGGCGGGGGACGGCGGGTTGGGGACGATGCAATATCTTCTGATTCTTCTCGTGGCCCTAACCATGGCCTGCGGGGCGGCGGCCACCGTGACCATCGAGCTCGCGCCCGCTTACGCGGACGCCAGCGCCAAGGGCTATTAGGGCAGCGCGGCGGACCGCCTCTCCTACGGGAGAGGGTTGGGGGTGAGGGTTCGCGCGAAGCGCGCCTTAACGAGAGGCCCTCATCCGTCGCGCCCATAGCCCGTCCCGAAGGACGGGCGTCCTACCGCACGCCCTTTTGGCGCGCGCCTTCTCCCGGAGGGAGAAGGAAGGGACCTTGTCACGCGGCCGCGGAGGTTTTTGCGATGGCGTTGAGCGTGGTCAGCGCGTCGCGTCGGCAGGTCGAGGCTGGCCGCGGCCAGGTTTTCGCGCAGATGCTCGAGCGACGAAGTGCCCGGAATGAGCAGGATGTTGGGCGCGCGCTGGAGGAGCCAGGCGAGCGCGACCTGCATCGGCGTCGCGCTGAGCTGCGCGGCGACCTCGGTGAGCGCCGTCGACTGCAACGGCGTGAAGCCGCCGAGCGGGAAGAACGGCACATAGGCGATTCCGGCGCGGGTGAGTTCGTCGATCAGGGCGTCATCTTCGCGATGGGCGACATTGTACAGGTTCTGCACGCAGACAATGTCGCAGATCCGGCGCCCCTCATTGAGCTGCGCCGAGGTGACATTGCTGAGGCCGATGTGACGCACGAGGCCTTGGCCCTGAAGCTCGGCAAGGACCGTGAGCAGGGCCGCGATCGACCCTTCGGTCGGCCCGTGGCCGTCGCCCATGATCCGCAAGTTGACGACGTCCAGTGCGTCGAGCTTGAGATTGCGCAGATTGTCCTGGACTGCGTTTTTGAGATCGTCGGGGCTGATCGCCGGGTTCCAGGACGCGTCGTCGCCGCGCCGGGCGCCGATCTTGGTGACGATGACCAGATCGTCCGGATAGGGATGCAGCGCCTCACGGATCACCCGGTTGGTGAAGTGGGGACCGTAATAGTCGCTGGTGTCGATGTGGTTGACGCCGCTCGCGACCGCTTCCCGCAGCACCTCAATTGCGCCGTCGTGATCCTTGGGCGGCCCGAACACGCCCGGGCCGGCGAGCTGCATGGCGCCGTAGCCGAGGCGTCTCACAATCCGGTCGCCCAGTGGAAACGTTCCCGCTTTGCTGATGTCGATCATGGCTCATCTCCTCCTGGATCGGCTCAGCATATAGTCCGCGGCGGTGGAGGCGATAATGGGTTCGATCGTCAGATTCGCCCGGGGGGCGAACTATGCGCGGCAGACCGACGCAGCGTTTCGCCCTGCGGCGGCCCTTTTTCAGTCGAACTGACCTAACGGTAAGACTGTGCCGAAAGATGACAACCGGCTGCAACGTTTCGAGAATTCGGTTGCATCGGAGGGAAATGGGACTTAATAAAATACAAGCTGCAAACTGGGGTCTGCCTGATGTGGGGGCGGAAGAATGGCGTACGCTTGAGTCCGTCCAATCGCTTATGCGCGCCGGTCGGCCGCGCCAGTGAGGCGACGCTCGATTGGCCCGCAACGGCCGCGCGCCGCTCATCGCGATTCGGGGCCATGTTTGCAGCGGCGATCGGCGTCGCCGGCGCGGCGTTCGGCTCTCCCCCCGCGGCTCACGCGCAGGCGGGCGCCTCTCCGACCCCGACCCAAGTCGCCTCCCCCGCCGCTCTCAGGCAGGCGACCGGCGCGCCGACCCCGGGGCAAGTCAACTCCCTCGCCGCTGCCCCGCAGCCGGCTTCGACGACGCAAGCCGCCGCTTCGCCGACCGCGTCCCTGAGCAATGCGGACAAGGTCATCGCCGCCGACCTCCTGTTCAAGCGTCTGCTGCTCAAACCCGACGATCTCGACGCGGGGTTCCAGTACGCTCAGCTTGAAACGGAGCTCGGCGACTACGAGGCGGCGATCGGCGCCCTCGAACGCATGCTCTACTACAACCCGAATCTTCCCCGGGTGAAGCTCCAGCTCGGCGTGCTCTATTTTCATCTGCGTTCCTACGAGATGGCGCGCAACTATTTTGACGCCGTGCTCAACGCCCCGGACACGCCAGCCGACGTTCGCACCGAAGTGCAGACCTATGTCGCCGCGGTCGATAAGGCGGTCGCGATCAACCAGTTCTCGATCTATGGGCAGTTCGGCCTCGCTTATCAGACCAACGCCAACGCCGGCCCCAACAGCCCGAACGTTCTGGCGCTCGGCCAGAACGCGCTGCTGTCGCCCCAATTTCAGAAGACCCCGGACTGGAACGCGTTCGGACTGGTCACCGTGCATGATTTCTATGATTTCAACGATCAGCGCGGCGACGGCTGGGAATCCGATCTGATCGCCTATTACTCGCAGCAGTTCAAGGTGACGCGCCTCGATTTAGGCCTGGCCGAATTGCGCACCGGGCCGCGAATCGGGATCGGCGACTACGGCGGGCTCACCGTCCATCCGTACGCGATCGGCAATGTGCTGACGCTCGGCGGCGCGAACTACCTCAACACCGCCGGCGCTGGCATGTCGGTGAACTGGCCGGTCAACGAAAACCTCACGATCACGCCCGGGGTCGAGTTCCGCGACCGCTGGTTCTCCAATTCCGAGAACTATCCGACCGCCGAGGGGCAAACCGGTGGGCAGTGGATCGGCTATGTCTTCGGTTCGGGGCTGATTTCCGCCCCGTGGGGCCTGTCGTGGCAGGGCCGCGTCTCCTACACCGAGTCGAACGCGAGCTATGGGCCATACGCTTTTCACGATTTCTCGATCGATCTCGGGTTGCCCTATTCGTTCGCCGCGCCTTCGTTCGCGCATACGGGATCGCTCTGGACGTTCACACCCTCAGTCGGCTTTTCCTACACGCCTTATGCGATACCGGACCTGATCGTCGACCCCTTCACGACACGCACGGACAGACAATGGCGGGTGTCGGGAACCCTGGATACGAACTTCTACCGCAACATCGGCTTCACGCTGCAGGTCCAATTTCTGCGCACCTATTCGACCGTTCCGAACTACAGCCTGCAGGATTTCCTCGTTGCGGCGGGCCCGACCTTCCGCTTCTGATGTTTTAGGAAACTCGAATGCGCCACGCACGATCGCTCTCGCTGCTGTTCGCCGTCCCGCTCGGCGCAGTTCTGGCGATGTCCGCCGCGGCCCGCGCCGACACGGTCGGCACCGCCGGCGCCGTCAACACGAGCTCCTCCGGCACGCCGCCCGGCGCGCCGACTCGCGTGATCCAGATCGGGACCCAAGTGGTGGAGAACGAGAAGATCGAGACCACCGGGACCGGCAGCGTGCAGGTGCTGTTCATCGACAAGACGACCCTCAATGTCGGCCCCAACTCGTCGCTGGTGATCGATCGCTTCGTTTACAATCCCGCGACCACCAGGGGCGAGCTCGCCCTATCGCTGGGCAAGGGCGTGCTGCGGGTCGTCGGAGGCGTCGCCACCCATTCGGAAGGGGCGACGATCCGAACTCCGGTCGCGGCGATTGGCTTGCGCGGCGGCATCGCCATCATCTCGCATAGCGGAGCCAAGGGCACGCAAGCGATCCTCGGCTTCGGCCACATGTCGGTCACGAATCTCTGTGGCGGGGGAGGAAATTGCACTCCGAACACGGTTCAACTGTCGCGTCCGGGCTTTGGCGTGACCGTGGCGGGATTCAACAGGCCTCCCCCTTCCCCCAGCCGGGCAAGCAGCCAGCAGCTCGCACAGTCGAATTCTCAATTGGGCAGCCATCGCGGCCAAAGCGGAGGGGCGACCCAGCAGCCGACGGACAATCTGGCTCAGAGCTATAACGTCGGCACGCCCAACTCGCCCGGCGCGCGGGTTGTCAGCACCACCGGCACTTACGCGGCCGCCAACGCCGCGCAAGCCGTGGACACTGGCGGGACGATCTCGCGAGCGGCCGCGCAGAATACAGGCTCGGTCAGAACTACACAGACCTTCATCGCGCAGAGCTCTGATAAAGCCGATCACTCCGATCACGCCGATCACTCCGATCACTCGGCCGATCACTCCGGATCATTCCGGTTGGGCCGGTCACTCCGGTCACTCCGGTCACTCCGGATCATTCCGGTTGTGCCGGTTAAGCCTCCGCCCCCTCCGTTGACCTATGCGATGGTCACGAGCGGGAAGTTCAGCACCAGCGCTGGCGCGAGTACCGTGCCCTACCTCACCGGCGCCTTCGCTGGAACTGGCGGCTTCAAGGTCTCTCCGATCCTCGGCTATCAGACCGGCGGCCTCAATCCGGACGGCACCCCGAACACGACGTCAAGACAGTTCCAAGCGGGCCTCAGCGTGGACGGGACAGGGCGCGGCGCAGAACGCGACGCTGTTCGTCATGACATCTCAGATTTCGAACGCGCCCAACACCGGATTTACCCAGGCCGGGGGGTTCACGGGGGTGACCGTCCGCAACGCCGGCCCCGCCGCCCCATGGTTCGGGCTCGCGGGCGGCTCCGTGTCTTCGGCGACGGCGACGCCGAAGTCCTCGCCCAACACGGTGTCGACCCAGAACGGCACGCCGATTGCGGGCTTCACTTTGAACAATACGAATACAAACCTGAGCACTGGATTCGTGACGAACAGTCAGTCCTCCAACTTTGTCAAACCCGGCGGCACGACTGCCTACACGTTCAATCCCATAACTACGGGAACGCCGACATTTTCGGCTGGCAGCCATCCGGCCTTGACCCTGAACGGCTACGTCGGGGGCGTGATGCTGACGGCGAATGGCGGTTTTCCGGGGGCGCCAGCGAAATTCACCAAGCCGTATGTCGTCACCAATCTCACCGGGAGCCCTGGCGACGTCGGCATCTTCCTGCCCGGCAATTCAAGCGAGATGCTCGCAGTCTTCAATGTCGAGAGTGGCGTCGGCGCGCCGGGCGGCGCCATGACGAGTTCCAATTATGTCTTCGGAAGCGTGGCGGCGGACTCCCATCCCGGGCTGAATGGAGCGCGCGGCGCCTATGTCAATCCGTCGAATTTTGCGGCGCGGGACGCAGCCATATTCGCCAACGGCGCCAATCTTCCTCTCTCGACGCGCAACGGCCAAGTCCCGGCGCATCGACGCCCGTCGGCTTCGCCAATCAGCAGTTGGTGACAGCTGAAAGCGTCGGCGCGAACACGTCCCAGTTTCTGACTAGGATTTCCTCCACCACAGTCACGCCCTGCGCATGCGAATCGACACAATGGGGTTTCTGGAGCGCCTTCAACGGCGCAACCAACAGCAACGGTCAACTCGCATTCGAGGATCAGGGCCCTCTTCTGCTCTGGGTCGGCGGCGTTTCGTCGACGACCGGGACACTTCCGACAGGCGGCACCTTCACCTACACTGGCCACGCGATCGCCAATATCGCCAACCCGAACAATATCACCAGCTATCTTGCCGCGGGCACCTTTTCGAACATGGTCACATTCGGGGTCAACGGCGGCGCCGTAACCGCCAGTGGCGCCGTCAAGATCAACGGGCTGGACAACACCAACTATGCCGGCACGGTCAAATTGGTCCCCTCGACCGTCACGTTCAACGGCACGCTGGCCAGCCAGCCCGGCTCTCCCGTGGGCCGGACCGCAGCGCTGAACGGCTCATTCTTCAAGGGCGCAACCAGTCCCTTTGGCGAGATGGGGGGTTCGCTCATCCTAAACGGAACCGTCGCCAATCCATACCTCGGAAGCGGAATTTTCGCGGCGGCGCGGAAGCCATAGCCGCCAGGGACAGCGCGCTCCCCGGACCTACTCAGGCGCGGCGGTCAGCGGCTCGAGCGGGGCGGCGATTGCGCCATGCGCAAGGTCGGTCGAGAACATCGCCAGACCCTTAGGTTCGTTTCCGTTGGGATGAACCAGCACGATCGAGCCGTGTCCGGGCTTCTGGCCGATCGCCAGCCAGGCGTCCGCGCCAAGCGTCACCAAGTGGAACTGGCTCACCGCCTGCATCAGCGGGTCGCTGGAGACGAGACCTGGGAAGCGGAAGAACAGCGACGGGGTCTCGCCGTTGGCGATCAGAAGCCGCTCGGTGTCGAGGATTTCCTCCTGCGGGTCGACGCCCCTCGACAACAGGAAGTTTGCAGCGTCCGGCAGCTTGCGGTGATAGGGATGATGGTAGGTGTGATCGACCCAGAGTATGTCGAGCGCGCCGGAATTTCGCTGATCGACGAGCCAGCGGAAGTCGTCGAAATGATGGATCAGCCAGAGGCCTGAAATCGAGAGCGCCACCGGCGCGTGCGGGCCTGCCGCCTCGAGCCGGGTGAAGAACGTGCGAGCGAGCGGCTTCTGACTCGGGCAGAGGTCGCCGGTGACGAAATCGCCCTGTCCCGCGCCATGGGTCAGACCCGCGTTCTGAAGAAAGCCTCGATGAACGAGGCCGGGAGCCTCGGCTGACTCGCGAATTGCGCGGCCCATGCGGGTCGAGTGGAGTTCCTCCTCGCTCGCATCGCGGCAGGTCCAGCAGGCCGCGCGCTCGAGCCGCGTGGTCAGCGCCTCAGGATCGGCGATGAGGGCGATCTTTTGCCCGGCGATTGTCATCTCGCGGATCGCAACCGCCTTGCGTCCGTCGGCGGCGACGCATGCCTTCAGCACCGGCTTATAATCGGCGACGGCCGCCATGCTCTGGAGTCGGGTCGCCGGCGCCGGCGTGAAGGCGCAGTCGGACGCCCGCGCTGCGCCAGCAAGGCTGGCCCAGGCGGCAAGCGTCATCATGAGAAGGCGCAGCAAGGCGGGCAAGGGACGTTTTCCGGACTGAACGCGGCTTTCTAGCCAAATGCGGCGCGCGAGGCTAGTGCGGCTCCGTGGGCATGATGAAAGCCGACTGAAGACCCTGTCGCGCATCGCTGGGGAGCAACGCGCATAGCCAACGCAACGAGTTAGACAGAGCGCCGCGGCCCGCGCGTCGACCGCGGGCGCTCCGGCGCGCCGGCGACCGCCAGCAGCTTGCGGAACTCGTCCCGCTTCTCATGGATCGAGGCGATAACAAGACCCATCGGCACGCCGAGATCGACCAGCACCGCCTCCGAGAGCTGCAGGCTCGCCTCGATGGTCTCGGGCACCGCGTCGGTCACGCCGAGCCCGTAGAGCGCGCGGGCGTGCTCGGCGTCGCGGGCGCGGGCGACCAGCGTCACGTCTGGCCGCAGGCGCCGCGTCGTCTCGACCACCGCTTCGTTGGCCGCCGGCGAATCCATGGTGACGACGACCGCGCGCGCAGTCTCGAGTCCGCAAAGGCGCAGGTATTCGGCCCGCGCGGCGTCGCCGTAATAGACCGGCTTGCCGTCGGACCTGGCGCGCGACGTCACCCCGGCGTTCGCATCGACCGCGATGAACGGGATTGCGTGCCGGTCGAGCATGTCGCCGATCAGCGCGCCGACGCGGCCGTAGCCGACGATGATGACGCGGGACGACTCGCTCTCCGGCGGGATCTCCGGCGCCCTTGCGTCGGCGGCGCGCGGCGCCGAACCGATGCGCGCGCCGAGCTTCGCCAGGCCGGGAATCGCAAGCATCGATATCGCGACTGCACTGATGAGCGTCGTCGCCAGCGTGCGATCGATCAGGCCTCCCGCCAGCGCGGCGCCAATCATCACGAAGCCGAACTCACCGCCCGGCCCGAGCAGGAGAGACGTTTCGGCGGCCCCCCGGGCCGGCAGACGGAAGCCGCGCCCCAGAACGAAGAGCGCCAGGCCCTTCGCCGCCACGAGCGCCGCGGCAAGCCCGAGAATGAGGCCGGGCCGCGCGAGAATGAACGCCGGATTGATCCCCGCGCCGACCGAAACGAAGTAGAGCCCGAGCAAGAGCCCGCGGAACGGCTCGATTGTCAGCTCAATCTCGCGGCGATATTCGGTCTCCGCCAACAGGAGGCCGGCGACGAAGGCGCCGAGCGCCATCGACAGGTGGCTCGCGGCGGCGGCCAACCCGTCACCGAGCACCACCAGCAGGCACGCCGCCATGAAGAATTCGCGGCTCTTCGTTTCAGCCACAAAATGGAAGAAGGGCCGCAGGGCGAGTCGACCGAAACCGACCAGCGCGCCCAGCCCCAGCGCCGCCGGGACGAGCGTGCTGAGAAGCTGCCACCCCAGTCCGCGCTCGCCTCCGGCCGAGAAGGCGCCGACCATTACCAGGAGCGGCGCGACCGCCAGATCCTGAAACAAGAGCACCGCCAAACTTGCCCGGCCAGCGCTGGAATGAAGCCGTTTGCTCTCGACCAGCATTGGAATGACAATTGCGGTCGAAGACATCGACAACGCCGCTCCGATCGCCAGCGCCGATGGGGGGCTAAGGCCGAGACGCCAGGCCGCGGCGGCCAGAATGAGCGTCGTCACGACGACCTGCGCGAGCCCGAGCCCGAACACCAGATGGCGCATGCGCCGCAATCGTTGGAACGACAGCTCGAGCCCCATCGTGAACAGGAGCGCAACGACGCCAAACGCGGCGATGCGGTCGATCGCCTCGACATTGATCGCGAGCGCGCTAAGCCACGGCGCCCTCTGCGCGATCGAGCCGAGGCCGTAGGGTCCGAGCGCGACGCCCGCGAGCAGATAACCCAGGACCGGGCTGATACGCAGCCGGAAGAACAGCGGCGCGACCACGCCCGCCGTCACCAGGAACAGCAGGGTCTCCTTGTAGACCGAAAGGTCCACGGGCTCGTTCACCTTAGCCTCGTCTCAGCCGCGCGTTGTGTGGGTGAGCCTAGTCGATTCGAGGTCGAAGGGGAGCGTCGCCGCGTCGGCCGCGGCATGCTAAGGGCGATATGTTTTCCCTTGGAGATCGTCATGCCGGCTTATCCGCACGAAGGCGAAACAGCCAGGATCATGGCGCTCGCGCCGGTGATCCCGGTGCTCACGGTCGCGAGCGTCGAGGATGGGCTCGCTCAGGCGAAGGCGCTCGTGGCCGGCGGCCTCTATGCGATCGAAGTGACCTTGCGCACGCCTTCAGCGCTCGAGGCGATCCGCGCCATCGCCAAGAATGTGCCGAAGGCTGTCGTCGGCGCCGGCACAATCATCTCGGTCGAGCAGATCAATCAGGCGGTCGCGGCCGGGGCCAAGTTTCTGGTCAGTCCGGGCGCGCCCGCGGCGCTCGCCAAGGCGGCGGCGCAATCGCCGGTTCCGTTCCTGCCGGGCTGCGCGACGGCCTCGGAGGCCATGGCCTTGCGGGAGCTTGGCTTCCGGGCGCTGAAACTCTTTCCCGCCGAGGCGGTCGGGGGCGCGAAGCTGCTCGCCTCGCTTGCAGCGCCCCTGCCGGATCTGCGCTTCTGCCCGACCGGCGGCATCGATCTTCAGAAAGCGCCAGAATACCTGAGGCTTCCGAATGTGCCCTGCGTCGGCGGGTCGTGGATGTTGCAGAAGGCGGCGCTGGCGGCGGGCGACTATCTCGCCGTCGAAGCGCTGTCGCGCGACGCGGCGGGGCTCGCAGCGGGCGGCTGCCTAGGCCGCGCCCAGCGAGCGCGAGACGATCGGCTTAAATGCGCGAACTGCGCCGCTTTAGGCGGCTGCGGCTGCTGGCTCGGCCTTGGCTTCGGCGCGCTTCTTGGTGATTTCGCGCTTGAGCTTGACCGCGTCCTGCGAAAGCTCCAACTCGTGGGCCTTGACGAGGAAATCGTCGAGCCCGCCGCGATGCTCGACCGAACGCAACGCCGCCGCGGTGATGCGCAGGCGCACGGAGCGCTCGAGCATATCCGAGGTGAGCGTGACCTGGACGAGGTTGGGCAAGAAGCGCGTGCGCGTCTTGCGGTTGGAATGGCTGACCTTGTTGCCGGATTGAACGGCTATTCCCGTCAGCTCGCAGCGGCGTGACATCGCGCAATGATCCTTCAGACGAAAAAGCTTCAGCTTGATGCGGCAAATATGAAAGCGGGCCGCTGCAATCAAGAAGCGTCCCGCCTGCCGAATGGCCTGGCTAATAGATGAGGGCTCTATAGGGGAGCGGGTTTTCGGCGTCAAGCTTGCCGCGCTCGACAGGCCGTCCTGAGGCCCCTACCCTCATTCCCATGCAGCAGGGACAAGCGAGCGTGACCGCGCTTGGCGCGGCGGGACACCGGGCGGCGCATCAGGTCCTCGAGCGGGGGTTCGTCTTCGCCGACCCGCTGGCGCTCCCGATCCTCGGGCCCGACGCCGACGGCGCCATCGCGCTCGCCAAGGAACAGCCGGAGCGGCGGCCTTTGCGCCTGTTCATCGCCATGCGAAGCCGTTTCGCCGAGGACTCGGCGCGCCTTGCGATCGAAAAAGGCGTGCGGCAGATCCTGGTGCTAGGCGCAGGTCTCGACACCTTCGCCTATCGACTCGAGCCGACCCCCGATCTGCGGATCTTCGAGCTGGATCACCCGGCGACGCAAGCCGAGAAGCGACGCCGGCTCACGGATGCGCAAATCGCCGCACCTGCGCATGTTTCCTATGTCGCCCACGATTTCGAGGGCGGGAGCATGACCGCCGCGCTTCAGGCCGCCGGGTTCGACCCGGACACATCCACCTTCGTGCTGTGGCTCGGCGTCACGCCCTATCTGACCGAGGAGGCTTTGTTTGCGACGCTGGGCGAGCTCGCGCGCTGGCCCGGCGGGGCCGAAGTCGTGTTCGACTACGCCAACCCGCCGCACGCAATCGAGGAGGAGGCGGCGCGCGATTTCCATCGCCAGCTGGCCGAGCGGGTGGCCGCGAGCGGCGAGCCGTTCCGGTGCTACCTCAACTCGCCTGAGCTGCATGCTCGCGCGCGCGAGCTGGGGTTCTCGGACATCGAGGATCTCGATCGGGCGGCGCTTGTTGCGCGCTATCTACCCGACTTGCCAATCGCTCCCCGGCCTGGACCCGGCGGACATGTCGTGCGGATGGCGAGGCGATAACCGGCGCACCCTCTCTGGCTCGTCACGTCGCCGCCGCCACGCTCTGCTGCCGCAGCCGCTCATATTCGGCCTTGTCGACTGCCTGCGCAGCCGGATCGCCGAGATCGTTGAGGTGCACGCGGTAGGTCTCGCGCGCGCTCCACGCTGCAAGCGCTGAGATGATTGTGACGCCAAAGGCGAGCGCGCCGACAGTCAGTGGCACGTTGGTGGAACCCGGCGGCGCGACCGTCGCGAACAAAGCCGGCAAGAACGCGGTCAGCATCGTGCCGATGTTCTGGGCGATCGCCATGCCGGAGACGCGGGCGCGCGTCGGGAACAGTTCCGGATAGAAACTCGGGAAGACCGCGTTATAGCCCTGGTAGACGACGCCCCACATCAGGACCGACAGGAGGAAAGCGAGCGGGACGTTCTCTGATGCTGATCGCGTGCAGATAGGCGAACGCAAGCAGTCCGGCGCCCAGCGCGCCAACGATGATCGGCGGCCGGCGGCCGATCCGGTCCGACAATGCGCCGACAAACGGGATCACGATCACCGCGACGATGTTGCCGACGACCGGAATCCACAAGTAGACGCTCTTGTCCATTTGAACGCCATATCCCGGCTGAACCGCGTAAGCCGCGCCGAAAATGGTCGCGACGACGGGGATCACGTTCATGAGCGCCATGCACATCACACGAAGGAGGTCGGGGCTGTGGTTGGTCAGCACCTCTCTCACGGGCGCGGTCGGCGTGGTGTGCTTCGCCTGTTCCTCGCGGAAGGCCGGCGTCTCCTCGACCTCGCGGCGGATGATGACGCCCACAATGAGAACGAGGACGCTGAGCAGGAACGGGACGCGCCAGCCCCACGACAGGAACGCCTCCTTCGACAAAGCGTAGCTCAGCGGCAGAAAGACAGCGGCGGCGAGAATTTGGCCCGCCTGCACACCCTGCAGAGTGAAGCTCGCGAAATAGCCGCGTCGTCCAAAGGGCGCGTGCTCGAGGATCATGGAGCTTGCGCCAGAGATTTCGCCGGCGACCGCAAAACCCTGGATGAGCCGCAGAACCACGAGCAGAACGGGGGCCCAGACGCCAGCTTGCGCATAGGTCGGCACGAGGCCGACCGCCATCGTCGACAGGCCCATGAGAAACAGGCAGACGAGCAGGACGTTTCTGCGGCCATGGACGTCGCCGTAGTGGCCGAGGACGAAGGCGCCGACCGGTCGCGCCACATAGCCGACGCCGTAAGTCGCGAGCGAAGCGACGATCGCGACGGTCGGATTGCTCGACGGAAAGAAGGTCTGCGGGAAGACGAGCGAGGCGGCCGTCGCATAGATGAAGAAATCATAATATTCGAGCGCCGAGCCAATCCAGCCACTCGCAGTAGCCATCCTCGTCTGACGCGGGCCTGTTGGCTCGTGCGCCATGGCTGATGACATCGTCTCCTCCTGTTTCGTCGCGCTTCTTCTGCGCGCTAGCTCGTTATTTCGGCCGTCTCCCGGAGCTCCGCGGCAGTCGCCGACGGGAAGCCGAAGAATTCCAGATAGGCGGGGATCTGCTCGAACAACATATCAAGGCCAGTCACGCAAGCTACCCCCCGCCCTCTGGCGGCGGCCAGAAAAGCGGTTGTCTCGGGCTTGAGCACGACCTCGCCAACCAGAGCCGACGGCGAGAGGCGCGAGGGGTCGATAGGCAACGGGTCGCCCGGATAGGTCCCAAGCGAGGTCGCATTGATCGCGACGTCGAAACCCGAGGGGTCGTTCGAGCCGAGCGAAAGTTGGAGGCCGGGATAGTTCAACCGCAGCCGCTCGGCGAGCCGCTCCATTGCCTCAGCGCGCGTGTCGTAGAGCGCGATCTCCTCTGCCCCAGCTTTCGCGCAAGAGGCGGCGATCGCCGAGCCGACTCCGCCCGCGCCGACAATGAGAACACGCTTGCCGGCGACGTTGCGGCCGGTGCGCGCGACGCCTCGAACAAAGCCTTCGCCATCGAACATGTCGCCGACCAACCTGCCGTCCCCGCTTGGTCGCACGGCGTTGCACGCGCCAGCGACGCGCACCGCTGCGGACACGTCGTCGAGCCAATCGACGACTGCAGCCTTGTGCGGCATGGTGATCAGAGCGCCGTGAAAATTGGTGAAACGGCAGATCTGGGGAAAAGCGTCTCGGAAGTTCTCGCTTCTCACGCCGAGGGGCACGACCACCGCGTTGATCCGATGACGCACGAACCAAGGATTATAGATCAAGGGCGCTCTGAAAGTCGCCGTCGGGTAGCCGATATGCGCGATGAGCTTCGTATCGCCGTCGATCACGGGCGCACCGCTCGGCTCGCGCCGCGCTCAGCCATTTGGATCCGACCATGATCTCCTGGAGATGAGCCGCGGAATCGCGAGCGAGCGCCGAACATTGCGCCCTTCCAGACGCGATGCTCAATGCGGGCCAGAGCGGCGCGCAGCGACGAGGGAGGCTGAGAAACGAAACAAGGCCGCGTTTGGGGCGCGGCCTCGTTCCTGTCCACATCTTGCGCCGAAGCGCGCTTTAAGTTTGCGGTTGGGGCTCGAGCCCGCCAGCCTCCGGACTGATCGGCCGCGGCTTGCCGGTCGAAGGCACGGCGGCGCGCGGCGGCGCCGGAGGCTCGCGGTCGCTCGCCGATTCGCGCACCGGCCGCACGCCCTGCAGGAGACCAACGATCTCGTCGCCGCTCAGCGTCTCGAACTCCATCAGTCCGCTCGCAAGCGTTTCGAGATCAGCCTTCCGCTCCGTGAGGATGCGGGTCGCCGTCTCGTGGGCTTCCTGCACCAGCCGACGCACTTCCTGGTCGATCGTTTCGGCAGTGGCTTCCGAGATGTTCTGCTGCCGGCCCAGCGAATAGCCGAGGAACACCTCGTCCTGGTTCTCGCCATACATCACAGTGCCAAGCTTGGGGGAGAAGCCGAGCCGGGTCACCATGGCGCGAGCGATCTTCGTCACCTGCTGAATGTCTCCGGCGGCGCCCGACGTCACCTTGTCCTTGCCGAACATCAATTCCTCGGCGACGCGGCCGCCCATCGCCATCGCCAGCATGGCGATGAGCTCCTCGAAGCTCTGCGAGATCTGATCGCGTTCAGGCAGCGACTGCACCATGCCGAGCGCGCGGCCGCGCGGAATGATGGTCGCCTTGTGGATCGGCGTCGACGCCGGCATCGTCACGGAGACGAGCGCGTGACCGGCTTCGTGATAGGCGGTCAGCCGCTTCTCCTGTTCGGTCATGATGAGGGTGCGCCGTTCGGCGCCCATCATGATCTTGTCGCGCGAATCCTCGAATTCCTGACGCGTAACGACGCGCTTCCCACGCCGGGCGGCGAGGAGCGCCGCCTCGTTGACGAGATTCATCAGATCGGCGCCCGAGAAGCCCGGCGTTCCGCGCGCGACGACCTTGAGGTCGACGTCGGGCCCGAGCGGGACCTTGCGGACATGAACCTTCAGGATCTTCTCGCGGCCGATGAAGTCCGGGTTCGAGATGACGATCTGACGATCGAAGCGGCCGGGCCGCAGAAGCGCGGGATCGAGCACGTCGGGCCGGTTGGTCGCGGCGATGATGATGATGCCTTCGTTCTGCTCGAAGCCGTCCATCTCGACCAGCAGCTGGTTGAGCGTCTGCTCGCGCTCGTCGTTGCCGCCGCCAAGGCCGGCGCCGCGATGGCGTCCAACCGCATCGATTTCGTCGATGAAGATGATGCAGGGCGCGTTCTTCTTCGCCTGCTCGAACATGTCGCGCACGCGGCTTGCGCCGACGCCGACGAACATTTCAACGAAGTCCGAGCCCGAAATTGTGAAGAAGGGCACATTGGCCTCGCCCGCGACCGCTCGCGCGGTCAGGGTCTTGCCGGTGCCCGGAGGGCCGACCAGCAGCACGCCGCGCGGGATGCGCCCGCCAAGTTTCTGGAACTTCTGCGGGTCGCGCAGGAATTCGACGATCTCCTGCAGGTCTTCCTTGGCCTCGTCGACGCCGGCGACGTCCTCGAACGTCACGCGTCCCTGCGCCTCCGTCAGGAGCTTGGCCTTCGACTTGCCGAATCCCATCGCCTTGCCGGCGCCGCCCTGCATCTGCCGGGTCATGTAGATCCAGAGACCCAAGAACAGCAGAACCGGCAGGACGCTGGAGACGATCGTGAGCAGCCAGTTGTTGCCGTCGGACGGCGGCTTGGCGGTGATCGTCACGTCCTTCTTGTACAGGGTCTGCACGAGGCCGGGGTCGTTCGGGGAATAGGTCTGGAACGTTCGCCCGTCCTTCATATGGCCAGAAATCTCCGGGCCCGCGATTGTCACATCGCGAACATTGCCGGCGTCGGCATCGGACAAAAGCTGGCTGAAGGTGATCTCGCTCGTCGGCGCCTTCTGGCCCGGACTCTGGAACAGGGTCACGAGCGCCAGAACGAGCAAAAAGATGATCACCCAAAGGGCGAAATTTCGATAGTTTGCGTTCATCATGTTCCCGTCACGGAGTGGTCGGCGAGATTTCTCCGACCCTCCCGACCCTATCCTTCCGGACATTTAAGCGCGCCCGGCCGAATTGCCAAGTGAACTCATTTTGTCTCAATTTCCAGTGAAGGCCGAAATTGTTGCTTTTTAGCGGCGTTGGAGGGTCCCGGCCCCTCGCTGAGGGCCCCGGCCGCCCCGGCGCCTTCTCAAGGTTAACATCTATTAATCCTCAGAGTTTAGGAGGGGGTCGGACCGAAGTCTCAGGCCGTCTTTTCTTCAGCCAGGGCCAATTCCTCCATCATCGCCTTGCGCATCAGGTATTTCTGCGCTTTTCCAGTGACCGTCATCGGGAACGAATCGACGAAGCGCACGTAGCGCGGAACCTTGAAATGGGCGATCGAGGCCCGGCAAAAGGCGATGACCTCGGCTTCGTTCAAGCTCATGCCCTCGCGGCGGCGAACCCACACGCAAAGCTCCTCGCCATAGCGACGGTCGGGCACGCCGAAAGCCTGCACCTCGGCGACTGCGGGGTGGGTGAAGAGAAATTCCTCGACTTCGCGCGGATAGACGTTCTCGCCGCCACGAATAACCATGTCCTTCAATCGCCCAACAATATTGCAGTAACCTTCGGCGTCGATGGTCGCCAAATCGCCCGTATGCATGAATCTGGCGTCGTCGATCGAAGCTGACGTCGCGGCCGGATCGTCCCAATAGCCGCGCATGACGCTATAACCACGCGTCAGCAACTCGCCCGCGACGCCCGGCGGGACAATTCGGCCCTCGGCGTCGACAATCTTGACTTCGAGATGCGGCAGGATGCGTCCGACCGTGGAAACGCGCCGCTCGAGCGGGTCGTTATAGGCGCTCTGGAAGCTGACCGGGCTCGTTTCCGTCATGCCATAGGCGATGGTCACCTCGCTCATATGCATGGAATTGACCACTTTTCGCATCACTTCGACCGGACAGGGCGAGCCCGCCATGATCCCGGTGCGCAAGCTCTTGAGGTCGAAGCGCGCGAATTCGGGATGTTCGAGCATGGCGATGAACATGGTCGGCACGCCGTGCAGGCCGGTGCATTGTTCGGCTTGCACCGCCTCCAGCGTCGCCACGGGATCGAATCCTTCGGACGGACTCACCATGCACGAGCCGTGGGTGACGCAGGCGAGATTGCCCAGCACCATGCCGAAGCAGTGATAATAGGGCACCGGAATGCATAAGCGATCGTCCGGCGTGAGGCGCATGGCCTCGCCGATGAAATAGCCGTTGTTCAGAATATTGTGATGGGTGAGCGTCGCGCCCTTGGGCGCGCCGGTGGTTCCCGAGGTAAATTGGATGTTGATCGGGTCGTCGAACTGAAGCGACGCGTCAAAGGCCATAAGCTCGGCGCGCTCGCTCGCCGTCGCCGGGCTGGCGACCTCATCGAAGTTGAGCATGCCCGGCGACTTGTCCGTGCCTAAGCGGATGACGAACTCGAGCTTGGGCAGGCCCTTGGACCGGAGCTTGCCCGGTTGAGCGGCGTCGATCTCAGGAGCGCAAACCTTGAGCGAGGCGAAATAGTCGTTGTTCTTGTGGCCAGGGCTCAGGATCAGCGCCCGGCAGCCGGATTTCTTCATCGCGTAGTCGAATTCATGGCTACGGTAGGCGGGATTGATGTTGACGAGAATGATCCCGGCGAGCGCGGTGCCGAACTGCGCCAGAACCCATTCGCTGACATTGGCCGACCAGATGCCGACCCGATCGCCCTTCTCGAGGCCCAGCTTGCGTAGGCCGACGGCCAGGTCTTCCGATCGGCGCAAGAGGTCGGCATAGCTCCAGCGCACATTTTGGTGGCGGGTGACGAGCGCGGGGCGCTCCGGCCCCTCCGCCGTGACGCGCCGCAGAAGCTGGCCGATCGTCTCGCCGATCAGCGGCGTCGAAGAGGCGCCGTGGACGTAGGATTGCGTGAGCAGCGCCATGAGTTTCGCTCCCTCTGGCCGCTTAGCGGCTTTCATCAACCGAGCGTTGCGCTCTGGGCGGCGCTCAATTGTGCTTCATTATCACAATTCGCGCAGGTAGGCCGCTGGCTTTTGGCTCAAAGTCCGCCACGCGCCGATCATGCCGAGCCCGACGGTGATCGCAAGGCCCCCGCCGGCGGCGGCGAGCGCGGCGCGCCAGTCGAAGACGAAATCGAACTGCATGATGCGCCAGACGACCCAATAGGCGGCGAGCGTTCCCGCCGCGACGCCGAACGCTGCCGTCGCCATTCCCAAAAGCGCGTATTCGATCAGGAACATCATCGTCAGCCGGCCGCGGGTCGCGCCCAGAATCTTCGAGAATTGTCGCATCGGCGAGGCGCGCGCGCCGATTGGCCGCGAGCGCGCCGGCGAGCACCAGGACCGAGGTCGTGAGCGCGACCCCGGTCGCCGCGCGGATGGCGAGCGCAAGCTTGGCGAGCAGCGTTTCGACGCTCTCCATGGCCTCGCGCACCCGGACGCTGGCGACGGCCGGGAATTGCTGCGCCACGGCGCGCATGAGCTTGATCTCGGTGTCCGGCGCGACGGTGGGCAGCGCCGCGGAGACGAGTTCCGTGTAGGGCGCGCCTTTCAGCGCGTTGGGTGAATAGACCAGCACGAAATTGATCGCGAAGCTGCGCCAGTTCACTTTGCGCAAGTTCGCCAGTTTCGCCGCGATGTCGCGCCCGAGCACGTTGACGACGACCGTGTCGCCGACATGGAGACCGAGGCCCTCCGCCACCTCCTGCTCCATCGACACCAGCGGCGGCCCGGAATAGTCGCTTGGCCACCATGTCCCCGCCACGACCTCGGAGCCCTCCGGCGGCTTGTCGGCGAAGGTGACGCCGCGGTCGCCTTCCAGCGCCCAAGCAACCTTGTCGGTCGGCTTGACCGTTTCGACCGGCTTGCCGCCGATGGTGACAAAGCGCCCGCGCATCATCGGCGTCTCGCTGATTTTGACGCCCGGGGCCTCGCGCTTCACGAAGTCGACGAATGGCGCCCGCGTCGGCGCCGCGCACATCGAGGAAGAAGAAGCTCGGCGTCACGCCTGGCTGAGCCTCACGCAATTCGGCGCGCATGTTGGCGTCGATGAGCGTGAGCGCGACGAGCGCCGTGAGGCCGAAGCCGAGCGACAGCACGACGGACGGCGTCAGCGCGCCCGGCCTGTGGATCGCGGCAAGCGCCATGCGCCACTCGACGAAGCGCGAATGGGGCGCGCGGCGCGCGAGATAAGCGATGCCGTAGGCGACAAGGCGCAGCGCGAGAAACGCCGCGACCGTCGCGCCTGCGACCATCGCCGCGATCGATTGTTGCGGGCTGGTCAGGACGGCAAGCGCGAACAGCGCGGCTCCGGCGAGCGCCGCGCCGGCAAGATAGCGCTTGCGCGGCCAGCCCTGGCGTTCCTCGACCAGGTCGCGGATCAGCGTGGTCACCGGCAGATCGTGCGCCCGCCCGAGCGGCGCGATCGAGAAGGCGAGCGCCGTCAACAGTCCGTAGATCAGCCCGAGGCCGATGAGGCTCGGCTCGATCGAGGGCGCGAGCGGAATCGGCAGCAAGGAGCCGAACAGCCAATTGACGGCGAAGGGGATCGCCGAACCGAGCACGGCGCCGAGGAGCGCCCCGATCACCGCCACGATCATGAACTCGATGAGCGCAAGCGCCACGACGCTCGATCCGGTCGCGCCGATCGCCTTGAGAATGGCGAGCGTCGCGCGTTTGCGCTCGACGAAACCCTGCGCGGCGTTCGCCACCCCGACCCCGCCGACGACCAAGGATAGCAATCCCGCGAGCGTCAGGAACTCGGCGAAGCGATCGAGATCGCGACTGAAGTCCGGGGAAATGCTGAGCCGCGAGCGAGCGTCCCATCCGGCTTGAGGGAAGGTCTGTTTCGTCTGAGCCATGAAGGCCTGGACGGCGGAATTGTCCGGCGCGCCGTCTGGGCCGCCCATGACGACGCGCGTCGTCCAGCGGACCAGCGATCCCGGCTGAATCAGTTTCGTTGCGTCAAGACCCGCTTGCGAAATGAGCGCGCGCGGCCCGAGCCCGACGCCGGTCGCCAGCCGGTCCGGTTCGCTGACCAGAACGGTGCGGAGGGCGAAATTCGCTTCGCCGATGCGAATGACGTCGCCGAGCTTCAGGTTGAGCCGAGCCAGCAGCGCCTCTTCCACCGCGGCGCCGAACACGCCGTCGCGTTCGCCGAGCGCGTCCTCAAGCGACATGGAGGGCGCGAAGACTGCCGAGCCGATCCGCGGCCAGTCGGGCTCCACAGCTTTGGCTTCGATCAGCGCGGCGTCGCCGCTTGCCGTCCTCGCCATGGCGCGCACCGTCGCAATCGTCGACAGCGAGCCATGAGCTTCGAGGAAGCGCTGCTCGTCGGCGGAGAGGCGGCGATGGATGAGCGAGAATGACGCGTCGCCGCCGAGGATCACGCGCCCTTCGCGACCCATGCCGTCGTTGAGCGCGCGGGCGAGGCTTTCCACCCCGACGATCGCCGCGACGCCAAGCGCAATGCAGAGGAGAAAGATGCGTAAGCCCGCCAGTCCGCCGCGCAGGTCGCGCAAGGCGAAGCGCATGGTCGGCGCGCGGCCGTCGGCCGTGGAATGAGTCGTGTCGCCGGCGCGTTCACGGCGACTCCCTTCTCCCTCGGGGAGAAGGTGCGGCCGAGGGCGCAGACGCCCGCTCCGGATGAGGCGAGCCGCCGGATCAAAGCTCGCATCAAGCCGTCGCAGCCTCGCGCGCGAACCCTCACCCCCGACCCCTCTCCCGTTGGAGAGGGGAGCGCTGCGGCGCGCCCTGTCGAAACTGTCCAAAGCCGCCAGCCTCTCATGCCGGAAGCGTCGCCGCGGGAACGGGCTCGTCCTCGATCCTGCCCGAGCGCATGCGGATCACGCGATCGCAGCGCGCGGCGAGCGTCGCGTCGTGCGTGACGAGCGCCAGCGTCGCTCCGCGTCGCGCGGGCAGGTCGAACATCATGTCGATGATCGCGCGCCCGGTTGTCTCGTCGAGATTGCCGGTCGGCTCGTCCGCGATCAGCAACGAGGGGCGCGGGCAGAGCGCGCGGGCCAGCGCCACGCGCTGCTGCTCGCCGCCCGACAGTTGCGCGGGATAGTGGCTGAGGCGATCGCCGAGACCCACCTGTTCGAGTTCGGCTCTCGCGCGCTCGCTCGCATCGCTCGCGCCGGCAAGCTCGAGCGGCGCCGCAACGTTTTCGAGCGCGGTCATGGTCGGAATGAGGTGAAAGGACTGGAACACGATGCCGATGCGCTGGCCGCGAAACCGCGCCAGGGCGTCTTCGTTCAGCCCGCCGAGCTTGACGCCGTCAATCTCAACTTCGCCTTTATCTGGCCGCTCAAGGCCGGCCATAATCATCAGCAAGCGTCGATTTGCCCGAACCGGAAGCCCCGACTATGCCGACCGCCTCGCCCTTGCCGATTGTCAGAGCGACGTCGCGCAAGATATGCACGCGAGCCGCGCCGCGGCCGAGACTAAGGTCGACGCCGCGCATCGCGACCGCAGGAAAAACCATTGCCTGAGCACCTTAAAACCAAGTCGCCCTCATATGGGCATTTGCGCCTTCTCGTCCAGGCGCTGGCCTTCGCCGCGGTCCTGGCGACGGCCTCGCACGCCGCCGCGGCGCGCACGCTTCGCGTCGTGGCGTTGGGAGACAGCCTGACCGCCGGATTGGGCTTGAGCCCCGGGCAAGGCTTTTCCCGATCGCCTCGAAGCGGCGCTTCGCGCCAAGGGGTGGGACGTCAAAGTCATGAACGCCGGCGTCTCCGGCGAGACGGCGGCCGACGGCCTTGCGCGCTACGAATGGGCCGTTCCGCCCGACGCCGACGCGCTGATCATCGAGCTTGGCGCCAACGACATGCTGCGCGGCCACTCGCCCGGGGCGACGAAGGCGGCGCTTGCGGCGATTCTGGACAGAGCCCGAGCCGCCCATTTGCCGGCGCTTCTCGCCGGCATGCGGGCCGCGCCCAATCTCGGCGCCGACTATGGGCGCGACTTCGCCGCCATCTATCCGGCTTTGGCGAAAGCCTATGATGTTCAGCTCTATCCGTTCTTCCTTGACGGCGTCGCGGGCGACCCGAAGCTCAACCAGCCGGACGGACTGCATCCGACGGCGGAGGGGGTCGAGGTCATCGTTCAGAAGATCCTGCCGTCGGTCGAGGCGCTGCTGAAGCAGGTGAACCGGTAGCGGCCAGCGCGCCGCCGGCTGCGCATCATCATGAAGGAGGCCCTGGTGTCGAGCGCGCGCCACATTCTCACCATTGTCGTGCGTCAACCGGCCCGGGATCGTGGCGAAAGTCTCGGCCGCGCTGTTCGACGGCGGGTTCAACATTCTCGACGCCCAGCAGTTCGACGACACCGAGACTGGCGACTTCTTCATGCGGGTGTCCTTCAACGCCGGCTCGTCCGCATGCGGACGTCGAAGCCTTACGCGAAACCTTCAAGGCGATCGCCATTGGCTTCGCGATGACATGGTCGATGCGCTCCGTCGATCAGCTGAAGCGCGTCGTCCTCATGGTGTCGCGCTTCGACCATTGCCTGGTCGATCTTCTCTATCGCTGGCGCAGCGGCGAACTCGCGATGGATCCTGTCGCGATCATCGCCAATTATCCGCGCGAGACCTACGCTCACATCGAATTCGGCGACATTCCCTTCCACTACCTGCCGATCACCAAGCAAACCAAGATGGAGCAGGAAGCGCAGGCGTGGGAGGTGATCAAGTCCGCGAAGCCGATCTCGTCATTCTCGCGCGCTACATGCAGGTTCTGTCGGACGGCTTCGTCGCCAAGCTGCAGGGGCGCTGCGTCAACATCCATCATTCGTTCCTGCCCGGATTCAAGGGAGCGAAGCCCTATCACCAGGCCCATCTGCGCGGCGTCAAGTTGATCGGAGCGACGGCCCATTTCGTCACCTCCGATCTCGACGAGGGGCCGATCATCGAGCAGGATGTCGAGCGCATCAGCCACCGCGACACGCCAGAGGACCTGGTGCGCAAGGGGCGCGACATCGAGCGCCGCGTGCTTGCCCGGGCCATCGCCAACGTGCTCGAGGACCGGGTGCTCTTGAACCACGGCAAGACCGTGGTGTTCGAGGGGTAGAGTAACTTTAAGCCGGGCGCAAACGTATAGGACGTGTCCCCAGCACGATCGCGCCTATATAGGGTTCTCAAGGAGGATCTCATGAAAGAAGACCACTTCCCCGTCACCCACACCGACGCCGAATGGCGCAAGCTTCTGACTCCCGAGCAATACGAGATCATGCGCGGGCACGGCACCGAGCGGCCGGGCAGCTGCGCGCTCCTGCACGAGAAGCGGCAGGGCGTCTTTGCTTGCGCCGGCTGCGGGCAGCCCTTGTTCGAGAGCAAGACCAAGTTCGAGAGCGGCACCGGCTGGCCGAGCTTCAATGTCCCGGTCGAGGGATCGGTCGAAACGACCGTCGACCGCAGCTTTGGCATGACGCGCACCGAAGTGCATTGCGCCCGCTGCGGCTCGCATCTCGGTCACGTCTTTCCGGACGGGCCGCCGCCGACCGGTCAGCGCTATTGCATCAACGGAGTCGCGACAAACTTCACGCCGAATGCGGTAAACTGAAGAAGCCCAGCTGCTTGGCCGGACGCGGCGGGGTCGATCAAGGCCGTTGCATGAACGTATCGAACCTGCCGAAGGAAGCCCGAGCCGCTCGCCCGGCGAACCATCCGCCGGCGCCGAGCGGCAAGGTCGGGGTGCTGATCGTCAATCTCGGCACCCCGGAGGGGACCGACTACTGGTCGATCCGGCGCTATTTGAACGAGTTCCTGTCCGACCGCCGCGTCATCGAGACGCCGCGCGTGATTTGGGCGCCCATTCTGCAAGCCATTCTCCTGCGGCGGCCGCACGCCAAAGGGCGCGACTATGATTCCATCTGGAACAAGGAGCGCGACGAGGGGCCGCTGAAAACGATCACGCGTGCGCAAAGCGAAAAGCTTGGGCCCGCGCTCCGCAACATGGACAGGGACGTCGTCGTCGACTGGGCCATGCGCTATGGCGCGCCGCCGATCGCCGAGCGGCTCAAGGCGCTTCAGGCCGAAGGCTGCGACCGCATTCTCGTCATTCCGCTCTATCCGCAATATTGCGCCGCCTCGACCGGCGACGGTCGGCGACAAGGCGTTCGAGGCGTTGCAGTCGATGCGCTGGCAGCCGGCGGTTCGCGTCGCCGCGCCCTATTACGACGACCCCGTCTATATCGATGCGCTCGCCCGCTCCGTCCGCGCCAGCCTCGCCGGTCTCGACTTCGAACCCGAAGTCCTGGTCGCCTCCTATCACGGCATTCCGCAAGCCTATTTCGACAAGGGCGACCCCTACTTCTGCCATTGCGCGAAGACGACGCGGCTCCTGCGCGAGGCGCTGGGCATGGACGAGAAGCGCCTCCTGATGACCTTTCAGTCGCGCTTCGGTCGCGGCGAATGGCTGAAGCCCGCGACCTCCGAGACCTTACGCGACCTTGCGTCTCGCGGAATCAAGCGCGTGGCGGTCTTGACGCCCGGTTTCGCCGCCGACTGCCTGGAGACGCTGGAGGAAATCGGCGTCGAGAACGCCGGCTATTTCCGCGAGGCCGGCGGGGAGCATTTCGCCGCGATCCCGTGCCTCAACGACAGCGCCGACGGCATGGCGGTGATCGAAGCGGTCGCGCGGCGGGAGCTCAGGGGCTGGGCGGAGTAGATGGCCGACGCAGCGGCCGGATGAGGCCGCGGCAGGCGAAACCCTCACCCCCGACCCTCTCCCGTTGGAGAGGGTGGGCGCTAAACCACCTCGTCCGGCGCCAGCGCGCAGGCGATGTGCGGATCGACCTCGATTTGCACAGTCGTATGATTGATCTTGAAGCGCTCGGCGAGATCGCTGCAGAGCTTGTTAAGAAACGCGTCGCCCGGATGCCCGCCCGGCATGACGAGATGGCATGTGAGCGCGTTCTCGGTCGTGCTCATCGGCCAGATATGCAGGTCATGCACGCTCAACGACGCCCGCTCGCGCTGACAGAAGGCTTCGCACCGCCGCAGGATCGATTTGCGGCGGCACCGCCGCCATCGACATGCCGACGGAATCGCGCAGAAGGCCCCATGTGCCCCATACGATGACAGCGTTGATGACGAGACTGACGACCGGGTCGACCCAAAGCCAGTTTGTCAGCAGGATCACGAGACCGGCCGCGACGACGCCGACAGACACCAGCGCGTCGGACGCCATGTGCAGGAAGGCGCCGCGCAGATTGATGTCGTCCTTGCGGCCTGAGGCGAACAGCCACGCCGTCACCGCGTTGACGAGGATGCCGATCGCCGCGACCGCCATCATGGTCTTTCCCGCCACCGGTTCAGGCGATCCGAGACGCCGAATGGCCTCCCACGAGAGGCCGCCAACCGTCACCAGCAAAAAGACCGCGTTGAACAGGGCGGCAAGGATCGACGAGCCGCGCATGCCGTAAGTGAAGCGCTCGGTCGGCGCGCGCCGGGCGAGCACGCTCGCGAGCCACGCGACGCCAAGTCCGAGGACATCGCCGAGATTGTGTCCCGCGTCGGCCAGCAACGACACGGAATTGCTCATCAGGCCGTAGAGCGCTTCGATGATAACGAAGCCGAGATTGAGCGCTGATGCCGATGGCGAAGGCTTTGCCGAAGCTTGCCGGCGCATGGGCGTGCGTGTGGCCATGATCGCCATGGTCATGAGAGTGGCCGCTATGATCGTGGGACATCGCGATCACCTTTCGCTGACCGAATACATCCTCTAGCGGCTTGAGGATCAAGGTCTCATGACAGGGGCGCCCGCGTCGCTCTGCTCCCGGCGGTGACGGCGGCCTCCTTTGGCGCTTAAACCGGATCGGTCGACGGCCTCGTCACGCGGAGCCACGGACGCGTTCCCTCCGGCGCCTCGTCGTGTGCGCTGCTCGGCTGATAGTGCAGCGGCGAGCCCGGCAGCCGGCCGGCTTGAAGCGCATGCAGGGTCGGCGCGTTGGTCACCTCGAACGAGTCGAAGCCGCAGCGCAGCATGAGCGGAATTTCGTCGATCAGCACGTCGCCGATCGCGCGCAACTCGCCGCGGAACTGGCGCCGGTCGCGCAAGATCCGCGCGTAAGAGAACGACCGGCCGTCGGCGAACTTGTCGAAGGCGAGCGCGACCAGCGGCCGGTTCGTGAGATCGGACAGATGCGCCTGCGCGTCGGCGCCGGCCTCGACGGCGACACCGACAGGGGCCGCCCGCGCCGACAGCGTCTCGCGCTGCTGCAAGCCAGCGCTTGAGCGACACGACAATCGCGCCTTCCTCCGGGACCGGAACCTCGTCGCCGAGAAACGCCCATTTGTCTTCGACGAAACCTTCGCGCCGCCACAAAGGCATCAGATGCCGGATCCGGCTTCGAGCGGACCCACATGGATGCCGCACTCGACCTTGCCTCGTCCGCGCCAACGGCCGGCCCGCTCATCCTCGCCGGGCTTGACCGGGCTCGTGCACGGCAGGCAGCCGATGGACGGAAAGCCCTTGGCGACCAACGGATGCCGCGGCAATCCAGCGTCGGCAATATATTTGAGCACGTCGCTCGAGCTCCAGCCGACAAGCGGGTTGATCTTGATCCGCTCGCCTTCGGCTTCGAACAGCGGCAGGGTCGCGCGAATTGTGGTCTGGAAACCCTTGCGGCCGGTGATCCAGGCGTCAAACCCTTCCATCGCCTCGGCGAGCGGGCGAACCTTGCGGATCTCGCAGCAGCGGTCCGGATCGCTCATGAACAGAAATTTCTCCGGGTCCTCCTGCGCCACGGTCTCAGCATTCGGCTCGGCGACGATGACGTTGGTCAGTCCCAGTCGCGCAACGAGGTCGTCGCGATAGGCGAGCGTCTCGGGAAAATGCTGGCCGGTGTCGACGAAGACCACCGGCGTCGCCACGTCGATCTGCGCGACCATGTGCAGGAGCGCGGCGGCGTCCGCGCCGAAGCTCGAGACAAGCGCGATGCGGCCGGGATAGAGATCCTCGATCGCGAGCCTCAGGAGCGAAGAGGCCTTGAGCTGCGCGAAGCGCGTCTCGAGCCGCGAGGCGGCGATCTGATCGCCGAACAGCTTGACGTCATGGGCGCTCATCAGATGTCCGATCCGGCGCTTCGTTCGTAAAGCGCCTCCTTGAACGGCGCCATGCCGACGCGGCGATAAGCGTCAATGAAGGTCTCCTGCTCCGAGAGCCTGAGGCCCGTATAGGTTTCGACGATGGTTTCGATCGCCTCGACCACATTCTCGGAACTGAAGCCAGGCCCGGTGATCTGGCCGATCGCGGCCTTTTCGTCGGCGGAGCCGCCGAGCGTGATCTGGTAGGTCTCTTCCCCTGCCCGCTCGAGTCCGAGAATGCCGATATGGCCGACGTGATGGTGGCCGCAGGCGTTGATGCAGCCGGAGATCTTGATCTTTAGCGGACCGATCTCCTTTGAGCGCTGGCCGTCGCCGAAGCGCTCGGCGATCCGCTGCGCGACGGGAATCGAGCGCGCGGTCGCCAGCGCGCAATAGTCGAGGCCGGGGCAGGCGATGATGTCGCTGATGGCGCCGGCGTTCGGCGTCGACAAGCCGACCGACGCCAAGCGGTCGTAGACCGCCGGCAGATCGTCCAGCGCGATATGGGGCAGGATGAGGTTCTGCTCGTGCGAGACGCGGACCTCGTCGTGCGAATAGTCCTCGGCGAGGTCGGCGACGGCGTCCATCTGGTCGGCGCTCGCGTCGCCGGGGATCGCGCCGATCGCTTTCAGCGAGACGGTCACCGCGACATAGCCCGGCGTTTTGTGCGGCACGATGTTGGAAGAAAAGAAACTGGCGAAGCGCGAGTCCTTCGACTTGCGGCGCTCCACCCGGTCGCTGACCGGCTTCTTGAGGTCAAGCTTGGGGGGCGCGAAGAACGCGCGAAACCGCGCAAGCTCCTTCTCCGGAAGATTGAGCGCATTGGGATCGCGCGCGGCGAATTCCGCCTCGACCTCCTCGCGCAACGGCTCGAGGCCTTTTTCGTGCACCAGGATTTTTATGCGCGCCTTGAACTTGTTGTCGCGCCGTCCTTCGAGATTGTAGACCCTTAAGATCGCCTCGACATAGCCGAGCAGGTCGCGCTCGGGCAGAAAGTCGCGGACCATGCGCCCGATCATCGGCGTTCGGCCGAGACCGCCGCCGACATAGACGCGAAAGCCGATCTCGCCCTTATCGTTGCGCACGACTTGCAGCCCGATGTCATGCGCCTGGACCACCGCGCGATCATGCGTCGCGCCGTTGACGGCGACCTTGAACTTGCGCGGCAGAAACGAAAATTCGGGATGAAGCGACGACCATTGCCTCAAGATTTCGGCGTAAGGGCGCGGGTCGGCGATTTCGTCATGCGCGACTCCGGCGAAATGGTCAGCGGTGACGTTGCGGATGCAATTTCCCGAGGTCTGGATCGCGTGCATCTCGACGCTCGAGAGCTCGGCCAGAATGTCGGGCGTGTCTTTGAGCGCCGGCCAGTTGAACTGGATATTCTGCCGGGTGGTGAAATGGCCGTAGCCGCGGTCGTACTTCCGCGCGATCTCGGCGAGCTTGCGCATCTGGCGCGAGTTGAGCACGCCATAAGGCACGGCGATGCGCAGCATATAGGAGTGAAGCTGCAGGTAGAGGCCGTTCATCAGCCGATGCGGCCGGAACTGCTCCTCGGTCAGTTCGCCGCTGAGGCGGCGCGCGACCTGATCACGGAACTGCTCGACCCGCGCGGCGACGAAGGCGGCGTCGAAATCGTCATAATGATACATGATCGGTCTCCGTCGCGACCTTGGGGCCCGAGCGCGGCGCCTGACCTAGCGCCTGCTTCCCCAGATCGCGCCTGATCGTCGGCCCGGTCGCCCTGATCGCTTCGCGCAGCGCTTTAGGCGCCAGATGGCCGTTACGTTCCTCGACCACGATGGCGTAGGGGTCGACGACGATATTGTTCGCTTCGTCCTCTTTCGCGCGCTTGAGCGCGACGGCCGTCGCTTCCGGATCGGGCAAAACCGCGGCGCGGTTGAAGTCCTCGGTCCAGCACTCGTCAGTTGTTTGAAACACGACCACGCCGTCCGTTAGCCGGTTGGCGGTGATGACATCTGGCATTCCGGCCTCATCGAGGTAGGCGGACGCCTGCCCGCCTGCAAGAGCCGCTAGCATATTTAACGACAAAAATATATATGTCGCGTTGTATTACATGTAGTACCAGCTATTATTCGGAGACGCATCTCGTCCCCAGGACACGCCTTGCGCTGTCTTGACGCAGCTTAACGCCTCTGAGAAGGCCTCGAAGCTAAGCATTCAATTCGGGTGGTCGCTGATCAGCGGGGGCACAGGGCGCTAGACATGGTGTTTTCGTCGATAACGTTCCTGTTCTACTTCCTGCCCATTTTCCTGGCCGCCTATTTCCTGACGCCCACGATTCAAGCCAAGAATGTCGTCACGCTTCTGTTCTCTCTGGTGTTCTACGCTTGGGGAGAGCCCCGGTTCGTCATCATTCTTCTGATCTCGATCGCCTTCAATTTCTGCGCAGGGCTACTGATCGACGCGCAAGAGGGATCGTCCCGACGGTTGGCGCTTGCCGTCGCAGTGGCCGGAAACCTGCTGGTCCTCGGAATTTTCAAATACGCCAATTTCATCACCGCCAATCTCACGAACCTGCTGCACCCGCTCGGGGCGCGGTCATTCGCGACGAACATTGCGCTGCCGCTCGGCATCTCGTTCTTCACCTTCCACTGCCTGTCCTACATCATCGACGTCTACCGCCGACGGTTCAGGGCCAATCGCAACCCGATCGATATCGCTCTCTACATTTCCCTGTTCCCGCAACTCGTTGCGGGACCGATCGTTCGCTACAAGACCGTCGCGCGACAATTGGACGCGCGCAGGTTCACGCTCGGCCGCGCTTCCGTCGGCGCCCGGATCTTCATCATCGGCCTCGCCCAGAAGGTGCTGGTGGCCGATGTCGTCGCGCCGCTCGTTCAGGTCGCGTTCGACACAGTCCCCCATCGCTCTATGCCCGAGGCATGGATCGGGCTGATCTCGTACACGGTGCAGATCTATTTTGATTTCGCCGGCTACTCCAACATGGCGATCGGCCTCGGGATCGTGCTCGGGTTCACATTCCCGCGCAATTTCCGCATGCCCTATACGTCGCTTTCGATCACCGAATTCTGGCGACGCTGGCACATGTCGCTGTCGTCGTGGCTACGCGACTATCTTTACATTCCGCTCGGCGGCAACCGCGGAAGCAACGCGCAGACCTACCGCAATCTCATCATGGTGTTTCTGCTGTGCGGGCTCTGGCATGGGGCGAACTGGACGTTCGTCCTTTGGGGCGCCTGGCACGGCGCCTTCCTGGTGATCGAGCGTCTGGGCCTGGGATCGGCTCTCGCCCGGATACCGACGCCGGCGCGCTGGGCCTATGCGCTGCTCGCCGTCATGGGAGGCTGGGTGCTGTTCCGCTCGGCGGATCTGTCGGGCGCGATCGGGTATTTCGCGAGCCTTTTCGGCCGAGACGGAGTGAGCGAAATCAGCTTCGACATGCACGACGCCCTCAACGACCGCGCGATCATGACGCTCATCATCGGCTGCGTGCTGGCGGTTGCGCCAAGATGGCCGGCACGATGGTCGGCGCCATTCTTCGTTCGCGCGCCTGCGGACATCGCGCTGACTTTCGCGCTGCTCATTTTTTCCATGATCACCGTCGCCGCCGGCGCCTATAGCCCCTTCCTCTACTTCCGTTTCTGAGCTCTCAAAGCATCGGCAGCGAACGAGGACGGGGGTCGAGCGGGAAGGCCGCGTCGATTTGGGCGAGCTCGGCGTCGCTAAGATGCAGCGCGCCTGCGCCCGCGTTCTCCGCGGCATGCTCTGGGTTTGACGCCTTGGGGATCGCAAACAGCGACGCTCGCCGCGTCAGAAAATGCAGCGCGACCTGGCGCGGCGTGGAATCATGCCGGGCGGCGATTGCCTTCAGCACCCGCCCTCCCGCGCTGTGCGGCTCAGGAAATCCGCCGGCGTGACCGAACGGGCTATAGGCGACAACGGCGACGCCGTTGCGCTTCGCACCAGGGGATCACCGCATGTTCGATTGCGCGCTCGCGCAAATGGTAGAGCACCTGATTGCAGGCGAGCTGGTCGGCGCCAGCGATCTGGCGGATTTCGTCGAGATCGTCCACGTCGAAATTGCTGACGCCCCACGACAGGATCTTGCCGTCGGCGCGCAGCCGCTCGAAGGCGGCGATCGTGTCCGCGAGAGGATGCGAGCCGCGCCAGTGGAGAAGATAGCAATCGAGACGATCGGTCCTGAGCCGCTTGAGCGACCGCTCGCAGGCGGCGATCGTCCCATTGCGCGAAGCGTTGTGCGGCAGCACCTTGGAGACGAGGAAGACCTCGTCGCGCCGCCCGGCGATCGCCTCGCCGACCAATTCCTCCGCCGCGCCCGAACCGTACATCTCGGCGGTGTCGATATGCGTCATGCCGAGATCGAGACCCCGGCGCAAAGCGGCGATCGCCGTCGTCGGCATCCGCCTGCTCGATGTTCCAGGTGCCCTGGCCGATGATTGCGACCTTGCGGCCTGTCGAACCGAACGGAGCGATGCTCCATGGTCTTCTCTTCGCTGTGGCGGATGCTCATTGTTCCGGGAGCCCAGCCATGCGCAGGCCTTCGAAAATCGGCGCAAGTTGCTGAGGATGCGTCGGGTCATCGCTCATCGCGGTCCAGTCTGTCCGGGCGCGGGAGACGGTGAAGGACGGGTTGAGCACGAGGCCGGCCTTGACCGCTGAACGCGCTTCATGAAGCCGGCCAAGCCGCGCGAGGGCGGCGGCCAAGTGGAAATGAGCTTCGGGATAATTTCGATTGGCCTCGATCGCTCGCCGGCACCACAACACGGCTTGTTCGCAATCGCCGAGGTGATTTTTCGCGATCCCCGCCTCAGTGAGCCAGGCGTAAGCCGTCGTGTCCCGCGGGCTCAAGCGCAACGCCTCGCCAATGTGAGCCTCGGCTTCCTCCGCGCGGCCGGTAAAGATCTTGCCAAGTCCGATAAAGGCATGGGCGTCGGCGAGATTGCGATCCAGCGTCAATGCATGTTCGCACTCGGCGATGCCTTCGAGAGCGCGCTTCGTCAGGATCTTGACATACCCGAGGAACGCATGGCCGCGCGCATGGTCTGGGAAAGATGACAAAGCTTGGGTCAGCTTTGCTTCAGCGGCCGCGAAGGCCGCGGCCGGGTCGGCCACAAAAGAATTTCCGCCGTCGGCTATGTCGGCCGCCGCCGAGCCAATGAGCGCGTCGACATTGTCGGGATCGGCGGCGAGCGCGCGCTCGAAAAAACTGCGCGCTTGCGCGACATGGTTCGGGGTCCTGCCGCGATGGAACCAGGACAAGCCCTGAAAAAAGAGGTCCAGCGAATTGGGATTGGGCGCCTGTTCGGCGTGGCGCGCCTCAAGGGCGGCGATTTGAGCGCTCAGCGTGTTCGCCAGGCGCCCGACGATTTCGTCTTGCATGTCGAAGAGATCGGTCAGCGGCTTGTCAAACCGCTCCGCCCACAGGTGACTGCCAGTCTCGGCGTCGACGAGCTGCACGTTGACGCGCATACGGTTCCCGCCGCGCTGAACGCTGCCCTCGAGGACATAGCGAACGTTCAAGTCGCGGCCGATCGCCTTCACGTCGAACGGCTTGCCCTTGTAGGTGAACGCCGTGTTGCGGGCGATCACGAGCGCGCCCCGGATACGTGACAGATCGGTCGTCAGGCTCTCCGTGACCCCGTCGACGAAATGCTCCTGCTCCGGATCGCCGCCGATGTTGGCGAACGGCAGAACGACGATCGAGAGGCGCGGGGCGGATTTTTCAGGCGCTGACGGCTCTGCTGGCTTCGCAGGCGCCGGCTGACCGACTTGCAGCGAATAGACGCGGATCGGCTCGGCGATATTCTTGAGCTGTTTCGGGCCGAGATCGCTGACTGCCAGATCGAGCCGGCCTTTGACCTGCCAATACGCCTGCTCCGACAAGCAGATCGCGCCGGCTGCGCAAATGCCTTCCAGCCGCGCGGCGATGTTGACGCCGTCGCCCATGAGGTCCCCGTCGGCCTCTTCGACCACGTCGCCCAAATGGGCGCCGATGCGCAATTCGATCCGCTTATCCGGCGCGACGCCCGCATTGCGCTCGATCATTCCGGTCTGCACTTCGATCGCGCAACGCGCCGCGTCGACCACGCTGCGGAATTCAGCGATGAACCCGTCGCCAGTGCCCTTGACGATCCGGCCGTGATGGATGGCGATCGCCGGATCGATCAAATCGCTGCGCAGCGCACGCAGCCGCGCCAGCGTGCGCTCCTCGTCCGCGCTCGCGAGCCGGCTGTAGCCGACGACATCGGCGACCAGGATCGCCGCGATTTTCCTCGTCTCGCTCATTCGCCCCTGACGGTCACTCAATTAGCATAAGGCGAACGCGCGCGGGTCGCGCTGTCGGCCCCAGCGAAGAACGCGGCGCTACGCCGAGGTGCTGCTCGCGAGATATTGATGGACAAAGGCGATCGCGATGCTGCCCTCGCCGACGGCGGAGGCGACGCGCTTCACCGGGCTGAACCGAACGTCGCCGCAGGCGAACACGCCCGGAACGCTGGTTTCGACCAGATAGGGGTCGCGGCTTTCCTTCCAGCGTCCCGCTTTGACCACATCGCCGCCGGTGAGAATATAGCCGCGCGGGTCACGCGCGATTTCGGGCGGCAGCCAGCCGGTTTCTGCGTCGGCGCCAATGAACACAAACAGTCCCCCCGACTCCTCTCGACGGACTTCATTGGCTCCCCGATCGAAAATGTCGATCGCCGTCAGGTGGCTCTCGCCATAGACGGCTGTGACCTCGGAGCGCAACGCCGTCCGAATGTTCGATTTGCTGCGGATCTGGTCGATCAGATATTGCGACATGCTCTTTTCGAGCGCGTCGGCGCGCACGATCAGGGTCACGGTTCGCGCATGGTTGGCGAAAAACATCGCGGCCTGGCCGGCTGAGTTTCCGGCGCCGATGAGATGCACGTCGAGCCCTTGCGCGATGCTCGCTTCGCTGCGCGCCGCGCCATAGAATATGCCCTTGCCGAGCAGGCGGTCGAAGCCGTCCGCGTTCAGGCGGCGCCAGCTCACTCCGGACGCGACGATGACGGTGCGCGCCTGCAGGACCTCCTCGTTGTCGAGCACGATGCGGCGGGCGTGAGGATCGAGGCGGACAATCTTGCGCGCGACGAGAATCTCCGCGCCTAGGCGTTTGGCCTGCCGAAGCGCACGGCTCGCGAGCTCCGAGCCCGAGATCCCGCTCGGAAAGCCCAGATAGTTCTCGATTCGCGACGACGTCTCCGCCTGGCCTCCCGGCGCCTCCTGCTCGACCACGATCGTGCGCAGGCCCTCCGAGGCCCCGTACACGGCGGCCGCGAGGCCCGCCGGCCCCCCGCCAATGATGACCGTGTCGTATTCCTGAAAGCGCGGAGCGGTCTGAAGGCCGAGCCAGCGCCGCGAACTCCCGCGGCTGCGGCTTGACGAGCGTCGTCCCGTCGGCGAGCCGCAGGACGGGGCAATCGCTCTCTGGCGGCGGCGTTCCCGGCCAGTGGTCGGCGAGATTGGAATCGTCCGGCTTCAGCCAGCTGAAGGAAATCTGATTCCGTTCGAGAAAACGGCGGAGCTCGAGGCAGGCGCCGTCCCAGCGATTGCCAAGCAGGATGACCTGAGCCGTGCGCGGCTCGGCCGCAATCTTCTGCAAGCCCCCGATGCGCTCGCGGGCTTGTTCGTCCATCATCTTCGCAAGTTCGGGCGACGAGGCGGCGACGGCGTAATAGGGCCGGGCCTCCACCTTCAAGACCCGCGTCGGCTCGCTGGCTCGGAAGCCGGCCTGAAACTGCGTGCCGAACACGAGAGGAACCTCGCCGAACAGCTTGCCGGGCAGGCGCGCTCCAATCTTGCGCTCGATGCCGTCGACGAGCTTGATCACTTCGATTGCGCCCTTGAGCACGACGAACAGAGCCGGCGGTTCGCCCTCATAGACCGCATATTCCCCGGCATTGAGATGAATGTCCGCAGCCGCCCGCGCGACATCCGCGAGCGCGACCGGCGAGAGCGTGGAAAAGATCGGAAGCGCGGCGAGTTCGTCCGGCGTCAGCATGTCCTAACTGCCTCCCTGCCCGGCGCGGAAAAATGCGGGCGCGTTTTCTTGGGGGCATTCGCCGCCCTGTCAAGCCGCCGACAAACCGAGCGCCGGATGCGTGCAAGCCGGCCGAGGCCGCGAAGCGACTCCGATCGGACCAATTAATCTAAAATACGATATTTCTTCGATTGATAGAAACTTACACACATACATGATACGTAAAATACTTCTACGAGGAGGCGCGATTGTTCGCGGGCGAAGTGTGGAGTTCTGGCTATGCGCATGTCCGGGTTGCTCGGTGCAGCCATTGACCTCTCGGCGCTGACGCCAATTGCGCCAGCTCACGCATACCTCATCGCGCCGTGGCAGTTGATGGAAACCGACCTTTTCCTCTGGCCTGACTGGCGCGAAATCCTCGGGAAATACGATTGCACAATGGAGCTAAACTTCTACTTGTGGAACGCGCCCCCCTCGTCGGCCCCGGTCGTCATCACGCCGCCGTCTATATTCGATCCTGTGATCGCGGTCGCCTCGGGCGACTCTTCCGGCGAGATCGATCCCTCCGATCCGATCGGGACGCAGGATGGCGATTCCCTGCTGACAGCCCCCGTCGATTCGATCGGGACGCCAGGGGATGCCCAGGTGGGCGATACCCCCAGCGGCCGGCCGGCGCCAGCCCGGCGCGAAGCCCGGAGATCGACGTGATGCTGTCGGCCCGTCGGCTTGCTCGTGGTGCCATCCGGCTCGGTCGAGCAGCAGAACGGCATGGGCGCCCACGGCGACGTTGTGCGAGATTTCGTCGACGTGGAGCTGCATCACGTCGCGTCGGCATGGCAGCGCGAGGCCTCCCCGACGCCGCGGGCCGGCAAGATCGCGGCGAGCAGCTAGGCGTTGTCGTAGCGCTGGTCGGCGGACTGCAGGGCGTATCCCGCCCCTCGCCCATTGCCGAACCTCGCCGTCCTCTGCCGATCCGAGCCTCGTCCCCAACCAGATTTCGACCGGCGTCGTCTCCGCCAGCCCTCGAGAATGGGCCTTCAGCGCGCGCGAAAGATACGTCGGAAGCCTCGTCGCTCCGCCGTCCAGACCGGTGACGCGGCCGCGCCTGATGGGGAGAGCCAAGCTTTCTTGAGCAGCTTTCCGACATAGCGCGGCATGAAAGTCGACGCCGAGCCTCTCGGCGATGACGCGCTTGAGGTCGATCCGACGCCAGCGCACGACGCCGTCCTTCTCACGATCCGACGCCGCTCTCGACGAATCTGCTCGAGCTGAGCGAGATACTTCGCCGATCGTCGAGGCTTGGACCATCCGTCCAGACGTCGCTGAGGCCCTCCGGACCCAACCCGTTGAAGCGATGGACCCAGTCGCGCAGCGTTTGGCGGTCCATGCCACCGATCTTCGCCGCGGCGCACCATTCATTCCATCCGCGACCGCAGCCAGCGACAGAAGCCGCCGGCTCTGGTTGACGGTCTTCGACCGCCGGGCCAATGCCCGAAGCTCCTCGGCCGAATAATCCTCTGCAATCTCACCGCTGAAGACATGGCGCGAATCCTCCGCGCCAACTTGAATCAGCCCCGCTGCGATTGGAATCCCCAAGTGCCGCAGATGGTGTAAGCTGGATTGAGCGCGAGACCGGCCTGAACCGCGGAATGCGCCTCATCAATTCGACCCAGCCGCGCAAGCGCGGCGGCCAACTCAAAATATGCTCTCGGATAGTTTCGGTTGGCTTCGATCGCCCGTAGGCACCACGCAACCGCCTGCTCAAGACCGCCGAGGTGGAGCTTCGCCATACTCGCGTGAGTCATCCAGACATAAATCAGCGTATCGCGCGGGCTGAGGCGCAGCGCCTCGGCAATGTGAGCCTCGGTTTCTTCGGCGCGACCGATAAGAACCTTACCAAATCCGATAACGCCGTGGGCAGAGGCAAGATTTCGATCGAGCTCCAACGCATGTTCGCATTCGGCGATGCCCCGCGCCGCGCGCTTCGTAAATGTTTCAACCAGTCCCAGCCACATATGCCCATGCGCATGGTCTGGAACTGAGGACAGGGCCTTGGTCAACTTTGCTTCGGCAGCCGAGAAGGCCGCCATGGGATCAGCCACAAAGGAATTCGCGCCCTCGAGCGCCTCCGCGCGCCCCGATCCAATGAGCGCATCGATATTGTCGGGATCGGCGACAAGCGCGCGATCGAAGAAAGTGCGCGCCTGCGCAACATTGTGAGGGGTCAGACCTTTGTTGAGCCACGTCATGCCTTGAAAATAGAGGTCCGTCGAGTTCGGGGCTCGGCGCTTGCTCCGCGCGACGCGCCTCGGCGGCGACAAGCTGAGTGTTCAGCGCATTCGCCAGCCGCGCGACGATTTCGTCCTGCATGTCGAAGAGGTCGGCCAGCGGCTTATCGAATTGCTCCGCCCAAAGATGATTGCCTGTTTCGGCGTCGATGAGCTGCACATTGACGCGCATGCGATTGCCGCCACGCTGGACGCTGCCTTCGAGCACGTAGCGGACGTTCACTTCGCGTCCGATCATCTTCACGTCGAGCGGCTTGCCCTTGTAGCTGAACGCTGTGTTGCGGGCGACCACGACCGCGCCGCGTATCCTTGAAAGGTCGGTCGTGAGGCTTTCCGTGACCCCGTCGACGAAATGCTCATGGCTAGGATCGCCGCCGATATTGGCGAACGGCAGGACCAGGATCGAGAGGCGCGGGGGGGCGGATTTTTCGGACGCCGCGGCCAGCGCGGGTCTCGCTTGGGCGGACTTACCCACTTCGAGCGAATAGACCCGGATCGAATTGGCAATGTTCTTGAGTTGAGTCTGGCCGAGATCGCTGACGGCGAGATCGAGCCGCCCCTTCACCTGCCGATAGGCGTCCTCGGAGAGGCAGATCGCGCCGGGCTCGGCGATGCCTTCGAGGCGAGCCGCGATATTAACTCCGTCGCCCATCAGGTCGCCGTCACTCTCTTCGACGACATCTCCGAGGTGAACGCCAATGCGGAAGACGATGCGTCGATCTTCTGCCAAGCCGGCGTTGCGCTCGATCATGGCGTTTTGCACTTCGATGGCGCAGCGCACGGCGTCAACCACGCTGCGGAATTCGACGATCGAGCCGTCGCCGGTGCGCTTGACCACGCGCCCTTTGTGAACGGCGATGGTCGGGTCGATCAGGTCGCTCCGCAGCGCCCGTAATCGGGCCAGTGTTCGATCCTCGTCGGTTCCGGCTAGACGGCTGAATCCTACCACATCCGCGGCGAGGATCGCCGCGATCTTTCGGGTCTCGGTCATGTCGCCCCTCAGCGGCCGTCAGAATAGCACAGAATGGGCCGCGAATGGGACGCTCGCGCTCAGCCCAACTCGAGCCCCAGGTCTGCCCGACGAGGTCATGGCCGAAGGAATGGCGCCGCGCTTCGCTGACCAGGCGAAACCCCGCCGCCTGAAGGCTGCCCTAGCTCAGGTCCTTGACGTCGACGGCCATGATCCCGGCGAGGCGACGCGTCGTGGTCATGACTTAGGGACCCCGGCCATGCGCATCCCTTCGAAAATGGGCTCGAGCTGGGCCAGGTATGTCGGATCTTCGCTCCTCTCTGTCCGGGTGGCGCGAGCATGTGAGAGGACGTAGGTCGAGTTGAGCGCCAGGCCGGCCCTGACTGCCGAGCGCGCCTCATCATTTCGTCCGAGATGCGCAAGGGCGGCGCCCATCTGAAAATAAGCGTCCGAATAGTTTCGATTGGCTTCGAGCGCCCGTCGATACCACGCGACGGCATGATCGTAACTGCCAAGGTGGAGCTTCGCCAGAGCCGCTACATTCATCCAGATGTGAGCGGAAGTGTCGCGCGGGCTTAGCCGCAGGGCCTCGCCGACATGAGCTTCAGTTTCTTCGGCGCGCCCAATGAGAATCTTGCCAAGTCCGATACAGGTATAGGCGTGGACAAGATTTCGATCCAGCGCCAGCGCGTGCTCGCACTCGGCGATGCCCTCGTGGGCGCGTTTGGTATATATTTGGACAAGCCCTAACCACATATGACCATGCGCATTGTCCGGGAGAGAAAACAAGACTTTGGTCAATTTCGCTTCGGCCGCCGCGAAGGCTGCGGCCGGATCCGTAACTATTGAACTTGCGGCAGCGCGCTCTTCAGCCGCCGCCAACCCGATGGCCGCGTCGACATTGTCGGGATCGGCGATAAGGGCGCGTTCGTAGAAGCTGCGCGTTTGGACCATGTTGTCATGGGTCATACCCTTGTTGAACGAAGCCAAGCCTTGAAAATAGAGGTCCAACGAGTCGGGGTTCGGGGCCTGCGCGGCGCGTCGGGCCTCGGCGGCGACGAGCTGGGCGTTGAGTGCGCCGGCGAGGCGCGCGACGATTTCGTCCTGCATATCGAAAAGGTCTGCGAGAGGTTTATCGAACCGCTCGGCCCAGAGGTGACTGCCCAACTCGGCGTCGATGAGCTGGACATTCACGCGCATGCGAGCGCCGGCCCGCTGAACGCTACCCTCGAGGACATACCGGACGTTCAATTCACGACCGATCCCTTTCACGTCGGTAGGCTGCCCTTTGTATGTGAATGCAGTATTGCGGGCGATCACGACCGCGCCGCGTATCGACGAGAGGTCGGTTGTCCGG
>CAVUPE010000023.1:0-29697 GCA_963743265.1 uncultured Alphaproteobacteria bacterium | reverse complement strand
GAGAAAGTCGATCCTTATTTACGTCCCGTCTATGACGCGCTCTATGACTTCATGGACGGGCGCATGGTCGAACGAGGTATCCAGACAGGCATGATCGAGATCGCGCCGCTTGCCTTCATGCGCGGGCGGACTTTGTCCAAGGCCGCCATCCTTTTGGATGAAGCGCAAAACGCAACCGCCATGCAGATGAAGATGTTTCTGACGCGTCTTGGCGAGGGTTCGCGGATGATGGTCAACGGGGATCCGAGCCAGACGGATCTCGCGCCTGGGCAGAAGTCAGGGCTTGGCGACGCGATCGGCCTTCTCAAGGAGAACCCGCGCATCGGTCACGTCCGCTTCACCCATGTCGACGTGGTCCGCCACGATCTCGTGCGTCAGATCGTCGAGGCTTATGGACGCGCGGGCGGGGAGGGACAGCTGACCGCGGCCAAATGAAAGGTTCGCTCGACATCAACGTTTCATCGCCCCTTTGGCGGGGATTGCCCCGGGCGCGTACGATCGCGCGCGAGACGATCGCCGCTGCCGCCGCCGAGAGCGCAGGGCCGAGCGAGCGAGCGTACGTGAGTCTATGCCTTGCCGACGACGCCGCCTTGCGTGCGCTCAACCTGCGCTGGCGCGGCCTCGACAAGCCGACGAACGTGCTCTCCTTCCCCTCAGCGTCGCCCGGCCCCCCCGGCAACGCAACGACGCTCGGCGACATCGCGCTCGCCTATGAGACGCTCGCCCGCGAGTCACAGGATCTCGGCGTTTCGCTCTGCGACCACTATCGCCACCTCCTCGCCCATGGATTTCTGCATCTTATCGGCTACGATCACGAGACGGACGCGGAGGCGGAGCGCATGGAGGCGCTCGAAAGAAGGATTCTGGCGCGGCTCGGGGCAGCCGACCCTTACGCGCGCGAAGTTGTTGGCGGATGACCGTGACGAATGAAGTCGGACCGGCGCCGGGAACGCCGGCCAGTGATTCAAGCGAACAATCTTCGGGTCTGTTTGAGCGCCTGCGGACGCTATTCGGCTTGGCGCCCGCGTCGGCGCGCGACGACATCGAGGACGCGATCGAAGAGAGCGCAAGCGAGGAGTTTACCCCGCAGGAGCGCGCTATTCTCAAGAATGTGCTGGCGCTGCACGACGTGCGGGTCGAGGACGTGATGGTGCCGCGTGCGGATGTCATCGCGCTTTCGCTCGATACGCCTTTGAGCGAGGTGCTTGATTGCTTTCGTATCGCGGGCCACTCGCGCCTGCCGGTCTATGACGAGACGCTCGACGACCCGCGCGGCATGATCCACATCCGCGACTTCGTCGTCTTCCTCGCCTCCGATCCTCGGTTCGGGCTCATGAAAGCGCGGCATGACTCGCCTTCCAACGGCGAGGGCCAGCCGGGGCTCGACATGCCGCTCTCGGCGGCGCGGATCCTGAGGCCCGTTCTGTACGCGCCCCCGTCAATGCCGGCGCTCGACCTCTTGCTCAAGATGCAGGCGTCCCGCACTCATATGGCGCTGGTCATTGACGAATACGGCGGGACCGACGGACTGGTGTCGATCGAGGACGTGATGGAGGCGATCGTCGGCGACATCGAGGACGAGCATGATGAGGACGAGACCCCGGAGCTTCACGCGTCCGCAGACGGGGGATGGATCGCAGAGGCGCGAGCCTCACTCGACGCCGTCTCCGAGGCGGCCGGCTTCGATTTCTCTTCGCTTCCGGAGGCGGAGGAGGTGGACACGATTGGGGGACTCGTGACCGCGGCGGCCGGGCGCGTTCCCGGCCGCGGGGAGATTCTCCGGGGTCCCGGGGAATTCGAATATGAGGTGCTTGACGCCGACCCGCGTCGCATCAAGCGCGTGAAGATCCGCCCCCTTGTCGCCCAGCCGCCGCTGTCGTTGCCGACTTCCGACGCGAAGCCCGGCGAACCCGAGTGAGACGCCAGCCGATCTCGTCAGATCGACTTCACTTCGCCGCCATCCATACGCAAAGTTGAGCCCGTCATCCAGCGCGCGCCGGGCGACACCAGGAAAGCCATCAGCTCAGCGAGCGCCTTTGCGCCCGCAGCCTTCCCCCTTTTTCGACGTGCTCGCGAGGTTCGCCCGGTCCCGCGCGACGAGAATGAGCGCGGCGAAATCGCGCGCAAGGCGAACGGCCGTCGACAGGCCGATCCCCTGGCTCGCGCCGGTGACAATGGCATCTGACTTCTCCACTGGAGTCCTCCCTTGAAGTTCAGCCGGGAAGGAAGTCACGGATCGCCGCCGCAATCTCCGGCGCGTGTGTCTCCAGTGCGAAATGACCAGTGTCGAAGAAGCGCACGGTCGCGTTCGGGATGTCGCGCTTGAACGCCTCGGCGCCTGGCGGCAGAAAGAAGGGATCGTTCTTGCCCCACGCCGCCAGGAAGGGCGGCTTGTGGGTGCGGAAATATCGCTGGAAGGTCGGATAGAGCGCGACGTTGCTCTTGTAGTCGCCGAACAGGTCGAGCTGCACGTCGGCTACGCCGGGCCGGGACATATAGAAATTGTCGAGCGTATAGCCATCCGGCGACACTCGCGTCGGGTCGGGGACGCCGTGGGTATATTGCCAGACGGTCGTCTCCGGCTTGAGGAAGGCGCGAAGCGCTGTGCGATTGGCTTCAGACGGATCCTGCCAATAGGCCCGGATCGGATTCCATCCGTCGCTCAATCCCTCCTCATAGGCGTTGCCGTTCTGCGAGATGATCGCGGTGATGCGCTCCGGATGCTTGACCGCGAGCCGGAACCCGGTCGGCGCGCCATAGTCGAACACGTAAACGGCGTAGCGGTCGAAGCCGATGGTCTCGGTGAAGCGGTCGATCGTCTCCGCGATCTGGTCGAACGTGTTCGCCTTATCCGGCATATCGGAATTGCCGAAGCCCGGGAGATCGGGAGCGACGATATGGAAACGGTCGGCGAGCAGCGGGATGAGATCGCGAAACATGTGGCCAGACGTTGGGAACCCGTGCAGCAGCAACAGCTTCGGGGCGCCCGAAGCGCCTGCTTCGCGGTAGAACACATTGCGATTGTCGACCTTGGCGGTGCGATAGTGGATGGCGGTCATGACGCTTTCTCCTTTCGCTGATCAGGGGAGGTTCAGGCCTTGACGACCGCGCCGATTGCTTCGCGGATGATGTCGACGACGGCGGAAGGCGCGGTCACCAGCGGCGTGTGATCAACAGGATGCGACCGAATCCGAGCCTTCATCCGCTCCGCCATGAACCGGTGGTTGTCTCCAATAATCATCCGGTCCTGCTCGGCGACCAGGAACCAGGCTGGCCGGTCCTTCCACAAAGGCCGCCCCACCTTGACGGTGATGCACGCGGGCGAGATCGGCCGCTGGACCGCCGCCAGCACCGCCAGCTCTTCCTTTGAGGCGTTCTGCGCGAAGGCGGCGGCGAAGGCTTCTTCGGGCAGATAGATCAACCCATGCGCGTCCGGGACAAGCTTCGGCGCTTGCGGATGCGGCTGGCCGCGGGTGAACACATCCGCCACCGTCTCGCCCTCGTCCGGCGCGAGCGCCGCCACATAGACGAGCGCCTTCACCTTGTCGCTGCGGGTCGCTCCGATGACCCCACCGGCATAGGCGTGGCCTGCGAGGATGACTGGTCCGTCGACTCGCTCAAGCGTCCGGTCGAGCGATGCGACGTCGTCCTGGAAAGACGTCAGCGGCAATGGCGCTGCGATTGTTTTGACCCCGCTCGCCGCGAGGGCCACGATCACCTTCGCCCAACTCGACCCATCCGCCCAGGCGCCATGCACGAGCACCACCGTCGCATTGTTTATCGCCATCATCTTGCTCCTCGCATTGCGGCCTGCGTGGCCCCGTCAGCCCAATGTCTTCATCCAGCCGGCGACGGCGGACCCGATCTCGTCCGGCGAATCTTCCTGGACGAAATGGACCCCCTTGACCGTCACTTCGGTCTGCGCAGGAAAGCTTCGAGCCTGTTCGAGAACCTTGCCGCCAGCGAGGATTCCGCCGGGCTCGGCCTTCAGGAACAGCTTCGGCACATGGCTTGTCTTCAGCCAGTCCGCGTAGGCGTCCACGATCGCAGTCACGTCGGCGGGATCGCCCTCGATCGGGATTTCCCGGGGAAAGGTCAGCGTCGGCCGCCGCCCCTCGCCGGGCTCTGCGAACGGCCGTCGGTACTCCGCCATCTCCTCTTCGGAGAGCTTGCGCAGGATTGCCCCTGGCAAAACCTTCTCGATGAAGAAATTGTCTTGCAGAACCATCTGTTCACCGGCCTCGGAACGCAGCGCCTGCAAAACTGGGCGCATTCCGAATTTGTCCCAGTGGTCCCAATACTGCCGCCCAACCATCGCCTCCATGTACGCGATACCCTTCACGGCAGCGCGGTGGCGATTGGCCCAGTCGAAGCCGAGAGTTCGAACCCCAGTCATGGATGACCAAGGTCACGCGCTCGCGCACATCGAGAGCCTCGAGCAGGGCGTCGAGGTAACGGCGGTGCTCGACGAAGCGATACGAGCCGGGCCCACTGTTAGGCAGCTTGTCGGAATCGCCCATGCCGATCAGATCGGGCGCGATGCAGCGCCCGAGCAGCTGCAGGTGCGGCAACACATTGCGCCAGAGATAGGAGGACGTCGGATTGCCGTGCAGCAACACGATAGGGTCGCCTTCGCCCACCTCCACATACGCCATCTCGCGGCCGAGGACCCGTCGTCGCTGCTTTTGATACGGAAATGCCGGAGAGATCATTGCTTCCTCCTCCCGTAGTAGCCAAACGCTTACATCCGTAACCTGTTAATGGACGATTGAAAGGTTACGGTAGGAGGCATAACTTGTCAACAGCGGCTACACAGGTTAGTGTGATTCGTGTCGCCGAGACCGCCTGCAAACTTCATTGCCGACTCGCCGGGCCTCGATTTCCTCAACTCAATCGCGACGCCGGTCGACACACCGGTTGACTGGCTCGACAGTGGCGATGGTCTCGTTGCATGGCTGGCTCAAGCCAACCTTGTTCCGGCCGATGTGCTGCATGAGCTGACCGAGCGAGCAACGCCCGCGGAGCTGGACAAGGCCGCTGACCAAGCGCGCGTCTTACGCGAGTGGTTCAGGGGCTTCGTTCGCAAGCATATGGGCCGACCGCTCACGCCAAAGGCGATGCGTGAACTCGGGCCGCTGAATGAGCTCCTCAAGCGTGATGAAACGTTCAGCCGAATAGCGCTGCGTCACGATTGGGGCGGCGATCGCCTGGAACTGCAGACGATGCGGCGCTGGCGATCGCCTGAATCCTTACTGCTGCCAATCGGCGAGGCGTTGGCGAAATGTGTTTGTGACGAGGACTTCGCCAACATCCGGGCGTGCGAGGGACACGTCTGCACCCTGATCTTCGCGGACCGAACTCGGCGGCGGGCCAGACGGTGGTGCAGCATGGCGGTGTGCGGCAATCGCGCCAAACAGGCCGCTCATCGCCATCGGCTCAAAGCTGAGCGCTGAAGCTGATCCCTTTCACGCGCCTGCCCTGGGCGGCGTGTTCGAGAACAGGAAGTTCAACCCCTCGGAAAACGTCGGATGCGCGAAATCGGCGTCGCGGAGCTTCGTGTAGGGCAAGTCCGCCATCATTGCCGTCTGCACGACGGCCATCACTTCGCCGGCCTCAGCGCCGATCATGGTGAAGCCAAGAATGCGGTCGTCGCTCTCTCCGATGAGAGCCTTCATGAAGCCTTCGGTCTGGCCGGTCGCCTGCGCCCTCAGCACGGCTTGCATCGGCAGCTTGGCGATCCGCGCCTTGACGCCCTGACGTTCCGCGTCACGTTCGCTTAATCCAACATGCGCCAGCGGCGGGTCGGTGAACATGCAGTAGGGAATGAGCCTGTCGCCCGTGCTGCGTTTTCCTCCGGCTAGATTGTCGCGAACGATGCGAAAGTCGTCTTCGGAAATGTGGGTGAACATCGGGCTGCCGGCGCATTCGCCCAGAGCCCAGACGCCCGGCGCGCTCGTCTCCAGCCGCTCGTTGACCCGAACAAAGCCGCGGTCGTCGAGTTCGACGCCAGCCTTCTCGAGCCCGATGCCGGCAGTGTTCGGAACCCGCCCGGCGGCGACGAGGATGTGGCTGCCCTCGATGGTTTGCTCGCCGGAGCTTGTGCGCACGGCGACGCTGACCGCGCTCCCAGACTGGCCGCTCACCTTGATGAGCTGTGCCGGGACATGGATCTGAATGCCTTCGTCGGTGAGGATCCGCCGGATCTCCTGCGAGGCGTCAGCATCCTCCCTGCCCATCAGCTGAGTCCCGGCCTCAACGACCGTCACTTCGGCACCGAAGCGACGATAGGCTTGCGCCAATTCAAGGCCGGCATAGCCGCCGCCAATCACGATCAGATGTTGCGGCAAAACGTCGAGCTCGAGCGCTTCGATATGAGTCAGCGGTTTGGCGGCCTCGAGGCCCGGAACATTGGGAATGGCCGCGTGCGTTCCCAGGTTGAGGAACACCTGGGCGCCGACGAGCGTGCGCGCGCCGCCGTCATTGAGGCTCACTTCGAGCGTTTTCGGCGCAACGAAGCGCCCGCTCCCCATGATCAATTCCGCGCCGCTTGTTTTGTAGTTACGCAAATGGGTGTCCACGAGCGCTTGGACCATGTCGCGCTTGCGTTGACGAACCTTCGCCATATCGACCTTGACCGGGCCGGTGATCGCGCCGAATTGCGCGGCGTTGCGCGCCAGATGCGCGACCTCGGCGCTGCGAATTTCATTCTTGCTGGGCAGGCACGCGACATTTGGACAGGAGCCGCCGATCCACCTGCGCTCGACGACCGCGGTCCGCCGTCCCGATCTCGCCATGTGCCAGGCGGTGAGCTTGCCCCCGCCTCCGCTGCCAAGGATAAGAATGTCGTACTGTTCGGGTTGAGACACGAGCATCCTCCATACATGAAGGGGTCATGGCCTTTCCACGCCGCCAATTCGGGCGTTCCGATGCGGCGACAGTCGCAAAGGCAACTGGCGTTAATCGGGCGACGCGGCCAACCGAATGTGGCCGCAATCAGACAAATTTGCGGCGCAAATTACGCCTCACCCTCGGTAACTACGACGACCCACATGTTCGAGATACGGTGACCCCATAAGCTTCGTTACAACGGCCGTTTTAATTTCGGCCATCGGCGGGCGCCGCATCGCTCTATATCGTCCCCAACAAACGCCACCAAACCGGAAGCGTCACGAACGAAAGCGGTATGCCGAGACCGACCATCAGGGTAACTAGAGGCGGGTCGAGTTCGTGATCGATCGCGACAATGCTCGCGCCGATCATCGGAGCCATCGCAGCCTCAAACACGGTCACGTTCAGCACCTGCCCATCGCCGCTGAGCCAGCGCACGAACAGAAGCAGGATTAAAGCCGGCGCGATGACGAGCTTGAAGAGAAGTCCGACCGTCAGAGCAACCCCTCTGCCGCGGACAAGACTGAGCTGCAGTTGATAGCCAACCGACACCAGAGCTATCGGCACTAAAGTCGAGCCTAGGCGCCTCAGGAGTTCGCCAAGCCAGGTTGGGTACTCAAGCGGCATGAGCAGCAAAGCCAGGACAAACGCCTGAAACGGCGCGAACAGGGCGATCTTTCTGACGACCGCTTTGGCGCTTACGCTTCGCCCGGAGGCGTAAAGCGAGGCGACTAGAATGCCGAGGGTCGAAAGTACGAAATAAGACCCCAATTGATCGATCAAAATGCCAAGGCCGAGAAACTGCGGGCCATAGAAGGTTTCGATCATCGGGAGGCCGATGAACGAAGTGTTGGCGAGCGCGCCGGTCAACATCAGGCCGCCCGTCGTCGCCATCGAGAAGCGCAGCGCCCGCCCGACGAGCCAGAAGAAGCCGCACCCAAGCGCGAACATAACCCAGGCCATCAAGGCGGGCAGGATCAGATCCGCGTTGAGTTTGAGGCCATGCACGTAGGTCAGCGTCAGGGCGGGCAGTGAAATGTGAACGACGAAGCCGTTCAGCGATGCGGCTGCATTGGGCGGCAACCGTCCGGAACGCCGAAGCAAGACGCCCAGCAGGAGACAAGCCGCGAGAAGCACGTAGTTGTTCATGAAACCGCCGTTGTCGCTGCAAGTCCCGGAATACGCGCGAAGCAAATCAGAATTGATAGTATAAGCGCTACCGAATAAATTCGCGGCCACTCCAGGAACCGAACCTCGGCATGTCACGGGACATCGTTCAAGCATCTGACCTGAACTCCGCCATCGCGGGCTTTCGTGCGGGTGGCGCCGCTGCGGGGCGCAACGAGGCGTTATGGCTGCCGGATTGGCGCGACGAGGATTGGAAACTTCTGTTCGGATTTATGGACATCCGAAATATCCAGTCTGGCCACGCCCTAATCCGCCGCGGCGAACCAGATCGGACAATCTATTTCGTCCTTCGCGGCGAACTGGAAATCATAGTGCAGTCCAGCGACGGGCTCACTATGGGACGGGTAGCCCGAACGGGGGCTGGCGCAGTTCTGGGGGAACTCGCGTTTTTCGATGGCGGGCCTCGGTCGGCCACGGCCTGGGCGGTTGCCCCTTGTGAGGTCGGCGCAATGTCGCCGGACCAATACGCCGCCTTCGAGTTGGCGAGCCCGGGGCTTGCGCGCAGCTTGCTTTTCGCACTCGGCCGAATTCTTGCGACCCGACTGCGCCGAACCACGGCCAAGCTCGCCGGCTGAAGCGGCGGCCGGATCAAACAGCAGCGCGCTTGCCCCGATCGCATGGATCGCCGCCCGCATCGCCTTGACCAGGTGCCGCTGGTGATGCCGCCGCCTCGACGGCGGTGTCAGCGATCCGAGCTCGCTGATCGCCGCAGGCCCTCCAGCCAAGACGAAGACGCCATCCCCGTCACGTCGAGAGCCTTCGGCGATTCGATCGACTCGCCCGAGAGTCCAGTGTCGTCTTTTGTTCATAAAGCAACGATAAGCCAAAGCGAGCAAGGGGAAGCCCATGGCCGATATTTCACCGGATCTTCAACAGGAACTGGACCAGCTGCAGGCGGCCTACAAGGCGGCTGTGGACAAATGGGTGGCGGCGATCCGCGAGGAGGAGGCGCTGGCCTCGGGCAACCACAATGTCGCGGAGCTCGACAAATGGGAGGGGGCCCATTTCCGCGAACACAAGCTGCACAAGGAAGCCGATTACCGGAAGCGCCTCTACGAAGACGCGCTGCGTCGCGAATTCTTCGGCTTCTGATCTTCCGACGCTCCCACGCGACGGATCGAGCGACAGCCTCGACCTGCTGAAAGCCGCAATTCAACCGATCTTGACAGGCCCTCGCAGTTCACGCCAAGTCGAACCGGGGAAGCTCGGTGGCCGAGGCCGGGAGCGGCGTAAAGGGGCCCGCGCCGGGCAGCCTTGTGGAGTGTCCCGGCTGTCGGATGAACAAAATCGCCGCTGATTCCGCGCAACCTTATCGCAGCCTGATCGCGGGCTATACCGATGCGATCCGCCAAAGCGATTTCAAGGCCAATATCGCGATCCTGTTCGTCGCTTTCATGATGGGCCCAGTGCTCGGCAACTACCCCCGGTTTCCCTACTATCTGCCGATCCCCTTCGTTATGCTTCCGTTTCTCGTCGTGTACATATGCCTGCTGGCGGTGCTCATTCCGCGCTATCCCAAGCGCGGCGGCAAGCATTTCATCGTCTCGCGCAACGCTACGATCAGCGATTTCGCCAAAGTCGTCGAAGCCGAGGATGAGCTCGAGCAGTTAAAGCTGCGCTGCTCGGTCCTCTCGGAACTGCTATGGTGGAAGACCCTCTACATTCGAATCAGTTTTTTCGTTGCGATGGCGAGCATCGTCGCGAGCATTTTCTTGCTCATCTACATTTGGTATTCTTAGGCAGAGGCGGCCGATCATGGGCCATCCGGTTTGGGGCAGCAAAGGTTTGCCAACCGTCGCAGCGAGGCGCGCCGCAGGGCGTGTGTCGAAATGACGGTTATGTCCAAAGATCACGAGGCTCAGCTGCGCAATCTGATCGTCGGGTATGGCGATTCGATTCGTCTCAGCGACATCAAGGCGAATATCGCCGTTCTTTTCGTCGCGATCATGATGGGAACGGTCCTCCAGTTTCGCGACCATTATCCCCGGTATCTGAATATTCCGGTTCTCCTGGCGCCGTTCATTGTCATCTTCTTTAATCTGCTGGCCTCAGTCTATCCGCGGTTCCCCCGCGCAGGACGAAAACGGTTCCCGATCTGGCGCCATTCAGACCCGGAGGATTTCGAGTTCATCGCCGATCCGGTTCTGGACGTTGAGGAGCTGCCGGTTCGATGCGCGCTGCTGTCGCGGATTCTATACTGGAAGAACATAACCCTTCAGACCGCCTATCTCGTCTCGATTGGAACGCTTGTCGTTGCCGGGGTGCTCTTGTTCGTGAATTGGCAAGCGTGATCGCCAGATGTTTCAAGCGCCATTCGCCGTCCTGCGATCAATGCATCCGGTTCCAGCCCATGCTTTCACACACGAACCCGCCCATCACACAGCCTCGCGTGGTCATGTGCTTGTTGGTGACGCGGACGTTGATTGCGTAGTTCTGCTTGCGCTGCGGATCGAAGGCGTTCCCCGACCAATGTCCGGCCCCGGCTGGCTTGACGGTAAGAACAAGCCGATCGCCCACCTTTTCTCCCGAGACGCCGTGCTTGACCCACGTGTTGCGCGCGCAAACCGGTGCGCCGCAGGCGGCGACGTGGATCCGGGTCTTGCCATCCGCGCGCGCCCAATTACCGAGATAGGCCTGCTCGGCAAGCGCGACGCTGCTCGCGCCGATTGTCAGGACCGTCGCCAACGCCGTGGCTCTTCGTAACATGCGCATATCTCCCCAAGTCCCCTTAACGCTCGCGTGAATCGCCGGCGGCTCAATCTGCGGTTCCTGTCCCGCTACTGCGCAAGGTCGGCGCCTCCGCCTCGCAACGGTCGTCGCGCATTCCCTTCAATGTTTGACGCCTCGAATCAATCGCTTTATCTCCTTATCGATGAGAACCGCGCGGCGAACGCGCGCAAATAGCAGAAATGTGAAATGAATCGCTAGAGCCGACGAATGCGCATCGGCTCACAGGTGGGAGAGAAACGATGCTCACGATCAAGGCGGCGCTTGCCGGAGCTCTTGCTTACGCGGCGGCGACGACCACCGCGCTTGCCGAACCCAAGACCAACATGCTCCATCAATGGTCCGAAGGCGCCGATGCTGCGGCCATCGCCAAGCTCGGCGAGATGTTCACCGCCGCTGGCGGCAAGTGGGAGCAGACCTCGATCGCCGGGCATACCGCGAACACGCTCGCCAAGCTGCGCGCCGACGTCGTCGCCGGCAACGCCCCGCCGGCCGTCCAGCTCAAGGGGCCGGAGATCGCGGAGTGGAACGCGACCGGCATGACCGCCAACCTCGACGAGCTCGCCAACGCCGAAGGTTGGGACAAGGTCGTCGCGCCCGAGTTGCTGCCGGTGATGAAGCCGACCAGCAACTGGGTGGCGGCGCCGATGAACATCCATCGCATCAACTGGATCTGGGGTTCGACCAAGGCCATGGAGAAGGCGGGCATCACGTCGCTGCCGAAGACCTGGGCCGAATTCAACGCCGACTGCGACAAGGCGATCGCCGCGAATCTCATTTGCCTCGCCCATGCCAGCGCCGACTGGACCGACGCAACGACCTTCGAGGTCGTCGTCTATGGGCAGAACATCGATCTGTTCCGAAAGGCGTTTGTCGAAGGCGACACCAACGCGATGCGTTCGCCCGACATGGTCAAGGCTCTCGAGCAGTTCCGCCTGATGGTGTCGAAATACATGGACCCGGCGATCGCCGCCCGCGACTACCAAGGCTCCATCGATCTGATCACGAAGAACCAGGCGGTGTTCATGATCATGGGCGATTGGCAGATTGGCAACCTCACGGCCGCGGGATTCAAGGCGGGCGCCGACTACGCGTGCGCTCAGGCGCCGACGGATTGGGGCAAGCCTGGATTCATCCTCAATTCGGATTCGGTCGTCTTCTTCAAGCAGAAGGATCCTGACTACATCGAAGGCCAGAAGCTGCTGGCGCACCTCATCATGTCGCCGAAATTCCAGACGGTGTTCAATCAGGCCAAGGGTTCGATTCCGGCGCGCATGGACGTCGATCTGTCGCAGGGGTTCAACTCTTGCCAGCAGCTGTCGCAGAAGGACCTGCAGGCCTCGATCGCCGGCGGCACGTTGGTGCGCTCCATGGCGCACAACATGACTATCCTGCAGAAATATCGCGGCGCGATCATGGATACCATCACCGCCTTCGTCAACGATCCCAAGATGACCGCGAAGGACGCAGCAAACGCGATGGCGGACGCTGTCGACGCGCAGAAATAGCCGCATCAAGCCGCCGCGCAGCAGCGTGCCGCGCGTGCGGCCGTCCGTCACCTGGATTCAAGACGCCATGTCGAATGCTGCGAACGCCATCGAGGCAGTCCCGAGGTCGGCCCCGCGGCGCGATTTTTGGGCGGCGTGGATGCCGCGACTGGTCATCGCGCCGTCCGTGCTGGCGAGCTTCGTTTACGTCTTCGTCTTCTCGCTGTGGACGCTTGTACATTTCGATGTCCAACAGCTCGATGTTGCCGACCTACCAGTTCGTCGGGCTGAAACCTTACTTCGAACTGTGGTCGAACCAGCGCTGGTCGATCGCCTACGGCAACCTGTTCTTCTTCAGCGTCTTCTACGTCGTTCTGGCCCTCGTCATCGGCCTCGCCCTCGCTATCGCCATCGACCAACGGGTGAAAGGCGAGGCTTTGTGGCGGACGATCTTTCTCTATCCGCTCGCCGTTTCGTTCGTGGTCACCGGCTCGGTTTGGAACTGGCTCTATAGCCCCGACGCTGGGATCGAATTCCTGGTGCGCAGTTTTGGCTGGCACGATTTCACTTTCCGCCCCACCACGAGCAAGGACGAAGCTATTTACACGATCATCGCGACTGGCATCTGGCAATCTTCCGGATTCGCGATGGCTTTGTTTCTCGCGGGATTGCGCTCGGTCGATCCCGACCTGATCAAGGCGGCGCAGATTGACGGCGCCGGGCCGGCGCGCATTTACCGCAAGGTGATCCTGCCCTCGATTGCGCCGATCTTCGTCGCGGTCGCCGTCGTGCTTCTGCAGTTTGCGATCAAGACCTTCGACTTGGTCGTCGCGCTGACGCATGGGGGACCGGGCATAGCGACGACGTTTCCGGCGAACTACGTCTATGATCTCATGTTCCAGCGTGGACAGATCGCCATCGGCGCCGCGGCGGCGATCATGATGCTGGTGGCGCTCGGGGCCGTATTGGTCCCCTACGCGCTATGGACGGCCTGGCGATCGCGGCGGACGGCCCGTGGCTGATACGACCTATGACCTGGCGCTCGATCCGCACGCTCACGCGGAGAGGCTCCGACACGCGATGAGGCGGATCGCCGTCTATGCCTTTCTGGGGTTCTTCGCGCTCATCTACCTGTTGCCGCTGTTCGTCGTCGTCTCCAACTCGTTCCGCGACTTGCCGGAGATCGCGCGCAACGGCCTGATCGCATTTCCGCATAGCTTTTCGCTGAACGCTTGGTCGCAGGCCTGGGCGCATTACTGCGTCGCCGGCACTTGCGAAGGCATCCAGCGCAATTTCTATAACTCCCTGATGATGACGATCCCGGCGACCATCATTTCGACGCTGCTCGGCGCGATCAACGGCTACGTGCTCTCCAAGTGGCGCTTCCCGGGGTCGGAAACCCTGTTCGCCTGCATGACGCTCGGCGTCTTCATGCCCGGCCAGATCGCGCTCCTGCCGTGGGCATTCATTTTAGGATCCGTGGGCTTGGCAAACTCGATCTACGGCCTGATTCTTGTCCATGTCATCCAGGGCATTTCCTTCACGACGCTGTTCTGCCGCAACTATTACGTCAGCATCCCCGACGACCTCATCAAGGCGGCGCGCATCGACGGCGCCGGGTTCTGGCGAATCTTCTACAAGATCGTCCTTCCGATCTCGCCGCCGATCCTCATCGTGACCGTTATCTGGCAGTTCACCGGCATCTGGAACGAATATCTGTTCGGGGTCGTTTTTACCGGCGGGCGCCAGCAGCCGATCACCGCAGCGCTGGTCGCTCTCCAGACGGGTCAGATGAACGCGCATCCTTACAATATCGCAAGCTGCGCCGTGCTGATCGGCGCGGTGCCTCCGCTCCTGATTTATTTCTTCGGCGGCAAGTATTTCGTTCGCGGCCTGACCCAGGGCGCGATCAAATGATCGCACGGCAATGGCGACTCTGACGATCTCGGGACTGCACAAGCGGTTCGGCTCGGTCGACGTCCTGAAGGGCATCGACCTCGAAGCGCGCACAGGCGAGTTCATCGCCCTCGTGGGCCCGTCTGGCTGCGGCAAGTCGACGCTTCTGGCCATGATTGCGGGACTGGAAACGTGCAGCGAGGGCGAGATTCGCATCGACGGGAGAATCGTCAATTCGGTCGCCCCGAAGGACCGCGACATCGCTATGGTGTTTCAATCCTACGCGCTTTACCCGACGATGACAGCGCGCCAGAACATGACATTCGGCATGGAGAGCCGAGGCGTGCCGAAGGTCGAGCAGGACGCCGCGATCAAGCGCGTCGCCTCGTTGTTACAGATCGAACCGCTCCTCAATCGCAAGCCCGGCCAGTTGTCCGGCGGGCAGCGCCAACGCGTCGCCATGGGACGCGCGCTGGTGCGCGATCCGAAGCTCTTTCTGTTCGACGAGCCTCTGTCCAATCTCGACGCAAAGCTGCGCGTCGACATGCGCACCGAAATCAAGAAGCTGCATCTGAGGGTCGGCAAGACCACGATCTACGTGACCCATGATCAGATCGAGGCGATGACGCTTGCCTCGCGCATCGCGGTCATGCATCAGGGCTCGATCCAGCAATTCGACGAGCCGCAGGCCGTTTACGACCGGCCCGCCAACATGTTCGTCGCCGGCTTCATGGGTTCGCCATCGATGAATTTCATCCCCGGTGAACTGGCGAAGCTCGACGGCCGTCCAGCGGTCGTGATTGCGCTCAATAGCGGGCAGACGGCGACGTTGCCGCTTCCCCAAACACCCGCGTTCCGCCCCGCAAACGGCAAGGTTGTGCTGGGCGTGCGGCCGGAGCACCTGTTTCGCTATGATCCAAGCCTGAAGGCGCAGAAGGCGGACTCGCGATGTTGACCGCGCCCGTCGAAGTGGTCGAGCCGACCGGCGCCGAAACCCATGCGGTGTTGAAGGTCGGCGACCTTGAGATTGTCGGCCGCTTCGACCCCGACGGCGCTCCTCGCCTTGGCGAACTGTTGCCGCTTGGGATCGACATGGCGCACGCGTGCCTATTCGATCCCGGAACCCAGGCGCTCATTCCGCAGGTCGCCGCTTGACCTTCGCCATCTATCCTAGTCTCGCCGGGCGCACCGTGTTCATCAGCGGGGGCGCGACCGGCATCGGCGCCGACCTCGTGCGCGCCTTCGCCCGCAATCACGCGCGCATCGCTTTCGTCGACGTGCAGCGCCCGGAGGGCGAAGCGATGGCGGCGGCGGTGAAGGGCGAAGGCGGGACGGCCCTTTTTCTGAACTGCGACGTGACCGACATTCCCGCGCTGCAAGCTGCGATCTCGGATGCTCGCGCGAAGCTCGGCCCGATCGCGGTCCTGGTCAACAACGCGGCCAATGATGAGCGTCATGCGGTGGCGGACGTCACGGCCGAATACTGGGACCACGCCCAGAATGTGAACCTGCGCCACCATTTTTTTGCCGCGCAAGCGGTCCACCCGCAGATGCGCGAAGTGGGCTTCGGCTCGATAATCAATCTCTCCTCGATTGCCTGGCGCGGCGCGGCGGAGATGCCGGCTTATGCCGCGGCCAAGGCCGGCATCGTCGGCCTGACCCATTCGCTGGCGCGGGCCTTCGGCTCGGATAACATTCGCGTGAACGCGATCGAACCCGGCGCGGTCATGACCGATCGGCAACGGCGGCTATGGTACAAGACGCCGGAATCGGTCGACGCGATCGTCCAGCGTCAGTCCGTCAAGACGATGCTGCTTGGCGAGGACATCGCGCGTATGGCGTTGTTTCTCGCTGCTGACGACAGCCGAATGGTCACCAAGCAGTCGATCATTGTCGACGCGGGGCTTCGATGAACGACACGGTGAAAGCGCTTCACCCAGAGGCGCTCGGACAGACATTCGCTTTCGGTCTCAATCCTTACGGCCTCACCTATCATCTGGGCTTGCAAGGCGCGGGCGGCCCGCGCGCGAACCCTAAGGGAACAGGCCTCGAAGGCTTCATCGCGATTGCGACCGAGCTTGGCGCGAAGGTTCTCGAGATTTACGATCCATGGCTGAGGGCGCTGAGCGACGATGAGCTCCGTGCTCTGCGCGATCGGCTCGCCGGCCTCGGCATGACGCCGATCGTCAGCTCCGGATTGATGATGGGTCCGTTCGAGAGCGCGCTGCGCTCCGCCCGTCTTCTCGACGCCAAGGTCATCCGTCATGGCCTGACGACGGTGCTGTGCGGCGATCGTAATGCGCTTGGGGAGAAGTGGAAAGAACTCGTGGCCGACGTTCGCGCCGCGCTCGCCGACCGCGGCCCGCGCGCGGAGGATGAAGGCCGGGTTCTGGCGATCGAGAATCACCAGGACTTCGGCAGCGACGAACTCGCCGAGTTTTGCGAGACGACCCGCGGCCTCGGCATTTGTCTCGACACCGGCAACACCTTCCCGGTCGCCGAGGCGCCGCTCGATTTCGTCCGCCGGGTCGCTCCGTACGTGCGGCATGTGCACTTGAAGGACTACCGGGTGCAGTTCACCGATGAGGGCTATCGCCTCGTGCGCTGCGCCATCGGCGACGGCGCCGTCCCCATGGCTGCCATGCTCGGCATCCTCGCGGGGCAGGGCCGGAAGCTGAACGCGGTGCTCGAGCCGGGAGCGCTCGAAGCGCGGCACGTGCGGTTTCTGCGGCCGGAATGGTGGAGCTTCTACGCACCCAAGACGGCGCCCGTGCTCGCCGCTTGCCTTGCCGCCGCGAGAGTCAATCGCCTCGCCGACGACGCCGACTTTCGCACGCCCTGGGAGCGCGGCGAGGACGCTGCGATCGTTGACTATGAACTCACCATGATCCGCCGCAGCGCCAGCAACATGCGCGCGATCGGCCTCGGGGTTTAAGAAAGGAATCTGACGGATGACCAAAGAGCTCGCTGGCAAGATCGCGTTCGTCACTGGCTCGGGCCGTGGGCTCGGGCGCGTGATGGCGGAGCGATTGGCCGAGCTTGGCGCGGATGTCGCGATCCATGACCTCACCTGGACCGCGCCCGCAAAATATGGAGAGGCGGCCGATCTCGACGCCGTCGCCAAAGTGCTCGCCAGGCATGGCGGACGAGTCGCTGCGGTCAGCGGTAACATCGGCGACAAGGCGGCGGTCGCGAAAATGAAAGAAGAGATCGAGGCCAAGCTCGGTCGGGTGGATATTCTGGTGAATTGCGCCGGCGGCGACATTGGCGCCGCGGGCGGCAAACCGGAACCGAACGACGCGCTTGGCATTCCGCTCGAGGACATCAGGGCGCTGACCGAGAACAATCTCTACGGCACCATCCTCGTCTGTCAGGCATTTGTGCCGCCGATGGTGAAGGCGGGCAGCGGATCGGTGATCAACATCGGCTCCGCCGCCGCGCAATTCGGGGTGACGAACGGGGTCATCTATGCCGCGCTCAAGGCGGCCGTCATCCACTACACGCGCTGCCTCGCGGCGTCGGTCCGCACCGAGGGCGTTCGCATCAATGCGGTGAGCCCGGGCGCCACCAAGACCGCGCGCTTCGAGGCGACCCGCGTCGTCGATCCGCAAAAGATGGATTCGTCGATCAAGTCGCTTATCCGTTATGGGGAGCCGGACGAAATGGCCGACGCAGTCGCCTTCCTCGCGGGCCCGAGGAGCAAGTATATCAGCGGCCAGGTTCTTCGGGTGGACGGCGGGGAAACGCTGTTTCCGGGCTGATGAACGGCTAAGAGCAAGAACAGGAGATTTGAAAGTGTCGGACGCCAAACGGTTTGAGGGGATGACGGCGGTGGTGACGGGCGGGGCGTCCGGCATCGGACTCGGAGTCGCAAAGCGGATCGCTGCCGAGGGCGGGAGGGTCACGATATGGGATCAGGACCCCGCGCGGTTGAAGGCCGCCGTCGCCGAGGTTGGCGCCGCCCGCGCCCGAGCGGATGAAGTCAATGTCGCGGATCCAAGTTCAGTCGAGCGTGCGACTCTCGCCGCCGCAGGCGAGATGGGCCATATCGACATCCTCGTCTGCTCGGCAGGCGTGGCGGGCAAGAACGCCCTGGTCATCGACTACCCGATCGACGAATGGAAGCGGGTGTTCGACATCAACGTGCATGGCCTCTTCTACTGCAATCGTTTTGTCGCGAAGCTCATGAAGCATCGAGGCTACGGGCGCATCGTCAACATCGCCTCGATCGCCGGCAAGGAAGGCAATCCCACCGCTTCCGCCTATAGCGCGTCAAAGGCCGCAGTCATTGGCCTCACCAAATCGCTCGGCAAGGAACTCGCGAAGGACGGCGTTTGCGTGAACACGATCACGCCAGCGACGATCGATACGCCTATCCTCTCGCAGGTGTCGGAGGCGCATATCAACTACATGCGCTCGAAAATTCCGATGGAGCGCTTCGGCACCGTTGAAGAGGCGACGGCGATCGTCTGTTGGCTGGCGAGCCGCGAATGCTCGTTCACAACCGGCGCGGTCTTCGATCTCTCGGGCGGCCGCGCCACCTACTGAGGCGTATGCGAGCGGAGTGGGCGCGCGTGCACGATTCTGCGTCCACCGAGACCGGCGATCTGATTGAGCCCTTGCGCCGCATGGGCCTCCTGAAAGCGGGAGAACCTGCCCGCCTCACGCCGTCTGACCGGCGGGGTGTCTTCGGACATCTCGCTTGTCGAAGCCGGCGGGCGACGCTTCTGCGTCAAACGGGCGCTGCCGAGGCTCAAGGTCGCTGCTCTGTGGGAGGCGCCGGTCGAGCGCAACGCAGCGGAGGCGGCTTACATGCGCGCCGTTGCGCGCTGGGCTGCCGCACGCCGTTCCGCGCGTTCTCGGCGAGGACGCGGAAGCCGGTTGGTTCGCGATGGACTATCTCGCGCCCGAGGATCATCCGCTCTGGAAGGCGCAGTTACTGGCCGGAATTGTGGACGTGAATTTCGCCGCGGCGGTCGGCCGCGATCTCGCCGTCATCCATGCGCGGAGCGCGGCCGACCCGAACATTCCGGCTGCGTTTGCGAACGACGAGACGTTCGAGGCGATCCGCATCGAGCCCTATCTGCGCGCGACCGGGCGCGCGCACCCTGAGCTTGCGGCGCGCTTCGATGAGCTCGCGCAGACGACGCTGACGACCAAGCGCGCGCTCGTTCACGGCGACATCAGTCCGAAGAACATCCTTCAAGGCCCGGCCGGACCGGTGTTCCTCGACGCCGAATGCGCGTGGTTCGGCGATCCCGCCTTCGATCTCGCCTTCTGCCTCAATCATCTCCTGCTCAAGGGCGCGCGCGAGGGCGCCGACAGGACTCGCTACATCGCCGCTTTTTCGGCGCTGGCGAGCGCCTATCTCGCTGGCGTCGATTGGGAGAACGCGACCGAAATCGAAGCGCGCGCTGCCGCTCTGCTGCCGGCCCTGTTCCTCGCCAGGGTCGACGGCAAGTCGCCTGTCGAATACCTCACCCGCGAGAGCGAGCGTGCGGCCGTGCGCCGCTGTGCCGACGCCGCTGATCGCCGATCCGCCGCACCGCCTGAAGGACGTCGCCGACGCTTGGAGCCATGCGCGATGAGCGAACCCGTCATCCAATCGCTTGTCGCACGGCGCATCTGGGACTCGCGTGGACGGCCGACGGTCGAAGCGGAAATCAAGTTGACCGACGGCGCGGTGGGGCGGGGCATTGCGCCTGCCGGCGCATCGCGCGGTTCGCGCGAGGCGATCGACAAGCGCGACGGAGGTAAGCGGTTCGGCGGCTTTGACGTGCAGGACGCGCTTGAGGGGATTGCTGCGGAAATCGCGCCCGCTCTCGCCGGCCTTGACCCATTCGATCAGGCCGCGATTGACGCGAAACTCGTCGCTCTCGACGGCACGCCGAACAAGGCGAGGCTCGGCGGGAACGCGCTGACGGCGGTTTCGCTTGGCGTTCTTCATGCAGCGGCGGCAAGCCGCGGCCTTCCGCTCTGGCGCTATTGTCTCGGCGACAAGCCGGCGATCATTCCGCTGCCGGAGATCCAGATCTTCGGCGGCGGCGCCCATGCCGGACGGCGAACCGACGTGCAGGACTTCATGGTCATGGCGCCGCGCGCCAAAACCTTCGCCGAGGCGCTGGAGGTCACGGCGGAAGTCTACCATTCCGCAGGCGCGATCATGGCCGAGCGCGGCCTCCTGCAGGGCGTGGCCGATGAAGGGGGCTGGTGGCCGGCGTTTTCGAGCAATGAGGAGGCGCTCGAAACATTGATGCGGGCGATCGAGCGCGCCGGCTTCGTTCCCGGCGAGGACGTGGCGATCTCGCTCGACATTGCCGCGTCGGAATTCGGCAAAGGCGGCCGCTATCGTCTGGGCCTCGAAAAGCGCGAGCTCGATCGCGACGCGCTCGCCGAGATGCTGATCGGGTGGTGCGCCCGCTATCCGATCCTGTCGATCGAAGACCCGTTCGGCGAAGACGACGACAAGGGGTTCGAGCAATTCACCGCCGCGGTCGGCGACCGCATCCAGATCATCGGCGATGATTATCTTGTCACCAACGCAAGCCGCGTGCGCGAGGCGGCGCGAAGGCGAAGCGTCAATGCGGTGCTGGTCAAAGTGAATCAGGCGGGAACGGTCAGCGAAGCGAAAGCCGCTTTAGACGAAGGACGCCGCTCCGGCTTTGGGACGATCGTCTCGGCGCGCTCGGGCGAGACTGAGGACACATCGATCGTTCATCTCGCGATCGGCTGGGGCGCGGGGCAGCTCAAAGTCGGTTCGTTCGCGCGCTCCGAACGGATGGCGAAATGGAACGAGGCTCTGCGCATCGAGGAAGCGCTTGGTTCGAAGGCGCGCTTCGCCGGCCTCGATGAAATGCCGATGCGACGTCAGGCGGCGAAACCGGTCGAAACGAGCGCTGGATGGCGAGTGTGATGACGAAAAGTCTGTCGATCGAGAGCGGCGAGCTTGCGGTTCCAGAGCCGGACGCAAGCGGGGTCCGCGTTTACAAAGGCATTCCCTACGCCGCGCCGCCGTCGGCCCGCTGCGGTGGCGCCCGCCTGAGCCGGTTGCGCCGTGGACAGGCGTGCGGCCGACACGATGAGTTCGGCGCGCATTCCGTGCAGGGCGTCGTGTGGGACGACATTGACCTCAGCGGAGCCGGCGACTCCGAGGATTGCCTCTATCTCAACGTCTGGACGCCGGCCGCTCCGGCGACAGAAGCGCGCCTGCCGGTGATGGTCTGGATTCACGGCGGCGGCTTCGTCGTCGGCTCCGGCGCCGAAGCGCGCTACGACGGCGCGCGTCTCGCCGCGCGCGGCATCGTCGTCGTCACCGTCAACCATCGGCTCAACGCGCTAGGCTTCCTCGCCCATCCCGAACTCACCGCCGAATCCGAGCATCACTCGTCCGGCGCTTATGGCTTTCTCGACCTTGTCGCCGCGCTGCAATGGGTCAAGCGCAACATCGCCGCCTTCGGCGGCGATCCAGACAAGGTCACGATCGCCGGCGAATCCGCCGGTTCGCACGCGACGAGCGCGCTCATGGCCTCGCCGCTTGCCAAGGGGCTGTTTCGCGCGCGTCATCGGCGAGAGCGGAGCGATGTTCGCGTCGCCGAGCCGCGCGCCGGCGTCGCTCGCGGAGGCCGAGGCCGCCGGCCTCGACTTCATGCGCAAGGTCGGAGCGCGTTCGCTGGCCGAAATGCGCGCCGCTTCCCGCTGATGCCGATCCTCGCCGCCGCGCCTGGGCTTGGCTTCCGCCCGATCATCGATGGATGGTTTCTGCCGCGCTCGCCGGCCGAGATCTTCGCCGCCGGCGAGCAGAGCGACGTTCCGCTGATGGCCGGCTGGAACAAGGACGAGGGCTTCAATTTCACCTTGCTTCAGGGCGACGACGCGAAGCGCCCTTATGTCGAACTCGCGCGCTCGATCTTCGGCGAGCGGACGGAAGCAGCTTTGCAGCACTATCCGGGCGGATCGCCGGAGACCGACGCCGCCTCGGCGCGCGCGCTTGGCGGCGATCTCGTCATCATCCACCCAACCTGGGCCTGGATCGAGGCGCAGAAGCAAAGCGGCCGCGCCGACATCTTTCGCTTCCGTTTCGACCGCGCGCCGTTAACGCCGCAGGGCTGGTTTGGCGAGCGCGACAGTCGCGACGCCGGCGCCTTCCATGCGGGCGAACTCCTCTATGTGTTCGACAATCTCCACGCTTTCCCGTGGCTGCATCGAAGACGCCGATCGCGAGCTGGCGAAGCTCGCGTCGAGCTACTGGATCAACTTCGTCAGGAACGGCGATCCCAACGGCCCCGGCCTGCCGCACTGGCCCTCCCACCGCAGCGCCGGCGGTCCTGTGATGGCGCTGGACGCGCCGCCCAAAGCGGGGCCGGAGGAATGGCGGGAGCGGCATGTGTTCCTCGCGCGGGCGACCGATGAAAGCGCGGGATGAACGCGCGGCCGTATAATATAAAACAAATATGTATTTCATATCGCCGCTGGCCCTGACGGCGCCAGCGCGCCGCTTTTGCGAGCGGAACTGAACGGGGTCGTAACGCACTGAAAACATGAACATCCGCTCAATCGAAGCTTGTGGACGTCCACACTCCATTGTTCTCGCTGGATTTTACGCCGCTTCGATAAAGGCCCCGCCGCGCGCGCCGTTCAGAACGTTCGGGGTCAATGTCGCGCTCTTTTCGGCGAACACCCGGCGGTCGGCGCCCGCATTTTCGGCGTCCGAAGAAAGGGCGCCGGCTTTCAATTCGATCTGATTGTCGAGCCGCTTCGCGATCAAATGAACCGCGCAGATAAAGGCGTTGCGTCCGCCGCCGATCACGCCGACGCGTAAGCGTCCGCTCTTAAGCCCGTCGACGGCGGTTGCGTGAACCATCAGTTCAGCCTTTAACGCCGAGGAGCGTGAGGTTGGTCGCGCGGTCGACGCCGGTCGCGAGGTAGTCGCCGAAATCGCGATCGGTGACTTTGATTATGTGATCGGCGATAAAATGTGCGCCCTTGCGCGCCGCCTCTTCCGGGTGTTGCAAGGGGTCTTCCCACTCGTAGACCGCCCAGCCGGCGAAATCATAAGCAGCGAGCTTGGAAAAGATGGCTTTGAAATTGACCTGGCCGTCGCCGAGCGAGCGGTCGCGTCCGGCCCGCTCGAGCCAGCCTTTATAGCCGCCGTAGACGCCTTGCTTCGCCGTAGGGTTGAATTCGGCGTCCTTGACGTGGAACATCTTAATGCGGTCGTGATAGAGGTCGATGAAGCCGAGATAGTCCATGCATTGCTTGATGAAGTGGCTGGCGTCGTAATTGATGTTGCAACGCTTGTGCCCGCCGACCGCATCAAGGAACATATCGAACGTCTCGCCGTCGAAGATGTCTTCGAAGGGATGGATCTCATAGCAGAGGTCGACACCGTTCTCGTCATAGACGTCGAGGATCGGCTTCCAGCGGCGGGCTTGTTCAGCGAAGCAATCTTCGATGAGCCCTGCAGGCCTCTGGGGATACGGATAGAAATAGGGCCAGGCGAGAGAGCCGGAGAAGGTGACATGCTCCGTTAGTCCCAGTCGGCGTGAAATCTTGGCGACCTTGCGGATCTGATCAGTCGCCCAATGACGGCGCTTCTCAGGATTGCCCCGGACTTCGGCGGGAACCTGCCCATCGAGCATCAGATCGTAAGCGGGGTGTGACGAAACCAGGTCGCCAAGCGAATGTGTAGCCAATTCGCTGATTGCGATGCCGATGTCTGCGAGCGTCCCCTTGATTTCGTCGCAATAGGTCTCGCTGTCATAGGCCTTGTCTATATCGAACAGGCGTTTGTCCCAGGCGGGAATCTGAATCGCCTTATATCCGTAATCCTTGGCCCATCGCGCGATCGAGGGTAGTGAATTGTGCGGCGGCGTGTCGGTCGCGAACTGAGCCAGAAACAGGCCCGGGCCCCTGATGGTCCGCATTGCGTTTCCTCCCTCGTCGGCTTTTGTCTGAGCCGCCTCGTCTTGGCGAAAAATCCAACCGTTCTATCGATACTGGCAAGAAACTTCCGTTTGTCAATGCGAGTTCGCACCAAATAGCCCCTGATATTCGCCAGAAATTTCCAGAATTTGACAATCGGAATTTCTGATCCAACATTACGCGAACAGGAGAACCTCTCAGGGGGCGCGCATGCACGGGCGGGTGGTCGTGGTCTCCGGGTCAACCCAGGGTGTGGGCTTGGCCATTGCCCAGGCGGCGGCCCGCGCGGGCGCCGAAGGCCTCGTGCTGACAGGACGCGACGTAGCCAAGGGCGCGGCTGCCATGGCCGAGGTGGAGCGCAGCGGAGCGCCTGCCCTCTTCGTGGCGGCGGATCTCGAACAATCCAATGCGCCGGATTTGATCTTCGACGCCGCGCTCAAGCGATTCAATCATGTCGACGCGCTGGTGAATGCCGCCGCGCTCACGGACAGAGGATCGCTCGTCGAAGCGGACATGAAATTCTGGGACCGGCTCTTCGCGGTCAATGCGCGCGCGCCCTTCTTTCTCATGCACAGGCTCGTCAATCATCTGCGCGAGCGCAAGGCGCCGGGCTCGATCGTCAATATCCTTTCCGTGCACGCTCGCGGCGGCGCGCCGGAGCTTGCGGTCTACGCGTCGTCCAAGTCGGCGCTTGCCGGGCTGACCAAGAACAGTGCGCACGCGCATCGTTTCGATCGCATCCGCGTCAGTGGAGTCATCCTGGGTTGGGTCGATTCGCCCGGCGAGCGGCAGATGCAGGCGGTCACGCTTGGCAAGGGCGAGGGATGGCTGGCCGAGGCCGCCGCAAGCATGCCGTTCGGACGCCTGCTTAACCCGGACGACGTCGCGCGGCTCTCTCTCTTCCTTCTCTCGGAGGCCTCGGAGCCGATGTCGGGCGCGCTGATCGATTATACGCAGAACGTCTTTGGCGCACTGGACTGAGGCCAAGGCGATGCGGCGCCTGTCCCGTGGCGTTTTGCCGGAGCTGCCGCCGTCAGTGCGCCAGCCGCAATACGATCGCGAAAGCCTGAAGATCGGCATGGCGCATATCGGCGTCGGGGCTTTTCATCGCTGCCACCAGGCCGAATTCATTGACGACATGCTCGAGGCTCGCTTGGGACGATGGGGCGTCCTGGGTGTGAACCTAACCGCGCCGAGTCTCACGGAACTCCTGGCCCCGCAGGACTGCCTTTATTCCCGCACGCTCAGGCAGGACGCCCACGCCGAGACCCGCATCATCGGCGCGCTACGCCAGGTGATCGACATTGCGGACAAGGCGAGCGCCGACGCCGCTGTCGCCGCGCTCGGTGGGTCCGGAGATTTCTGTCGCGACGATCACGGTGACCGAAAAAGGCTATTGCCTGACGCCGTCGACCGGCGCGCTCGAGCTCGACAATCCCGCGCTTCGTGCGGACCTCGACGGCGGCTTCCCGCCCCGCACCCTCCTTGGCCTGCTTGCGCTTGCGCTCGATCGACGGCGGCAGACCGGCGGGACGCCGCTCACTTTGATCAGCTGCGACAATGTTCCATCCAACGGCGTGCGGCTCGGCGCGGCGATGCTCAAGTTCGCGGCTCTACGGTCGGCGGAGCTGACGCGCTTTATCGAGGAGCGCGTCACGTTTCCATCCACGATGGTCGATCGGATCGTGCCGGCAACTGCGCTGGAAGACATCGACAAAGTCTCAGAGACGCTCGGCGCGCGTGACCCCGGCGCGGTCGTTGGTGAGCCATTCCGGCAATGGGTTATCGAGGACAAGTTCGCTGGCGAGCGACCCACTCTGGACCTTGCCGGGGCCTCGTTTGTCGCCGACGCGAAGCCTTACGAGCAGATCAAGATGCGTGTGCTCAACGCCGCGCAATCGACGCTGGCGCATCAGGGTTCGCTCGTCGGCCACGAGTTCACCTATGAGGCCGCGGCCGATCCCGTGCTTGCTGCGCTCACGCGCAGGATGCTCGAGCAGGAAACCTCGACCACGCTGCCAAAGCTCGCGGGAATGGAGGTCGCTCCGTATATCGATCAGTCGATGGCGCGCATCCGCAACACCGCCATCCGTCACCGATGTCATCAGATCGGGACGGATGGATCGCAGAAGATTGTCCAGCGTCTCGTCGATCCGTTGCGCGAGCGCCTCGCGGCAGGTCAGCCGGCGGGTTTGCTCGTTCTCGCGGTCGCCAGCTGGATCGCCTATGGCTTGAGTGGCGCGCGGCGCTTCGACGCGCGCTGGACGCCGTCAGATCCTTACGCGGAGAGCGTTATCGCGATCGGCGAAAAAAATTCCGACTGGACCGAGCTCGCGAGGGCCGTTCTCTCCATAGCTCCGATCTTTGGGGTGGACATGGCGCGACCACTTCTCATTGAGGGGATCGCGGGCTGCTTGCACGGTCTCATCGGCGGCGACGCCCGAACCTATCTCAGAGAACGGCTCAACGATGAATAGCCGCCGGACCACCGAGCGCGCCGATGCGGTTGCGGACGCCGGCGTCGGCGCGGCGCTCGGCTACTCGCGGCCCGGCAGCTACGAGGAGCTGCGCGCGGTGCTGTCGTCGGGAACCGCCCGGCTCCCGAAGAAGCTGCGCCAGGTCGCGATCCATCTTTGGCAGCATCCGACCGCCGTCGCGCTGGGCACCGTGACCAGCGTCGCCCGCGAAGCCGGCGTGCAGCCCTCGACCCTGGTGCGCTTCGCGCAAGCCTTCGGCTATTCGGGCTTCTCCGCTCTGCAAGAGGTGTTCAAGGCCCATCTCGCAGGCGGAGGGCTGAGCCGCGACCGTTGGGAGAGCGCTTCGAGCAGCGAGGCGGCGCGCCTTGTTGACGGGTTCATCGGGTCGTGCACGGCGGCGCTCGCCGGCGTCCGCGATCGGCTCGACCTCTCCCAATTCGAGATGATGAGTGAGACGCTGGCGGCGGCGGACCTCATCTACATCATTGGCTCCAAGCGCGCGTTCTCGCTGGTCAGCTATGTCTCGCTCGCGCTCGCCAATCTCGGCGTACGCAACCTTGCGCTCGACAATGTCGGTTCGACCGCCTTCGAGCTTCTGCGCTGCGCGGCGACCTCCGACGCGGTCCTCGCGATCAGCTTCACGCCTTACAATTCCATCACCCCGGAATTGGCTGCGTCCGCAGCACAGCGCGGCGTTCCGATCGTCTCGCTGACCGACAGCGCGTTCAGCCCGTTGGTCCCGGTTTCGAAGGCGTATGTCGAGGTGATCGAAGAGAGCTTCTTCGGATTCAAATCGCTTTCGGCGACGCTCGCGGTGGCGATGGCGCTGGTGCTGCGCGTCGAGCAACGGCGCAGCGAAGCGGCCGCGCGTGGCCGCGATGTGTTGAACCCCGTGGGATCGGGCGAGGGGAGGCCTTGAGATGCGCAAGTGGCGGACCGTCGGCTTAAGCTTCGAACACGCCCACATGGGCGACCTCTTGCGCGAGGTCTATGAGCACCCCAACGCTGAAATCGCGGGTGTATGGGACGCCGGCGAGGCGAGGATGGCTGACGCAATCGCCAACTTCTCCATTCCCAAAGAGCGCGTCTATCGTGACATCGCGCAATGCGTGCGGGAGGCGCGTCCCGACCTCGCCATCCTCTGTCCGGCGACCGCGCGACATGCGGATGTGGTCGAGGAGGTCGCCGCGCTCGGCGTCGACATCCTGCTCGAAAAGCCGTTCGCCGCATCGCTTCCCGACGCCGACCGGATGCTTGTGGCTGTCAAGAAGTCGGGAGTTCGACTTGCCGTCAATTGGCCTTTGCGCTGGTATCCATCCCATGTGACCACCAAGCGGCTGATCGACGAAGGCGTCATCGGCGACGTTACCGAGGTTCACTTCTATGACGGCAATCGCGGCCCGCTCTATCACCGCGCCGACAAAATCGTCGTGTCGGACGAGGAGGTGCGGCGGGAGAAGCCGACGTCGTGGTGGTACAGCAAAGCCTCGGGCGGTGGCAGCCTGCTCGACTATCTCGGTTACGGAGCGACCCTTGGCACGTGGTTCATGAACGGCGAGGCGCCGATCGAGGTGACCGCGGTGGTCGATCATCCGGAGGGCTTAGAGGTGGATGAGCATTCCATCACCATTTGCCGTTACGCGCGTGGCTTGTCGAAGCTTGAAACGCGCTGGGGAACCTTCACCGATCCCTGGACGACGCAACCGCTGCCCAAGTGCGGTTTTGTTGTCGTTGGTTCAGAGGGCACGATTTCGAGTTACGACTACGAGCCGCATGTCGGCGTGCAGACCCGCTTGCAGCAAACCATCCGACAGGTGCCAGTCGATGAACTAAGGGCGCCGTTCCGCAAGCCGGTCGAATACGTGCTCCATTGCAAGGAGCGCGATCTGCCGTTCGAAGGGCCGCTGGATCCGACCCTTTGCCGTACCGCTCAGCGTATCGTCGACACCGCCGCGCTTTCCGCTCGCGAGCGTCGCACACTGGCTCTGCTGCCATGACGGCGACGGCTGACGGACCATCGGCTGACGACTATGCTTTGGTCGCCAAGGTCGCGGGCGAGGTCCAAGCGCCGGACCTTCCCTATCGTCCGCCGATGCCGCGGGATCGTGAGCAACCGATTGCGCTCGTCGGCGCAGGCGGCATCAGCGGCGCGCATCTCGACGCCTATGCGCGTCATGGCCTGAACGTGGTCGCCATCTGCTCGCGCGATCTCCAACGCGCTCGCGCGCGCCGCGACGCCCATTTTCCGAACGCACGCGTTAGCGACGATTTCGATTCCGTGTTGCGCGACCCGGCTGTGCTCGTGCTTGATCTCACCGCTCATCCGGATGTCCGCTTGGCCCTGATGCGGCGCGCTTTGAACGCCGGTAAGCATGTGCTGTCGCAGAAACCGTTTGTCGAGAACCTCGATGACGGCCGTGCACTCGTCGAACTCGCGGAGCGGCACGGGCTCAAGCTTGCGGTCAATCAGAATGGGCGCTGGGCGCCGCATCTCGCTTATATCCGGGAGGCCGTCCGCGCGGGGCTGATCGGCGAAGTCACCGGCGTCCATGTCGAGATCCGCTGGAACCATGGCTGGATCGCGGGGACGTCGTTCGAAGCGATGGACGATCTCATCCTCTGGGACTTTGGCGTCCATTGGTTCGATTTCCTCGCGAGCGTCATTGGCGACCGCGCCCGTTCCGTCTATGCCACGACTGCCCGAGCGGCCGGACAGACAGCGCGGCCGCCTCTTCTGGCCCAGGTGCTTGTCACCTTTGACGGGGGTCAGGCCTCGCTCGTTTTTGACGGCGCGACGCGCTACGGCGCACGGGATTCGACTTCGGTTGTGGGCGCGAGTGGGATCGCCGCCAGCCAGGGACCCGACCTCGGTCATCAAGCGGTCGAGCTTTATATCGAAGCCGGCGTTGCCCGGCCTCTCCTCACGGGCTCCTGGTTCAATGATGGTTTCGCCGGCGCTATGGGCGAACTCCTGTCCGCGATCGAAGACGAGCGCGAGCCTCTGAATTCGGCGCGCGGCAATCTCTTGTCGCTCAAGCTCTGCCAGGCGGCTCTGCGTTCGGTCCAGACAGGCGGCCCGGTCGCAGTCTGAGCGAGCGAGGGCAAGGAACTGT
>CAVUPE010000022.1:0-72676 GCA_963743265.1 uncultured Alphaproteobacteria bacterium | reverse complement strand
CGTGAGGCCGCGGCGACCATCGTCAAAGCGTTTTTTCAGGCCGCCGTCTGGTCGCTCCTGTCGATCGCGCTGATCCTGTTCGTGGCTCTAAGGCGCTGGAGAGATGTGGCGCTGACGCTTGTGCCTTTGGTTGTCGCCATCGTCGTCACGCTCGAGATTTGCGTGGCGATCGGGCTCAAGCTGAATTTCGCCAACATCATCGCCCTGCCGCTTTTGCTGGGCGTGGGGGTAGCGTTCGAAAATCTACTATGTCATGGCGTGGCGGGCGGGAGAGCATAAGTTTTTGCAGTCAAGCTTAACGCGGGCGGTGTTCTTCAGCGCCTGCACCACCGCCACCGCTTTTGGCAGCTTATGGTTCTCCCACCATCCTGGGACCTCGAGCATGGGCAAATTGATGGCCCTGGCACTATTGACGACCCTTTCGGCGGCCGTTCTGTTCCAGCCGGCCCTGTTGGCGACGCAGAGTAAGGCTCATGCCGAGGAATGACCGGCCGTCCGTTCACGGATAATTGGACGGCACTGTGGCAAAAGGGTGATAGTCGCGGACGGGCGCCTCTGCTAGCTTTAGTTAGGGCTGGGTCTGATCTCTCAGAACCGGAGCAGGACATTTCCTTAGCAAGTCCTATGCGTGGACCTGCCGGGGGAAGTCTCCGCGTGGGGCGGAATTTCAAGAGGAATTGTCAACGCATGGGTGGCGTTGAACGCTGGATCGGACGGCTGAGCGCTTTGGGCCTGGCGGGCCTTGTCAGTGCTTGTGCGGGCGTGCCCCACGATGCGTCGCTGCCGATCGATGATCCGAACGAGCAGTTCAACCGCGGCGTTCTTCACGTCAATCAGGTCGTGCTCGACGCGGCGACCGTCGTTAAGTCGGTGCCAGGGGTGTTTCGGGATGGATTCCAGGATTTGGATGCGAACCTGAAAGAGCCGCGTGTCTTTGCAAATGACATCCTCCAGGGCCGCATTAACGCAGCCGGAATTACGCTCAGCCGCATCCTCTTCAACACGACCTTTGGCCTCGGCGGCTTGTTCGATGTCGCCTCGCAAGGCGGATTGCCGCAGCAGACCGGCGATTTCGGCCAGACCATGTTCGTCTGGGGCGTTCCGGCCGGCACCTATGTAGTGAGCCCCTATTTCGGTCCCTCGACGCAACGCAATTCTGTGGGCGGAGTGGTGGAATTCGGTCGGCGATCCCGTGGGCTGGGTTGCGGGCGGAATTTTCTTTGGATGGCCGTGGTCGGTCGCGACCGGCGCCCTGGGCGCCGTCACCATCTTGGCCAGTGGAAACAAGCCGAGAGTTCGTCCGTCGACTTCTATAGTTTCTTGCGCTCGAGCTACTATCAGACCCGCCGGGCGCAATTGCGTGAGGCGCAAGGGCTGCCGCCGGAGATGAAATCACCGGCCACGCCGGGCCTCGTGGTCGGGTCGCCGGCCAAGTTGGGCCCGACCGGATCGCCGACGTACGACATCCCGCCTCAATAGACGTCACTACGAGGTCGAGCTCGCCTTATCCTCTCTGCGTGCGAGCAAACGGTTCCCCTCGACCCATTGCCAAGCCGCAAGGCCCGGCAGGCCCAGCGCCAGCTCGCGAACGCGTTTGGTCAGAGAAACCGCGAGCGCCAGGTCGGCGGGCAGTCCGACCAAAGCTCCGAACAAGACCATACCGCCCTCTTGAGCGCCCAACGCTCCCGGCACCATGAACGCCGCGCCGCGCACGCCGGTGCTGAGGCTTTCCAGGATGACAAATCGACAGGCTCAACATCCAACTCTTCGGCGCGAGACGGTGAGCCCATCCGATCAATATAGCAAACATGCTGTTGTGTTGGATCCGGACGAGCTGCGATCGCCGCCGCGAATATTGCGACGCCGATTGTGAGCCCCCATGCTGTCGCAGCCGCGTCGTGGGTCTCGTCCGCGGTGAGCAGCCCCACTCCGACGAGGACCGGAAAGACGAGCTCGGTCGCTGAGCCGACCGTTATATCGACCACCATGCTGGCGGTGGCTTGCGCGCCCGAAACGCCCCGCTGGTGCACGAGCCGCGCGCCGACGACGTCGCCCCCGACGCCGGCGACCGGCAACAGGGTGCTGACGGAATTCCACGGATTCGAACCATCCAGAGAAAGCTGCCGTGGCCCGGGCGGTTCGCAGCGGGAAACAGCTGCCGCCAGGAGGCGGCGTCAAAATACATGGGCAGAAGATGATAGAGGGTGATTGGCGCGAGCCACCAGCCAAGCGCCAGCATGGCCGAGGCCACTTCGGCGGCGCCGCTATGGATGATGAGAAAGACAACGAGCAGGAAGCCAAGAAACGCGGCGACAATGAGCGAAGCTGAAATGGCTGGGATCCCCCGTCCGGGCGCGGTTCGCGCCGAAGACTGCGCGGGACTACGATCGCCGCGCGGGATCGTCTATCAGCAATCGTCGCCGAGGTGGAGTGCCGGGCGTCGCCCCATGGATGCCCCAAAGCACATGTCCGAAGCGCCAATCCTGATCCTTCTTGCCCCGTCCGCCGCCTCGGGGGATGCGGCGGACGTCGCGCGCGGGCCGGATGGCGACGCGATGATTCTGGGGCTGAGACTCATCCACAGGGCTGCGTTGGCGGCGCGCCGTGCTGGCTATGGGCAGGTCTTCCTCCTCGGCGCAAAGGGCGCCCCGACGCCCGGGCGCCGCCGCGATGGCCGATTGGCGCAGCCTCGCCGCGGCACTCTCCCCCCTCTTCGACGGCGCCCATCATCATTGCCCCCACAACCATCCTCGCAGAAACCGACTGGCTCGAACGGCTGGCTTCGACGCGGATCGAGCCGGCGAATTGGGCGGCGATCTCGAGCCGAAATCGTCGTGCTCGCGACCGCGTCGGGCTTGGATGCGGTGAATGAACTGGACAAGGACGGCGGCGCGCCAGACCTGGCCGATGTCGAGGGTCGGCTAACTCGCCGGTTTGGGCCGCCCGCGTCCCTTTCGGCTGACATCGATCCGTTGGTCGTCAAGACGCACGCCGACGTTCGCGCCGCGGAGCAGCGGCTTCTGCGCTCGCTGGTGAAGGACACCGACGGCTTCATGGCGCGCCGTGTCGAGCGGCCGATCTCGTTGCAGATCTCGCTCCGGCTCGCGGCAACCTCGATCACGCCCAATCAAATGAGCCTGATTTCCATTGCGGTCGGGATCTGCGGCGGCCCGCTCTTCTTATCGTCACGCCCGCTGATGCAGACCATAGGCGCGGTCCTGTTTCTGGCCCATTCGATCCTCGACGGGTGCGATGGCGAACTGGCGCGGCTCAAATTCCAGCAGTCGCGATGGGGCGGCGTCCTCGACTTCTGGGGCGACAATGTCGTCCACACCGTCATATTCGGCTGCATGAGCGTCGGTTGGAGCTTGTCCGCTGGCTCCCTTTGGCCGCTATGGCTTGGCGCCGCGGCCGTGCTCGGAACGTTGGGCTTCGGCCGGCTTCGTCTATTGGCGGCTGATGCGCGGCAAGGATGGCGGCGATACGCTGTTCACCTCGGTGTCGGATGCGCCCGAGCGCCTTCTCACGCGCCTGCTCGACGGCGCCTCGCGCCGCGATTTCATCTATCTGGTGATCCTGCTGGCGCTGTTTGGGCCGATCGAACTGGTTTCTGGTCATGGCCGGGATCGGCGCCCCGATCTATTTTCTCCTCGTGCTTTTCGCGGCGCGCCCGCAGGCCTCCGTGGAAGCGGGTGGTCCAGGGTCGCGCCCGGCGCGAATCAATGAGCGAGGTGCAGGTCGCGACGCGCCTGCGTCAGACTCCACCGCGCCCATCGCGATAGCCGCTATCGGCCGGAGGACGCAGGCGCCGATCTCCGTTAGAACGGCCTTGGCGGCGACGCTCCAGTGGTCAGCGACGAGGCAAAGATGGCGAGCTTGCTCTCGGTCAATGTTGGCCTCCCACGCGACATTCCCTGGCAGGGCAAAACTGTTCATACCGGAGTGTGGAAAACGCCGGTGCAAGGTCGTCGAATGGCGCGCCGGCTAAACATAGACGGCGATGGTCAAGGCGATCTGCAGGGGCACGGCGGCGAGCATCGCGCGGTCTTTGTCTATCAGATCGATTCGTACCGCTATTGGCAGACTCAGCTCAGCCGTACCGACTTCGCTTATGGCCAGTTCGGCGAGAACTTCACGGTCGATGGTCTGCCCGACGCAGAGGTCTGCATCGGCGACCATTACCGGATTGGAAGCGCGCTGTTCGAGGTGACGCAGCCGCGCGTCACTTGCTACCGGCTCGGCATCCGGATGAACGAGCCGCAAATGCCGGCGCTCGTGGTGGTGCATCACAGGCCGGGCTTTTATTTTCGCGTCCTCGAAGAGGGCGAAGTCGAAGCCGGGGACGAGATCGTCAAGATCTCGGCCGGTCCCGAGCATTTGACCGTCGCCGAGATTGACGCGCTCTTGTATTTGCCCGGGCGCGACAAGGGCGGGTTGGAGCGGGCTTTGCGCATCCCGGCGTTGAGCGCCGGCTGGCGCTCCTCGTTCGAAACATTGCTCGACCACGAACGCCAGGGCGACTCGACGGTCGGCAACCCAGCCTTGGCGCCCGCGACCGGGTTGCCGCCGGCGTGGGCCGGGTTCCGGCCGCTGCGCGTCGCGGACAAGCGGCGCGAGAGCTGCAATGTGACCTCGCTCTTGCTCGAACCGAGCGATGGCCATCCTCTCGTTGCGGCGATGCCTGGGCAGTTTGTCGTCCTCAGACTGAAGCCCGCGCCCGAGGCGCCGGCGCTGCTGCGCAGCTACTCGCTGTCCAGCGAACCGAGCGCCGAGCGCTGGCGCCTTAGCATCAAGCGCGAGCCGAACGGCGCCGCCGGGGGCTACGTCGACACCGTGCTCAAGGTCGGCGACGTTATCGACGCCAGCGCGCCGCGCGGCGTTTTCACGCTAGGGCAGGGCGACGGCCCTGTCGTCCTGCTGAGCGCAGGCATCGGCTCAACTCCGGTGCTGGCCATGCTGCATGCGCTCGCGGCAAGCGGCTCGCGGAGAGACGTCTGGTGGATTCATGGCGCCCGCAACGGCGCCGAGCACGCGTTCGCCGCGGAAGCGCGGGCGCTTCTCAAAGCGTTGCCCGGAGGCCATAGCAACATCCGTTACAGCGCGCCCGGCGCGGGAGACCGGCTGGCGGTCGATTTCGATGGCCTTGGGCGCGTGGACGTGCAGGTCCTCAAGGAGCTGGGCGCGCCGCGCGAAGCGGATTTCTATCTGTGCGGGCCGGCGGCCTTCATGAGCGGCTTGACCGCCGATCTCATGAACTGGGGCGTCCCGGCCGCGCGGCTGCACAGCGAGAATTTCGGCGCAGGTCCCGCGCTGACCCCGGGCGTCGTCGCCGCTCCGGCGCGGGCGCCGCATCCGCCAGAGCGACCCGCTGGGACGGGGCCGGTGGTGTCTTTCGCCAGAAGCAATCTGGCCGTGCGCTGGGATAAGGCGTTTCAGAGCCTACTCGAACTGGCGGAAGCCTGCGATGTGCCGGTGCGCTGGGCGTGTCGCACCGGCGTCTGCCACAATTGCGAGAGCGGGCTCATCGCCGGCGCAGTCGACTATCTCCCCCAGCCGCTCGAGCCGCCGGGGGAGGGCAATCTCCTGATCTGCTGCAGCCGGCCGCGCGCCGACATTGTGCTCGATCTGTAAGGCCGGCGCGCAGCGTCATTGGGTAAGCGGGATCGAGGTCTGGATCACCGACAAGCTCTTGGCGTCAGCAGAGCATTGCAGGCTGAGATTCGAGCCAAGGTGATCGACAAAGAACGTCATTGCCTGATTGGCGTTCAGATCGATCCGAACTTGTTGGTGCGCCCTTTTCTCATCCGAAGTTTCGTCAGTCGGCTTTGACCAGATCAGCACGGAACAGTTGGCTGGCCGACCGTTGAAATAGTACCCGACATACGACGTTTCGCCCACGGTATGGCGGAATGGGTGAAGCGCGGGATATTCCGTCGTGAATGAGCGCACGGGACTTGGAGGCGGCGAATCAACCGTCTCGGCGTCGGCGAAGCCGATGCCGGCGAGCAGGATGATCGAGGATATTATTGTGAGCTTCATGGCTGCTTCTTTCGGTGTTGGGGCAGCGGGTCGACCTGGGAGCTTGACCCGCTGCACGCGGATTGGTCTGGGCGCTGTCAGCTCCCTCGGCGCGATCAGGCGTTGGCGCCGCCGTCGACGGTCAATGTCGAGCCGGTGATGTATTTGGCCTTGGCGCTCGCCAGGAACGCCACAGCATCGGCGATGTCTTCCGGCGCGCCATAGTGACCGAGCGCCATGAACTGACGGAGCGTGTCCCCGAAGGGCCCGTGAGCCGGGTTCATGTCGGTGTCGATCGAGCCCGGCTGCACGACATTGACCGTGATCTCCTTGGGGCCGAGCTCGCGCGCCAGAGCCTTCGTGAAGGCGGTCAAGGCGGACTTGGTCGCGGCATAGACGCTCAGGACCGACGCCGGGACGCTGTCGGCGAAATAGCTGCCGATGGTGATGATGCGACCGCCTTTGCCAAGGTGGGCGAGCGCCGCTTTGCTGGCGATAATCTGCGCGCGCACGTTGACATTGAGGAGCGCGTCGATGTCCGCGAGTGAGATGTCCTTGAGTTCGCCCAATCGTAGAATCCCCGCATTATTGACGAGGATGTCGAGGCCGCCAAGTTGCGGCGACCGCCTTCGCGACCGAAGCCTGAACGGCGCCGACGTCGGCGCTGTCGGCCTGGATCGCCACGGCTTTGCGCCCCTTCGCCTTTATGTCGGCGACGACTTCGGCCGCGCGCTCCGCCGACTTCTCGTAGGTGATCGCGACATCGGCGCCCTCGGCGGCTAGCGCTTTCGCGATTGCTGCGCCAATGCCTCGGCTTGCGCCTGTCACCAGGGCCCGTTTTCCTGTCAGCAGCATCATCGGTCTCCTTTTTGTAATGATCGACACAGAACTATCTAATCAGTTGATTTCCGACGTCAAGGGAATTATGTGTTGTTCATCACAGAAAGGTCGGCGATGGCGGTTATCGGGAGGCCAAGGGAGTTCGATCGCGACGCGGCGCTGGAAGCCGCCATGCTCGTGTTTTGGCGCAAGGGGTTCGCGGCGGCTTCGATGAACGACCTGTGCGACGCCATGGGCGTCCGCTCGCCGAGCCTCTACGCCGCCTTCGGCAGCAAGGAGGCGCTCTATCTCGAAGCGATCGAGCATTACGTCCGGACCAACGGACCGCCAATCTGGGACAGGCTGGCGGAAGGGGCGACCGCTCGCGCCGGCGTTGAGAAGCTTTTGCTTGCGGCGACCGAGAGCTTGCCGAAATCCCCGACAACCCCGGCCGGCTGCATGGCGACGCTCGGGGCGAATCTGCGACGAATGGCCGGCTGCGATCTCCGATGTCGTCAGGAAAGTTCGGCTTGTAATGCTGGGCAGGTTGCGGTCGCGGCTAGAAACCGCAGTGGCTGAGGGCGAACTGCCGCCTTCGACGGACATCGACGGCCTGAGCCGTTTCTATCTGGGCGTCTTCCAGGGGATGGCCGTCCAGGCGCGTGACGGCGCCAATCCGGAGGAATTGCGGGGCCTGGTCGCAGCGGCCATGGCTGCTTGGCCAGGCGTGCGGGAGGATGCTTCTTCTATGTAGCTTACGTTGGCTATTTGCGGCGCAGGCGGCAGGGGGCTTGTAGGAAGTTCAATCCTCGCTCGAGGCGAGCCTGCCGCACGAAAGGAGACTGAAATTTCGCGCGCGCCCAGCCTCAGCTTGCCGCGCCGCGCATGCCCACGCCGAGGAATTCCACGTTGACCTTCGGATCAGTCCGCTCGATGAGAATGTCGTACCAATAGAGTACGTTTATCTTGATCGGCTCCCCTGGAAAGAAGCAGGCCATGTTGTGCGGCCCAGTCGTGTTGGACGTGTTCGAATCGCAGGTGGCGTCGGTGACCGCAGACATTGCTTCCGATCCCCGCGTGACGAAAGAAGACGCGAACGCGCGCCCCGGTGTTCATGCCGTCGCCGTCTATGACGCTCATGAAGATGAGCCCGATTCTTGCGTCCAGCATGTTTGAGGTCACGGTGAACGGACAGAGGAGTCGGATCGATCCGGTGCTCCTGCCGCTGAAGCCCACGCCAAATCCCCGGGTTTCATAGCCGCCGGCGCGAATTGTCGCGCTATCGGGAACACAGACTCCGCCGGGTTGATCGAGCGGCATGTCGTTAGCGGCCTCCGCCAAGTCCGCCCTCGCCAAAACAGCCGAACAGAACGCCAGTGCGAAAAATGTAACCGCGTAACCCCTCATCCCAACCTCCCGACGATCGAACCCATGCCTCGGAGTTTTGGTTCAACTCCAGAGGCCAACATACCTATAAGGGAGGATGGCGGCGCCCACCGTGATTTGCGTCACGCGCGGACTTAAGCCTGCGGGCTGGCGACCATGCAGCCGCATGGTCTCTGCGTCTCGGTCGCTTGAACCGGTGGGCCGCGCCATCGGGCTTTGGTAGACTCGGGTCAAACGACCCGAGCTCATCAAGCCATGCCTGAAGCGTCTCACCCTTCGGAAGGTCCAGCTGGATTCGCGCTCCCGCTCACTCCGGCCGAGCGCTCGCTTGTCACTATCGCGGGGAGATTTGCGAACGAGATGATCGCCCCGATAGCTGAGAGGCTGGAGCGAGAGAAATCCGCGCTCCCGGCGAGCGTTGTTGCGGAATGGATCCGCCTGGGGCTGAATGGCATGCAGGTTTCGCCCGAGCGTGGCGGCGCGGGAGCGAGCTTCTTCGCGAAGGTCGCCGTCGCCGAGGCGATTGCGCGCGCGTGCTTTCCGTGCGCTTTCGCACTGATCGCCATGCAGGGCGCCGTCACCCAAATTGAGCACGAGGGAACAGCCGAGCAGATTGCGCGCTATTTGCCAGGACTGATGAAGGGCTCGCTTATTTGCGCGCCGTCTCTGAGCGAGCCCGAGGCTGGCAGCGACTTCGGCGCGATCAGGACCCTCGCGACCAAGGTTCCGGGCGGGTGGGAGATTAGCGGCGAGAAAGCGTGGGTCACAAATGGGGCGATCGCCAATCTCCTTGTCATGTACGCCCAGACGGAGCCGGGAGCCGGTGGGAAGGGCATCGCGAGCTTTATCGTCGACCTTCAGACGGCTGGGATCGAGAAGTTTCCGGCTTACGACTTGATTGGAGGAGCGGCGATTGGGGCATGCGGCATTCGCCTTCGCGGCGTAAGAGTGGCCGACCGCGATCTCTTTGCTCCGCCGGGCCAGGCTTTCAAGAGGGCCCTGCAAAGCATTTCCGCCACGCGCGTCTATGTCTCGGCAATGGCGTGCGCCGTCGTAGAGACCGCCCTCAGGACCGCAGTTGCGTACGCTGCTGAACGCCAGAGCTTCGGGCGACCCCTTCTTGACCATCAAGGGCTACGGTGGAGCTTGGCTGACGTCGCGACAGATCTGGAGGCGGCTAGGCTATTGACTCTTCAGGGCGCCCAGACAGTGGATCATGGCGGGGACGCACAGGTCGAGGCTGCGCTTGCCAAGAAGTTCTCGGCCGAAATGGCTGCGCGAAGCGTCATTGCTTGCATGCAAGCGATGGGCGCCGTGGGTCTCCTCCCGCATTATGGTTTCGGCCGTCTCATGACTTCAGCTCGCATCGCGGCCTATGTCGACGGCACGACGGAGATGCAAAACGAACGTATTGGAGCCGCTCTTTTCAAGCGATACGGGGGTCTTCCTTGAAATTCGTCCGGACCCACCGGGGGTCAGCGGATCGACCGAGTCTCTAGATAATCGAACAGGACCCGAGGGCTCATTCCGTTGAAGCTATGGCCGTTTAAATTGTGATCGGCGCGAAAAATCGAGTTTTTCCACGCAATCCGCGCATTGCGGCCGTCTCCCACTCCATCGTCTTCGTAGGTCGCCATCCACGGCCGGGCATCGCCGCGAAAGCCCTGCATTTCCGGCCTATTTCTCTTTTTTCAAACATTTTCTTCCAAATTCGCTAAATCTGCAGTATTCTCCCTGCTTCCGATCACAGAGCCGCCGAAACGGCGGCGCAGGAGAGGCGGCATGGTTGAAGACAAGGCGCCGGTGCGGCGAAGGCGGTTGGGCGCGCATGGGCTCATGTTCCGGCGAAGGCGGGTGTTCGCCCAGCTTCGCGAGGGCTTCACCTATGAAGAGATCGCGGCCGAAGAGGGCGTGAGCGCGTCTCGCATCCGGCAGATCGTCTGCGCAGGAACTGGAGCAGCGCGGGGTCGACAGCGGGGCCGAGCATGCGAAGCTGCAATTGGACCGCCTGGCTCCGGCGATCCAGCTCGCGGCTCAGGGCATCGCCGCCGGCGATATTTCCGCGATCACGCCCTATCTCAAGGCGCTCGACCGGCTCGATCGCTATCAGGTCGTCGCCAGCGCCAACCAGGCCTATGACGACGAGGCGCGCAAGAAGCTCCTGGACAAGATCAACCGTCTCGCCGAGAACTTCGGCATCGACAAGGACTTCGAAGCCGCGGTGCAGGCGCACTTGAAGAAAATGCGCGAGATCCCCGCCGATGGGCCGGGCGAGGCCGACTGGGAGGGGGCGGAGCCTGCGGGTTCGCCCGACTTCATGGGCGAGGCGAACGCGCCTGAGGCGACCCCTTGGGGAGTCTGAGGCGAGGCCCCGGATTTTTTTACTCCAAACGGCCGTAACCCATTGAAAAGGCTCATTCCCAAAAAATAAACGCTAGTAAACGCCAGCCTTTTTACTAACGTTTACTCGCGTTTAAGCGCGTTTATTGGCGTTTATTGCCTCGGACCTGGGTCGCTACAGGCCAGGGATCGCGCCCGCGCGCCGACCGCTGTCCCCATCGCGCGGGGCAGACGGCCGTTTGCGGAGAGCCCGCACGGGACCGCCGCCGCCGATGGCTTTCGATCGCGAATGCGATATGGATGGAGGCTTCGTCTCCGACTCGAGCTTCGCTTCCCATGCTGCTTGCCGACACCATCCGCACGATCCCGGACTACCCGAAAAAGGGCATCCTGTTTCGCGACATCACGACGCTGCTCGGCGACGCGCACGCCTTTCGCCGCGCGGTCGACGAGCTCGTGCAGCCATGGGCGGGACGGAAGATCGACAAGGTCGCCGGCGTCGAGGCGCGCGGCTTCATTCTGGGCGGGGCGGTCGCCCATCAATTGTCGGCAGGCTTCGTGCCGATCCGCAAGAAGGGCAAGCTGCCGCACGCCACCGTCTCGATCCCCTATTCGCTCGAATACGGGCTCGACCACATGGAGATGCACGAGGACGCGGTGGCTCGGGGGGAACGGGTGATCCTGGTCGACGATCTCATCGCGACCGGGGGAACGGCGGAAGGCGCGGTCAAGCTCTTGCGTCAGATGGGCGCCGAGGTGGTCGCCGCCTGTTTTGTCATCGACCTGCCCGACCTCGGCGGCGCGGCCAAGCTCGAAGCGCTAAACGTCCCGGTGCGCTCTCTGGTCACCTTCCCCGGTCACTAGAGGGCTTCGGCTGAGGCCTTCTTGGCGGGCGCCGGGATCTCGCACATTTCCGAGCGGACGAGGAAGCGCTTCTCGCGGCCGTTGTCGAGCGAGAACATGCCGCCGCGGCCGGGTACGACGTCGATCACGATGTCGGTGTGCTTCCAGGCTTCGTATTGGGAGCCGCTGATGTAGAACGGCGCGCCGCCGATCTCGCCCATCTTCACGTCATAGTCGCCGATCAGGAAGTCGCCCTGAGCGTAGCACATGGGCGAGGAGCCGTCGCAGCAGCCGCCGGACTGATGGAACATCACGGGGCCATGGTCGGCGACGATTTCATCGATCAGCTCGAGCGCCGCGGGCGTTGCGGACACAGTTCCCATGTCGGCTTCTCCTGCGAGTCGGCGCGCGACATGCCCGCGCCCTCCCTTCTCCCTCGGGAGAAGGTGGCCGAAGGGCCGGATGAGGGACGCGCCGCGCGAACCCTCACCCCCAACCCCTCTCCCGTAGGAGAGTGGGCCGATCAGAAGAAGCCGAGCTTCTTCGGGCTGTAGCTGACCAGCATGTTCTTGGTCTGCTGATAGTGATCGAGCATCATCTTGTGGTTCTCGCGGCCGACGCCCGACTGCTTGTAGCCGCCGAACGCCGCATGCGCCGGATAGGCGTGGTAGCAATTGGTCCACACGCGGCCCGCCTGGATCGCGCGGCCGAAGCGGTAGCAGCGATTGGCGTCGCGGCTCCACACGCCCGCGCCCAGACCGTAGAGCGTGTCGTTGGCGATCGAGAGCGCTTCCTCGTCGGTCTTGAACGTGGTCACCGAGACGACCGGCCCGAAGATCTCCTCCTGGAAGACGCGCATCTTGTTGTGGCCCTTGAACACGGTCGGCTTGATGTAATAGCCGCCCGCATACTCGCCTTCGAGCATGTTGCGCTCGCCGCCGATCAGGACCTCGGCGCCTTCCTTCTTGCCGATGTCGAAGTAGGACAGGATCTTCTCCATCTGCTCGGAGGAAGCCTGCGCGCCGATCATCGTCGATCGGATCGAGCGGGCTGCCCTGCACGATCGCGTCGACGCGCTTCAGCGCGCGCTCCATGAAGCGGTCGTAGATCGACTCCTGGATGAGCGCGCGGCTCGGGCAGGTGCAGACCTCGCCCTGGTTGAGCGCGAACATGACGAAGCCTTCGATCGCCTTGTCGAAGAAGTCGTCGTCCTTGGCGCCGACGTCATCGAAGAAGATGTTGGGCGACTTGCCGCCGAGCTCGAGCGTCACCGGGAATGAGGTTCTGCGACGCATACTGCATGATGAGCCGGCCGGTCGTCGTCTCGCCGGTGAAGGCGATCTTGGCGACGCGGTTCGAGGAGGCGAGCGGCTTGCCCGCTTCGAGGCCGAAGCCGTTGACGACGTTGAGCACGCCCTTCGGAATGAGATCGCCGATGATTTCCATCAGCACCATGATCGAAGCCGGCGTCTGCTCGGCGGGCTTGAGAACGACGCAGTTTCCGGCGGCCAGCGCGGGCGCCAGCTTCCACACGGCCATCAGGATCGGGAAGTTCCACGGAATGATCTGGCCGACGACGCCGAGCGGCTCGTGGAAATGATAGGCGACGGTGTCGTGATCGACCTCGCTGATCGAACCTTCCTGGGCGCGGATCGCGCCGGCGAAATAGCGGAAATGGTCGATGGCGAGCGGGATGTCGGCGGCCATCGTCTCGCGGATCGGCTTGCCGTTGTCCCACGTCTCGGCGAGCGCAATCTTCTCCAGATTCGCTTCGATGCGGTCGGCGATCTTGTTGAGCATCTGCGCGCGTTCGGCGACCGCGGTGCGGCCCCAGGCGTCTTTCGCGGCGTGCGCGGCGTCGAGAGCGGCCTCGATGTCCGACGCGTCGGAGCGGGCGATCTCGCAGACCGGCTGGCCGGTGATCGGCGAGATGTTGTCGAAATATTTGCCGGCTTTGGGGGCCTTCCATTCGCCGCCGATATAGTTCTCGTACCGCTTGGCGAACGGGGATTTGAGGGCGATGTTCAGATCAACTTTGGTCATGCGCTTCTTCCCTTGAATTGCGCCGCTCGCGGAGCGGCGTTGGCCGCGAGGTTTCGCCCTCGCGCTTGGCGCTGAGTAGCCCTCCCAAGCAACGAGAGCCGGGAACTGTCTCAGATTTGCGACACTTTGCAGCGCGGATTCGTCAGCCGCGCAGACCGAGCTCCTTCATCTTCCGGTGGAATGTCGCTCGCGACATATCGAGGTCCTTCGCCGCCTTGGAGACGTTGCCGCTCGAGCGCGCGAGAGCGCGCTGGAGGACGGCGCGCTCAGCCGCGCCAATGTCGTCGCTTTCGGCGCCCGCCCGCCCCATGAGGTCCGCGGCTGGCGTCGGACGCTTGAGCGTGGCCGAGTTGACGCCGAGCCCGATCCGCGCCGCCCGCGTCGCGCCGATGACAAGGTCGTCCCGGTCGACCGCAAGCAGCGATGACCCGTACCGGTCGCCGGTTGGCGCGAGCAGGATCCGCGCCTTGGGAAAGGCCAGACGGAAGTTCTCCGCTTCGATGAACCGGGCAGCATCGGCGACTGCGCTGGAAATCAGGCGCGCGAAGCCTTCGGTCAGGTCGCCCCGGGCGGACGACACGTCAAGCGCTGCGGCCAGATCCCCGTGTTCGTCAAAAATCGGCGCGGTCGTGCAGAACAGGCCCGAGTTGCGGGTGAAGAAATGTTGATCGCGATCAATCGTCACCGCGCGCTGGTCGACGATGCAGGTGCCGATGCCGTTGGTGCCTTCGTATTTCTCGCTCCAGACGCCGCCGGTCCAAAGGCCGGAGCTGTCGAACAGAGTATCGTCGCAAGGCGCGCCGCGTCGGTCGACGATGATCCCGCGCGGGTCAGCCAGCACGACCGAACAGCCGACGCCGCCGACAGCGAGAAAGAGGCGATCGATGCTTCCTTGCGCGGCGAAGAGCAACGAGCCCATCCGTTCGCGCGACTGTGCGATCTCGTCCTCGGGCAGCCGCTGAGAGGGCGCGTGGCTTGCGGGATCGAGCGCGTGCAGCGCGCCGGACCGACGCCAAGACGCGGCGAGCGCCGAGCTTGCGGCGGCGTTGCCGGCAATCACCTTGAGAACATGGTCCGCGTGGGCGGGGCCCTCGATTTGCCCCATCCGATCCTCCCGGCCGTTCCGCCCACAGGGTTCGCGTTGAGCGGCGATCAACGACCGTTATATCCGATCAGATATATGCGGGCTAGGGCGGAGGTTGGCGATCCGCAACCGACCGAGACGCCGGTTCCGCTTGCTGGCCCGTTACGCGCCTCTTTTCCCGCGCGTCCGCCACCGCCCGCCAGTGGGAGTCGAACAGCGCGGCGCCGAAGTCGAGCGCATCGCCGGAGGCTTCCCGGATCAGCGAAAACGCGGTCGGCCGGCGCGCCGTGAGACGGCCGGTCAGCGAATTCTGCTCGAAAGTGAAATGAGCATCGAACTTCTTCGCCAGATTCTGCATCCCGACATTTTCCGGGAGGCAGACGATCTCGATCGTTTCGACGCCGTGGTTGGTGGCCGCCCGCAGGATGCGCTTGAACAGCTTCTCGCCGATGCCGCGGCGGCGATAGCCGTCGTCGACGGAGAACGCCGCTTCGGCGTGGATCTGACGCCCGAATGGCGGTCTGCTCGCTCCAGATCGCCTGATTGGAGCGCAGTTCAGCCGCGCCGACCATCTTGCCGTCGACAAACGCGCCGTAGATGAGATCGCCTTTGCCGAAGCAATTCTCGGCGTAGTGGACAAGGAAGTCGTCCGCCATGCCGCCGCCGAAGCGCAAATGCCGACTGTGCGGGTCAAGGCTGAGCAGATGGTCGCGAAACGCTTCCTTGTCCGGCTGCCAGAGCCGCCGGATTTCCACAGGGGATGAATCGACCTCGTTCATCATTGGCCTCGCCGATTTGTCCTCGGCGCTTCATCCCCAGCTCATGTCGTGCGTCGCAACACGCATTTCAACCGGCCTTCAATCCGTAGCCGCGCCGAGCTGCAGCAGAGTCTTCCCAAGCACCTGGCGCTTGGCGATGGCGTCGAACGCCTTCCGGTAATCCTCCAGCGGATATGTGGCGTGGACATGAACGCTGAGCACCCCGGACTTTGCCCAATCCATCAGCTGGCCCAGGTTTTGTCGATTCACCTCAGGCTCGCGCGCGGTGAATTCGCCCCAATAGACGCCCCTGATGTCGCAGCCCTTAAGCAATGGGATATTGAGCGGCGGGCGGGGGATTTCGCCCGATGCGAAGCCGATGACCAGAAGCCGCCCCTTCCAGGCGAGCGAACGGAGCGCCGCTTCGGTGAGAGCGCCGCCAACTGGATCGTACGCGACGTCGACGCCCTTGGGCGCGATCTCCTTGAGGCGCGCGCGCATGTCGTCGGTTGCCGTGTTGATCGTCTCAGCCGCGCCATAGCGGCGGGCGAAAGCGAGCTTTTCCTCTGACGAGGCGCCTGCGATCACGCGAGCGCCCATCGCCTTGCCGATCTCCACCGCCGCGAGCTCCGACGCCGCCCGAGGCGCCGAGCACGAAAAGGGTCTCGCCGGCCTTCATCTCAGCCCGCTGTTTGAGCGCGTGCATGGATGTGCCGTAGGTGACCGAAAGGCCCGCGGCCTTGTCGAGGGCGAGACCGTCGGGGATCTTCGCGAGCCGCGTCGTGGGGACAGCGATCTGCTCCGCGGCGGCCCCATAGGAGCAGACGCCCATGACCCGGTCGCCGACCGCAAATCCTCGCGCTCCCGGTCCGAGCGCGACGACGCGGCCTGAGAACTCGCCCGCGGGCGAGAACGGCGGCGTGGGCTTTACCTGGTATTTGCCCTCGATGATCAGCGTGTCGAAGAAATTAAGCCCCGCATAGGCGATCTCGACCAGAGCCTCGCCGTCGCCGGCCCGAGGCGCCTCGACCTCCGTCACCAGCAAGTTTTCGGCGGGCCCAAGCGACGGACAGACCAGGGCTTTCATCACGGGCTCCTAATTTTACTAATTTTTCAGTAACCAAATGCAGGATTGCAGCCCCTGCGTCGGCCGGCAAGGCGAAAGGCCGGAATTTCGCCCGGATCGGACGGCAGGGAAGCCCTCCGCCCGGGTCTGGCCACGAGGTCGGGCCCGGTTCAAAGGATTGTTCTTGATGACGCGTCTTGTCCTCTCGTCCCTTCGCGCGTTTGGGGTCGCCGCCGCGGCGGTTTGCGTCGCGAGCGCCCTCCTGCCGCCCGCGCTCGCCGCGACCAAGGCCGCCAAGCCCGCGCCCAAATCGGGCGCGAAGGAGGAGGCGGCCAAGCCATCGCTGGTCGCGACCTTCGGCGACTGGAATGTCTTCGTCGGCGAAGTCGGCAAGGGACGCATCTGCTACACCCTCGCCCAGCCGAAATCGCGTGAGCCCGCGAGCCTGACCCGCGATCCGGGCTATGCGTTCATCTCCGATCGTCCGTCGGAAGGGGTGCGCAACGAAGTGTCCTTCATCATGGGCTTCGATGTCTCGGCCGGAGACACGGCCGACTCAAGTTCCGACGCCAAGCCGGGCGAGAAAGCCCCGTCGAAGTCGAGCGCCAAATCCAAGACGCCTGCCGCCCCGGCCCCCGTTGCACTGGTCGATCAGACCTCGTTCGAGATGCTTCCCAAGGGCGGAAACCTCTGGGTCAAGAACGCGGCGAAAGAGAGCGCGATGATCGCCGTCATGCGCAAAGGCACGAAATTGATGATCAAGGCGGCGTCGCTCAGAGGCCACCAATCCATCGACACCTACTCGCTTGGCGGTTTCGCCCAGGCGATGGATCGGCTGCAGAAAGAATGCCCGGGGAAGTGAGGCTCGGGGTTGAGGCGCCTGGCCTAGGGATCGAGTCGGATTAGCGTCCCTCTCGGCAGCGGGGCGGGTCCGTTTGGATTTTCTTGGCGCGTGGCTGTTTCGCTTTGGAAAACCCAGATTTAGGGGGTTGTATTTCCTTGGATTTCCTTGGATTCTCTCGTCCGAAACGAGACTTATCAATGGGTTACGCGGGAACAACCGCGGAAAAATTTTTCCTGCCGTTTCTGCCCTTGGCGTTCGAAAGGCTGGAGAGGCAGGCCGCCGGCAAGGCTATACGGAAGCGCAGAAGTGTCCATCGAGCAAGTTTAACCTGGATTTCTGATTTTCTGCAACAGATTGTCGCCCCGGCGCTTCTCCCAGCCGCTTATTCAAGGGCAGATCGGTTAGAGCGATGCCCACTCAGTCGGGGACGGTTTCGACCCTAAGCGAACACTGGTAGCGAGCCGGTGAACGCTGCAACTCGACGTGAAGCGGACATTGCAGAATCGCGGCCGCCTACCTTGAGTTGGGCGGAAAGGGCTCGCCCCCTTTGCTACTCTTTGCCATACAGTCCGGATCAGTGGATCATCTTGATGCCACTCGGGCCGACGCCATGAATTTGCACAATCGCACCTTGGGGGCCAGCCCAAGCAAAGTGGGCCATATTTGCGGGCAGGTAATAGAACGATCCCGCCGGAAGCACCCGGCCCTTGGCCTGGTCAGCGACCTCGCCCTCCCCGATACCAAATGCACCTGAAAGCCCCGTGATGTTCTCGTCATCAGGATGCGTGTGGGGTGGAATCACTGCGTTGGGCGGCAGCTTAACACGCTCGACATAAGGGCCAGCGTTAGCGGGATCACCCATCAGGATCGCGATCCGCCAATCCGCCGGCAGGCCAGGCGCCGGCCCCCAAGTGACCTGATCCGGCATAAGAGCAACGACTTGCATCTGCGCGACGGCGACACCCGACGCGAGGACAACAGCGATAGCGGACATCCACAATCTGAGTCCCATAACGTTTCTCCCTCTCCGGTCCTTCCGAGGTGACCTTGCTTGTGGGCTTCCCCGCAGCATGCCGGCCACGCATTTCAACTTCGCGTCGCGACGACTTCCAGATACTCGGCCGCGATGATTGTCGTGCCGTCGGTCGCGGTGTTTTGACGGATGTAGAGGCGCTCCAGGTCCTGCCGCAGTCCTGCCTGCGCCTCCTGCGAGAGCGCCGCGAAGGCCCGCAGGGTCGGGCCATAGTGGAGCCTGTAGAACTCGATTGTATCCGCAACCGAGAACGGAAACTTGAGCTCGGCCATCAACCGCGTCGTCTGGACATCGGTCGTACGACTGGCCAAACGCTCGCGAACCGTGGCCTCATCGCCCCATTGCAACGGGCTGGGCGCACCGGCAACGGGGGCGACGTGTCTGCCGGTGACCCTGAAAAGTTCCCCGATGAAACCAGTCGGCGTCCAATTCGCCATGGCGACCTGGCCGCCGGCGCGGCAAACCCGAAGGAGCTCTCGCGCAACGATGTCTGGACGCGGCGCGAACATGGCTCCAAACATGCTGACAACGAGATCGAAAGCGCCGGGTTGATACGGCAGCGTCTCGGCGTCGCCTTCTTGGAAGTCGACGTTCACGCCTTCCCGAATGGCGCGCGAGCGGGCTTGGTCGAGCAGGTTTGGCGCAATGTCGATTCCTGCGACCGCAGCGCCTGCTCTCGCTGCCGGTATGGCGAGATTGCCCGTCCCGCATGCGACATCAAGCACCCGTGCGCCTGACCGGATATGTCGACGAGCAATGAAGTCTTCGGCTGTGGCCTCTGTGAATTCCGCGACCCGGCCGTAGTCCCCCACCATCCAGGTCGCCTTTGCACGGACTTTGAAGCCGTCGACATCGACAATTTGGCGCTCCGTCATCGGTTGCGTCTCCTTCGCCGAGCGCCCCCCAACCGGCGCGCGCCATGCGACGTCAAAGACGCTGGCCGTCCGGTCCAGATTACGCAATCCGCTTCACGGCTCGGTTATCCGATTTGCGCCTCAAAGCGAGCGGTGAGACGCAAAACGATATGCGCACGACCGCAATGGCTGCTAGGCTGCCTGCCGGAGTCACCCCGATGCTCGGACGTCTGCTTCCGCGCGATGTGAAGAAAGCCGTCGATCTCCTCCAGAGCAACCTCAGATATGCCTGGAAGATCGGCGAACTCGCGCGACTTTCCGGCCTGCCGCGACGCACGCTGGAAAAGCACTTCAGGCGCTTTCTCGGGTACTCCCCACTCGAATACCTGCGAGACGCGCGTTTGGACCAGGCTCGGCGCAAACTGGCCCGCGCGGCGCCCAGCGTGAACGTCACGGAAATCGCGGGCGAATGCGGCTTCAGCCACCTCGGACGCTTCGCGATCGCCTACCGCGACCGCTACGCCGAGAGCCCTTCTGATACGCTGCGGCGGAGCCGAATTCCCGCCTGGGCGCAATCCTCCTCGTTTCGAGCTTTAGGCTTCTGCGAGCGTCCGACCCTCGCGGTAATTCCGTTTGAACTGGTCGGCGAGGGCGCAGCCTGCATGAGCGATCTCGACGATGAGATCGCCGCGGCTCTGGGTCGAACCGGATGGATCGGGATTACGCCCGCGCCGGCAGGGCGTTATCAGCTCCATGGGACGGTGAGAGATGACGGCAGTCGCAAGCTGCGGATCAAAATGATGCTGCTCGACCAGTCCGCCGGCCGTTACATCTGGGCAGACTTCGCGGAGTGCGCGGTCGGCGACAATATTGAATTCCGGGACTGGCTCTCTGGCCTTGTCGCCGGTGCGGTCCGTTCGATCGTGCGGGACGCCGAGATCGATCGGGCCACCCGCCGAGAGTTGACGCCGCCTACCGCGTGGAAACTGAGCATGCGAGCGTTGTCGATGGTGATGGCCGCCGATCCGGCGGCGCATCAGAATGCGATAGAATTGCTCGAAAAGGCCATGGAGCTCGCCCCGCGTGATCCTGTTCCCTTAGCCCTCGGAGCTTGGTGCCGCGCGCAGCGCGCCGGTCATCACTTTACTGGTTGCCAACAGGCCGAACGGAATAGCGCACTTCGACTTGCATCGGGTGCATCCGCGATGAGTGCGGGCGATCCGCTGGCCGCTACAATGCTGTCAGCGGCTTACATGCTGGCCCATGATCTCGTCGCCGCCGAGGCGCATGCGCGGCGCGCGCTCAGCGTTGACGGTGGATCGGCTTGGGCATGGGGTAGGCTTGGGTGGGTTCACGCCTACCGCGATGACCCGGTGACGGCGATCGAGTACTTTAAAATTGCCCACGTGCTTGCGCTGGACGACCCGCTCAGCTTTTTGTGGTCGATCGGCGTCGCCGCGGCCAATTTCGAGCTTGGGCGCTATGATCGCGCCGTCCAATGGTATCAGCGATCGCTCGTCGAACAGCCGAAGGCGACTTGGGTTAATCGCTTTCAAGCTCCCGCTTTGTTGCTAGCCGACAAAAGAGATTGCGCGCGCCAAAGCATGGCCACTCTGAGGCATGCGTTTCCGGACCTAACCATTGTCGAAGTCAGGACCGGGCTGCCCCACACGAGCGTAGTACTCGATCGGGTCGCCGACGGGCTTGAGAGTCTCGGTATGTCCCTCAACTAGCTTTCCGCGCCGAAGCCGCCTGGATACGATTCTCGTCGGTTCCCTCGGTCGTTGCTGGCGATATCAGCCACCAGACGCGACCTCGAGAACGTCTGCTATAGGCGCCTTCTTGCCAATACACCGCGATCGCCCAAGGGCCGCTTTTCCCGCCCGAAGCGGCCGCTCCCGTAAAGGCGATTGAGCTTTGAATCTAGACGTCCGGCTTCGTCGCGGCGAACAGGTAGTTCACGCCCGTATCGGACGAGAGCCGCCAGTCGCGCCTGAACGGATCGTAGACCATTCCGCGCAGGCTCTGGCGCCTTAAGCCCGCGGCGCGGGCGAAGCCGGTGAGTTCGAGCGGCGTCACGAATTGCTCCCAGCGGTGCGTTCCAGGCTCGAGCCAGCGCAAGACATATTCGGCGCCGACGATCGCGAGGGCGAAGCTCCTCAATGTGCGGTTGAGAGTCGAGACGAGCAAAAGGCCGCCGGGCTTGACCAGCGAGGCGGCGGTGGCGACGAAGCGTTTCGGATCGGCCGCGTGCTCGATCACCTCCATCGCGCTCACGACATCGAAGCGCCGCGGCTCCTCCGCCAGGTCCTCGACCGTGCCCACGCGATAGGCGAGCTTGGCGCCGGTCTCCTCGGCATGATGGCGCGCGGCCTCGATCGCGGCGGGGGCCGGATCGACGCCGACGACATTGGCGCCCAGCCGCGCCAGCGGCTCGGCGAACAGTCCGGCCCCGCAGCCGACGTCGAGGAGGTCGATGCCGGCGAGAGGCGCGCCGACTTGCGTCTCAAGCTTGAAATGCCGCACGATCAGGTCGCGCGCCCAGCCGATCCGGATCGGGTTCACGCGATGAAGCGGCGCCATCGGGCCGTCCGGATCCCACCACGTGTCGCCCAGCGCCTCGAAGCGCGCGACTTCCTCGGACATGATGCTCGGCGACGGCCTGACTGACATCGCGACCCTTTCCCGCGCCCTTCGCCGGGGCGGCGTCAGCGTTGACCCACCCGGCGCGCGCCTTTATAGGCCGCCCCCACGCATCGCGCGAGCCTGCGCGTGTTTCCCCCAAGGCTTAAGGGTCCATGTCGCGTCTGGTGATGAAATTCGGCGGCACGTCGGTCGCCGACATTCCACGCATCCGCAACGTCGCCGCGCATGTGAAACGAGAGATCGATGGCGGCGCGGAGGTCGCAGTCGTCGTCTCGGCGATGGCGGGCAAGACCAACGAGCTTGTCGCCTGGTGCAAGGAAGCGGGCTCTCACTTCGACAACCCCGAATATGATTTCGTCGTCGCCTCGGGCGAACTCGTGACGGCTGGACTGCTGGCGCTGGTGCTCAAGGACATGGGGCTCAAGGCGCGCTCGTGGGCGGGGTGGCAAATTCCGCTCGTCACCGACGACGTGCATGGCTCGGCCCGCATCGCGGGGATCGACGGGACGCGGCTTGGCGAGGGCTTCGCGGCCGGCGAGATCGCCGTCGTCGCCGGTTTCCAGGGCGTCCATAAAGCCAGCAATCGGGTGACGACGCTGGGACGCGGCGGCTCGGACACGTCTGCGGTTGCGCTTGCGGCGGCGATCTCGGCCGACCGTTGCGATATCTATACCGACGTCGACGGGGTCTATACGTCCGACCCGCGCGTTGTGCCGAAGGCGCGCCGGCTTGCCAAAGTGGCGTTCGAGGAAATGCTGGAAATGGCTTCGCTCGGCGCCAAAGTGCTGCAGGTGCGCTCGGTCGAATTGGCGATGGTGAATAAGGTCAAGCTCTACGTGCGCTCGTCCTTCGACGATCCGGCGCGCCCTCAGCTTGGCACGCTCATCTGCGACGAGGAGGATATCATGGAGCAGGAGGTCGTCACCGGCATCGCCTTCTCGCGCGACGAGGCCCAAATCACCTTGCGCCAGGTCGCCGACAAGCCGGGAGTGGCTGCGGCGATCTTCGTGCCGCTGGCCGACGCCAACATCAACGTCGACATGATCATCCAGGTCGTCTCCGACGACACGACGACGACCGACATCACCTTCACCGTGCCGGCGGCCGAGTATGAGCGCGCGATGAGCATCCTCAAGCAGCGGAAGGCCAAGATCGGCTACGCCAAGCTGCACGGCGCGCAGGACGTGGTGAAGATCTCGGCGATTGGCGTCGGCATGCGCTCGCATTCCGGCGTCGCCGCGCGCGCCTTCAAGGCGCTGGCCGAGAAGGGCATAAACATCCGCGCCATCACAACGTCGGAAATCAAGTTCTCGATGCTGATCGACGACGCCTACACCGAACTCGCGGTGCGCACCCTGCATACGCTCTACGGGCTGGACGCGAAGTAAGCATAACCCGCGGACGGTGGGGCCAGGCGACGTCTTTGGCGTGCACTCTGGCAGGCCGCCATTTCCGAGTCCGTTTTAAGCGATTCCAAGGGTTTGCGGCGCCATTTCCGAGTCGCCTTGGGCCGTCGGACGACCGGCGAGGCGCGCCCCGCGTGTTGCTACTCTCACTGTATCCGTTCTTGATGTCGCCTGGCTTGTAGGCGGTGTCCGACACGAAGCCATCGCTGAAGTGCGAGCGGCCGTGGCCGCACGGTGACCGATGTCCAACAGTAATCGAGCCGTGGCGTGTCGAAGCCTGGGCGCCTTGGCCGCGCTTGCCTCCATTTATAGATACTGTTTGCCATTTGAAAATCAAATGGTATCGAGATAATCTCTGTCGACCTAAGTAGCAAACCATCGTGAGGAACTTATGCGGCCTGTACGTCTTGACACGCGCCGAGCAGCAGGCGCTAACCCGGGAGCGGCTGCTTGCCGCGGCGGAGCGGGTGCTTGCAGGCCACGGATACGGCGGCGCGTCGATTGACCTGATAACGGCGGAGGCCGGCTACTCGAAGGGCGCAATCTATTCCAATTTCGAGAGCAAGGAGGCGGTCTTCCTCGAGCTGTTGCGCGTCTACATGGAGCGCGACATGGTGGAACTTGGGCGGATCGTCAGTCTCCCCCCGCACCAACTGTCCGCGGCGCTGAGCGCATGGCTCGAAACAATGCACTGCGATAGCGACTGTCCGCTCCTCGTTACGGAGCTGCAACTGCACGCGCGCCGAAATCCAGTCTTCGCAACACGATATTACGCGCTGCAGGATCAGCAGACCCGCGCCCTGGCGCGAATCCTCGAGCGCTTCTTCGAAGCCCAGTCCGTCCCGCTTCCCATGGACCCGCGCGACCTTGCCGGCTGCATGACCGCTCTGGCGCATGGTCTCAGCCTGCAACACCCGCAGGCGAAACCTGGCGCACGCAGCAGCGCAGGCCGGGTGATCGGCGCCTTGCTGAAGCTTCTCACGCAACGCTAAGCGGCTGCCCTGAGCCAAAGGCCACGGCAAACGCGTCGGCCTGTTGGCATTTGAGATACCAATTGACATTCCGATATCGTATGGTATCTGGATTGCGAATGGGTTCAGCGCCATCGCGCTGGAACGAGAAGCAGAGGAAAAAATCATGGGACGACTGAGCGGCAAAGTGGCGATCATCACCGGCGCGGCCGGCGGGCAGGGGGAAGCCGAGGCAAGGCTGTTTGTCGCCGAGGGCGCGCGGGTCGCGATTACCGACATCCAGGAACGCGGCAAGCAGGTCGCAGCCGAACTCGGCGACGCCGCCTTGTTTCTTCACCACGACGTATCCGACAGCGCTGCCTGGACGAGGGTCGTGTCGGAAACGCTGCGGCGTTTCGGCAAGCTCGACGCCCTCGTCAATAACGCAGCGATGTTCAATCCAAAGACCCTTGTCGACACCAGCGCGGCCGAATTGGAGCAGCATTTCCGCGTGAACCAGCTTGGCGTGTTTCTCGGCATGAAGGCCGTGATCGAACCCATGCAGGCGACAAAAGGCGGTTCAATCGTCAACACCTCTTCGGTCTCGGCGATGCGCGCCATACCAGGCCAGTTCGCCTACGCCTCGAGCAAATGGGCCGTACGCGGAATGACGGGGAACGCCGCCTTCGAACTCGCGCGCCTCGGGATTCGCGTCAACGCCGTCTACCCAGGACTTATCAACACACCGATGATCGCGGGAAACTCGGAAGAGACCAACGCCCACTTCACCCAGTACATCCCGTTGGGTCGCATCGGCGAGGCAAACGAAGTCGCGGAACTTGTCGCCTTTCTGGTCTCGGACGCGGCAAGCTACATCAACGGCGCCGAGATCGCGGCCGACGGCGGCGCGCGCCTGTAAGCGAATCTCGCGTTCCATCCCTGTCGTTCTTGGCAATGAATTAGCGCCAGCGCAAACAGATCGCTGTTTTTTTAAGAGAACTGGAGATCATCATGGGTGAACGAGACAAAGGATCAGACCGGCCCCGCGTCCTCGTGCTCGGCGCCAGCGGGTTGAACGGCGGCGCCATAGTCGCGCAGCTGGGCGAGATGGCCGGCGTCGAGGTCGTCCGCGGCGCGCGTGATCCACGGACCGTGGCGAGCTGGAAGGACGAGGGCAAGGCTGCCGTCCTCATCGACCTGGACGATCCGCAGAGCTTTCCCGCGGCGCTGCAGGGGATCGACCGCCTGTTCCTGATGACGGGCTACACCATTCACATGGTCCATCAGATGAAGACGATCACAGATGCGGCGGTGGACGCCGGCGTCAGCTTCATCGTCCATCTTGGCGTCTTCGGAAACGGTCGCTCGACCGATCCGCATTTCGCCTGGCACGAGCTCGTCGAACGCTACATCGAGGGAAGCGGCGTAGCTTGGTGTCACCTCCATCCGCATGTCTTCATGGAAAACCTGCTGACAGTCATGCGTCCCGTAGGTGGCGCGTTGCGTTGGCCAATGGGCGACAAGCGCGTGGGCTGGGTCGCCAGCGACGATATCGCCGCTGTCGCAGCTAAGGTGCTGGCGGAAGGGCCGGAGCGCCACGCAGGGAAGAACTACTACCTGTCGACCGACGTCCTGAACGGGATGGAGGTCGCGGGAGTGCTGAGCAGGGCGACGGACCGCCCGATTGAGGCCCTCGTCATGACTCCAGACGACCTAGCGGTTGGCGTCGCGTCTGGCCAGGTGGTCATGCCGGGCAACATCGAGGCGAACTATGCCGCGAGCATGCTCGAATGGGCGCGGCAGACCTTTGACGGACGCATGGCCTACAGCGCGGTGACGACCGACACATTTGCGACGCTGCTCGGCCGCCCGCCGATCAAGCTGGAAGACTGGGCGCGGCAGCATCGCTCTGATCTCGGAGCCTGACTGCGAGGCTCCGAACTCCCGAGCGATGGAAAGATAATCCTGCGTTGGCCGGCCATTCGTCCCGGTAGGCACGAGCTGCGAAGCCGAACTTCAGCTCAGCGGCGGGATGCGCAGGACCTGGCCGGGATAGATCTTGTCGGGGTGGGTCAGCATCGGCCGGTTGGCCTGGAAGATGACGTCGTATTTCCCGCCGTGGCCCTTGCCGTACTCTCGCTCGGAAATCGCCCACAGCGTGTCGCCGCTCTTGACCGTATAGAACTTCGACTCGGGCGCGGCTGCAGCCGGCTTGATGTCGTTCTGCACCGTCTGCACGCCGACGGTGTTGCCGAGCGCGATGGCGATCTTTTCCGCTTGTTCCGTGTTCGGAGCGCTGCCTGTCACGTGCACCTTGTCCCCGTCGACCGTGATTTTTACGCCGGACGTGTCGAGCCCATGTTTCACAAGCTCCTTGTGCAGGTCGTCGGCCGTCGCCGCCTTCGCCTCACTGGCGCCGAACAGCTTCTCTCCGGCGCTCTTGACGAAACTGATCAGTCCCATGACTCATGCTCCTGACGCCAGCGGCGCTCTGGTGGGTTGAAAAAGGGCGCCTGTTCGGGCGCCCCGCAAATCTAGCGTTAAAGAACCAGGCTGGACAGCAATAATTCGCCGACAGCTAGAAAAGCGCTCAGGCGCTCTTCATGCTGTTCATGACCATGCCGACAATCGCCGAGACGATCGCGCCGGACACGCCGCCGCCGACCAGTTGGCCAACAAGCGCGCCAATATCCATGCCGCCCGCGCCCCCCTGCAGCATCGGGATGAGCGAGGTCAGGAGCGAGCCCGCCAGCCGCGCCGCCGAGAGCGCCAGCGATGGTGTTGCCGGCGGTTCCCAGGTTCACATTCTTCGCCGCCGCGCCGACTGCGTTGCCGCCGATCGCGCCAGCCATGAGCTGGATGATGAGGTTGATGATCGTGCCCGACATGGCGTTCCTCCGTTATGGCCGCAAAATCACAGTGCACGAACGGCGATAAACTGCCCTGAGATCGACCGTCTTGCCTCGCTTTTGCTCTGTTCTGGTCACAAGTCAATCATTGCGCCGCAAAGTCTCGAACACGATTGCGCGATTTCGCAAAATCGACCGATCTAGCCGGCCGCAAATTTCCGCCAGGGTGCGCGTAAACTAACCCGCCCAATTGACGCGCATATGAACAGCACGTTCCGGCGACTTCCTCCAAGACGCCCGACGCCCCGGCGCGCAGTCGCGGCCGCCTAGAGAATATGCCGGCACTTCTGCTAAGGCTGATCGGCCTCGCCCGCGACGGATTGCGCGTATGAAAGACCCCTACGAAACCCTCGGCGTCGCCAAGACCGCCACAGCAGACGAGATCCGCAGCGCCTACCGAAAGCTGGCCAAGAAGCTGCACCCGGACCTCAATCCGGGCGATAAGCAGTCGGAGGAGCGGTTCAAGGAGGTCAGCGGGGCCAATGACCTGCTTTCCGACCCCGAGAAGCGGCGGCGGTTCGACGCCGGCGAGATCGACGCTTCGGGAGCGGAGAAGGCGCCTCCCAACGCCACGATATTACCGCGATTACGCCGCCGAGGGCGGCCACCCTTATGAGGGCCAGGCGGCTTACGGGGACTTTGCGCAGGGCGATGATCTGTTCGCGGAGCTGCTGCGCCGCAGCGCCGAGCAGGCGCGACGCCGGCCTGGCGCGGACCTGCATTACGAACTGCCGATCGATTTCCTCGACGCCGTGAACGGCGCAACTAAAACGATCACGTTGCCGCAAGGCGGAACGTTGGATGTGACCATTCCCGCAGGCGTCGAGGACGGGCAGACCTTAAGGCTGCGCGGCAAGGGCGCGCCGAGTCCGGGCGAGGGGCGGCCGGGCGACGCGCTGGTCCAGATCAATGTGCGGCCGCACCGCTACTTCACCCGCGAAGGTGACGACATCCTGCTCGATTTGCCGATCACCGTGAAGGAGGCGGCGCTGGGGGCGGAAGTCAGGACGCCGACGACAACGGGAAGCGTCATGCTCAAAATCCCCAAACGATCGAACACCGGCGACGTGCTGCGCCTCAGGGGCAAGGGGGTGAAGACGCGCGGCGGCGCGGGCGACGAACTGGTCAAGCTCAAGGTGGTGATGCCGACCGAGGCCGAGCCCGAGCTCGACGCATTCCTGGCCGACTGGAAGCCGGCGGGGACCTACGATCCGCGCAAGGAGATGTGAGCGATGATCACCGAGCGGGAATTTTTGGAGCGCGCCCGGCTGGATCGGCGAACGCTGACGGTCTGGATCGAGGAGGAATGGCTCATCCCCGGTTCAACCGCGGACGAGCTCGCTTTCACCGACATGGATCTGGCGCGCGCCAATCTGATCCACGATCTTAAAGACAAGATGGGCGTGAACGACGAGGGGCTCGGGGTTGTGCTGCATCTCTTGGATCAGATGCATGCGCTTAGGCGGGCGCTCGCGGCTGCGCTCGAGTCCGCGCGCGATCGACCGCCTTCCCCGGGCGCCTGACCGGCTAACCGGACTTGCCTAGCACGCGCGGTAGTGCACGTGGCCGTACCGGTCGTGATAGCGGCAGTTGTGGTGGTGACCGCCGAGCACGGAGCCGGGCCGAGTCGCCACCGCGCCCACCGCGCCGCCGACCACCGCCCCGACCGGTCCGCCGATCGCGGCTCCGGTCGCGGCGCCTCCGAGGGTTCCGACCGTTTGTGTCGGCGTCGCGCACGCGCCGAGCGCGAGGCAGGCCAAAGAAACCAAAGCAATCTTGTTCATGACCCGATCCTCCCAATTTCGACGCAGAGAAACCATAGAGTAGCGCGACTTATTCCGCAATTCGGCGTTGCTGCGCTTAATTACCGTGAGAAATGCGGATAATGCGCCTAAGCGCGCTCGCCTTGTCTGGCAGGGGCGAGCCTGCGCAGGATAACGGCCGATCGGCCGCTCTGACCGATCGCCCAGGGAGGAATTCATGCTTCTGCCGACGATGCTGGTCGGATCCTACGCGCAGCCCGAATGGCTCATCGATCGAGCGAAGCTCGCGGGCCGTTTTCCCCCGCGCGTGCGCGCCAAGGAGCTTTGGCGCATCCCCGAGCCCTATCTCGCCGAAGCGCAGAACGATGCGACCGTGCTCGCGATCAAGGCGCAGGAGGAGGCCGGGCTCGACATCATCACCGACGGAGAAATTCGCCGCGAAAGCTATTCGAACCGGTTCGCGACCGCGCTGGAGGGTATCGACATCGACCAGCCAGGCGTCGCGCTTGACCGCTCGGGCCATCCCAATCCGGTTCCCCGGATCGTCGGCAAGATCCGTCGCAAGCATCGCCGTCGAAGTCGACGACCTCAAGTTCCTGCGCGCCCACACCGCCCGCAAGGTCAAGATGACCGTGCCCGGCCCGTTCACGATGAGCCAGCAGGCGCAGAACGATTATTATCCGAACCTCGCCGAAGCGGCGCTCGCCTATGCGGAAGCAGTCAATGCTGAGATCAAGGACCTGTTCGCCGCCGGGGCGGACATCGTCCAGATCGACGAGCCCTACATGCAGGCGAGGCCGGGTCCGGCGAAGGAATATGGGCTTTCGGCGCTAAACCGGGCGCTCGAGGGCGTGAACGGCTTAACCGCCGTCCATATCTGCTTTGGCTATGCGGCGATCATCCACGAGCGCCCGAGCGCCTATTCGTTCCTGCCTGAGCTCAAGGGCTGCCGCTGCCGGCAGATCTCGATCGAGACGGCGCAATCCAATCTGGATTGCGCGGTGCTCAAGGAATTGCCGGACCAGACGATCATCCTCGGCGTGCTCGATCTGTCGACGCCGGAGATCGAAACGCCCGAGACGGTCGCCGCGCGTATCCGCCGCGCGCTCGTCTATCGCAAGCCCGAGGACATCATTGTCGCTCCGGACTGCGGCCTCAAATATCTGCCGCGCGAAGCAGCTTTCGGCAAGATGAAGGCGATGGTCGACGGCGCGCGCATCGTGAGAGCGGAACTGGCTGCAGCGTAAGCAGCGCCTTCAACTGAGCGCCGCCGCGCGCCCGCGGCGAGCGTCGAAACGCGCTCAGATTTGCGGGCCCATCAGCCAATTGAAGTGTTCGGCGTTGAAAATGTGATTGTGCAGGTTGGCGATCCACTGGCGACCGGAGGCCGTCAGGCTAAGATACTTCATTCCCTCCTCGAGATGCCCTGAGACGGTATTCCAATAAAATCCCGGAAACTTCTCGACCAGGTCCGCGGGTGAAGCATAGCCAAGCTGCCGGTTGCTGCCGAGCTCCTCGAACTCGTAGAACAGCGCATTGGCCTTTCTCGGATACAAAGGATCGCCAAGCTGCCCGATCAGATCGGCGGCTTGAACCAGCCTCGGCTCGAGTTCGGTTTGATCGGATTCTGAACTCGGGCTCGGGGGGAAGCGCGTAAGCTCGATCGCCGCGGCGACACGGGCGGGGTCGATCGTCGTCGATTTCCCGAGCCGTTCGTAAACGAACAATTTCGATCGATCGACATGATAGGCGGCGAGCGACGCGTCCGACGCTCCACGCGGCAGGGTAACCGTCCGCCCGTTCTTGTCGATGACGAACTCAGTCTTGGTGTCGCCGCTCAGAACGCCGCGAACGAAGCCGATGTCGTGCAAGAGGCAGGCGACGATGAGGTGAATATAATCCTCTGGCTGGAGTGTGTGCGCCAGGGTCCGTCCGTGCAAAATGTCGCGCCCAACCATGGATACGAGCATCGTGTGTTCGTACGTGTGGTAGAGCGCGTCGCTCCTGGCGATGCATTCGATCGTTGTGCTGGCTAGCGCGCCCAGGCGCTCGGCTTCGTCGTTTTGACTCGAGCCGAAAATTTCGCGGAAGTCTTTCGCGAGAAACTTGCCAAGTTTCCTCGCGGCCACCGCCGCAATCATATCCATCTCGTTGGCTCCCGAAGAGGCGGCCAGCCATGGGTCCTGTCCTGACGTTCGTGGCCAATCGGTAGATTAGTGCAGCGGCGGCGACTGCGCTAGTATGGCCAATGACGTCAGGCGCCAACAGATATGGGGAGCGATTAACACTCGATGAACGCCGCTGCACCAGGCGGCAAGGTGCGGGCCGCCGCTTCAGCGATCGCAGCGCTGTTGATGAAACTGCGCCAAACGGAAACGCGACGGAGTTGGCGACGCGACACTTCCCGACCCCGGCGAGCTGCGTCTTTGTGACCGAGTCAGCGACGTTCACCTTGTCCCGATCGGCCAGAGGGCGCTAGCGGATCGGCGAGGCCTACGAGATCGAAGCTCAGCGCGCGCAGACGTCTGCGGGCTTCCTCGTCGTAGGCTTGGGGGTCGGCGCGCGATTCCCGCATGCCGCTGAAATAAAGTCCGCTCCGGCCCGCAAGCGCTTCGGACTTCAATGAGTTGCAGGATGGCCGCGCCGCCTTGCTCCACCGTGCTGATCGGCTGGACGCCGCTCAGGCGAACCATGGTTGTGTCCATATAGGTCGCGGGATGCAGGCAGTTGACGGTGATGTCTCGCTCCTCGAGCTCCTTGGCAAGATCGAGCGTGAAAAGAATTTGCGCCAGCTTGCTCTGGCAATAGGCGCGCACGCCGCTATAGCCGCGAGTCAGCATCACGTCGGAAAAGTCGATTGCCTGTTGTCCCGCCGAGGAAACATTGACAATGCGCGCGGGTTTGCGGCTCGCCAGCATGGGCATGAGCAGACGCGTCAGCAGAAAGCCCGCGAGATAATTGACCGCGAAGCGCAATTCGAAGCCGTCGGCGCTGAGTTCGCGCTTGGCGCCGCTCGTGCCGATCCCGGCGTTGTTGACGAGCGCGTCGAGGCCGTCGCAATCGCGCCGCACCGCGTCGGCGAGAGAGCGAACCTCGGCGAGCGAGGAGAGGTCAGCGGCGAGGAAGCGCGCCTCGCCGCCTTGCTCGCGTGATGCGCTCAACCACCGCCTCGCCCCGCGCCCGATCGCGGCCATGGACGATGGTGCGCCAGCCCTTGGCGGCGAGGCGCTCGGCGACATAGCGGCCGACGCCGTCCGTCGAACCGGTGATGAGAACGGTCTTGCGCTTCGTCGTCATGAGATCGTGCTCTGCAATTGCAGGGCGAGGTAGCGGGCGGCCTCAAAGCCTATGACTAGCGCACATTGCGTTTGGGTCGAACTGCAACCGTCATTGCGAGCGATCGGGCGTCGAAAGACGCCCGTCCTTCCGGACGGGCTATGGCGCAGCAATCCAGGAACGAAGGGCGCCAAGCGACTCCTGGATCGCCACGTCGCTTCACTCCTCGCGATGGCGATCCCGATCCGATTGCAGCACGCTCTCGCGACGCGAATCTGTGCGACCCTAGTTCGCGACCGATCGCGCCGGCGTCGCGCCGCTAATCGAGATACGTGACGACGCCGGTCTGCAGGTCGTAGATCGCCGCCACGATCTTCACCTTGCCCGCGTTCACAAGGTCGGCGATGAGCGTGCTCGCCGCGGTCAGCCGGCCCGCGGTCCGCTTCGCGCTTTCCTTGGCGGCGTTGTTGGTGAAATCGCCGGGGTCGTTGCGCACCGCAAGCGCGGCGGGGACGATCGGCTCGATCATTTGGCCGATTGCGCCAGGAAAGGTTGCGTTCTTGGTGACCACGTCGCAGGCGGCCTTCACAGCGCCGCAGGCGGTATGGGCGAGGACCACGATCAGCGGCGAGCCGAGGACGGCGGCGCCGAATTCGACGGTGCCCAAGGTCGCGGTATCGACGAGATTGCCGGCGTCGCGCGAGACGAACAGTTCGCCCACGCCGTGGCCGCCGAAAATAAGCTCGGGAGGCACGCGGCTGTCTGCGCAACTGATGATCGTCGCCCAGGGCGCCTGGCCTCCGGCGACGTCGCGGCGGCTTTGCGCGAGATCGACCGAACAAAGTTCTGGATGGCTCACGAAGCGCTCATTGCCCGATTTGAGCTCGGCGAGCGCATCCGCGGGCGAAAGCGCGCCCGTCGTGGCTTCCGCCGCGCGCGCCGCAGGCGACGCGCCTCCGGCGGCGAGCGCGATCGCGGCCGCCGCGCCGAACTTCATTAAATCCCGCCGGCCAATTCCATCACTGCCGCAATTGATGCACATCGCGCGCCTCCCTAAAGTCGGGGCTCGTTTCGAGCCGTCTTGATCATCTGTCGGCGCGAACAAGCGTTCGCGTCCGAGCCTTTATTGGACCAGCTTGGCTCTCAGGCGGCCGTATTCCTGCTCGGTGATCGAGCCCGCCGACTTCAGCTTGTCGAGCTTCACGATCTCGTCTGCGGCGCTGAAACCGACGATGTGCCGCAACTCCTCCCGGGCCTCGTTGGCTTGCGCCTTGTTGCGCTCCGCCATGCCCCGTCCCTGCGTCAGGAGATAGGCGAAGACGCCAAGGTAGGAAAACAGGATGAACGCGATGACCCAGAGCACTTTGGCGAAGCCCGACACGTCGTGCCGGCGGAAGAGATCGCCTGACACCACGATGAGCAGCCAGAACCATAGTATGAACATGAATATGGTGAAGGCGTCGGCGATAAAATTGCTGAATGTGAATCCGCCTTCAAATGGCATTGTGTTTATTCCCTGTCCCAACCGAGTTGGGTCATTGTAGAACAATGTTAACGCCATGCACAGCGGCTATTGCGTTCGCTTCGTGCGACGACTGGGAGATGGCGGCGACCGACAGCGAGAGCGTCGGTTGAGCCGTTTTCAATCGGTGCGCCGCTCCGAACCTCATCCGCCGCGTGTGATCTCAACCTTGTCGGGATAAGATGCGAGGTGGGATCCGATCTCGCCTTCCTACTTTGCGGCAGCTCGTAAGTCCAGACCGCGTTGTCGTCGCGAGCTTTGCCATCGGTGATCGAGTAGTATCTTCGCCTCGCCCCTATAAGGGCGGGTCATGGCTCAAAATTCCGGACGGCCGCTTTTCGAACTGAGTGGGAGGTGGTGATGGACCTGATCGTTGACCTCTATTGGTCGTTTCGCAGCCCCTATTCCTATATCGTTCTGCCGCGCATCATCGAACTTCGAGACAAGTTCCGGGTGTCAGTAGACTTGAGGATCGTCCACCCCGCCGCCATTCGGAATCCGTCATACTTCGAAAGAATGGACCCGCTTGCGCGACCCTACTTCATGAAGGACAGCGCCCGCGCCGCCGCCTTTCATGGCTTGAACTTTAGACGACCCATTCCCGACCCGATCGAACAGGACCCGAAGACGTTAGCCATTGCGAAGGAGCAGCCCCACGCTCGACGCCTCGGTCGTCTTGGGATAGCGGCCAACGAGCGCGGGCGGGGGCTCGAGTTCAGTCGAGAGGTCTCGTCCCTCCTTTGGGATGGCAGCGTTTCCGGGTGGGATCAAGGTACGCATCTGGCAGAGGCGGCTGCGCGTGCAGGGCTTGACCTTTCTGAGCTCGAAAGCGCAATCGCTGCTGATCCAGAGCGACATGAAGCACGCCTTCATGAGAACGATCGCGCCCTGCGGGCGGCGGGACATTGGGGAGTTCCCGCTATGGTGTACGAGGGCGAGCCATTCTTCGGGCAGGATCGGTTCGACATGCTTGTTTGGCGACTGAAGCAGCGCGGGCTAGAGCCGCGACTGGACTAGCTTCAACCGGACGCGCGCGAACGCTTATCCGCCGCGCTTGATCTCGACCTTGTCGGGGTAAAAGGCGAGGTGGGATCCGATCTCGCCGACCCCGGCTTTCGGCAGCTCGTAAGTCCAGACCGCGTTGTCGTCGCGAGCTTTGCCGTCGGTGATCGAGAAGTAATTCGCTTCGCCCTTGTAGGGGCAAGTCGTGACGCGGGCGGTGCGCTCGAGCGCGCTCATGTCCATGTCGGCGCGAGGAACGTAAACAACGGGTGGATAGTTTGCCTCGCGCAGCTCCAACGCGCTTTTGCTGTCGCCGATCGTGCGCCCATGCCAGATCACCTGCACCCGCTCATGGATCGGCTCGATGGTGATCGGATGATCCTTGGTTCCTGCTAGAAGTCATCTTGGCCTCCTCGAAGCTTTCGAGCGTTCGCGCAAAATCATATCTAGGGATGGACGCGGCCATCCGCTATGCATGCCCTGCCACCGGCTTGCTGCTATACGGCTCCTCGAGCTTGGCGATGGTGCGCGCATCGAGCTTGAGCTCGGTCGCCGCGACGGCGTCCGCGAGGTGATGGGGCTTCGAGGCGCCGATGATCGGCGAGGTGATGAACGGCTTCGACAGCACCCAGGCGAGCGCGACCACGGCAGGCTTGGTGTTGAGCTTTTCTGCTGTCTCGACGACCCGCTTGCGGATGGACTCGTCCTGCCGTGAACCCAGCCCCAAGGTCACGCTGAACGGATCGGTGCGGCCGCGCGTGGTCGAAGCGTTGGCGCCAACTCCGGAACCCGCGAGATAGCCACGCGCCATCGGCGACCAGGGAATGACGGCGATGCCGTCGTTCGCGCAAAGCGGCATCATCTCACGCTCTTCCTCGCGATAGACGAGGTTGTAGTAATTCTGCATCGAGACGAATTGGGCGTGCCCCTTGGCGCGCGCGATGTCGAGCATGCGCGCGAACTGCCAAGCGTACATCGACGAAGCGCCGATATAGAGCGCCTTGCCGGCGCGAACGACGTCGTTCAGCGCTTCGAGGGTCTCCTCCATTGGCGTCAGCGGATCGAAGCGGTGGATCTGGTAGAGATCGACGTAGTCGGTGCCGAGACGCCTCAGCGAAGCGTCGATCGCCTCCATGATATGCTTGCGCGACAGGCCCTTGGCGTTGGCGTTCGGCCCCATCACGCCGTGCACCTTGGTCGCGATCACCACGTCTGGCCGCTTGGAATATTCCTTGAGCGCGCGGCCGAGGATTTCCTCGCTCACCCCTTGCGAATAAACGTCCGCGGTGTCGAAAAAATTGATGCCTTTCTCCAGCGCCTCGCGGATGAACGGACGCGACGCCTCCTCCTCCAGCACCCATTCGCGCCATTTGGTCGAGCCGTAGGTCATGCAGCCGAGGCAGAGCTTCGACACCTGCATGCCGGTTTTGCCAAACTTCACGGTTTCCATGTCGAAGTCCCCTCGTTTCTCGTTTGATTTGCCTCGATGATAGGACCATTAGCGGGCTCGCGGCAAAGAGAGAACCCGAACCGGAGATCAACCAAACGTGAACGCGAAGCGCGGCTCATCCAAAGAAAAGCCAGCGGGCGCCTGGGACTTCTGGATCGATCGCGGCGGGACGTTCACCGACGTGATCGGCCGCGACCCGCGCGGACGGCTGCATCCGATGAAGCTTCTGGCCGAGAGCCCGGCCTACGCGGACGCCGCGGTTGAGGCGATCCGCCGTCTATTAGGCCTCGCTTCGGACGAACCGATCCCGGTTGGCGCGATCGGCGCGGTCAAGATGGGAACGACGGTCGCAACCAACGCTCTGCTCGAGCGGCGCGGCGAGCGCACGCTGCTCGTGACCACGCGCGGTTTTCGCGATGCGCTCGAGATCGGCTACCAGGCGCGTCCGCGCATATTCGCGCGCAACATCGTCAAGCCCGAGCAGCTTTATTCCGGCGTCGTCGAGATTGACGAGCGGGTGCGCGCGGACGGAACTGTCGAGACGGCGCCCGATCTCAAGCGCGTGCGCGCCGCGCTCGCCGATGCGCGCGCGCGGGGCTATGACGCCGTCGCAATCGTGTTCATGCACGCCTATCGCTATCCGGCGCACGAGCGCATGGTCGCCAAGATCGCGCGCGAGCTCGGCTTCAGCCAAGTCTCCGAAAGCCATGTGGCCTCCGCGCTCATCAAGCTCGTTTCGCGCGGCGACACGACCGTGGTCGACGCCTACCTCTCGCCAATTCTTGCGCGCTATGTCGGCCAGGTGTCGCGCGATCTCGACCTTGAGCGCACCGGCGCGCGCGTCATGTTCATGATGTCGTCGGGCGGCCTCACCTCGGCGTCCTTGTTCGCCGGCAAGGACGCGATCCTGTCGGGCCCCGCCGGGGGCGTGGTGGCGATGGCGCGCACCGGGATCAGCGCCGGGTTCAAGCGCATCATCGGCTTCGACATGGGCGGCACCTCGACCGACGTCGCCCATTTCGACGGCGAATTCGAGCGCGCGTTCGAGACCGAAGTCGCGGGCGTGCGCATGCGCGCGCCGATGATGAAAATCCATACTGTCGCCGCGGGGGGCGGCTCGATCCTCTCATTCGACGGCGCGCGCTTTCGCGTTGGTCCCGCTTCCGCCGGCGCCGATCCCGGACCCGCAGCTTATCGCCGCGGCGGTCCGCTCACGGTCACCGACGCCAACCTGATGACGGGCAAGCTGATCCCCGATCTGTTCCCGAAAGTGTTCGGCCCTCGGAGCGACGAGCCGCTCGACGACAAGATCGTGCGCGAGCGCTTCGCGGCGCTCGCACGCGATATCGGCGACGGGCGGGAGCCGGAGGCGGTCGCCGACGGATTTCTCGCCATTGCGGTCGCGAAGATGGCCGAGGCGATCAAGACGATTTCGGTCGCGCGCGGCTACGACGTCACGCGCTATGCGCTCAATTGCTTCGGCGGCGCCGGCGGTCAGCACGCCTGCGACGTCGCCGACGCGTTGGCGATCACGACCGTCCTCATCCATCCATTTTCGTCGCTGCTCTCGGCCTATGGCATGGGACTGGCCGACATCGCCGCGCAGCGCGCGCAAGGGGTCGACGAGCCCTTGCGCATCGACGCGCTCGTTCGGGTCGCCGCCATCGCTGACCAGCTTTCCGTCGCGGCGGTCGCCGAGGTCGAAGGGCAGGGGGTCGCGCGGGAGGCGATCAAGGTCCATCGGCGCGCGCAGCTTCGCTATTCGGGCTCCGATACGACCATCGAGGTTCCGCTCTCGGCTCCAGCGGCCATGCGGCGCGCGTTCGAGAGCGCCCACAAAAGCCGCTTCGGCTTCATCGATCGCGACAAGGCGATCGTGATCGAAGCGGTGTCGGTCGAGGCCGTAGGCGGCGCGGCGCGGCTTGCCGAGAGAAGCTACCCAGCGGGGTCTGCCGCGCCGGCCGTTCCCGCCCGCGCGACGCGCTTCTTTTCGCATGGGGGCTGGCGCAAGGCGAACGTCTTTCTGCGCGAAGCGCTTCCAGTCGGCGCCGAAGTGCACGGGCCGGCGCTCGTCATCGAGCCGCATCAGACCATCGTCGTCGAACAGGGCTGGCGCGCCGCGATCACAGCGAAAAACCACGTTCTGATGACACGCGTCGAGGCGATGCCGAGGCGCGAGGCGATCGGCTCCAAGGCCGACCCCGTGATGCTCGAGATCTTCAACCATCTCTTCATGTCGATCGCCGAGCAGATGGGCGTGACGCTGCAGAACACCGCCTATTCGGTCAACATCAAGGAGCGGCTCGACTTTTCTTGCGCCTTTTTCGATCGTGAGGGCCGCCTCGTCGCCAACGCCCCGCACATGCCGGTGCATTTGGGCTCCATGGATCGCTCGGTTGAGTCGATCATCCGCGACAACCAGGGCCGAATCCGCCCGGGTGACGTGTTTGCGCTCAACGCGCCTTACAACGGCGGCACCCATCTGCCCGACATCACCGTATGCACGCCGGTGTTCGACGAGCGCGGCGAAACGCATTTTGTTCTGGACCGCCTCGCGCGGCCATCACGCCGATATTGGGGGAACGGCGCCCGGATCGATGAGTCCCGCTCGCGACCTCGATCCAGGAGGAGGGGGTCTATATCGACAATTTTCTGCTGGTCGAACGCGGCCGCTTTCGCGAGCGCGAACTCTATGCGCTGCTCAAGAGCGGCCCTTACCCGGCGCGCAATCCGTTGCAGAACGTCAACGACCTCAAGGCGCAGATCGCCGCGAACGAAAAGGGCGTGCGAGAGCTCAAGCGCATGGTCGAAGCGTTCTCGCTTCAGACGGTCGAGGCCTATATGGGCCACGTTCAGGATAACGCGGACGAAAGCGTGCGCCGCGTGCTCGACAGGCTTGCCGATGGCGAGGCGGAGACCGTTTCGGATCAGGGCGCGATCATCAAGGTCAAGATCAGCGTCGACAAGCAGAGGCGCGAGGCGACAGTCGATTTCACCGGCACGTCGCCACAGCAGGCGACGAATTTCAACGCGCCTGAGCCGGTGACGCGCGCCGCGATCCTCTATGTGTTCCGGGTCATGGTCGACGACGACATCCCGATGAACGCCGGCTGCCTGAGGCCGATCCGCATCATCGTGCCGGAAGGCTCGATGCTGTCGCCGAAATATCCGGCCGCGGTGGTGGCAGGCAATGTCGAGGTGTCGCAGGCGGTCACGGACACTTTGTTCGCGGCGCTTGGCGCGCTGGGCTCAGCGCAAGCGACGATGAACAATCTCACCTTCGGCGACGCGACCTATCAATATTACGAGACGATCTGCTCCGGCGCGCCAGCGGGCCCTGGCTTCGATGGCGCGAGCGCGGTCCATACGCACATGACCAACTCCCGTCTCACGGACCCGGAAGTGCTGGAGAGCCGCTTTCCCGTGGTGCTCGAGGAATTCCACATCCGCCGCGGCTCCGGCGGCGAGGGCCAATGGCGCGCGGGCGACGGCACGCTGAGGCGCATCCGCTTCTTAAGGCCGATGCAGGCGGCGATCCTCAGCGGCCATCGCGCCGTCGCCAATCTCGGCATGATGGGCGGGAGCGAAGGCGAGCTCGGCCGCAATTCGGTCCGCCGCAATGACGGCAGCATCGAGATTCTGCCCGGCTGCGCTGAAACCAAGGTCGAGGCGGGCGAGGCGATCGAGATCGTCACCCCGACCGGAGGAGGGTGGGGTACGGCGAAGTGAGGAGGCGTAGCGAGGCGCCTTCTCTGACAATCGCGGGCGGACCGGTGAGTCTAGCGCGTCTTCGCCGGCGCGGTGAAGAACCAGGGATGTCCCTCGGGATCGATCGCCCAATAGGTCCGGCCGTACTCGACGTCCTTCGGCGGATGGACGATTTCAGCGCCCGCGGCCTTGGCGACCTCGTAGTGCTTGTCGACGTCATCGAGGTAGATGAACACGCCCATCGTCGCGGCGCCGACATCCTTAGGCGTCTTCAAGCTGCGTTCGTGCGCTCCCTGTCCCATCATCACGAGTTGGCCTTGAAACGAGGCTTCCCCATGCATGCCGCCGCTCGGCGTTCCCGTGCGCATCTCCTCCTTGAAGCCGAAGGCGCGACAGAGAAAGTCGAGCGCTGCGCCGATGTCGCGATAGATGAGATAGGGGATGATCTGCGGCGGCTTGGGCGTGATCGGCATGGCTCAGTCTCCACTCTTCCTTCTCCCAGGGAGAAGGGTCGGGGATGAGGGCGCGCTTTCGCTGTGACGTATCGAGCGCCTGCTGCCCTCATCCGTCGCCTTCGGCGCCACCTTCTCCCAGAGGGAGAAGGGCGTCTCACTTCGTCTTCGACGTCCAGTTCACATCATAGTTGAATGTGAACGCGAAAAGCTGCGCCGTATTGCCCGGAGCGTCCGCGACCGACCACGTGCCCTTGCCAAGGATGTCCTGGTATTTGCCTGTTCCGCCGATCCACTCGATCGTGCCGGTTTCCGGACCCTCGTAGGTCATGAAGATCTTGTCGCCGTCCCCGTCGCTCTGAATGCATGTGCCGCTGAAGGCGTAGCCCTCGCGCCGGGCCTTCGCGTCCTCGATGCAGCGGATCGCGAGGTTATCCAAAATCTTTGATCCGTCGAGCGTCTTCACGATGCCGGTGCATTCGGCGGAGGAATTCGAGCCGACGGGCCCCATATCGACGATGACGGCAGAGCGGCAGACGGAATAAGCCGCGAGCTTGGCCGCGCCGCTGACTGGAAACGGATCGGCGGCGAACGCCGGCGCGGCCAATGCAATGGTCGCCGGAAAAATCAAGAATGTGCTTAAGGTTCGCAAGATCGCCTCCTCGCCGAGAGTCCGAGCCCAATCTATCACAAGCGCGACCGGAGGTTCCCGAGCGACGGCCCGCCCCCTGGGGTTGCGACTAGAGGTTCCCGGAGACGAACTCTCGCGTTAAGTTCGCCTGAACGGAGACCCTCGCAGCATGATCGACAATTTGGAAAAGCAGTCCGCCGCGGCAATCGGGCGTCTCCTCGCGAAAGGGAGCCTCGATCCGGTCGAGGTTGCGGAATTCTTTTTGGACCGCATCGAGCGCGACCGCGAGCAATCCCTCGTTCATCCTCGTCACGCGCAAGCGCGCTCTCGAGGAGGCCGCAGCGAGCCGCAAGCGTCATCGCGAGGGACGCGCGGCGGGCCCGCTCGATGGCGTTCCCATCGCCTGGAAGGACCTTGTCGACATGGCGGACGAGCGCACCACTGCCGGGTCGGCGCTCTACGCCGACTCGCCGCCGAAAGAGAAAGACGCGCCGATCGTCACGAATTTGTCCGCGGCCGGCCTCGTGGCGCTGGGCAAGACCAATCTTTCGGAATTCGCCTTCTCGGCGCTCGGGCTCAATCCGCATTTCGGGACGCCGAGGAATCCCCGTGATCCGGCGACGCCTCGCATCGCCGGAGGGTCGTCGTCAGGCGCGGCGGTCGCGGTCGCCGGCGGTCTTGCGCCTTGCGCGATCGGCAGCGACACCGGCGGCTCGATCCGGGCGCCGGCCAGCTTCTGCGGCATCGTCGGGTTTAAGACCAGCGAAGGGCGGATCGACAAGCAGGGCGTATTTCCGCTTTCTCGCACGCTCGATACGATCGGACCCTTGGCGCACACGGTCGAGGATTGCGTGCTGATCGACATGGCGCTGCGCGGCCAGTCGACCACTCCAGTGCGCCCGCTCGATCTCAAGGGAATCGAATTCGTCGTGCCCGACAAAACCGGGATCGACGATGCAGAGGCCGCGGTCGCGGCCAACCTCGAAACTACGATGAAACGGCTTGCCGCGGCTGGCGCTAAGGTCACGTCGAGGCCGATCCCCGAGATCGGCGCAATGCGCGCGCTCTCCGCGCAATATGGCTCGTTTGTCGCGATCGAGGCCTATGCCGAACACGCGCGGTCTTCGATTCCGCGGACGCCAAGCGCATGGATCGCCGCGTGGTGAAGCGAGCCTTGGGAGGGCGCGTCCCCGAGCGTGATGTGACCAATTTGCAAAGGGGCCGCGAGACCCTCATCGCGGCCTTGGTCGACGAGCTGAAGGGAGCGCTGTTGGTGTTGCCTGCGACACCAATGACCGCCCCGGCTATTGGTCCGCTTGAAGGCGATGACGAACTGTTTCGCGTCACCAACCTGCGCGCGATCCATTACACATTTCTCGGCAATCTATTTCGGATGTGCGGCCTTGCGCTGCCATCTGGAACGGACGCGGCGGGCCTACCGACTGGCGTCCAGTTTCTTGCGCCAGGAGGAGACGACGATCGACTCCTCTCGATCGGGCTCAGCATGGAGACCGCGCTTTCGCGCTGAGAGAAGCGTCACTTGCCCTTATACGACACCCGCCAGATCGAGCCGCTGCCGTCATCGCTGACGAGCAGCGAACCATCATGCGTCACGGCGACGCCGACCGGGCGGCCCCAGACGCTCTTGTCGTCGTCGACGAAGCCGACAAGGAAATCCTCATATTCGCCGGTCGGCTTGCCGTCCTTCATCACGAGGCGCACGACTTTGTAGCCGGTGCGCTTCGCGCGATTCCACGAGCCGTGCAGCGTGACGAACGCGTCGCCTTTATATTCCGAGGGAAACTGATCCGCCGCATAGAAGGCGATGCCGAGCGGCGCCGAATGCGCCTGAATGAGAACGTCGGGCGTCGTGATGTGGTTCGCGAGATCGGTCCGCTCGTCCTTGTGGCGCGGATCCTGATGATCGCCGAGATAGTACCAGGGCCAGCCATAGAAGGCGCCCTGCGCCACATGCGTCGCATAGTCGGGCGGCAGGTCGTCGCCAAGTCCGTCGCGCTCGTTGACGGCGCACCAGAGCGCGCCGGTCCCGGGCTGAACCGCAAGGCCTGAACAATTGCGAATGCCGGTCGCATAGACGCGTTCGTTCTTCCCGTCTGGATCGAAAGCGAGCACGTCAGCGCGGCGCTGCTCATCGCCGAACGAGGCGCCGAGCACACGAGCGGCTATGGCGCGCAATCCCTCGGCGTCATTGCTCGCTGAGCCGACCGAAACAAACATCGTCTTGTCGTCAGGCGAGAACGCGAGGTCGCGAGTCCAATGTCCACCGCCGCTCGGGAGGCTGGCGATTTTCTCGGCGGGGCCCGAGGCTTTCATCTCTCCGCTGCGATAGGGAAAGCGCACGACAGAGTCCGGCGTTGCGACATAGACAAAGCGCGGATCCTGCCCTGAAGGGTAGAAGGCAATCCCGTACGGGCGCTGCAACCCGTCAGCGAAGATCTCGCCTTGCGCCGTGGCCTGCGCCAGCTCCGCCCGAGCGAAAGACGCGCACCCGCCCCGCTCCGGTCTCGGCTACGAAAATGTCGCCGTTCGGCGCGATCCGAATGACGCGCGGCGTGTTGAGCCCGCTGGCGAAAAGATCGACTGTGAAGCCCGGCGGCGCCTTTGGAATTTCCGCGTCGGTCCGCGCGGCGCGCTGCGACATGTTCGCTGTCGAGTGCGTCGCATAAGGCGCCGGCAGGTCGGCGGGCGTGATCAGGCGACGCGCGCCCGGCGCATCCGTGCGCCAGTCGCCGAATGCGGCTGCGCCGGTGCGGACAGCTTCGTCGGCAAATGCCGGTCCGGCGCCGATAAGTCCAACAAGAACGAGAAATCCGAGTTGCATTCATCCCACCTTCGTGACGATAAACCCGCTTAGAAACCCGCCCAGATGTTTCCAGTTCCTGCCTCAGTACCTCGCTCTCCGTCCAATCACATAGAATTCATCGTTGGGCCGGTGCTCGAGAGCGCGTATCGGACGGCTCGCAGCTCTCTGACGCGTCATGTCGCGCAGTTGCCTCAGATAGCGAAAGCCGACAGGATCGGCGCCTGAGCTGGCGCCAAAGCCAGCCAGGACGGGAGGAACGTGAATGGTCAACACGAGCAAGATTGCCGCTGTACTGAAGCAGGCCGCTGACTTCGGGCGACGTGCCCGGCGTCGTCGCCGCGGCTGCGACGAGAGACGGCCCGATCTTTGAGGGTGGTTACGGCAAGCGCGCCCTGCCTTCAGGAGAGCCGATGACGGCGGATACAGTCGTTTGGATCGCTTCGATGACCAAAGCGGTAACCGGCGCCTGCGCTATGCAACAAGTCGAACGCGGCAAGCTGTCGCTCGATGCGCCCATCAAGACCGTACTCCCCGAACTCGCGAAGCTGACGGTGCTCGAAGGCTTTGACGCTGACGGCAATCCGAAGACGCGGCCCGCGCGCCGCGACATCACTCTCAGGCATCTTCTTACCCATACCTCCGGCTGCTCCTACGACTTCTGGAGCGCCGACATCACGCGCTACCTGGAGAAAACCGGAACGCCTGCGATCATCTCCTGCGCGAACGCCGCGCTCAATGTGCCGCTCATCTTCGACCCTGGCGAGAAATGGGAATACGGCGTCGGCATCGACTTCGCCGGCAAGGCAGTCGAAGCCGTCACCGGCCAGAAGCTTGGCCGTTACATGAAGGAGAATATCTTCGATCCGCTCGGCATGAAGGACACCGCGTTCAAAATCGGCGACGAGCAGCGCAAGCGGCTTGCGAAGATTCATGCGCGCACGCCGGATGGACTGGTGGCGACGGATACAGAGATCCCGCAAGAGCCGGAGTTCGAGATGGGCGGCGGCGGCCTCTATGGCACGGTCGGCGACTATCTCAGGTTCGCGCAAGTGTTCCTGCACGACGGAACCTTCAACGGCGCCGCAGATTCTCAAGCCGGAAACCGTCAAGCTCATGAGTCAGAACGCCGCAGGCGATGTGCGTGTCCGCCCGCTGAAGACAGCGCAGGCGCCGATTTCGAACGACGTCGATTTCATCGACGGAATGCAGTGGGGGCTGTCGTTCCTCATCAACCCGCAGGCGTTGCCGACGGGACGCTCGGCGGGTTCGCTCGCGTGGGCGGGCCTCGCCAACTCGTACTACTGGATCGATCCAGCGAAAGGCGTAGCGGGCGTCTACGCCACGCAAATCCTGCCGTTCTTCGACGTGAAGTCGGTTCCCACGTTCCAGGCGTTCGAGACCGAGGTCTACAAGGCGATCTGAAAATTCGAGTGGGAGCGCGGGCGCCAGTCGCCCGCGCTTAGTCCTTCTCTTGCGACCGTCTGTAACGAAAGTCGCAATGGCTCGCGCCCTGCATGATGGTTTGCGTGCGCGTGAGCTTGATCTCAGGACCAAATCCCTCGGCCATATGATAGTCGGCGCTGCAGACCAGCAGGAATCCGAGCTCCGGCGCGCCCAACGCTTTGTAGAACTCGGCGTAGCGGCATCCGGTCACGTTCAGGTCGAACGCGTCTTGTGACTGCTCCTTGACCTCATAGTCGAGGGCGCCGTCGCGAGCGAAGGTCGCGAAAGCCGACGTCATGGCCTTCCCGAGATTCTCCTCATTCTTCGCCTGCCAGAACTCCTCGCCGTAGCGGCGATAGAGATCGCGCAACGCCTTTCGAACCAGGGCGTTGGCGCGCTCCTCCCCCAATTCCGCCTGCAAGGTTTTCACGAGCGGAACCAGGACCTGCGCCTGGATCTTGGCCTGCTGAAGGACGGAAACGCTCATGCTTCACCTTTGCCTCTGGCCCTCCCAATGCGTAAGCCCGCTCAGCCCCGACTTTCGCGCCCCATCGCGTAGAATTCGTCGTTCGGTCTGATCGAGAACGCGTTGGCGAGCCGGTTGGACATCGCGAACATCGCGGCGATGGCTGCGATGTCCCAGGCGTCGTCGTCGGAAAAGCCGTGGCTATCCAGTTCCTCATAGTCCGCGTCGTCGATCGTGTGCGAGCGCTCGGCGACCTTGACGGCGAAATCGAGCATCGCCTTGTGCCTGGGCGCGAGATCCGCCTTGCGATAGTTGACCGCGACCTGATCGGCGATCAGCGGATTCTTGGCGCGGATGCGCAGGATCGCGCCGTGGGCGACAACGCAATATTGGCAATTGTTGACCCCCGAGGTCGCGACCACGATCATTTCGCGCTCGGCCTTGCTCAGGCCGCCGGGCTTTTCCATCAGCGCGTCATGATAGGCGAAGAAGGCGCGAAACTCGTCCGGCCTTCGCGCAAGCGCCAGAAAGACATTGGGGACGAAGCCCGACTTTTCCTGCACCGCTTCGATCCGCTCGCGAATGTCTTGCGGCAGATCGGCAAGCTCGGGCGAAGGAAATCGGCTGATCGGCGGTTTGGTCACAGACGTGCCTCGCTGTTTTGCCTCATGCTAACATCGCGCCTCCCGCGTCGAGAAGCGCGCGTAGTCGAGGCCCTCTCATGCAGTTCGGCGCTTACACCTTCGTTGAGACCCGGCGCGACCCCGCGACCGGCGAGCCGGTCGACGTCGACAAAGCCTTCGCCAACGTTCTGGAGCAGGTCGAGCTTGCCGATCGCGTCGGCCTCGATGTGTTCGGCCTCGGTGAACATCATCGGCCGGATTACGCGGTGTCGGCGCCGGCGGTGGCGTTGGCCGCGGCCGCTGCTCGCACCAAGCGCATTCGCCTGACCAGCGCCGTGACGGTGCTGTCGTCTGACGATCCGGTGCGCGTCTATCAGCAATTCGCCACTCTCGATCTCATCTCCGGCGGCCGTGCCGAGATCATGGCCGGCCGCGGATCGTTCATCGAGTCCTTCCCGCTGTTCGGTTACGATCTCAACGATTACGACGCGCTGTTTGCGGAGAAGCTCGATCTCCTGCTTCAAATCTGCGCCAAGCCCGTGGTCACATGGCAAGGCCGGCATCGCGCGCCGCTGAACGGCCAGGGCGTCTATCCGCGCGCTTTGCAGCAGCCGCTTCCGGTCTGGATCGCCTCCGGCGGCACGCCGCAATCGGTCGCGCGCGCCGGCGCGCTCGGCCTGCCGCTGGCGATCGCGATCATCGGCGGCGAGCCCGCGCGGTTCGGGCCGCTGGCGGAGCTCTACCGCGAGGCAGGCCGCCGCGCCGGCGTCGCCGCCGACAAACTTGCGGTCGGGATCAACGGCCATGGCTTTCTCGCCGATACGGCCGAAGCGGCGGTCGACGCGTTCTTTGCGCCGTACGCGGAGGTGATGAGTCGTGTCGGCCGCGAGCGCGGCTGGCCGCCCTTGTCGCGCGCGCAGTTCGATCAGGGCCGTGGGCCGCGTGGCCATCTGATGGTGGGAACGCCCGACGAAGCGATCGCCAAGATCCTCGCTCAGCACGAGGTCTTTCGCCACGATCGCTATCTCATGCAGATGGCGGTCGGCGACCAGCCGCAAGACGCGATCCTGCGCTCGATCGAGCTTCTCGGCACGGTCGTCGCGCCCAGGGTGCGAGCCGAACTGGCGAAGCGGAAGGCGCCGGCGTGAGGGTGCGTTAGCCCGACAAAACCTGGAGTCAGGCCCCGTCAGGTTTTCGGAACCGGCGGGTCCTCGATCGGTGCTGACGTGATCCCGCCTGGGTCGAGCGAGACGACCACGACGCGTCCTTCGACGAATAGGCTCAAAAGCGCCGGGCGCGCCCGCGGGAACTAAGGGATGAGCAGAAAACCAAAACAATCTCTTTTCGAAAATCTGAATCCGTGTTATATCTTTTCATTCGCCGGAACCTGCGCGGCGCGATCGCCGCGGCAGAAAGAGTGAGCCAAGAACGGATTGTGGTTTTTGAGGCACAGTGGGACAGGGGAACGATTTCTTATTTGAACTCGCCGTAACTCATTGAAAAGCCTCGTTTCGGACGAATAAAACCAAATAAAACCAAGCTATTTTGCTTGGTCTTATTTGGTGCGGCTTGGTTTTGCTTGGTTTTGCTTGGCGCGCAGAGCCGAGACGCCCTCGCGGCCACCGCTAGGCGCTTACGGCTTCTCCCATGAGCCACTCTTTGCGGAGCGGAACAGCGCGTCGATGACGCGCATGTTGGCGATCGCGTCCTCGATCGGGAACTCGAGCGGCGACCCGTCCACGATCGCCCGCGAGAAGGCGTCGCCCTGCAGCGTGTACTGATCGCAGACGGGGAATTGTCTCGACCCGTCGCCCGCCGCCGATGAGATCGGCGCCGGTGTCGATGGCGATCTCGGTCGGCCGGTCGATCGGGGCGTTGAATGGGATCATCACCTCGATCCGCCCTTGGTCGCCCATGATCGTCACGCGCTGGTGCGCCGACGATTGGGTGCCGACGGTGAAGGTCAGCTGGCGCCCGCCGGGGAACTCGAGAATGGCGCTCGCCAGCCGATCGGTCTTGAAGTTTGGGCACCAGTCGATCGTGGCCACGACCCGCGTCGGCTCCGCGCCGAAAATGTAGCGCGCGGTGAGGATGGCGTAGCAGCCGATGTCATAAAGCCCGCCGCCGCCCGGAGGCCGATTGCGCACGTTGTCGGGGTCGAGCAGCCGGTAGGAGAAGAACGTCTGGATCGCCTGCACATCCCCGATCGTCCCGTCCCGCGCAAGCTCGCGCGCGCGTCGCCACTGGGGGTGGAAGCGCACCATGAAGGCTTCGGCGACCAGTTTGCCTGAGCGGTTGCGCGCGTCGATCAGAGGGCGCGCTTCTTCGGCGTCAAGCGCGATCGGCTTCTCGCATAGCACGTGCTTGCCGGCTGCGAGCGCTTTGAGCGTCCAGGGCACATGCTCCTCATTGGGCAGCGGATTGTAGATCGCCTCAATCTCGGCATCGGCGAGCAGGTCCTCGTAAGAGCCGTACGCGCGCGCAATACCGAGGCTCTTCGCTGCCGCTTGCGCCTTGCCGAGATCGCGCGAGGCGATTCCGACGATTTCCGCGACCTCGCCCCGCTGCATCGCCGGGATGACTTTTTCCGTGGCGATCTTGGCGACGCCGATCACGCCCCATTTGACCTTGCGCAATCGCTTCCCCTCCCGTTGAGTTTGCCGCCCGGTCGCGGGCGGCGGAAATCCTTACGCCTTTGCCTTCGCGGCCGGCACGCGGCCTTCGGCCGTCCGCGCCAGCATCCAGCCCGGATATTCGGACCTGAGCGCGCTTGCCTCGTCGAGCTTCTTGATCTCTTCCTGCGTGAGCTCGAGTTCGGCCGCGGCGAGGTTGTCTTCGAGCTGCTCAATGGACTTGGCGCCGATGATGACGCTCATCACGCCCTTGCGTTGCAAAAGCCACGCAAGCGCGACACGGGCGACGCTCGTGTCGTGCGCCTTCGCGACAGGCTCCATCGCCTCAACGATGTCGTAGGCGCGCTCCTTGTCGACCGGCGGGAAATCGAACACCGTTCGGCGAGAATCGTTGTCGCCGCGCTTGTCGCGCGTGTATTTGCCGGAGAGAAATCCCCCCGCAAGCGGGCTCCAGACCATGACGCCAAGCCCCTGGTCCTCGACCAGCGGCACGATCTCGCGCTCGAGTTCGCGCCCTGCAATCGAGTAGTAGGCCTGCACCGTCTCGAAGCGGGCGTAGCCGCGCTTGTCCGAAATGCCGAGGGCCTTCATGATCTGCCAGGCAGCGTAGTTCGAGCAGCCGATTGTGCGCACGAAGCCTCGGCTCACACAATCGTCGAGCGCTCGCAGCGTCTCTTCGAGCGGCGTGACCGGGTCGAAGCTATGGACCTGGTAGAGATCGACATGATCGAGGCCCAGTCGTTTCAGGCTGGCGGCGATCTCGTCCATGATGTGTCCTCGCGAGAGCCCAACGGCGTTCGGCCCCGGACCCATGCGCGCGCGCACCTTGGTGGCGACAATCACATCTTCGCGCTTGACGCCGACATCGCGCAACGCTTGGCCGACCTGAATCTCCGACTGCCCTTCGGAATAGACGTTCGCTGTATCAATGAAGTTGACGCCGCCTTCGAGCGCGCGGGCGACGAGCTTGGTGGAGGCGGCCTGATCGAGCGTCCCAATATTGCGCCACATTCCGCCGGGTTTGCCGCCGTGGAAGGTCATCGCCCCAAGACAAATTTCAGAGACATATTGGCCCGTGCGGCCAAGCGGTCGATAGCGCATGAAACGTCAATTCCTTTTTGGAAAGCGCCGCATCGGTGGCGCAGCCCTATTCAAACGCGTGCGGCTCGTTTACGCAAATCGCGGTTTCGTGACCAGCCGCCGCGCGGGGCGCGCCAAGCGTTGTTCGCGGAAGCTGGCGTCAGGCCGCTTCGGCTTCAACCGGCGGGGCCATGGCGCCCGTCATCATCGCGACCGCGTCCGACATCGTCACCTTCTTCGGGTCCACAACCGTCAAACGGCGACCCAGACGGTGAATGTGAATACGGTCGGCGACTTCAAACACGTGCGGCATGTTGTGCGAGATGAGGATGATCGGCATCCCACGCTTCTTGACATCGAGGATCAACTCGAGCACGCGCCGCGACTCCTTGACCCCGAGCGCCGCCGTTGGTTCATCCATGATGACGACGCGTTTGGCGAAGGCCGCGGCGCGCGCCACCGCGACGCCCTGGCGCTGGCCGCCGGACAGCGTCTCGACCGGCTGATTGATGTTCTGGATCGTCATCAGGCCGAGCTCGTTGAGCTTCTCGCGCGCGAACTTCTGCATCGCGGTGCGGTCCATCGCGCGGAACCATTGGCCGATGAAGCTCGAAGAACGGATCTCGCGGCCGAGGAACATGTTGTCGGCGATCGACAGCGCCGGTGACAGCGCGAGGTTCTGGTAGACGGTTTCGATGCCCGCCTCGCGCGCGTCAATCGGAGACGTGAAATGCACGATCTCGCCGCCGAGTCGAATTTCGCCCGAATCGGGCACCACCGCGCCGCAAAGGGCCTTGATCAGCGAAGACTTCCCGGCGCCATTGTCGCCGATGACCGCGAGAATCTCGCCGGGATAGAGATCGAAATCGGCGTGATCGAGAGCGGTGACGCGGCCATATCGCTTGACGAGCTGCCGCCCGACGAGAATGGGTTCGGCGCTCACTTCGAGACCCTCCTGATCCATTGGTCGAGGGCGACGGCCACAATGATCAGAACGCCGATGGCGAACTCCTGCCACAGCACGTCGAGGCCGGCGAGCGACACCGCGGAGCGGAACACGCCGACGATGAGCGCCCCAATTAGCGTGCCGACGATCGAGCCGCGGCCACCGAACAGGCTGGTGCCCCCGATGACCACCGCGGTGATGCTATCGAGGTTGCCGTTGGCGCCGGCGGTCGGGCTGATCGCGCCGATACGGCCGATCAGCGCCCAGCCGGCGATCGCGGCGATGAAGCCTGCCAGAACATAAACGCTGAGCAGGATCCGGTCGGTGTTGATGCCGGCCAATCGGGCCGCTTCCGGGTCGTCTCCAGTGGCGTAGATATGGCGGCCATAGGCCGTACGGTTGAGCACGTACCAAAAAACGATCGCCAACACGATCAACAGGAAGCTCGCAAGGATAATCCTCGCGCTGCCGATGTTGAAGGGAATGCCCATCAATTGCAGGAACGGCGCCTTCTCCTCGATATCCTGCGTGCGGATCGTTTCGCTGCGCGAATAGAAGGTGTTGAGCGCGCCGATGATGCTGAGCGTGCCGAGCGTGACGATGAACGGCGGCATCTGCATGCGCGTGACAAGCACACCGTTGAGCCAGCCGAACGCGACGCCGCACAGAAGCCCGAGTGGAAAGGCGATGAGCAGCGGCACGCCGTCAACGACCGCCAGCCGTCCCATCACGACCGACGAAATGACCATGATGACGCCGACCGAAAGATCGATGCCGGCGGTGAGGATGACAAGCGTCTGGGCAATGCCAAGGATGCCGATGATCGTCACCTGCGTCAGGACGGTCGAGATATTGCTCCCGGTGACGAAATGCGAGTAATTGACAGTGCAGCCGAGCAACAGACCCAGCACCAGCACGACAAACGGAACGGTCGTCGGATACGAGTGGAGGAAGCGCTGTACGCGCGTAGCTAAGGAAAGATGGTCCTCGTCGAAGGACGCCTGCGCAGTCGAGGCGGCGGCCAGCACCTTTTCGAACTCTTGCGGAGTCGGCCGTGACGCTTCGCTCATGGCATCCCCTCGCTGGTTTCCCGACCCTGCAACTTCTTGCAGAGTCGGCGCCCGCGGGTGAACCGACAAGCGCCGACTCCGTATCTTCAGTCGATTAAGGACCGAAGTTCCGCCGAAATCAACCCCAGCAGAGCTTCATGCCCTCGTCGGAGTTGATCGAGGGGACCCCGGGAACCGGATGATCGGTCACGAGCTTCTCGCCAGTATCGATGCTCACCGGCTTCTTGCCGGTCTTCACGAAATCGACGATCGCCTGCACCCCGTCCGCGGCCATCAGCAGAGGATATTGCTGAGAGGTCGCGCCTATCGCGCCTGCTTTGACGCTCTTTATGCCGTTGCAGCCGCCGTCAACGGCGACCACCAATACGCCCTTTTCCTTGCCCGCCGCCTTGAGTGCTGCAAAGCCGCCGTCAGCCGCCGGCTCGTTGATTGCGTATACGAGATCGATCTGATCCGCCTTCTGGAGAATCTTCTCCATCGCCGTGCGGCCGCCTTCATCCGATCCGGACGAAAGGTCGGAGCCGACGATTTGTGGGCTGTCGCTCATGGCGTAGTGCTTTGGATCTTTGACCGGGATACCGAAGCCAGTGAGGAAGCCGTTGTGGCGCAGATAGTCGACCGTCGGCTGGTTGGCGGTGAGATCGAGGGTTGCAATCTTTGCCGACTTGGCCTTGTCGCCGAGGGTTCCCTTCGCCCATTGGCCGATCAGTTCGCCCGCCTTGAAGTTGTCGGTGGCGAAATTGGCGTCTGCGGCGTCGATGGGATCGAGCGGCGTGTCGAGGGTAATGACGAGGATGCCGGCCTTGCGGGCTTTTGCGATGGTCGGGACGATCGCCGTCGAGTCGCTCGGCACGATCAGGATGCCCTTGGCGCCGGCGGCGATCAACTGCTCGATCGCCGCAACCTGACCGTCATTGTCGCCATCGAACTTGCCGGCGAGGGCCTGCGTCGTGACGCCGAGTTCTTTGGCCTTGGCCTCAAAACCCTCCTTCATCTTTACAAAGAAGGGGTTGGTGTTGGTCTTGGTGATGAGCCCAACTAGGATCGGGTCGGCTTGCGCGCTCGCGCCCATCAAGGCGATGGAAAAAGCGGCAGCCGCGATGGACGTGAACAATCCAGAAATCTTGGACACAGGTTTCCTCCCAGTGAAGTCGATGCGGCGGCGTCGATAGCGGCCCCGGGCGGCTGGGCCGTGAGCCCTGCCATCACCGCGACCGTTTTCGCGCCGTCGTAATCCCATAGGGCAAATTTTGGGCCAAGTGTCAAGGATAATTACATCCGCTTGAATTATCCTTGACAGACGGCTTTGTCCGGCACAATGATACCCACGGCATCGTCACAAAAAATGCAGAGGCGGAGGATGAAGGAGGCGCATGGCGACCAACGCGCGTGTGCGCCAAGTAGGCTCGAGGGGGCCGACATGGCGTTCGACTCGCCGCTCGTCATCGTCTCTCCGACAAACGCTGGCGGCGCGAATCAGGCGGGCGTGCGTCTTTACAATGAGCGATTGCTGCTGACACTCGTGCGCCGCTTCGGTCCATTGTCCAAGATCGAAGTCGCGCGATTGACGGGGCTGTCAGTGCAATCGACATCCGCGATTATGAATCGGTTGCAAGCGGAGGGACTGTTGAAGCGGGAGGCTCCGCTCCGTGGCCGAGTTGGGCAGCCGACCATTCCTATGTCGATCGATCCCGAAGGCGCCTATTCGTTCGGGCTCAAAGTGGGGCGGCGCGGCTGCGATTTGGTGCTCATCGATTTTCGCGGCGCCATTTGTCAGCGCGCCTACCGCGCCTACTCGTTTCCGACGCCGATCATGATGCTCGATTTTGTCCGAGATTCGCTGCCGTCGCTCGCCAAGTCGCTCACCCCCTCGCAGAAGCGGCGGATCGTTGGCCTTGGCGTTGCAGCGCCATTTCAGCTGTGGAGCTGGGAATCCGAGATCGGCGCGCCGCAGGGCGCAATGAACGCCTGGCGGCATTTCGACGCTGAAAGTGAAATCGCGGCCGTATGCCCCTATCCGACGACACTGTGGAATGATGCGACGGCCGCTTGCGCGGCCGAGTTCTTCTTCGGTCGCAGCTGGCGTCATAGGGATTTCCTCTATTTTTTCATCGGCGAGTTTCTCGGCGGCGGATTGGTGCTCGACGGCGCCCTACGTCCCGGGCGTACGGGCAACGCAGCGGCGCTCGGATCAATGCCCATCATGGCGAAGAGCGATGGCGGCGTCGCTCCCCAGCTAATTGCGTGTGCGTCAATTTATCAACTAGAGCGCAGACTGGAAGCGGCCGGAATCGACGCGTCGTCGATCTGTACGACGCCCGAGTCATGGGGCGAATTTGGGGCGCACCTCGACGGCTGGATTGAAGACGCGGCCTCGGCTCTGGCCTATGCCTCGGTTGCAGCGATCTCCGTTGTCGACTTTGAGGCGATCGTAATTGACGGCGCGTTTCCGGCGCCGGTGCGCGAGCGTCTCACCGCACGGACGGCTCACGTCTTCTCCGGCCTTGATCGGCGCGGCTTGAGCGAAGTCGACTTTGTCTCGGGCTCGATCGGCGCCGACGCGGGCTCGATCGGAGGCGCGGCATTGCCGCTGATTAAGCATTTCGCGCGCGATCGAGAAGTTTTATTCAAGGATGCGATGAAGCAGGCGAGTTAAGTCGAAACGGGCTCGCGCGTCGCGCAAGCTTGGCTCAGAGCGTGTTGATCGATAATCTTTTGTCGCCCGAGCGGACGAAACCTCCCTCGGGCGATTGTCAGCTCTCTCAACGACCGAACAGAGGCGTTATGGCCACACGCATTGTCAAGGTCGAGCCATTTGATCTCGTTGTCTTTGGCGGCACCGGCGATCTCGCTCATCGCAAGCTCTATCCGGCGCTTTTTCACCGCGAGCGCAGCGATCAGTTCTCCGAGCCGACCCGGATCATTGGCGCGTCGCGTCGCCAGCTTGATCGCGAGGCGTTCCGCGCCTCCGTCAAGGACACGTTGATGAAATTTGGGGTCATCGATGATGAGGCGGGCGCGGCGACGGAGCGGTTTCTGTCCCGACTCGACTACGTCGCGGTCGACGCTACGAGGGATGGCGGATGGGCGGACCTGAAGGCGTTGCTTGGCGCCGACGAACGCATCCGCGCGTACTATCTAGCGACGGGTCCTGACCTGTTTGGTCCGCTGGCGAAGCGCCTCGGCGCCGAAGGGCTGGTAACTCCCCGTTCGCGCATCATCGTCGAGAAGCCAATCGGCAGGGACGGCGAGAGCGCCGCGGCCATCAACGATGTGATCGGCTCCGTCTTCTTGGAGCGCAACATTTTCCGGATCGATCACTATCTCGGCAAGGAATCGGTGCAGAACCTTATGGCGCTGCGCTTTGCCAACATTCTGCTCGAGCCGCTGTGGAATAGCGCGCACATTGATCACGTGCAGATCACCGTCGCCGAGACGCTTGGGGTCGAAGGGCGCGGCAGTTACTATGAGGAGTTCGGGCGCGATCCGCGATATGGTCCAGAACCATATGATGCAGCTCGTTTGTCTCGTTGCGTTGGAGCCGCCGAATTCGCTCGAAGCCGACTCCTGGCGCGACGAAAAACTGAAGGTGCTGAAGGCCTTGCAGCCGATCGACCACACCAACGCCTCGAGTCTCACCGTGCGTGGCCAATATCGCGCGGGATTCGCCGACGGCGGGCCCGTTCCGGGCTACTTGCAGGACATCAGCAAAGACCACAGTGACACGGAAACTTTCGTCGCTCTCAAACTCGGCATTGCCAGTTGGCGTTGGGCTGGAGTTCCGTTCTATCTGCGCACTGGCAAGCGCCTCCCGCAACGCTTTTCGGAGATCGTCGTCGGATTCCGTCGTGTGCCGCACATCATATTTCCTATGCAACCGGATGGCATACCCGCCAACAGCCTCGTTGTGCGCGTGCAGCCGGACGAAGGGATCAAGCTGTGGATGATGGTGAAGGAGCCGGGCCCCGGCGAAATTCGCCTGCAGCATGTGCCTCTCGATATGAGCTTCGCCAAGGCCTTTGGCGTCGCTCCTGCGGACGCCTATGAACGGCTGCTGATGGACGCAATCCGCGGCAACGCTGCCTTGTTCATGCGCCGCGACGAAGTCGAGGCGGCGTGGAAATTCATCGATCCCATTCGCAACGCCTGGGCGCAGTCGGGGGAGCCGCCGCGCCCATATGCCGCCGGCACCTGGGGGCCTAACGCGTCTGTCGCCTTGATCGAGCGCGACGGGCGGACCTGGAATGAGGAATACGAATGATTGAGACTGATTTCCCCCGCCGCGAATTCGCCGATGGCGAAGGGCTGGCTCTGGGGCTGGCCGAGTGGACCGCGGAACGCTTGCGCGGAGCAATCGCAGCGCGAGGGGTCGCTTTGCTCGTCGTCTCCGGCGGCAAGTCGCCGGCTCGGTTCTTTGACCTGCTTTCGAATTTGGACCTCGAATGGTCACGGGTCGCCATCACTCTCGCCGACGAGCGACGGGTAGCCGACGACAGCCCGCGCTCGAACGCCCGGCTGGTGCGCGAGAGGCTGCTGCAGAATCGCGCGCAAGCGGCGAACTTTACGCCGCTTGCGGATGTCCGTTTGCCCGAGGATCAGGAGCTCGCCGCCGCAAGCGCGCGCATCGCCAATTTGCCAACGCCTGCGGACGTCGTGATTTTGGGCATGGGCGATGACGGGCACACGGCTTCGTGGTTTCCCGGCGCCGAAGGGCTCACCGAAGCAATGAACCCGGCGGCCCGGCAGCTCGTCGCTCCGATCGTGGCGCCAGACGCGCCCGAGCCGCGCCTTACCCTCACTGGACGAGTGATCTTGCGCGCCACGGCGATCGCGCTCGAGATCCAAGGCGAAGCAAAGCTCGCCACTTTCGCGGTCGCGCTCGAGCCCGGCCCGGAAGAGGCGATGCCCATTCGCGCCGTGCTGCGCGGCGCAGCCGATCGCCTCACTGTATTCATGTCTTCACGAACGGATACTCCCCGCCGGTCCAGCGAGCCGAAAAGCGTCCTCCGGCTTGATCGTCGAGATGAGCTGGAAATAGTTCCAATGGTAACTTCGATTCGGCGGGCCCCTTCGCCCCTTGAGAGGTACAGCGGATCATCGTCGGATGGTCTTCATGGCGTCAACTAGCTAACGCCGCCATCGCACTCTGATCTGCGCCATGGCCATCATGAGGTCTTCGGTCAATGCCAGCATTCCTGTTTGGGAATCGCTTTCTAGGATGAGCAACTCGACATATTATGAGCACGCCCGATCCTGCGGTCGCGCAGTCGTCGTCCCCCAATTCGCGGTCGATGCGAATTGCAGGTCGAGGCCATACCGGTTCGGTGATCCGATTTAAAAGCAGGCTGCACGGATAACACTGTTAGCGGGCTGGCGCCGCCTCCGGGTGCGTCTCGCGGGTTGGGCGGCATCGACCATCTGGCTTGAAGGCACAGGCTCCATGTTTCGATAGCGGTCGCCGCAGTCTTCGATTATCGCGGACAAGTCATCCAATTCTCTTGCATACGACGAGCTCGTCGGACTGCTCTACTCGAAAGTCTTCGTTGGCAATCGCTTTGGCGAATATTTCTTCGCACTTAGCGCCGTGAAGTTCAATCACCAGGGTATCGACTTTCCCGATCCATGCTTCGTAATTCGATCCGAAAACCTCGGCTTCTGATCCTTCGATATCGACTTTTAGAATTGAAATCCGCTCGAATCCTGACTCCCTTAGCAACGTTCCTATATCCTTCGCCATTAGGTCCGCCTTTTCGCCATCCCTCGCCGCGCGGACGGTTCGCGCCCACTCGCGGCCATCGCCAAACGGTTCTTGGGAGAAAACGAGACCGACCTCTCTCGACCATACGCCCGAGCAAATTGCTGTTGCTTGTCCGCCAAAGGGCCGAATGTTATTTAGCAGCATCGCGAAGTTCTTTGGATCGGGTTCGACTGCGATGAGGCGTGCTTTCGGAAATCGACTTAGAAAATAGGCTGAGGAATATCCAACGTTTGCCCCGCAATCGATAATCAAACCGGGTTCCTGCACCTCGTCTAGGCATCGATATTCACGGCTCATAAAAATCTGAGTGAAAACATTTATGTCGCTTGTCATCGGCCTGCACTGCAAACCATATCGAGAATATCTGCAAAAGAGTGTGTACGGCTCAGACGCACCCAAAAGCTGAACTCGAGCTCGTTGCAGAGTATAAAAAACCGCCTGCCATAACCCGATATTTACCAATTGCCGGAGTTTTGTTTTCACTATCCAACCGGACATAACAACCTCATTATTGACGATACCCTTTCGAACTATTTCTGCTGAGAAATATCAGCCTTTAAGCTGCCGTTCGCTCATCTCCAGGACCCAGGCCGTCGGGAGAGCGCAAAGAGCATTCCGTGAGCGCTGTTTCCGGTAGACGCCCTTGGCAACAAGAACAAGCACCGGCAACTCTCGAAGGCCGGACCGGCTTAAGGCGTATCTCAAAACCTTCCGAGCGTTTTGGCGCCTGGCCGACGGTGAATACCTCGCGCTGGCAAGGCCGGCCGGCACACCTTCGGGTATCGCGGTGCTGGGCGCATGCCGGAGACGTTACCTCTCTCGCACAACGACCACCGGATGCAGCACCGCCCTTTCGCAGTGCGCGCTCCCAAGACCGTTAAAGCCAATGAGTGAATATGTGCAGGCAAGTGCCCAGGATAAACAGAATCAATATCGCCAGGATCAGGCTGGCCATGCGCGCAGCGAAGGCCTCGCGTCGGCTCTCATTGGCCGTAGCTCGTCCACCCGACTGGGCGCTTATCTTCGGCGCTAGTCCCCGCCTTCAATGGAGCCTTCATGAAACCGCTTGGTTTACGGCTCAGCCGCTCTGGAACTCGTTTCCTCGCATATTCGTAGTTCAGGACAATGACGATCGCGAGCAGAGAAAAGATCAACATGTGATTTTCCTTCTGCGACAAGGCAAGTCTGTAGACGGAGTACGCGACGATGCTACAGGCCACCGCGCCAGCCGCCGCCCCGGATTCTGAGAAGTCGGCGAGATAACTTCGCAGACCATACCAGACCGGAATCAGGAGCAACCCAGCGAAGAACAGAAGTCCGGGGATCCCGGTCTCGAGGAGGAGCGACACCACGTAGGTGTCGATTGAGCTTTGGATAACGTAACCGCCGACCGCGAGACCGTGCCCGGTGATCGGATTGGACTTGATGAACGGAATCGCGGCAAGCCATTGCTGGTGTCGCGCCTCCGTGCTGCCCGCCTGGGCGGCGCCCCCAAGCACCATATCGTGCGTGCTGTGCGAGAGCGTGAGCAATGCGATAACAAGGGCAAACCCAATGGCGCCGACCAAACCGGCGATTGCTGGGGCCAGACTGGCCTTGCTCTTCATCCCTTCGCGAATTGACCAGCTGGCCACGAATACAGCTACGGAGGTGAGGAGTCCGACCCAGGCGCCCCGCGACCCCGAGACGTAAATTCCAAGTAATCCGCCGAACACGACGGCCCAGCCGAGCGCCCTCTCAAATAAGCTCTCTCGGTGCAAGGCAAAAAATAGACCAATAGGGATCGCAATAATCTCAAACTCTCCGAAAGAAAGCGGAGTAATGAAAGTCGACGCGGCCCGAAACAAACCATTTCTGTAGTCGCCAGGGTTAGGCAGAAGGACAGCCAGGTTGCTGTTGTTTTGAATCAGAGTGTCTAGCATACCCCTCGGAAAAATATCAATGAAGAATCGATGCTCGAGGCGGAACTCCACGAGTCCGGCCACCGTGTTGAATAAAGCGCAAATGCAAATGATCTTTAATATGAATACGACATCATCACTATCTCTCACTATATAAATCAGCGCAAAGAACGGCACGTACCACGATAGGATAGAGTCGGTCAGAGCCGAGATGGATTCTGTTGGAAGCACAGACGTGAAAATTGATAGCGCCGCCATACCAAGGTATCCGGCCACGCAAATAAAAATGAGTGGTGAGGTGCGAAGACGCTCAGCAATACGCCGTCGGACGTCCGACGATGCTGCAATGGCGATAAGGAATGGGGCGATGAGCGCAAATGTAGCAAGGCGACGCGCAGAAATCCAAGGCAGGCCGGAGAACTGAATCATATAATAAAAGGGAATGGCAAGATCGGCGATCAGCATGACGAAGAACGCCCTGCGAATTAGGCCCGCCGACACCAGAGGCAGATCTGGCATCACCCAGAGCAGGACGACCGCGGCCATGGCGACTATTCCAAAAGCGCCCATCGGGGGCAGGATAACCGCCGCGAGTCCAACAACGAGACCTAAAGCTATGGATGCGACCGCCCAGGCGACAATTGGCGCAAGGTGCCGAAGGATATTGGGCGCGGCCCGCCCGGCGAGTTTGGCTTCCGCGACCGCGACGGAAGCGACATGGGATAGTGGGAAACGCTTCCCAATCCGAACTAGCATTCGTCTCCAACTCCCAATGGTGCTTCAGGCTGCGATCGTCGGCACATATTGTCCGACATGCGGTCCAAATGCTGACCCGCGCCCGCGACTGCGTTCACGCCCGGCGACGAGATCTAAGATTTCGGCTGTTTCGCCGCCGGCGCCAGGATTGATCATTTGTAACAACAAAGTATTGTGACCTATCCGGCGATTTTGTTCAGGCGCTCCCATCCTGTCATCCAAATTCTTTCGACGTAAGATTTTACTGCGTCAGAACGATCAATGACTTAAGCTAAATTTGCGCCCAAAGCGGAACGCACTGAAAACATAAATGCCGCGGTCGCGTCAACCGCGGGGTCCGAAGAACAGCGGCGGCGACCGGTCTGAGGACCGTGGCCGCTCGCGGCCGTCTGGTCAAGACGCGGACGGGCTTCCAGACGAGAGCCCAGCTACTACGCGCCAGACGGCGCTCTGCCCGTGGGTAAGGGCGAGCGCGCGCGATCCCTACGAGACCTCGGTTCGCGCTCGACGCGGCAGGACCTGCAAGAGATGCGACCAGGTGGCCTCAAGGTCTAGCGAAAGCTTAAAGCGCGATCTGGTTAGGGCTGAAGCGTATCCTGCGTTTCTGAAGTAGTTAGCGCATTCTGTTGGGGTGAAGCAATCGAGCAGCGCGCCGATGGTTCGCCAGGTCTGTTCAATTGTTCGGGCGTCGGCCTTGTGCAGCAAGGTCTTCATTTTGGCGAAGGCCTGCTCGATTGGATTGAGGTCTGGCGAGTTGGCTGGCAGGAAGAAGAGCTTGGCTTTGGCCGCGCGGATCGCGGCGCGAATAGCGCGGCCCTTGTGGCTGCCGAGGTTGTCCATAACGACGATGTCGCCTGGCGCGAGGATGGGCGCGAGAACCTGCTCGACATAAGCGCGGAAGCTTGCGCCATTGATCGGTCCGTCGATGACGCAGGGCGCGGTGAGCCCGTCGCAACGCAGCCCCGCCAGAAACGTGAGGGTCCGCCATCGCCCGAAGGGCGCTTTGGCGATGAGGCGTTCGCCTCTGGCGCATCGGCCATGGGTGCGCGTCATGTTGGTTTTCGCCCAGGTCTCGTCGATGAAGACAAGTCGCCTGGGGTCGATCGTCGCCTGACGCGCCTTCCACTGCTCACGCCGCCTGGCGATATCCGGCCGGTCCTGTTCGGAGGCGCGAAGGCTTTTTTTTGAACGTCACGCCTTCATGCTGCAGAAAATGCCAAAGCGCATAATAGCTGACCACCAGGCCGCGGTCGGCCAGCTCCCCGAGGAGAGCGCGCAACGTGAGATCCGGCTTCTCGGCGATCCGCGCCAGAACCCAATCGCGCTCGCGCGCCACGAGGTAAGGCCTGCGGCCGCCCATCCTCAGCGCGGCCGGACTGCCGACGGCGCGCTGGCGCTGCGACCACTTCACAACGCTGGCGACGCTGACCATGAACGTCTTGGCTGCCGAACGGCAGGACTGACCCGCCGCGACCGCCGCCACCACACGCTCCCGCAGGTCCAAAGAATACGCTCGCGCCATCCCCGCTGGCCTCCAAACCCAGCCAGCAGGTTGAATCTGACTCGCGCCCCTTTGGGAATCCCTCCGATTCAGTCAAAGCAGATCGCGCTCTAGCCGCAGGCGCTCGAGTAACTCTGACCGATATTGCAATCTTTAGCGTTTCGGCCGGCGTGACGCGCGCGGCGCCTTCCGCCGTGCCAGTTAGGCGCTAAGTTGGGCGTTGAGCCGCGCGAGGAATTCCGAGAGATCGTCGGTCACGAAATCCGCCACGTTGGCCGCATCCGAAATCGCCTGGTCGTGCGCCTCGCGATGGTCCAAGCGTCCTGCCTTAGTCGTCACCAGGGTGGTCGTCATGCCTTTCGCCTTCGGCACGGCGAGGTTTCTGGTCACGTCCTCAAACATCGCCGCTGCAAGCGGGTCGACTCCGCATCGCTCGAAAAAGATGTCGTACGCGCCTTCGGCAGGCTTTGGCGTCAGCCCGGCGGCGACGATGTCGAAGGCCTCTTCGAACAGCCCGTCGAGGCCGAGCTGCCTCGCGGTCAGGATCGCATGGCTTCGCGACCCATTGGTGAAGATCAGTTTCCGCCCTGGCAGCCTCCCGATTTCATGCGCAAGAACGGGGTCCGGTTTGAGGCTGGAGCGATCGATATCGTGAACAAACTCGAGAAAGCGCTCGGTCAGATCGAGGTTTTCCTCCACTAGTCCGGCTAAAGTCGTCCCGTGGCGCGAATAGTAATGTTTGTGCAGCGCGCGGGCCGACTGACCATCGATGCCAAAGAGCTCGACCAGAAACAGCGTGATCCGTTCGTCTATCCTCGGCCAAATTCCGCTATCCGCGGGGTACAGAGTGTTGTCGAGATCAAAGACCCAGGTGTTGATGTGGCCAAAGCGCGCCCGCAGCGTCTCATCGGACGGCAGGCGGAACGCTGCCGGCGCGATCAAAGGCGCCATGGGTATTCACTGGTTTTACCCGCCAAAACGAGACTCCTTCGCAGCTACGGATTGTACTAAGACTAGCCGCGATGCCTTGACCTTTCCATAACAATCGACCCCCGCGCATTAGCCCTGGGTGAGGGCGTGTTCGACTGCCTTGCGCATCATGCTCGAGAATCCGGCCGAGGTGATCGCGTTGGGGGCGACCCAAAAACAGCCGCTCGGAGCGCCGCCCTCAAAGTCCGCGGCGTAGACCGTGAGGCTCAGCGCGAAATGGGTGAAGATCTGCTCGACTTCGCCGGGCAGCCGACGCCAGCGCGCCGCGACCGGAGCGATGCCGCCAAGCTCGACATTTGGGCCTTTGTTCGTCCACGGCGTGCCCGGTAGCTCGATGGTCGAGGCGAGAAGACCCTGAGCCGGACGGCGGCGAGCGAGAAAGGCCCCGTCGGAACGGCGGGCGAAGAACACCGCGCCTTGCCGGCGTGGTCTCGCCTTCGCCTCGGAGCGCCTCGGATAGGCCTCGGGGATCCCGGCGCGGAACGCCGCGCAATCTTGGGCGAGCGGGCATAAGCCGCAAGCGGGATTGCGGGGGCGGCAGACGGTCGCTCCGATGTCCATCAGCGCCTGGGCGAAATCGCCTGGCCGTCTGCTCTGGCGCCAGCGCGCGCGCCGCTGCAGCAAGTTCGCGCTCGCGCGCTGCGCGATCGGCTTTTCCAGAGCGAGGAGCCGCGCCAGAACGCGGGCGATATTGCCGTCGACGGGCGCGGTCTGGCGGCCGAAGGCGATCGCCGCGATCGCGGCGGCGGTGTAGGCGCCGATCGCCGGGAAGCGCTACGCAGCTCGGCTTCCTCGCTCGGAAATCTCCCGCCTCGACGAGCGATTTCCTTGGCGCAGGCGTGCAGGTTCCGCGCTCGCGAATAATAGCCGAGACCCGCGAACGCGCTCATCACGGCTTCGATCGGCGCCGCTGCCAGGTCCTCGACCCGCGGCCATTTGGCAACGAAGGCCTGATAATAGGGCGTCGCCGCCCGCGCCGTCGTCTGCTGCAGCAGCACTTCGGAGAGCCAGACCCGGTAGGGATCGGGCGTTTCCCCAGGTTCCGCGCGCCACGGCGAGTGTGCGGCGGTTGCGGTCCCACCATGCAAGCGTGCGGGCGACAATCGCCTTTCGCTTTGCCTCGGACGTTGGCAAGCTTACATTGGCGCTCATGCCATCGACCTCATGCCCCGTGTCCTCACTTTCCGTGCCGAAGCGATGATGAAGCGCGCGCGGGGCGGCGCCAAGTCGTTGGCCGAATTCACCCCCGGATTGATCGCCGAGGCGCTGGCCGCGCGCGGCCTGGGCGAAACAAGCCTGATCGCCGATTGGCCAGCCATTGTCGGTGAAGCGCTTGCGCGTCACGCCCGGCCGATCGAGCTGCAATGGCCGCCTCGAGCCGCCAAGCGCGATCCCGACGCGCCGGCCGCTTCCGCGACCCTGGTGCTCAGGGTCGAGGGCGCTTTCGCGCTCGAGGCGCAGCACAGCGCCTCAGTGATCCTGGCTCGGGTGAACGCGCATCTCGGCTGGCGATGCGTCGACAAGATCGCCTTTCGGCAAGGGCCGCTGCCTCCGCTCAACGAGAAGCGCCGCCCTGCGCCGCTCCCCTCTGACGCAGCCGAAGCCGCCGCGAGCGCCGCCGCTTCGCCGATTGTCGATGACGGCTTGCGCGACGCCGTTACGCGGCTTGGCGCGCGGGCGATCGACAGGTCGGCCCGCCTGCATGGTGCGGCGGGCGCCCGACCTCCAAGGGGAGGCAAGGCTTGATCTCCCGCCATCCGCTCGCCGGGCGCGCCATTGCGCGCATGAACGGGGCGGGCAACGCGATCCTCGTGCTCGACATGCGGGGTTCGCGCGCCCGCCCGCGGGCGGAAGACGCGCGCGCCATCCATCGCGCGCCGGGCCTCAGCTACGATCAGATGATGGTGCTCCGCGATCCGAAGACAGCGGGAACCGCCGCCGACGTGCTCATCTACAACAACGACGGCACGCTCGCGGGCGCCTGCGGCAACGGCACGCGTTGCGTCGCCGATCGACTGTGCCGCGAACTCGGGGTCAGCGCCGTCAAGATCGAGACCGAGGCCGGCGTGATCGCGTGCGAGCGGCTCGGACCCTGGTCCTATCGGGTGGACATGGGCGCGCCGCGGCTCGAGTGGGACGCCATTCCGCTTCAGCATGCTGTGCCCGACACGCGGCGGGTGAACCTGTGGCCGGACGGCGAAGGTCCGGCGGAGCTGGGCCTCGCTTCCGTGGTCAACATGGGCAACCCGCACGCGGTGTTCTTCGTTCCTGACCTGAAGCGCATCGACGCGGCAGACCTCGGCCCAAGGATCGAGGTCGATCCGATGTTCCCGGAAAAGGCCAATGTCACCTTCGCGCAGATTCTTGCCCGCGACGACGTGAGGGCGCGGGTGTGGGAGCGCGGGCGTCGGACTGACGCTCGCCTGCGGCTCGGCCGCCTGCGCGACCCTGGTCGCGGCGGCGCGCCTCGGGCTCATGGAGCGCAAGGGAACGGTGCGTCTGCCCGGCGGCGACCTCATCATCGAGTGGCGCGCCTCGGACGACCACGTGCTGATGACCGGCCCGGTCGAATACGAGGGCGCGTTCACTCTCGACGACGCGTTGTTCGAAGCCGCGGCGCCGTGAACGCCGGCGCGGGCGGGGAGGACAGCGCGGGCAAGCGCTCGGGCCGCGTCGACGCCGTCGATTGCGCGCGCGGCCTGGCGCTCATCGGCATGGCGATCTACCACCTGAGCTGGGACCTCGCCGACTTTCGGCTTGCCTCGCCCATGCTGCCGTTCACGCCGCAGATGCGGCTCTTGTCGCACATCGTGGCGAGCGCGTTCCTTGCCCTGGTCGGCGTATCGCTGGCGCTCGCCCATCGCAACGGGCTGAACCTTCGAGCCTTCTGGCGGCGCCTCGCGATCGTCGCCGGCGCGGCGGCGCTGGTGACCGTTGGGCAGCTTCGTCTTCGCGCCCAGCGAGCCCATCACCTTCGGCATCCTCCACTGCATCGCGGTCGCGAGCCTCATCGCCGCGCCGTTCGTGACCGCGCCGGCCTGGGCCAGCCTCGCAATGGGCTTCGCGGCGATCGTGGCGCCGTTGCTCGTCCGCTCGACCCTGTTCGATCCGCCCTGGCTCTTGTGGCTCGGCCTCGGCGAGGCGCTGCCGAACACGCTCGACTGGCGCCCGCTCCTGCCGTGGGCGGGCGTCGTCTTCCTCGGCCTCGGCGTCGCGCGCTTGCCGGGCGTCCTGACGTGGCTGAAGCGGCCGGACCGTTGGCGCGCCGAGTCGGCGCCGGCGCGCGCGATCTGCTTCGCCGGCCGGCACAGCCTGCCGATCTATCTCGTGCATCAGCCGATCCTGATCGGGCTGCTCGCGGCGCTGACCGCCTGGGGCCCGCTCGCGCCGAAGCCGGACATGACCGGCTTTCTCGCCTCCTGCCAGCGCGCCTGCGTCGCCGAAGGGCGCGCCGGCGCCGAGTGCGAAACCGGCTGCCGGTGCGTCGCCGACGCTGTCGAGCGCTCCGGCGACGCCGACCGGCTGGAGACGCTCGCCCCCGAGCGCCGGGCCGAACTCAAGCGGCTCGCCGACGCCTGCATGGGGCGTCGGACGTTCCCTCGCCCCCTCCCGTGATTGTAGGCGTAAATCGGCCTCCATCCCTGCGCGATGCCCTGAAAACAAGGCCTGCACGCTGTCTCACTCTATCTTGTCGATTCAGAGTATGTCACAATATCTCATGCCGCGTGGCCTACCATTAGGCCTACCAGCGTGAGATCCCATGGCCGACCCCAACGCCCGCATCGTCCTCAACGCCCGCAACGTGAGCACTGTCCCCAAGGGCGCGCACCACGACGATCTCGTTCGCGGCCTGATCCTGCTCGTGCAGGCCTTCCGCGAAGGGCGGGCTCCGACGCTCATGGGTTCTGCGCGTCACCATAGGCGGCAAGCGCAAGCGCATCGGCCTCGGCCCTCTTTCCGTCACTGGTCTTGCCGAGGCCCGCCAGAAGGCCCGTGAGGCCCTTCGCCTTATCGACGCTGGCGAAGACCCTACCCGCGCCGGCAAGGCCCGTCAGCGGGCCGCCCACGAAGCCCGGACGCTGACCTTCAAGGGCGCGGTTGATCTCTACCTCGCCGAGGCGGCGCGCGCGTACAAGAACCCCAAGAGCGAGGCGATCCGGAACCGCGCCCTACAGACAATCTGCGCGCCGCTCCACTTGAGGCCGGTCGAGACGATCTCGCCGCGCGACATCCAGTCCACGCTGAAAGCCTTCACCCCCGAGACGCAGCGGAAGGCATTGGCCGCCATCCGGGCCGTGTTCGACCTCGCACTGGTCGAGATGGAGCAGCGCGGCTCGCCGCTGAACCGCAATCCGGCTTCGCCCGATCTCATGCGGGCTGTCGGATACCGTCGCCCGCCGCGCGCATCGGACAGACCGCACCCGGCCCTCGATTATCGGGAAGCGCCTGCCTTTATGGCGGCGCTCGCCGAGGTCAGGACGCCCGCGGCGCGCCTTATCGAATTCATCATCCTGACCGCCAGCCGATCGGGCGCGGCGCGTCTGACGAGGTTCGACCAGATCGACGTCGACAAGCGCTTGTGGCGCATCCCCGCCGCGCAACTGAAAGACAGCGGCCACCGTTCGGGCGACTTCGTCGTTCCGTTAAGCCGCGCCGCCCTCGCCGCTGTCGAAGCCATGCGGGCGACCAAGGCCAGTACGTCGCCCTATGTCTTCGCGGGAGAACGACGGCGATGGACCTCTCAAGGAGGACCGGCTCACCACGTTAATTCGCAACTTGCGGCGCAAGGGCGGCTGGCGCGATCCGCACAGCGAGAGACCAATCGTAATCCACGGTTTTCGTGCCAGCTTCAGGACGTGGGTCGAGACGACGCGGCGGCACGACAAGGATTTTGCCGAGATTTCGCTGGGTCACAAAGTCAATGGCGAAGTCGCGGCCCGCTATATCCGCACTGGGCTCATCGACGAGCGGCGCAAGCTTCTCGACGAATGGGCCCGCCACTGCGCTGGCCAGAGCGCCGAGGTCATTCCTCTGAGGCGCGGGCAATGAAGCGGAAGCCTGACAGCGACATCGATCTAATGGCGCGGGGGCCGTCCTTCGAGAGGGCCGCGTGGTTGGCGAACATGCTACGCATGGCGGATAGGAGGGAAATCGCCGACCCGACTGACGACGATATTCAAGAGATGCGCTAGGCCATTGGTGACGATCCGACCTTCGAGAAGCTCTCGGACGCCAACAAGACCCTCCTGTTTTGCGCAATGCTCACGATCCGCCTGCGGCTCCAAATCTACGACGAACTCGTCAAATTCGAGGAAGAGGAGCCCGGCCCGCTGCTGTCCGCGCTCACATGGTATCGTCGCGACCATCCCGAACTACCACGGCCTCCTCAGCGTGGCGGCAGACGAGATTAGCGAAATTCGCGGGATCACAGTCGGACGAGGCGTGGCGGAAGATAATCGAATTCGCCAACACCGCAGAATTGCTGCGGGAGATCATTCAGAGGATCGCGTCCAGAGCCAAAAGTTTACGACAAGCGCACAATACGAAGCCGGCGACAGCGACACGAAGCCGTCATGATCCGCGATTGCCTTAAGCTTGTTGGGGTCGATCTCCGCAAGACTGGCCCGGACGAGTATGGAAGCGAGGGCGACGAAGGGCTCAAGCTCGCGGTGCGCATCGTCCGTTACACGAGCGGCAAGCTCCCTGGCCTTGATGCGCTCCGAACGCGGCTATCGCGCGCAACCTCGCTTAGTACGGCGTCAATTCAGGTGGAACGGCGTACCCTGAATTGCTCTTATCTTCTCGATGAGTCCTGCACCAATCTGATTTTACCGAAGCGATTGAGAGCGGATAGGACCGATGACCACCGCCAATCGCAAAGCCAGCGTTAAGGCGACCATCCTCGCGAGCGCATCCACGCAGGCGTCGATGCTCGACGGCGCCGAGGACGAATCGGCCGCGGATCTGGACCGGATCCTCGGCGACACGGCGCTCTTCATGCTCAATGAGGCTCACCCGAAGCTCCGCGTCTCCATGCCGACGTTGTATCGCGCCATGCGAGCGGGACGCGTTCCCTACGTCTGGGTCGGCTCGCGGCGCGCGATCACTCGCCCGGTGATGAAGCGCCTCCTGCGCGAAGGGATAGGCCGGATCTCCAGATGAACCTGAGCGCGTTCGAAGCGTAAGCGGCCGAAGTGCTGCGCACTGCGTAACGACTGGCGCATAAGCAGGTCGAGAGAGAGGCCGTCAATTCAGGAGCGGCGGCTCCCCTTGTATTGTTCCTATACCCCCGATGCACCCTGCCCCACTCTGATTTCATCGAAGCGATGTAGAACGGCTGGGACCCGGTCCTCATCGCCTCGTCCCGACTAACGATGTGAGGACTAACGATGAGCACGGGTATTAAGCTTACTGCGACCAACAATGTCGGCTTCGTCGACGACGCGCCCGATCTCGCGCCGCTCGGACCGCGTCCGATCAAGCAGCTTCAGAATAACAGCCCTGAGGTCGTACGAGGCGATTCGGCTTACGTGGCCGGCGCTGAGGGCGGTGATTTTCTCGTCCCGCGCGGCGAGGAGATGGCGCTCTACAAAGGCACGACCGGCATCGAGGCCGTGTTCGTGTACTTCGAGGAGTATTTTCTGGAGTGGCCTGCGGTTCGCGGCGCCGGGAACGGTGGACCGCTGGACCGGCATTCCGCAATGCCCAGCGATGCGAACTGGGAGCTCGATTCGGCGACTGGCCGCAAGGTTTGCCTCCGCTCAAATGGCAACAAAATCGAGAAGACGATTTACGGCCACGCCCTGATCGACGGCGCGCCCGGAACCTTCGTTTTTCGTTCAACCGCCTATCCGATCGGACGCAGCCATGCCAGCCTCTCCTCCCACACCAAGGCGACGATCGACGGCGAGGAAATGCGGGTCGTCGGCGCCAAGTGGCGCGTCACGTCGCGACTCGAAAGCAATAATCTCGGACGTTGGTTCGTTCCTCAGATCGATCTGACCGGAAAGTTCGGCTCGCCGAACGGCCCCACGCTCGCGGAGGCGCGCGCGGCGAAGGCGCTCCGTATCGCTCTGAAGACGGGTGACGAACCGCCCGTGCTCGCGCCCAAGACGGCGCCGACCGCTCAGATTTCCCACGGCTCCGCCACTTTCACGACCGGCAGGGCCGCGCAGATCGAGCGCGCCGCCCATCTACGACGAGTGCAATCCGCCGCCGGTCGATGCCGTCGACGACGACATCCCGTTTTAGCGACCGCAAGCGCGATGCGGCCCGTGCGATGGGCCGCATGTCGCGAGCGGTCCGTGGACAGGATCAGGTCGGTACACATGAGTTCGAACAACTCAAAACTCAGGATCGACGCGGTCGAGGACGATCTTCGAGAAGCGCAACGGCGCCTATGTCGTCGCGCGCGAAGAAGGCAACGTTGCGCGCATCCGATGGCTCCACGTCGTCAAGGGCGACCCGCGCAAAAATTTCACTGCCGAACCTGACCGCGCCCGAGACGTGTTCGACGCAGAGACGTACGGATCACCGTAGCCACGATCACCGACGTGGCGGCGATCGCCGATGTGGTCACGATCACCGGCGTGGCCGCGATCACCGACGTGGCCGCGATCGCCGACGTCGCCACGATCGCCGACTTCGCCACGGTCACCAACGTGGCCACGATCACCGAGGTGATCGAGGACTTACCCGGCCTGAGGAACGACATCGCAAATTACGACTGGTCCATGGAGCGTGTCCTTGAGGCCGCGCTCGAGCGATGATGGCCGCGAAGGAAATCGCCGCGGCGCTGGGCGGCAAGAGACAAGTCGACGGCGGCTATATGTGCAGTTGCCCCGGCCCCTTGCATCGCAATGGCGATCGCAATCCGTCGCTGAGCGTCAAGGACGGCCGCAATGGTCGAGCGTTACTCTATTGCTTCGCCGGCTGCGCGTATGACCAGATCGTAACGGCCCTGCGCGTTCGAGGGCTCCGACCGTGACCGAGAAGTGGAGCCAACTCGGCGCGACCTTGTGGGACGAATCGGTCCCGATCGCCGGAACGCCGGCGGAAGCCTATCTGCGCGGACGGGGTATAACGCGTTCTCCCGGCCCCGAGGTCCTCAGGTTCCATCCCGCGGTTCAGCACCCCAAGCTCAAACGGAAGCTTCCGGCGCTGATCGCCCAGGTGACCGGAGGGGTCGAGCCGTCGCACAATTTCACCTGGCTCTCCGCCGACGGGGCGGGCAAGGCGGATACCGAAAAGGCGGAACAGCGACGCACCCTCGGTTCGAGCAAAGGCGGCGCCGTGCGCCTCGCCGAGCCGATCGACGGCAAACCTTTGATTGTCGGCGAGGGAATTGAGACGACCGCCACGGCGATGGAGGCCACCGGCCTGCCGGGCTGGGCATCCCTTGGAACGTCCGGTCTCGGCAACATCGAATGGCCGGGCGACGTCCGCGAAGTCATTCTGCTGGCGGAGAACGATGAGAACAACGCCAATCAGCGGGCGCTCGACAAAGTCTGTCCGGTCCTCGCCGAGCAGGGGTTGAAAGTCCGCGTGGCGTCGCCGCCAGCTGGCTTCGGCGATTTCAACGATCTCGTCGACCCGAGAAAGGAAGGCGGAGGGCCCGGCGGTCTCGTGATCGCCAAGATGATCATCGAGGCGGCGCCGGAATGGCGGCCAAAACGCGGGGCGTCACCAAAGCCAAAAGAGAAAACGGAAAGGAACTCGCAGGCGAGCTTTCTTGTCGAGCTTGCGGCAGAGCGATGCGAATTGTTCACCGACTTCGCAGGGCGAAGCCTACGCCGCGTTTCCCGTCGCGCACGGCGAGGCCGAGCCGCATCGCGAGACCCACAACGTCAGGTCGCGCGGTTTCAGCCGGTGGTTGAGGCTTCGTTTTTACGCCGAGCGCGGCGGCTCGCCGTCCAGCGAAGGGATGTCGAGCGCGCTCAAGACCATCGAAGCAAAAGCGCACTACGACGGCGCCCGGCACGAGGTCTTCTTGCGCTCAGCGAACTTGGGTGATCGCGTCTACGTCGATCTGTGCGACGATGATTGGCGGGCGATCGAGATCGATTCCGACGGCTGGCGGCTGATCAATGACGTTCCGGTTCATTTTCGGCGCGAGGCGGGAATGCAGCCATTGCCTGCGCCGTCAATGATCGATCCAAAAAAAGGCATAGCGCGGCTCAAGGAGGTCCTATGCCTACGCGACGAGCGTGACCTCGTCGTCATTGTCGCCTGGGAGCTCGCTGCGCTCGCTGGTCGGCCGCCGTTCACGGTCCTTGTCTTTCTCGGCGAGCCGGGCTCCACGAAGACGTCGGCCGCCTTTGTCGCGCGGTCGTTGGTTGATCCTAATGCTGCGCCATTGCGAGCGAAGCCGAAGGATCCGCACGAGATCTTCGTGGCCGCCGTGCATTCGCGGGTCGTCGCGTACAACAATTTGAGTCATGTGCCCGATTGGCTGAGTGACGGCATCTGCGTCGTCAGCGAAGGCAGCGGCGAATCCCAGCGCGAGTTGTTCACCAATGCCGATGAAAGCTTGATCGTTGCGTGCGCGCCGTTCTTGGTCACCTCGATCGAGAATGTGATCCGGCGCGGCGATCTCGCACAGCGCACACTCTATGTTCACCTCGCCAACGTTTCTGACCAGGAGCGAATGACCGAGGAGGAATTCAAGCAAAAATTCCGGCGGGCGCACGCCGACATCCTGGGCGCTTTGTGCAGTGCAGTCGCGCACGGACTCAGGACCGAGAAGACGTTGAAGATCGGCGCCCTCCCGCGCATGGCCAACTTTTATAAATGGGCGACGGCCTGCGAAGGCGCGCTGTGGCCGAAAGGCACATTCGCCGCCGCCTTCGAGGCAAACGCTCTCGGCGCGACCGAGGACGTCAT
>CAVUPE010000021.1:0-93960 GCA_963743265.1 uncultured Alphaproteobacteria bacterium | reverse complement strand
GACGAAAGGCAATGCGCCGATTCCGGAAGTCTTAGACGGCTGCATTCGCCGATTGCCCACTCCAAAAGATAGTCGGCGCCGTCATTCCAAATCACCCACCGAAACGAACGCTACTTTTACAATCTCCAAGTGTCACTTCACGATCGGGATTTTGGTCCGGTCGATTGTGATGGCGACTGCGCCGATCAGAACTGCGCCGAACACGATGTTCTGAGCGAAGATGTTCACGCCGAGGAATGTCATCCCGATGCGCACGACGGAGATGATCAGTGCGCCGACGAGGGTGCGCCAAATGCTGCCGACGCCACCAGTTATCGCGGTCCCCCCAACAACGACGGCCGCTATCGAAGGCAACAAGAGCTCAGCAGCCAAGGTGGGCGAACCGCTAGCAAGGCGGCCCGCAAGGACGACACCCGCCACCGCCGCGAACGCCGCCGAAAGCACAAAGGCGAAGATCTTTTGCCGGCCGACCTTGACGCCAGATGCGTAAGCCGCAGGCTCTCCCGCTCCGATCGCTGCGCTGTAACGGCCGAACCGTGTGTGCGCCTGAACGACGTGCGCTGCGGCCAGAACGAGAAGCCCGATAAAAATAACGTTCGGCAAGCCAAACGCCTGGCCGGTGATCCACGCTTGATAGGCGCGCCCCGCTTCGTCGAGCGTGATCGAGCGCTCCTTTGAGATCACCAGCGCGGCGCTGAACAGCACGCCGCCCATCGCGAGCGTGGCGATGAAGGAGGGGATTTTCAGGCGCACATGCACGATCCCGGAGAGGAATCCGGCGATTGCGCCGATGACGATCGCGAGCAGAAACGAGCCGTAGCCCAGTCGGGTGATCGTGAGAGCAACGATGACGCTCGCAAGCGAAGCCATCGATTGAATGGAGAGGTCAATTCCCCCGAGCATGATCACGAAGGTGACGCCGGTCGCGAGGATGAACAAAACGGCGGTATCGCTCGCAAGCTCGATCAAAGTGCCAGGCTGCAGAAAGCTCGGCTGGGCGATCCCCACCAGAAGGATGAGGACCGCAAGCGTCGCGAGCGGCAGCCACTTTCTGATGTCGTCGGGCCGCAGCGCCTTCACAGCCATCGCTAGACCATATGTCCGATGAGGTCGATCTGTTGTGGCTTTGCGCCGCGCGCAGCGTCGGCCCGATGCGTAATCTCGCCGTCGCGCATAACGAGCACGCTATGGCTGAGCCCAATAGTCTCCTCCAAAGTGTCCGAAGTCAGAACGATCGAGAGACCTTCACCGGTCAAGCGGCGAACGAGCTCGTAAACCTCCTCCTTAGCGCCCACGTCGAGCCCGCGCGTGGGATGATCGAGTACGAGAATTCTCGCCTTGGCGTTCAGCCACTTCGCGAGGACGACCTTCTGCTGGTTGCCGCCGGAAAGGCCAAGGCACAAGGTGTTGATGTTCGGCGTGCGGACTTTGAGCCGAGCGGTCCAGTCCGTGGCGACGCCTCGCTCCTTCCGGGCGTCGATCAAGCCGAAGCGCGTGAGACTCGCGAGATCGGCCAGAGTGATATTGGCTGAAACAGACAGGAAGAGAACGAGCCCCTCGACCCGCCGCTCGCGAGGAATGTAGCCAATGCCAAGGTCCACCGCCTCGGCGGGGGTTTCTAGCCGCACCTCGCGGCTGGCGACTTTGAGAGTTCCGGCCGTATGGGGAGCAAAGCCAGCGAGCGTGCGCGTCAGCTCTTCGCGCCCTGAGCCGATGACTCCGGCTATTCCCAGAACCTCTCCGGCGCGCAGCTTGAAGCTGACGTTCCTGTAGGCCGCGCCGCACGCAAGTTGATCGGCCTCCAGCACGACCGCATCCTGAACCGGCATCTGTAAAGGTTCATAATAATAGTCAGCTTGCTGGGTTCTTCCGACCATCAGCCGATGCAGCATCCCGACGTCCGCGTCGGCAGCCGCAAGTTCCGCGACCACCTCGCCGTCCTTCATGACGTAAACGCGATCAGAGAGTTGCAACACCTCGTCGAGCCTGTGCGAGACGAAGACGAAGGAGGCGCGCGACTTCAAGGCGCGCACCCGATTGAAAAGAATGTCGATCTCCGCGCGCTCGAGAACAGACGTTGGTTCATCGAGCAGGATGACAAGGTGGCCGGCAGCATGCTCCTCAAGCGTCAGAGCTTTCGCGAGCTCCACCATCTGACGAGCGGCGAAGCTGAGCGCATCCGCGCGCATGCGCGGGTCAATGTCGACCTTGACCTTCTCCAGCTGTCGCGCTGCGGCATCATAAAGCGCACGCCACTGGACGAGGCCGAATTTCGTGAACTGCCGCTCATTGCCGAGGTAGATGTTTTCGCCGATTGTCAAGTTCGGGAGCAGGGATTGCTCCTGGAACACCATTCCAATTCCCTTATGGTTGGCGTCCGCGGCGCTTTCGATTCGATTCTCTTCGCCCGCGATGAGGATTTGCCCCGAGTCTGGCTGATAAACGCCACTTAAAATCTTCATGAGGGTCGATTTGCCGGCGCCGTTCTCGCCGATGAGACCAACCACTTCACCCGGCTTGATCTCAATCGAGACGTTCTTGAGCGCGTGCACGCCCGGAAAACGCTTGCCGATTCCGACCATCGAAATTGCGGCGGTGGTGTCCGCGCTCATTTGACGACCCGCACCTTGCGATCAATGGACAGCGCCACTGCTCCGATGATCATAAGGCCCTGAAGTCCGATCTGAACGCTCGGTGGAACGCCCATGAGCACCATCCCGTTCGATAATACGGAGACGATCAGCACGCCGACGAAGGTCTGCAGCACGCCGCCCTCTCCCCCGGAAAGTGATGTTCCACCTACGACGACGGCCGTCACTGTGGTGAAGAGGCGACCGTTGCCGATCTGGGCGTTCCCTAGTCCGAGCTGCGCCGCGGCCAAAACTCCGCCCATGGCGTAGAAGACGCCCGCCAGGGTGAAGGTGGCGATACGAACCCAGGAGACCGAAATACCGGACAGAGCCGCGAGCTCCTCTCCGCCGCCGAGAGCATAGATATAGCGGCCGAGACGGGTATGGTTCTGGATCACGAAAGCCACCGCGAGACAGGCGAGCGCCAACCATACGCCCCAGGGAAGACCTAGCGCTCGCCGGATCGCAAGCCCGCGTATCAATGGGTCGTTGATCCTTATCGCCATGCCGCCCAGCAGGGCATTCGCAATCCCCACGCCGATGAACCATGAGCCAAGCGTCGCCATGAACGAAGGCACCTTCAGCCGGACATGGACAATGCCGTTCGCGAAGCCAACGACGCCGCCGACCACCAGCACGAGGAGCACAGCCAACAGGCCGAGATTATTGTCGTTCAGGCCGTTGAGGACCGTCATCGAGAGGATCACGGCGGCGAGGGTAAGGATTCCCTCGACCGATAAATCGATCGACCCCATCAGTATGATGAAAGTTTCGCCGAGGCCGAGGACAAGCGGAATCGCGGCATCCTGGCTGATCCGGACGAAGTTTCCGAAGCTAAGAAAGTTGTGGTTGATGACGGCGATGATGAGGCACAGAAGGACGAGCACCATCGCCGGCGCCCACGCGGCTATCCGCAGGCGGGCCCGTCTCGCTCCCGCGCTCGCGACGGGCGCAACTTTCAGAGACGCACTCACCGCGTCGCCTTCGCCAATTCCAACAGTCTGAGAAAGGTTGCGGGCGCCGAGACAGAAGGCGCCCGCCTTTCGCGATGGCTTGCTAGTTGTACTGAATCTGCCCGCTCACGCGGCCCCAAATGTCGTTCCAATCGAGTTTGGGCTCTGCCTTGATGTTGCTATCATAGAACGACTGCGCGTTATCAGCAGTGATGACGACGCCCTTTCCGTAGAACTCGCGATGATCTTTCGGCTCCTTCGACGGATCGAACTTGCCGGTCTTGGCGTGATAGCCGATGGACAAGCCCATGCCTCCTTGCCAGAACGGATCCCATGCGACCGTTCCCGCCATCTCGCCTTTCAGGATGGCCTCGACGGCGAGCTGGATGCCATCGATTCCGGTCACGGGAACCTTCCCCGCTCGACCGTCGCTTCTGAGCGCCTCGACGGCGGCAAGCGCCATATCGTCGTTCGCCGCCCAGATCCCCCCGATCTTATCTCCGTACTGGGTCAGCCACGCGTTGGTCTTTTGTAACGCTTCGGTCGCCGACCAATTGGCGACCTGCATATCGAGCAGTTCAACGCCCGGATTGGCCTTGAGCGCTTCCATAAGCCCGGCCTTCCGTTCAATCGCCGGCACGTTCGATTCAATGCCGCCGAGAGCTACGATCCCGCCTTTGCCGCCCATCGCCTTGATCAGCGCCTCGGCCATCGCCTTGCCGTAGGGAACGCCGCTGAACGAGATGTGTGCGACGTAGTTGGGGTTGAAATCCCACGGGTGCAGATCGTTGGGCTTGTTCCACTGAGTCACCACATAGGCGCCCGCGTCCTTGCAAGCCTGCACAATCGGCCGGGCGTCGGGGCTGTCGTTCGGGTCGACGTTGATGACGCAATTGCCGTTGGTCTTGGCAAGAATCGCCTTGATATCCGCGATGCCCTTCTCGCTGTTGCCCTCAGTCACCAAAGTCACATAGTCGACGCCGGCGGATTTAGCGAAGGCCGCGCCGCCCTTGTTCCAAGTCGCGTGATAGGGATTGGAGAGCGAGCGAATAGAGTTGACGACCGTGGGATTGCCGTCGGCCAGCGCCCGACGCGTGATGATCGCCGGAAACGCGCCAAGGATGCCGGCGGCCGCCGCGCCCTTGAGAAATCGGCGGCGGGGCACCGAAAGGCGTGAACTGAACGGCAGTTGTGGGTCGACCATTTTTTCCTCCCTTAGGCCAATCGACGCGGCCAAGTCGGTCGCGTGGATGTCGCGCTCGACCGCGCCTCGATTGTCGGAGAATCCGGCATCAGCGAGCGCGTCTGCGAAATGATTTTGGGTAGGCCAAAGTGCACGCTTGGCCGGCTCTGTCAATTGTCGCCATTGCGGATTAGCACGCGTTCTGCTTGCTTGCCGAACTCCAAACGGAGTTGCATCGTCTCTTCCGCGATTGGCGTTTTGAGCCAGGCGATGGTCGATCTCTACATGAAAGGGGCAGCGCCATGGCGCTCAATTTTCTCAGTCGGCTAACCGGGTCATTCGCGATGCCGGCGGCGGAGAACCCGACCGTCGCCATGGTGGAAGCGGCGTATCGGCATCATCGACTTGATATCCGGTACATCAATTGCGAGGTGCCCCCGGAGAAGCTTGCTGACGCTGTCAAAGGCGCCCGCGCTATGGGCTGGATAGGCTTCAACTGCTCGATCCCACATAAGGTCGCGGTCATTGAACATCTCGACGGGCTGGGCGATTCGGCGATGGTGATCGGCGCGGTCAACTGCGCGGTTCGCCGTGGCGAGAAATTCATTGGCGAAAATACTGACGGCAAGGGATTCCTGCAGTCGCTCCGGGAGGTCGTCGATCCTGAGGGGAAGCAAGTCGTCATGTTTGGTGCGGGCGGCGCTGCACGGGCGATTGGGGTGGAGCTCGCATTGGCGGGCGCCACGCGCATTATTGTGGTGAACCGGGGCGAAAGCCGAGGCCGCACGCTCGTTGATCTGCTCAACCGCAAGACCAAGACTGAGGCCGAGTTCGTCGTTCAAGGGGACACTTACAAAATTCCGACGGAAGCCGACATCGTGGTCAACGCGACCTCTATCGGACTCTACCCCGATATTGACGGTCGCCTGAATCTCGATGTCGAAAGCCTGCGGCCGTCGCTCGTCGTTGCGGACGTCATCCCCAATCCGCCGCGCACCCGGCTGGTTCGCGACGCGGAAGCTCGTGGCTGCCGTGTGCTCGACGGACTCGGCATGATCGTCAACCAGGGGATCATCGGCATCAAATATTGGACCGGCGTCGATGTTGAAGCCTCTGTAATGCGAAAGGAATTAGAGAGTCTTTTTGCGAGCTGATCACTAAGGGGCAGTCGCGGGCTCGTCCCAAAGCTTTGCGCGCCCATTTGGCCGGTTGCATACGCTACACCGCGGGAGGACCGCTTTTGGCGCAACCCGCGCCTCAAGCCGATCTTCGCTCTCTCACGCTTACCGCCCGTTCACAGGGTCGATCCGGAAGGGCAGCAAGGGGTCGATCGCACCTGTTCGCAAACCCTTCGGCGAATGACCGGTATTTGCGTTCCGGCCCGAAGACCGGCGTCAAAGATAAGCCGCCAAGCAGCGCTGGCTACGACCATCCTTGCGGCCGGAAGGTAACCGAGACGCACCCGCTCGTTATCGTTCAGCACCGCGCGGCCATCGCCGGGCGCCCGCCGGTAGGTCCACGCGGCGTCGATCAGTGGCGCCAAATCATGGCGGGGCCGCCATCCGAGCTTGAGCCCGACTATTGCCCATCCAGTTCGAGTGGGAGTTGCTGGGAATATCCAGGTAATTCAGCCCACGCGTCTCTTTCAGATATGCGCCGATCTCGCCGTAGTCGACGGGCTCGTCCATGCAGACGTTGTAAAGTTTGTTTCCGGTTAGTGGATTGTCAAGCGCGGCGAGAATGGCGGCTACGAGATCCTCGACATGGACGAAATTTCATTTGAGCGGATTGCCGTGGGCGTCGCGGAGCAAGGGCACTCTTCCCTCCGCTTGGCAACGTTTGGCGACCTCTGGGGCGACGAGCGACTTCCAGACTGGCCCGCCAAACACGTCGTCTCCAAACGATAACGAGTAGCGAAAGTCATCCTTTTCCATAATCCAGGGTGCACGCAAACAGCAGGTGTTGACGCCGTACTGAATTGCAAACTGTGACAGCATCACCTCCTCGAGGACCTTCGACAGAGCATAGCAGCCGGGATAGGCGCGATGCGGCGTATGCTCGGTGATCGGCTCCTGATGGTCGTAGAAGAAATGCCCAACCGCCGCATCCCCCCCATCAGCATGAATTGCTTTGCCGTCGGGCTTTGCCGGAAGGCCTCCAGCAGCCAGAAGAGTCCCTTGACTGTCACGTCCATCACGGTTTCAGGAGATCTCCTTGCAGGTCGCCAAGTGTACGACGTGCATCACGCCGCGCATCGCGCGATCGACGCAGCCGCGGTCGTCGATGCTTCCCGTCACGACCTCTATTCGATCGGTCTCCAGGATTGTGCGGTTGTGACACAACGCCCTGACACGTGCGACGCGCCACCGGGGGTCCGAGAGCAGCGTCTCGATGAGATTGACGCCGACCTTTCCCGTGGCTCCAGTGACCAGAAGCTGCATCCATCTCTCCTTCCGCACGACTTGTCAGACCCCGCGCTAGCGGCGACGATGCCGTCGCTCAGACGCTTGCCACGTCTTTGATCTTTGGACGGCCGAGCATACGGGAGGGATAGCATGGCAAAGGGTTTGTATCTGATGAGTGACGGCCAAGTACTGGTTGATTACGGCAGGCGTCGCCGAGTTCCAATTCCATCCGCCCAGCACAAAGCAAACAGCTACAAGCCGCCGTGTGGCAAACTGCCCGCTGAAGTTCCACGCAAGGCGTGCAAGGAGCCTGCCCATGCTGAGGCGTGATCGTCGGCCACGGCCATGACGAGATCGAGGAGCAGCAGTCCCAAGACGACCGATTTGGGGCTATGGCGCGTCGGGCCTCGCTGCGGATTTTTAGGTCAGGGCGAAGACGCCAAGACCATCGGCTCCTCAGTGCCGGCGAATCGTTCCGCGTCGGCTCGGTGGGCGCAGTTGGCACCGATATTGCGGAATGGCTGATTCTCGTCATGCTCTTTACGTGCCTGGCTGCGACGCCACGACAACGCCCACTGGGCGTTATCGAAGGAAGTCGCCTTTTATCTTAGCACCGGTGAAACCGCGTCGGTGCGGCGCTCATTCTTCTTAAGAGGCAGTCCGTGGAATATGATCTTATCATTCGTGGCGGAACCGTCGCCACCGCATCAGACGTCAGCCGAAGCGACGTCGGCGTGAAAGGAGGCCGCATTGTCGCCCTCGCGGAGTCCTTGCCGGCCGGCTCTCAGGAAATCGACGCATCGGGTTTGCTTGTTCTGCCGGGAGGCATCGACAGCCATGTCCACCTGGCTCAGCCAAGCGGCCCCGGCATTGTCATGGCGGATGGTTTTGAGACCGGCACGAGAAGCGCCGCGGTAGGCGGCAACACGTCGGTCCTGTCATTCGCGCTACAGGAACGCGGCCACTCCTTGCGCGAGAGCGTTGAGGCCTATCACGTCAAAGCGGCGGGACAGTCTCACATCGACTACGGATTCCATATGATCGTGACCGACCCGACGCCGGCGGTGCTTGGTCAAGAGTTGCCCGCGCTGGTGCGCTCCGGCTATCCATCGTTCAAGGTCTTCATGACCTACGATGACCTCGTGCTCACTGACCGCCAGTTGTTGGAAGTGTTTACGGTCGCTCGGGACCAGGGCGCCCTCGTGATGGTTCATGCCGAAGGCTACGACCAGATCAAGTACATGACCGATCGACTCGAACGCGAGGGCAAGACCCATTCGTTCTATCATGCGGCCTCGCGGCCCGAACTTGTTGAGCGCGAGGCGACTCACAGGGCGATCTCCCATGCTGAGTTGATTGGCATCCCGATCGTGATTGTTCACGTCTCCGGGCGTGAGGCCATGGAGCAAATTCAATGGGCGCGAGGACGCGGCCTGAAAGTCTATGCTGAGACCTGCCCGCAATATCTCGTATTGACCGCGGAGGACCTCAAAGGCCTCAATATGGATATGAGCGGGGCCAAATATGTGTGCTCGCCGCCGCCACGAGATGTTGCCTCGCAGACGCGATATGGCGCGGCCTCGAGTCAGGCCTGTTTGAGACGTTCTCGTCGGACCACTGCCCGTTTCGCTTCGACGATGATGCGGGTAAGACCGGCCAAAAGGCGCGAACCTCGTTCCGCTGGGTTCCCAACGGAATACCGGGCGTTGCTGCGCGTCTTCCGATCCTGTTCTCGGAAGGGGTCGTCAAAGGACGGATCTCCTTGCAAGACTTCGTCGCCCTGACCGCCACCAATCACGCGAAGCTGTATGGGCTCTATCCACGCAAGGGTTCGATCATGATAGGGGCCGACGCTGATATCGTGATTTGGGACCCTGAAAAGAAGATCACGCTAACCCAGGACTTGATGCAGCACGGGAGCGATTATACGCCCTACGAGGGACTCGACGTGACGGGATGGCCGATCAAGACCTTGGTTCGCGGGGTCGTCGTCGCCGACAACGGTCACGTCGTCGGCGCGCGCGGATTCGGCCAGTTCTTGCCGCGAGAGACGTCGAGACATCTCTAGCTGTCAGGCACCCACATGAGAGCGCCCAATCGTCCGAACGCTTCCCGCGCCGATCGCCGGCAAGGACCGCCGCCGCTTAAAGTTGCACAAAGCCAAAAAAGGGTGGGCGCGCCAAAAACGAGCTCAGCCCTCGGCCCTCACGCCTGACCGGCGTCAGAGCCATGTCGAGCCTGGCGAGCGCGTATCGTCATGATTCCGAGGAGCGCAAGCGCGATGACGGCGAAGGAAACCCCTGTGGTCGCCGTGCCCAGGGCGTAAATCTCTGGGGTGGTCACTGTCGTCGTCAGGGCCTGCAATTCCATTGGCAGCGTATTGTGCTCGCCCATCGCCTGACTTGATCGCGCAATCTCATCCCATGACAGAGTGAAGCCGAAGAAGCCGACGCCAATCACTGACGGGAGGATGATCGGCAGGATCACGGAGCGCAGCGTCTGCCATGGCGTCGCGCCGAGGTCGCGCGCCGCCTCTTCGTAGCGATTGTCGAAGCGGTTGAAGATCGCAAACATGACCAGGAGTCCGAACGGCAACGTCCAGGTCAGGTGAGCGCCGAGGCCAGAGGTAAAGACCCCCATCGTCGTCTTCAGGCTATCGGCGATCCATCCGGGTCCGTGGTTCTTGAGAAAATCGTCCAGCAGCCGGAATTCGAGCGCGATGCCGAGCGATGTCACGATCGAAGGAACGATGAGGCTCGCGACCGCGACAAAGAAGAGGAGCCTCGCGCCGGGGAACCGCTTGCGAAAGGCGAGGCCTGCGCTAAGCGATAGGAGAACCGTGAGGATCATCACCACGAACCCGAGCTCGAGCGAGCGCGTGAACGCGTCGTGGATGTTGACAATGCCGCCTCCGCTCCACAGCCGCTCGAACCAGTGCAGCGACACTCCGTTCATCGGGAAGGTTAGGCCGCCGGTCGGACCCTGGAACGACAGAAGGAAGATGACGATCATTGGGCCGTAGAGAAACAGCACAAACAAACCGAAAAAGGCCGCTAGCCAGTAGAAAGCCGGAGAACGCTCTTCGCCCATCTCTCAGAGCTCTTTCTGCACGTCGACGACGCGGTTGAGCGCGGTGATGATGAGAAGCGTCACGGCGAGCAGGATCACCGCGTTCGCCGCGGCGGGGGGGAATTGCAGCGCGTTGAGGCGCGTCTCGACCACCTTGCCGGCCGACGCGATCTGCTCGCCGCCCATAACGTCGAAGGTGATGAAATCGCCCATGACGATGGTCACAACGAAGATCGACCCGATGACGATGCCGGGCTTGGACAAGGGAACGATGATGTTCCACAACGTCTGCCATGCGGAGGCGCCGGAATCGTAAGCGGCTTCGACGAGGCGCTTGTCGATGCGCATCATCGAGTTGAAAATCGGCACAACCATGAAGAAAGTGAAGAGGTGGGTGAACGCGAGCGACACCGAGAAGGGCGAATAAAGCAGCCATTCGACCGGCCTGTCCACGACATGCGCGCGCATGAGCGCGTCGTTCACAAGCCCGTTGCGTCCGAGCAGCGGAATCCATGAAATCATGCGAATGACGTTCGACGTCCAGAACGGAATGGTGCAGACGAGGAACAGGACCATCTGAGTCGTCGTCGAGCGGATGTGGAAAGCGAGGAAATAGGCGATCGTAAAGCCGATGATCAGCGTCGTGAGCCAGACGATAAAGCAGAATTTCGCCGTCGATACATAGGTCTTGAGGATCGTGCAGAGATCGGGCAGCTGAGTGAGGCAGCCTTCAAAGGTCTCGGTGTAGCTGCGGGTCGTGAAGGCGGGCAGCATCGAATAGTCGTTGTAGTCCCAGAAACTGACAATGACGACGAGAATGAGCGGGATGATGAAGAAGAACGCGAAGACGAGTCCGAACGGCATCGCCTGAAGCCATCCCGGAACGCCGACGCGGTCCAGCCCGCGCTTGGCGCCGCGTTCCTTGGCCCTGCTGATCGTCGGCGTGGAGATACTGGTGGCGGTCATTCGTCAGAGGCAATGTTTTCCGCAGGTCTCCTCTCCCGTTTGAGGGGAGAGGAGCGAAGGGCCATCATGGTTGACGAAGTCGATCGCTAGGACGCGATGAACTCATTCCATTTGCGGACCATGTAATCATTCTCGTCCATGACCGCGTTCCAGCAGGCGACGTTGCCCATGCGGTCGTCATACGAGCCGCCGTCGCGCGTTGCGCCGGCTTTTTCAAGGAGCGACCCGTCGGGGCCGTGGATGTCCTTCTCGGCCGGCTTGCCTTCCATCCAGTAAGCCCACTCGTAAGGCTCCATATTGGCTTTGGCGGTCGACAGCACTGCCGAGTAATAGCCCTGGCGGTTGAGATAGGCGCCGGCCCATCCTGACAGGTACCAGTTGACGAACTCATAGATCATGTCCGCCTGCTTCTCCGTCACGCCTTTCGACATGCAGAAACCGGACGCCCAGGAACGGTAGCCTTCCTTGAGCGGCTGGAAGGTGCACGCAATGCCCTTGGTCCGCACTGCGGTCACCGCCGGCGACCACATCGACTGGATGACGGTCTCGCCCGACGCCATCAGGTTGACGCTCTCGTTGAAGTCTTTCCAGAAGGCGCGGAACTGGCCGTTCTTCTTGGCCTCGGTCAGCACACCCATTGTCATGTCGATCTCGGGCTTCGTCATGTTGCCCTTGTCGGGATATTTGTATTTGCCGAGAGATTCGACCACCATCGCGGCGTCCATGATACCGATCGAGGGTATGTTGAGGATCGCCGCCTTGCCCTTGAATTCGGGATTCAGGAGCTCGGCCCAAGAATTGATCGGTCGCTTGATGAGATCAGGGCGAATGCCGAGCGTGTCGGCGTTGTAGACGGTCGGGATCAGCGTCACCCATTCCGTCGGCTCCTTCGAGAACTTGGTCGAGTGTTGACCTTCGACGAACATCACCTTCTTCGGCGCCGTGCCCTGGTCGCCAATCACCTTGCCGTTCGGCAATTGGCCCTTGGTGAAGACCGGCGTGATGTTGTCGAACTCTTTGATTTTCTTGGCGTCCATCGGCAGGATGTTGCCCGATGGCACGAGCTTCTTGAGGCTGAAATACTCGGTATCCAGAATATCGAATGAGTTCGGCTGGGTGATGACGCGCTTGGTCACGTCGTCGGTGGTCGCGACGATATTCTGGATCGTGATGCCGGTCTCCGCCTTCACCTTCTTGGTGATGTCGTCAGACTGATTCACCGCGGTGCCCAGATAGCGCAGCACCTTGTCTTCCTGCGACCAGACGGCCGGGAAGCCCGTGATCGCGCCGGAGCCGGCGGCGGCGCCGGCGAGGCCGGCCGCGCCCTTCAGCACGGCGCGGCGGGATAGGCTGGTTGTCTTGTTCGTTTTCTTTGACATGGCTCTCTCCTCAGCAGTTCCCCGCGGCTTCACGACGCCGGGGCTAGCGCGTGAATGTCTTTGTCGGCCCAGAGAACGGAAACGTCGTCGCCGATGTTGAGCGGCTCGCCTGCGAACTGCTCGTCGCTAACAACCGCCATAAGCTCGCCCGCGCCTGGCCGATCGAGCGACACCTGATAGTGCGCGCCCTGATATTCGATGGCGCGCACTGCGGCGGTAAACCGCGCATCGTTGGCGCCCGAGCCATTGCCGCGGCGCAGGGTGATGCGGTCGGCGCGCACCGCCACAGGCCCGGTCGGGGTCTCGATCACGTTGTGCCCGCCAAGGAAGCGGGCGATGAATTCGGTGGCCGGTTTCTCGAATAGCTCGCGTGGCGTTGCTGTCTGCTCAATGCGGCCCTTGTTCATCACGACGACGAGATCGGCCAAGGCGAGAGCCTCGTCCTGCCCGTGCGTGACATGGATGAAGGGGATATTGAGCTGCCGCTGGAAACGGCGAAGCTCGGCGCGCATGCGCACGCGTAAGAATGGGTCGAGCGCGGATAACGGCTCGTCAAGGAGAAGGATCTGCGGATCGGTGACGAGCGCGCGAGCGAGCGCGACGCGCTGTTGCTGGCCCCCGGACAGCTGCGCTGGCACGCGTTCCGCATAAGGCGTCATGGCGACGAGCTCAAGGAACTCCATCGCCTTCTGGCGCCGCGTCGCCTTGTCGACGCCCTTCATCTTGAGCGAGAAGGCGACATTGTCGGCGCACGAGAGATGAGGAAAGAGCGCGTAGCTCTGAAACATCATCGCCGTGCCACGCTTCGCCGGCGGCAGATCGGTGACGTTGGTCGCGCCGATGAGAATGTCGCCCTCGGTCGCGCTCTCATGGCCCGCGATCATGCGCAAGGTGGAGGTCTTTCCGCAGCCCGATGGTCCGAGCAGACAGCAGTAGGCGCCAGCCGGAACCCGGAGATCGATCGAATTGACCGCGGTCGTGGCGCCATAACGCTTGGTGAGATGAATGAGCTCGAGGTCGGCCGACTCCAACATCACCTCACGACTGACTGTTCTCCAAGAGAGGTCTGCAACGCTCGTGCCACGCCGCGGCACGGTCGCAGGGCAGCGGTTTAAACGATTGTTCGGAGGGCGATTTCCGTCAGCTCAGTCCAAGGGCGCGTTCTGTCCAAGCCGCAAATTTGGGCGCCGCTGTGTACAATTGCGGCGAGATTGTCCACAAAACGGTGTGGCCCCTGCCGGCGCGCTCGTGAGACGATGGCTCCGACAAATAATAGGGCGGGGCACGATAATGCGGTCGTTGACGGCTTCGATCGATCCGAAGCCTTCGGTCCCGGCAGGCCAGGGGTTAGACGCGCGCGGATCGCGGGTTGGGATTATCTATCAAAGCGTCCTGGATGCGGTCGTCGAACATCGTCTGCCGCCGGGCGCCAAGCTGACCGAAGAGCAGCTCGGCGCCATCTTCGGGGCCAGCCGCACCACCGTTCGCAGCGCCTTACAGGCGCTTGCTCATGATCACATCGTCACTCTGGCCCGTCATCGCAGCGCCTTCGTTTCGTCGCCGACCATCGAAACCGCGCGTGATATCTTCGCCGGGCGCAAGCTTATCGAGGCTGCAATCGCGCGGGAAGCGGCCCACCGTATCGACGCCGCCCAGTTGGCTGAGCTGCGGGCGCTCCTCTCCACCGAGCAGGCGGCTCTCAATCGCGGCGACAGACCTGCGGCCATCCGGTTATCCGGCGCCTTTCACATCGCCGTCGCGGCGACATGCGGAGAGGGCGTCCTTACCGCCTTCCTGAGGACCTTGATCTCGCGATCGTCACTGGTGATCGCCCTCTACGGACGTAGTCACGCCTCGGCCTGTGGTCATGGTGAGCACATCGCCCTCGTGAGCGCGCTCGAAAACCGCGAGGCCCAAAGCGCGGCGCGGCTCATGAGCGATCATCTCGACCACATTTTCAGCGATCTCGATCTCAACATCCGTGAGGACAAGCCGGTCGATCTGGCGGCGGTGTTGGGCGCAAGGCGAGGACCGACTCCGCTGACGACCGTTTTGCATCGGGGTTACGCCAAGGGTCATAGCGGGTGACCGACGCGAGCGCAGCCCCGCATTCCGATGGACGTGCGGCGACCGCGATCAGAGGTCAGTGGCCCGCCATATGACGGCCGATCGTCGTTCGATCGGCCCCGGCCGCGTCCGTCAGATAGGCGACTTTACCACCGGACATAACGGCGACGCGGTCAGAAAGCTCGAGGATTTCATCGAGATCCTCCGACACGAGCAATACCGCCGCGCCGCGATTGCGCTGCTCCATGATTTGCGCCCGAATGTCGGCGACGGACGCGAAGTCGAGGCCGAAGCAGGGGTTGGCGACAATCAGCACGTCGACGTCTTCGGAAAGCTCCCGCGCCAGCACCGCGCGTTGCACATTGCCGCCCGAGAGGTCGCGAATTTGCGTTTCGGTCGAGGGCGTTTTCACGTTGTAGCGGTCGATGAGATCGCGCGCCTTGGCGCGCATCGGCTCGCCCGATAGCCAGAAACCGAGCCGCGAGATCGGCGCCTTGTCGAATCGCCGAAACGCCATGTTCTCGGCCACCGACATGGTCGGCACGGTCGCGTTCTTCAGCGGCTCCTCCGGCAACCCGAAGATCTTGAACTTGTCGAAATGATCTCGCTTCGGCTCGAAATCCTGGTCACGAACGAGGATTTGCCCCAGTTTGATCGGCCGCTGCCCAGATAGAGCCTGCACCAGCTCGCTCTGGCCGTTGCCCGAGACCCCGGCAATGCCCACGATCTCGCCTGGGCGGACCTTGATGTCGAAGCCGGCGACGGCGTCGCGTCCCTCGTCGTTCTCGGCAAAGAGGCCGGCGATCTCGAGGGTTGCGCCGTCCTCCCGGTCGACCACGGAACGCGTCGCCGACGGGCGGACGATCGCGTCCCCGATCATCATCGCCGCCATCTCGCGCGTCGAAACAACGCCGACCTTGCCGCCGCCGACCCTCGCCCCGCGTCTCAGCACGGTGAAGTCGTCGCAGAACGCTTCAACCTCGCGGAACTTGTGGCTGATCATGGCGACGGTGATTTCACCCCGGTGCGCCATGTCCCGCAGAAGACCAAGGATCTCGTCAGCTTCCCCGGGCGTCAGCACTGACGTCGGCTCGTCCAGGATGAGGAAGCGCTGATTGAGATAGAGGAGTTTCAGGATTTCGAGCTTCTGCTTCTCGCCGGCCGCCATGGCCGAAACCGGCTTCTTCAGCGGTACGCGGAATGGCATCGCGTCAAGGAACGCCTCGAGCGACTTGCGCTCCTTGCGCCAGTCGATCACGGCGGGTGCGTCCGCCCGGCTGGCGACAAGATTTTCCGCCGCCGTTAGCGCCGGAACCAGGGTGAAATGCTGATAGACCATGCCGACCCCGAGCGCCTGCGCGTCTCGTGGGCTGCGAACGGTCGCTTCCTGACCGTCGACCAGAAGCTGGCCGCGGTCCGGTTTGTAAAAGCCCATGATGCATTTGACGAGCGTCGACTTCCCGGCGCCGTTCTCACCGAGCAAAGCGTGGAAGGACCCCGCCGGCACCTCGATCGACACATCCTGCAGCGCCTTTAAGGCGCCGAAGGACTTGCTCATGCCGATGGTTTCGAGCGAGGGCGCGCGGGAGGGATGGTGCGCTTCGGTCACGGCAACGCCTCGAGGAAGGACTTCGACGGCGCGACCGCGCCGAACACGCCCCCCTGCATCTTGATCATCTTGAGCGCCGCCAGATGGTTGCCGTAATCGGTCGCGCCACAGCAGTCTTCGAGCAACAGGCACTCGAAGCCGCGATCGTTGGCCTCGCGCATTGTCGTGTGCACGCAGACGTCGGTGGTGATGCCGGTCAGGACGAGATTGTCGATGCCGCGCGAGCGCAGGATGAGCTCGAGGTCGGTGGCGCAGAACGATCCCTTGCCCGGCTTGTCGATGATCGGCTCCCCAGGCAGCGGCTTGAGTTCCTCGACGATATCCCAGCCCGGCTCGCCGCGGATGAGAATGCGCCCGCACGGGCCATTATCCCCAATGCCGGCGCCGATGCGCTGCGAGCGCCAGCGCTTGTTATCGGGCAAGTCGGCGAGATCCGGGCGGTGTCCTTCGCGAGTATGGATAACGTGATAGCCCTTGGCCCGCGCGGCGGCGAGCAGCGCCTTGATCGGCTCAATCGGCGCCCGCGTCAGCGACAGATCGTAGCCCATCGAGTTGACATAGCCGCCCTTGCCGCAGAAGTCCGTCTGCATGTCGATGACGATGATGGCCGTGTTGTCCGGCCGCCACTCGCCGTTATACGGCCAGGGATAAGGGTCGGCTTCGAAAGTGGGCATCGCGCTCTCCCTACTTCGCCATCGACAGCTCGCCCGGCATGTCGCGCGCGGAATGCTTGGCGCTTGAGGTCGCGATCATGATGGCAAGGGTGAGGATGTAGGGCGCGGCGTTGAAGAAGTAATATCCCTCGTTGATTCCGACCGACTGCAGCGACGGGCCAATCGCGCCTGCCGCGCCGAAGAGAAGGGCGGCGGCGATGCACCGCAGCGGGTTCCAGCGTGCGAAGATGACAAGCGCGACCGCCATCAGTCCCTGTCCGGACGACAGGCCCTGGTTCCATGAGCCAGGATAGGACAGCGACAGGAAGGCACCGCCGACGCCGGCAAGGAATCCGCCGACCGTCGTCGTCAAGAGCCGCACCAGGTCGACGGAGATGCCCATCGCGCGCGCCGCCGCGGCGCTGTCGCCAACCGTGCGCACAACCAGGCCCCAGCGCGTGTTGCGGAAGGACCAGGCCATCAGCAGCGCGATCACGATCCCGACGAAGAAAAGCGGATTGACTTGCAGCGCGCTTTTCAAGCTGGCGCTGTCGCTCCAAAAGCCGAGCGGGATCGAGCCAAGCCGAGGCGCCGTTGGCTGGATGTAGGGCTTGCCGAAGAAGAAGGCGACGCCGACGCCGAACAGCATCATGGCGATGCCGACCGCGACGTCGTTGACCCGCGGGAGGCTGCAAATCGAGCCGTGCATAGCGCCGAGAAACGAGCCCGCGACGCCGGCGAAAAGCACGCCGATCCACGGCGATCCGGTATGGTAAGAGACCGCGTAGGCCACCATCGCCCCGAGCACGAGCGTTCCCTCGAGCCCAAGGTTCACGCGTCCCGATTTTTCGGTCAGGCACTCGCCGAGCGCCACGAACATGAATGGCGTCGACACCCGGATCGCGCCGCCGAGCATGGCGATGAGGACGGTCAGGATGTCGTCGCTCATGTTCGGTCCGTCCTCGCCGCGCGGCCTGAAGATCGAGAACCGCCCGTAGAGCGTCTCCGAGGTCAGCAGCACGACGAAGATCAGGCCCTCGAGAACCTGCACGGTCGCGTCCGGCAGACCCATGCGGCGCTGGATCAGGCCGCCGGAGGCGACGAGGCCGCCGAACAGGATCGCCACCGGCGGAATGACGAGCGGATTGTGCCGTGCGAGAAACGACACGAGGATGCCCGTGAAACCGTAGCCCGCTGCAAGCGAGGCGTTGGCCCGCCCCTGGATCGCGGCGACCTCGAAGAACCCGGCGAGCCCGGCGCAGGCGCCCGCAATCGCCGAGCAGGCGACGATCAGCTTTCCGACCGGCAACCCCTGCGCCAGGGCGGCGCGAAAGTTGCCGCCTGTCACCCGCGCGGCGAAGCCGAAGGTCGTGCGTTCCATCAGGAAGTAGAGCGCGATGCAAAGCGCAATACCGAATGCAAGGCCCCAGTGCACTTCGGTGCCGGGAATTGCACCGACCATGTAGGCCGAGCCGAGCGGCTTGGTCGACGGTTTGTTAGGGTCCGTAAGGTCCCGCAGCGGGCCCTCGACGAAGAAATTCATGATCGCGATGCCGATATAGGTCAGCAGCAGCGACGAGATCGTCTCGTTAACGCCGCGCGCGTAACGCAGGTAACCGGCGATTCCGACCCACAATCCGCCGACAAGCATGGCGAACATCGCCATCAGGATCAGCGTCGGCATGGGAGGGACGCGGCCGAGCATCGGGATGGCGAGAGCGCCCGCGGCGAAGCCGCCGAGCACCAGCGCCCCTTCGCCCCCGATCATGATGAGGCCGATGCGGGCGGGAATCGCGACAGCGAGCGCGGTGAGGATCAGCGGCGCCGAGCGCTGCAACGTGTTTTGCACCGAGAACGCGGTGCCGAAACCGCCACGCCAGACATAGGAGATGAAGTCGAGCGGCGACTTGCCGAGGGCGATTAGAAAGAGCGCGAACAGCGCCGCGGCGATCGCGAGCGCGAGCATCGGAATCGCGACATATTCCGAATTGGCGCGCAGGCGAACCGAGAGGTCGGACTTCGCCGAGCGGGACGCGACAGGGTCGATGACATCGCGCGATGCTCTACTCGCCAGGGGCGCGTCCGACACGGCCGTCGCTCTTCTCTGCGTCAGGTCGTCGAGCCCACCACGCCCTCGAGCAGATAGTCCATCTTGTCGAGGAACGGATCGAGATTGTCATACGTCTTGTCGATCACCACCTTGCCGGTCTTGTTGTCCTTGAGCGGCCCGACATAGATCGGCTTTTTCGCCTTCAGCCCCTCGATCGCGGCAAGCGCGGCTTTCTGCGCTTCCGGGCTCGCGCCAGCGCCGAACGGCGTGTTCTGCACGAAGTCGGATTCGTATCCGCCTGCAGTGAAGTTCGCTAGCGCTTTGCCCTCGGCAAGGTCTCCCGCGTAGCCTTTATAGATCGTGATCCACTTGTATTCGGCGCCGGTGATGAAGCCATTCGGCGCGAGCGGAGCCTGGCTGGCGTTGTGGCCGCAACTCTTCACGCCGCGCTTCTCCGCAGTCTCGATCACGACCTTCGGTCCGTCGACGTGACAAGTGATGACGTCGCAACCGGCGTCGACCAGCGCATTGGCCGACTCAGCCTCACGGACCGGCAGCGACCAGTCGCCTGTGAAGATCACTTGCACCACCACCTTGGGATTGACCGACCGGGCGCCGAGCATGAAGGAATTGATATTGCTGAGCACGCTCGCGATCGGCTTGGCGGCAACGAAGCCGAGCTTGTTTGTCTTGGTCGAGAGACCGGCCGCGACCCCGTCCACGTAGTGGGCTTGGTTGAGATAGCCGAAATACGAGCCGGCGTTTTTCGGGTCGGTGTCCTTGTTCCATAGAGGCGCCGCGTGGCGGAACTCGACGTCAGGGTATTTCTTGGCGAGATCGAGGACGAACGGCTTGTAATAGCCGAACGAGGTCGCGAGGATCAGCCCCGCGCCGTCAAGATTGATCATCGATTCCATCGACTTCGACACTGCGTCGGTCTCGGGGACGTTCTCTTCCTCGACGACCTTGACCCCGGGCACCTCCTTCAGCGACTTGATCGCGACAGCGTGCGCCTGGTTCCAGCCGAAGTCGTCACGCGCGCCGACGTAGACGATGCCGACCGTGAGATCCTTGGCGGCGAAAGCGCGGCCGGCGACGCCCAGGTTCAGCGTCGCGCCCGCGACTCCCAAGGCCGCCGACTTCAGAAGAGCGCGACGGGAAATTTCCGTTGCATTCATCGCTGGCGACCTCTTTGCTTAGCGGTTGCGTGGGAGTTCCGCTCTCCGTCCTGCGTTCGCAAACTTCATGCCGCGAGTTGCCGCCATTGTCGTGCGCGCCCGACGAGCACGGCGCGCGAAGCTCGCCTGAACTTTCAGCGCGGCGCCCCTTTGTTGGGCGCCTGACGTCCTATCGCTTTCGAGGGATCCGCGGGGGTAGGGAATCGTGGAGCGAGCGTTAGATCGAGTGCGAGCGCTTTCGACAGCAAATTCGTCGCCCCGCTTCAGATCGGCCATCGGGTCGGCGCTGAGGTTGTGCGAGACGGCGCGCGCCTTACCGTCGCAACGGCTTGCCCACTTGGTTGGCGCAAAGAGGGCGGGCACGCGCCGTGGCCCGGTTGGCATAGGGCGCGGTGGCGGCCGCCATCTGCATCTGTGTCAAAGCTCATATCTGCTGCAGGGCGGGTTTTAGAGCGCTCGTTCCGTGGCGCGGAATAGGAATGGGAACCGCCCGCATCAGGGCCTTGGTATAGTCCTCGGCCGGGTTTCCGAACACCTGTCGTCGCGTTCCATGTTCCACGAACTCGCCGCCGCGCATCACAGCGACGTCGTGGCTCATGCGTTCGATTACCGCCATATCGTGAGAGATGAAGAGATAAGCCAGGCCCATCTCCTCCTGCAGTTCGAGAAGCAGGTCCAACACCTGCCCCCGCACCGACACGTCGAGCGCGGAGACGCTTTCGTCCGCCACGATGACCCGCGGTTCGAGCGCTAGCGCTCGCGCGATGCAGATGCGCTGACGCTGTCCGCCAGAGAACTCGTGCGGGTAACGGCTTGCATGATCGGGTGAGAGGTGGACACGCTTCAGCAGCATCGCGACGCGCTCCCGCCGTTCGGCAGCCGTTCCAATTCCGTGGATCGTCAGTGGCTCGGCGACGGCGCCGCCGACGGACATACGCGGATCGAGCGAGGCATAGGGATCCTGAAAGATCATCTGCGCCTTGCGGCGCACGGGTTTCATCTCCGCAGAAGATAGGCCCGCAATCGACACGCCGTCGATGACGACTTCGCCCGTGAAAGGAATGAGGCCCAGTACGGCTTTTCCCGTCGTCGACTTGCCCGAGCCGCTCTCGCCGACAAGGCCGAGCGTGCGTCCCGGGTGCAGCTCAAAGCTCACGCCCTTGACCGTCGGCGCCGGCGCTTCGCCTCGGCCGAACCAGCGGGCTCCGCGGCCATAGCTCACGCTAAGATCCTGAACAAAGAGCACCGGGTCGCGAGAAAACGCGAGGGGCGGCGCGGAACTCACGCGCGGCGGCCCGTCCGTTCCGGCGAAAGCGCCGAGGCGCGGCACAGCGTCGAGCAGCTGGCGCGTATAGGCTTCCCGCGGGCGTTCGAAGATGCCGACGGTCGAGCCCTGCTCCACGACGCGCCCTGACTTCATGACCGCGACGCGATCGGCCATTTCGGCGACCACGCCCATGTCGTGGGTGATCAGCAGGATGGCTGCGCCGAAGTCGGCGCGAAGCTCTCGCATCAGCTTGAGGATCTGAGCCTGAACGGTGACATCCAGGGCGGTAGTCGGCTCGTCGGCGATCAGCACCTTTGGCCGGCACGAGAGCGCCATCGCGATCATTACCCGCTGCCTCATGCCGCCCGAAAGTTCATGCGGGTACTGGCCCATGCGCCGTGTGGGCTCAGTAATGTGCACGGCCTCGAGCATGGCGAGGGCGCGAGCCTCCGCTCCCCGCGAGCCGGCGTCGTCATGCGTGCGAATGGGCTCCGTAAGCTGGGCGCCGACCGTCATGACGGGATTGAGCGACGTCATCGGCTCTTGGAAGATCATCGCGATCTCGCCGCCGCGCACGCGGCGCATGGCCCGTTCGCTTAATGTCGTCAGTTCGCGCCCGGCGAGACGAATCGAGCCCGATCGCGGCTTCAGCGACAGGGAAAGCAGGCGCATGATCGAGAGCGCCGTCAGCGACTTGCCCGAGCCCGATTCCCCCGCGAGACATAAGGTTTCGCCAGGATGGAGCGTAAAGCTCACATCTTCTAGCACCGGGCGCAAACCTTCGGGCGTGCGCGCGTCGACAGTGAGATCCCGAACAGCGAGAATCGGTTCCGTCATCTAGGTGAAGACGATACGGGGAAAGTAGAAGGAAACGATCCAGTTCGGCTGATCCACGACTTCGCTGATGCGCAAATCTCCACAGACTGAGAGGAGCATGTAGGCGTCGATGGGATTAAGGCCATGCTCGGCCGCGAGCAGATCAACCATGCGAGCGACCGCCTCCCGCGTAGCCGTCATCAGATCCGGACCGAGGCCTGTCGTCGCTTCGTAACCCGCGCCATCGAGATGACGTGTCACGGGACCCGGCGTCGAGAAACGCGGGCTTTTCAGATTGGCGCCCTTAACCAGATCGAGCGTCAATTCAACGTCCATCTGACTCTCGATGGCGGTGCCGCACACTTCGCCATCGCCCTGCGCCGCATGGGTGTCGCCAATCGAGAAGAGTCCGCCTTCGACCTCTACGGGCAGATAGAGCGTCGTTCCCTCTGCGAGATCGCGGATGTCCAGGTTGCCGCCAACCGCGCGGGGCGGCACGACGGAATGCTGGCCCGGCTCTGCCGGCGCTAAGCCGACTTCGCCCGCGAACGCCTTAAGGGGCACGCGTCCCTTCGGACCATAAAGGGCCGGCGCCATCGTTGAAGGATCGTAGGTCCAAAGGTGGAGCGCGGGATCGGGAAATTGATCCGCCAAAAGGCCGAAGCCAGGAATGTTGGCCGTCCAACCGAAGCCTGAGGGGATAAACTTTCGGAACGTGATCTTGAGCGCATCGCCCGGTTTCGCGCCCTCCACGTAGACGGGGCCGGTCACGGGATTGACGCGGCTGAAGTCGAGCGTCGCCACGTCGGCGGAAGTCGAGCCGCGCTTGAAATGCCCGTCGCCGGCGTCCAGGCACTCGAAGTGAATCGTCTCGCCCGGCTTGCACCTTAAGGCCGGCGCGAAGTCGCGGCTCCAGGCGAAATTATGGTTCTTGCGGTGGATCGTATGGTTGCAGATGGCGCACATCGAAGTCCTCCAGTCCTGCTCCAGGGAGTCGCTGCCGGTCCCTGGAGACAGCGGCAGCGAGACGTTGTTCCAATTCGAGCGCAGCAAGAGGAGCGGTTGACGGACGCCTGCCCTCGCGAAGTTCCCTGCGCTTGAGCGTCGGACCTCGTCCCCGACCGTGGGATCTCCGCGCCGAGGACGAGGCCGCACGGATCATTTCTTGATGTAGATGGCCTCGTAATCGATGACGCGGGTCGGATCGATATAGACCTCGTCCGGGCCGCCCATTCGCTTCGACTTAGCGACAACGCGCCGCTCGTTGAACACGGGCGCCCACGGCGCTTGCTGCATTTGGATGTCGGTGAAGATCTGCCCCCAGACCTTATAGCGCTCATCCTTCTCTTCGGGTTTCGACATGGCGTCCGCCTTGGTTCCACGATCTTCGAAACTCTTGTCGCAGAACCACGACCAGTTCCATCCGCCGGCGATCGCGCCCCCACAACCGAGAATCGGCCCGTAGAAGTCAGACGGATCCGGGAAATCGTTGACCCAACCCATGCCGCCCGACCAGATGAGCGGCGATTGGTCCTTATTGCCGCCGGCTGCGATGACTTCCGGCTGCGCGAGCGCTTTGATCTCGGCGTTGATGCCGATGGCGGCGAGGTCCTGCTGGATCGCCTGGGCGATACGCGGATTGGGATCAGTGTTCATGGCGTAGAGAGTGGTCGAGACGCCATCTTTGAGGCCGGCCTCCTCCATGAGTTTTTTCGCGCCTTCGACATCGTACGGATAGCCTTTGTACCCGCTGTCGTAGCCCGGCATCCCTGGCGGCAGCACCTGGTTGGCCGGTGTCGCCCGGCCGTTGACGATGCGCACGATGCGGTCCTTGTTGATGGCCATGTTGATGGCCTTGCGGACGCGCACGTCATCAAACGGCTTCTTCGTGACATTGATGGTAATATAGCTCGTCTCAAGCTGGCTGCGATCGACGATCAGGTCCTTTGCGTCGGGCGAATTCTTGATCTCGAGATATTTGGCCGGCGGAATGCCATCGCCGGCGATATCGACCTCGCCCTTCTGCAGCCGCAGGATGTTGACGAGAGGCTCCTGTCCGATCTCGACAGTGAACTGATCGAGGTTCGGCCGCGGGCGAAAATAATCCGGATTGCGGACAAAGATCAGGTGCTGGCCGCTGACCCATTCCTTGAGAATGTAGGCGCCGGAGCCGAGCGGCTTCTTGCCGAAGTCGGCGCCCTCCGCCTCTACGACCTCCTTCGGCACGGCCGAGGCGAAATTCAACGCCAATACGTTGAGGAAGGTCGCGTCCGGCTGAGAAAGCGTAAATTTCACTGTGTCGTCGCCGATCGCCTCTATGCCGGAGATCGTCTGCGCGGACCCATCGGCCATCTTATCCTGACCAACGATCGAATGGTAGAAACCGCCGCCAGGCCCTTGCGTCTTCGGGTTCACGGCGCGCTCGATCGAATATTTCACGTCGGCGGCGACAACCTTGCGACCATTCGTGAACTTGGCGTTAGGATTGAGTTTGAACGTGTAGGTCAGCCCATCCGGCGAAACCGTATAGGAGGTGGCGAGCGAGGGCTCCAGCTCGGTCGACCCGGGCTTATAGTCGACCAGCCGCGAAAACATGGAATTGATCATCGACCAGTTCTGCCAGTCGTAGCCGATGGCGGGGTCGAGCGTGGCCATGTCGTCTTTGTACGTGACCACGATCGCGCCCCCCTGATTGGGCGTGTCGGCGGCGTCAGCAAAATTCGTCAAGCCCGCACTGAGGACCAGCGCCATCGCGGCGCTCCTAAGCAATTTCCTGTTCATCACCTCTCCCTTCGTGGTTGAACTCACCGAACGCGGATTCTCGGATCAAGCAGCGGGGCGACAAGATCGGCGAGCAGATTGGCGAGCACGATCGCAAGCGACGACACGAGCGTCACGCCCATGATGATTGGCACGTCCGCCTGCTGGATCCCCTGCCAGGCAAGTTGGCCGATGCCGGGCCAGCCGTAGACGGCCTCGACCACGACGACGCCGCCCATGAACTGACCAATGTCGATCCCAATCATCGCGACAATGGGCAGAAGTGCATTCGGCAAGGCGTGCCGCAGGACGACTCGCCGGCCGCTCAGACCTTTGGCGCGCGCGGTGCGGACATAGTCCTGGTTGAGGACGTCGATCATCGCCGAACGCACCATCCGCGCGTACCATCCGGCGCCCAGCAAACCGAGTGTCAGCGCCGGCAGAACGACGTGGGCCGGCGTGCCGTAGCCGCTCATCGGAAACCAGGCAAGATGGACCGCGAAGACATAGAGCAGCAGTAGCGCAAGTACGAACTGCGGCGACGACACGCCGACGAACGCGAACATCATCACAACGCGATCGACGAAGCCGTTGCGCCGCAAAGCCGCGATGACGCCGAACGTGAGCCCCAGCACGACCTCGACGAGAATGCCGCAAGCCATCAACACGAGTGTCGCGGGAATGCGCGCCATGACGAGCGTCGCGACTTCGCTGCGCTGGATATAGGAGCGTCCGAGGTCGCCTTGGACGAGCCCTGTCAGGTAGCGCCAGAACTGCAAAGGCAGCGGCAGATCGAGGCCAAGCTGATGGCGGACGCTTGCGATCATCTGTGCGTTGGCGCTGCGTCCGGCGACGAGGGCGGCCGGATCGGCTGGAAGAAAATGCAGCAGCAGGAAGGTGATGACCGCAACGCCAAGCAGTACCGCGACCGCCTGGACGAGTCGCCGAACCAGCTGCGCCGCCATCAGCCGCGTCCCCGCTGAGTCGGGTCAAGCAAGTCGCGTAAAGCGTCACCGACGAGATTGAAGGAAAGCGCTGTCGCGAGAATGATTGCGCCGGGAATGAACACAAGCCAGGGCGCGGCCTGAAAGTAGCTCTGGCTCTCGTAGATGATATTGCCCCACGAAGGCTGCGGCGGCTGTACGCCGACGCCGAGAAAGGAAAGCGTCGCCTCCAGCAGCACCGTCGTCGCGACGCCTAGCGTTCCCCATACGATCGCGCTCGGCAAAAGATGCGGGGCGATGTGGCGAAACAGGATGCGCACATGCCCGGCGCCGAGCGACCGCTCGGCGAGAATGAAGTCCCGCTCCACGAGCCCGCGCGTCTCGGTATAGATGATCCGCGCCACCTGGACCCAATTGACGAGAGCGATCACCAACGCGACGATCCATAGGCTGGGCCTGAGCAGCGCCGCCAGAACGATCGCGAGCAGAAGCGCTGGGAAGGCCATCATCAAATCGGTGAAGCGCATCAGCGCATTCCCGACAAACCCTCTCACATAGCCCGCAACAACGCCGACGATCATTCCAATCATCACCGCGACGCCGTTCGCGACGAGTCCGATGACGAGCGAGGTGCGCGCGCCGTAGAGGAGACGCGACAGGAGATCGCGGCCGAGCGTGTCTGTGCCGAGCCAATATTTCGGCCCGGGCGGCAGCGGCGCGCCGTCTGACGAGAGGCCATCGAACGGTTGCGCGTCTGGCGAGTAAGGGCGCAAGCCACGGCGCGGCGATAGCGGCGAAGAACGACAGCTGCGATCAGAAAGACCGCCACGCAAGTCGCCGGCTGGCGGGCGATTTCGACAAGCGCCCGCTTCATCCCGCTTGCCTCCGCGGGCTCGCGAGGATGGACGCCGCCGTCTGCTCAAGGGTCAGCCGCGTCTGCATCGCCTCGCGCCGCAGCCGGCCATAGGCCTCTTCCTCGCCGCAATCGTCCCTGACCATAAGGGCGCGGACCGCGGCGTGAACAAGCGGTCGCAGCCGCACGCGCTCTTCGAGCCTTGCGATACGTTCGTTGAGCGCTATGGCCTCGGCGTGCCGGCGTGTCGCCATCACCAACGCAGGATAGACGGCGGAAGCGGTGACCGGCTTAGCGATCAGCGCATCGGCGCCTTGGTCGAGCGCCCAGGCGATGCGGCCAGGCGCCTCAGAGGCAAGCAGCGCGACCAGGGGAACCGGCTTTTCAGAGGGCGTCCACGGCAGAAGCCCATCCCATCCTTCGTCGGCGTCAACAAGAACGATGTCGACACCCTTAACAGCAGGCAACGGTTGCCAGCGCGCCTCGGCGCGCAATCCAAGCAGGTCGCACTGGCGGAGGAGACGATCCGTCGTGTCGCCCGGGCGATGCACGATGACGGCTCTCCGACCAACGAAGCTCAGCGTCGCCTTCATGAGACAATCCTGAGCCGCGGCTCCGCGCGTAACGGCTGAACGGTGGTCTGGCGGCGGATCAGGTAGGGGTCGGCGACGGCGGTCGGTCGCGACTGAAGGATGACGAAGTCGCCCCCCGATATCCGCCCGAGCAAGAATGGCAGATTGGCGTGGTTGGTGGCCGGATCAATGCGCAGCGGTCCAAGCGGACTTGGGGTCTGCAGGTCGGCAAGCGCAGATCGGACTTCGATAGGATCATCGGTTCCGCAACGCGTCACGGCCTCCACGCACAGGCGAACCGTTGCATAGCTGGTCGCGAAATAGCTCGACACGCGTCGCTCGGAGCCGAAGCGCGCCGCGACCTGGGCTTTGAGAGCACGGTTCGCGACACTGTCGAGACTGTCGAAGTAGGACGCGGCGGCCAATTGCCCGTCCGCGACGCCGAGCCCAATCTCGGGCAATTCGCATTCGGTCAGATCGCAGCTCACCACCGGGCAGCGGTCTGGGCGGAAAGTCGGATCTCGTCGTCCGAGCTCCCGCATGGCTCGCAGAAAGGCGTGGCTCGAGGGGCCGAGCATGTTGCTGAGTATGAAATCCGGCCGGCGGGCGGCGACCTCCGCGACTACGCGGCTGACGTCCGTGTCGCCGATCGGGAGGCATCGTTCGCCGACGATCTCGCCGCCCGCCTCCACGACGATCTCGCGTGCGAGGCGGTTCATCTCCCAGCCCCAGATATAATTCGCTCCGGTCAAATAGACGCGCCGCCCATAGGCCGGCAGCATGTGCTCGAAGAGCGGCAGAAGGTGCTGGTTCGGACAGGCGCCCGTATAGATTACATTCGGGTTGGCCTCGAAGCCCTCGTAGGGGCAGACGTACCAGAGGAGGGCGTCGTGCTTCTCGATGATGGGGATGACGTCCTTCCGCGCTTGCGACGTCACCGTGCCGATCACGTGGCGGCACCCATCCTCCTGAAGCATCCTCCGAGCCAGCTCGATATAAAGCTCGCTCGAGCCGGCGGGATCCCCGGCGACCGGCTCAATCGCGATCGAGCACTCGCCTCGCATGTCCTCGATCGCGGTCATCGCCCCGTCGCGGCAGTCTCGTCCGAGCGCCCCATAATCGCCCGACGCCGAGAAGAGGATGCCGAGACGCAAAACCGTCATGTCGCCTCAACGAAAACACCCCACGGTGCAGCCCCGTTGAGGAACTGCGCCGCGGGGCGCAAATGCCCAAAGCCCTCACGGGCGAAATGCTCGCCGATCACACGAACCGATCGGCAAGCAACAGCATTACAGCTTCGACAGCAGAAGTCAAGGCGCGCGGCGCCTAATCGGCGTGCTGTCGGTGCAGCTCTTCGCAGCATACTGCCGCGATGATCGTCTACGTCTTCGTCGTCAACGCCGGCATTCGCGCATGCCCAGACCTCGTGACAATCGCCGTCAGATCCGGCGATCCGCTGACTTTGCACGAGACGCGATGTCGCCTAATACAAACTGACAAACGGCCCACATTGAATCGGAGGCCGAGAACCGTGGACGCAAGCAGCGACGCAATCATGAGGAGGGAATCAATGCGAAAGAGTGTCCTTTGCAGCGCGGCGGCGACGCTGGCCATAACACTGGGACTGGGGGCGGCCCATGCTGACGGGCTGCCGGGAATGCGCGGGCATGACCACACCGGGATCACGGTGCCCGACATGAAGCAGGCGGTCGACCTTCTTCGTCGACGTGCTCGGATGCAAGAAGGCGATGTCGTTCGGACCGATCGCCGATTCCGACAAAGGCACGTTCATGAAGGACGCGCTCGACGTCGATCCGAGCGCTGTCATCACGCAGATCACAATGATCCGCTGCGGCTTTGGTTCGAACATCGAACTGTTCAGCTATCAGTCGCCGGATCAACAGGTCGTCCAGCCGAAGAACAGCGACGTCGGCGGGTATCACATCGCGTTCTATGTCGACGACATCAAGGAGGCGGACAAGTATCTGCGCTCGAAGGGCGTATGGACCTTGTTCGGTCCGATTCCGATCACCGAAGGCCCCGCCGCCGGCCAGGCGATCGTCTATTTCAAGGCGCCGTGGGGCCTGCAGATGGAGGCGATCTCCTATCCGAAGGGCATGGCCTACGAGAAGGACGCGTCGACGATCCTGTGGACGCCGAAGGACCCGGCCAAGTAAGGCTTACCTATTTCACTATTTTAATATGTGCATTCGACGAGGTCATTGTCGTAGCCAGGTCGAGCCGTTTGGTTTTTCTTGGCTCGCGGCCATTTCGCTGTCAAACCCGTTTTTTTGATTTCGTTGGATTTCCTTGGATTCTCTCGTCCGAAACGTGACTTATCAATGGGTTAAACGGGAAATCCGCGCAAAAATTTTTCTTCGCGCTTGGTGGCGTTCGAAGGGCGGAGGCGCGGAGCCCAAGTCGAAGCCCAAGCGGAAGCGCGAGATTGTTCATGAGGCAAGCCTAAGCCAGTTTCTGATTTTCTGCAATGAGATGTCGTTCGGGCCGTTGGCTTGCCCCTTTCAGCCAAAGCCGCCGCGCTCCGGACCTGTGAGTTCGGTTGCCTCCGGCTGCGCTGCGTACGGTACGCCTTCGTAAGGGCGTTGCGCCCCGGCGATTGAGCCGAACGCCGCTCATCTCACGCCCCGCGAGCATGCTCGCCAGCGTCCAGGATCCAGGTCCGGTCGGCGAAGGCGACATAGATGCGCTCCTGGCCGAGCGCAGCGCCGAGTTCGGCGGCCAGTTCGTTGAGCATCGCCTCGATCGCAGCATCCGGCAGATGGCCGAGATAGGCATGCACCGCCTCGCCCGTGAACAGGGCGACGGGTTCTCGGTCCGACCCGACCGTGCCGTCCTCTCGCGGCCAGGCGTAGGTCACCTCGGCGCGCGTGAACATGCCCGAAAGCGCCGGCTCACCCGCTTCGACCCGACGCCTCATCCAGGCTCGCGCGGTGCGCACCGCTTCCGAGACGTCAAAGACGCGTCCCTCCGCGTCCCAACCCTCGCGCAAGCCGACGCTGATCCGAAAATCGCGCCGCGGCCCGTCCGAGCCGTCGACGACGATGTAGTCTTCGAGTTTCGGCGGAGCGTGTCTCGGGCATGTCGGGCTCTTCGGTTTGCCGCGGCCGTGGGGCGCGATGATTGTTTAGCGCCCGCAAGTATAAACCGGAATGTTGATTCCCCCTCGGTCCCATTCATTGGCGACCTCGCACCCAGCACCCAGACGATGGACGTGAGTCGGGAACTCGCGTATTTATGCACGGCTAAGTCCCTGATTCTGCACGGGGCTGGTAAATGTTCTCGATATGTCCTATTTTCGAGCTATGGCGAACAGCACTCAAATAGAATGGACAGACGCAACCTGGAACCCGGTCACGGGCTGCAGCAAGATCACGGCCGGCTGCGACAATTGCTATGCCGAGCGCTTCTCCGAACGCTTCCGCGGCGTGCCAAACCACCCCTTCCAGAACGGCTTCGATCTCACGTTGCGACCGGCGCGGCTTATCCAGCCGCTGTCCTGGAAAGCGCCACGGCGCGTCTTCGTCAATTCGATGAGCGACCTCTTCCATAAGGAGGTGCCGCGGTCCTTCATCGACAAGGTGTTCGACACCATGGAAAGGGCGAACTGGCATACCTTCCAAGTACTCACCAAGCGCAGTTCTCTGCTCACCCGCTATCTCAATCAGCGGTATCCCAATAGCTTGGCCCCGTCGCATATCTGGCTGGGCGTGTCCGTAGAGGACGCAAAGAATGCGGTGCGCATCAAGCATCTGAAAGCCGCGCGCGCGTCGGTAAAGTTCGTCTCGTTTGAGCCGTTGATCGGTTCGGTGGGCCGGATCAACCTTTCCGGCATCGACTGGGCGATCGTAGGTGGCGAGAGCGGTCCGCGAGCGCGCCCGATGGAGGAGGCTTGGGCGCTGGAATTGCGCGACCAATGTCGCGTCCAGAATGTTGCGTTCTTCTTCAAACAGTGGGGCGGCATCCGGCCCAAATCAGGTGGGCGGAAGCTGAAGGGGCGGGAGTGGAATCAATATCCCAAACCCCAGCCTGCGCTCGCCGTCGCGGCCGAGTAGCATGGTCGCGCTCGCGGACTATGCCGGGCGCGAACAGTCATATGTCAAACACGTTTTCCTAGAAAATTATCTCGAAGCGCTCGTCCATAAGACAGCCAGCACCTTTTCGAACATTGTCTATATCGATGGCTATGCCGGTCCCTGGCAGAGCGCCAACGAACGCTTTGAAGATACGTCTTTTGGCATTGCACTGAATGCCCTGCGCCGAGCAAAGGAGTCTTGGAAGCAGATGGGGCGCAACGTGCGGATGTCTGCACACTTGGTGGAACGAGATGCCACCGCCTACGCTAGATTGGAAGAAGTCCTCGCAGCGTTTTCCTGATGTCTCGGTGTCGACCTATTCCGGCGATTTCGTCGGACTGATCCCGACCATCATCAAGGTCATTCCGTCTAACGCTTTCGCATTCTTCTTTATAGATCCCAAAGGTTGGCGCATTCCATTGCAGCAGCTCGCGCCGCTATTGTCGCGAGCAAACTCCGAAGTGATTTTCAACTTCATGTTCGATTTCATCAACCGCGCCGTCAACATCGGTGACGCCAACATCGTCGCAGGGCTGAACGAACTTATTCCGCATGGCGACTGGCGCAGCAAGATCACGGAAGCCGAAGAGCGGGGCGGCGGCGGTCTAACGCCGGAAGCCCGCAAAACGGTTCTGGTGGGCGCCTTTACCGAGAGCCTCGCCAAACTCGGCAATTACCGCTTTGTCGCCGAAACCACGATACTGCGCCCTCTGAAGGACCGGCCGCTTTACTGCCTGTGCTATGCGACGAGTCACCCCAACGGCATCGAGGTCTTCCGCGATTGCCAGATCAAGGCCTTGCAAGAGCAGTCCGCCACTCGCGCCGCGGTAAAGCTGCAGCACGCGGCGAAGACATCGGGCCAAGCCGAGATGTTCGAATCCTTGCATGATATGGGCCCCGACGAACTCAATGCGTTTCTGGCGAACGAGCGCCAACAGGCGGAAAGATCGCTGCTGGAACTGACACCGCAAAAGCCAGCAGCCATCCGCTACGACAAGCTGTGGCCGGAAGTGCTGGCCCGACATGTCATCCGCCGCCCTCAGGTCAACGACCTGGCGGTGAAGCTACGCAAGGCACAAGCGCTGGAATTTCCCGACTGGGAAAAGGGTAAGCGTGTCCCCCAACCCAGCTATCGGACCTGGCGGCCATAGCGCAGTCATAGCCTCCAGAGTATCCGCACGGGCAGCAGCACGGCGAACGCCTTGTCGTAGAAACCCGTCTTCCGGGAGTCTTGTCGAGAAAGATGGCGTCTTGTTCCCAGGGCTACGGACGGCAAGTGCTGGACCGGTAGACCCCTATCGGCTGAGAACGATGTGGGTGGCGTGATCGGTGGCCTGATGTTCGGTGACGCGGTAGCCGAGCGCCGGCAGGTCGATCCCGGCGAAGATCGCTTCGCCCTGCCCGAGCACGACCGGAGACAAAGCGATATGCAGCTCGTCGATCAGACCGGCGCGAAGATATTGACGCACCGTCTCGGCGCCGCCGCCAATCTTCACGTCACGGCCCTTGGCGGCGAGCCTCGCCTTCTCCAGCGCCGCCTCGATGCCGTCGGTCACGAAGATGAAGGTGGTGCCGCCCTCCATCTCAATCGGATCGCGCGGATGGTGCGTCAGCACGAAGGTCGGCGCGTGATAGGGCGGATTGTCGCCCCACCAGCCCTTCCAGCTCTCGTCCGACCAGGCGCCGCGGATCGGCCCGAACATATTGCGGCCGAGGATGAACGCGCCGAACCCTTCCATTGAACGATGTGCGTAGGCCTGATCGACGCCGTCCGAGCCGCCGTCCTTACCGATCATTGTTCGGAACATACGCGTACCGAACATCCACTCGTGCAGTTCCCGCCCGCGCTTGCCGAGCGGATTTTCAAGACTTTGCTCAGGCCCTGCTCCGAAACCGTCGAGCGAGATCGTAAAGCCTGCAACGCGCACTTTCGTCATGACGAACCCGCCCATCTCTTTCGGGATTGAGGATTGAAGCAATATGGATCGTTACCGGGGCCATGACGATGGGCGGCGACCATCAGTATCTATCGAGCAGGCATATGACGCTCGAACATTCCAAGACGCCGATACCCGCCTTTTTATCCCCCGTCACTCCCACTCGATCGTGCCCGGCGGCTTGCTGGTCACGTCGTAGACGACGCGATTGACGCCCTTGACCTCGTTGATGATGCGCGTCGCGGCGCGGCCGAGGAAGGTCATGTCGAAGGGATAGAAGTCGGCGGTCATGCCGTCGACCGACGTCACCGCGCGCAACGCGCAGACGGAATCGTAGGTGCGCCCGTCGCCCATCACGCCGACTGTGCGCACGGGCAGCAACACGGCGAACGCCTGCCAGATCTTGATCGTAGAGACCCGCTTTGCGGATCTCGTCGAGAAAGATGGCGTCGGCCTTGCGCAGAATATCGAGCTTCTCGCGGGTGATGGTCCCAGGGCAGCGGACGGCAAGACCTGGCCCTGGAAAGGGATGACGGCCGACGAACGTATCCGGCAGCCCAAGCTCACGGCCGAGAACGCGCACCTCGTCCTTGAACAATTCGCGCAAAGGCTCGACGAGCTTCATGCGCATGCGCTCGGGCAAGCCGCCGACATTGTGGTGGCTCTTGATGGTCACCGACGGACCGCCGGAAAACGACACGCTTTCGATCACGTCGGGATAGAGCGTGCCCTGCGCCAGAAAGTCGACCGGCCCTTTGCCGTCGCTCGCGATGCGATGCGCCTCCGCCTCGAACGTGTCGATGAACAGCCTGCCGATCGTCTTGCGCTTGGCCTCGGGGTCTTCGACGCCCGCGAGCGCCTCGAATGAACTCTTCGCGCGGCGTCGACATGAACGAGCGGAATGTTGAAATGGCCGCGAAACAAGTTCGACCACTTCGTCCGCTTCGCCTTGCCGCATGAGCCCGTGGTCGACGAACACGCAGGTGAGCTGGTCGCCGATCGCCTCGTGGATGAGCACTGCCGCGACTGCCGAATTCGACTCCGCCCGACAAGACCGCAGATGACGCGCGACTTGCCGACTTGAGTGCGGATGCGGGCGATCTCCTCGTCGCGGAAGGCGGCCATTGTCCAGTCGCCTTTGACGCTTGGCGACCTTGAAAAGAAAGTTGGCGAGGAGTTTGGCGCCGTCCGGCGTGTGGGCGACCTCGGGATGGAACATGGTCGTGTAGTAGCGGCGCGCTTCGTCGGCGGCGACGGCGTAAGGCGCATTCTCCGACACCGCATAAACCCGGAAGCCCTCAGGCAGGCGTGTCACGCGGTCGCCGTGGCTCATCCACACCGGGTATCGGCCGCCCGTCCGCCAGACGCCGTCGAACAAGGCGCAGGACTCGAGGATTTCGACATCCGCGCGGCCGAATTCCGCGGCATGTCCGCTCTCGACCTTGCCGCCGAGCTGCTCGCACAAGGTCTGCTGACCGTAGCAGATGGCGAGAATGGGAACGCCGCTTTTGAAGACCTCCGCCGGCGCGCGCGGGCTCCCCGGCTTCCGGAACTGACGCCGGGCCGCCGGACAGGATCACCGCCTTGGGCTTCAGCCGCGCGAACCCTTCGCTCGCTTTCGAGAACGGATGGATTTCGCAATAGACGCCGGCCTCGCGCACACGTCGGGCGATCAGCTGCGTGACCTGCGAGCCGAAGTCGACGATGAGGACAGAGTCATGGCTCATGACGCCTCATGTGGCGCAAAGAGCGGCAGGGTGCAATGGCGGGCGGGGACCGCGAGGACAAAGCCGCACGGCGGTGGTGGACAGTCTAAAGCGCCGCAGCCGCGGCCTTGATGAGCTTCGCCATTTCCGCCCGCCCTGCGACCGAAGTCGACCATCCACGGGTGACCGCCGTCTGCCCTCCGTCGATCACAAGATCTTGGCCGTTGACGAACCCCGACCCGTCGCTTGCGAGAAAGACCGCCGCTTGCGCGATATCGTCCGGAAGGCCGGCTCGCGGGATGGGCTGAATCATGGCGAAGCGCTCCTTCACCACGCCAGCGACCTGGTCAGCCTTGGAGCCTTCAAGCCCCGCGTTTTTGCCAAAGATTCCGGTCACGATCGCTCCGGGCGAGAGGGTGTTGACGCGAATTCCCTTCTCGCCCAGCTCCGCTGCAGCGGAGCGGGAAAAGGCGCTGACGGCCCCTTTCGAGGCTGTATAGACGTGAGCCGAGAGGCCGCCGCGGTGTCCCGCCACGCTGCCGATATTGATGATGCTGCCGGAGCCCGTCTTGAGCATCGCAAGCGCGGCGTGCTTAGTCCCCAGGATCACCCCGCGGACGTTGACCGCGAGGATCTGGTCGATGGTTGCCGCGTCGATCTCAGTGATGCTGATCATCGGCGACGGAATGCCCGCGTTGTTGACGAGGCAGTCGAGGCGGCCGAACCATTCGACAGTTCGGTCGACCATCGCCTTGACGTCGGCCTCATTCGCCACATCCGCGCGAACGAAACGAACACCGAGCCGCTTCTCGAGCGCACGGCCCTCCTCCTCGCGGCGCCCGACGATCACGACTTTCGCGCCTTCCGAGACAAAAGCCTTGGCGATGCCTTCGCCGATACCGCTCGTACCGCCTGTCACGATAGCGATTTTGCCGTCCAACGCGCCCATGCCAGCCTCCCGGTGAATGTCCTCGAGCCAGCCTAGCCGGATCTTGTCGCGGCGATGAGCGCCTCGAGCGATTCCTTGAGCCGCCGCGCGCAGACCGTGTCGGCCAGAATATCGTCCACTGTCACCATCTTTCCTGTCAGCGAAATAGAGGCGAACGCTTCAGGCGTCAGGCGTGCAGCCATCGTCGAAAGGATCTCGCGCAAGGACGCCTGCGCGTGAAATGCGCGGGGCGAGGTATTAACGAGCGCCGTGGGCTTGCCGGCAAAGGTCTCGCTCGCCACCAGCCAGTCAAGCGCGTTCTTGAGCGCGCCCGGGAGCCCATGGGCGTATTCCGGGGCGGCGATGATGAGCGCGTCGCTCGCATCGACGAGCGCGCGAAGTGTCTCGACCGGCTCGGGCTTCGGCTTGTCCTCAACGTCGTCATCGGGGTTGAATGGCGGCAGGTTGGCGAGGTCGTGGTAGACGAGAACTTTGACGCCTTCGGGCGCAAGTCGGGCCAAGGCTTCCAGCGCCGCCGTATTGGTGGACGCGCGGCGCAGGCTCCCGGAAATGGCCAGGAGCCTGAGCGCCTCCACCCCTCAGCTCAGGGCGACGTTCAGCGCGCTTTCCGGCAGTTCCTGGCCAAAGCAGCGCTGATAGAATTCGGCGACCAGGGTGCGCTCAAGCTCGTCGCATTTATTGAGGAAGGTCAGGCGGAAAGCGAAACCGATGTCCTTGAAGATTTCCGCGTTCTCCGCCCAAGTGATGACGGTGCGTGGGCTCATCACCGTCGAAAGATCACCATTGACGAAGGCGTTACGCGTCAGATCGGCGACGCGAACCATCTTGTTGACGGTGTCCCGCCCGTCCTTGCGCGCCCTGTGCGCGGGCGACTTGGCGAGCACGATGTCGACTTCCTTGTCGTGCGGCAGATAGTTGAGCGTGGCGACGATCGACCAGCGATCCATCTGGCCCTGATTGATCTGCTGCGTCCCGTGATAGAGGCCGGAGGTGTCGCCAAGGCCTACGGTATTGGCGGTCGCGAACAGGCGGAACCCCGGGTGCGGCCGGATGACGCGCCGCTGATCGAGCAGGGTCAGGCGGCCGGAGATCTCCAGCACCCGCTGGATAACGAACATCACATCGGGACGGCCGGCGTCATACTCGTCGAAGCATAGGGCGATATTGTTCTGGATCGCCCAGGGCAGCATTCCGTCGCGGAACTCAGTCACCTGCTTGCCATCCTTGAGCACGATCGCGTCCTTGCCGACGAGATCGATGCGCGAGACGTGGCTGTCGAGGTTGATGCGCACGCAAGGCCAGTTCAGGCGCGCGGCGATTTGCTCGACGTGCGTAGACTTGCCCGTGCCGTGGTAACCCGTGATCATCACACGGCGGTTGAAGGCGAAGCCCGCAAGGATCGCGAGGGTCGTGTCCCGGTCGAACAGATAGTCCGGATCGAGATCGGGCACGTGTTCGTCGCTTCCCGAATAGCCCGCGACCTCCATATCGGAATCGATGCCGAAGGCCTTTCGCACGGATATGCGCGTGTCGGGGAGACCGGGAGCAGGTTCTGATCCCACCATGGCTTGTACTGAGTTCATAGGTCCTCCACGCTCTTCCGCTCACGGAAGAGGGTGTCCTTCTCATACTCGAATTCTGGGCGCGCGCAAAAAGCGAGCGCTCGCCGCAAGGTCCTAACCGCCGGCACGGGCGCGCTGTTCCCGGAGGCCAAACCGCGATTTAGACGAGCTTGTTGGCGCGCAGAAAGTTGTAGGCCTGGATAATCTCGCGCAATCTCTCTTCCGAGGAACGATCGCCCCCGTTCGCGTCGGGATGGTGGCGTTTGACCAATTCCTTGTATCTCGATTTAATTTTCGCTGGAGTTGCGTCGCCGCCAAGTTCAAGCGTCAACAAGGCCTTGATCGCAAGAGCGTTGTAGCGCGGCGGCGGCTCAGTCTGCGGCGCCTTGCCCTTCGCTCCGCGCCGGCGCGCCGCGCGGGCCTCGGCAAAAACCGATTCATCAACCGGGTTGCCAGCCGCCGCCGCCCGAGCGCCCATCTTCCAGGTCGGACGGTGGCCGACCGCGTCGGCTTGACGGAACTTCGCCAGCGAGGCGTCGTCCATGCCGCGAAAATAATCGTAGGAGGCGTTGTATTCCCGTACGTGATCGCGGCAAAAGCTGAAGTACTCGCCCTCGCGCTCGCGGCCCTTCGGCGCGCGGAACACCCCTTCCGCCGTGCAGCCGGGAAAAGAACAAGGCGTGCTCGGCGCCTTTTCCGGCGCGCGCTCGGCCGGCTTGACCCGGATGCGGTCGAACAGACGAGAGTTCAAATCCATGCCATGACCTTTATGACCGCCAACGCCGTCGAGCAAGCCCGAAACGCTCAACGCCAGCAAAAGCCAGCAAATCGTGTGCCGATCGGGATATTCAGCCCCAGCCTAGGGTAAGGTATGTAGGGTCGCGATCTGCTTAACGGGAGTGCTTAATCGTAATGATGCAAGAGAGAATTGTCGCGCGTTTGACGGCGGCGCTCGATCCCATTCTTCTCGACGTTGTCGACGAGTCTGACCTTCACGCCGGACATGCGGGGGCGCGCGAAGGCGGGGGCACGCACTATCGCGTCCGGGTGGTGTCGGCCCAATTCGAACGTCAGAGCCGCGTCGAGCGGCACCGTCTCGTCTATGGTCTCCTGACCGCGGAGTTCGCCGATGGGCTGCACGCCTTGGCGCTGGTTGCAAAGGCCCCGGGCGAATCATGACGGCGGACGGCCAGTCCCATTCTTTTGGGCCCTATGCATTCACGCTCGAACCCGCCGAGGCCGAGGCGGCCGCTGCTCGGACGGGGCTGCGCAGAGCGCTGAATGGCGGGTTGCTCGCCAGTCACGTAGCGCCTTTGACCGCCTTCGCGCTCATCATGGCCTTCGCCTCCGTGCTGGCCCTGACCGATCTCATCAGCCGCCGCGCCGGCGAGGCGACGATCCTCCTGGCTGCTGCGCGCGTTCATGATCCAGCGACTGGCCAATCATTGGCGGATTCGCAGCGCGCACAGCGCAGGGCGAGCCGCGATCGGGCGCCTTCAATCCGCGAGCGCCGTGACGGCCACGTTCGGCGATGAAACGCTGTCGTTTGATGTGGACGGGCGCACATTGAACCTGCGCTACGCCGATTGCGAACAAGCGGAAGACGCCGGCGGTCTTATTTATGTATGGCCGAGGAACGGCGTCCCTATCGTTGTGCCCACTCGGGTCGTCGCTGACGCTGAGGACGCGGCGCGCCTCCTTTCCCGCCTCTCGGCTCGGATCGGGAATGAGCGGGGACCGGCTCTCGCGGGTTAACGCGTCGCTACTGCTGCACCGCCGCCGGGGGCGCTGAATCGGGCGCGTCAGCTGGAGTTTCAGCGGCACTCCGTCGCGCCGGCGGGGTCGGAGGCGTATGCAGCGACGCCAGATGCACGTCGTCGCGGCGCGGCGGTAGCGGCGAAGTCGGAACCTGCTCATCGGAATCGGCCGTCGCTGCGGCGAGCGGCGCGGGCGCCGGCTCCTGGCCGCCAAGATGCAGCCACTTCTGGACGTTCTTGGCGCCCCCGGTGACGCCGCCGAGCATGCCGCCAGACTGGCTCGCGGGCGCTGAGGCGGTGGCGACTGCCGTCGGAGCAGCTTGCGCTGCCGGAGCCTCGACCGGCGCAGCCGCCACACTCACGGTCCGCTTCTTGTCCGCGTCCGCCGCGGCGACCTTCACCACTGCGGGCATCGGCTTCGCCCGGTCGTTGAGGACGATCTCTTGCGGCCCGCTCGCCAGGGCGTCCGGGTCGCTTACGTCCTTGTAGCCGGTGAAGACCGGGTTTTGGCCACCGTCAGCGTAAACCAGGTGGATCGGCTTGACGCCAGTTGCGACCAGTTCGGCGACCTTGGTCTCGTCCTTGTTTTCCTTTTCCGCGACCAGCGCTTCGACCGACTCATCGCGCTTGAGAGCGGGGCACGGTTCGCTGCCTTTCACCTCGTCTTTCGTGGTCGCGTCAAAGACATAGTGCTTGCCGCAGACCAGGACGGACGGCTCATTTTTGGTGACCTCGAAATGGTCGGAGCCATCTTTGAGGTTCTTCCAGAAATCGATGTTGGGATCGAGCCGGAACTTAGCCATATTCTCGGCTGTCATGTGGAACGGATAGGACTGGAGCTGGATCTCCCGTTGGCCGCCTGCGAACGAGTCGCGGGCGATCGCGTAAATGTCGGCGACCTGCTCGTCGGTCATCGAAAAGCAGCCGGCGGACGAACAGACTCCGTGCACCATCACATTGCCGCCGGTGCGCCCATAGGCCCGGTCGTATGCGTTCGGGTACCCAACGTTGAACGCCAGATAATAGTGGGAGTTGGGGTTCATCTGGCCCGGCGCGATCGAGTAGAAGCCTTCCGGCACCTGCATGTCGCCTTCGCGCTTCTTCGGACCTAGCTGTCCCGACCATCGACACATCGGATAGGTCTTGAGCAGCGCGTATTCGCCGTTTGACCTCATCTTCCAGATTTCGAGCTCTGCCTCCTTCTTGTAGGTCCGGATGACCGTGGGCGAGGAGGGCGTGGTGTCGAGTTTTTCCATCGCCGCCAGAGTGGCGCTGGAAATCGGCTGCTGAGATCGCGCAGAGCTTTGGTCGAGATAGGAATCGTCGCAGCCGGCCATCAATGCACAGGCTGCAACGGTCAGTCCAACGGCGGTCCCGCGCCGGATGATGGAGTTCATCGATCTCCCCGCATTCGACCCAACTCTTAAGCGCCGCGGCGCCAAAAGTCCACCCGGCCATCAAAAGCAGCCGTCCTTACCCACCCGTTAACGGATTGTGCCTACGACCGAAATTGCGGCTCGAAATCAAAGCAATAGGGTTAAATCGCGAGCGGGCGAACCATCCGGCCCACATAGCTGTCACCAGCGGTCGGAAACAGGCGCAGAATCGAAGATCTCGGCGAGCCTTGCTCGAGTCGCGCGCGTCGTTCCTTCTGGCAGCGCCGAGCGCGGGAAAAACCGCGCTTCCTTGATTTCCCAGTCTGGCGCCCGTTCGCCTAAGACCCGGAAGTTGCGGATGATGTAAACAGCCACGTGGTCGCGGCGCGACGTCTGGTTATTAAAAAAGACGCCGTGCAAGATCGGCGGCGCTTCGATTGCAATGCGCGCCTCCTCCTCGAGTTCACGCGTAAGCGACTGAATCGAAGGTTTCTCCGACCTCGACCCCGCCACCCGGAAAGTGCCAGCCGGAGAGATAGCCGTGCCTCACCAGCAGGATTTCCTCGTCGGCGCTGACCACGATCCCGCGCACGCCAAGCGTCATCGGCCGTGCGACGAGGAAGCTCCAGTGCATCAAGCGCAACTTCAGCTTTTCTTGAAACGACGCGGCCATATGTTGGAAGCTCCGAACCCATTCCTGGGTTGTCTTTCCGTTCAAGCAATCTTATTGCGGTCCGGTCAATGGCCCTCGCTCCTGACGCGCCGGCAGACGGGACGCTGACGATGAGCTTCACCATCGCGCACATCACCGACCCGCACCTGAGCCCGGCGCCCATGCCTGGCTTTTCCGATTTGCGGCTCAAGCGCGTGATGGGCTTCATCAACTGGAAGCGCGGGCGCGAACGGCTCAACGACATGGGAATGCTCAAGCGCCTGGTCGACGACCTGCGCGCGCAGCGTCCCGATCATGTCGCGGTGACTGGAGATCTGGTCAATATCGGCATGGCCGCCGAGTTCCAGCGCGCGGCGCTGTGGATGGAGACGTTGGGCGAGCCGGCCGACGTCAGCTTCGTGCCTGGCAATCACGACGCCTATGTGCGCGCCTCTATGCCTTTGCTTGCAACGACATTTGCGCCCTGGGCTTCGAGCGACGGTGCGCAAGAGAGCAAGGCGACCTATCCTTACCTTCGCGTCCGTGGGGAGATCGCAATCATCGGCCTAAGCTCAGCGGTGCCGACCGGTCCCTTGATGGCGACGGGCAGGCTCGGCAAGAAACAGATCGAGGCCTTCGGCGAACTGTTGCGCCAAACCGGCGCCAAAGGCCTGGCGCGGGTCGTTCTCATCCATCATCCGCCTCTGTCCGGGGTCACGCCTCCGCTGCGCGGACTCTCGGACGCAGCCGCCTTCGAGCGGGTTGTGCGCGACTTCGGCGCCGAGGCGATCCTGCACGGCCACATTCACCGGCAGGCTGTCCGTTCCCTTCCCTCCCGCGCTGCACGCACGGTGAGCGGCGCGGTTCCCGTTCTCAGCGCTCCGTCGGCCGCCGCGGCCGCGAGTCACCCACGCTATCGCGCCGCCTATCACCTGGTGCGGCTCGATCGCGAGGGCGAGCGCTGGCGGGTCGGCGCGCGGGCCCGGGGTCTCCATCCTGAAAGCGCGGCGATCGGCGAACGCGAGGCGATCGGGGTCTGAAACCGCCTCTTCGGGCTATGCCGTAGCAACTTCCGAGGCCTCGGACATCTTCGCAGCGGCGGTCTGGATTTGCGCCACCCGCGTCGCCCAGCCCTGTTCGAACTCGGGCATATTGAGACTCTGGTAGAACGCCAACCTGGCCTGAGCAAAACGCGCGATCAAGTCTCCGACATTGAACTGTCGGACAGCCGCGAGCGTTATCGGGCCGATCGAGCCGTCCTGCGTCACGCCAACGATCCTTTGCAGCGTCTTCACGGATTCGGCCGGACCGGAATTCACGCCGAAGTCAAACACCTCGAGGTCAAGGCCAGGCGGCAGCGCGCCGCATTGCATCCGGTGCCAATACGCGGTCCGGTAGATCTCCTTGGCCACAGCGGGCGTGAGCTTCTTGACGTCGTCGGCGGTCAGATTCGGGTCGCCTTCATAGGCTCTCAAGGTCGCCAGCGTGATGCCGAAATTGGTCGGGCCGCCCGGGTCAGCCGGGTTGTCGGAATAGCCGCCCTCCGCCTTGAAGATGAAGGGCATGCAGGCGTCGAATCTTGACGAGCCTTGCTGATCGGCTGGCTTCGCCGGCGCCGGCGCTTGCACACGTGCGGCCGCCTGAAACAGCGCCTGAGCCGGCGCCGGAGGCTGAGGCTGGAGGGCGATCTTGTCCTGCAGCGACTTCATGTTCGCGTTGGCGCTATCAGTCTGCGCCTGTTGCAGGGTCAGGTTTGCGTCATCTTTCTTTCGCGACCCGGCGGATGACCCGAGCCAGAAATTGACGACCGTCGCGAAGGCCGCGGTCAAAGCGCCGACGGCGATATTGATGATCTGAACGATGAAATTGTTCTGATTGTCGGCCGGCTTGCCCCAGTACAGCCAGACAAGCACAAACAGAAAGATGAAGAAGCCGCCGATCACGAGGTAGGAGATCGTCGGCGCGGTCCAGGCGATCGTGCTGTTGGTCGTCGCCAACGCCTGAAGCCCGCTGCGCGCGCTTTGCGTATTGTTGAGCGCCTCCTGCGCCCGCTGGCCCGCGTCCGCGTTCTGAGCCTTCGTCGCCTCGAGGGCGAGTTCAGCCAGCTTCTGTCGAAGCGCGGCTTCCGCGGCGGGATTTGCAGCAAGCTTCGTCTGGGCTTCACCGGCGTTCGTCGTTCCGACGGTATCCGCGACAGCCTTGCCGAATTGGTCGGCGAGCTGACCTGTCTTATCGCCCGCAACCAGTTTGATGATGTCCGGAACGAGGCCCGCGGCAATGCCAATCAACGGATTCATTTGCCCCTCCCCTGCGGTCGTCCGCTCGATTGCGACGGTCTCGGCGTGCGACAATCCGCCGGCGAGCGTCGCTCGTGTGAGCTATGCCACAACGTCGTCGGAAAGCCAGTCCCATGCGTCCAGGCGTGCGGGCGCCCCGTGCGCAATTCTGCGTACGATCGGGTCTTTTCAATCGCTTAGGGTCGTTTTTCTGCAACTGGGATTCGCAGGCAGGCAACGATCGTCGCGACCGGCGCATTGCTCCTAATCTTGTATTACATATTTACAATGTTATACATATATTCTCCAACCCGGGTCCATCGCTTGGCCTCGGGAGCCATGCTTCCTCAGCCCCTGGCCGATCGGCGGGGAGAGCGTCTCAAGGCTCGCGAAGTAGCCCGGACTGATCGTGGACTTCGCGACGAAATCGCGGCAGGTTGCCGCGCGGGCCTGCCCGAATCGAACAAGGCGCCGCTCTTTCCCGAAGGGGGGATTTTGGATGTCTGAAGCCAGCGACTCCGCCGTTGAGGCCAAAGAAAAAAGCCGGACGGTCGCCCTCGTTATCGCGGTTCTCGCCCTCATGTTGGCTCTGGCGGAAGCTGGCGCAAAAAACGCCCAGCACCTGTCGACGGAGAAAAATATCGAATCCTCCGATCTCTTCAATTTCTACCAGGCCAAACGAATTCGCTCGAGCGGTCGTGGAAACGGCCGCGGCCACGCTCGAAGCGCAAAAAAGCGCGGTGACCGATCCCAAAGCGCAGGAGGCGTTCGAGAAGCAGATCGCCGACTTCAAAGCGACGGTCGCGCGATACGAAAAAGACCCGAAGAAGCCGGAAGACAGCATGGATGCGATCCAGGATCGCGCCAAGGAGGCCTCGGAAGCGCGGGAATTGGCCAATCGCCGGCTCGGACATTATGAACTTGGAAGCGGCCTGACCCAGATCGCGATCGTGCTGGCGTCGGCCGCGATCATCACGGAGATCACTGCGCTCGTGTGGCTGAGCGTCGGATTGGGGGTGATCGGCGCGGCGCTCCTCGCCTTCGGCTTTTTTGCGCCGACGATCTTGACGTTCATCGGCTGACGGGGCCTCAACCGAGGGCCGTCGACAACTGCGATGCCCCAGGACAAGCTATGACCGATCTCTCCGCCTTTCCCATCACAAAGCGTTGGCCTGCCAATCATCCGGACCGTCTGCAGCTCTATTCCCTGCCGACGCCGAATGGCGTGAAGGTCTCGATCATGCTGGAAGAGATCGGTCTGCCGTACGAGGTCCATCTTGTCGACTTCGGCAAGGGCGACCAGCGCACGCCCGAGTACCTGTCGCTCAACCCTTACGGCAAAATTCCCGCCATCATCGATCCCGCCGGCCCGGGAGGCAAACCGCTGCCGCTATTCGAATCGGGGGCGATCCTTCTCTACCTTGCGGAGAAGACGGGAAAGCTCATGCCCGCCGATCCCGCGGCGCGCTACGAGACGCTCGAATGGCTGTTTTTCCAGATGGGGGCGATGGGCCCGATGTTCGGCCAGGTCGGTTTTTTTCACAAATTCGCCGGACGCGAGATCGAGGACAAGCGCCCGCTTCACCGCTATCGGGACGAAGCGAAGCGCATTCTCGCTGTTATCGAGGCGCGACTCGCCGAGCGATCCTGGATCATGGGCGACGACTACACCATCGCCGACATTTCGATGCTTGGCTGGGTGCGCAATCTCATCGGCTTTTACGACGCAGGCGAACTGGTCGGCTTCGCGGAGTTGAAGCATGTCCCCGCCTGGCTCGAGCGCGGCCTTGCGCGGCCCGCCGTTCAGCGCGGGCTCGACATTCCGAAGCGAGGGTGAACCGCCCAAGGCCGGCCCGACCCCGCTCCAATTGATCCGCCGCCGAGCGAGCGCGATCTGTCCTCACGGCAGCGAATGGACGATCACCGGCCCTGCGGTCGCGCTCGCTTGCCCGATGACCAACGGCCCGAGATTGTCTTCGATGAAGGCGAGCGCCCGCCGGTTCGACTCTTGCGCTTCGGCGACGGTGTTGAAGACGCTGATCGCGGTCACCGTGTCGTCCGGCGCGTAGACCACATAATAGCCCATGAAGCCCGAAACGTCGCTGATAAGGGAGATCGCCTCCTTGATCTTGTCAGCGAGCGCGTCGGCCGAGCCCGGCTTGGCCTTGAACTGACGAATGGCGGCGTACATGGCGTCCTCCTCCCCTGACGAGCCTCGCGGTCCTTTGCACCCATCTTAAGACGCGTTGCAGCCTGACGAAATCGTTATCGCGACAGTCACCAAGAGGACCTCGCGACGGTTAGCGGTATTCGACCTTCTGTTTGGGATTTTAGCCGCGCGCCGTTTCGCCGCCGCCGCTCCCTCGTACTGTGATCCAGGTCACACACCGCGGCGGGAAGAGTGTGCTAATGTTTCGGGTTGTACCTACCGGTCACCCTGTCGAGAGGCGGGGTGGCATTGCGAAAAGACAAGTATCGATCGCGGGCGCCGCGCTACCGCCCGGATGTGAACAAATCAACGATAGGTATTTGGGGAGGGTCGGATGGCGGTGTCGGTCGAATGGGAAGTGAAGGGGACGGAGTTCGGCAATTGCAACTGTTCGTACGGTTGTCCGTGCCAGTTCAACGCGCTCCCCACACATGGCAATTGCCGGTACGTTGCCGGATTCCAAATTGAACAGGGCCATTTTGGCGACGTCAGGCTTGACGGCCTGCGCGCCGTCACCATGGCCATTTGGCCCGGCGCGGTCCACGAAGGCAATGGCACGATGCAGATGGTGATCGATGAGCGCGCGGACGCGCGGCAGCGAGACGCGCTTGCAAAGATCCTGACGGGTCAGGAAACCCTGGACATGGCGACCATGTGGTGGGTGTTCGCCGCGATGTCCCCGAACAAGCTGCCGCCAATTTTCGCAAAGATCGACCTGGAGATCGACGTGGCCGCCCGATCTGGACGGTTGGAGGTTCCAGGAATGGTTTCGTCGAAAGGCTCGCCGATCCGCAATCCAGTGACTGGCGCAGAGCATCGCGTCCGGATCGATTTCCCGCAGAGCTTCGAATACAAACTTGGAGAGATCGGCAGCGGCACTTCGACGGTAACCGGGGCGCTCCCGATGGAGCTTAAGGACAGCTGGGGCTTGTTCTGTGAGATCCATCTCAGTCACAAGGGTCGCTTGAACTAGACGGCCCGCGCGGCCGTGCTCGGCGCTCTCCTGCGCCATGACCGGACGCTCGTTCTCGCCGGCCTCGTCGCCGTGATCGTGCTTTCGTGGGTCTGGTTGCTAACGGGCGCCGGGCTCAAGATGGACGAGATGGACATGGGCGGCGGCCAGATCATGCTGATGGCGCCGCCGTGGACGGTCCAATATGCGGCGATGATCTTCCTCATGTGGATCATCATGATGGCGGCGATGATGCTGCCCAGCGCTGCGCCCGCCATTCTGTTGGTGATCGCGCTGACGAAGCAACGGGGCGGGCCCCACGCCAAGCGCGCGAGCGCAGAATTCGCCTTTGGGTATGTGGCGGTTTGGGGCGCGTTCAGCCTGATCGCGACAGCACTTCAATGGCGTCTCGACCGGGCCGGATTGCTTTCCGGGAACATGGCCAGCGGGAGCGTCGTCCTCGCGGCCTTTCTGTTGTTCGCCGCTGGCGTTTATCAACTGACGCCCTGGAAGCAGGCGTGCCTGCAACACTGCCGGTCGCCATTGGAGTTTCTCACGCGATATTGGCGGCAGGGTCCTCTCGGTCCGATGCGCGCCGGCGCGTGGCACGGGGCGTTCTGCCTTGGGTGCTGCTGGATGCTCATGGCGCTACTATTCGTGGGCGGCTTGATGAATATGCTTTGGATCGCGGGACTGGCGCTTCTGGTGCTGATCGAGAAGCTGTTTCCGTTCGGTCCCCGCGTTGCCCAACTCACCGGCGTCGCCTTGATTGGCTGGGGCGCGTTCGTTCTCGTCCACTGATAGTGTTGACTGCGAAGCTTGCAGAAATCAGCGGCGAAGATGCGCCAGGCGCCGCGCTCACGCGCTCGAGGCCAACGCGCCGGGCAAAGCCGCGCGCAGGCGCGAGGGCGCGGCAGGAAGAAGCTTCTTCACCGCGGCTGAAGCGGCGATCTGGCCGCGATTGACGAAGGCTTCGTGATTACGCTCGATCTCATCGAGGTCGTAGAGATAGTTGACCATGATGCCGAAGGACTCGGCGAGCCCCTTGGGCGACAGGTCCCCCTCCCAGTCGATGCGCTCGAGCCGCGCGCCGTTGCCGAGATGAAAGCGGGCGACCGAGTCGATCACCCGGCCGTCGGGACGGCGCGCTTTCAAGAAATAATGCGCGGCCAGCGGCTCGAGCATGGCGCGCAGCCGCGGCGCGACGCCGGGCGCCGTCGGCCAATCGCTCTCGGCCGCCAACTGGAGCGCGGCGTTCTTCATGGGCGCGATCGCCGGATCTTCGGTCGTCTCGAGCCAAGCGCGAAATCCAGGAACCGGCGACAAAGTGACGAACGTTTCGATCGCCGCCATCTCGCGGCGGATCTCCTCGACCACCTGCTTGATGAGGAAGTTGCCGAAATTGACGCCGGCGAGGCCCCGCTGGCAGTTGGAGATCGAATAGAACGCCGCCACTCGCGCCTTGTCCGGCATGACATGCGCGCGCTTTTCCGCAAGCAGCGGCGCAATCGCCGCCGGCGGAGCGAGCGTCAGCGCGACTTCGACGAAGATCAGCGGCTCGTCCACCAGCCTCGGATGGAAGAACGCGTAGCATCGCCGGTCGGCCGGATCGATGCGCCGTCTCAGCTCGTCCCAGTCGCCGATTTCGTGCACCGCCTCGTAGCGGATGATCTTTTCCAGAAGCGCCGCCGGCGAGGACCAGTCGATGCGGCGCAACACCAGAAAGCCGCGATTGAACCACGAACCGAACAGATGCAGAAAATCGCGATCGACAATGGCGAGCGACGGGTTCTGGTTCACGAGTTGCAGCAGGTCAGCGCGCATCGCGACCAGCGCGGCGGTGCCGCCGGGCGCGCGATTGAGCCGCCGGAACAGCTCGTGACGGCGCGGCTCGGAAGCGTAATGGATCTCGCTCGCCGCGGCTTCATCGCCGTCCTGACCGAATCTGGCGATGGCGTCCCGCACCCGCTCGCGATCAGGCCCGAACTCGTCGGCGAGCGCGCTGAAGAACGCCGCATGATCGCTAGGATCGAGCGCGTGATAGCGCCCAATGACCTCGGCGGCGAGCGCGACCCCAGACGCTTCGCCCCGCCCTTCGACCAAAGCTCGGCAGTCCTCGACCAGCTGTTCGACGCGGGTATCCGCATCCTTCGGCCAAGGCTTGATCTTGAGCATGGACCGGCCGCGATCGGCGATCGAGGCCAGGAGATCGTAGAAAAAAGCGTTGCTCATGATTTTCCGTCGGCCTTAAGCGCTGGCCGGTGATCGGACGAGACGTATTGTCGTGCGACCCGGTAAGCAAATCAAGTCTGCGTTTGTGATTCAGAACGGCGGCGCGCCGACCCAGTGAGCCCAAAGGTCGCGCAGACGCATGATCCAGGCCCAGTATAACGCCGACCCCAAGCAGAAGCGCGAGCGTGATCGACCCCAGAAGCATCAGAAACAGGCTCAGAACATCGCCAAGGCGCCGCGCGATTCCGCGCTTGGGGCCCGCCCTCGGCGGTTCGGCGGCGGCAAGCGGCTCGCTCGCCGCGGGGGGCGGATAGTGCAATGCGCGCGGGCGCGGCCTGGCGATCGGCCAGGTCGCCGGCCCGCTCGCTTCTGGAGGTTGTGCGGCGCGGCTCCTCAGCCACGCGCGGGCCTATGGTAAGCGCCCGTTCGCGCTCGACCAGACGGCGCGCGACATAATCGGAGACAGCAGCGACGATCGTGTCGACCGACTGACTTTCGGCCATCAGCACGCGGCCCTGGCGCGTGTCCTGAAAAAATCGATAGGTGCGCTTGTCATGCGCCATGTCGACGAAGGCGATCATGTCGAGGAAGAGGCGCGGATGCTCGCTCTGCGTCAGCGCCATATCGAACAGGTCGACGCCCTGAGGCGCCTGGTCGACGACCGATTCCAGCGCGCTCTCAAGCGCTTTGAGACGGGCGATTTCGAGCTCCCGCACCTCGGCGATCGCATCGGCGCGCTCGGCGTTCTCAATTCGGGCCTGCCGGATCGAGGCTGCGAGGTCCGGCTGGACCGGAACGTGGTCGGGCTTGTCGTCCATCGACTCGAATTTCGTCGGGCTAGGGGCGGTGAGCGTAGCGTGAATCCGGCGGACCGCAAGCTGTTCGAGCTGTAGGGTTTTTTCCGCGCGCCGCCGTGCGATCGGCGCCATTGATCATGAGCGGAGATTGCCGATAACGTTGAAACGGCCGATCGGGGCCGCCTGCGACGAAAGCGAACCAGCGATGAGCGCCGCCGATCTTATGGATTTTTCCCCCGAGGTCGCCGATGCCAGATCGGCCAAAAAGCCGATCGTCGCGCTTGAATCGACGATCATCACCCATGGCATGCCCTACCCGCGCAATGTCGAGACGGCGCTCACCGTCGAGGATGCGGCGCGCGAGATGGGCGCCGTTCCGGCGACGATTGCAGTCATTGGCGGCCGTTTGAGAGTGGGCCTTTCGACCGAGGAGATCGATCGGCTCGGCCAACTCAGCGGCGGCGTCGTTAAGGCCTCGCGGCGGGATCTGGCCCTGGTCGCCGCGCGCAAGGGCTCAGCAGGCACGACAGTCGCTGCGACGATGTTTATCGCTGGGCTCGCGGGCATCGAAATCTTCGCCACCGGCGGCATCGGCGGCGTGCACCGCGGCGCTGAGGAAACGTTCGACATCTCGGCCGATCTGGTCGAGCTTTCGCGCACCCGCGTCGCGGTTGTTTGCGCCGGCGCCAAATCGATCCTCGACATCGGGAAGACGCTCGAATTCCTCGAGACCCAGGGAGTCGCGGTGGTCGGCTACCGGACCGACGAGTTCCCGGCCTTCTACGCCCGCTCCTCAGGCTTCAAGCTCGAACATCGCTGCGATGGGCTTCACGATCTCGCCCGCATGATTCGACTTCAGCGCGAGATCGGCCCCGGCGGCCTCCTGATCGCCAATCCGATTCCTCATGATCACGCGCTCGAAGAGGCCGCAATCGAGCAGCGCATCGCTGAAGCGGTGGCGGAGGCCAAGACGCAAGGCGTGGGCAAGAAGGAGGCGACGCCGTTTCTGCTTAAGCGCGTGGTCGAGCTGACCGAGGGCAAGAGCCTCGAAGCCAATATCGCGCTCATCAGGAACAACGCCATGCTCGCCGCGCAGACGGCGGTGGAACTCATGAAGTTGTCATAATCCTCGCCAAAGTTTTTGCGCGGGGGCCATCGTTTGAACGGCGTCGACAGCCCTACTGTGGCGATTGAAGCGATCGGCATTGCCGGCCTCGTCGCGTTTTCTTACGCGTCGACCAATCTCGACAACTTCATCGTTTTATCCGCTTACTCGGCAAAGCCGGGTTATCGGCCTCTTTTCGGCAGACTGGCGTTCGTCTGCGTCTGCTTGGCGGTAATTCTCGCGAGCTTGCTGCTCGCCCGCGTCGCCGACACGCTCATCGCAGATAAGCTCCGGTACCTCGGGGTGATTCCTCTTGGACTGGGCCTCTATCAACTCGGAAAGCTTGTATTCCAGCGCTACCAGCCCGACGGCGATGAAGCCCCGGACAAAGATCCCAGTCTTGTTGAATGGTCCTTTTATTTGGGGTTCGCGTTGGCGCTGCTCGCCAACAGCAGCGATAGCGTCATCGTTCTCACGCCCATTTTCGCGGACCTGAGGTTAGCGTTCATCTTCATTTGCGCGACGTGATGTTCGTGCGCGATCATCCACCGCCCATCGATTTTCCTGAGGCAGATCGTCAGGCGAAAATCGAGCGGCTCCCTCTTGCCGTCCGATCCAGGCGTGACGCAGCGCATAGTCGCAAAAGCGAAGGCGACATCGGCGCCAGCCGTGACGTCCATCTCTTGAATCTCAAAGCGGACCGGATCGCCCGAGCAGGAAAAGAACAGGTCCCAGGTCTTCCTGTAGGCGTCGAGCCCAACGCTTTTGAACGGCGGCGGAACATCGAACATCACGAAATCGGCGGCGTGGCTTCGGAGGATTCCGTCGTAATCCTTCCGGCGCACGGAATCCGCCCACGCTTCGATCAAATCCCGCACCGCAACTTCATCGTCCGAGATGTTTTGCTTGTTCGCCATTGCTAGTGCCCTCTAAGCTCGATTGTCGGCGAAAGATGTTATGGGAGGCGCGTGATGAAACATTGGCGCCCTGCCCTGCTCTTCGTGGTTTCCATTTTATCGGCGTCGGAGGTCCTTGCCGTGCAGAAAGAAGAAGGGATTGTCAAAATTCCGAGCCACCACTCCGTGGACGAGACGGTCGACAAGCTCAAGACCATTCTCAAATCGAAAGGCGTGACGCTGTTCGCGCTGGTCGACCACAGCGGCGAGGCCGAAAAGGTGGGGCTGAAAATGCCGCCGACCAAGCTCTTGATCTTCGGCAATCCGAAGGGCGGCACGCCGCTCATGCTGGCGGCGCCGAGCGCTGCCATCGATCTGCCGCTGAAAATTCTGGTTGCGGAAGATTCAGCACGGAAAGGTTTGGATCTCGTACAACAGCGCTGAATATCTGAAAGAACGGCACGGGTTGCCGGACAATCTCGTGCCGAATATCGCCGTCGTTCAGGCGCTGGCGGCCGCCGCGGGAGAGTGACAACATCACCCCGGCGGTACTCGCCGTTCGACCCTCATTGATGAGGGGCGTCCTTGGGAACCGTGTCGGGAGCCTTGTTGCTGTCTGGCAGCAGGAAGCCGTTGTTTTTAAAGGCCACACCGGCGTCGTTCAGCCTCGGGGGCCCGCTGTGGCAGAAACTGCAAGCCTTACCGGTCTGCCTTGCAAATGCGGGCGTGGCTTCAGCGTTCGACGTGGCCAGGATGAAAGCCAAGGCGAGGGGCGTCGCGGACAACGCATTTCGCCTCGCAACGGATTTGACGCTAGAAACACCCTTGTTGGCGGAGCCGCGTGCGAGCATCGTCCTAGCGACAAACGTCTTCGCTTTCTGTAACATTACGTGTCCCTCCCACCCGGCGACTCGCCGACGCGGTTGTCTGCATGATTTTGCGCGCTTCTCGCGCCCTCGTCATCGGCGACGTGATGACGGATGTCATTGTGCGGCCGGAAGGGCCGGTCGTTCGCGGCTCGGACCGGCGCGCCTCGATTACGGTTCAGCCCGGCGGCTCGGCAGCCAATCAGGCGGCGTGGCTCGCCTGGTGCGGCGCGGGCGTCGATTTCGTCGCGCGCGTCGGCGCCGCTGACCTCGAAAGCGAGACGGCGCGCTTCAGGGAGATCGGCGTTACGCCGTATCTCGTCGGTGATCCGGATCGCGAGACAGGGCGGCTGATCGCGCTCATCGATCCGGACGGCGAACGCAGCTTCCTCACCGATCGCGGCGCCAACGAAGCGCTCGAAGCCAGCGACATCCCCGACGCCCAGATCGCCAACGCCTCTCACATCAGTCTCTCCGGCTATTCATTTTTTGCTCCCGCCACGCGCGCGGCGGTTCTCGACGTCATGCGGCGAGCAAAGGACAAGCCCATCAGCGTCGATCCAGCCTCGGCGGAATTCCTGCGTGAGGTCGGCGCCGACAATTTCCTTGCCTGGACGCAAGGCGCGACAATCCTGTTCCCCAATGAAGAGGAAGCTGCGGTTCTCGCGGACTCGACCGATCCCGAAACCCAGGGCGAGCGCCTTGCGAAACACTATCCGATCGTCGTGATCAAGCGCGGCGCAGGCGGCGCAGAAGCGTTGGAAGGCGGGCGCCGCTGGCTAATCAAGGAGGCGGGGAACAAGCCGATCGACATTAGCGGAGTTCGCGACCCCGGCGTCGCGGCTCTTCTCGCCAAAATCGTGCGCCGCTTTCCTCTCAACCGTCCGAACCGTGAGGTGGTCGACACGACTGGCGCGGGCGACGCCTTTGCCGCCGGCTTTCTCGCCGCGCGGCTGACCGGCGCGGACGTCCGGATCGCGCTGGGACGCGCCGCGGCGGAGGGCATGAGGGCGACCGGCGATCATCGGCGGCCAGCCAAGGGGGTCGAAGGCTCATCGCGGCTGATAGGTGCCATCACTTCTTTTGATAGACTTGCGGCCGGTTCTTTTCTATACCTATCTTCGGCTCCAGCACGGTTTCTGATCAAGAATTAGCCGCACTTCTTCAGCCGCAACACTGGAACAGCGGCAGTATTTCGGAAGCCAGATCGATATCAATTCGACCAGGAGGGCTCAATGTCCATTCGTCCCGTCAAGCGCGTCAGCCAGTCCGTTCCGACCATGGAGGGGGCGGGCGTCAAGCTGCGCCGCGCCTTCGGCTTCGGCGACACATCCGATTTCGACCCGTTCCTCATGATGGATGATTTCCGCGGCGATCGGCCCGAGGACTACCTCGCGGGGTTCCCCTGGCATCCCCATCGCGGCATCGAGACGATCACCTATGTGCTGGCGGGCGAAGTCGATCACGGCGATAGTCTGGGCAATCGCGGCAAGCTTGGCTCGGGCGATGTCCAATGGATGACCGCCGGCAGCGGGATCCTGCATCAGGAAATGCCGACCGGCGACGCGAAGGGCCGCATGCACGGTTTCCAGCTGTGGGCGAACCTCCCCGCGCATCTCAAGATGACCAAGCCGCGCTACCAGGACGTTCCTGCAACGGCGATCCCCGAGGTGATCGACGATGACGGCACACGCGTGCGCGTCATCTGCGGCGAGTTCTGGGGCAAGGCGGGTCCGGTCGACGGCGTCGCCGCCGAGCCGCGCTATCTCGACGTGACCGTGCCGGCGGGCAAGAAGAAGCGCCTCAAGGTCGAGGATTTCCGTCAGGCCTTCGCCTATATCTTCGACGGCTCGGCGATGTTCGCCGACTCGTCCGAACCGTTCGGCGTGCTCCGCGAAGCGCAGGTCGATGGCGAAGAGGTTCTGGTGCGCGACAAGGTCGGCAACCGATCGCTGGTCGTGTTCGGCGCGGGCGACGAGGTCGTCGTCCAGGCGGGCGAAGAGGGCGTGCGCTTCCTTTTGGTCTCTGGCCGGCCGCTGCGCGAGCCGATCGCCTGGCACGGGCCGATCGTCATGAACACGCAAGACCAAATTCGTCAGGCGCTGAGCGATTTGCGCAGCGGCGCGTTCATCAAGAACTAACGAGAACCGGCTCGAGCGGCGGATGCGCGGCTCGAGTCGGAAACCGTCAAACGTCTTTTCAAAGTGGCCGCTCCGAAGCGGAACCGAGCTTTAATCCCCGCGTTTTATGATCGTGTGAGCGGGCGTTGCGCGTCCGGCGGAGCCAGCAGACATGGCAAACTCAACGATCACGACGCAGTGCTGCATCGCGGGCGGCGGCCCCGCCGGAATGATGCTCGGATTCCTGCTGGCGCGCGCCGGCGTTCATGTCGTGGTGCTGGAGAAGCACGCCGATTTCTTCCGCGATTTCCGCGGCGACACGGTTCATCCGTCGACCCTCGAACTGATGTACGAGCTTGGTCTGATCGATGAGTTCTTGAAACTGCCGCATCAGGAAGTCCGAACGCTGTCCGCGCAGATCGGCGCGGAACACGTTCAGTTCGTGGATTTTCGCCACCTGCCGACGCACTGCAAATTCGTTGCGCTGATGCCGCAATGGGACTTCCTCAATTTCCTTGCCGAGCACGGCAAGCGCTACAAAACCTTTGATCTGCGCATGCAGGCCGAAGCGACAGACCTGATCGAGGAGAATGGGCGCATTGTCGGCTTGAACGCGACGACCGCAAACGGCGCGCTCACGATCCGCGCCGACTTGGTGGTCGGCTGCGACGGACGCCATTCCGTGGTGCGCGAGAAAGCTGGACTCAAGAGCGACGACTACGGGGCGCCGATGGACGTGCTGTGGTTTCGCGTGTCTCACAAGGGCGGCGACAGCGTGGACACGTTCGGCCATATCGAAGCCGGCAAGTTGATGGTCATGTTCGATCGCGGCGATTACTGGCAATGCGCCTATGTCATTCCGAAGGGCGGGATTGAGCGCGTGAAGTCGGAAGGCCTGGAAGCGTTCCGGGGACGGGTCGTCGAAATGTCGCCGTTCCTGTCCAAACAAGTCGGCGAATTGAAAAGCTGGGACGACATCAAGCTGCTCAGCGTCACGGTCGACCGGCTACGAAAATGGTGGCGCCCCGGGCTCATATGCATTGGCGACGCCGCTCACGCGATGTCCCCCATAGGCGGCGTGGGCATCAACATGGCGGTGCAGGACGCGGTCGCGGCCGCGAACCGGCTCGCCGCGCCGCTCCGCACGGGCCAGGTGACGGACGCGGATCTTCAGGCCATCGAAGAGCGACGGACTCTGCCCATGCGGTTCACCCAGTGGCTGCAGCTCACGATCCAGCGGAGAGTCATCAGCCCCGTCTTGCAAACCCATGAGCGCCCGAAGCCGCCGCCGTTCTTCAAGCTATTTAACAGCTTTCCGATTCTGCGGCGCATTCCAGCCCGATTGGTCGGGATCGGCATTCGCCCCGAGCACGTGCAAACGCCGGAAGCGGCGCCGAATTGAAGGACAGCCGTCCAGCTCCGTCATCGCGCGAGCGCCTCGGCGTAGACGCTGAGCGTGTCGCGCGTCATGCGCTCTAGCGAGTAGGCCTCGGCGATCTTCGCCCGCGACCTGCGACGGATAGCCTCGCGCGCGGAGGCGCCAAGCGAAAGCGCGGCATGGATCGCCTCGGCCAGCGCGGCCGGTTCGCGAGGCGGAACGAGCCAGCCGGTGCGGCCCTCGGCCTCCGCGTGCGGCGGCGCAGCGACAATCTCACGCGCCGAGCCGACGTCGGAGATGATGGTGAGCGCCCCCATCGCGGCCGCCTCGATCGAAGTGCGCGTCACGCCGTCGGCGTCCGCGGCCGGAAAGACCACGACCGCCGCGCCGATGAATGCCGCTGGCGGATCAGCGGCGGCGCCAACGCGCACAAGCATGGACTGAACGCCGCACTTGATCGCGAGCGCGTCAAGCTCGCGCGCGAACACCGGCTTCTCCGCTTCGCCCGCGAGCACGAAGCGGATGTCGTCGAAGCCTTGGCCCCTGAGAAGCGCCGCCGCCTCGATGAGCGTGTGCTGGCCCCGGCTGGGCGCGAGTCGCGTGGGCATCAGCACGATCCGCTCATGCGCGGCGACGCCCCAACTTGCGCGAACCTCGGACACGCGGCGCCCGCTCACCCGTTCCGGCTGAAGCTTGGAGAGATCCATTCCTGGACGAACGATCCTGAGGCGTTTGGGAGTCGTGGGAAACAGGCTTTCCGCGCGCCCGGCAGCGAATTCCGACGAGGCGATCACATAATCGCCCTCAGCGACGGCGGTCTCGAAGCTGGTGCGCGGACGGGTGCGGCCGCCGTCGCCCGGAAGCGAGGTGACGAGCGGACGCTTCGCGTGGCGGCAGGCCTTGACCGCCGCCCAGGCCGCCCAGCGAGCGCGCGCATGCACGAGGTCGACCCGCTCCGAAGCAATAATGCGCTGAAGGCGTCGCATGTTGAGCGCCATCGCAAGCGGGTTCTTGGTTGCCGCCTGAAAGCGGACGAAGAGGCCGCCGATCGCCTGCAGCTCGCCAGCCAGTTCGTCGGAATCGGTCGCCACCAGCGCCCGCGCGCCGATCTCAGCCAGCGCTGCGGTGACGGCGAGCGTCGCGCGTTCATCGCCGCCCGCAGCGACCGGCGGGACAATCTGGAGGATCGTCCGGCCGGCGAGCGGCGCGTTCGCCCCACGCCCGAAGGGAGAGGGCGCGTCGATGCTCACGGCGCGCCGCGCCCCAAACAGGAGAGCGCGTCACGCGCGGGCGGTTGACTTGCGACGAAGGCTCCGCCAAGTCCGCTCCGCCCTGCGCGCCCACGCCGAGATTCATCTCGGCAAGCTCCCCAAGTGGCGTCATCACAAGCGAGTTCAATGTGTCGGACGAACAGCCGCAGTTTTTCATCGTCGGGAAGGCCCCGAATCAACGGCGTATCGCCTTTCGCCGTCGCACGCCAGTGCGCAACGGAGATCCAGGCCTCGTTTGGCTCGGCGGCTATCGCTCCGACATGGAGTCGACCAAGGCGACTGCGCTTGATGGCGAAGCCGAGCGGCGAGGTCTCGGGTTCCTGCGGTTCGACTATTCCGGTCACGGGCGATCGGAGGGGCGGCTCGAGGACGGAACGATCTCCCGCTGGCTCGAGGAGACCCTGACGCTATTGCGGGCTGAGAGCGAGGGACCGCAGATCCTCGTCGGTTCGTCGATGGGCGGATATCTGGCGCTGCTCGCCGCCCGGGCGCTCAACGAGGCGGGCGAGACGGAGCGCGTCAAGGGCCTCATTCTGATCGCGCCTGCGGTCGACTTCACCGAAGCGCTCATCTGGGCCAGGGCGCCAGACGAGGCGCGCCGCGCGATCATGGATGAAGGCGTGTGGCGAAGGCCCTCGGCCTATTCGAGCGAACCCGATTGCTTCACCCGCGACCTTATCGAGGACGGGCGCAAGCACCTTCTGCTCGGCGGCATGATTCGCACGGGCGCGCCAACCGCGGTGCTACAAGGCATGCGGGACGAAGACGTGCCGTTTTCGCATGCGCTGGCGCTCATGCAGCGCTTCGGCGGCGACCCGGCGACGCTGACGCTGGTCAAGGACGGCGATCACCGCCTCTCGCGCCCGCAGGATTTGCAACTCATGTTCGAGGCGCTGGGAAGGATGGTGTGACGCGGTCGAGGACTCGACCGGGCGCTTTCAATTCGATTTCGCTTCCCCCTCGGGCAATCCCGCCTTGCGGAGCCCTTCGACGATGCGCGCGTACTGCGCCTTGAAGGTCGGATCGTCGGTCCAGTCAATGCCCGCCCATGTTTGCACGGTGAAGCCGGGATAGACTTTCTGCAATTGGGCCACGGCCTCTTTTGCTTCCTTATCGTGGCCGGTCCAGGCGTTGGCGGCGGCGAGGTCGACCAACGGGTAAAAATCCTCAGGGTCGCCCACGATTGACTTGTTGCACCATTCGATCGCCTGTTCCCATTGCGCGAGATGGGTGTGGAGGTGGCAGGTGTAGAACTGCCACGAGGGGACACTTGGATCGCGAGGGCTCAAATGAAACGCGGTTTCGAGCCCCGAGAAGCCGTCCTCGCTGCGGCCGATAAACATTTTCCAAAAACTGTGTGTGGCATGAGCTTCGGCGTTGTTTGGATTGGCGTCGATCGCAGTTTCGGTTTCAGGAATTGCTTGCGCCCATTGCCGCTTGGCGAAAAATACATTCGCCTTCGCCATGTGCGCGTTTGAGTTGTCAGGCTCCGCCTTGACAGCCTGATCGGCCCAATCTTCGGCGCGCTGAATGTCGCTTTTTGGGTCGACGCTGATGAGGCCAGTCACCCGATCCACCAAAGCTCGCGCGAGGCCAACCATCGCGGGTACGAGCTTGGGGTCGAGTGCCAGCGCCCGCTCGAAAAGACCAACTACATTATCCTGATTTTCCTTGGACCCGGAGCCGTTTAACCGTTCCATCCATCCGCGCATGGAAAGATCGACGGCGTCAGGGTTGTTGGGCCGCTCCCGGATCGCGCGCAGAGCTTCGGTCCTCGTGAGAGCCACGTCGAGCGAATTGGCGAGCCGGGCCACGATGTCAACCTGCAATTGCCCGACCTTGCTGCGCTCACTGTCGAATCGATCAGCCCAGACATGCGCGCCGGTCTCGGTCGAAATGAGCTGCGCGTTGACAGTGATCGTGTCCTCGAGGCGACGCACGCTGCCTTCGAGCACGTACCTGACGCCGAGTTCGCGCCCGATCTGCTTCACGTCGACCGCCTTGCCCTTGTAGGTGAAAGCGGTGTTGCGGGCGATCACGAAGCTGTTCGACAGATGCGAAAGGTCGGTGGTCAGATCGTCGGTGATCCCGTCGGCGAAGTACTCCTGTTCCTTGTCGCCGCTCAGGTTCTCGAACGGCAGGACGACGATCGAAAGCCGTGGAGCCGTCTTGAGGTTGTCACTCGCGGCAGTCAGCGCGGCCGTCTGCAGCGGCGCCCACGCCCGCCAGCCGAACCACCCCGCCGCAATGAGCGCGGCGACGCAGGCTGCGATCACCCCGATCCAACGACCGCCCCCACGAAGGGCCCTCAGCCGCGTCGCCTGCGGCCCTTGGTCCTTCGACCCAGCGATTGCCGCCGCGGGCAGCGCATAAGCCCGCACCGGCCGGGCGATGTTCTTGAGCTGTCGCTCGCCGAGGTCGACGAAATTCTCCTTGAGGCGATCGCGCACCTGCCGATGGGCGTCTTCGGAGAGACAGACCCCGCCTGGCTCGCAAACGCCTTCCAAGCGAGCGGCGATATTGACGCCGTCGCCCATCAGATCGCCGTCGCTCTCCTCGACGATATCGCCGAGATGAATGCCTATGCGGAACGTGATGCGGTTGTTCGACGCGACGCCCGCGTTGCGCTCGACCATGGCGCGCTGCACCTCGATCGCGCAGCGCACAGCGTCGACCACGCTGTTGAATTCGATGATGCTGCCGTCGCCGGTGCGTTTGACGATTCGGCCGTGGTGGAGGGAGATTGTCGGATCGATGAGATCGCTACGCAGCGCCCTAAGCCGCGCCAGAATTCTTTCCTCGTCGGCTCCCGCGAGCCGGCTGTAACCGACCACGTCCGAGACCAGAATCGCCGCAATTTTCCGGGTCCCGCTCATGGCGCGCCCCTTCCTCGCCTCACGCTAGCACAAGGGTCTCTTTTTGTCCCGCCCGGCTCGATGTGGCGATACTCGGCTTATGCGCTCGTACGCGAAAACCCTGGGGCGTGCGCGTTCTGCGCTAGTCAGGGATTGGCGATGCCCGGAATGACATCGACAGGCGAGCCTCTTTCGCCTCTCTATTCGAGAGCGCGCCCTACTCCCACGTCGCGCCGAAGCGATGCAGGCTCGAGCCGTGGACCTTGAGCCAGATTTCGGCGCGGTCGGTTCCGGGGTGCAGACGGCGCGTAAGCTTCCAGAACAGCGGCGAATGATTCATGTGGACGATATGCGCCACTTCATGCGCGGCGAGATAGTCGAGCACAAACGGCGGCGCGAGAATCAGGCGCCAGGAGAAATTGAGCCCGCCGGTCGACGAGCACGAGCCCCAGCGGCTCACCGTGTCGCGCAGCACGATGCGACGCGGCTTGACGCCGAGCTGTTTGGAATGCCGGGCGACCGCGGCCTCGAGGTCCTTGCGCGCCTCGCGCTTGAGGAAATCGGTTACGCGCCGCGCCACATACGGCCGCTCGCCGGAAACGCAGATTAGCGGTCCGCGCTCGCTCGCCTCGAGCCAGACCCCGCCGCGCTCGCTCGGCCGGTGCGAGATGCGATGATCGACGCCGCGCAATGGCGTCACGGCGCGCGGCTCGAACGCGACCGGTTCGGGCAGACGCGCCAGCCGCGTGCCGATCCATGCGGCGTGACGCTCGGCAAATTCGCGCGCCGCTTTGATCGATGAGCGCGACGGCATCGTCAGCAGCACGTCGCGTGTGGCCGTGCGAACCCTCAGCGTAAAGCGGCGTGACGTGGCGACACGCTTCAGCGCGACGCGAAAAGTCTCGCCGTCATGCGCGATGTCGAAATGCGCCGCCTGCTCCGGCGCCTGGCGTTGGAAAAGACGCAGCATCCCGCCAAATCCCCAGCGCGAACGTCTTGAGGCGATTGCCGAAACCCGCACAGCCGGCAAGCCCGATCCGCCGCTGGCGAATCCTAGTCCAGGCCCGGCCCGAGTCGCCAGAGGTTTTGTGAGGAAAATGTAAGCTCTAGCCCAATTGCACGCTTGGGGTTGTGGACGGCTTCAACTGCAGCGGGAGCCCGGCGGCGACGAAGATCACGGCGTCACAGGCGGCGCCGATTTCCCGGTTCGTCCTGCCCTGCCAGTCCCGAAACTCGCGGCCAAGCTTGTGGTCCGGAACCAATCCCATGCCAACTTCGTTGGACACCAGGATCGCTGGACCGGCGAGCCCGCCAATGGCGTCGGCGAGAGCCGCGACCGCAGGGCCTGGGTCCCGGCCGGCCAACATGAGGTTGCTGAGCCAAAGGGTCAGGCAATCGACGACCACCACCCTGCCCGCCCGCGCATGCACCGGGAGGGCTGAGACGAGTTCGAGCGGCTCCTCAATCGTGGTCCAGCCTTCGCCCCGGTCGGCCTGATGGCGGGCGATGCGCGCCGCCATTTCCTCATCCCCCGGCGTCCCGGTCGCGAGATAGAGCCGTTCGGCCCCATAAGCCTCCGCATGGCCTTGAGCGTAGGCGCTCTTGCCGGAACGCGCGCCGCCAAGCACGAGCAGGCTGCGAATGCGGCGCCGGGGCGTCCCCTTTAGTTCCGTTCTCATCCCGTAAAACCTGGCTCGGCGCCCGGATCGCAGACGAAAAACCGCTCGTTCGGCATCCACCAGACCTCATCGGGGTGAAAACGGTCGATCACCTTCCAGTCGAAGCGGCAGTGCTGATGGTCGATCCACACGAGGCGTCCGACATGGGGCAAAAGCATGTGCGCGAAATCGATGGTGGTGAAAGAATCGCCAATGATCATGACGGTCGGACCGGGCTTGCCCGTGGATTGAACGTAGTCCTCCCAGGGGATCGCCGTCAGCGGTTGTTTCTCGCCGGCCGGGAGCTTCAGCTCCTCGATCTCCTCCGATACGCTGTCCTGAACGCCCAGCATGCGCGCCAGATCGCCCCCTTTGCGGATCGTCAGGGGGGCGAGGACCGAGGCCTGGTCGAGCCGCCAGTCGGAATGGCCGTCCGCTTCCGCGATCGCGTTGAAGGCTGCAAGCGCGCCTCGCGGCGCCCAGTGGCTGTCGTGGCGATAGTAGATCGGCCCCTCAGCCCTGGCCGCGGCCAGGACCGGCCTTAAGTCGACGGTCTTGACGCCTTTGACCGCAAGCCCCTCGACAAAAAGGTCATACTCGGTCCGCTTGCCCGAGTTCTGCGCCCAATCCGGCAGGTCGTCCTGGTAGACGGTCGCGGCGTTCGGGGGCGAGGCGACGAGGAAGCGGATCCCGCGCCGCTCAAGATCGCTTTTCATCGCCGCGAGCAGGTCAACAGTGTCGGCGACTCCTCGGTCGCGGACGAGAAGGCCGGCGCTCTGTCGCACCGCGTTCTCGCCCAAATAGAACATGCGCCCGCCGCGCCCAACGAGCACCGAATCGTTGCCGAAGCCGAGCATCGGTTTGGTCAGCTCCCGATGCGCCGTGATCAGCGTCTGCCGCAAGCCGAAATGGTCCTTGAGATAGGCGTCGACCGCCGCCGGCAACGCGAGCCAGCCGGCCCCGGTCGTGGGCAGCCGTGGCGCTGGCGCAAGGGAGCGCCCTTCCCTGAGCACGGTCGCGGGACTGTCGGGCGCGACGAGCCCGGCCACGAGCGGCGTGAGCAGAAGCAGGAATGTCAAAATGGCGAGCCAGCGGCGCCAGTGCAGAAGCATGCCCGGTCGTGACCCGCCGGCCACGAGGAGCCCGGCGTTCACGGCCCTTCCGCTTCAAAATCGATGGGGACGACGCCGGGGTCGCAGACCAGGTAGCGTTCGGTCGGAACCCACCAGACTTCGTCCGGGCGGTATTTGTCGATCAGCTTCCAGTCGAACCCGCATTCATGATGATGGATCCAGATCGCCCGGCCGCCGCCATGTTGCGAGAGCATCAGCGGAAAGTAACTCGCGGTGAAGGAATCGCCGATCACGAGTGATCGTCGGTCCCGGCCGCGCCGTCGCGACAATATGATCGGGCATGATCCCCGAGGATATGGCCTCGTCGGTTCCTTGTACCGTCAGTCTGAGGGTCTTTGCTTCTTCTCTGACCTCGTCCTGAACGCCGAGAATCCGGGCGACGTCGCCCCCCCTTCGCTCTTCGAGCGGCCCTATCGCCGTCGCGGGATCGATACGCCACTCGGGGCGCCCATCGGCTTCGACCACCGCATTGAATCCGGCGAGCGCCCCGCGCGGCGTCCAATGCGCATCATAGAGGAGATAGGCTTCCTCGCCCTCCGCCCGGAGCGCATTCAGCCCTGGCCTGAGATCAACCGTCTTGACGCCATAGGCCTTGAGCTCCTCGAGCAGCAGATCGTATTCCGTCTTTCGCCCCTTGTCCTGGGCCCAGGCCGGCAGCTCATCCTGGTAGATGGTGGACGAATTCGGCGGAATGGCGACCAGAAGACGCGCGCCTCGCTTGGCGAGAGCGTCGCGCATTTGGGCGATCAAGCGCGCAGATTGAGCGACTCGCGCGTCCCTCAGAACGAGGCCCGCGCTTTGCCGCACCATCTCGTTGCCCTCGTAGAACATCCGCCCGCTGCGGCCGATCAAGACGGCGGTGTTGACCTTGAGCAGCACCGGATGAGTGAGATCCTTGTGGAGGCGGATCATCCTCTCCCGCAGCCCAAAGCGGTCATCGAGATAAGCGTCGACCTGTTTCGGGAGCCCGAGCCAGTCGCTGAGACCGTCGGGTGGCTTTGGCGCCGGCGCCGGATAGCGCCCCTCCTTCAGGATCGATGCGGCGCCATCCGGCCTGACGATCCCAAAGACCAGCGGCGTAGCCAACAGGAGAAACGCCGCAACGGCGAAATACCGGCGCCAGAGCAGGAGCATGACTGGTTACGACCAGCCGGAAGCGTTGAGCTCGACGTTCATCGTCCGACCTCGTCTCCACTCAGACCGTGCAGATGTTGTCCCGGTCGACAAACGAGATATCGCTCAACCGGCATCCACCAGACCTCATCCGGCCGGATCTTGTCGATGGAGGCCCAGTCGAAGCCGCAGTAGTTGTGGTGAGACCAGACGGCCCGGCCGACGTGCTGGGAAAGGAACAGCGGAAAATATCCGACAGTGAAGGAATCGCCGATCACCATGATGGTCGGACCGGATCTGCCCGACACGATGGCGTGATCGGGCATATTACGCGCCGCCTAAGCATCGATTTCACCCCCATTCGACTCTAAGCGCCTCGAGCCCGTGAAAATGGAACGTGTCGCGATAGCGCGACGTCCCGGCCGAGCGCAAGCCCGGCAGGCGGGCGAACAGGATCGGCAGCGCGACAGCAAGCTCCAGCCTGGCCAGCGGCGCCCCAACGCAGAAATGGATCCCGGCGCTGAAACTCAAATGCGCGTTCGGGGTCCTGGTAGGGTCAAAGATGTCGGGGTTGGGAAAGCGCGCCGGATCGCGGTTGGCGGCGCCGAGCAGAAGGCCGATCTTCTCGCCCCTTTCGAGCCGCACGCCGGCGAACTCGACATCTTCCAACGCATAGCGGGCAAAGAGATGCAGCGGTGGATCGAGCCGCAGCAATTCTTCGACTGTTGCAAGCGTCGCGCTTTCACTGACGAAGGCGCGGCGCGCGTCGACCTTTTGCTCGAGAATCGTCTTCAGGCCATTGCCGATCGCCTGGACCGTCGCTTCGTGACCGGCGTTCAGAAGCAGGATTACGGTTGCGATCAACTCGTCCTCGCTCAACTTGCCTCCGTCGCTTTCGGCGATCAGAAGCTGACTGACGAGATCGTCGCCAGGATCGCTGCGCCGCGCGCGGGCGAAGCCACGCACGTAATCGGCGAAGGCGCGCGCCGCCTCGGCCGCGCGCTCCTCGACAGCGCGCGTCGCCCCGAACTGGTACATCGCGACCATGCGATGCGACCAATCGACGAGCCGGGGGCCCATCTCACTAGGGACGCCGAGCAGGTCGGCGATCACGGCGACCGGAATGGGGTTGGCGAACTCGGCGACAAGATCGGCTGAGCGCCTCGAAGAGAACGCGTCGATCCGCTCGTGCGCGAGACCTGCGATCTGAGGCGCAAGCTTCTCGATCCGACGCGAGACGAAGGCGCGATTGACGAGGTTGCGCAACCGGGTGTGTTCGGGCGGGTCAAGCTCGAGCATCGAATGGCGCTCGAGCGCGTCGAACGGCGCAAGATGCGGTTTTGCATCGCGCGGGCGCTCGACAATCTTCCGGCCGAAGCGGCGATCGCGCAGCAGCGCCGAGACGTCGGCGAAGCGCGCGAAACACCAGAAGCCACAGTTCTCCCAGAAGAACGCCGGCGCGGCTTCGCGGATCGCAGCGTAGGCTGAGTAGGGATCGTCGACGAAATCGGGGTCGCGAGGATCTAAGCGTACGCGCCGCCGCGCGGCGTCGATGACGAAGGCCATGCGCCGCCTCTAAAGCGTTCCGGCACTGGAGGGGACCGGCCTTAGTTTCATTAGTCCAGCGGATAAGCCGCCTCAATGACATAGGGTCCGCCTCCCGACCCCTCACGGGCCGAGTAGAGCACAAAGCGCTCGGCGTTGAACGAGTCCGCGATCAGCGCCCCGCGCTCGGCGAGGTAGTTTGCGACCGCGGCTGGACCCGTGTTGCGCAGCCGCGCCAGCGTCACGTGCGGCGTATACTTGCGAGTCTCGGGTTCAATTCCGATGCGCCTCAGACGCCGCTCCTGTTCGGCCTGCAGATCCACCAGCGCCGGTTCGGCCTGGACCTTGGCCACAATCGCGCGCGGCTTGCCGCCGCCAAACCAGCTCAATTCCTCGAAGCGCACCAGCGCCTTCGGCCGGCGGATGTCACTGAGCGTCTCGTCGATGTCGCGCGCGGCGCCCGCGTCGACGTCGCCAATGAATCGAAGCGTGATGTGATAGTCCTCGGGCTCGAGCCAGCGCGCCGCCGACGACCCCGCCGCGCATGAGCGCGAGCTGGCCGACAACGCCGTCCGGCAGTTCGAGGCCAGTGAACAAGCGAGGCATGGAGGCGTTCCTTCGTGAGCCTCGACGATAGCGGATTCAGGCCGCGCAACAGACAGGTCGGCGCGACGGGTGAAGAGGGCGTCGCGGGAGCCGCAGGCGATCCAGCCATTTTCGAGTCCGTTTTGAACGATTCCAACGGCTTGCGGCGCCATTTCCGACTCTCGGCAAGACCGGCCTCCAAGTCGAAGACAGCCCGTCTGGTGACGGTCTATGGAGCGCGGCGGCAATCGGCCGCGTCGACCCGAACGCAATCAACTCCAAGCACTGGCCGTAACAGAAGGCCCGACCTAGCCTTAGGTATAATTACCCATTGCGAATGATTGTGACTTGTGCATCATTTTCGGTGTTCTTCGTATGTTAACAACAATAACAGTCGGCGTGATATAATACTGTATAATATACATAAGCGCCACGATTTTAATTTCATCCGGACAGCGCAGACCCGGAGAGCCAAGATGCGACAGGATCAATCTTCTCAGTCTTCTCGGCGAAATCGCAACGGTAAGGCCTATAGACTAGCTTGCGGTCTTCTGGCGGCAGGGGCTGTTTTTGGTCTGACGCCCTCTGGCGCTGCAAGCGCGGTCCTGATCCCGGGCGACCAAGCTGGGGCCTTTGCCGAGGGCAGCATCACTTCTCGGTTCATCGTTTGCAGCACATGCAGCCCGGCGTCCGATCTGTTCGGCCCTCAAGAGAAAGGCGGCATAGGGAATAACGGACCGGCGATCGTCGGCGACATCGTACGGATCGGCACCGGCAGGCGGACTATGAGGCCAGGGCGATCATCTTCGGGCCCACTTTCCTCCCGGAATTAACGGCGGAGGCCAGCGCCACTCCTGGCATAGGTCCTCACGCAGGCTTCTCCGCGGACGGGGCTTACTTCTTCACGGCGGCCGCCTCCGCCCACGCTGACCAATATTTCACCTACATTGGGCGGACGCCGTCGACATACACCATCAGCTTCAGCTTTCAGGGGGGACGCCCTCGGCGCGCATGCGGAGGATGACCCATTCGTCACGGTCAGCGGCACAATCGCGCTATTCGACGATCGCGACAGGAGCGGAGAATTCCCCAAGGGACACGAGGTCGATGAGTTTCAGAAGACGGTCGATGGCACGGATCGAAGTTTTGACATTGGGGGCAGCGTGAGCATCACCGTGAACCGCGGCGACTCGTTCTACCTGTCAACCTTTCTCGACGCGACGGTCACCGGCGAAGCGCAGGGCATCGCGGATGCGCGTCGACACGTTCACGACCAGCTTCACCGCCGGCGACCCGTCTTTGCTCATAGCAAAGTTGTCCGACAGCGTGATTCCCCCCGCTGTGCCCGAACCCGCGACTTGGGTGTTGATGATCTTAGGTTTCGGCGGCCTCGCCGGACTCGCCGGCCGGCGCCGCGCCTGGGCGTCTCCGAAGATCAGCCGCGCTCCTTAGAGATGAACTGGCGGAACCGGTCGGAGGTCGAGGCCGAGAAAAGCTCGCGCGGCGGTCCTTCCGCCTCGACCAGCCCCTGATGCAGGAACATCACGCGGGTCGAGACGTCGCGCGCAAAGCTCATCTCGTGGGTCACGACCAGCATCGTGCGGCCTTCCTCGGCGAGCGCACGCATCACGCGGAGCACTTCGCCCACCAGTTCCGGATCGAGCGCCGAGGTCGGCTCGTCGAACAGCATCACCTTCGGCCGCATGGCGAGCGCGCGAGCAATTGCCGCGCGCTGCTGCTGACCCCCGGAGAGATGCGCGGGATAGTAATTCTCCCGCTCGGACATGCCGACTTTGGCGAGCAGCGCACGCGCTTCCTCGATGCATTCCGCGCGCGGCCGCTTCTGCACATGCACCGGCGCCTCGATCAGGTTCTCGAGCACAGTCAGATGCGACCACAAGTTGAAACTTTGGAACACCATGCCGAGTTCGGAGCGGATGCGATCGACCTGACGCCGGTCGGCGGGCTCGGCCCGCCCATCGCGCCGCTGACGCATTTTGATAGTCTCGCCCGCGACCGTCACGACTCCTTTGTCCGGGGTCTCGAGCAAATTGATGCAGCGCAGAAATGTACTCTTGCCCGAGCCGGACGAGCCGAGGATCGAGATCACATCGCCGTCGTGGGCGGTGAGCGAGATTCCCTTCAGCACTTCGAGCTGGCCGAAGCTTTTGTGCATCGTGTCGACTGTGAGCGCGGGCGTCTCTGCGGACATGGGCGCTTCCTTCAGCTTGGCCGGGGCCTGAGGTGCGGCGACAGGCGCCGCTCAAGCACGAGGAAGCCTGCGCCAATGATGTAGTTGACGACAAAATAGATCGCGCCGGCAAGGATGAGCGGCAGATAAGTGACGAGCGTATCGTTGCGGATCTTCAGCGCGATGCTCATCACGTCCCACAAAGTGACGAGCGAGACGAGCGCAGTCGACTTCACCATCGAAATCATTTCGGTCGAATAGGCGGGAAGCCCGTGTCTTAGCGCGATCGGAAAGACGATCCGGCGAAACACGAGCAGCCTGGACATGCCACAGGCGCGCGCCGCTTCGACCTGACCATGGGGCACGGCCAGCAACGCGCCGCGAAAGATCTCGGCCTGATAGCCCGCAGTGCAAAGCGCGAGCGAAAGGACGGCGCAGTTAAAGGCGACGCGCAGAAACGGCCAGGCGAAACTGGCGCGCACCGCCGGCAGCGAGGCGAGGCCATAATAGACGACGAACAGCTGGATCAGGAGCGGCGTGCCGCGAAAGACCATGACATAGGCGCGCGCGAACCATTCGAACGGCTTGACCCCGCTTACTCTCATCCAGGTCACGCCCGCGGCGATGAGCGCGCCCAAAACGACGGATAAGAACCAGACCGAGAGCGTGAGCGGCAGCGCGGCGAGGAGACGGACGAAGGTCTTCGAGATGAAATCGAAGTCCATCGCCGCCTCAGCCCGTCGCCCTGCGCATGCCCCGCGTGGCGCGCGCCTCGGCCACGTCGAAGAAGCGGGTCGTCGCAACAGTCATCACGAGGTAAAGCACGGCGCCGCCGAGATAGAAGGCGAACGGTCGGTGCGTGGAGCCTGCGCCGACCTGGCTCACGCGCATGAGCTCGGTCAAGCCGGTGACCGAAATCAGCGACGAATCCTTGAGCGCAACCTGCCAGAGATTTCCGAGCCCAGGCAAGGCGAAGCGTAGAACCTGCGGCGCGATGATGCGGCGAAACAACAGCGCCCGATTCATGCCGACGCTGACCGCGGCCTCGAGCTCGCCCCGCGAAATCGCGAGATAGGCGGCGCGGAACACTTCCGCTTGATATGCGCCCGAGATGACGCCGACGGCGAGCGCGCCGGCCGCGAAGGACGGCACCCCGACGAAGCCCTCGTGACCGAGAGCGTTCGCCGTCGCCGTCAGGACGCCCGAAGTGCCAAAGTAGACAAAATAGACGATGAGCAGTTCCGGCAACCCACGGAACAGAGCTGCGTAAGCCTGCCCCACGCCGCCCGCGACCAGCTTCCCCGAGAGGCGCGCCCAGGCGACGAAACCACCAATCGCCGCGCCGATGAGGAGACCGCAGGCGGAGACGAGGAGCGTCATCAACGCGCCTTCAAGGAGCGCGAGGCCCCACCCGCCGTCCCCGAAACCGAAGATCGCGAGATTGCCCAGCCCGGCCCCCTCCGGCAGCGCGCTCTTTTAACGCCAGAGTGCGATCAAGATCCTGGTGGAGGCGTCATGTCGACCTTGAACCACTTTTCTGAGAGCTTCTTCACCGTCCCGTCGGCGATGGCTGCAGTGAGCGCTGCGTCGAACTTGGCCGTCAGATCCGCATCACTCTTGCGGATGCCGAGGCCTGTCCCAGCGCCGAACACGCCGCCGATGAATCTCGGCCCGACAATCGCGAGGTCCTTGGCGTCGGGCTTTTCGGCGGTCGCGACCATAGCGGGATAGTCGTCGAGCGACGCATCGATGCGGCCCGACTTGAGGTCAAGATCGCGGTCATCGATGGTCTTGTATTCCTTCACGTCCGCGACGCCCTTCATATACTGGCTGGCGAAATTGGCATGGGTCGTCGAGACCTGCACGCCGAGCGTCTTGCCTTTGAGCGCAGCCTGGACGCCTTTGATCGCGGCGTCGCCGGTAGCGGCGTCCTTGTCGAGATTGACGAGCGTGCCCGCAGAGGGCGCCTTCGTGAGCGGGCTATCCTTGGGCGCGAGAAAGGCTCCCGGCGACGCCGCGTAGGACTTCGAGAAGTCGATTTCCTTCTTGCGCTCATCGGTGATCGACATGCCGTCCATGATGACGTCGAACTTGCCGGCCTTGAGCCCCGGGATCATGCCGTCCCAGTCCTGAGCGATGATCTTGCACTCAAAGCCTGCGCGCTTGCAGACATCCATTATCAGATCGGGCTCGAAGCCGACGATCTTGCCGCTCGAGTCGGTCAGGTTCCAAGGCTCGTAGGCCCCTTCCATGCCAATGACGACGGTCTTCCAATCCTTGGCGAACGCCGTGGCGCGAGGGCGAGCCTTCGGCGAGCGCTGCGCCAAACCCGAGCGCCTTCACGAATTTCCATGACATCAGCCCTCTCCCATGCTTCGCGCGCTTCATGACCTTGGCCAGCGCGTCCGTCACAATTCATACATCGAGCGAAGCGAAATGTGAACGCGACGGAGCGCTCAAAATCGAGGCGCGTCGACGCTTTAGGCGTCAGATCCCCGCAATTCCCTCACAGAGACGCGCTGGGACGTTCATCCGCGACCGGAACCGGTTCGCCCTTTCGAGAGCGCGAGAAAAAAGCGCGGTCGCGGCGCAGAGGAGCGCGAGGGCGCTCCCGATCCATGGCAACGCGCGATAATCGAATCCAAGCGAAAGAGCGGCGGCGCCGAGTGTCGGTCCGAGCGCATTGCCGACGTTGAAGGCGGACTGGTTCAGCGTCGAGGCAAGGTTCGGCCCGTCGATCGCTTTTCTCACGACCCGCGTCTGCAGCGGGACGCACGGCGCCAGGAACAGAAAGCCCCAGAGGATCATGGCGGCGCCCATGAGCGCAACGCTGCCGACGACCGCCATCAAGACGAGATAGAAGACGGCATAGGCAAGCGAGAGCACGGCGACCAACTCTAAAGGCTTCCAGTCGCCGAGCCGTCCGCCGATCACCATGCCCGCCGCGCCGCCCACGCCGAACAGCAACAGCATCAGCGGAAGCGCGCCAATGGAGATCCCCGTGTCTTCCAGGAGAAGCGGCGCGACATAGGTGAAAACGGCGAAGGTCGAAGCGCAGACGAGAAGGCTCATCGCCATAGCCAACAGCACCTGCGGGCGCCTGAGCGCGACGACTTCCTGTCTGAAGCTCGACGCCTCGCTGCGCGAAGACGCGGGCATCCAGAGCTGAAGAGCCACGCCGGCAATCACGCCAACGACCGCGAGCATCCAGAAGGCGGCGCGCCAGCCAAGCGCGTGGCCGATCGCGGTCGCGCTCGGCACGCCGACGAGGCTCGCAGCGGAGAAGCCCAGCCAGACGAGAGACACGGCGCGCGCGCTGCGTTCAGGCGGAACGCTCCCCGCCGCCACGATCGCCGCGATCCCGAGGAACGAGGCGTGCGAAATCGCCGCGAGCACCCTCGCCCCCATCAGCCAACCATAATCCGGCGCAAGCGCGGCCAGCGCATGACCCACGACGAAGATCGCGCAGAGTTGCAGAAGCGTGCGCTTGCGCGGCTGCGAAGACGTGAGCGCGACAATGACCGGGCCGCCGATGGCCACGCCGATCGCATAGCCGCTGACGAGCAGGCCCGTCTGCGAGATGCTGGCGTCGAGACTGGCCGCGATGTCCGGCAGCAAGCCGACGACCGCAAACTCGGTCGTCCCGATGGCGAAAGTCGCGAGGAAGAGGGCGAAGAGCAAAGGTGACATGGACGCTCCGCAGGAAATCGATTGACGGCGATTCCGCGGTCGCGAGCGGTCGTATCAGCCCGAAGAAAGGCCGACGCCGGCTAGCTCGAAAACCCGGTGAGCAGCCGGCTGCACTCGGCGGCGAAGGCCTGGCCCGGGGCGCGCCCTTCCGCGTCGCGCGAGAACTCGGGCTTGAGCCGGTTGAGGAAGAACATTTCGTGCGTCTTGTCGTGCTTGGCGACAATCGGTCCGCGCGGCTCGAGCTCGAACAGCGTCTTCGCATGACCCGCCACGGTCTCCGAGACGTTGATCCGTCCCGGCGCGCCATTGGCCTCCATCAGCGCCGCTGTATTCACCGCCTCGCCCCAGATGTCGAAGGTGAACTTGTTCTTGCCGACCACACCTGACATGACGGGTCCCGAATGGAGCCCGACGCGCATCTCGAGCGCCGGCAGCCGCATCTTCTCGCGCAAGGTCTTCATCCGTGAGACCACGGCCAGCATTTCAAGCGCCGTCAGGCAAGCGTCGATCGCATGCCGGCGATTGGCCGTCGGCACGCCCGCGACCGCCATATAGGCGTCGCCCACGGTCTTGAGCTTTTCCAGCCCGTTCCTGGAAATGATCTCGTCGAATGCGGTGAAATACTGATCAAGCAGGCCGATCAGCGCGCCCGGTTCGGTGCGCTCAGCGAGCAGCGTGAAACCCTTGAAATCGGTGAACAGGATCGTCGCGGCCGGATGATATTTTGGCTGGACCTTCCCGCTGCGCTTAAGTTCGTCGGCGACCGCCGGCGACAGGAAATTGGCGAGCAGCTCCTCAGCGCGCGCTTTCTCGGCCGCGGTGGCGGCGTGCGCCTGATCCAGCTCCGCGATCATCCGGTGATTTTCGATGAGCCGCCGACGCAGTTCGAGCTGCGAGACCACTTGATTCGAGAGCCTGCGCATCGATTCGGCCTGCTCGAATTCGAGCTGCCGCGGCTCAAAGTCCATCACACAAAGCGTTCCGAGCGCATAGCCTTCCTGAGTGATGAGCGGCATGCTGCAATAGAAGGTGACGTGCGGATCGCCGGTGACGAACGGATTGGCTTTGAAGCGGCCATCATCGCGCAGGTCGGGCACAGTGACCAATTCGGCGCCGCAAATCGTCGTCGAGCAAAAGGCGAGCTCGCGCGGGCAACCGACGAAGTCGGAAGGCAGGCCGTACTTGGACTTGAACCAAAGACGGTCGTCCTCGATGAAGCTGATGTACCCTATCGGGCACTTGCAGATGTGGGCGGCAAGCTCGCCGATCTCGTCGTAGGCGGGCTCCGGGGGCGTGTCGAGGATGTCGAGCGCGCGAAGCGCGGCGACACGTTCCAACTCGTTCGTCGGCGTTGGGAATGACACGAGGCGCCCCCACCCTATTTTTATGGGCCGGGAGCAGCATTCCCGGCTCCCGGCCAGGGGAAACTACGACGCTCGCGCTGGAAAAGATAGCTCCGATGGCTGGCGACTGGCCCTCTCGCCGTTCACGCCGCCGCTTTGATCGACGCGCCGACCTTGTCCATGATCTCGCCGATGTCGTTCTCGCTCATGATAAGCGGCGGGGTGAGTTCGATGGTGTCACCGCCTGTCGCCAGCGTCGCCGCCTGTCGCCCGCGCGACAGGCGGCCGCGCTTCTTAAGGCCGAGCCTCCAGCACCATGTTGAACGGCGTCTCCGCCGCACGGCGGACCTCGCGGAATCCGCCCCCCTTAATGACCTCGGTGAGCCTCTTCTGCCCGGCCTGCGCGCCGAGGGCCGCGCCCACTTCCTGAGACAGCGACACCGGAATGCACGCCATCGCCGACAAAGCGTAGGCGATCCGGCCGACCGGGGTCAGATTGTCTTCCGTCGCATCGCCCGCGAGCGGCTCCATGAGCATCCAGACGCCATCCGGCTTCAACGACTGACGGACATGGGCCGCGGCGCCGACGGGATCGCCGAGATCGTGCAGCACGTCAAAAAAGGTCACCAGATCGAGGTCCCGGGCCGGGAAATTCTTCGCGGTCGCGACTTCGAATCGAACATTGTCGAGCCCCTCCCTCAGGCGCGCTTCGTCTCTCGCGTGGTCGATGGAGGGCTCGTGAAAGTCGTAGCCTACGAAGGTCGACTTCGGGAACGCCTTCGCCATGATCATGGTCGAGTGCCCCGTGCCGCAGCCGACATCAGCGACTGCGGCGCCGGCCTCGAGCTTGGCGTTCACGCCATCGAGCGCCGGCAGCCACTTCTGTAGGATGTTCGCCACGTAGCGCGGCCGCAGCATGGCGCCGACCGCACAGAACAGGCACCCCGCGTGCTCGCCCCATTCGATGCCGCCGCCAGACAGGAACGCCTGTTCGACCTTCGGCTGCGTTGGGTAGATTGCGCAAACGGCTTCGATCGTGCCGCCGATGTAGACGTAACTGTCCTCCCTGGCGAGGGCCATCGCCTGCTCGGGCGGAAGCTCGAAAGTCTTCCCGGACGGCTCATACGTCAGGTAGCCGGAGGCCGCATTTTGCGCGAGCCATTCGCGCGCGTAGCGTTCCGAAATCCCGGCTTTTTCCGCAAGCGCCGCGCTCGTGGTCGGCCCGGCGCCGTCCATTGCCTTGTAAAGGCCGAGCCGCACGCCGGTTCTCACGAGCGGCACGCTGACCGCGGCGCCGATATCGCCGACAACCTTCATCATGAACTGTCGGAGTTTGTCCGGATCGGCCATGGCGTGATCTCCCTCCCGCGCTTTTGCCGCGCAGTCCCGCCTCTGGAGGGCGGAGATCCATGTTCGTTGCGCGACGAGGCAAGAAAGTCAAAGCGCGCACTTCTGAGGACGCATGCATCGTCCTCCGCGCTTTGCGAAAGCTAAGGCGGCCGGCGGTGGCCAGCCGTAAGGGATGATGAGCGCGGCTAGCCGGCCGGGACCAGCGGCGTTGCCGAAGTCGGGTCTTTTTTACGCCGCCGCTTTGATCGACGCGCCGACCTTGTCCATGATCTCGCCGATGTCGTTCTCGCTCATGATGAGCGGCGGGGTGAGTTCGATCGTGTCGCCGGCCGGACGGATCATGATCCCCGCATCGAAGAACGCGTGGTCGAGCGCGCGACGGACGCGCTCGCCAGGGCTGCCTTGAACCGGCGCGAGGTCGATCGCGCCGGTCAGGCCGACGCAGCGGATGTCGACGACATTGGGCAGTCCCTTGAGCCCCATGATGGCGTCGTACCACTTGGGCTCGAGCGCCTTGGAGCGCTCGAACAGGCGCTCGTCGCGATAGACGTCGAGCGTCGCCAGCGCCGCGGCGCAAGCGAGCGGATGGCCCGAGTAGGTATAGCCGTGGAAGAGCTCGATGGTTTGCTCCGGCCCATTCATGAAGGCGTCGTAGATGGGCTTGCGCGCGATCACGCCGCCCATCGGCACGGTGCCGGACGTCACCCCCTTGGCGAAGGTGATCATGTCGGGCTGGACGCCATAGCGCTCGGCGGCGAACGGGGTCCCGAGACGGCCGAAGCCGGTGATGACCTCGTCGAAGATGAGCAGAATGCCGTATTTGTCGCAGATCTCGCGCAAGCGCTTGAGATAGCCCTTGGGCGCCGGCAGGACGCCGGTCGAGCCCGCCATCGGCTCGACGATCACCGCGGCGATGGTCGAGGCGTCGTGCAGCGCCACGATGCCCTCGAGCGCGTCGGCGAGATGGGCGCCCCATTCCGGCTCGCCCTTGGTGAAGGCCTGATGCTCGCGATTGTAGGTCGCGGGCAGATGGTCGACGCCGGCGAGCAGCGAACCGAAGTGCTTGCGGTTGTTGACCATGCCGCCGACCGAAATGCCGCCGAAGCCGACGCCGTGATAGCCGCGCTCGCGGCCGATGAGGCGCGTGCGCGAAGCCTGGCCCGCGCACATTGTGATAGGCGAGCGCGATCTTGAGCGCCGTGTCGCAGGCCTCTGAGCCGGAATTGCAGTAGAACACGTGATCGAGATCGCCCGGCGCGAGCTCCGCGATGCGCGACGCGAGCTGGAACGCCAGCGGATGGGCGAACTGGAAGGTCGGAGCAAAATCGAGCTCCGCCGCCTGGCGCTGGATCGCGGCCACGATCGAGGGCCGGTTGTGCCCGGCGTTGCAGCACCATAAACCCGCCGTGCCGTCGAGGATCGCGCGCCCCTCGGGCGTGTAATAGTGCATGTCCTTGGCGCGCGAGATGAGCCGCGGCCTCTTCTTGAAGGCGCGATTGGGCGTGAACGGCAGCCAGAAGGCGCTCAAGTCGTTGGGAACCTCCGCGCGCTGGGCGGGCGGCTTCACGGCGGTGGCGGTGGTCATCGGGCGGTCTCCTAAGGCGCGATCTGTTGGCGCGGACAATGGCGGCGGCGCCCCCGTTTGTCCAGTTCCTCCGCGCCCGCACCGAGCTCGATCCGAGACGCTGAGGTTCTGGAACGAAGGGACCGGAGAATCGCCACCGCACCAACCCAAACCCGGCAAAACTACGTAATTCAACATATTTGTTCTTCTCGGACTATTCTTCGTCGTTGACGATGACAATTTTCGGGTCAACAATCCGGGCGCGTCTTTTGTTGCGAAACTGCAGATACCTCTTGGTAATCACGGCGAAGCGTTAGACGCGAGATCTAGGGGCCTCAGACAACTCAAGTCGTCTTTTATCCTGTCGTAAACAACTCGCGTGTGAATTTCTATTTTACCGAATATGGTAAAATAAGATCGGCAAATCTCCAATTCCGCACTCCGCGGAAAAACCAGAGGAAACTCCAATGGCTAATAAACCTACCAACGACGCCGCCAGGGTTGAAACAGCGGGTGAACCTGCTCCGAAGGGTCACGGCCCCCAATATCGCGATCAAGTGTACCCATGCGATCGACGATTCGTGGGCAGGATGGCTCGATTATTCCGGCCCTGGCAACTGCGCTCTTCCTTTCGGGCGATCCAAACACCCCTGCGGGCATGATATTTCAGCTTTATCACCGCAGTGGCACGTATCTGAACCCTGTCGGGACCTATGTGGGTAACGATCGATACCTCGGAACCGACGGCGGCTCCGGAGATTGTCAGGCAGCACTGGAATTTTTGGCCCTGCGCCAAAGGCCGCTCAGATCCTTTGGGACGGCGTGCACCCTGATTCAGCTGCGCGCCAACTACCGGAGCAACACCTCGTCGATTATGGAAACGGGTGGGTGTATTGGGAGCAGCAGAGACGGATACTGCTCTGAATTTTGAGCAGGGTTCCTGCCTAGTCTCGTTCGTGAGCGTGAGTGCCCGCGGCGGCGGCAATGACAACGATCCCTTCGTTCTGAACTGTTTCCTCTGACAAACGAATTGGCGCGCGTCTCCGCAACCGCGGGGCGTGCGCCAACGGCCATCAGCGCTGCGCAGCCTGATCATTCCGTCTGACCGAAGGCGGTTCTCCGTGGACGCGCAAGCAATCTCGAACAGCTATATGGTTACGAACCGCGCCTACCCGTGGGAAGGATGGAGTACTTATATATATCCCTTGCCGCTTTGGGACAATTTCTATTTCTTGGCGCCGGGGGCAAACAATCCCAATTGGCAGCAGTATAAGAACGGCCCCAACTCCACCGGCCCAATGCCGTCGAGCTATCAGAGCGCGCTCGAAGCGGACATCGCGAGTGCGGTCCAAAGCGGCGGGCGTCAGGTCACTGTCTTTATTCACGGCCTTAGCTATGTCCTTTCCGACGCCTGCGAGAGGCTCGGAACGTACGGGCGGAACCTGGCCTCGCAGGGCTACAAGGGGCTTCTCATCGGGTTCAGCTGGCCGAGCTATGGATCCGTCGACAGTTACTTATATTACGGCAGCCGTCCCTATAGTTTTCCCCCCAAGCCGCCCGGGTACGGCACCATCCGGGACAATATTCAGGGCAGCACGAAAAGCCTCTTGAACCTGCTGAGCCAGCTCGTGCCGCTGTGCAAGAAACATGGAGCGCAGCTCAACCTCATGTGTCACTCCGAGGGCAACTACATGCTCATGCTCGCGATGTATGCCCTGTCTCGCAATTCGGATCCGGCATTGTCCGAGCTCGCGGCCGCGGGTCGCTTCGTCGATCAGGTGCTCATGGTGGCTGCCGACATCAATAACGGAGCGCTGGAGGCGCCGCAGGGCTCGCCCCCGCTTGAAGGGTCAGGGCTCGTGCATCGCCCAGTATTCGAAAACGGTCACGGTCTACTGGTCCAGCGCGGACGACAGGCTTTCATACTCGGACGACATGGAAAGAATGGCACAATCCGTCGTTCCCGCTGCGCCTGGGCTGCATGGCCCGCACAGCGACGCGAGCGGCGCGATTGTCCCGAACGCTTACGGGCTCGATTGCTCGCTTGTGGCCAACGAAAACAACCCCTATAGGCCGCCGCCGATTACGGTGCATGAATCCTATTTTTATATTCCGCAGATCCTCCTCGACATGAAACAGACTCTCAGCGACGTGTCCCCCGCCCACGTGGTCAATCGCGTCAGCGCGGGCAATCAGTCGTTTCGGATGACGCTCGTGCCCTCGCCAATGACAGGGCCGTTCCAGCCACTCGGCGCACGTCTTCCGAAAGAGGCGCCGGTCAACGCGTGACGTGAATCGGCCAGCGGCGCATCCCAAGGCGGCGCCGGCCCAACGAGATTCCAGACGAAGTTGGACTGGGAGATCGGTGGATTTCGGGGATTGGTGAAGTGTCGCCGTAACCCACAAAGTGTTGCCGTAACCTCAGCCAAGACTTCGGCGCCTACGCCCGAAACTCTGTCGATGCCAATTCATTAGCGCGGACGAACGCCTGCGAACCTGTTTTATCTTGCCCTTTGTTTTCTCTCCATCCAGGCCCAGTCTCCTTCGACAGCGTCGCTCCAGCTCTCTCCCTAGAAAAAGAGGCCGTCCCGATTCAAGGGCGCCTGCCTCTAAGTCGCTCGGAAGGCCGGCGTAACAAATCCTAACAAATGCGCACTTGCCGCTTGCAACGAATGGTTGTATTAACTATGCTATACAACCTGGAGGCATCGAGGACGATGAGGGAGCGGGTGACGGTTAGCCTCACATCGCTCGGCGTCGCAGGGGAAGCGGCGTTTTCCACCAGGCTGAACTGACAAGAGAAGCAACGGAGGGCGTAGGATATGTGGACCGATGCGGCGATTGAAACTCTGAGGCAAATGGCGCTCGAAGGAAAAAGCGCGAGCACCATTGCTGCGGCGCTCGGCGCGCCCTCGCGCAACGCCGTGATCGGCAAGGCGAACCGGATCGGCGTCAAGCTGACCGGCAACATCCATTGCTCGGCGCCGCGAGCCGCCCGGCCGAGCACCGAGCGGCCGCGCCGACCGGCGATCGCTCGCACAGGAGTCGTTGGGGAAGCGCACCGCTCGTCCCCGCCGTCCCGCGCGAGCGGAAGCCGGCATGGGTGTTCGCCCAGTCCGAGGTCGGCGAGATGTTGAAGGTCGGGCTCGAGGAGATCAGCGAAAGCGCCTGCCGATGGCCGATCGGCGATCCGACAAGCGAGGAATTCGCCTATTGCGGCATTCAGACCGCGAAGGGCCGCTCCTATTGCGCCGGTCATTGCCGGATGGCCTACAAGCCGCCGAACTCGCGGGTCTGGGACGGCCAGCGTTACGTGGCCATCGAATCGATGGCCGCCTGAAGCCGCAACGAGCGGCTTGATTTCAGAGAGACGGATGGGGGCGCGCGCCCGCGCGAGCGGCGAACGTTTCGCGCGGGCGCGATCTTTTTGTCTTCCGCCATCGCCGTCTCTCGCCGAATAGGCCGTTTCGCTAAGGGATGTCGACCGGGCGTTTTTGGGGAGTTCCATCATGTCCAACGCATCCCTCAGTCGCCCGCTCGGAACGGCCATGGTCGGCGGCGCGATCGCCATGGCGCTTCTCGACCTTTTGGTGCGGAAAAACATCCTCACCGTCGACGACGTGCAGGGCGCGCTCACGACCGCCCAAAGCTCGCTCATCAGCTCCCCCGCAGTCTACGGTTCTCTCGACGGCGCCAGGATCATCGGCGAAATCAAAGACCTGTTCGCGCGCCGAGAGCGCAGCTTCCTGAACGAGGTTCGCCGATAAACGTCCCTGGGCTAGGCGGGCGCTTGGCAGCGGGACTTCGGGTTCGGCGACGATAGCCGGACGAAGCTGGACACGCAGGGGCTCATTCAGCGCGCGGAGCGAGCCTGGCTTTCAGGCGCGGCGTCAGCCAGTCGAGAAACACGCGCAGCTTGAGCGGCATTGGCTTTCGTTCCGTGTAGAGGATGTGAACCGGCAACGGGTCCTTCTCGAAATCCTCGAGCAGCAGGACCAGCGCCCCCGACCGCCTCGCCGCCTCCATCTTGTAGGACATCACTCGGGCGATGCCGGCGCCAGCGACCGCGGCCTCGACTGCGGCTTCCGATGTGTTGACCGTCAGTCTCGACGGGATCGGCGCGGCAATTTCCTGTCCGCCCTGCATGAACGCCCAGCTGCGCGGAACGCCGGTTTCGTCGATCGTGATGCAATCGTGCCGAACGAGATCGGCAGGCGTGAGCGGCCGTCCGCGCGCGGCGAGGTAGTCCGGACTTGCGCAGGCGATCACCCGCACCGACCCGATGCGCTTGGCGATCAGGCTGCTGTCGGAGAGTGGGCCGATACGGATCGAAACGTCGACGCTGGTCTCGACCGGATTGAGGACGCGGTCTGTCAGCAAAAGCCGCAAGCCGATATCCGGGTAGGCCTTCTGGAACTCACACGAGAGCGGCAAGAGGTGGAGGTGCCCGATGCCCCAAGGCGAGGTCACAGTCATGTCGCCGGTCGGGGCGCGATATTCGCCGGACGCTTCCCGTTCGGCGTCGTCGACCTGCTCGAGAATGCGCTTGCACGCCTCGACGTAGGAGCGCCCGGCGTCGGTGAGCGACAGGCGCCGGGACGACCGGTTGAAACAGCTGCGTCCTCAGCCGCGCCTCGAGTTCGGACAATTTGCGGCTGACCGTCGGGACCGGCATCCGGAGCTTTCGCGAGGCCGCCGACAGGCTGCCCGCCTCAGCGATGCTGACCGCTATCGACATCAGCTCGACGCGGTCCATGGGCGCGGTCTCTTTCGAACTTTGAAAAGTTCTGTTTCAAACATACGGGCTGCACAGAAGGTCGGCAATCCTTCATCTGTCGTGTAAGACTTCGGGCGACAGGAGAAGGCCATGACGCCGTTAGCAGCCGAGAGCGGAGTGCAACAGGCCGCCATTCCGGTCGTTCACTACCACACCGCCAAAGTCGACGGGGTCGACGTCTTCTACCGCGAAGCGGGGCCTAAGGATGCGCCGGTCGTGCTGCTGCTGCACGGCTTTCCGACCTCGTCGCACATGTTCCGCAATCTGATCCCGGCGCTCGCGGATCGCTATCACGTCATCGCGCCCGACTATCCTGGATTTGGCGAGAGCGCCGCGCCGGACCACAAGACGTTCGCCTATACGTTCGCCCACTACGCGGACATCGTCGACGGTCTTCTGGCGCAGCTCGGCGTCGGCAGCTATGCGATCTACCTCATGGATTACGGCGCGCCGGTCGGCTACCGGCTGGCGCTCAAGCATCCCGATCGCGTGACCGCGTTGATTGTGCAGAATGGCAACGCTTACGAGGAAGGGCTGAAGGCGTTCTGGGACCCGATCAAGGCGTATTGGGCCGACGGTTCGGCGAAGCATCGCGCCGCGCTCGACTTCCTCGTCGCGCCGGAAACGACGAAGTTCCAGTATGTCGACGGCGTGGCCGACGTTTCCCGCATCGATCCGGACAACTGGAGCCACGATCAGAGGCTGCTTGATCGTCCCGGAAACAAGGACATCCAGCTCGACCTCTTCCTCGACTATGGAACGAACGTCCCGCTCTATCCAAAATTTCAGGCGTTCTTCCGCGAGAAGAAGCCGCCGACGCTGATCGTCTGGGGCAAGAACGACAAGATCTTTCCGGCCGACGGCGCGACGCCCTATCTTCGCGACCTGCCGGACGCCGAGCTGCATCTCATCGACACCGGGCATTTCGCGCTCGAAGACAAGGCCGACGTGATGATCCCCTTGATCCGGGATTTCCTCTACCGCAAGCTCGTCTCGCACTGACCCAGCTACTCATCGCCTCGACCTAGCAATAGGCGTGTGCCACTCTTTACCCGGGAGGGCGCTAGCGTCCGTTTCTCGCGCGAATGGAGGAGAGAATGAAAGCGGCCCATGCTTCAGGCTTGTCGAGGCGCGCCTTCTGTCTCTGCTGCCTCGCCTCCGGCGGTTTCGCCGCGACGAGCGGCTTAAGCCCCCGCCAGGCCTTCGCCGAGGCGCGCGGTCTCGTCAGCCTGATCAAGGATAGCGCCGCGACCTCGCCGATCGCCGTGCACAGACTGCGCAACAACATCAGCGTGCTCGAAGGCTCCGGCGGAAACATCGCCGTTCTCACCGGTCCCGATGGCAAGGTGATGGTCGACGCCGGCATCGGCGTGTCGCGCCCGCAATTGATGAAGGCGCTCGCCGACCTGGGCCCACGAGCCGGTTGCGACGCTCATCAACACGCACTGGCACTTCGACCATACCGACGGAAACACGTGGCTCAATTCCGTCGGCGCAAAGATCATCGCCCAGGACAACACGCGCAAGTACTTGAGCGAAGTGCAGCGCGTCGAGGACTGGGACTATAATTTCCTGCCCCCGGCGCCCGGCGGGATTCCGAGCGAGACCTTCGCCGACGCGCTTGATCTCAAGCTCAACGGCGTCTCCCTCAAACTCAAGCGCTATGCGCCTGCCCACACCGACAGCGACATTTCGGTGAACTTCGCCGAAGCGAACGTCGTGCATGTCGGGGATACGTTCTGGAACGGCGTCTATCCGTTCATCGACTATTCGACCGGCGGCAGCATCGACGGAACGATCGCCGCCTGCGACGTCAATCTCGCGGCCGCGACGGCAGAGACAATCATCATCGCGGGGCACGGTCAGCCGGTCAGCAACAAGTCCGAGCTCCAGGAGTTCCGCGACATGCTGGTCGGCGTGCGGGAGAATGTCGCGACGCTCAAGCGGCAGGGCAGGACCCGGGACGAAATCGTCGCCGCGAAGCCGACCGCGGCCTATGACGCGAAGTTCGGCGCCTTCGTCATCGACCCCGGCTTCTTCACCCGGCTCGTCTACGAGGGCGTCTGAGCGTCCCCTGCCCCAAACCGGCACGCCCGGCCCTGACCCTTGGTAACCTCCCAGCAACCTTAAGCCCCGATAAACGAATTGGTTCGCATTGTTCGCTTTTTGTTAAGCGACAGCGCGGGGACGTGAACTCAAAGCACGGGCGCTGGCTTCGCGTATGGGTCGCTCGCGTATCGGATGGGCTCTTTCGGTCGCCGCGCCGTGGTGCGTGGCCCTCGCGGTGCTTGTCTCGATCACCGCGGAAGCGGAACAGGAGCCGCTCGGATTCATGAGCGCCTTCGCTCCGACCCGATTGATCGGCGCCTCGAGCGGGCTCGACCGGGCGACCCGCGCGGGCCGTCCGCTGCGCGCGGTGGACGAAGACGGCGCGCCGCTGCCGATCGTCCAGGCCAGCTACGTGACCGGCGATCGAGACGAGCTCTCGGCGAATTTCGACGAGAACGAGCCGAAGGGGGCGCTGAAGCAGCCGAGCCGGGCGTTCCCAGCCATCGACCGCGGCGCCAAGGGCGATCCGCTGATCGGCCCTCGCCCCGGCTTCAACGCCAGACGGCTGAACGGCAAGCGAACCCAAGCCGACCCCAACGCGCTCAGTTCCTGGCCGCATGAACTTGAAGATCCGCGCGACGACGAATTCGACTCCGGCCATACGATGAGTCCTCAGCGGCCGGCCGATGGCGATGAGCCGGAGACCGCGGCGCTCAGTTTCGATGACGGCGCGACGCCGTCGGCGCCGCTCGAATTCGCGCTCAACTCCTCGTCGCCGACGTCCAGTGACGGCGTCGTGGTGGCCGTCGAGAGCGATGGCTCGGGGCTGACGACGGTTCCGCAGCTGTCAGCCGCCGACGGCAAGCCGAACTACGCTGCGCTCATCGATCCCAAGGACAGCGCGCGCCAGATGCGGTGCCTCGCCGAAGCAATCTATTTCGAATCCCGCAGCGAGCCCGAGGAGGGTCAGGCGGCCGTGGCCCAGGTGGTGCTCAACCGCGTGCGCAGCGGCATCTATCCCGCCACCGTCTGCGCCGTCGTCTATCAGGACCGCAACCGCCCGTTCGCCTGCCAGTTCACCTTCGCCTGCGAGGGCAAGTCGCTTCGCATCGAGGAGCCGGCCCCGTGGGCGGTCGCGACCCGCATTGCTGAGGCCGTGGTGAGCGGCGCGAACTACAACGCCAAGGTTGGCGAAGCGGTCAATTATCACGCCAACTACGTCGCGCCGTTCTGGGTCGGCTACCTGAAACGGGTGGACCGCATCGGCGCCCATATCTTCTACGCCATGCGCGACGGCGTGAACTGGGCGCCCGGAGCGCTCAACGGACGCGGCGATCTGCCGCCGGTCGCGAACTGACCGCAAGGCGCGACGGAAAATTGACCGGCCCACGCGCAATGCGCATCAGCTAACGGTTCGCGGAGCCCGTAACAGTGCGCGCGCTCAAGACGACCGCGCCGACAAGCGCCGCCAACAGCCAGAACGCAACGGGAAGCCCTGCCGATTTTGCGACGAGGCCGATCGCCGCTGGACCAACCAGAACGCCCGCGTAGCCTACAGTCGTGATCGCCGCGACGGCGAGGCCCGCCGGCATCGCGCGCTGCGCGCCAGCGCCGCGGAACAGCACCGGCACGATGTTCGAGGCTCCGAGACCAATCAGCAGAAACCCGCTCATGGCGAGCCACGCGATCGGCGCGGAAAGCACGAGCGCGAAGCCCGCCATCGTCGCGAGGCCGCCCCAAAACAACACCGCCCGGTCGCCGACGCGCGCCGTGACGAAATCGCCGCTTAGCCGTCCCGCTGTCATGGCGATTGCGAACATCGAATAGCCAAGTCCGCCTCGCGCCTCGCTTACGAGCCCTTTCCCGGTGGCGAGCAAGGCGCTCCAGTCGAGAATCGCGCCTTCGACGAGGAACATGACGAAGGCCAGGGCCGCGAGCAGGAGAACGATGCCGTGTGGCGCGACAATGAGAGGCGTCTTCTCCGAATGCGAGGCGCGCAGCAAACGAGGCGCTGCAAGGGCCATCGCGATCGCCATCAGCACGGCCGCAAACACGGTGCTCGCCAGCGGGGTTATTCTCGAAGACAGGAGGAAGGTCATCATTGTCGCGCCTGCGAAACCGCCGACGCTGAAGAGCGCATGGAAGCCGGACATGAGCGGCTGACGCGCGGCGCGTTCGACCTCGACCCCGTGAATATTCATCGCGACATCGAGGGAGCCGAGCGCCGCGCCAAACGCGAGAAGCGTCAACCCGAGCGACAGCGGCGATCCCGCGACGACAAGCAACGGCAGCAGGACGGCAAGGCCGAATCCGCCTGCCAGGATGATCGGCCGACTGCCGTATCTGGCGCTGAGGACGCCGGTCAGAAGCATCGCCGCGATAGACCCCACCCCGAGACAGAGCAGCAGCAGCCCCAATACGCCGTCGTCAACTTGAAGCCGCTCCTTCACGAAGGGAACGAGCGGCGCCCAGGAAGCGACGCCAAACCCCGCCACCAGAAAGGCGAGCCGCGTCCCAAGCCGTGTTTCCGGCCTATCCGCAGTCAGCAAGACTGAAACTCCTGGTGTTGGCGTCCCTGCCCCGACGGTCATGCGGGTCGGTCCGCGATCAGGATCTCGCAGCCCGCCGCAGCGAATTTGTCGAGCGCGTCCGCATCCGTATCGTGCTCGACAACGAGCACGTCGATCTCCTTCAATTCAGCGACGCGATGGGGCGCCTGCGCGTCGAGTTTCTCGCTCGTCGCGAGGACGAGATGCTTCCTGCTCGCCGCCAAGAGCGCGCGTTTGAAAGCAGCGTCCGAGAAATCGTAGGCGCCAAGGCCGGTCGCGAAGGAAACCGCGCAGGCCCCGAGCACCCCGAGATCGATGTTCATCTGCATGAGGCTCAGCGTCGCCGGCGCGTCCACGCAGCCGCCGACGCCGGAATTGACCGCGCCGCCGACCATGATGAGGCGCAGATCGGACCGTCGCAGGGCGGCGGCGGCGATGTCGATCGAATTGGTCGCGACCGTCAGTTCGAAATCCTCGGGCAGGCAGGAGACGAGCGCCAAATTGGTGCTGCCGCTGTCGAGGAATACGAACTGTCCCGGCTTGACCAGCGAAGCCGCCCGGCGTGCGAGGGCCTGTTTGCGGTCGCGCGCTTCCTCCATCCGCGCCGCCATCGGCGCCGTCGCCTTCGACAGCGGCAGCGCGCCGCCGTAGACCCGCCGGCATCGCCCCTCCGCTGCAAGGGCGCGCAGGTCGCGGCGGATCGCGTCCTCCGAGACCTCGAACTCGAGCGCCAGAGCACCCGCCGCGACGGATTGGCCCTGGGCCAGACGGCCGAGGATGACATCTCGCCGGGCGAGCGGGGATTCGAGCGTCATACGGATACCGCGCATAAACAAGAACAAACGTGCACATAAACGTGCATGATCAAGAAGTCAACCGGCGGAAAGACGCAATATCAATCGGTCGCTCTGATCGGACGCCGAACTCGCGCATATCGCGATTCGCCGTTGCGGCCTCCGTTTGGGTCAAGGCTAGCTCCGCCTCCGGCTGGGAAGCAGCGGCCAAGTCTCGATCTGGGAGATGAGCGGGAACACGTTAACGGGCGGCGGGCCCGTAAGCCCCAATCCCGGGCCGAGCTGGCGCGCCATCGGGCTCACCTGACCGGCAAGCTGGACCCAAGACCCGACCATTGCCCAAGCGTGGTCGGGACGCCCGCTCGGCGGCCATCCGTCCACGCTTCGGGCTCCCGCGATTGGAGAATTCCTGAGGGTGACGACATTTTCTTGCGCTGAGCAGAAATCCAGGCTATGGTTCTCGGGATGACAATCGCGATCCCCGAGAGACGCTCCTCTGCGACGCTGGCCATTGGGACGAGCGCCTTCCCCGGTTTTTACAACCAGAGCAGGCGCCAGAGGATGGGGAGAAATTTTTTGTTTGAATCGGCCGTAACCCATTGAAAAGTCCCGATTCGGAAAAATAAACGCTAGTAAACGCCAGCTATTTTACTAGCGTTTACTAGCTTTTAGTGGCGTTTATTGGCGTTTATTGCCTGGGGGTTCTCGCGCTCGGTTGTACGTTGGGCCTCATGACGGCGCGGCTCCCCGGCGTCCGTCACGCGCCGAGCACGCTCTCGGCCGGCGTGTAGGGCAGCCCATGCGCCGCCGCGACCGGCTCACAGGTGACCTTGCCCTCGTGCACGTTGAGGCCCGCGCGCAGGTGCGGATCGTCCTTGAGCGCCTTGCGCCAGCCCTTGTCGGCGAGCGCCAGCGCGAACGGCAGGGTCGCGTGGTTCAGCGCGAAGGTCGAGGTCCGCGCCACCGCGCCGGGCATGTTGGCGACGCAGTAATGCACGATGCCGTCGACGACATAGGTCGGATGCGAATGGGTCGTCGGCTTTGAGGTCTCGCAGCAGCCGCCCTGGTCGATGGCGATGTCGACGATGACCGCGCCCGGGCGCATCGTCTTGAGCATCTCGCGGGTGATGAGCTTGGGCGCCGCCGCCCCGGGCAGCAGCACGGCGCCAATGACCAGATCGGCGCTTCGCACGAGATCGGTGATCGAGGCGCGGGTGGAATAGACGGTGCGCAAAGCCGAGCCGAACTCGGCCGAGAGCCGCTTCAGCGCCTCGTGCGACCTGTCGACCACGGTGACGGACGCGCCCATGCCGACAGCGATCGTCGCCGCGTGCGTGCCCGAGACGCCGCCGCCGAGCACGAGCACGTTAGCGGCCGCCACCCCCGGCACGCCGCCGAGCAGCACGCCTCGCCCGCCCTGCGCCTTCTCCAGGGAATGCGCGCCGACCTGCGGCGCCAGGCGCCCCGCGACTTCCGACATCGGCGTCAGCAGCGGCAGGCCGCCATAGGGGCTCGTCACCGTCTCATAGGCGATGCAGGTCGCGCCCGAGGCCATGAGGTCGCGCGTCTGCTCGAGATCGGGCGCGAGATGCAGATAGGTGAACAGGATCTGTCCCCGTTTCAGTCGCTTGCGCTCCTCGACAAGCGGCTCCTTGACCTTCACGACCATCTCGGCGTCAGCGAAGACATCGGCCCCGGTCGAAACGATCTTGCCCCCGGCGCGAACGTATTCGTCGTCCGTCGACCCGGACCCAATGCCGGCCGAGGTCTCGACGATCACTTCATGCCCGTGATGAACGAGCTCGGCGACTGCGGCCGGCGTCATGCCGACCCGGAACTCGTTGTCCTTGATTTCCTTGGGAACGCCGACGAGCATGGGCCTCACTCCGAAACCGCGCTGAAAACCAACTCGAGCAGGTTATCGCAGGAATTTCGCGATCGGGACACTCGCTTTGGCCCTCCACCTGTCTCTCTGTTATAAGCGGCGTCGAGTCGCGGCGGCCCGGACCGGGCCCACGAATCCGCGAGGAATTTTAAAGAGGGGAGCGCATGAGTACGATTGGGCGGCTCAGAGCGTTGTCCTTCGTGGCGGCTGTTTGGGCTTTGACGCCGGCTGAGGCCGGAACTCTCGACAAAGTGCGGCAGGACAAGACGTTCCGCATCGCCTACCGGGACGACGCGCCGCCTTTCTCGTTCACCGACCAAGCGGGCCTGCCTGCCGGCTTCATGATCGATCTCTGCCGGTCGGTCGCGAAGCATGTCGGCGAGCAGCTCAATGTCGGCGATCTCAAGATCGACTATGTGCTGGTGACCGCCGCGAACCGCTTCGACGCGATCGAAAACGGCAAGGCCGATCTTCTCTGCGAGCCGACCTCGGCCACGCTCTCCCGCCGCGAGCACGTCGACTTCTCGATCACGACATTCGTCGACGGAGCGAGCCTGCTGGTGGCCGGCGATGGGCCCGGCGACTTCGGCGCGCTCTCCGGCAAGAAGATTGGGGTTCTGGGCGGAACCACGACAGAGCAAAGCCTGAAAGACACCCTAGCGAGCGCCAATATCACCGCGGAAATCGTCCCTGCGAAAACTCACCTGGAGGGGCTCGCCATGCTCGATAAGGGGGAGATCGTCGCCTATTTCGGCGATCGGGCGATCCTCTCTTATCTCGCCTCCAAAAGCAGCGACTCGAGCAAGCTGCGTCTCGCGGACAACTATTTCTCCCTCGAACCCTATGCGCTTGCGCTGGCGCACGGCGACGAGGATTTCCGCCTCGCCGTCGATCGGGCGCTGAGCCACATCTACCGCTCGGGCGAGATCGCCCAAGTGTTCGCTCGTACGTTCGGCAACGAGATGCAGCCAAGCGACACATTGAAAACCCTTTATTTGGTTTCGGCTTTGCCCGATTGAAGCGACGTCCCTGGGGTCAAAAGGAGGCGACGTGACCGAGGCGAAGCCGGACATCGCGACACTGCCGTTCGAAGCGGCGCTCGCAGAGCTCGAACAGATCGTCGATCAACTCGAAAAAGGCGCAGTGGCGCTCGATGAATCGATCCGGCTTTATGAACGAGGCGAAGCGCTGAAAAAGCGCTGCGACGAACTGCTCAAGAACGCCGAAATGCGCATCGAGAAGATCACGCTCGCGGCGGACGGCGGGTTCAAGGGCGTGGTTCCGCTCGACGACGACTGACGGCCGCTGGACGTCGCGCCGCGCGGCTTAACGATCCGCTGCAAAACGCTGAACAAAGCGCGTTTGGGAACCCCTTGTTAACTGGTTTCCGCTCAACTCGTTCAACATTCATTAATTCCTGCCTGCCCTCGATACCGGGGGGCGGGCGGTAACCCTTGAGCGCGGAAGTAATGCGGACGATAGCGTTTGTGAGTCAAAAAGGCGGTTCGGGGAAGAGTACGATTGCCTCGTCGCTGGCCGTGACGGCGCGTGAAATGAAAGAGCAAGTCTGCGTCATCGACATGGATCCGCAAGGCTCGCTCGCGCATTGGGGCAAGACGCGCTCCGCCCGCGATATCGACGTCATGACCTCGGGAGCGGCGCGCCTGCAGGCTCTGCTCGCCTCCCTCGAGCGCAAGGGCGTGACGCTCGCGATCCTCGACACTCCGGGCGCGGAAGGCGCGGCGTCCTCGGCTGCGATGCGGGTTGCCGATCTCAACATCGTTCCTTCGCGCCCAAGCATGTTCGACCTGCGGGCCAGCGCCCGAACCCGCGCGGCGCTCGAGGAGATCGGGGCTAAGTTCGTCTTCGTGCTCAACCAATGTCCCCCCGCCGAGCAAACCGCCCGGGTCCAGGACGGCGTCGAGGCGCTTGAAGAAATGGGCGGCCTGATCTCCCCGCTCATCCTTGCGCGGCTCGACTACCAGGAAGCGGCGCGCCATGGCTGGGGCGTGACCGAGCTCAACCCACACGGCCCAGCCGCTCAGGAAATGCGCGGCCTTTGGCAGTCCATCAAGCATCGCCTCGCGCACACCGAGGTTGAGCGCCTGGCCAGCGAGGCGGCGTAAGTTCGAGGCCAGCTGAGTTCGGCTTGCGGGGCTAGCAGCGCTCGTGGACATCGCCGGAAGGGCGCTCAATCGACCCGCGAGGGAACGGCGAAACGTGCTCGCGGTTGCGAAAAACCAGGGAACACAATATGAAATGAACCCGTGGGGCCGGAGTCGCCGTCCTTCCGAGGTCGTCGGTCGTCTCATGAAGTTCCCAAAAGGATTGCGTCTCCGCCTGGAATTTGCCACGCTCTGGCTGGCGATCGTCCTTGCGCGCGCCATGCCCCTGCAGGCGGCTTCATGGCTCTCCGGGAAAATCTGGCGCCTCATCGCACCGCGCCTTGGTCGACAAAAGCGCGCGCTTGCAAATCTCGAACTCGCGTACCCCGAAAAATCACCGGCTGAACGTAAGGCGATCGCCGCCGCGATGTGGGAGAATCTCGGGCGAACCTTCGCCGAGAGCCTCCACATCCAGGCGCTGACGAAGAGCGATCGCATCGTCTTCGAGCCGCCGGAAGGTTTCGACGAGGCGGCGAGCGGCGCAAAGCCCTTCATCGTTTGTGGTCTTCACCTGGGGAACTGGGAAATTCTGGCGCACGGCGGCCAGCGGCTCGGGGTTTCGCTCATTGGCGTTTATCAGCGAATATCCAATCCCCATGTCGAAACCCTGATGCGGCGCCTGCGCGAGCCGCTCTACAAGGCGGGTCTGACGCCCAAGACCCCAATGGCCGCGCGTGTCCTCCTGCGCGCCATCAAGGATGGCGCCTCCCCGTGCTTTCTTGCCGACCTCAGAGACGACAACGGACCGTCTGTGCCCTTCTTCGGACGGCCCGCGCGCTCAACCGTCTTCCCCGCGCTCCTCGCCCGCACGACGGGTGTGCCGCTTTACGCCGGCGCCGCGTTCCGCCGGCCGGGCTCGCGCTTCAGCATTCGTATCGCGCCCATTTCAATGCCCCAGACGAACAACAGCGCGGCGGACGCTCTCGTTGCGACGCAGGCGCTGCAGCGCCAGTACGAAGCTTTCATCCGTGAAGCGCCCGAACAATGGATGTGGGCGCACGGAAAGTGGGACTAATCGCGCTAGCGCCATCACGCTAGGGAGGCTCGGTCTGGGACCTGCGATTGCGTCTCAATGCGGGATGCGCTAGCCGCCGAGCTGGGTGCGGATCGTCTCCCCGCCGCGCTGAATGGTCAGGTCCCATAACCGCGCGCGCTCCGCGCAGGCTTTCTCCAGATCGTGCGTCGTCCCGATCTTCTGCCCGTTGACAGTAACGACGATATCCCCCTTTTGCACGCCAACTTGCGCCGCCGTCGAATTGTCGGCGACCGCAGCAATCACGACCCCCCGTGAAGAGCCTTCGAGCGACAGTTCCTCGGCGACCGCAGGCGACATGTTCATGACCTCCGCCCCCTCGAAGGGCGAGCGGCTGCGGATGGTCAGCGCCTCGCGGGGCGGGATTTCCGGGGCCGCCGCGAGTTTGAGCGGCAGGGTCAGCTCGCGCCCGTTCCGCAGGATCGATAACCGAGCCGAGCCGCCGAGGGCCTTGACCCCGAGCCGGAATCCGACGCCCCCTTCGTCGTCTACGCTCTGGTCGTCGACCGCGGTGATGAGGTCGCCGCGCTTGAGACCCGCCTCGGCCGCGGGACCAACCGGGGCGACTGTCACGACCAGCGCGCCTGTTGGGCGGTCAATGCCGAGATTGTCGGCGATATCCTTGGTCAGACTCTGCAGAGTGGCGCCGAGCCACGGCCTTTTGACGCTTCCGCCGCCATGAAGCGCGGCGGCGACAACGCTTTTCACCATATTGACGGGGATCGCGAACCCGATCCCAATGCTGCCCCCTGAGCGGGAGTAGATTGCGGAATTGACGCCAACCAGCTTGCCGTCGAGATCGACCAGCGCGCCGCCCGAATTGCCCGGATTGATGGCGGCGTCCGTTTGGATGAAGAAGCCGTAGTCGCTGATCCCAACTTGCGTACGCGCGAGCGCTGAAACGATGCCTTGGGTCACCGTTTGCCCCACGCCGAACGGATCGCCCACGGCGATGACGAAATCGCCGACTTCGAGCGCGTCCGAATCGCCAAGTTCGAGGACCGGAAAATCTCGGCCGCCCTTCACCCGAAGCACGGCGAGGTCGGTGCGCGGATCGCGCAAGACGATCTCGGCCTCAAACTCGCGCCTGTCCGAGAGCGCGACTTTCACCTGGGTCATGTTTTCGATGACATGGTAATTGGTGACGATGAGACCCGTCGGGTCGACGATGACTCCCGATCCAAGCGCTTTCGACACTCTGGAATCGTCCCCTCCGCCGCCGAAGAAACGCCGGAAAATCGGGTCGTCGAACAGCGGATTTCGCGCCGCCGTCTCGACCCGCGACGCGTAGACGTTGACGACCGCGGGCGTAACCTTCTTCACCACCGGGGCGAAAGAGAGGCGCACCTGGCTTGGATTCTGCGGCGGGGCTTTCAGCGCCGTCTCGGCGAACGCGGCCCCCCATACGAGGGCGAGGGCGAAAACGAGCGCCAAACGTATCAAACCGAACCTCCGATCTTCCCTACGGCCGCCCATATAGGCGGGCTCAGGCGCACTGCAAAGCATCGGCGACGCGCGCATGAATGGAAACTCGGCCTGACCATCTGGCGAGGTAGGCATGGCCCTCATCGAGAGGCATGTTACGCGGCAGAAGGAGCATCCCAATGCCCGGCAAATCCGCCTCTTCCCTCTTGTTCGCCTTGTCGACCGAGCTCGCCGGTTTCATCCGTGATGTCGCGCCGAGCTTAGTTTCCATCCAATCCGGCCGCGCGCAATCGAGCGGCTTCGTCTGGCGGCCGGGGCTCATCGTGGCCGCGGAGGACGCGCTTGCCGACGAGGGCGATTTCTCGATTGTTGCCCATGACGGCGTCTCGAGTCCCGCTCGCGTCGTCGGCCGTGATCCGTCGACCGACGTCGCCCTCCTGCGGGTCGAGCGGACCGATCTGCCAAACGCTCCGCCTGCGGCCGCAGCGCCGGCCACCGGGGCGCTGGCCGTCGTCAACGGCGCGCGCGAAGGCGCGGCGAACGCGGCGCTGGGCGTCGTGTCGTTCGTCGGTCCGCAGTGGCGAAGCCTGCGTGGCGGCGTCATCGACGCGCGCATCGAACTCGACGCTGCGCTCGCTCCCTCGAGCGAAGGCGGCCTGGCGCTCGACGCTTCATGCCAAGCCTTGGGCATGGTCGTTTTTGGCCCACGGCGCCGCACGCTGGTCATTCCAATGGTGACGGTCGACCGCGTCGCCGACGTGCTCATG
>CAVUPE010000020.1:0-67500 GCA_963743265.1 uncultured Alphaproteobacteria bacterium | reverse complement strand
CGGCCGCCGTTTACCGGGGCTTCAATTCAAGGCTTGCACCTCTCCTTTTAACCTTCCGGCACCGGGCAGGCGTCAGACCCTATACGTCATCTTGCGATTTCGCAGAGCCCTGTGTTTTTGTTAAACAGTTGCCACCCCCTGGACTGTGCCCCCCCGACAAGCTTGCGCTCACCGAGGGCCTCCTTATTCCGAAGTTACGGAGGTAAATTGCCGAGTTCCTTCAACATCATTCTCTCAAGCGCCTTGGTATACTCTACCTGTCCACCTGTGTCGGTTTCGGGTACGGTCTTATGTAGGGGCTATTTCCTGGAACCTCGTCGTCGCCCGATCAATCCAGTAAGATCGAACGACATAAGAGATCCGTCACCACCTACAGGCTCACGAATATTAACGTGATTCCCATCGACTACGCCTTTCGGCCTCGCCTTAGGGACCGGCTAACCCTGCGGAGATTAACTTTACGCAGGAACCCTTGGACTTTCGGCGACACTGTCTTTCACAGTGTTTGTCGTTACTCATGTCAGCATTCGCACTTCCGATGCCTCCAGGAGGCCTCACGGCTCTCCCTTCATCAGCCAACGGAACGCTCCGCTACCGCGTCTTGCGACGCCCAAAGCTTCGGCTCATGGCTTGAGCCCCGTTACATCTTCGGCGCAGAAACCCTTATTTAGACCAGTGAGCTGTTACGCTTTCTTTAAAGGATGGCTGCTTCTAAGCCAACCTCCTGGTTGTTTTGGGATTTCCACATCCTTTCCCACTTAGCCATGAATTGGGGGCCTTAGCTGTTGGTCTGGGTTGTTTCCCTCTCCACAATGGACGTTAGCACCCACTGTGTGGCTCCCGAGTATGACTTCCAGGTATTCGGAGTTTGGTTAGGTTTGGTAGGGTTTTGGCCCCCCTAGCCCATCCAGTGCTCTACCCCCTGGAGCCTCAACTCGAGGCTATACCTAAATATATTTCGCGGAGAACCAGCTATTTCCGAGTTTGGTTGGCCTTTCACCCCTAATCACAAGTCATCCGAGTCTTTTTCAACAGACACCGGTTCGGTCCTCCAGCAGGTGTTACCCTGCCTTCAACCTGCTCATGACTAGATCACTCGGTTTCGGGTCTAAAGCATCGAACTGAACGCCCTATTCAAACTCGCTTTCGCTACGCCTCCGCCTATCGGCTTAAGCTTGCTCGATACTTTAAGTCGCTGACCCATAATACAAAAGGTACGCCGTCACCCTTGCGGGCTCCGACTGTTTGTAGGTATCCGGTTTCAGGAACTGTTTCACTCCCCTCGTCGGGGTGCTTTTCACCTTTCCCTCACGGTACTTGTTCGCTATCGGTCGCTGAGGAGTACTTAGGCTTGGAGGGTGGTCCCCCCGTGTTCAGACAGGATTGCACGTGTCCCGCCCTACTCGAATCTCCCATTCGAACCCTATTCATACGGGGCTTTCACCCACTACGGCCCGGTTTTCCAACCGGTTCTGATAGATCCAAAAAGAAGCATTGGCCTGGTCCGCGTTCGCTCGCCACTACTAACGGAGTCTCGTTGATGTCCTTTCCTCCGGGTACTGAGATGTTTCAGTTCCCCGGGTTCGCTCTTATTCTCCTATGAATTCAGAGAATAAGTACCTTCTTTTGATCTCTGTTGGTCCAAAGATCGCTCCATTCCGTCCGAAGACAGAACGAAAGCCGACCCGCCTCAACCCGAAGCACAGCCCCTGTGCGGGATCGCTTCGCGTCATCGACGCGCCTCTTCGGAGCAACAGAGATCGAAGGTGGGTTTCCCCATTCGGAAATTCACGGATCAAAGCCTGTTCGCGGCTCCCCATGACTTATCGCAGCGTACCACGTCCTTCATCGCCTCTCAGCGCCAAGGCATCCACCAGATACCCTTAAGACACTTGATTGCTCTCATCGCCAAAGCGCGCGTCTTTGTGTGTCGATTGATTTCGGAAATCGATCGAAACACGCACGTCTTGGCTTGAAAAGACCAGTTTTGCTTCAAACGCATCCGGGGATCTGAGCGGTCAGGCTCCAAACCCACGACTGGTTGCTCGAGAGACAAGATGATGACGCGACGCCTTGCCGCCCTCGGATCCTCACGGACCTTCCGGCTGCACGCCTCGCCCCATCCGGCCTTCGACCGAATGCGCTTCCTCTTCACAATGTCAGAGATCGAGGACCGGAAGGAACGGCGGAGGATTGGAATCCTGTTCGCCGGCCATTCGGCCTTCGTCACGCTAAGCGCTTGCGCGCTCAACGAAACTGATAAATCGCATCGGAAAGGATAGGAAAGCTTCAATCTGCTCGACACTTCGTCAAGACCTCAAGGTCCAGACTTGGTGGAGCCAGACGGGATCGAACCGACGACCTCATGCTTGCAAAGCACGCGCTCTCCCAACTGAGCTATGGCCCCGTCTCAAGACCCGCCGGCGCCCGAAGGCTGTGGTGGGCCTGGGAGGACTTGAACCTCCGACCTCACGCTTATCAAGCGCGCGCTCTAACCAACTGAGCTACAAGCCCGGTCGAAGAAGAAGTCCACGCCGCTCCTGCCGTTAAAGCAGACCGAGGCGCAAGGCTTCCATATCCTTAGATCAGAAAGAGAGACGAAGGCGGCGCGATCCCGCAAACGCGGCCTGACTAGGCCGCTTGATTCTGAGCCGGATGACAAACCGTCCGACAAGGGCAAGCCCAAGTCTTTGGTTAATGTCTCCGAATCCAGAAAGGAGGTGATCCAGCCGCAGGTTCCCCTACGGCTACCTTGTTACGACTTCACCCCAGTCGCTGACCCTACCGTGGCCGGCTGCCTCCTTGCGGTTAGCGCGCCGTCTTCGGGTAAAACCAACTCCCATGGTGTGACGGGCGGTGTGTACAAGGCCCGGGAACGTATTCACCGCGGCGTGCTGATCCGCGATTACTAGCGATTCCAACTTCATGCACTCGAGTTGCAGAGTGCAATCCGAACTGAGACGGCTTTTCGAGATTTGCTAAGGGTCGCCCCTTCGCCTCCCGCTGTCACCGCCATTGTAGCACGTGTGTAGCCCAGCCTGTAAGGGCCATGAGGACTTGACGTCATCCCCACCTTCCTCCGGCTTATCACCGGCAGTCCCCCTGGAGTGCCCAACTGAATGATGGCAACTAAGGGCGAGGGTTGCGCTCGTTGCGGGACTTAACCCAACATCTCACGACACGAGCTGACGACAGCCATGCAGCACCTGTGTTCCCGGCTCCGAAGAGAAGATCGCATCTCTGCAATCCGTCCAGGACATGTCAAAAGCTGGTAAGGTTCTGCGCGTTGCTTCGAATTAAACCACATGCTCCACCGCTTGTGCGGGCCCCCGTCAATTCCTTTGAGTTTTAATCTTGCGACCGTACTCCCCAGGCGGGATGCTTAAAGCGTTAGCTGCGCCACTGAAGAGCAAGCTCCCCAACGGCTAGCATCCATCGTTTACAGCGTGGACTACCAGGGTATCTAATCCTGTTTGCTCCCCACGCTTTCGCGTCTCAGCGTCAGTTCCGGACCAGTGAGCCGCCTTCGCCACTGGTGTTCTTGCGAATATCTACGAATTTCACCTCTACACTCGCAATTCCACTCACCTCTTCCGGACTCAAGATCTCCAGTATCAAAGGCAGTTCCAAGGTTGAGCCTTGGCATTTCACCCCTGACTTAAAGACCCGCCTACACGCGCTTTACGCCCAGTAATTCCGAACAACGCTAGCCCCCTTCGTATTACCGCGGCTGCTGGCACGAAGTTAGCCGGGGCTTCTTATCTCGGTACCGTCATTATCGTCCCGAGCGAAAGAGCTTTACAACCCTAAGGCCGTCATCACTCACGCGGCATGGCTGGATCAGGCTTGCGCCCATTGTCCAATATTCCCCACTGCTGCCTCCCGTAGGAGTTTGGGCCGTGTCTCAGTCCCAATGTGGCTGATCATCCTCTCAGACCAGCTATCGATCATCGCCTTGGTGAGCCGTTACCTCACCAACAAGCTAATCGAACGCGGGCCAATCCTCCGGCGATAAATCTTTCGCCTCTCAGCCGTATCCGGTATTAATCCAAGTTTCCCTGAGCTATTCCGAACCGGAGGGTATGTTCCCACGCGTTACTCACCCGTCTGCCACTCCCGTATTGCTACGAGCGTTCGACTTGCATGTGTTAAGCCTGCCGCCAGCGTTCGTTCTGAGCCAGGATCAAACTCTCAAGTTGAATGAGATCTTTGTCCTGACTGGTCACTTCAACACCCCGAAGGTCAGGGCATTGTATTCTTGACGAGTTCCAAACACATCCGCCTCAAAAGAACTTTGCGGCCTGCCCGCCTCACGACGGTCCGACACGCACTCCTTCGAAGCGCGATGAATTTTTGAAACGTGACCGTCAGTTGTCTCTTCGGACTCCAATTCCCGGATCGGTTCCAAGCTTGCGCCTAGAATTCAACCCGACAACCGAAGTCCCGCAAGGACCCCGCCGCCCACGTCTCTCTTTCTTCCGATGCAATTGTCAAACAGCAAGGAGCCGAAGCCCCACAGACACAAACCAAAACCTTGAGGCGACCCGCCGCCAAAGCCCAGTTCAGGCCCGAATTCCATATTCCCTGCGCTCTCGCGCAGTCCGAAAACGACCGAAAATTCTCCGCCCCCGCCTCACAGCAGGGAGGAGTGCGTTCGGAAAATTCCCGTAACCCGCTGACTTGGCCGCTTCAAAAACGCGCCACGTCGTTGGGAGAGGCGCATATAGGCCCCTGTGAGATTTCTGTCAACGCACTTTCACAAAGAAAATTCTTCCGCTGTGGAACTTTCCACACTGACGCGCCTTTTTACGTGCATTTTCATGCCGTTACGCGGGCGCAAAGTTACGCGCTGCTGGGGCATAACCGGATGGCCTTCGACCAGCTCAAAGCGAAACGCGCGCAAAAAATGCGCGAGCAGGATGATCCCCTCCTGCATCGCGAAGGCCATGCCGATGCACACCCGCGGCCCCGCGCCGAATGGAATGTAGGCGAAACGGTCGATCTGATCCCGCCGTTCGCCCAGGAATCGCGAAGGATCGAAGGCGTCAGGATGGTCCCAGAGGCCCCTTCGCCGGTGCAAGACATAGGGCGAAACCGTAATCACAGCTCCGGCGGGAATGTGCACGCCCGCCAGTTCGTCGTCGGCGATCGCCTGGCGAGCCAGCATCGGCGCCGGGGGATAAAGGCGCAGCGCCTCCTCGAAGACGGCGCGAAGGATTTCGCACCTCTCCGTCGCAACCGACTGATCGGCGTCAAACGCCTGATCTGCGTCGGCCTCGGCCCGCTCGCGCCATTCGGGGGATTGGGAGAGCAGGAAAAGCGTCCAGGTCAGCGCGTTGGCGGTCGTCTCGTGGCCCGCGTTGATGAAGGTGACGATGTTGGCCCGCACATCCGCCTCAGCGATCGCGCCGCCGTTTTCAGGATCCCTCGCTGACATGAGGAGGGTCAGGAGATCACGCGGCGCCTCGGCCCCCTGGCTCAGCAGCGCACGCCGCTTTTCGATGATTGCGTCGACGGCCGAATCGAAAAACTCGAGCGCGGTGCGGCCACGCCGGCGCCTGAGCCTCGGCACGAAGGCGGGGGCGCCCAGCAAATCGAGCGGATCGATCCGGCCGATCGTCTCGAAATAGCTCGACACAGCGCGCTGAAAGGCGCTGGGCTCACGTCCGAGCCCTTGCGAGAACAGCGTCTGCTCAAGCACTTCCAGCGTCAGGCGCGACATGAGAGCGCCAACATCGGCCACAGCCCCGTCGCGCCGTCGGCTCATGCGCTCGATCGCCGCCCGTCCAACCCGGTGGACCGCCGGAGCAAAATCCGCGGTTTGACGCGGAGAGAACAGGGGCGCGAGCGCCCGGCGCTGGACGCGCCATTCCTCGCCCTCGGCGGTCAACAGCCCGTTGCCGAGGCCGGGCCGCAGAATCCGAAGCTGAAGATCGTCTTTGCGGTAGTTGGCGGCGTTGTCGAGAAAGATGCGCCTGACGGCCGCTGGATCATGCGCCGCGCCGCGAAGGCCGAATATGGTGCGGCCGATGGAAACCGGCCGCTCGAAATCTCCCTCCCACCAGACTTCGATCGGATTGCGCTGGAGCGCAAGAAGAGTCGAGAACGATCCGCGCGGCCTTTGAGGGCGGCGCGGGTAAGGGGGAACGAAAAGCCTCGAGGATGTTGGCGCGGCCGGCATGCGATCGCCTTCAAAAGACGCCTGGGGCCCAGACTTAAGCGGAGGCAGGGCCGTCCGATAGAGGCAGGAGACAAAAATCCGTCTCCCGCCGCAATTGCGGCTCAGAACGCCGTGCGCTGACGCATCGCTGCCGCAAGCGTGCCGTCATCGAGATAATCAAGCTCGCCGCCCACCGGCACGCCGTGCGCGAGCCGCGTCACCTTGATGGAATAGTCGGCGAGGAGATCGATGATGTAGTGCGCCGTCGTTTGGCCTTCGACAGTCGCGTTGACGGCAAGGATCATTTCGCTCACCTCGCCTTTGGCGATGCGCGCGACGAGCGCGGAAAGGTTGAGATCGGCTGGGCCAACGCCGTCGAGCGGCGAAAGCGCGCCGCCGAGCACGTGGTAGCGCGCCCGTGTGGCGCCTGCCCGCTCCAACGCCCAAAGATCGCCGACCAACTCGACAACGACGAGCGTCGTCGAGTCGCGCCGTTCGTCCGCACAGATCGTGCAGGGATCGCGCGTGTCGACATTGCCGCAGACCGAACAGGTCAAGATCCGCTCCTGAGCGACGCGCATCGCATCAGCGAGGGGCGCGAGCAGCGTCTCGCGCTTACGGATGAGATGCAGCGCGACGCGGCGCGCCGAACGTGGCCCCAATCCCGGCAAGCGCGCGAGAAGCTGGACGAGACGCTCGATTTCCGGTCCGGCGACGCTGGTCGACATCCCGCCTCTAGAACGGCAGCTTCATGCCGGGCGGAAGGGGCAGGCCCTCGGTCAGAGACTGCATCTTCTCAGCCGCCACACGATCGGCCTTGGCCTTGCCGTCGGTGAAAGCGGCAATGATCAAATCCTCGAGCATCTCCTTGTCGGCCGGCGTCAAGAGCGAGGCGTCGATGCGCACGCCCTTCAGCTCGCCCTTGGCGGTGAGCGTAAGGCTCACCATGCCGCCGCCGGACTGACCTTCAACCTCAACGCGGCCGAGTTCCTCCTGCGCTTCCTGGAGCTTGGCCTGGACGGCCTGCGCCTTTTTCATCATGCCCATGATATCCACGGCGCGATCTCCTTCTCAAACTTCGTCGGCGGGGTCGACGCCGGAATCGGCGTAACCGACCTCATCGTCGGCCTCGCTCGTCGTGGGGGACGGCGCCTCCGCGGGAGACGGCGCATCTGGACGCCGCACGTCGACGATGCGGGCCCCCTTGAATCGATCAAGAACCTTCTGCACCAGCGGATGCGACGCCGCGTTGCTCGTTCGCTCGGCCTCACGCGCCTGCGCCGTCTCGCGCAGCGTCGACGCGGTCGAGCCCGGGACGAGCGCCACCATCCAGCGCTCGCCCGTCCATTCCTGCAGTCGACGGCTCAGCGTCTGCGCCAATCCGGACTCGGCCCCTTCGACCAAGGTGAAGGCGATGCTGCCCTGTTCGAAACGCGCGAGCCGCACATCCCGCTCAAGCGACTGGACGAGCTGAATATCGCGCTTAGAGCGCGCGAGCGCGACGACGTCCTCGAAGCGCGCGAGCCGAGGCGCCGGAACGGAGGGCAGAGGGGGCGGCGCGGAGGCGACTGGAGCGGGCGCTGTCGCCGCGAGGCGCATCGAAGCGCGCGGACCTCCGCCGCCCGACGGCCCTCCGGACGGAAGCGGCGGCGCATGACGCGGACTGTCGGTCGCCTGGCTCAGCTTGCGGATCGTCTCCTCAGGAGTGGGCAGATCGGAAGCGTAGGCGAAGCGGATCAGCGCCATTTCGGCCGAGGCGAGCGGACGGGGCGAATCCTTCACGTCCTCCACGCCTTTGAGCAGAATTTGCCATGTTCGCGCGAGCACGCCGAGCGACAGCTTGTCGGCGAATTCTTGAGCGCGTTCGCGCTCGACCTCGCTCACCGCCGGATCTGCGGTCGCCGCCGGCGCAATCTTGGCGCGGGTGACGAAATGGCAAAACTCCGCGAGCTCGATCAGGATGTCGGCGGGATCGGCGCCCGCCTGATGGAGCGCGCGCACGATCTCGAGAGCCGCGGCGATCTCACCTTTCATGACGCGCTCGAACAGCGCGACGACCTCGCCCCTGTCAGAGAGGCCCAGCATGTCGCGAATGGCGAGCGCCGTGACGCCCGTTTCGCCGCCATGCGCGATGCCCTGGTCGAGCAGCGACAGCGCGTCGCGCACGGAGCCTTCGGCGACGCGAGCGATCAGCGCCAGCGCCTCCGGCTCGGCGGTCACCCCCTCAGCCGCGCAAATCTTGCTCAAGTGGCCGACCATCGGCCCCGACTCGATGCGCCGCAAATCGAAGCGGATGCAGCGCGAGCGCACCGTGATCGGAACCTTTTCGATTTCGGTGGTCGCGAACAGAAACTTGACGTGCTCCGGCGGCTCTTCGAGGGTTTTCAAAAGACCGTTGAAGGCCTGCTTCGAGAGCATGTGCACTTCGTCGATGATGTAGACCTTGGTGCGCGCCGAAACCGGGCGATAGCGCGCGTTCTCGATGATCTCGCGCACGTCGTCGATGCCGGTGTGGGAGGCCGCGTCCATCTCGATCACATCGACATGGCGCGATTCCATGATCGCCTGGCAGTGGAGGCCAAGTTCCGGCATCTCGACGCTCGGGCGGTCGATCTTGCCCGGCAGGGCATAGTTGAAGGCCCGCGCCAGAATGCGCGCCGTCGTCGTCTTGCCGACCCCGCGCACGCCCGTCAGGATATAGGCCTGGTGGATGCGGCTCGCGGCGAAGGAATTGGCGAGCGTGCGCACCATCGGCTCCTGGCCGACGAGGTCTTCGAACCGCATCGGCCGGTATTTTCGCGCCAGCACCCGATAGGGGGAGGCCGGCGTCGCGGCTGCAGCTTCGGTGACAGGGAAGAGCGAATCGCTCAACGACGCCCTCTCTTGGCAGGAAAAGGTCGATGGCGGAGCATTTTGAGCTTTGCTTCGCTCGATGAACCGCCGCTCGGAGGCGAAGGCGAACTCAGCTTACGCTCGCCTGGTCGCTGACGGCCCAAGCGCGTCAGTGGGAGGTTGGACAAAGACCCGCCCTGGCTCGTTAGGGCTGCTTCCTTCCGGACCTGACCCGGTTGGCGAGCGGTACGTCCTTCGCCAACCTCCCGCCGCCTATGTGGACCATGAGGCGGCAGGGCGCAAGAGGCGGCCGGCCAACGCGCCGCCTCACGCCGCCCTCGCCTGCTCCTCGACCATGGCCTGCGCGATCCGCGCGGTCGCCTCGTCGGCCGGGAACAGCATTTCCAGCGCGAGCTCGGAGAGGGTCACGTCATTCGGCGTGCCGAAAACGGTGACCGTGCCGAGGAAGGACATGATTCCGAGGCGGGTGGCGATGCGAAGCGGCGTCGCCAGGCGCTCGGCCGCGCCGAAGCTCTCCGCCGGTTCGCAATCGGGCGGCGTCGGATAGGCCGAGACCTCGGCCAACAGGCCCTGCAGAACCGCATCGCCCCGCGCGTCGATCTGCTGGCGAAGCACGCTCAACATATGGGCGCGCCACGCCCCATAATTCACGATCCGCGACCCCATGCCCGCCGGGTGCAGGGTGAGGCGCACGGCGTTGACCGGCGGGCGCATGAGATCGGCCGAACAGCCCTCATAAAGTTGGGGCAGCGCGGAATTCGACATGACGACATTCCAGTGCCGATCGACCGCGAAGGCGGGATAGGGCTTGTGCGCCTGAAGAATGGCGTCGATCGCGGTTTTCGCCGCGTCCAACGCCGCGAGCGAGCGCTCCTGAAACGCGGGCGCGAAGCCCGCCGCCAGAAGAAGCGAATTCTGGTCCCGCAGCGGGATCTCGAGATATTCGGCGAGACGCGCGATCATCTCGCGGCTCGGCTGCGCCTTGCCGGTCTCGAGACAGGAGAGGTGGCGGGTCGAGCTTTCCGCGGCATAGGCGAGGTCGGCCTGCGTCATCCGGCGCCGCTCGCGCCAGCGCCGCAGCAGCACGCCGAAAGGAAGCTGATGAGCGGTCATGGCGCGAAGTCTTAACGCTGGCCGGCGTGCAAGGCCATGACCTCCGAGGTCAAGCGGCAAGCGAGAGCGCCGTCGCTTTTTGACCTGCCGGGTCATGGATTGCGGCCGCGAGCAGCGCGATCCTGCGGCCAACGAGAGGGCTCGCAGGCCCTCGATCTTCAAAGTGGAGAGATGCGATGCTCGACGCTCAGGCGCTCGCCGACCTTTATGTCGCCGCGTGGAACGAACCGGACGCGGCCAAGCGCTCGTCCGCCATTGCCGCGCTCTGGGCGCCGGACGCGCTCGGCCATAACGGGAGCGCGCGGATATGCCCCGCTCACGAGGCTCACCCTCGCGGCCCCCGCAAAGAACGCCGCCCGCGAGGGCGTCCGCTTTCGCGCCGCCCCCAGCGCGCGTCTGCGCGGCGACGTTGTGACGTTCCGCTGGGAGATGCTGCTCGCCGACAGCGAGACCGTGCTCGCGAGCGGGCTCGAGTTCCTCATCGTCGACGACGACGGGCGGATCCTGGTCGACCATCCATTCGCTGCCGCGTGAGCGCAGCCGCGCTCCCCTTCCCTTTCATTCGAGGAGAAACCCCATGCCTTTCATCACAGCAAATGACGGCGCTCAGCTCTATTGGCACGAGTGGGGAGCGGGCGCGCCGATCCTGTTCCTGAGCAGCCTCGGCTGCACGAGCCGAATGTGGGACTACCAGATGGCCGCGTTCGCGGACGAGGGCTTCCGCTGCATCGGCTTCGACCGCCGCGGCCACGGCCGCTCCGACCAGCCGGCCGGCGGCTATGATTTCGACACCTTCGCCGACGACGTCGCCACGCTCGTCGAGACCCTCGATCTCAAGGGCCTCACCCTCATCGCCCATTCGATGGCCGGCGGCGAGGCGGTGCGGTATCTCAGCCGGCACGGGAGCCAGCGCGTCGCGCGCCTCGTCCTCCTCGCGCCGACGACGCCGATGCTGCTCAAGACCGCTGACAACCCGAACGGCTTGCCGATGGAGGCCTTCGAGGCTTTGTGGGCTGGGTGGCGTCGCGACTATCCGAAATGGGTCGCCGACAACCTCGCGCCGTTCTTCATTCCCGAGACCTCGCCCGCGATGATGCGCTGGGGCGCGACCCTCCTGCAGACCTCGCTGCCCGTCACCCTCGCCTGCTCGCGCGCCATGGTCGAAGCGGACTTCCGCGACGAGATGAGAGGCATCGACGTGCCAACCCTCATCGTCCAGGGCGACCGCGACCGGTCGATGCCCCTCGAACTGACGGGCAAGCCCTCGGCCGAGCTCATTCCCGGCTCAAGGCTCCTCGTCTATCCGGGCGCGCCGCACGGCCTCATGTTCACCCACATGGACGAGCTCCACGCCGACCTTCTGGGGTTCATGCGCGAGCGCGCAGCCCGCTCGGCCGCCGCCTGAGGCCGCGCAAATAAACGTCAATATCCGCCAATAAACGCTAGTAAACGCTAGTAAAAGTGCTAGCGTTTACTAGCGTTTATTTTTCCGAATCGAGACTTTTCAATGGGTTACGGCCGTTTGGAGTAAAAATTTTCTCTCCGTCTCGGGCTCGCCGTCAGCCACTTCATTTCCTCCTCCCGCGGCCCGAAGCGGCGCGGGTGGAATCCGGCGAAGGTATAATGCATAACACTGGTTTCCGCTTTTGGCAAGAAAATACACCCTTTTCGCCAGCGCGGTTCATGACCATCTTGCATCGCCGAGGCCGGGCTCGCGGGTCGCGATCATCGCCGGCAGGGTCATGGCCGGGCTCGACCCGGCCATCCACGTGTTCGACACGCCGGTGGGCCAGAATCGAGGGCGGAAAAGGATCGCTCCTCAAAAGCCTTTGCTAACGGAACGGCGAAGATTCATCTTTGAGCGGCGGCGTGGATGGCCGGGACAAGCCCGGCCATGACCATGTGTCCCGCCCAGAAGGCGCCTATGAACACTGAACCAAAGCGTTATACTGGCGGCTGCCTGTGCGGGGCTTTGCGTTACGAGGCGGTCGGCGAGTCGATCGGCTCCGGCCATTGCTATTGCGGCGATTGCCGCAGGGCGTCGGGCTCGGGCTTCGTGCCCTTCATGGGCTTCAAGGCGGATGCCGTCCGCTTCACCGGCGAAGCCCGCCAATTCCGTTCGAAAGCGGCGAACGGCGGCGACGCGGTCCGCAACCGCTGCGCCCAGTGCATGAGCCTCGTATTCGGCGGCGAGATCGGCAAGTCCGACTGGTACACGCTCTACGCCGGCTCGCTCGACGATCCCTCCGCCTTCCACCCGACCTTCGCCATCTTCGCCGCCGGTCGCCCGCCTGGGCGATCATCCCGCCCGGCTTCAAGGTGTTCGACCGGATGCCGGGCTAGCGGCGGCGACCGGTTCGGGCAAGGTTCCGGCCCTTTAGGCAATCGCGGGCGCAACGGCAAGGACGCGCAAATAACGGTCATCCTGGAACGCGGTCAATTCGACTGACACTACTTCTGCCACAGGTACTGGACCTTCCTTCGGCTCAATCGCTCGCGATAAATGGACCGCGGCCTGCGCGGGTTTTGTGCTATTCTGCGCTTCGCTTGGGGCGCTGCCCATGGTGGAAACGCGGAAAATCGCGGCGATCCTGGTTGCGGATATCGTGGGATATAGCCGGCTCGCCGGGGCCGATGAGGATCGCACGCTCGCGCGCTTGAGGGGCCTCCGCAGCGATCTGATTGATCCTGCCATCGCCGCCCATCACGGCCGCATCGTTAAGCGCACTGGCGACGGCTCGATCGTCGAATTCCGCAGCGTGGTCGACGCAGTGCGCTGCGCGATCGAGGTGCAAAACGGCCTCGTCGAACGCAACGCCGGCGTGCCGCCCGAGCGGCGGATTGAATCTCGCATTGGCATTCATCTTGGCGACGTCGTCGAGGAGGCCGACGGAGATCTGATGGGCGACGGCGTCAACATCGCCGCGCGGCTCGAAGGCGTCGCCAAGCCCGGCGCAATCTGCCTGTCCGAGGACGCCTATCGTCAGGTCAAGGGGCGGCTCGATCTGGCCGTCAGCGATCTTGGCCTGACCCAACTCAAGAACATTGCCGAGCCGATCCGCGTCTATTCGCTCGAAGTCGGCAAGCCCGCGCAGGCGAAGCCGGCGAAGTCGCCCGAGAAGCTTCGCGAGCCCAAGAAGCGCTCGCGGCTCGCGCTTGTGGGCGCCGGGATCGCCGCGCTGGTCATATTGGTCGCCGGCGGCCGCTTGGTATTTCCTCGCCGCCAATCGATCCGCGCCCGTCGCGTCTAAGCCGGCGCCCAGGGCGGCGCGCCTTTCCATCGTGGCGCTGCCCTTCGCCAATCTCTCCGGCGATCCGGCGCAGGATTACCTCGCCGACGCCCTGACCGACCAATTGACCACCGCTATCGCGCGCCTCCGCGACAGCTTCGTGATCGCGCACAGCACCGCTCTTACCTACAAGGGCAAGCCGGTCGACGCCAAGACCATCGGCAAGGAGTTGGGCGTGCGTTATGTGCTGGAGGGCTCGGTGCAACCGACCGGCAATCAGGTGAGGGTCAACGCCCAGCTCATCGACGCCGAAAGCGGCGCCCACCTGTGGGCCGAACAGTTCGACACGCCGCGCGCCGATCTGTTGCAAACGCAGGACGAGATCGTCACCCGTCTGGCGCGCTCGATGTACCTTCAACTACCCGAGGTCGAGGCCGCGCGTCTCAAACGCACGCCTGCGGCGAATCCCGACGCGGAGGATTTGGCTCTCCAGTGCCAGGCGGCCTTCCTGAAAAAACGAAGCTAACTTTCTCGCAACTTATTTCCGTCTGTGCGATCAGGCGCTCGCCGCCGACCCCAACAACGTCCGCGCCCTGACCTACTTGGCCCTCAACGTTCTTGCCTTCGCGCGGCCGCGGCAACGACCCGGAGGACAAACTCAAGCGGGCCGACGAATTGGTGTCGAAAGCGCTTGCACTCGATCCCAACTACGCTCCGGCTCACCTCGTTAAGGCTTTCGTACTCCTGTCCCAGTCGCGGCTCGACGAAGCGCTCGCCGAGGACCGACGCGCGTTCGACCTGGACCCCAGCCTCGTGGACGCCTATTGGCACATGGGCTTCGTATTGAGGCACCTCGGCGAATTCCAAACGAGCCTCGAATTGATCGACAAGGCGCTTCGGCTCAGTCCGCGCGATCCGTTTCGAGCTGTATGGTATGCGGACAAAGCGGGCAGCCATCTCGCCCTGAAGCAGTACGATCAGGCGATCGAATGGGCCCGCCGCGCGATCGAGATCAGTCCGAACAATTCTATTCCGTATCTCTATCTCATTCCCGCGCTTGCCCTGACGGGCCAGGAATCGCAGGCGCATGAAGCGCTCGGGCACTACCTTGCCACCCGCGGCGCCACGAGGACGGTGGCGGCGTGGCAGCGGACGCGGGCTCAGTACGTCAATGAGCACACCGATCCGCGCTATGTCGAATACTGGGACCGTCTGATCGAAGGGCTCCGCAAAGCGGGGCTGCCGGAGGAGTGAACGCCGTCGTATTCGGCGGCGAGATCGGCAAGTCCGACTGGTACACGCTCTACGTCGGCTCGCTCGACGATCCCTCGGCCTTCCATCCGACCTTCGCCATCTTCGCCGCCGGTCGCCCCGATTGGGCGATCATCCCGCCCGGCTTCAAGGTGTTCGACCGGATGCCGGGATAGCGGCGACGAACGGTTCCGGCGGAAGGCGGGCGTCGTACGGCGAAGATGGACAAATACCGAGTGTCGCCGACGGCTGGGTCAACATGTCAAATTGGCTTGCGGGCGTCAGTGTCCGTTGCGCGTTGCCCTATAGCCGACAAAGCCAAGGCCCGCGAAGCCAATAAGCATCATGGCCCAAGTCGAGGGCTCGGGGACCGTCCCGGGCACGATCGAAGGCGCCATGATCGGGAGGGTAATCGTGGGGGGATCGCCGAATTCGGGCCAATGCGGCGCCGCAACCGGGCCTGCTGTCGGAGAACAAGGCGAATGAGCTGTCGCCGCCCCCGGCGCCGGGTCCGGTGCCGTCGCCAACGCAGAAATGCGTGCTCGACGTCCCGGTCGCGCTCGACGTGAGGGTTTCGCTGACAGTGACAAGCTCGCCCTTTGTCAGCGTGCCGAGGCTGACGGCGCCATGGTAGACGTCCCAGTCGTAATCCCCGGCGCCGAGCGCCAATGCGGGACCGGCGGGGTTGAGCGTCCCTCCGGTTTCCGAGAACCTCGCGTTGAAGACTTGCCCGGTGACCGACATCGATGCGTTGTAGTCGAAGAGCGTCAACGGAATGCCCGAGCCGATCGTCTCGGTGATGAGCACGCCAAGGCTCGCTGACTGCGTGCCGTCGGCGAAGTTCGCAAGCTCGACGCTCAGTTCTCCTGGGTCGATATCGAAGTGAAAGGCGTATGCCCCGCGTGCGCCAACTGTGAAGGTGTTGGTGTAATTCGCCGAGCCGGTGATAGAGTAGGTACTCTCGCCCGAGGACCGCGAGCCGAACTGATAGACACCGGTCGGCTGCGAGGAATAGTCGTGACCGAATACCTTCGACCCCCGGAATCCCGTCGCCGACGGGGAAATGTCCGGATCCACCAGGTCGGGCGGCCGGGCGGCGGATAGGGTCTGCGACGGAAGATCGTCGACGCTGTATGTCGAACTGGCGCTGAGGGAGATCGCGTCTGCGCGCGCCTCGCCTAAGGCGAGCGCCGCTCCCAAACCGCAGCAGGTTGCGAGCCAAACTCGGGACGGTCAAATCCCCACCATCTTTTGCCTCCCGAGCCACGTCATCGACGCTTCTCTTTCGATGACCTGTTCAGGCTACGCATGGCCCCGTCCTGCCTGCAATGGGCGGTTTTACCTAGAAAAAGCGACGAGGCCTCACGCAGTATCGAGAGCCGATCGCTGCGATTGGTTCCGCCTCTTGCGCGACTTTCGCCGCGACAACCCAACCAATCGGCTTAAGCGGTGATGGCGCGTTGGCGTGAACGGCGATAGCCCGCAAAGCCAAGGCCCGCAAAGCCAACCAGCATCATCGCCCAGGTGGAGGCCTCAGGGACCGCATTGAGCGCGTCGACAGCGAATTCCGCGGTCAAGAAATGGCCCGCCTCGGTCGGATGAATCCCATCCCAAAAAAGAAACTGGTTCTGGCCGGACAGATCCGGCGAGCAAACCATGCCCGACTTCGGATCCGTGAAACCGCCGGTCCAGCACGGATCGCTCACGTTGGTGAAGTCAAACCCGGATGGGTCTTTCTTGATCTCTCCGAGCAGATCGTAGGTGTCCAGCGTAAAGACCTTCAGGCCATCGCCCTCGAGCGGCGCGAGGCCCTGAAGCACCGCGGCGTTGAACGATGCCGCCAACTCGCTCGCGGTTTTCTGTAGCGGTGTGCCGTCGAAGCGCGGGGTTAGCCCGAGATTCGGAACTTCGTAGAACAAGAGCGAGCGCGCCCCGAGCCCAAAGAGCGTCTTGACCGAGTCGATCGTGTTGGCCTCGGCCTGCATCATGACCGTCTCGAGCTCGGCAGGCGGGATCTTGTCCTCTAGCGCGTTCAGGATGTCATTGGCGCCAATGTCGAGTGTGTAGAGCGCGCCTTCGACTGGCTTGGGGTTGAGAAGATCGTAGGCGTTGATCTGGTCGGGAAGATCGATGTGGAACGGGCTGTTCGGGTCAAACGGGTTGTTGTCCGTCGGTCCGGTCTGCGCGCCTCCGAAGGCGTAATTGGTTCCGTTGGCGGACGTGAGAAATGGCTTCATCGGGCCAAGGCCCAGCATTTGCGACAGGTCTTCCACCCAGGTCGGGCCGTTGCTGAAATGGCCATCGACATAGGGCGCGAGCGGAATCGCGCCTCCAGTTTCCGAGAAAAGATTCCCGGCGTCCGAAAGGCTGTCGCCGAACGCAAAAATGCTCGTATAGGCGGCGGCCGCGGGCGTGCACGCGACCCCCAGAGAGACCGCGAAAGCCGCCAGACACAGTCTCTTGCTCATACGCCGTCCTCCCCTGCGATTGAACGGCTACCATCCCCCTCGCGGGACGGACAAGAGGTCGGCGGAAGGACGTACCGGGGAGCCCGATGCGCTGGCCGCGGTTACGCGCCAGCGCCGACCGGCGGAGCCTCCCGTCCGACCATCGCCATGTGCTGCGGCGCATAACGCTCGCCCTCGACTTCGATCCGCGAGGCGGCGTCCGTGATGGCGCTGAGATCGCTTTTCGTCAGCTCGACCTCGGCGGCGCCGATATTCTCCTCGAGCCGGTGGAGCTTGGTCGTGCCCGGGATCGGAACAATCGTGGGACGCTGGGCAAGGAGCCACGCGAGCGCGATCTGAGCCGGAGTCTTGCCCTTCTCGTCGCCGACCCGCTTTAACAGATCCACGAACGCCTGGTTCTTCTCCATCGCTTCCGGCTGGAAGCGCGGCACGTTTTTGCGGAAATCACCCTCGCCCAGATCCGTGACCTTGCCTATTGTGCCGGTCAGGAAACCCTTGCCGAGCGGGCTGTACGGCACGAAGCCGATCCCAAGTTCATCACACGCCTGAAGGATGCCGTTGGTCTCCGGCGCGCGCCACCATAGCGAATATTCGTTCTGGAGCGCCGTCACAGGAAGCACCGCATGAGCGCGGCGGAGCGTCTGGACGCCGGGCTCCGACATGCCGAAGTGCTTCACCTTGCCTTGCGCGATGAGGTCCTTGACGGTCCCGGCGACGTCCTCGATCGGCACGTTCGGATCGACCCGATGCTGGTAGAGGAGGTCGATGGTTTCGACGCCCAGTCGCTTGAGCGATCCCTCGACGGCCTTGCGGATGCGGTCGGGCCGGCTCATGACGCCTCGATTTTCCCGGGTGTCGAAATCAATGTCGAAGCCGAACTTGGTGGCGATGACGACCTTGTTCCGGAACGGCCGCAACGCTTCGCCGACGACCTCCTCGTTGGTGAAGGGGCCGTAGACCTCGGCTGTGTCGAAGAAGGTCACGCCGCGATCCACCGCAGCGCGGATCAAGGCCACGCCCTCGTCCTTGGAGAGCGCCGTGGCGTAGCTGAAGCTGATCCCCATGCAGCCGAGACCAATGGCCGAAACTTTTAGGCCGCTGCGGCCGAGTTCACGCGTTTGCATGCGATTTTCCTTTCGATTGTGTGGGTTCTTGGGGCACGGCCGCAAACACTTCACGGGCCATTCCGAGGGCGGTGCTCGCGGTCGGCCAGCCAGAGTAGAAGGCGAGGTGCGTAATCATCTCGATGATCTCGTCGCGAGTGACGCCGTTCTCGAGCGCCTTTCCAAGGTGGAACTTGAGCTCGTTGCTTCTATAGAGTGCGATGAGGCTGGCGACAGTGATGAGGCTGCGGTCGCGCGGGCTCAAGCCCGGCCGGCGCCACACGTCGTCGAACAACACAGTGTTGCTGATCTCCGTGAGATGCGGAGCGATGTCGCCCCAGGGAGCGCGCATCGGGGTTTTCTCGCTCGCCATAGCGTCTTCCTTTTCGTGGAGAGCATGATCTAGCCGTTGAGCGGCTTTGCGATTAGGGTCTCTAATCGGCATGAACCTTTGAATTTTACTCAACAATGCCTCGCCAGAACATCAACGCCCTCCTCGCCTTCCGGGCCGTGGCTCAGGCGCGAAGCTTCACCCGCGCCGCGGCGCAGATCGGCGTTTCACCGTCGGCGCTCAGCCACACGATCCGCGCGCTGGAAGAACGGCTCGGACTTCGCCTGCTAACGCGCACCACCCGAAGCGTTGTTCCGTCGGAAGCGGGAGAACGGCTGCTCGGCGCCATTGGTCCGCATTTCGACGGGATCGAAGCGGAGCTCGCCGCACTCAGCGAGCTGCGCGACAAGCCCGCAGGCTCTACTCCGCATCACGACAGGCATCCACGCAGCCGAGGCCATCGTCTGGCCCGCGCTCGCCAAGCTGTTGCCCATCTATCCTGACATCCAGGTCGAGCTCAGCGTGCACTCAGGATTCATCGACATCGTCGCCGAGCGGTTCGATGCGGGCGTGCGGCTCGGCGAGACCATTGCCCAAGATATGGTCGCGGTGCGGATCGGTCCGGAGATGCGCATGGCCGCCGTCGCTTCACCCGCCTATTTCTCCGCTCGCAAGGTCCCTCGAACGCCGCACGACCTCGCAGTGCATAATTGCATCAACCTGCGCTTTCCCACCCGCGGCGGGCTCTACGCCTGGGAATTTGAAAAGGCCGGGCGAGCGCTCAACGTACGGCTTGAAGGGCAGCTGATCGTCAACGAGATCGCGCTTGCGCTGCAGGCGGCTCTCGACGGCTTGGGCATCGCCTATCTTCCCGAGGACTACGTGCTGGCGGACATCGAAGCCGAACGCCTGACGCGCGTGCTCGAATCCTGGTGTCCGCCGTTCCCGGGCTACCATCTCTATTACCCGAGCCGCCGTCATCAATCGCCGGCCTTCACGCTTCTGGTGGAGGCGCTGCGCTACCGCGCTTAATGCGCCCTCTGTCGGAGCGAGTTTTATTGCCCGCGCACTGCCCAATGCGCGCCCGTTCAACGTCGCCTCCCGATCGCCAACCCTCACAGCCCCAAGATCAGCTTCAAGGCGATCGCCCACATGGTGACGGCGATGAGCGCCTCCAGCACGCGCCAGGACGTCGGGCTCGTGAAGACCGGCCGCAGCCATTTCGCGCCATAGCCAAGCGCGAAGAAAAAGAGGAACGAGCCGGTCATCGCTCCAGCAGCGAACGACGCCTCCTGGCCTGGAAATCGGGTCGAGATCGCGCCGAGCAGCATGAGCGTGTCGAGATAGACGTGCGGGTTGAGCCAGGTCAGCGCGAGGCACATCGCCAATGTCTGCGTAAGGCTTGAGGCGCGCACGTCTTCGGCCTTGAGCGCCTCGGACGATCGCAGGGCGGAATAAAGGTTGCGCGCGCCGTACCAGATCAGGAACGCGGCGCCGCCATAGCGCATGGCCGGGAGAAACCACGGCGCGGCGACAGCAATCTGCCGGAAGCTGGTCACGCCGAGCGCGATCAGGGCCGCATCCGACAGGCTGCACGCGAGAGCGACCGCAAAGACATGCGCGCCCAAGAGGCCCTGGCGCAGGACAAAGGCGTTCTGCGCGCCGATCGCGACGATCAGGCTGAGCCCCGTCAGGAGGCCCGTGACGTAAACTGAAAGACTCATGCGCCCCGTGAAGTCCCCGACGTTCCGCTGGCGCCAGCCCTAACGATTGCCGCGTCGACGTCGAGCGGCGGTACAGTAGAATCGACACTTTGGCCGCCGCCATGTAAACGCTCCTTACATGAACTGGAAGGACAAGCCTTGCAGTGCGGCTCGCAGTACGACGGGCGAACCGCGGGAAGGAAACGAGTTCGGCGCGAGCGGCTTTTGATCTCGCCGCCTTCGCTTCGGAGTAGGCCATTAGGACGGGGCGTGTCGAAATGCGCTTGGCGATGCTTGCTGCCTTGATGGGATTGTTGGGCTTCGCTGGGCCGGCGTTAGCGCTCGACAAGGTGAAGTTCGGCACCAATTGGCTGGCCGATCCGGCGGCGGGCGGCTTCTTTCAGGCGGCGGCCGACGGCACTTACGCCCGATATGGACTCGACGTCACCATCATTCCAGGCGGCCCGCAGACCAACGGGGCGCTGCTGCTGCTCTATGGCAAGCTCGAATTCTACATGGGCAGCGACATGATCGGGAATTTCCTCGCGGTCGAGTCGAAGACTCCGCTCATCGCCGTCGCCGCCGACTTCCAGAAGAGTCCGCAAGCTCTCATGTCGCATCCCGGCGTCGGAATGGACAAGTGGGAGGACCTGCCCAGGGCCAAGCCCGTCTATCTCGGCGCTGGCGCGATCAACACATTCTACGCCTGGCTCAAGCTCGAGTACGGCTTCAAGGACGAGAACATTCGGCCGTACAATTTCAACTCCGCCCCCTTCATCGCGAACAAGAATTCGATCCAGCAGGGCTACGTCACGGGCGAGCCGTTCGAGATTGAAAGGCAGGGCCATTTCATGCCGAACCTATTCCTTCTCTCCGACTACGGCTATGACACCTACGCGACCTTGATCGTGACGCGGACAGATATCGTGAAGAAGAAACCCGATCTCGTTCAGCGCTTTGTCGACGCCTCAGCGATCGGCTGGTATCATTATCTCTACGGAGACAATTCCAAGGCCAACGCGCTGATCAAAGCGGACAACCCGGACCTCACCGATGACTACATCGCCTTTTCAATCGCGGAGATGAAGAAGTACGGCATCGTCGACTCCGGCGATGCGCTCAAGCTCGGCATCGGCGCGATGGCCGACGCGCACTGGAAGGACTTTTTCGAAAAAATGGTGGCGATCGGAATGATCGACAAGCGCACCAACTACAAGAGCGCATACACCCTGCAATTCACCAACAAAAAGGTTGGGGTCGATCTCCATCCTCAGTGATTGCTCGCGAGAGATCATTCACGTCGCGCATCCCGATCGTTGTTGGCGTTGTCATTGCACCGATTGACCTACTCACGTTCTGGCCGCCGATCGCGACGATCAGGCTGAGGCCCGTCACGGTAACCGAAAGGCTCATCGCTCGCGAAGTCTAGTCCGTTGCGGCGCCGCCAGCCGTAACGATTGGCGGGTCGGCGTCGAGAGCGGGACATGGAAATAGCATCGACACCTTGGCCGCCGTCATGTAAACACTTATTACATGAGTTGGCGGAAAGACAAGCCCGGCGAAGCCGATCCGCCGCGCGGCTATCACCACGGCAATCTGCGTGAGGCGCTGATCCGCGCGGCGCTTGAGCTGATCGCGACGAAAGGGACGGCGGGATTCACTTTCGCGGAGGCGGCCCGCTTTGCCGGGGTCAGCCCGGCCGCGCCCTATCGGCATTTCCGCGACCGCGATGAACTGATGGCGAGCGTGGCGCTGCGAGGCTTCGAGCAGTTCGAGGCGGCGCTCAAGCGCGCCTGGGACGGCGGGCGCCCCGACGCCTTCACCGCGTTGGATCGGCTCGGCAAGGCCTATCTCGAATTCGCTCGCACCGAACCCGCGTTCTACTCGGCGATGTTCGAGGCGGGCGTTCCGGCCGGAGACAATCCTCCGCTGCGGATCGCCGGTGAACGCGCTTTCGCTGTGTTGCGCAGCGCCGCCGAGGCGATCTGCGCCGCAATGCCCGCGGCGGGCCGCCCGCCGGCCTTGATGGTTGCGCTGCATATCTGGACCATGGCGCATGGCGTCGCGTCACTATTTGGACGCGCCGACGGCGCGCAACGCGCACTGCCGATGTCTGCGGCGGAACTCCTGGAGGCGCAGGTGCTGGTCTATTTGCGTGGGCTCGGGGTCGATGCCGCGCGGCCGTGAGGGCGTCGGCTTGCCGACCCGAATTGCGGCGCCAACCCACAAGAGGGACTTGACAACGGCGTCGTCGGTGAAGTAAATGTTCATTACATTTACACGCGAGGATGCCATGCCTATCATTCTTACGGTTTTGGGGTTCCTGTGGTGGTGGCCGATCGGACTGCTGCTTCTCGCCCTCTTTGTCAGCCGGGGAAAGTTCGGCTGCAGGCGTTCCCTATCTTACGCAGGAGACGCGCCGATGTTTAACGGGGATCACGGTCGGGACCGCTGGGAACGCAAAATGAACCGCTTGCAGGAAAAAATGGAGATGGTGCGCGCGAAGGCGGACCGCTTCAGAAGCGCCGGCGATTGGTTCGGTCCGTCGACCAGCGGCAACCACGCTTTCGACGACTATCGCGCGGAGACGTTGAAGCGCCTCGAAGAGGAGCAGCGGGAGTTCAAGGATTTCCTTGCGCGGCTGCGCTTCGCCAGGGATCGCTCCGAGTTCGATCAGTTCATGGCCGAGCGGCGCGGTCGCCCTTTTGAACCGGATTCGCAAGCCGAGCCGCCCGCTCAACCGCGCGGCTGACGCTCGCCGAGCTTCGGCGGCTCTTAGGCCTCAAGTCTTCGCAGCGGGGCGCCCATTCCCGGAATGGGCGCCCCGTTTGCGCGTCTAGGCGGCGTGACGGTCTGACGCCGCGGCGCACCCAGGCCCCGCCTCGCCTCCGCCCGCCGTTTCTGTATAGTGCCCGCGACCATCCGGAGTCGTTTGTGGCTGCCCAGTTCTCGTATCGTTTCGTCAAGCCGGCGCGCCTGAAGACGCTCGCCGTCCTGCTCGCGCTCGGTCTTGCGGCTTGCGGCCGGTACGGGCCATTGGAGCCTCCGCCCGATCCCAACGCGCCGCCCAAGCCCGCCAATTCCAACTCGACGACTCCGGCCGCGCTGTCCAAGCCGTCGATCCCCCCGATCGTGCCGCCGAAGCAGCCGTTCTTCCTCGATTTCATGCTGAAATAAGCCGCTCGTATGGGCCCCTTCTCCTATCGCAACGGCGCCCTTCACGCCGAAGACGTCGCTTTGGCGACGATCGCGGACGCCGTCGGCACGCCCTTCTATTGCTATTCGAGCGCCGCGATCGAGCGGAGTTTCGAGGCGTTTCGGAGCGCGTTCGCCGGCCAGAACATCGCTATTTCCTACGCGATGAAGGCCAATTCGAACCAGGCGGTGCTGACGACGCTCGCGAAGCTCGGCGCAGGCATGGACGTGGTCAGCGAGGGGGAACTGAGGCGAGCCAGGGCGGCGGGCGTTCCGGGGGAGCGCATCATCTTCTCCGGGGTCGGCAAGACGCTGGCCGAGATGAACCTCGGGCTGGACGAGAAGATCTATTGCTTCAACGTCGAGTCGGAGCCGGAATTGGAGGCCCTCTCGCGCGCGGCCTCAAGCCGCGGCGCCGTTGCGCCGATCGCGATCCGGGTCAATCCCGACGTCGATGCGCGCACCCACGCCAAGATCGCGACGGGAAAGTCGGAGAACAAGTTCGGCGTGCCGATCTCGCGCGCCCGCGACGTCTACGCCTACGCTCGCACCCTGCCGGGATTGAGCGTCCACGGCGTCGACATGCATATCGGCTCGCAAATCACTGAACTTCAGCCGTTCGATGACGCGTTCGCGCTGCTCGCCGAGTTCGTGCAGGCCTTGAGAGCCGACGGGCATGAGATTCAGCATGTCGATCTCGGCGGCGGACTCGGCATTCCCTATCGCAACGACAACAATCCGCCGCCTTCGCCGGAGCAATACGCGAAGGTCGTCGCCAAGCGCACGGCGGCGCTCGGCTCAAGGTGATCCTGGAGCCGGGCCGACTGATTGTCGGCAACGCCGGCGCGCTGGTCGCTTCGGTCATCTATCTCAAGAAGGGCGAGAACAAGCATTTCGTCATCGTCGATGCGGCGATGAACGATCTCGTGCGGCCGACCCTTTACGACGCGCATCACGAGATCCTGCCGGTGAAAGAGGCGGCGCCTGACGCGTATCGGATGCGCAGCGACGTCGTCGGCCCGGTCTGCGAAAGCGGCGATTATCTCGCGCTCGATCGCGACCTGCCGGAACTTGGCCCAGGCGACCTCATTGCGGTGATGAGCGCCGGCGCCTATGGCGCCGTGCAGGCCGGAACGTACAATACCCGCCTTCTCGTTCCCGAAGTGCTGGTGAAAGGCGCGGAATATTCCGTTGTGAGGCCAAGGCGGACTTATGAGGAATTGATCGGCCTCGACACACTTCCGCCGTGGTTGAAGTGAGGGTTATGACAACAGGGATTGGCGCGCCGCGTGGCCAGGCCGCTGGCCTGAAACTTGCGCCTAAGACAATCGCGCACAATCTAACTCGCCAACGACGGATCACGGCATCGCGGTGAAGGACTCGGACAACCCATCAATCGACGGCGGACGGCTCGCGGCGCTCGCGGTCTGGGCGCGTCGCGCGCTTCTGGTCGAGCGCGTCTGGCCGCCGCTCGTCTTCGCGCTCGCGGTCGCCATCCTGTTTCTCGCGGCGTCATGGGCAGGCGCCTGGCAGTTCGCGCCGCGGGCCGTTCGCATCGCCGGCGTCGTCCTGTTCGCCGTCGGCGCTGGAGTCGCCCTCTCGCCGCTCATGCGATTGCGCCGTCCCGCGGCGCGCGACGTGCTCACCCGGCTCGATCGCGACGCGAAGGTCAACCATCGTCCCGCCTCCTCGCTCGCCGACTCTCTCGCCAACGACCATGGCGACCCGGGCACTGAGGCCCTTTGGGCGGCCCATCGGGCGCGGCTCGAGCGCGAAGTCGACGCCATTCGCGTCTCCCCGCCCTCGCCGGGAATGGCCGAGCGGGACCCCTACGCGCTCCGCTTCGCCGTGGCGATGCTCGCCTTCGCGACGGCGGTCGTGGCCGGACCGGAGATGTACGGCCGCTTCGCCTCCGCTTTCGACTGGCGCAGCGACGAGGCCGTCGCCGCCGTGGCGGCGAGCCGCATCGACGCATGGATCGACCCGCCGCCCTATGCCGGCCGGCCGCCTCTGGTCGTCGATTTCAAGACCGCCGATCCGCAGACGCTGAGCATCCCGGAAGATTCGATTCTCGTGGTGCGCGGTGATCCAAGCCTTGTCGAGACGCGCGTCGAGGGAGCGATAACGCCGTCGGAACAGAAAAACGAAACGCCCGCGAGCGCCGCGTCGGGCGAGAAATCCGCAGCCCCCGCGAATGCCCAGCCAGCGAGCGCTCCGCCCGCGAGCGCTCCGACTCGAAAAGCGGTGGACGATCCATGGGCCAAGCAAGGTGACGATCCTGCGCGGCGGCCAACCCGCCGCGGTCGCCATCCTCGCCGTCACCCCCGCTGGCGTTCCGACGATTGTCTCGACCGACGACCCGCGCGCCAACCTCACGGGCACGCTGACGCTGGCCTACAAGACTCAGGATCGGTTTGGGCTTGCCAGCGCCAGGGCGGATTTCGCCCGTCCCCACGAAGGCCCCGGTCCCGCCCCGCGTACGCTGGCCCCGCCGCCCCAGGCGGCCCTGCAACTGCCGCCGACCGCCAATGGCGTCGGCGAGGGGCATACGACTGTCGATCTCTCCGAGCACCCTTGGGCGGGCGCCAAGGTGACGATGACGCTCAGCGCGGTCAGCATTTCGGGCAAGACCGGCGAGAGCGCGCCGATCGAAGTGACGCTGCCGCAGCGAATTTTCCACAACCCGCTCGCCCGTGCGCTCGTCGAGCAGCGCCGCAACCTCATCCTCGACCCGGACCACGCGCCAAAGCAAGTCGGAATAGCGCTGACCGGGCTCTCGATCGCGCCGGAATTGTTCGATACGCCAGCCAATATCTATCTGGGCCTCAAGCAGGCCAAAACCTCGCTCGAGCATGCCCACAGCGACGCTGAACTGCTCGACGTCGCGGCCCTGCTATGGGCGATGGCGCAGCAGCTCGAGAACGGCGACGCCACGAAAGCCGCGAAAGACCTGCGCGCCGCCGAGCAGGCGCTGCGCGAAGCGCTTCAGCGGGGCGCGAGCGACGAAGAAATCAAGAAGCTGATGCAGGAGTTGCGAGAGGCCGCCAATCGCTTCATGAGCGAGATGGCGCGCAACGCGCCGCCCGACAGCAGTCCTGAAGACCAGAACCTTCAGGCGCAAGATCTCGACAAGATGATGAACCAGATGGAGGAGGCCGCGCGCAATGGGTCGCGCGAAGACGCTCAAGCCATGCTCGACCAGATGCAGGAGATGTTCGAGAACATGCGCAGCGCGCAGGACGGCCAGGAAAGCCCGGCCGAACGCGAGATGCGCAAGCAGATCGGCGAGCTTGAGAAACTCCTTCGCGATCAGCAGGCTTTGCGCGACGACACGTTCCGCAGCGACCAGAAGGACCGTGCGCGCAAGCGGGCGCGGCGCAACCAATCATCGCCGGATCAGGATTTGCAGGGTCAGCAGGATCAGGACCAGGACGGCTCGAACGCTCCTGACCAGGGCGACAACGATTCCGACCAGGACGACAAGCAGGGCCAGGACCAAGCGGAAAAGGGCCAACCGCAGCTCGGGGATCGCCAGCAAGAACTGCGCGACCGCCTCGCCGAATTGCAGCGCAAGCTCAAGAGCCTTGGCATGAAGGGCGAGAAGGGCTTCGACGACGCGCAAGGCGACATGAAAGAAGCCGAAGGCGATCTCAAGGGCGGCCAAGGCAAAGGGGGCAAGAGCGGCAAGGGCGACAAGGGCGCTGCCGTAGACGCGCAGGGCCGCGCGCTCGAGGCGCTGCGCGACGGCGCCCAAGGGCTGCAGAAGCAGATGGACGGCCAAGGACAGGGTAAAGGCAAGGGTAAAGGCAAGGGCACGTATGTCGGGCGCAGAGGCCGACCGGGGCAAATGCCCGGCGACGATCCGCTCGGACGCGGAGCGGAAGGCGATAAGGGCCGAGAGGACGGGCCGCTCAACCAGACCGCAGGCGCCGCCGAGCGCGCGCGACGGGTCATGGAGGAGCTGCGCAGGCGCCTCGCCGACCCTGCCCGCCCGGTCGACGAGCGCGACTACCTCGAACGGCTGATGAAGCGGGACTGAGGGCCGCGGCTGCAGACCACCGGCAGGCGGGCGCTTTTGAGCGCGACCTAGACTTTTCAGGTGCTTAAGCGTCTTTTTCTGTCACTGACGCAATAACGCGGCGGCGTGCTCACGACGTCTTTCTCCGATACGGCCCTACAGATTGCGCGGCGGGAAAAGCTGCGCATAATGACCAAAAAATAAGGGCCCGTGCGGCCTTGGGGCGGGGAAGCGCGATGATCGAGCTCGATGGCGTCGCCAGCGTGGCGGATGTGGCGCGCGTGCAGGCGCGCCGTCGCGGGAGCGCGCCAGCCCTTGTGTTCGAGGGCCGAGCGATGACCTTTGCGGACGTCGACGCGATGGCCTCGCGCTTCGCCAATGCGCTGATCGCGTCCGGCGTCCGGACGCAGGAGCGGATCGCCTATCTCAGCAAGAACACCGATCATTTCCTGCCCTGCCTGATGGGCGCCTGCAAGGCGCGCGCGGCGTTGGCGCCGTTCAACTTTCGCCTCGCGGCGCCGGAGATCGCGCGCGTGCTCGAGGACAGCGAGGCGAGGATCATGTTCGTCGGCCCGGACGTCGCCGAGCTTGCGGAGAAAGCGGTCGCATCGCTCGCCTCGAAGCCTCGGATGATCGCGCTCGGCTTCGACCGCGATGGCTACGAGCGGTTTGACGAATGGATTGAAGCCGGGAGCCACGAGCGATCCTCAGCTCAAGGCGGATCCGCAGGATGACGTGATCCAGCTCTACACGTCAGGCACGACTGGGCTTCCCAAAGGAGTTCAGCTGACCAACCGCAACTATCTCGCGGCCTTCGAGCTAACGGCCGCTCCGGGCGGGCTGAATTACGAACCGGGCGAAACGGTGCTGGCGGCGATGCCGTTCTTCCACGTCGCCGGCGTCAACGTCGCGCTGATCGCGATGGCGAGCGGCGCGCGTTCGGCGATCCTCAGGGACGCTGCGCCGCAGCTCATTCTGGACGTGATTGGAAAGGAGCGGGTCAACCATGCGTTCCTCGCGCCCGTACTCATTCAAATGCTGATGCAGGCCCCGGGAATCGAGAGCGCCGACCTCTCCAGCATGAGGGTGCTCTCCTACGGCGCTTCGCCTATCTCCGAGGCCGTTCTCAAGCAGGCGAGCGCGCGCTTTCGCTGCGAGTTCATTCAGATCTATGGCCTGACCGAGATCTGCGGCGCCGGGACCTTCCTCGCCAGCGCGGATCATGATCCGGGGAAGGGCAAGCTGCGCTCCTGTGGCGTCGCCTTTCGGGGCGTCGAGCTCAAGATCGTCGCGGCCGACGGCGAGGAAGTCCCACGAGGGCAGGTCGGGGAAGTGGTGGTCCGCTCTCCCGTTGTCATGAAGGGCTATTGGAACAAGCCCGACGCGACCACGGCCTCGATACGCGACGGCTGGATGCGAACCGGCGACGCGGCGTACATGGACGAGGACGGGTATGTCTTCATCTACGACCGGGTGAAGGACATGATCGTGACCGGCGGCGAGAACGTCTATCCGGCCGAAGTGGAGAACGCCCTCTTCGGTCATCCATCAATCGCCGACGCGGCGGTGATCGGCGTGCCGGACGAGGCGTGGGGCGAGGCGGTGAAAGCGATCGTCGTCTTGAAGTCCGAGGCGCCGCGGGATGCGGCCGACATCATCGCCTGGGCGCGGGCGCGCATCGCGAATTACAAGGCGCCGAAGTCGGTCGATTTCGTCGACGCGATCCCGCGCAACCTCTCGGGAAAGATCCTGAGGCGCGAATTGCGCGAGCCTTATTGGAAAGGGCGCGACCGCAGGGTCAATTGAGCCGCGGGAGTGGACGCCCGCGCCTCGCCGCGCTACGCGGAAGCCATGGTCAAGCTGAACGTCATCTACACGCGCACCGGCGACAAGGGCGAGACCGGGCTCGGCGACGGCTCGCGGCGGCCGAAGGACGACGCGCGGGTCGCGGCGATGGGCGACGTTGACGAAACGAATTGCGCCATCGGCCTCGCGCTGCTTGCGGTGCGCCATGCGAGCGACGCGGCCGATCTCGCGATCGAGCCGGTGCTGACGCGCATCCAGAACGATCTGTTCGATCTCGGCGCCGACCTCTGCCTTCCGCGCCAGCCGGACGAAAAGCCGGGCGCGGTCCTGCGCGTCGCGCCGTCTCAGGTTCGCGCGCTCGAGCACGCCATCGACGCGCTCAACGAGAGGCTCCATCCGCTGCGCTCGTTCGTGCTGCCGGGCGGCACGGCGGCCGCCGCCGCGCTGCATCAGGCGCGCGCAATCTGCCGGAGAGCGGAGCGGGTCATGGTCGCGCTGGCGGCGATCGAGGGCGAGGAGGTCGGCGAGGCCGCGCTGGCCTACATCAATCGCCTCAGCGATTATCTGTTCGTCGCCGCGCGCGCCGCCAACGACTTCGGCATGTCAGACGTGCTGTGGAGTCCCGGCGCCAATCAGAGCGAAAGCCAGGATCAGACCGAAGACGATGAGTGATGCCCAAGGACTTGAAACCGCAATCGGCGTCATCAGCGGCACGTCGATGGACGGCATCGACGTTGCGCTGATCGAAAGCGACGGCGAGTCGCAGCTCAAGACCGGACCCTCGGCGACCTTCCCCTACCCGCTCGCGGTCGCGCAGCGCCTGCGCGCGGTGGTCGCCGACTTGAGCGAAGCCCAGGCGCCGCAGCTCGAGCTCGAGGGCCTGGTGACCGACGCCCATGTCGCGGCGGTCGAGGCGTTTTTCGATCGGTTCTCGGTTCCCCGCGAGCGCGTCGCGCTTGTCGGCCTGCACGGCCAGACCATTCTGCATCGGCCGCGCGCAGGCCTCACGCGCCAGCTCTGCGACGGCGCGCGCGCCGCGGCGGCGCTCAAGATCGACGTCGTCTCCGACTTTCGTTCGGCCGACGTCGCGGCTGGCGGCGAAGGGGCGCCGCTCGCGCCCATCTATCATGCGGCGATGGCCGCGGGCTTCGAGCGGCCGCTGATGATCCTCAACTGGGGCGGGGTCGGCAACGTCACCTATCTGGGCGTGAAGGGAGAGATCATCGCCTTCGACACCGGCCCGGCCAACGCGCTCATCGACGATTTTCTCATCGCGAGGCGCGGGCTCGCCTACGACAAGGACGGCGCGCTGGGCGGAAGCGGGCGCGTCGACCCAACCGCGCTCGCCACCTTGATGAGCGATTCCTATTTCGAACGCCCCGCGCCCAAGTCGCTCGACCGCAATCATTTCAGCGCTGGCGCTGCTTGCGTGAAACACCTGAGCGACGCGGATGGCGCGGCGACGCTCGGCGCCTTCACGGTCGAATCGACTGCGGCTGCGCTGAAGCACGTCCCGCAGGCGCCGGCGCGCTGGTTGGTCGGCGGCGGCGGACGGCGGAACCCGAGCCTCATGCGCCGGCTCGCTGAGCGGCTGCAAGTGAAGGTCGAGCCGGTCGAGGCGATCGGCTTCGACGGCGACTCAATCGAGGCGCAATGTTTCGCTTATTGCGCGTTGCGCTCGCGGCGCGGCCTGCCGATCTCCTTTCCGACCACGACCGGCGTTCCAAAGCCAATGACCGGCGGGGTCTTCTGGCCGCGAACATAAAAAGGGCCCCGCTTGCGCGAGGCCCTTTTTAAAGTGCGATGGCGCGCTTCCTTAGCAGACGTTCACGTTCTGCTGGCCGAGGAAGTTGCCATAGGCGTCATAGGTGGGACGAACCTGCCAGCACCCGCCATACCCGTAGCCGCCGCCCCAATAGGGGGCGCTGGCGATAGCGGCGCCGGTCAGCACGCCCGCCGCGACTGCCGGGCCCCACCAGCCGTTGTTCCAATAACCGCCGCGCCAATAGCCCCCATGCCAAACGCCACGACCCGCCCAGCCGCCGCCGTGCCAACCGCCCCAGCCGCCGTGAAAGCCGCCGCCATGCCAACCACCCCAGCCGCCGGCCGACGCCGGCGTCGTCGGCAGAACGACCGCCGCCGCCATCGCTAACGCCGATACTCCGGCGACAAGTGTCTTCGAAATCCTGGACATCATAGCCTCCATGTGGAGCGGCGGCTGAACCGCCTGACCAACTCTGTCGACCGCCGGCGCCAAACGACTTAGCCGCGGCGTGTTCCCTGAACTTGATGCAGAATTCCGGCGGCGGTTTGACGCCTGCGCGTCATTTGGGCGCCGAGCGGAGATTTGTTTCTAAGTCACAGCCTAGAGGGCCATCACGAACAAGTGTTCGCAACAAAAGCTGAACAAACATTCAGGATGGCGGGCTCAAAGAGTTTACGGTTTTCGACGCCTCTACCTGGAATGTGGCGGCGAGCGCACAGGCGACCGGCCGCCAAATCGAGGTTCACATGCAGATGTTCACGAGCCGCCGGCCAAGATAGTGGCCGTTCGCCGTCCACACGCGCCGCCGCGCCCAGCAACCGGGTCCGCCGTCATAGGCAGGCTGCGACGCGATTGCGACCCCGACCGGCACCGTCGCCGCCGCGATCGCCCAGCCGGGATCCCAGCCCCAGCCACCGCCGCCCCAACCCCAACCCCCGCCCCAGCCGCCGCAGTTCCAACAGCCTCCGCCCCAACCTGCGCGCCTCCAGCCCCAACCACCGCCGCCCCATCCGGGGCGGCCCCAGCCGCCATGCCAGCCGCCCCCGCCCCAACCGCCACCATGCCACCTCCGCCCCCCGCCGTGAAAGCCGCCGCCGTGAAAACCCCCGCCATGGAAGCCGCACCGCCGCCATGCCATTGGGCTTCGGCCGGCGTCGAGATTGTCGCCACCGCCGTCGCCATGCCGAGCGCAGCGACCGCCGCGACCACGGTCTTCCTGATCGAATAAGGCATGAGGAACATTCCTCCCATTGGTCGGCCCCGTTAGCCGCGTCCTGAACCTAAAACTATGCTGTGATGGAAAAAGTTCTAGGGCTTCTGCGACGCGCCGCGCAAAAAATTGATGATTCCGGAGAAATCGTCTCCACCGTGGTCGGCCGCGACATAGAGAGCGTAGAGCTGGGCGGCTTCGGCCCCGAGCGGCGTCAAGGCCCCGACGCTCGACGCCGCTTCCTGCGCCAGCCGCAAATCCTTGAGCATGAGGGATGCGGCAAATCCGGGTTTATAGTCGCGGTTGGCGGGCGAAGCCGGCACCGGCCCTGGAACCGGGCAATAGGTGGTGAGCGACCACGACTGGCCCGATGCGGTCGAGGACACATCGAATAACGCCTGCGCTGACAGGCCCAGTTTTTCGGCGAGCGCGAAGGCTTCGCAGGTGACGATCATGGTCGCCCCGAGGATCATGTTGTTGCAGATCTTGGCCGCCTGCCCTGCCCCTGCCCCGCCGCAATGGACGATACGCTTTCCCATGTTTTCGAGGATCGGCTCTGCGCGCGCGAACGCCTCATCGGAGCCGCCGCACATGAAGGTGAGGGTGCCCGCGGTCGCGCCGCCGACCCCGCCCGAGACCGGCGCATCGAGGGTCAGCACGCCGGCCGCGCCGCCGGCCTCGTGTGCTTTTCTGGCGCTGTCGACGTCGATCGTCGAGCAATCGATGACGAGCGCGCCCTTGGACGTCGCGGGGAGAAGCTCGGCATGAGCCGCGAGCACGTGGCGCCCCGCAGGCAGCATGGTCACGACCGTATCGGCGTTGGCGACCGCCTCGCGGGCGCTCGCCGCGATCGTCACGCCGGATGCCACGGCCGCCGTCTTCGCCGCCTCGACGAGATCGAAGCCGGTCACCGCGTGGCCCGCCTTGACGAGGTTCGTGGCCATCGGGAGCCCCATGTTGCCGAGGCCGATGAATGCGATTTTCGACATGTGCTCTCCCCACCTTCGGGACCGAAGCGCCAGACCGAAACCTCAGCGCGAGCGGTCAAGATCTAGCATTTTGCGCCCGGATGTCGCGAAGAGGAAACTGGCGTTTTTGCGCTTCAAGCGTCGTGCGTCGAACGCCGACTGGTGATATAGCTGATGACCTAAACTCGAGGGTCGCCGGCAATGGAGCTCGTTCCGCTGCACCCTGATTTTGGCGTGGAGATGCGCGGCGTCGGCTTGCTTGATGTCGCCTCGGGCGATGCGGCCTATCAGGCCGTGCGCGCCGCATTCGAGGAGCACAGCCTTCTCCTGTTTCGGAATCAGGAAGTCGCCGACGATCTGCAGGCGGTTTTTTCCCGAGCATTCGGACCTTTGGAGCGGGTCAAGATTGGCTCCGAAGGCGCCAGTACTTTCTACAGTCGCCTGAACAATCTCTCCTCAGACGGCAGCCTTGTGCCCGAGACGCATCGCCAGGCTCTGACGGCTCGCGCCAACCAGCTTTGGCACACCGACAGCTCCTTTAAGCGGACGCCGGCGCTGGCTTCCGTCCTATCGGCTCGTGTTGTTCCTCAGCACGGCGGCGAGACCGAGTTCGCGTCCACGAGAGCGGCCTGGACGCGGCTGTCGCCGTCATTGCAGTCGCGCTTGCGCGACGCCGTCGTCACGCACTCCTACGCCCATTCTCGCGATCAAATCGATGCCGGCTTGATGACGGAACCGGAGCGCGAAGCCTTGCCGCCAGCAAGGTGGCGTATGACGTGGCGCAACCCGGTGAACGGCCGCGTTGCGCTTTACATCGCCTCACACGCTTACGCGGTCGAAGGCCTTGGCGGCGCAGAAGCGCGGATATTGCTGGACGAACTGATCGGCGATGCGACTCGGCCCGAATTCATCTACCAGCACCATTGGCGACGAGGCGACGTATTGATGTGGGACAACCGGGCAACGATGCACCGCGGCCGGCCCTGGCCGCCCCTTGAGCCGCGTTCGGTCGTCCGCACGACGATATCTGCAGTCGATTCCGACGGACTTGTCGAAGTCAGGCCCCCTTGACCTTCGCTTTGCGCGCCCTTGACCTCGCTTTGGGGAGTCTTGACTTCAGGACCGCTTGCAGGGTTTCGTCGACGAGGTCGGGCGCCAAGCGTCAGATTTTGGCCGCTCAATTCTCGATCAGCCCGCGCGCCACGATCACCCGCATGATCTCGTTCGTGCCCTCGAGAATCTGATGCACGCGCAGGTCGCGCACGATCTTCTCGACGCCATAGTCGGCGAGATAGCCGTAGCCGCCGAACAATTGCAGCGCGTCATTGGCGGCGTTGAAGCCCGTGTCCGTCGCAATCTGCTTGGCCATGGCGCAGAGACGCGTCGCCTCGGGCGACTTCTCGTCCAGCGCGCTCGCCGCGCGCCACAATATCGAACGCGCTGTCTCGAGCGACGTCGCGATGTCGGCGACACGAAACTGCAGCGCCTGGAAGTCGGCGATGCGGCGCCCGAACGCCTTGCGCTCGCGCATGTAAGCAATCGCCTTGTCGAGCGCCGATTGGCCGCCGCCGATCGAGCAGGCGCCGATGTTGAGCCGGCCGCCGTCGAGCCCGGCCATCGCGATCTTGAAGCCGATCCCTTCCGCGCCGACCCGATTGGCCGCCGGCACGCGCACGCCCTCCATGATGACCTGACGGGTCGGCTGCGCGCGCCATCCCATCTTCTTTTCTTTCGCTCCGAAACTTAAACCGGGCGCGCCGTTCTCAATCAGGAACGCGGAAATCCCGCTTGCTCCGCCCTCGCCGGTGCGGGCCATCACGAGATAGAGGTCGCTGACGCCTGCGCCGGAGATGAACTGCTTGACCCCGTCGACCACATAATCGTCGCCGTCGCGCCGCGCGCGCGTCGTCAGCGCCGCAGCGTCGGAGCCGGCGCCGGGCTCGGTCAGGCAATAGCTGGCGATCAATTCCATGTTGGCGAGGCGGGGCAGATAGCGGCTTTTGAGCTCCGGCGAGCCGAAGCCGTCGATGACCCAGGCGACCATGTTGTGGATGGACAGGAACGCGGCGATGCAAGGGTCGCCGGTCGACAGAGCCTCGAAGATCAGCGCCGCATCGAGGCGGGTCATGCCGCTGCCGCCATGCTGTTCGCCGACATAGATCGCAGCCATGCCCAACGCCGCCGCCTCGCGCAGAACGTCAGCGGGAAAATGCTCGGTCTCGTCCCAACTTAGCGCATTGGGAGCGAGGCGCTCGTCGGCGAATGATTTCGCCATGTCGCGGACGGCGAGATGGTCTGCAGTCAAGGCGAACATGCGTTTCCCGACTTCGCTCCCCGTGCCTCCCTGGCACAGTGCCCGACGTTTGCGCCCGCCGCAATCGGCCGGACGATCGCTCGCGGTTTGCCGCACGCGAGCGAGTGTTGCAGGGGCGCCGCTGGCGCCGGGGCCGAATTCGCCAAGGGATTCCGCACAGCCCCGCGACGCGAGCCTTTCGCAGTCGCGCGGTCACCTAGGGGCTTGTCTCGAAAACGCAGCTCGAGGCCGCGTCTAAAGCCGAGTCGAGTGGGGAGGCGCGCCTTAGAGCTTGGCGACGACGGCGATCTTGTTGATCTGCCCGTTCTGGTAAGCCCGCAGGAAGGCATTGTAGTCCTTGAAGGACACGCAGCCGTTCGAATCGCCGTTCGGGCCAAGCATGAACGGATGCGCCAGCAGGCCTGCTCGCCCGTAGATGCCCCCGTCTCCGACCGGATTGAGGCGCAGAGCCTGCACGCCGTGGAACGATCCTTCTCGTAGCGTCAATTGGTACATATGCGGCGGCGTCGGGCCCACCGCGCGCTCGGCCACATAGCGCGGATCGTCGAGCGCCTGCCCCAGTCCCGAATGGGCTTCGAGCCGCGTTCCATCCGGTAGATAAACGACGCGAGCGGAGATGTCATAGACAGCGGTATATCGATCATAGCCGGAGACCGGCCGGGGCCGAATTTCCAAAAGGCGACGGGAAGCTGAACAACGGGCCTCTGCCAAGGCCGGGGGTCGACTCTCGTTCCCGCTGAGCGACGACCGGCTGAGTGGCGGCGGTGCGCGCCGAGGTGGTGGAAGCAACGACCGGAGAGGACGAGTGCGCCCAGCCGAACAGTTTCTCGAAGACGTTGCGATTGTCGGTTGGCGCGGCAGGCGGAGCGACCGCGATATCGGGTCGTGACGCACGGCGCTCGGGCGCGGCAGGCTGGCCGGGTGTCGCAAACTCGGAGGGACGAGGCGGCGGCAAGGGGAAGCTTTCCGTCCCGCCGATCTCGGGCGAATCGCGCCCCGGCGGCAGCGGCAGGCTCCCGGCCTGCGGGCTCACTGGAGCCGAAGCGGGGGGAAAGGCTTCGAGGCTCGGCAGCGGGAAAGGAGCGGACGGAGCGGCTTCAAGGCTCGCGACCTGCGGCAAGGACGCAGGGACGCTCGGCTTCAATTGGGCGAGCAGGCTGGCGTCGATGGCGATGTCGGCGAAGGGTCGCGAGATGGCCGGGGCAGCGGTCGTGGCCGGCGTCCACTGGGAGAAGATCGAGTCGGGAGCGATGGGACCGAGCCAGTGCAAAGCCCAGACGCTAACAGCCCCGGCGAGGGCCAAGGCCGCCACGCCGGGAACAATTTTAGGAAGAACCCGTTGAGGACTGTCCCCGCCCTCAAACGAAAGGTCGTCGAATGTAGCCTCGATCCCCTGCATCCCTAGCCCTACGCCTACGCTATCCCAATTGAATCAAAATAGAGCGTACGCGTTGAGCCTTCCTTAACGCAGTCAATGACGGGAGGCTAGCCGACGGGGGCGTTCTTTCACTCTTAAATTATCCATTTTATCAATGTGTTGCACGGTCGCAACGGTCGCGGGGCTGGCTTCTGTGGCCGAGTCGGCTCGCACCCAACATGTTGATAACGCTATCCAATAAGCGCCTGTTAGGCGGCCGGCGGGGCTTCCCGCCGGGTCTGGCGCAGCGCGCGGGCGTACCGAGCCTCGGTCCGCGGGGTCGGCCGGGTGAGAACCCGCTCGGCAAGGAGGTCGCGCGCCAGGCTCCATTGTCCCGAGCGTTCGGCCGCGGCGATCAGCGTGAGATCAACGATATCGCGCTGGGCGTGGCTGCCGCCGATTCGGACCGCATCCTTGCGAACTGGCAGGATCGCGTCGACCGCGCGCGCGTAGTCGCCGCCTGCAAAAGCGAGCACGCCGTCGATCAGGCGACGGCCGACCTCGGCCGTCACCTGCCGGTTGTCGCCCGAGCCCAGGCGCTCGTAGTCGTCGAGCGAGCGGCTGAGGCGGCTAGCGTGGTCGCCGTCGGGCGAGCGCGTAGCAGCGAAGGCGCAATGCAGATCGTTGAAGGCGAGCAGATGGTCGTCGACATGCGCCATCCATTTGTCGGCGACCGGCGCCCAGCGGTCGCCGACGTCGACCCCCGCAAGCTCGAGCCGCCACAAGAGCGATGCGGCGTCGATGCGGTCGAGCGTCGCGTCATCGGCCAGCTTGGCCGCCGTGAAGCGGTCGTAGTCGGCGAGGACCTCGTCGAACCGCCCCTGCTCGATCAGAAAAAGAGCGAGATGCCAGCCGTTATGGTGCGCCATGAAATGAGCTGGCGCCCAGTTCGCGCGCGTCGACTTGAGAAAGGCGACGCCCTCCTCGTGCCGGTTCGCGGTCTCCATCACGTGGGCCAGCGCATGCGTCGCCCAGGCGTCGCGCGGATTGCGCGCCAGCGCCTCCCGACCGAAGCGCTCGGCGCGCTTGAGGTCGCCCGTCTCCTCCAGCCCGAAGGCGTAGAGCCCGAGGACAAAGCTTGTGAGCGGATTGTCGCGATCCCAGGCCGGCATGACCCGCTCGGCGCAGTCGCGAATGGCGGCGGAACGGCCAAGGAAGAAATAAGCGTCCTGAACGAGCCGCAAGGCGAGCGCATCGGTTGGATGATCGGCCAGGATTGTCTCCCAGCCGACGATGGCCTTAGAGGTCTGCCCCTGCCCCCACGCCTTGGCGGCGGCGAGATGACGCCGCTCTCGCTCCGAGGCGCTCCCAACCGCCGCTTCGGCCGCGCGCAGCGCTCTCATCACCTCCGGGTGATCGCCACGAAAGCCGCCGATCATATAGAGCGCCGCAATCGCGATCCCGCCCAGCGCAAAACCGGGATCGTGGGCGAGCGCAGATTTTAGGACGCCAACCGGATCGCCGGTCAGCCCGTAATAGTCGGCGATCGCGCGATCGAACGCCGCCGCCGACTCGGGCGAGCCGGCGAGCGCCAGCCCTTGCTGATCCCTAGCCATCAATCGGTCCTCTCGTGATTATCGTAACGCGAGAGGATCGCCGCGGAAACCCGCTGACGCTGGCGCGCTCCTCGCCCTCTTTTGGCGTCGCGTGAGCGCGACTAAGTGTGAGAGGCTTTAGCCTGAGCTGAGGGGTCCGTTCGATGAAGGGCAAGACCGTCGTCGCCACTGGCGCAACGTCTGGCATAGGGGAAGCGGCGATCCTTGCGCTCGCGGGACTCGGCGCTCGAATTGTTTTTGTCGCGCGCGACGAGGCTCGCGCGCAAGCGACGATGCGCAAGCTCGAAGCAAAAGCGCCCGGGCTCGACCATCGCATGCATCTAGCGGATCTCTCGAGCATGGCGGAGACGCGCAAGGTCGGAGCGGCGATCGCCGCCAGCGAGCCCCGCATCGACGTTCTGATCAACAACGCCGGCGCACTCTTCTCCAATAGGCGCGTGACGCCGGAGGGCCTGGAGCTCACCTTCGCCCTCAACCACATGGCCTATTTCGTGCTGACCGAAGCGCTGCGCGAAACGCTCCTCGCCTCGGCGCCGGCGCGAATTGTCTCCACCGCGTCGGGCGCCCACCAGGGCGTGAGCCTGGACTTCGACGACCTGCAGAGCGCCAAGGGCTACTTCGGGTACACGGCCTACGGCCGCTCGAAGCTCGCCAATATCCTGTTCACCCGCGAGCTTGCCCGGCGCCTTGCCGGCACGGGAGTAACCGCCAATTGCCTCCATCCCGGCGCCGTCGCGACACGATTCGGCGAATCGAGCCGCGGCTCCGCTGGCCTTCTGATCGCTGTCCTCAGACTGTTCTTCATGTCCCCGGAAAAAGGCGCGGACACGGTCATTTACCTCGCCTCGTCGCCGGAGGTTGAAAAGACGACAGGGGAATATTTCGTCAAGCGGAAGATCACCCAACCGTCAGGGGCGGCGCAGGACGACGCGGCGGCAAAGCGGCTTTGGATCGAGAGTGAGAAGCTGGCGGGCTAGCGCTGGAGACCTCGGCTCGATCTGGCCAGCCCTCATCCGTCGCCTTCGGCGACACCTTCTCCCAGGGGGAAGGGAGGGCTCGACCGCTGTGGGAGAAGAAGCGCGACGGAGCAGAGGACCCCTTCTCCCCCGGAGAAGGTGGCTGGCGTGAGCCAGCCGGATGAGGGCTCGGGACGCGATTAGGCCTTAGCGCCGCTTGCGTGCTTTCGCCTTCGGCGCCGCGTGGCGCCAGGCCATTTCCAGCGCCGCCTTGAGTTCGGCTTCGCTTAAGGCCGCGAGCGTCGCGCAGGTCCAGCCGCGCCGGCCCCAGGCGTTGTCGAGCGCCGCGAATGCGTCGGGCGCGACCGCGCATTTCAGCGCCTGCTCGTCCGGCGCGAATTTGATGTTGGCGCTGAGCTCGTCCGGCAGCAAGCGTCGCGAAGGTGACGCGCGCCTTGAAGGCGCGGCGATCGAAATGCGGATATTCGCCGGCGCCCTCGAACGAGAGCGCGATGCGGCGGAAATCAGCGGCGTTGGCCATGGGAGCTCCGGCTTCTCGGACGAACGCTATGCTATGAGCCGGCGCGGGTTTTTCGGAAGGCGCGGGGATGAAGGCGGAGACCAGTGCGATCGTCATTGGCGCAGGGCCGGCGGGGTTGATGGCGGCGGAGACGATGGCGGCCGCCGGGCGAAGCGTCGTGGTCCATGATGCGAGTCCGAGTCCGGCGCGCAAATTCCTGCTTGCGGGACGAGGCGGCCTCAATCTTACCCATTCGGAGCCGCTTCAGACTTTTCTTAGCCGTTACGGGCCAGCCGCCGACAGGCTTCGTCCGGCGATTGAAGCCTTCCCGCCGGACAGGCTTCGCGGCTGGGCCGCAGAGCTCGGCGAAGAGACGTTTGTCGGCTCAAGCGGGCGAGTCTTTCCGAAGAGCTTCAAGGCGACGCCGCTCCTTCGCGCCTGGCTGCGACGCCTCGGCGAGCTTGGCGTCAACTTTGTTCCACGCTCCCGCTTTCTCGGCTTTGATGAGGACGGAGCGCTTCGTTTCATGGCGCCGTCGGGCGAGACGAGCGTTCAAGCGGCATCGGTCGTTTTCGCGCTCGGCGGGGCCTCGTGGCCGCGCCTCGGGGCGGACGGCGGTTGGGTCGAGGCTTTTCGCGCTGAGGGAATCGCGGTTGCGCCGCTGAAGCCCGCCAACTGCGGCTTCCTCGTCGACTGGTCGCCGAAGATACGGGAAACCTTCGCCGGCGCGCCGCTCAAAAATATAGCGCTTTCTCACGCAGAGATGCGCGTTCGCGGCGAGGCGATGGTCACGAGCGCCGGCCTCGAAGGCGGCGCGATCTACGCGCTCTCCGCCTCACTTCGGGAAGCGATCGCAACCCATGGATCGGCGACGATAACGATCGACTTCAAGCCCGACCTCAGTGAAGCCACGCTTGCGACGCGGTTGAAGCGCAAGCCCGGCCAATCCATGTCCACGCTCCTGCGCAAAGGCGCCGGCCTTACGCCGGCCGCGATCAACATCCTGCGCGAAGCGGGCCCTCTTCCCGAAGGCGAGGCGCTCGCTAGCCGTGTCAAGACCTGCGCCCTTCGTCTCGTCGGAACCGCTTCGATCGCCAGGGCGATCTCGACCGCCGGCGGCGTCTCGTGGAGTGAGATCGACGAGGACTTCATGCTGAGGAAGCGCCCGGGAATCTTCGTTGCCGGCGAGATGATCGACTGGGAAGCCCCGACGGGCGGCTATCTGTTACAGGCCTCATTCGCGACCGGCGCGGCGGCTGGCCGCGCTGCGGCGCGTTGGGCGGTCAAATAGTCGCAACGCTTCCATTCGGCCTCAGTTTCATGGCCTAACAGGCGCGCCGAGGGAGGATCCGCCATGGGCCAGACAGGTCTCGAAAAAGCCAAGACCGTTCTGCGCGTCACCAGCGGCAATTTTCTCGAAATGTATGACTTCTTTCTGTTCGGCATCTACGCCCGGCAGATTGGGCAGACCTTCTTCCCCAGTGACGACCCTTACGCCTCGCTGATGGCGACCTTCCTCAGTTTCGCAGCGGGCTTTGCGATGCGCCCGATCGGCGCGCTGGCGCTCGGGCCGTACATCGACCGCATCGGCCGGCGCAAAGGCCTTATTCTCACGCTCTCGATCATGGCCTGCGGCACCATCCTCATCGCCTTCGTGCCGAGCTACGCGACCATCGGCGTGCTGGCCCCGGTGCTGGTGGTGCTGGGGCGTCTGCTGCAGGGCTTCTCCGCGGGTGTCGAACTCGGCGGCGTGTCGGTCTATCTGTCGGAGATGGCGACGCCCGGGAACAAGGGCTTCTACGTCAGCTGGCAATCGGCGAGCCAGCAGGTCGCGGTCGTGTTCGCCGCGCTGCTCGGCTACGCGATCGCCAATTGGATGGCGCCGGAAGCGGCCTCGAGCTGGGGCTGGCGCATCCCGTTCTTCATCGGCTGCGCCATCGTGCCGTTCCTGTACATGATCCGCCGCAGGCTCGAGGAAACGCCCGAATTCGCGGCGCGAAAAGTTCACCCGACAACGGCGCAGATCTTCGCCACGCTCGGCGCCAACTGGCCAATCGTGCTCGGCGGCGTCGCGATGGTGATGATGACGACAGTGTCGTTCTATCTCATCACGGTCTACACGCCGACTTTCGGCAGGAGCGTGCTCAAGCTCAGCGAATCCGATGCGCTCCTGGTGACGATCGCGGTTGCGGCGTCGAATTTTGTCTGGCTGCCGTTGTCCGGCGCTCTTTCGGATCGGATCGGCCGCAAGCCGATCCTTGTCGCCTTCGCCGTTCTCGCCCTTCTGACCGCCTATCCGGCGCTCGTCTGGCTGGTCAGGGCGCCGACCTTCGAGCGGATGCTTACGGTCGAACTGTGGCTGTCGTTCATTTACGCCTGCTACAATGGCGCGATGGTCGTGGCGCTGACCGAGATCATTCCGGCTTCGGTGCGCACGTCCGGTTTCTCGCTGGCCTACAGCCTCGCGACCACGCTCGGCGGCTCGTCGCTCCTGATCTCGACCTGGCTCATCGCCCACACCGGCGACAAGGCCGCGCCCGGCTGGTGGATGAGCTTCGCGGCGGTCTGCGGCCTGATCGCGACGCTTGCGCTCTATCGCCGGCCCGCAAGCGGGGTCCAGTATCTCGCGCCCGGCGCCGCCGGCGGCCGCTAGCCTTCGCCGCCCGCTACGAAACAAAAGGGGCTCGTTTTGCGTTTTCGCGGGCAGGCGCTCGTGGCGCGTGTCCGCGCCGAGGCCAGCGAGACAAGGAGGAGTTCCCGATGCAAGCGACCTGGAAGCCCCACGAGAAGCACGGGGAACTTACCGCCAAAGGCGACTTGCCCGACACGGTCTTCGCATTTCCGAGCCAGCGCAAGGAGCCGATGACCGACGCGAAGCACGTTCGCAACGCCGTCGCGCGATTCGATCAAGTGACGGAGGTGTCCGACGAGGATCGGGCCTTGGCCTTCGCCAACATCAAGAAGGCGGCCGAGCATTATGACGTCGAGCTTACCGAGACGTCATGGCGCGATCTCGGCGTCCATCCGCAAGCTCATCGCAAGGAAGCCGCCGCCAAAGCCGTCAAGACCAAACGCGCGCGGGGAACGATCAAAAAGGCCGCCGGCAAAGCCACGGCAACGCGCAAGCGCTAACGACGGGAACGAGGCGGCTAGCAGGCAGGCCTGAGTTCGAACTGGGCTGGCCGGTCTGGCGCCGTCACGCCCCCAACCTTGTCTTCAGCCGGTAGGCGAAAGCCGTAGCCAAAGCCTGCACCCGCCCCTGCAGGGCCTGCTCCGGCAACGCTTGATCGGTCGGGCTCGATAAGTACGTCGATACCGCCCGCACACTGATCGTGTGTCCACCGAGAATCGCGACACCCCTCATCCGATCGGGATCGGCCGGTCCGCCGCCGCCGAGATAGAGGGTGTCGATGCGCACGTTGAGCGGCGGCCCGCCGGGCGCCCCTGACCCAAGAGCCTGAGCGAGCGCGCCGGGCAGCGCCTGTTGCGCCCAGCCCGCGGTCGGATTGCCGACGTAAGCCACCAGGGGTGTCGTATCGACATTGATAGCGCCGATGCCGAGGCCGGTCGCAGCCCCCGGTTGAACGCCGGCAGTCGGCGTCGTGTTGCAGCCGCTCAAGCCCCCAGCAGCAAAAGCGGCAAGGCCGACCAGCGCGGCGCGGCGCGTCAAAACATTCCCCAGCATAAAACCTCCCTCGCCCTTATCGACTCTAGCTATTCGAACTCCGCAGACGCATCGCTCGGCCTGCGCCGACCCCTCGCCTCAGTAGCAGGGTGGATAGGGGTAATAGCCGCAGGCCGGCGGCGGCGGCGGAGCGTAGTACGGATAGGCGTAGGGGTGATAGTAGGCGCCTGCCGCCGCTGCTCCGACCGCCGCGGCGCCGAGGCCAATGGCCGCCGCTCCCGCCACCGCGCCGTAATTGGGATGACCGTACCAGGCGCCATGCCATCCGCCGCCCCCGGCGACGAATCCGCGACCGCCATAACCGCGCGCGGCGAACCAGTCGATGAACAGCGAAGCGGGTCCGGTCGCCTTCGACAGGCCTCCTTCGAGCACAGTCACCTCGAAGGTCAACTTGTCGCCGTCGAGCTTAGGCGATTTCAGGGTCACGACGGCGTCCTCAACCGTATCGCCCTCCGCGCTCAGCACCGATATCGTGGCGTTTGGAGGATCCTTGGCGAAGCTGTCGCTTCCCTCATCCCATTCCTTGAGGAAGTGCTTGGTCAGCACGTGCCCGGCCGCTCTGTAGGGACGATCGGAGAACACGATCGAATTCGATCCCACGTTGGTCATCGTCAGAATGTTGCCCTGGAGCGTCGCCCCCCGGGAATTGATGACCGCGAGCGAGGGAATCATGTCGCTTTTGGTCGACTGCGGCTGGCCGACCGTCTTCTGCGCAGGCGCGGTGATCGCGTCCTGGGCCGACGCGGCGAGCGGCCCCGCGAAAAGCGCGACGAAGCCAGCGCAGAGGCCGAGGGTGGCGTAGCTCAACATGGTCGTTGCTCCCATCTCCGTTGGACTCTCGGCGAATCGCCTCATCCGTTGTCAGCGTAGCGCAGCCGCCAATCGCCGTGAACTCTAGCCGATCGCCGGGTCAGCTCCGCCACTCGAACCGAAACACTGGCGTCTTTTCAGCGAAGCCCTTCAGCTGACGCTCGCCGAGCGGCGTGAACCGTGCGGCGTCCTCCTCGCAGAGTTCGCGTACGACGCGGGATACGAGGATGCCGTCGGCCTCCGCTTCGTTGCACAAGCGGGACGCGAGCTGCACCGTAGTTCCGAACAAGTCGTTGTGTTCCGTGACCGGTTCCCCGGCGTCGATGCCAATCCGAACGCTCAGGCTCTCTGAGGCCTCCACATTGTATGCGGCTAGGCGCCGCTGGATATCTGCGGCCGCGCGCACGGCGTTCGCTACCTCGTCGAAGGAGGCCATAATGCCGTCGCCGGTATGCTTGACCTCGCGCCCGCCATGCGCATCGAGCCCGCGCCGGACCAGCGCGTCGTGCACCCGGACCAGGTCGAGCGCTCGACTGTCGCCGAGGCGGGCCGTCATCTCGATCGAACCGACGATGTCGGTGAACATAACGGCGCGCAATCCTGCATCCACGCCCGGGGCTGCCACCCCTAGGGCCGCGCGCGGATCGCCGATGCGGCCAAGGAACGCCTCGACCGCAGCCAGATCGACGGGAATGATGGTGTTGGCGATTGCGCCGTGCGCCTCGCGATGGACCCGCTCGGCGGTCGCCGGGTCCGGAGCATGTACGAGACAGAAGCCGGAGCTGCGCTCTTCGTCGTACCAGTAGGCCATGTACTTGACCCCATACCGGTCCTGGATTTCGAGGTCCCTGGTGTGCGCGTTGGCGACATCCACTTGCTTCAACCCGCGCAAGTCATGGCGGTCCATGAATATCGGCATTTGGTTTCCGTGCCCGTCACCAGTATGGCCGGTCTCGCGTACAGCCGGGTGGTTTGGCCGGACCGTATAGCGTCTTTTGCGTCGTCGTGGACTCCCTTACACCCTTCGCGCGGGCCGCCTACCCGCCTTTCCCCCACTGCCCCTGCCACGGCGTTTCGGGCACCGGAGTGAGCGGCGGCTTGCCGTCGGCCCACGCGAATAGGTTCGAAACCACGCATTCGGCCATCGCCCGGCGCGTCTTGACCGAGGCCGACCCGACATGCGGCAACAGCACCGCGTTGTCGAGCGCAATGAGCTCTTCCGGCACGCTGGGCTCGTTCTCGAACACGTCGAGGCCGGCGGCCAAAATCTTCTTACTCCGCAGCGCCTCGATCAACGCCTTCTCGTCGACCAGGGAGCCGCGAGCGATATTTATCAATACGCCGTCGGGACCGAGCGCCTCCAACACTTCGGCGTTGACGATATGCCGCGTCCCGGGGCCGCCGGGCGCGACCACGATCAGAATGTCGGCGGCCTTGGCCATGTCGATGAGCGAAGAATAGTAGCGATAAGGGACATCGGCTTGGGCATGTCGGCCGTGATAGACGACATCAAGCCCGAATGCGCTGATCCGGGTCGCAATCGCCTTGCCGATGCGCCCAAGCCCCAGAATCCCCACGGTGCGGTCCCTCAGCGACGGGCTGAGCGGGAAGGCGCCCTTCGTCGACCATTGCCCAGCGCGCAAATACCGCTCCGCCTGCGGCAGCTGGCGCACGGTCATGATCATGAGGCCCAACGCCGTGTCGGCGACTTCGTCGTCGAGCACGCCCGGCGTATTGGTGACGATGATTCCAAGCCGCGCCGCCGCCTTGGCGTCGATATTGTCGTAGCCCACGCCGAAACTGGAGATGACCTCAAGCTTGGGGTATCGGCGCATATAGGCTTCGTCGAGATGCGCGTGGCCGCCGGACATCGCGACCGCACGGATCCGCGGCGCCCATTCAGCGAGCCAAAGGTCAGGGTTGGGCTCGAGCCAAAGACGGTGCAGCGGCAGCCGCGCGCTAATCTGCTCGTCGATCAACGCCATGCCTTGAGCGGGCATCAGAACATCGAGGGATTTCATCGGCAAGGCTCCTCTCTTTCCCACTTTCGCGCCGCCGCCGGACGTGGCACACGCCGCGCTCATGACCAGCCTTGACGGCGCCCCCCCGGCACGACGGCGCCCACGCGTGCGCCGCATCATGCTTAACGATTTTCGTTCTTATGCCGCGCTCGATCTGGCTGTTCGAGGCGGTCTCGTCGTCCTATGCGGCGAGAACGGCGCCGGCAAGACCAATCTCCTCGAAGCATTGTCAATGTTCGCTCCCGGTCGCGGGCTGCGCCGAGCGGAACTCGCGGAATGCGCACGGGTTGGCGGCCCCGGCGGCTTCGCGCTTTCGATTGAAGTCGAGGAGGACGGCGAGACTCATCAGCTCGGATCCGGCTGGAAACCGGGCGCGAACGGCGATGCGGCCGAGCGCCGCAACCGCGTCGACCGTGCGGCCGTCGCCTCCTCGCGCGCGTTTTGCGACCACGTGCGCCTCGTCTGGCTGACGCCGGCGATGGATTCGCTGTTCGCCGGGCCGGCAAGCGAGCGGCGCCGCTTTCTCGACCGCTTCGTGCTGGCGATCGACCCCAATCACGGCGCGCGGGTCGGGCAGTTCGAACGGGCGCTGCGCGGACGCAACCGGCTCCTGGAAGAGGGCGGGCGCAACGCCGGATGGCTCGACGCGATCGAGCGCGAGGCGGCTGAGCTCGGCGTCGCGGTCGCCGCCGCGCGCCTCGACTGCGTGCGCCGGCTCGAGGCCCTGATCGAGGCCGAGCGCGACGATTCCTCGCCCTTTCCCTGGGCGAAGCTCGCGCTTCAAGGCGAGATCGAGACCCTGGCCGAGAGCGGCCCGGCGCTCGCAGCGGAAGACCGCTATCGGGCCAGCCTGCGCGACAATCGTGGCCGCGACGCCGCGGCGGGGCGCACGCTCATCGGCCCGCATCTTTCCGATCTTCTGGTCTGGCACGGGCCCAAACAGGCGCCGGCGGCCGCCTCCTCGACCGGCGAGCAGAAGGCGCTGATCGTCGGGCTGGCGCTCGCCCATGCGCGTCTGGTCGCCGAGATGTCGGGGATCGCGCCGCTCGCCCTCCTCGACGAGATCGCGGCCCATTTCGATCCGCGCCGCCGCGGTGCGCTCTACGACGCGCTCGCGCGCCTCGGTGGCCAGGTGTTCCTCACCGGCGCCGATCCCGCGGTGTTCGCCGAGCTAAACGGACGGGCGGAGATGTTCGAGGTTTCGGCGGAGGCGGGGGTCCGGCCGGCGTGATGCGCTTAATCCGGCGAAGACGGGCGTTCTTCCGAACGGCCTATGCGTGGCCTGCGTCGGAGGACAGCATCCATTCGTCGACGCCGAGGATCGCTAGCGCCCGATCGTATTTGCGATCGAAATTTGTGTCGAAAATGATGGCAGCGTCGGCGGGGCAGGTCAGCCAGCCATTGGCGAGGATCTCGCTCTCGAGCTGCCCCGAAGCCCAGCCGGCGTAGCCAAGCGCGAGCACGGCCTGCGATGGGCCTGTCCCCTGGGCGATCGCCCGCAGGATATCGAGCGTGGCGGTCAGGCAGACGTGCTCACCGATCTTGACCGTCGAATCGTTGGCGCCGTAGTCGCTCGAATGGAGAACGAAGCCGCGTCCCGTCTCGACCGGCCCGCCGCGCAAAACGCGCACGGCTTGGGCGCGCGGCGGCAAGCGGATCGCCTCGGTTTCCGGCACAATGTCGAGCTGCGCCAGAAGCTGGCCGAAATCGATCTCCTCCGCCCGGTGGTTGATGACGATGCCCATGGCGCCGTCCTCGCGATGGGCGCACATATAGACGACGGAGCGCGCGAACGGACCTTCCCGAAGCGATGGCATCGCGATCAGGAACTGTCCTTCCAGACTGGTAGGCGGCGGTGGATCCGCCCGTCTCATGATCGCCTCTCCAGACACGCTTGCGCGAGCACCGTCGATGCTAGTTGAAATTCATGGCATGGTATAGGCAGAGGAAGATGAGTACAGAATGGTTGGTTAAGAGGCTTCGCGCAGCCGCCGGGGGAGGCCTTCCGATTGGAGGCGCGGTTGCCGCCGCGCTTTCTCTTGTCCTTCCGGGCGCGCCCGCGTTCGCCGCCGATTCGTTCTCGACCGATTGGGCGCAGGCCGCGAAGTCTCAGGCGCGCCTCATCTCGGGCGGCGGCGATCTTGCCGGGTTCGAGATTGCTCTTAGCCCCGGCGCGATCACCTATTGGCGCGATCCCGGAGACGCTGGCCTGCCGCCGACGCTGGACTTCTCCACGTCCGACAATGTCGCGAGTGTCGAACCGGAGTTTCCGGCGCCGAAGCGTATCAAAGAGGCCGACGGCGGCGAGGCGTTCGGCTATGATGGCAGCGTCGTCTTTCCCTTACGCGTCAAGCTTCGCGATCCCACGAAGCTCGCGACACTCAAACTTAACGCCGATTTCGCCGTGTGTGAGAAAGTGTGTCTGCCGGCGAAGGCGCATCTCGAGCTCAAGCTGACGCCGGCTACGGGCTCGCCCCATGCGGGCTTGATCGACGAGGCGCTGGCCGCCGTCCCGCGCCCGGTCAAGCCGAAGGATTTCGGCGCGCTCGAGGCGCTCGGCGCGGACAGCTGGCGCCTCTGCTCGACCCATGAAGACGGCCTTCCGCGCGACCTGTTCGTCGAGGCGCCGGAGGGCTGGTGGCTGAAGACAGCCCCGACGCAGGCCAACGAAGGCCGCGACTGCTTTACGCTGACAATCGGCGACAAACCCAAAGACGCCGCGCTTCCCGTCGCGCTGCGCCTCACGCTGACTGGCGGAGCGGGCGCGGTGGAGACGACGGTCCAAGCCGCGCCAAAAACGTAGAACCTTTCCCCTTGCGGCAACACGCCCGCTTTACGAGCCAAGCGCCGGTCGTCTAGTCTCCGCCGCGTCCGCGCGCGAACGTGCCCTGCAACCAAGGATCTCTCATGACCATCAAAGTCGGCGATCGCCTGCCCAACGTCACCGTGCGTCTGGTGACCCCTGACGGGCCGAAGCCGGTGGAAACGAAGGATTACTTCGCCGGCAAAAAAGTCGTGCTGTTCGGTCTGCCGGGCGCCTTCACCCCGACCTGCCACAAGAACCATCTGCCCGGCTTCATCGTCAGCGAGGCGGCGTTCAAGGCCAAGGGCGTCGACGCGATCGCCATGACCGCGGTCAACGACCATTTCGTGCTCCAGGCTTGGTCGGACGCGACGGGCTCCAAGGGCCATATCGATTTCCTCGCCGACGGCGGCGGCGACTTCGCCAAGGCGCTGGGCCTCGAGTTTGATGCGTCCGCCGGGGGCTTGGGCGTGCGCTCCAAGCGCTATGCGATGCTGGTCGAGGACGGAGTGGTCAAAGAGCTCAACATCGAGCCGAAGCCGGGTGAAGCCGACGTTTCCAGCGCCGCGCATCTTTTGGAGCAGATGAAGTAGCGGTTTTCCCTCAAACGGGTTTGCTCGCCCTGGTCAGCATCGTAATCCCAGGCAGCATGGTCTCTGTGCCTTCGATCTGGAAGCCGGCGTCGCGCAACACCCGCTCGACATCAGCGGGCGTGAGGCACACGGCGGTTGGATTGTCGAACATACTGCCTAGGAGATACCAGGCGGCGAAGGGCGGACCCTCGCGCGCGTCGTCGACCATGAAGTCGTGGATGAGCACGAGCCCGCCCGGCGGCAGGGCCTCGGCGGCGCGCTTGGCCAGGATGGCGAGATCAGCCTCCCCGACCGCGCTCCAGATATAGGACATGAGCACGACGTCATGTCCCTTGGGCCACTCGACTTTGATCGCGTTGCCGGCGAGATGCGAAATTCTGTCGGAAAGACCAGCCTCCCGGGCATAACGCTTGGCCGTATCCACGGTCTCGGGAAAATCGAGAATTGTCGCCTGAAGATGCGGATTGGCGGCGCAGAACGCGATGCTGTAGGCCCCGCTGCCGCCGCCCACGTCCAAGAGCTTGTGGCGATCCTTGAGATCGAGCCGCTTGGCCAGATGCCGAGCAGGGCCCAGCGAACCGGTGTGTTGCGCGGAACTGAACCGTTCGCCGCCGATTCCGGCGTCATAGATCATGCCTTCATAAAATCCTTTGTCCGGGAAAATCCGCTCGCCGCGCAGCGCCGCGCCAAGATGACGGAAGCTCTCGTAGCCGAACTCGCCGTTGACGAAGCGGACGTAGTCGCGGAAATCGCCGGGCGCGCCGGCGACGAGATAGCGCGCCGTAGCCGGCGCATTGATGAGGCGTCCGCCGGCCTCGCTGATCAGCCCGAGCGATTTGAGCGCGGCCAGCAGCGTAACCAGCCGGTTTTCAGCAATACCAGTGATCGCTGCGAGCGCAGAGGTCGAGGCGGCGCCTTGCGCAATATGAGTGAAGAGATCGAACTCGAGCGCGGCGAACAGCGCCTTGGACGCCATGAAGCCGTAAGTGATCGCCGAGATTTCACGGACGTCTTCGATCGGTCTTGGCCGCGCCTCGTCCGCCATGGCTTCCTCCCGACTATCGGACCCGCAGCACCATCCGCCCCTGAACGCTGCGTTCCGCAACAGCGCGCATCGCCTCAGGCGCCTGCTCGAGCGGCAGCACCCGGTCGACGCGCGGGTGTAAAGCGCCCTCTCCGACAAGCGCCATCACTTTGTCGGCGGCCTCAGCGCTTTCATCAGGAAAATTCGTCATCCAGGCGCCGGCGAAGACCCCGACGATCGAGTAGTTCTTCAACAAAGGCAGATTCATCGGCACGGACGGGATCTCGCCGCCGACGAATCCCATCGGGATCAGCCGCCCGTTCCAGCGCATGAGACGGGCAAGGGTCAGGAACAACGCCCCGCCGATATTGTCCACGCCGACGTCAATTCCCTCGCCCTTGGTCAGCGCCTTCACCCGCTCGCGCACGTCCTCGCACGAAGCGTCGATGACGTGCTCGGCGCCGCCGTCGCGCACGGCCTGCGCCTTCGCAGCCGATCCGACCACCGCGATGACCCGGCCGCCGATCAGGCGCGCCACTTCGACGCAAGCGAGCCCAACGCCGCCTGCGGCGCCGGTAATGAGCACGGTTTCGCCGGGCTGCAAGCGCGCGCGATCAACGAGCGCGTACCAGGCGGTGAGGTAGGCGTGGAGGACGGTCGAGCCGACGAAGAAATCCACGTTGTCGGGAATTCGCGCGCTCTTCGAGGCTTTGGCGACCATGCGCTCGGCAAAGCCTCCGAACCAGTTGCCGCAGGCGACGCGGTCGCCCGGGCGAAAGCGCGTAACCTTGTCGCCAACGGCGACGACGACCCCGGCGGCGTCCGTTCCCGGCACATACGGGAGGGCCGGCCGCATCTGATAGCCGCCGGAGGCCATCGAGATAATCCATGTAGCTGACCGAGGCGGCGTGAACGTCGATCAGGATCTCGTCGGCGGCCGGAATCGGCTCCGCCGTCTCGCCCATGCGCAGCGCGCCAATTCCCTCGAATCGATCGCAAAGAACGGCGCGCATTGGGCCCCCATGACCGGCGTCGGCGGAAGCTACCAAATCCATATGAAGCACGCCAATTAACCCCGCGGTTTTCCACTGCGGCGCAATATCGACTATAGCCGCCGCGGCTCCCCTTCTCCGAGAGAACATCAGTGAACGCACGCCGCCCTTTCGACGACATCCGCGACCTCATGCGAAAAATGCCAAAAGCCGACGAAGCAGCCCGTGCGGCGGCTCGCGAGCGCGAGGGGCAATTGACGAAGCCCGCGGGTTCGCTCGGCCGGCTCGAGGAGATTTCCGAGTGGATGGCGGCCTGGCAGGGATCGGCGCGGCCGCATGTGGATCGGCCGCTGGTCGCGGTCTTCGCTGGCAATCATGGCGTCGTCGCGCAGGGGGTCTCTGCCTTTCCGGCGTCGGTTACGCAGGCGATGGTGGCGAATTTCCAGGCTGGCGGCGCGGCGATCAATCAGATCTGCAAGACCTTCGATCTGTCGCTCAAAGTGTACGAACTGGCCTTGGAGAAGCCGACCGGCGACATGACCCAGGAACCCGCACTCGACGAAAAAAGTTGCGCGGCGACGATGGCGTTCGGCATGGAGGCGCTCGCCTCCGAGCCCGACCTGCTCGTGCTCGGCGAGATGGGTATCGGCAATACGACGGCGGCGGCGGCCATCTATCATGCGCTTCATGGCGGGCAGGCGGAGGACTGGGTCGGCCGGGGGACCGGCGTCGACGATGAGGGCCTGAGGCGCAAGGCCGACGCCGTACGCGCGGCGGTCGCGCGCCATAAGCCCTATCTCGACGATCCGCTGCAGATTCTGGCGCGCCTTGGCGGGCCGCGAAACCGCGGCGATCGCAGGCGCAATCCTCGCTGCGCGCCTGCGCCGCACGCCGGTGCTGCTCGATGGCTTCGTGGTGTGCTCGGCAGCGGCGGTGCTGCTGGCCCTCGACAATTCCGCTCTCGACCATTGCCTCGCCGCTCACCTCTCCGCCGAGCGCGCGCACCGGCACGCGCTGAAGCTGATCGGCAAGACGCCCCTGCTCGATCTCGGGATGCGGCTCGGCGAGGGTTCCGGCGCGGCGCTCGCGGTTGGCGTCGTCAAAGCCGCGGTCGCCTGTCACAACGGCATGGCGACGTTTGCGGAAGCGGGCGTCGCTGGGAAGGAAGAACCTTGAAGGCCGAAGAGCGTTGATCTCGTGGCGCCAACGCCAAGGAGGCAAAGCATGACAGACGATGAGCGCCAAATCCGTCAGCTCGTCGACGCCTGGATTTCGGCCAGCAACGCCGGTGACCTGCCTGCGCTTTTGGACATGATGACAGATGACGTTGTCTTCATGACGCCGGGTCGCGCGCCCTTTGGAAAGGCGGAGTTCGCAGCCGACAGCGAACGAATGAAGGGCATCGCGATTGACGCCCGCGCCGAAGTCCAGGAGATCGAGGTCTTTGGTCCGCGCGCTTACATCCGCAACCGTGTTCAGGTCGAGCTGACTTCCCCGGGCCAAGCGCCGAAGCGCATGTCGGGATACGCGATGAGCGTCTTGCGCAAGGAGACCGACGGCCGCTGGCGTATCGCCCGCGACGCCAACCTGGTCATGCCGGAGGCGGCAGGAGCGCACGGCAAGACCTAAACAGAGGTGATGACGGCTGATGAACCAACGCGAGTGGAGCGAGGTCGACTCCTATTTCGCCGAGACGCTGATCGGGTCGGACCCAGCGCTTGAGGCGGCGCTCGCCGCCAATGCGGCGGCCCGCCTGCCGTCGATCGACGTCTCGGCGCCGCAGGGCAAGCTGATCCATCTCCTGGCGCGCATGTCCGGCGCGCGCAAAGCGCTCGAGATCGGGACGCTCGGCGGCTATTCAACGATCTGGCTGGCGCGCGCTTTGCCCGACGACGGGCGGCTCATCACGCTCGAACTCAGCCCCAAGAACGCCGATGTCGCGCGCCGCAACCTCGCCCGCGCCGGTCTCGGCGGCAAGGTCGAGATCAGAACCGGCGCTGCTCTGGAGACCCTTCCGAAGATCGAGGCCGAGCGGCTCGGCCCGTTCGACTTCGTGTTCATCGACGCCGACAAGACCAACAACGCGGCCTATCTCGAATGGGCTTTGCGCCTTTCCCGTCCGGGAACCACGATCATGGTCGACAATGTGGTGCGTGAGGGCGAGGTGGTTGACGCGGCGAGCCGCAGTCCGGACGTCGTCGGCGTGCGCGATATGTTCGAGCGCATTGCGCGCGAGCCGCGATTGAGCGCGACCGCGATCCAGACTGTCGGCGCGAAGGGCTGGGACGGCTTCGCGCTCGCGATTGTGAGTTGAGGTCGCGCCGCGTTGCGCCCTCGATTTGCCGCGCCTAGTCCGCCGGATTGAACTGCAGCGCAGGCGCTGAACTGTCCGTGCGCGCTTGCTCGGCCATGCCCTGACCGAAACGGCGATACCAAAGACCGGTGAGGATCGGCACAACGATCGATGTGACGACGATGCAGATCGCGACCAGCACCGTCGCCTGCTGCACCGAAGGAGCGAACTGCGGAGCGACCGCCGCAATTGCAACAGGGTTGGCGGCCGCCGCTCCGGCGGTGGAGGAGGCGGCGATGCCGGCGGTGCCCGTGCCGCGGCCTATCAGTTTGTCGGCAATGACCAGCGGCAAGCCAGTCAGCAGAATGACGGAGAGGGCAAGCACGACGCCGAGGCCCGCGAGCGGCGAGAGAAGACTGTGCAGGTCGATGGTGTTGCCAAGTGCGAACGCAAAGAAGGGAATCATCAACTGGCCGCCGGGGGCGAAAAACTCCCTGAGCTTGGGATCGAGATTGCCGAGCGCGAAGCCGACCAGGAACGGAAGCACGGCGCCGACAAAGACCTGCGGCTCGAAATGCGCCGCTCCGGACGCGCCGAGGATGATCATGCTCATCAGCGGTCCGGACTCGATCGAGGTCAGCACGAAAGCGCCGGCTTCCTCCTTCGTGCCGTAGGTCTGCATGAGCGACGCATAAAGACCGCCGTTCGTCATATCGACGGCGCAGACGATGGCGAGGATCGAAAGGCCAGCGAAGAAGCCGCTCTGAACGCCCTCCGGCGGAATGAACTGGGAAGCTACGAGAACGATCGCCCAGGCGGCGAAGAACTTGGTCAGCACCAGCGTTCCGGATTTGCGCAGAACGGTCCCCGTTGCGCTGAGCTTGATCGACGATCCCATGCAGAAGAACCACACGGCCAGGATCGGTATGACGCCGGTCATGATCCCCTGGGTGAAGCCCTTGAAATAAGCCGGAGCATTCGGAGCAAAGGTCTTGCAGAGCGCGCCAAGCAGCAACGGCGCCAGCATCAAGCCGCCCGGAAGTCTGTCGATGGTCTCCTTGATTCTTCACCCTGGCGTTTCCTCTCCCTTCCTCCCGACCCGGTTATTGCTTCGGCGTTCCGATCAGCTTGGCGATCCGGTGAAGCGCCAGCGTGTAGCCTTGCGTTCCGCAGCCGACGATCACCCCCGAGGCGACGCCCGAGACGTAGGAATGATGCCGGAAAGGCTCTCGCTTGTGCACGTTAGAAATGTGAACTTCGATGATCGGCCCTTCGAAGGCGTTCAGCGCGTCGAGGATCGCGACCGACGTATGAGTGAAGGCGGCGGGATTGATGACGATGCCCGCGGCGCGTTGACGAGCGCCGTGAATCCAGTCGATGAGTTCGTATTCGCGATTGCTCTGCTGAAACTCGATCGAAAGCCCCAGTTCGCTGCCGACGCGCCGGCAGTCCGCTTCGACGTCGGCCAGCGTCTCGCGGCCGTAGATCTCCGGCTCGCGCTTGCCGAGCAGATTGAGATTAGGGCCGTTCAGGACAACGACGATCGGACTCATGCGCTTCCCCCAAAGTTACGTCATCGCGAGGATGCCACAGGGCGTCGCAAGACGCCCGTCTTTCGACGGGCTATGGCGACGCGGCGATCCAGGCGATCGGAGGACGCCCGACGTTCCCCTGGATTGCTTCGCTCACGCTCGCAATGGCGACGTCGATCGCCCAGTCGACATCGCACCTTAACATGGCCCACGTCGCCGCGCATGCCACCCGTCAGTAGTGCGCGATAACCACCATCTGTTTTGTCTGCAATTCGCCCGGAGGATAGGTCTGAACGCCGACCGGGACCGGGCCAGGCCACTCAGCGATAGCGGTGGGCGCAATTCCATTGCGGCGCAGCTCCGCCTGCACGTTCGCTACCCGGCGGTCGAGAATGCGCGCCCGCCGTTCCACGTCGCCAGCGACCTCCGCCCGCTGATTAACGTCGATCAGCGTCACCGTTTGCGGCGCTGCGCCGGCGGCGGCGTCGACAACCTTCTGGCGGCCGACGACGGTCAAAGCCGATCCGCGCCACGCCGTCGCATCGAGATAGTCGCGCTTGACCACGGGCGGCGTCGCGCATCCCGTCGCCATCAAAGCGAACACGCAACACAAGCAAGCGCGAGCCGCCAAGCTCCATCCCCGCCTCAGCCGTGCCACGCCGCGACGGTCTTCAGCGCCGAAAAACCGTACAGCGCCTCAAAGCCCTTTTCGCGGCCATGACCCGATTTGCCCACGCCCCCGAACGGCAGCTCGACGCCGCCGGCCGCGCCGTAATTGTTGAGGAAAACCTGCCCTGCGCGCAGCGCCTTGGCGAGCCGCATCTGCCGCCCGCCGTCGGCCGTCCAGACGCCAGCCACGAGGCCGTAGCCGGTGCCGTTGGCGATTGCGATCGCCTCGGCCTCGTCCTCAAAGGGGATGACGACCTGGACGGGCCCGAAGATTTCCTCCTGCGCCAGGCGATGAGAAGGCGCGACGTCAGCGAACAGGGTGGGGGCGACATAATGTCCGCCGGAAGGCGCGCCCTCGACGATCCGGCCGATCGCGGCCGTCGTGAGATCGACGCCCTCGGCGATGAAGCGACTGACGATCGACTTCTGGCGCTCGGAGACAAGCGGTCCGACATCGAGATCCGCGTCGGCCGGGCCGACCTTCAAAGCCTTGTAGCGCGCCGCCATGCGTTCGACGACTTCGCCATAAATCTTGCGCTCGACCAGAATGCGCGATGACGCGGAACATGTCTGGCCGGCGTTCTGGATGCCCGCGTTGACCAGGAACGGCAGAGCGCGATCGAGGTCGGCGTCGGCGAATACGAGTTGCGGCGACTTGCCGCCGAGTTCGAGCGTCACCGGCGCGACGTGGCGAGCCGCGGCTTCCTGCACCAGCGCGCCCACCGCGACCGAGCCGGTGAAGGATAGATGTCGCACGCCGGGATGGGCGGCGAGCGCCGCCCCGGCCTCTTCGCCGAGGCCCGGCACGACATTGAGAGCTCCAGCAGGAAAACCCGCCTCGCGCGCCAGATCAACGAGCGCAAGCGAGGTGAGGCAGGCTTCCTCCGCGGGCTTAAGCACGCAGGCGTTGCCCATCGCCAGCGCCGCGCCGATCGTGCGCCCGGCGATCTGCATCGGATAGTTCCACGGCACGATATGTCCGGTCACCCCGTGCGGCTCGCGCAAGGTGTAGACCGTGTAGCCGCTCTGGAAGGGGATGGTTTCGCCCATCACCTTGTCTGCGGCGCCGGCGTAGAATTCCATGTAGCGCGCCATCGCCACCGCGTCCGCGCGGGCCTGTTTCAAGGGCTTGCCGACGTCGAGCGCCTCGAGATGGGCGAGATCCTCGATCCGCTCAGTGATCAGCTCGGCGAGCTTGGCCAGCAGCCGCCCACGCTCGGTGGCAGTCAGCTTGCCCCAATCGCCGGCAAGCGCGCGCTCGGCCGCTTCGACCGCCGCATCGATATCGGCGACCCCTCCGCGAGCGATTTCGGCGATCTCCATCCCGCGCGACGGGTCCTCGACCGGCAGACGCTCGCCCGATAGCGGCTCGACCCAGCGCCCGCCGATGAAGCACTTGTCGAATCGAACCAGGTCGGTTTTGCGCTCGTACGAACTCGTTCCAGCATTTCTCTGAACTCATTTGCCTCGTGTGAACGGATTATGCCTCGCCCCACACCTCTTCGGCAATTTCGACCAGACGCGCCAACTTGATCCACTGATCAGCTTCGCTGAGGTCGTTGCCGTGCGCCGTCGACGAAAACCCGCACTGATGGCTCAGCGCGCATTGTTCAAGCGGCACGTATTTCGTCGCCTCATCGATCCGGCGCTTGACCTCGTCCTTCGACTCCGGAGCGGCCTTCTTGGAGCTCATCAGACCCAGCACGATCGTCGCGCTCTTCGGCGCAAATCGCAGCGGAGCGAAATCGCCGGAGCGCTCGTCGTCATATTCGAGGAAGAAGCCGTCGATCTTCATCTCGTTGAGCAGGATCTCGGCGACCGGCTCATAGCCGCCCTGCGCCACCCAGGCGCTCTTGAAATTGCCGCGGCAGAGGTGGACGCACACCGTCATATCCTGCGGCCGCTCTCGGATCGAATCGTTGATCAGCCGGCAATAGAGGCGGACGAGCGCGTCCGGGTCGTCGCCGCGCGCCTTGGTTCGAGCGCGAATTTCCGGATCGCAGAGGTACGCAAGATTGGTGTCGTCGAATTGCAAGTAACGCAAGCCGCGCGCCGCAAGATCGGCGATCTCGGCGCGGTAGGCCGCGGTCAGATCGTCGTAGAAATTCTCAAGGTTCGGATAGACGGCGTCGCTGATCGCTTCGCGGCCACCGCGGAAGTGCAGCATCGATGGCGCGGGGATGCAGACTTTGGGCGTGCGCGTCGTCGTCTTCTTGAGGAAATCGAAGTCCGGACCTTGAATGGGACCGGTCCACTTCATCTTGCTGTCGACGTGCATGGTCGGCGGCGCGAAACCAACCTGGGTGCCGTCGCTTTTCTTGAAATGCGCCGCGAACTCGCCGTAACGGACCTCGACCCCGTGCAGCCGCTCCAGAAAGTCGACATGAAAAAAGGTGCGGCGAAACTCGCCGTCGGTGATCCCCTTCAGGCCAACGTTCTCTTGCGCGCGCACGACCTCGCGGATGCACGCGTCCTCGATCTCATGCAATTCCGTGGCAGGAAGACGGCCAGCGGCGAAACGCTCGCGCGCCTCCCGCAGCCGCTCGGGCCGAAGATAGCTCCCGACATGGTCGGCGCGAAACGGCGGACGGGGCATGGTCTCCTCCCTTGGACGTTCTCAAGCAAGCTACTCCTCATGTGTCACGGCGGCCTGAGCGTTGGCAACCGGCGACGGGGTGGCGCCACAATAACAGTCTCAACCTGAGGGCGAGGTCTCGTATCCGGCCGGGCCCCCACCGGTTGGTTCACCGCCGCGAGGCGAAAAACGCTTTCAGCATTTCCGCTGCCTCGCCCTCGCGTAAGCCGCCGTAGACCTCCGGCGCATGGTGGCAGGTTGGCGAGCCAAAGAAGCGCGGCCCATGATCGACAGCGCCGCCCTTGGGATCGGGAGCAGCATAATAGAGTCGGCGCAGCCGGGCGAAGAGAAATCGCGCCCGCGCACATCGCGCAGGGCTCGAGCGTCACATAGAGATCGCAGCCGACAAGCCGTTCGGAACCAAGCTTGGCCGCCGCCTCTCGGATGACGATCATTTCTGCGTGAGCGGTTGGATCGCTGAGTTCGCGGGTGCGATTTCCGGCGCTCGCGATCACGGTCCCATCGCGAACGAGCGCGGCGCCGATCGGCGCTTCGCCGCGGAGCTCGGCCGACCGGGCCTCGGTGAAAGCGAGGCTCATCGGATCGTCTTTGTTCTCTTCGGCCAAATCCGCGCTTCCCATGCGGCCCGCCTTTGGCTGTTCGCCAAGCGTTTTTCATTGGCGGCCGCAGCGTTCGGGCTTAGGACAAGCGGCCGCGCGCGGCAATGCGGACGCGGATGGGCCGGAACAGAGCAGAATGAACGACGAAATCCAAGCTGAAGGCTCAGAGGTCCGCCCCGGCCAGCGCATCGCCAAGGTCATGGCGCGGGCGGGCGTCTGTTCCCGCCGCGAAGCCGAGGCGTGGATCGCCGAGGGGCGTGTCAGCGTGAACGGCGAGGTGCTCAAGAGCCCAGCGTTCAACGTGAGCGAAACCGACGACGTGCGCGTCGACGGCAAGCCGCTCGCGGCGCCTGAGCGCACGCGCCTCTTTCTGTTCCATAAGCCTCGAGGTCTCGTCACCACCGCGCGCGACCCGGAAGGGCGGAACACGGTTTTCGCGGTGCTGCCGCCTGACCTGCCGCGCGTGGTCGCAATCGGCCGGCTCGACATCAACACCGAAGGGCTGCTGCTGCTCACCAACGATGGCGGGCTCTCGCGCGTGCTGGAGCTGCCGTCAACCGGCTGGCTGCGCCGCTATCGCGTGCGCGCGCACGGGACCATCGACCAGGCGGCGCTCGATCGTCTGAGCCGACGGAGTCACCATCGACGGCGTCGACTACGTGGGGGTCGAGGCCAAGCTTGACCGCGAGCAAGGCTCCAACGCCTGGCTCACCCTGGGCCTCAGGGAGGGAAAAAACCGCGAGATCAAGAAAATCCTCGAGCACCTGGGCCTCGCGGTCAACCGCCTGATCCGCATCTCCTTCGGTCCGTTCGAACTCGGCGACCTACCAGAAGGCGAGGTCATGGAAGTGCGCACGCGTGTGATCCGCGACCAACTGGGCGTGAAGCTCGCCAAGGAAGCAGGCGTCAATTTTGACGCGCCGCAGATCGTCGCCGATCAATCGCCGCCCGAGCGCAGGCAAGGCGAACGGCAGCGAGGCGAGCGCGGGCCGCGCGAAAATCGCGGGCCCAAGCGAGCGATGCCCGGCCGATTTGATCGTGGAGCGCGCGGGAGCGAGAAACGGTTCGAAGGGGATGCAGCGCCGCGCCGCGCGCCCCCGGCGCCGTCCACACCTGAGCGCCGCCGCAAACATGTCTCGGCTTTGCGCGCCGAAATCGTCGCAGACGCCGCGACGACGCGTAAGCGGATCGAGCGCAGCGCGACCCACGACCGCAAGGGGCGAACCATCGCGGTCGAGCGGATGTCGCGGGCTGTCGAAGAGGCGCGCACGCCCATCGCCTCCGAAACGCGGCCGAAACGCAGCGCACGTCCGAACCCTGGCGAGCGCGGCGGACGTTCGTTTGAGGCAAGCGGCCGCGCCGGCAGAGGTGACTCCTTCGGGCCCAAGCGAGGGCGCGCCGCGGGAGGGCGCGAGCGGCCGCCGCATTCGGACCGGACGGAGGGTGGGGGTCGGCCTGAGAGGTCAAGCGCCGCGAGGGCTGAAGGCGGCCCGCGCGAGCGCCGCTTCGACCGTCCTCCGGCGAGAAGTGATGGTGATCGTCGAGATCACGCGCCACGTGCGCGGAGCGCCGGCGATCCGGCGCGCGAGCGCAAGTTTGACCGACCTCCGGGCCGGTCGCGTCCCCCAGCCGGAGAGGGCCGGCCGCCACGATCGCACGACATAGGCCGTGGCGCGCGCCCCGACTTCAAGTCAAGACCGCCGCGCGCAGGGGCGCGCGACGGAGACCGGCCGCAGAGCCGCGTTCGCGACACGGGCGGCGATGGCGCGCCGCCGCGCGAGCGTCGCTTCGATCGTCCCGAAGCAAAGCGTGACGGTGATCGTCGAGAACGGCCCCCGTCGACGCGGGGCGCCGGCGATCCCGCGCGCGAACGCAAGTTTGATCGGCCTCAGGGCCGGACGCGTCCCCCAGCCGGCGAGGGTCGACCGCCGCGATCGGACGACAAGAGCCGTGGCCCGCGCTCAGACTTCAAATCAAGACCGCCGCGCACAGGAGCGCGTGACGGAGACCGGCCGCAGAGCCCTGGCCGCGGCGCGAGCGGCAAAGGCGGACCGCCGCGCGGTCGCTCCTCACCTGGGCAGCGCCCTCGCCCGCCAGGAAAAGGCCCGCCGAAAGGCGCCGGCGGTCCGCGTCGGCCACCGCGAAAGCCGTGATCGATGCGGATCGTCGGCGGCCGCCTCAAGGGTCGCACGTTGCTGACGCCATCGTCGCGCGCCATTCGTCCAACCTCGGAGCGCCTGCGCGAGTCGATCTTCGACATTCTCGAGCACCGATTCCCCGGCCAAATCGACGGCGCGCGTGTCGTTGATCTGTTCGCGGGCACGGGAGCGCTCGCAATCGAGGCTCTTTCGCGCGGCGCGCGGTTCGGATTGCTCGTGGACAACGGCGCCGAAGCGCGCGCGCTTCTGCGCGGCAATGTCGAGGCGCTGGCGCTCGGCGGCGTGACCCGCATTTGGCGCGCCGACGCAACGAAGCTCGGTTCGGCGCCAGCCGGTGGCCCGTTTGCGCTCGCCTTTGTCGATCCGCCTTACGGACAGGGCCTTTCTGCACCGGCGCTCGCCTCGCTGCTGGAAGGGGGTTGGCTCGAGCCGAATGCGCTTTGTGTTGTGGAAGAGGCGGCGAAGACCGAGATCGCCGCGCCGATTGGCCTCGCCCTTCTCGACGAGCGGACTTACGGCGACACGAAGATCGCGATCTTTCAGGCGAGCGACGCAACGACGGTTTGATTTAAGCCCGGATTGTCAAACCCGCTTGGCTACGCCAACGTCGGCTCGACTTCCGGGAGGCGGCATTGAGCAAGTTCGTTGCGACATTGGCGACCATCGCCCTCATTGCGCTTGGGGGTTGCCAGGCGAACCGCTCGAAACCGACCAGGTCGCGCAACAATCGATGATCGGCCTTTCGAAGCGCGACATTCTCGCTTGCCTGGGTCAGCCGGCCCAACGTGTTCCAGCTGGGCAAGCGACCGAAATCTGGACCTATGTCGGCGGGCAAATGCGCGGCTACGGCCCGCAATGGGCGATCGGCCTCAACACGAACCTGGTTCCGTTCACGCCTGGCGGGAGCTGCGATGTCGTCTTGGTCATGACCAACGCTCACGTCAGCGAGGTCGGCTACACCGCGGTCGACGGCAGCAAGTTTCCGCTCGGCCAGGAATGCGTCTTTTCGGTCGAGCGCTGCGTCAAGGCGCCGTGACGGGCGTCGCGAGCCTCAGATGATCATCCTGACCGCAAACAACACCAGCGCCGCGATCCACAGCGTCTCCGCGATCATGAGCCCCACCGGGCGCCAGCCGACCGCGAACAGCGCCTTGAACGAAGTCTTCATGCCAAGCGCGGCGATCGCGGCGACCAGGCACCAGCGCGAAACGTCGTTGGCGAGGTCAATGGCGACCTTCGGCAGGAGGCCGATGGAATTGAGCACGACGAGGACGGCGAAGCCGACCAAAAACATAGGCAACGTCGCCCGCGCGCTTCCGCCTTGGCCATTGTTTCGCGCATAAAGAAACGAAATTGCGAACACGGCCGGCAGCAGCATCGCGACTCGCAACAATTTGACATAAGTCGCGATGTCGCCGGTTTCGTTCGAAATCGTGTAACCAGCGCCGACGACTTGCGCGACGTCGTGGATCGTTCCGCCGATGAAGATGCCGGCCTGTCGGTGATCGAGGCCGATCGAGGTTGCGAAGATCGGGTAGATGATCATCGCGATCGTCGAGAGCGCGGTGACGCTGACCACGGTGAGGATGGTGTCGCGCTCGCGGGTGTCGCTGCGCGGCAGGACGGAGGCGATGGCGAGCGCCGCGGAAGCGCCGCAGATCGCGACCGCGCCGCCCGAAAGGACGCCAAACATCGACGACAGGCCCAAGCGGCGCGCCAGGAGGAATCCGAACAGGATCGTTGTCGCAACGCCGACGATCACCGTCGCCACCGGCCACGGCCCGAGGGAAGCAATCTGGCCGAGCGTGATGCGCACGCCGAGCAGGCCGACGCCGAGCCGCAGCACCGATCGCGATGTAAACTCGATGCCCGCGACGCAGCGTCCCTCCTCGTGCAAGAAATGGAACGCCATCCCGAACAGAAGCGCAAACAGCATGACCGGCGCCGTGTAATGCTGCGCGAGCCACGTTGAGGCCAAAGCGATCGTGCCGGCGACCAGCAGGCCGGGATAAACCGCATGAATAAGCTTGGCGCCCGGCCAGGAGCCGAAACGCGACGGCGGCGCGCTCCGCTCGATGGCGATCAGGCCTTCCATGCTGTCATAGGATTCAAAGCCGATGTCCGGCAGTCTGGCGTCGTTCAAGCTGTTAAGCTCCGCTCGAAATGAAGATCTGAGCCACGTCTGTCTCTACGATACCTGCACGGCGGGCTTTCCCCGATCCGAAGTCTAAATGTTTTCCCGCTGGATCGCTGCGATCGTCGCATCGGTCACTGCGCGTGTGGTCGCCTTGCCGCCAAGGTCGGGCGTGTGCAGCGACGGGTCAGCGGTCACGCGCTCGATCGCTCGCATCAAGCGATCCGCCGCGGCCTTTTCGCCGAGGTGTTCGAGCATCATCGCGCCGGTCCAGAACGAGCCGATCGGATTGGCGATTCCCTTGCCAACGATGTCGAACGCCGAGCCGTGGATCGGCTCGAACATCGAGGGAAAGCGGCGCTCTGGATTGAGATTGGCGGTCGGCGCGATACCGAGCGAGCCGGCGAGCGCCGCCGCCAGATCGGACAGGATGTCGGCATGGAGGTTGGAGGCGACGATCGTATCCAGGCTCTCGGGCTTGATCGTCATGCGCATGGTCATCGCATCGACCAGCATCTTGTCTGAGGTTACATCGGGAAACTCGCGGGCAACCTCAGCGCCGATTTCGTCCCACATCACCATGGCGTGCCGCTGCGCGTTCGATTTGGTGACGATGGTGAGGAGCTTGCGCGGTCGCGATCGGGCGAGCGCGAAGGCGAAGCGGAAGATGCGCTCGACGCCCGCGCGGGTCATGATCGAGACGTCGGTCGCGACCTCGATCGGCAGGCCGCGATGGACGCGTCCGCCGACGCCGGAATATTCGCCCTCCGAGTTTTCGCGCACGATCACCCAATCGAGCTCCGGCCCGCTCACATGCCGCAGCGGGCTCATTATCCCCGGCAAGACACGAGCCGGGCGGACGTTGGCGTATTGGTCGAACGGCTGGCAGATCGCGAGCCGCAGGCCCCAGAGGCTGATGTGATCGGGCACCTCCGGCGAGCCGACCGCGCCGAAATAGATCGCGTCATGGTCCTTGATTTGCTCGCGGCCGTCCGGCGGCATCATGAGGCCGGTCTCGCGATAATAATCGGAGCCCCAATCGAACTGGTCGAAGCTCCATTCCACCCCGCCGTCGCGCTCGGCGATCGCCTTCAAGACCTCGAGGCCAGCGGGAATGACCTCCTTGCCGATGCCGTCGCCGGGGATGACCGCGATCCGATAGCGCCGCATGGTGGGTTCCAAAGTTTCAGGAAGCCGCCCTCGCGGCCGAAGGGGCGTCTCAGCGTCGACAGACCCTGTCCGCGCTCAAACGCGCCCTTCCATATCACCCGACTGGCGACTTGGAACGGTAAAGAATAAACTGCGGTCGGCGAGGAAGCAGTACAGGGCGCGGCGATCACAAAGCGGGACTTTTTTGGCGGCGGAGGGGAAATGGGCGCGCTGATGCGCGCTTATGACTGGGGCGCCAGTCCGCTCGGCTCCGCTAATTGCTGGCCCCAGAGCCTCCGCACCGCGGTTCGCATTCTTCTCACCACCCAACATCCCATGTTCATCTGGTGGGGACCGGACCTCATCCAGTTTTACAACGACGCCTATCGCCAAACCATGGGACCGGAGCGCCACCCGAGCGCGCTCGGCCAAAGAGGCAAGGACTGCTGGCAGGAAATCTGGGACATTATCGGGCCCCAGATCGAAACCGTGATGAGGGGAGAAGGCGCGACTTGGCATGAAAACCAGCTCGTGCCGGTGACCCGGCATGGCAAACGCGAGGATGTGTGGTGGACCTACGGCTTTAGCCCGATCGACGATGAGAAGGCGCCCAACGGGGTTGGAGGCGTTCTCGTCGTCTGCAATGACGTCACCGACCGCCATCGGGCATTTGAAGCGGTAGCGGCGAGCGAGGAGCGCCTGAGGCTGGCGCTGGCGGGCGCGGTGATCGGCACTTGGGACTGGCATGTCCAGACCAGCGTAGTGTTCGGCGACGAACCGTTCGCGCAACTCTACGGCATGGATCCCGGCGAACTGCGGGCCGGAACCTCCGACCGAGCGTTCCTCAAATGCGTCCATCCCGACGACCGGGAGCAGCTGCGCCGAAAGACGGGCGAAGCCCTCAAAGCGGGGGGCGATTTGGTCGAGGAATTTCGCCTCCTGCGCGCCGATGGCGCGGTGCGTTGGGTCCTGGCCCAAGGGCGCTGCCATCCCGACGCGTCCGGGCGCGCCGCGCGCTTCTCGGGGGCGACGCTCGACATCACCGAACGAAAGGAGGCCGAACAACACCGGGTCATGCTGACCAACGAGCTCAGTCACCGGGTCAAGAACATGCTCGCCACGGTCCAGGCGATCGCGAATCAGACGCTGAGGGACGGTGTGCCCATAGCCGAAGCGCGCGACAGGCTTTCAAGCCGCCTCGTCGCCATGTCGCGAGCGCAAGACATTCTCATGGGGAGAGGCCTTGCGAGTGTTCAAATCAAATCCGTCGTCAAAACGGCGGTCGAGCCGCATGTGGGCGACGACGACAAGGTTCGCCTGCGCGGGCCGAACATCGCCATTTCGGCGCGTTCCGCGCTTTCTCTCTCCATGGCTCTGCACGAGCTCGCGACCAACGCGGCGAAATATGGAGCGCTGTCGTGCCACGATGGCCGGGTCGACATTAACTGGCGAATCTCGCCGAGCCCTGAACGGGCGTTCGAACTGACCTGGTCGGAAGGCGGCGGCCCCCCGGTGATCCCGCCGAGCCGCGAGGGGTTTGGCTCGCGCCTGATCAAGGGGGCGCTGACGGCGGAGCTCGGCGCGACGACATCCGTGGACTATGCGGCTTCCGGCGCCGTCTGGCGGATCGCCGCGCCCCTCGCCAATATCACGTGAGGCGCGTCGCGCGGCGCAGGCCGACCATGCCCAAGCCTGCAAAGCCGAGCAGCGCCAGAGCCCAGGTCGAGGGCTCAGGCACGGCGACGACGGTAACGTCGTCCAAACCGACGTAGATTCGGCCGATAACTGGAGGGTGGGATGGGTCTGTCGCTTCTCCGAAAGCGATCGTGTTCGAAGTTCCGTCTGTCAGGAAATTGAAAATAAAATGCTCCCATGTCGAAGGTGCGTCGGTCGCGGGCGCCGTCGTGGTCGCTTCGAAAATCGTATTGGACGTTCCGTCAGTGATGGTCGTCAGGACCGCCACCGGTCCACCATTGCCGCTATAGTTTCCCACCCAATAGCTGAGCTGGTATTCCCGAAAGGGCAGAGTTGTGATCGTCTGGCTCACGCTCCCAACCCTCACGCTGCCATCACAGGTCCTTACGCTGCCGTCGCAGAGGTTGACTGCGAAACTTCCGCTGTGCGGGCCGACGCCAATCGGGATGAGAGGATTGGGCTCGTAGCCGGTCGTGTACCAATCGATGGGGTTCTCATGAACCGTCCAGCCCGGAAGGTCTTTGTCGCCAGGTGAGATGACTCGAACGCTTCCGTCCCCGAATGCCTCGTCCTCGAAGCCGCCATTCCTGATGAGGTTTGCATGAGCCGAGCACGCGCTCGTGAGCACAGCAGCGGCGATGATGGATTGGGCTATTCGCTTCATGGCTTTCCCCAGAAGGACCGCAAACGCGATCACGGAAACGTGAACAGGCCGAGCATTCTACTGGCATGTCAAGTCCGTATTACTACCTATGGGTTGAATCTCGCGATGCCGTGAGATCAATCCCGGTCAGTGCCGCTGGGCGCAC